>NZ_JAAGUY010000018.1 GCF_010868145.1 Nocardia cyriacigeorgica
CCAGCAAAAAGATTTGCTGACTAAATGTCCGACCTCAACACACGGGGGTATGAGAGGCCGGAACCAAATATATTATTTGGCACTGACATTCATCGACACACTATTGAGTTCTCAAAGAACAGGCGCACAAACATCCACTCCAGAATCTTGCTGGGGCTTCTGTGAGGCAACTTTTCTAGCCTAGCCGGTCAGTGACTCAGAGTCAAACCCTGGGTGGACCGGCCTATCAGGCGCTCCCCGTACTACCTCGTTTCCCAGGCCCTGTGGGCTCCGGGTCGGTGTCCGTGTCGCTCTGACGTTGAATAAGTTACGCGGCGGAGAACATCACGTCAAATCGCCACGTCAGCATCATGTTCGCGCAGGTCAGGGGCTTGTCATTGGCCTTGGAAACGGCCTGAATCACACGGATGTGACTCAGGCCACCAAGATCATTTTCCGTCGGCTCGCAGGACACCGGCGAAGTTGCGCTTGCCGCGTCGCAGCACCAGCCATCGTTCGTGCAGGTAGTCCCCCGATTGCGGGGCCCATTCGATATCGGTGACGCGCTCGTTGTTCACCGACGCACCACCCTCGTTGACGGCGCGGCGGGCCGCACCGCGGCTCTCGCACAGCCCGGTAGCGACCAGCAGATCAACAATCGTGTCGGGCTGGCCGGGTCCGATCTGGGCCACGGTCCCGTCCACCGCGGCCTCGCGCAGTGCCGAGCCGAGGGTCGACTCGTCGAGGTCACGCAGATCGGCGCGACCGAAGAGGGCTTGGCTGGCGAGCTGGACGGCGCGGGTGTGCTCGGCACCGTGCACCAGATCGGTCATCTCCGCAGCGAGCCTGCGCTGGGCCTCCCTGGCGTGCGGGCGTTCGGCGGTGGCCTGCTCCAGCTCGGCGAGTTCGGCCTGATCGAGGAAGGTGAACCAGCGCAGGTAGCGGACGACGTCGGCATCGGCGGTGTTCACGAAGTACTGGTACCAGGCGTAGGGGCTGGTCATCTCGGGGTCGAGCCAGAGACTGCCGCCTCCGGTTGACTTGCCGAACTTCTTGCCGTCGGCCGAGGTCACCAGTGGAACAGTCATGGCGTGCACGTGAGCGCCGTCGACGCGACGGTTCAGCTCGACGCCCGCGATGATGTTGCCCCACTGATCGGAGCCGCCGACCTGGAGCACACATCCGTGGTTGCGGCGCAACTGCAGGTAGTCGTTGGCCTGCAGCAGCATGTAGCTGAACTCGGTGTAGGAGATGCCGTCGCCGTCGAGCCGCCGTTTGACGGTGTCGCGAGCGAGCATGACGTTGACCGAGAAGTGTTTGCCGACATCGCGCAGGAAGTCCACAGCCGAGAGCTGACCGGTCCAGTCCATGTTGTTCACGATCATCGCGCCGGTCGGAGAATCGTCGATGTCGACGAAGCGCTCGAGCTGCGAGCGGATCCGATCGGCCCAGTCGGCAACGGTGTCGGCAGAGTTCATAGTGCGTTCGCCGACGTCGCGCGGGTCACCGATGAGTCCCGTGGCACCGCCGGCCAGCACGATCGGGCGATGCCCCGCGCGCTGGAACCGCTTCAAAGCCAGCAGCGGCACGAGGTGACCGGCGTGCAGGCTCGCCGCGGTGGGGTCGAACCCCGCATAGAGGCTCTGCGGGCCCTCGGCCAGCGCGGCGCGCAGGGCGTCGAGGTCGGTGGACTGCGCGATCAAACCGCGCCAGGTCAGTTCGTCGATGATGTGGCCGCTCACGCCATGCCATCTTTCCGTACGCCGGTACTGCACCGATGCCCAGGTCCCGGCACGAATTGCGGGACGGGCCGGAACCGTGGGGACCGGTGATCTGCCCAGGGACGGCGACGGCCACCTGGTGCGGCGCCCGGGGCTTCGCCGACCAGATGACCGTCGGACCGATCACCGCCAACCCGACAAGTGATCGATCGCGAAACGCACGACGCGGCGATCGGTGGGTACCGATCGCCGGTCGTGCTCAGGGCTGGGTCATCGCGAGAGTGCGCTGCGCAGGTCGGCGATGGTGGAGCGGCGCTCGTAAGCGATCCAGGCGAAGATCGCGGCCAGCACCAGCGGGAAGATCGCCATTTCGGGCGCATTGGCGATGAACGCCTGGGTGGCGGCGGCCAGCACGGTGAGAACGGTCAGGCCTGCGGCGGCAAGGGCGCTCACCTTCGGCACCATCAGCCCGACACCGCCCGCGACCTCGACGAGCCCGATGAAGATCAGCAGCCCGATCGGGATGGTGAGGTTCTCCGGGGCGTTGTCCATCAGCGCTTGCGGCATCACCAGTTTCGGCCCGCCGGAGGCGATGATGAAGAACAGGCCGAGCACGATCTGCAAGGTCCACAGGACGCGGTTGCGGATGGAGCCCGGACGGTAGGCGACGGTGGTGGCGGTGGCGGTGTTGACGGTCATGTCGATTCCTTCGGGTCGTGCGCGCCGGGTTGGTAGCGCGTTCACCAGACAAGACGGAGCCGCCTCGGGAAATTCATCGCACCCGCCGAGAAACTTCCTCCGAGCTAGCCGGCCTCGGCCGCCCGCGGACTGCGCCGATAGGCCGAAACCGCAGGTGAATCCGGCAACCACAGCCGCCATGGGCGGTCGGCGGCAAGGCTCACACCCACCCGTGGCCCTTCGGCGATCGCCGAAGGGTCCAGTGCCGGACCGAGTTCGAGGCGGATCGGCGACGCGGCGTCGAACAACCGGGTCCCGTAGTCGTCCAAGGTGATTCCGAGCGCACTGCCGAGATTTCCCGGCCCACGGGCGAGCGCGGTATCGCTACGCGCGGCGACGCGGCGGCCGCGGGCCACCTCCGCACCCGCGACGACCTCACCCGACCGGATCAGGACCGCACTGGCGACGCCGTCGGGTCCGCTGGTGACATTGACGCAGGTGTGCATGCCGTAGCTGAAGTAGACGTACAGCACCCCGGGCGGTCCGAACATGACGGCGTTGCGCGGGGTTCTGCCGCGGCCGGAGTGCGCCGCCGGGTCGTGCCACGGCCCCTCCGGGTCTCCCCCGTACGCCTCCACCTCGACGATGCGCACCCCGACCGGGCCCGACCACAGCGTCGCGCCGAGCAATCGGTGCGCAGCCGCCAGCGGTTCCACGGCAAGTTCCTCGGCACTCACGCCAGGGATTCTCCCAGCCGGACACGACCGGCGCAGCGGCCGCATCCGAACTCTGCCAGAGCGGGGTCGACCAACTCATGGTGGAGCGGCGACGCCCGGCACACCCGGGCGGGCCATGCCCGGCGGTGCCGGTCGGTCGATTCCGCAGGCGACGTGGCGACGGTCCCGGACCGATCACTCATGCCCGGCCGGGTCCTGCCGATTCACCAGGCTCGCCAGTCCGGCGAGCTTGTCGGGATTGACTTGGAAGCGCACGTTCTGGATCCGGCCGTCGACCAGGTCGAAGGTGATGGCGCCGACGAGGAGATCGCCGAGCACACCGACGAGGCCGAGTTCGCCGTTGATGGTGGTCGCATCGAGTTCGATGCCGGTGAGGATGGGTTTGGCCAAGACTCCGAGCAGCCACCGGGCGACGTGGTCGGGGCCGTGCAGTGGGCGACGTGCCGCGGTGATCTTGCCACCGCCGTCGTTCCACAACGTGACGTCGGGGGCGAGCAATTCCATCAACGCGTTCAGGTCTCCGCCTCGGCAAGCGGCGAGAAATCGGTCGGTCACGGCTTCGCGCGCGGCCCTATCGGTGTCGAAGCGGGGACGTCTGGACTGAACGTGGGAGCGGGCGCGATACGCGATCTGGCGCACGCTCGCCTCGGGGCGGTCGAGGAACTCGCCGATCTCGGCGTGGGTGTAGCCGAAGACTTCGCGCAGCACGAAGACGGCGCGTTCGACCGGGCCCAGTGTTTCGAGGACGACGAGCATGGCGGTCGAGACTGTGTCGGCCAATTCGGTCTCCTCCGCGGCGGCGGGCGCGGTCAGCAGGGGTTCGGGCAGCCACGGACCGATGTATGTCTCGCGGGTGGCACGCGCGGAGGTGAGCCGGTTCAAGGCCAGATTGGTGACGATGCGGACCAGGTACGCCTTCGGGTGTGTGACGGTGTGCTGGTCGATCGAATGCCATTTCAGCCAGGTGTCCTGCAGGACGTCTTCGGCATCGGTGACGCTGCCGAGCATCTGGTACGCGGTGCTGAACAGCAGTCGTCGATGTTCGGCGAACGGGTCGGCCCGAGTCGTGGGTGTTTGCTGTTCGGACGCGGGCTCGAGGTGGTCGCGGGCCATGGTGTCATCCTTCCCAGCGGAGCCGGGATCGGTGACCGGATCACGGCATTCCGGTCACCGATCATGGAACCTCATGCGTGGACGCGGGTCGCGCGGCCGCCCTTTGACAGTGACACCGAGATGGTCATCTGCCTGCTCATCCGGAAGATCGGCACCGGGCTGCTGCTGACGGCGTCCTTGTACCAGACCGCGGCCCGGCCCTTCAGGTACCAGCGCCGCGGTGTGTCGTCGGCGTGGGTGAACTGGATGACGGCATCGCGGCGGCCGAGGCTGACCGGCTGGTGGAAATAGCCGAACCGGAAGGGCTTCACCTGCTTGCCGCGCAGTCTGCGCGCGAGGGTGTCGGCCACATAGGCGGCGGTGGGCATGCCGCTCTGGCAGGTGCCGTGGATGCGCCCCCACGCCTGTTCGACCGCGGCAGCGTCGCCGACGGCGTGGATCTCCGGATGCGACAGCGAACGCAGGGTCGGATCGACCAGGACCAGACCGCGATCGTCGGTAGCAATGCCGGCCTCGGTCGCCAGTGGTGCGACCTGCACACCAGCGGTCCACAGGGTGAGATCCGCGGGCACGAGTTCGCCGTCGGCCAGTTCGATGGCGTCGGGCAGCACCTTGCTCACGGGGGTGCCGATGCGACGGGCGATGCCGAGCCGGTCCAGCGCACGGTCGAGGTAGGCGCGTGCCCGCTCGCCCATCATTGCGCCGGGCTCGCCGTTGCTGATCAACGTCACGCGGACACCGGGGTGGCTTTCCGCGATCTCGGTAGCGGCCTCGATTCCGGTCAGGCCGCCGCCGCAGACCGCGACGGTGCCGCCGCACGCGGCCATGGTGGCCAGCCGTTGGGAGAACTCGTGCGCACGGCGCGGATCGTCGAGCGTCCAGGCATGCTCGACGACGCCGGGCACGCGGTGGGTGTCGGCTCGGCTGCCGAGCGCGTAGATCAGTTCGTCGTAGGGCAGCGTGGTCGTGCTGTCGACGGTGACTCGGCGAGCCCGCGGGTCGATGGCGGTGGCTCGGCCCCGGACGAATTCGATGCCGGTGCCGTCGAGCAGGTCGGGGATTCGATAGTCGGCCAGCTCCTGACCGGCGGCGATCTGATGCGAGCGCAGCCGTTCGGTGAAGCGATCCGACGGGTTGATCAGGGTGACCCGGACGCCGCGGCCGCGGGTGCGGTGGGCCAGCCGGACGGCGGTGAGCATGCCGGTATAGCCGGCGCCGACGATGACGACGCGGTGTTCGGTGGTCGCGATGGTGGTCATGGCTTTCGCTCCTCGGTCGAGTCACCCGGGGTTTCCTCGGCTGGTGACGACCATGGGACAAATGAGCTCGCTCGGACGTGACACTCCACAATGTGAACTGGATCACAGTTCATAGGTGATCGCTTCAGGGTCGAACCAGGGCCCGATCAGGGCCGGTCCCCGATGTGTGAAAGCCCTGGTAATCCCTAGCGTCGGAATATGTTTCGCAGGACAAGAGCTGCCGCCGTGCGCCGGCTGATAGTTGTTGCCGCGTCGGCACTGATGGTGGCCGCGCTCGCCGTGCTGATCGGTGTGGTGGTTGTGTATCAGCGCGCTGATGTCAGCACCGTCGGGGCGGTCGAATTCACCGATGAGCTACCAATTCCGCCGTTGGCCGATTCGCGGGTCGAGGCTGATGGAACCCGGGTCTTCGACCTGGAGATGCGGGCGGGCCGCGCGGAATTCCGGCCGGGGCAGTTCACCGATACCTGGGGATTCAACGGCGCCTATCTCGGCCCCACACTGCGGGCATCGCGGGGTGAGCGGGTGCGGGTCCAGGTTCACAATGCGCTGGCGGAGGCGTCAACGGTGCACTGGCACGGGATGCATCTGCCTGCGGCGATGGATGGTGGGCCGCATCAGATGGTCGAGCCGGGCGCGGACTGGGCACCGCAGTGGACGATCGATCAGCCCGCGGCGACCCTCTGGTACCACCCGCATCCGCATGGCGAGACCGAATCCCATGTGCGGCGCGGGTTGGCGGGAGTGTTCTTGCTCGATGATCCGGCCGCCGATGCGCTCACGTTGCCGCGAACCTACGGGGTCGACGATCTGCCGATCATCGTGCAGGACGTCAAGTTCCGCGGCGACCAGTTCGACAGCGCCCACGCTATGTTCCGTGACGTGGGCTTTCTCGGCGATGAGACCGTGGTCAACGGCGCACTCGCCCCCTTCCGGACGGTGGGCGACGAGTTGGTACGGCTGCGGCTGCTCAACGCCTCCACCGCGCGCAGCTACACCTTCGGCTTCTCCGACGGCCGCCCGTTCGCCCTCATCGGCACCGATGGCGGCCTGGTGGAGCGGCCCGCAGAGCTGAACCGGATTCAGCTCTCGCCGGGTGAGCGCGCCGAGGTCGTCGTGCGATTCGAGCCGGGCACGCCGACAACGCTGCGCAGCTATCCGCTCGATGCCGGACTGGATTTCTGGACCCAACGTTTCAGCGGCGGCGACGACACCTTCGACATCATGCAGTTCCGGCCGGCCGACACTCTGCGGCCTTCGCCCGCCTTGCCCGCCGCCCTTGTCCGGCCCGAGATCCCCGATGGGTCCGGTGCCGTGGCCGAGCGCGAGTTCGACCTGAGCTTCGGTTCGATCAACGGTCAGCAGATGGCGATGGACCGGGTGGATTTCGCCGTGACGCGTGGCAGCACCGAGATCTGGACGGTCCGCAATATCGACGGGATGCCGCACAACTTCCACGTCCATGATGTGCAGTTCCGGGTGCTCGAACGCGATGGGTCGGCGCCCCCACCGGCACTATCGGGGCCCAAGGACACCGTCTTCCTGCCGCCGGGCGGTTCGGTCCGGCTCGCCCTTCGCTTCGATGGGCCTGCCGACCCGCAGACGCCGTACATGTATCACTGTCATCTGCTCTGGCATGAGGACACGGGAATGATGGGCCAGTTCGTGGTCGTGGAACCCGGCGGTGCGGCGGCCACGCCACCCGTTCACGGGCATTGACCAATTGTCTTCGTACAGGGTCTTGCGCGCCTCTGACCTGCGGCGCTAAATTCATCAGACAGTGAATTCACCACTCGATGAATTGAGGCGGCCATGTCGCACACCCCGTCATCACCGGCCGTGGAGGTGGACGGCCTCACCGTGCACCGCGGTGGACGCGAAGTCCTGCACGGCGTGTCACTGACCATTCCCCGCGGGTCGATCACCGGGCTACTCGGCCCATCCGGTTGCGGTAAGACGACGTTGATGCGCAGCATCGTCGGCACGCAGATCGTGGCGTCGGGCGAGGTCAGGGCCCTTGGGATGCCTGCGGGATCGGCGATGCTGCGCAGACGCATCGGCTATGTCACCCAGTCGCCCAGCATCTATCCCGATATCAGCGTGCGCGACAACGTCGCCTATTTCGCTGCGCTCTACCGCGGCGATCGCGGCGATATCGACGAAGCGCTCGGCGCCGTCGGTCTGCTCGACTATCAGCACCAGCGCGGCGACGAATTGTCCGGTGGGCAGCTCACCCGCGCCTCGCTGGCCTGCGCACTGGTGGCCTCGCCGGAGCTGCTCGTCCTCGATGAACCGACCGTCGGGCTCGATCCGGTGCTGCGGGTCGATCTGTGGAAGCAGTTCCGTGAGCTCGCCGCCACCGGCACCACGCTGCTGGTGTCCAGTCACGTCATGGACGAGGCCGACCACTGCGATCGGCTGCTGCTCATGCGCGAGGGCAACCTCCTTGCACAGCTCAGCCCGGACGAACTGCGAAACGAAACCGGCGAACAAAACCTCGAACAGGCCTTCTTGAGCCTCATCACGATGGGAAAGGCAGCATGAGCACACTCGTCGACCGCGTCCCCGCCCGGCGGCTATCGATGCGTCCGTATCTGGCAACGACCACGCGCATCCTTCGTCAGCTGCGCAACGATCACCGCACCGTGGCGATGATCCTTGTCGTACCCGCACTGCTGATGACCTTGCTGTACTTCATCTACAAGGACACACCGAAGGCGCCGAACCAGGCCACGACGCTGTTCGACCGGGTGGGCATCAGCATGCTCGGCATCCTGCCGTTCATCGTGATGTTCCTGATCACCGCGATCGCCATGCAGCGCGAACGCACCTCGGGCACGTTGGAGCGGCTGCTCACCACGCCGCTGTCGAAGCTCGATCTGCTCGGCGGCTACGGCACCGCGTTCTCCTCGGCCGCCGCGGCGCAGGCGGTGACGGCGTGCCTGGTGTCGTTCGGGCTGCTCGGGCTCGACGCGGCGGGCAATCCCGGCTGGGTGGTGCTCATCGCGGTGGTCGACGCGGTGCTCGGTGTCGCCCTCGGCCTGCTGGCCAGCGCGTTCGCCAGGACCGAGTTCCAGGCCGTGCAGTTCATGCCGCTGGTGGTCGCGCCGCAGATCTTCCTGTGTGGGCTGCTGGTGCCGCGCGATCAGCTACCGGGCTGGCTGGAGGCGATCAGCAATGTGATGCCGTTGAGTTACGCCGTCGACGCATTGCAGCAGGTGTCGGTGCATGCCGAGCCGACGGCGGCGATGTGGCGGGATCTCGCGGTGGTGGCCGGATTCGCCGTGGTGGCGTTGTGTCTGGGTGCGGCCACATTGCGGCGGCGGACGGCATGAGCACGGCCGCACCAGGCGACGGCACCGCGGGCGCTCGCGGAGAACGCAGGGTCGCGCGCAAGAGCGCATCGACTGCCCGCACCGGGCGCAGGCCGGGACATTCGGGCGCCAAAGAGGCGATCATCGATGCCGCGCGGGCCCGCTTCGCCGAAACCGGATTCGGCAAGACGTCGATCCGGGCGATCGCGGTCGACGCCGGGGTCGATCCCGCGCTCGTGCACCACTATTTCGGGTCCAAACAGCAGTTGTTCGCGGCGGTGATCGAGATGCCGATCGATCCGGAGGTGACGCTGCGGGCGGTGGACAACGCGCCGCTGGACCAGATCGGCGAAACGATCGTCCGGGCGGTGGTTTCGGTGTGGGACTCCCCCGCCGGAGCCGGGGTGGTCGCGGCTGTGCGCAGCTTCCTCGGCGGTAGCGGACCGTCCCTGACTCGGGCATTCCTGCTCGAGGTGGTGCTCGAACGGATCCGTGCCCGCATCGCCACACCCGAGGACGACGGCACGCTGCGAATGAATCTCGCCGCCTCACAGATGGTCGGCCTGCTGGTGGCACGCAAGATCGCCATGCTGGAACCGATGGCGTCGATGCCGCTACCGCAGATTGTCGCGGTGGTCGGTCCGACGGTGCAGCACTATCTCACCGGTGAACTCGGCAACGAGGACCTCGCTGCACCGGTGGTGGTTCAGGACTCGGAGAACTGAGTGCTGAACTGCGCGTGCTCGGCGTCGTCGACATCGCGTGCCTCGTCGATGAGCAGCACCGGAATGCTGTTGTGGATCGGGTAGGCGCGGTGCAGGCGCGGGTTGTAGAGCTCGCTCGCGCCGGCGCCGGTGCGCACCAGGTGCAACGGACCCTTGTCCTGCGGGCAGGCGAGCAGGCTCAGCAGTGTGGCGTCGACGGTGGTTTCCTCCGGCATGATGGCTAACCTACCCGCCGCCGGAACGAGATATGACGGTGGCCGAAGAAGCTCACCACCGCAACGAATCCCATCACGACGACCGCGGCGGGCTCATCCGGGAAACCGAGCACCGTCACGGCGAGTTCCAGCAGGACCACGTTCATCAGCAGCCCACCGGAATTGACCGCGACGAACGCCAGGAAATCACGTATCAGGTGCCCGCGTACCCGGAAGACCAGCGTCCGATGCAGTACGAACGCGACGAACACGCTCAGGCAGTAGGCGACGACCACGGCGACCGACGGCGGCACATCGTCGCCGAGCACCGCGAGCCAGGCCACGGTGAGCACGATGCCGAGCAGCGTGTTGAAGCCACCCACCACGGCGAACGCAAGCTCCTGGCGGCGGACCAAACGCAGCAGCGGGCCGGGATCGTGGTCCGCGGCGAGCACCTGCCCGCCGGCCACCGCAGGCTGCGGGACGTCCGCTTCCGAGAGCGCTGCCTCAGCGGTTGCGGACCCGGAGACCCCCGCGATGTCGACGGGGCCGGGCCGGTGCGGATCCGGCTGGGCTGCGGCGCGGGGGCCGCTCATGTTCGGGCTTCCACCAAGTCGGGCTCGTCCGGCTCGGGTGTCTCCGGTTCAGCTGACGGAGGCTCGGCGGGTTCGTCGGTGTCGCGGCGGCGGCCACGCAGGTAAGCCCATTCCATGACCGCGAGCCCGATCAGCCCGGCAACGATCGCCGCACCGCCGATCTTCCACCCGGGCGGGCGCCAGCTCAGCACCAGTTCCGCACCCTCGGTACCGGGTGGGATGTCCACGGCGACGAATGTTTTCGCGACGACACTGATCGGCACCTCGCGACCATCGATACTCGCGCGGTAGCCGGGCCAGCCGAGCCTGGCGAACACGACCTTGCCGCCGGTGTCGGAGTCGACGCGGATGCGGCTGGTCAGATCCGATTCGCCGAGCGAGGTGGCGGTGACACCGTCGCTATGGGCGATGCGGCCGCTGCGGGTCGAGAGGAGGCCGTCCACGCGCTCGAGGACCGAGATGTAGTCCTCATGGCCGGGGTAGTCGACCCATTTCCAGCCGGGCGGGGCGGGTTGGGTGCGTGCGTCGGGGAACAGTGCCCGCTGTAGAACGACCCGGTCGATCAGCATCAGGTCGACGATCGGGCGCCCGGTGGTTGGTTCGGTGACGAAGGCGCGACGATAGGCGTCCGGACAGACGCTGGTGTCCCAGCGCATGCACAGCAGCTCACCGAAATAGAAGTGCCCGTTCGGGGTGTAGCCGCCGACGTAGGTCAGCTCCAAGTCCTTGGCGTAATTGCCGAACACCAGCGAACCGTAAGCGTCGTCGAGGTTGTTCTGCCCGGGTTGGATCAGACCGCGCTCCCCCAGTTGCAGCGTGTTGCCGGGGAAATCCGGGAACGCGGCCTTCGCCTCGGCCCGGTTCGCGGGCAGATTCCAACTCATCGGTGTCGGCTGCGCGGCCCGCACCTGCAAATAAGCGATGGGCGCCACCGCGGCGATGCTCAGTGCGCAGGCCAGAGCCGTACCGCGGGTGCGGCCGAGCCACACCACGGTTGCTCCGAGCGCGGCCACCCCCAGCGCGGACACGATATGCCAGACAGCCTCTTTCGGTGCCGCCGCGAGCGAACGCAGCAGCAGCACACCGATCAGCAGTCCAGCGCCGATACCGCGCCTACGCCAACCGGCGACGGTGCCGTATCTGCCCAGCAGCACACACACCAGCAGAAGCAGGCCGAGTGCCACCATCGGCAGCACCCGCGCCGGCCAGCGCAGCGGCCCCATCGTGCCCGGCCCCGCCGTCCACAGCAGCGCGACGACGGTGAACAGGCCGACGGCGCTGAGCTCACGGGCCGCGCCCGCCGCACGACGCCAATCGATGAACGCCAATGCCGGAATCAGGAACCAGGCGATGTACACCATCGGCAACGGCTGCACGAAACCCCACCATGAGGTGAAGGCGGGCAGCGTACTCGGCAGGCTGGCATTCAACGATTCCGACCACGGCACCGTCAGGAACGGGTCGTTCTTGATCTCTTCGGCGCCGCGCCAGGTGACATCGGCGGTCAGCAGACTGGGCAGGTAGGTCGCCAGTCCCGCCACCGCCGCACATTCGGCGACGACCACCAGTCGCAGCGGCGGCGCCCAGCGACGCTGGTAGATCACCTCGCCGACGATCACCGCGGCGATCATCACGCCCGCCTCGACCGCGGGAAAGATGTACTGCACCGAGATCGCCAAATACAGGAAGACGAACACCGGGATCGGTCCGCTGCGGCCGCGGGCATACCGCACACCCGACGCCCAGGCATGCACCAGCCACGCGGTTCCGGTGAAGGCCGTCATCCAGCTCGCGGCATCGAAGAACAGCAGGAACCCGGTGAACGGGAACGTCACACCCGCCACGGCCGACCAGGCCGGTTTGGCGCCGTAGACCAGGGCGATCCGGTACACGCCGAGCCCGAGGATCACCGCGAAGATCAGCTTGACGAGCGTGGCGTACAAGGCGATGTTGTCCACCGACGGCGCGATCAGGTCGATCAACAGCTGCGGCGGATTCAGCAGGCCCGCTTCCTCGATCGTGTAATTGCCCGCGAGCCAATGCTCGGGCACCATCGCGGGGAACCGGCCCTCGCGCAGGTATCGGCCGGTCATCACCCACAGCGGGGCGTACTGGGATTCGGTGTCGTCGGTGTAGAAATGCCGGACGTTGGCGGCGAGCACAGCGAGATACCCCGCGACCACGCCGATCGCGGTGATGATGCCCCACCTGAACACGTCCGACCGGATACCGGCTCGACTTTCCACCACGAGTTCCAGACCATACATGCCACCACATCCGCCGGTCGCGAACCTGATGACGCACCGGGGAATCGGTTCAGCAATCAGGCGCGGACCCCGTGTTATCGTTCACGACGGCTCGGGCTCACCCATGCGTGACGAGTACCGGCACGCGCACCGTCATCGAAAGTCGATCTCGCCAATGCCGATTCCTCCCAGGCCAGCTTCTCCGGGGCCGATCAACGCACTTCCGGGTTCCGTCGTGTCGGCTCGGGAATCGGCGCACACCGATGGCGACGTGCGCTCGGTATCGGTAGTGGTCCCGGTGTATCGGGGTGAACGCACCATCGGCGCGCTGGTCCGCGAACTCGATCAGCTGTCGGGTCCAACGCTCACCCCGGACGGCACCGCCTTCGTCATCGACGACATCGTGCTGGTCCACGATCACGGACCCGACCGCTCCGACGTCGTCCTCGAACAATTGCGCCGCGACTATCCGCAGGTGCGCGTGGTGTGGTTGAGCCGCAACTTCGGTCAGGATGCGGCGACCATCGCCGGTATGGCCGAAGCACGCGGTGAATGGATCGTCACCATGGATGAGGACGGCCAGCACGATCCTGGCTGTATCGCAGCCTTCCTCGACGCCACCCTGGCGGGCCGAGCCGACCTTGTCTACTCGAAGCCGACCAACACTCGCCCGCACGGCTTTCTGCGCAACCTCACCTCGCGCGGCGCAAAAGTGGTGCTCGCGACGGTGTTCGCGTTCCCCGATTCGACGAGGTTCGAAAGCTTTCGCCTTATCCGCGGCGATATCGGGCGCCAGCTCGCCCAGGTCGCCGCCAACGGCGTGTATCTCGATGTGGCGCTCACCTGGGTGGTCGGGACCACTGTGTCGGTACCGGTGGCATTGCGCGCCGAGGGCCGCGAGGAATCCGGTTACAACTATCGGCGGCTGTTCTCGCTGTTCTGGAAGATGGTGCTGTGCACCGGCACCCGTGGGCTGCGGCTGGTCAGCCTGCTCGGGGTGACGCTCGCGCTGGCCGGCGGGATCCTTGCCGCGATCATCATCTACACGGCGTTGACCAGTGACAACGGTGATCCCGAAGGCTGGGCGTCGATCATCGTTGTGCTGCTGCTGTGTTCGGGTGCGGTGCTGTTCTCGTTGGGCCTGATCGCGGAATACCTCGGTGTCGCGCTGCATATTCTGGTCGGCAAACCGCTGTATCTGACCGTCGAATCGCCGACCCCGCGATGCGGCGAGACAGCGTCCGCCGACCCGGTGAGCGCCGAGGTAGTCGCCCGGTGAGCGAGGATCGGGTCATCTTCAGCAGGCCGTACCGCGCCGCGGCGGAGGTCGAGAACCTGCGCGCAGTGCTCGACTCCGACCACAGCCATGGCGACGGCCGCTTCACCAAGACCGCGACCGCGAAAATCAAAGCCATCACCAACAGCCCGCACGCACTGCTGACCACCTCATGCACCCATGCGCTCGAATTGGGCGCGCTGCTGCTGGAATTGGGCCAAGACGACGAGGTCATCGTCCCCAGCTTCGCCTTCACCTCCGCCGCCACCGCCGTCGCGTTGCGCGGCGCGACCTGCGTGTTCGTCGATATCGACCCTGCGACCGGCAATATCGACCCGATGTCGGTCGCCGACGCGGTCACCGACCGAACCAAGGCCGTCCTGGTCATGCATTACGGCGGAGTCGCCGCCGACATGGCGCCACTGCTCGAGATCGCCGGTGAGCACGGTCTCGCCCTCATCGAGGACAACGCGCACGGCCTCGGCGGCACCTGGCGCGGCCGCGCCCTCGGCACCATCGGCACCATCGGCACGCAGAGCTTCCACGACACCAAGAACGTGCATTGTGGTGAGGGCGGTGCGCTGCTGCTCTCCGATGAGATCCTGATGGGCCGCGCCGAGATCATCCGAGAGAAGGGCACCGACCGGGCCAGGTTCCTGCGCGGACAAGTCGACAAATACTCCTGGCAGGACATCGGATCCAGCTACCTGCCCAGCGAACTCAATGCCGCCGTGCTCGATGCGCAACTGGCCGAATTCGATCGCATCCAGACCGGCCGTCACCGGGTATGGGACGCCTATGCGTCCGCACTTCCGGAGTGGGCGCGACGCAACGATGTCCGGCTGATGCAGGTGCCCGGCGACCGGGAGCACACCGCGCACCTTTTCTACCTGCGGCTGCCCAGCGAAGACATACGCGACACCATGATCCGGCACCTGGCCGACCGCGGCATCGTCGCGCCGTTCCACTACGTGCCGCTCGATTCCAGCCCCGCCGGCCTGAAGTACGGCCGTACGCCCGTGCCGTGCACGCACAGCGCCGAATTCTCGGCGACCATCGTCCGGCTGCCATTGTGGCCGATGCTGGGTGATGATCAGATCCAGCGAGTGGTAGACGCGGTGACCGCGTTCGCCGTCTAGAGAATCGCCGACTACCGACGGGATACGGTCCGAGCGGCGTACTACCCGGACCGCGCCACTCAGCCGAGTACTTCGCGCCCCGCCGACTCCGTCAGCACCTCATAGGACTCGGTCTCCGCGTTGTACCACCAGGTATCCGGACCCGGCTGCGGCCGTCCGGCGGCCTGTACGGCACGGGTGGACGGCCGATACGAGGCACTGCGGGGAATCTCGCCCACCACGTGCACCAGATCGGGCCGCTGCCGCGCGTCGAGTGCCCGCATCGCCTCGGTGACGTCCTTGGGCTCCAACCGGAAACCGTCGCGCACACACACCGCAGCCACCGCCAGCGTCCGGTCACCGACCGGGAGACCGTAGGCGACCTCCATATCGACCGCGGTGACATCGTTGAGAGTGTCGACGATCGGCTGCGTGTACACCGGACCACGCGGTGTGTGGATGACGGTGTCGGTGCGGTCGACCAACCAATAGTCACCGTCGGAGTCCCGCCGGAACAGGTTCTCGGTCGGCATCCACGAATCGCCCGCGGTGAAGACACCACGCAGACCGCCGCGCGAGAGGTCAACGCCCTCGGAGGCGGATCCGATCAGCAGGCCAACCTCGTTGTCGGCGCAGCGACGCGCGAATCCGGATTCGTCCACCTCGATCTGTTCGGTCACCGGGTCGTAGGCGACCAGCTCGACGCGCGCGGTGCCGGGCACGGGCCTGCCCTTGCAGCCGGGTTTGCTGCCCGACACGTGGGCGAGCACCACATCGCCCTCGATGGATGCGTAGAACTCGAGCACTCGGGCAGGCGCGAACTGCTCGGTGGTGCGCCGCCACAGCCCGGCGGGCATACCCGAGCCGATGAACAGCCGGATCGGATGCTGATGGCCGACGGGGAAGACCTGGGCGTCGAGGATGTCGCGCAGCATCGTCCAGGTGTAGGTCACCACGGTGACGCCGTAGCGGTGCACCTCCTCGGCGAAGCGCGCTGGATCCAGCGACCTGGCCAGCGCGATTCGGCTACCGCCTGCGACGGCACCGCCGAGACTGACCAGCAGACCCGATGAATGGTGCAGCGGCGCCAAGCAGTAGACGGTGTCGCGGCGGTCGAGGTCGGCGGCCGAAGCGGTGCCGAACGCCGACAGCGCCCACCGGTGATTGGTGATGTACTTGATCTCCAACCGGCCGCCCGTGCCGGTGACCAGCACGAATGCCAGCTCCCGTGCCAGGCCGGGATTAGGGCGATACCAGGCGGGCAGCCGCACCTTCGCCGGATCGATCTGCTCCAGATCGATGACGTCCTCGCCCTGCGGGATATCGAGCCCGCGGGCGTCGCCACCACCGAGCACCAGCACCCGCTGACCGGTCGCCGCCGCATGCCGCAGATTCTCCGGATCCGAGATCAGGATCTTGGTCGCGGTCTGCTCCAGCGCGCTGCGCAGCTCACTGCCTGGTGCCAGCAGCACCGCGACGGCACCGAGCCGCGACAGCGCAGCCACGGCGACCAGGGCGCTCGGTCGGGTCTCCATGACGACGCCGACGCGGGTCGCGGGCCGGATCCCGACCGAGATCAGACCGCGCACCACATTGTCGATCCGGACATCGACGGCGTCGTTGGTGTGCACCCGATCGTCGAACAGGAAGCACTCCCGCAGCGGCGCACGCTTGCACTGCTCGGCCATGAGCTTGCCGAGCGAGATGCGGGTGTGCGGCTGGATCATGCCAAGGCGGGTCAACCGGGGCAGCGCCCGCGCGGCCTCTCCAGCCAGCTCGAGCGACCCGCGCACGGTGTTGCCCGCGATACCTTCCAGCGCGCGACCCATCCCGGTGCCGGCTTCGGCCAGCGCTGCCGCGGTGTGCACGACGCGGGTGGTCGCGGTACGGGGCCGGTTGCTGTCCACATGTTCGGCCATCGGTGTGACCGGTTCCGGCAGCGCTGAGCTGCCGTCGACCCAGCCGATCCAATCGCGCACCGTCGGCCACGTGTGGTTGGTGGCGACGCTGCCCGCGACCAGGCCGAAATGCCCGGCCAGCAGCGTCGCCTCGTACACCTCGGCGTTCGGTGCCGCGCGGACGATGCCGCGGACCGCCGCGGGCTGACCGATATCGTCGACCTCGCCGACGAAGGCCAGGATCGGGCATTTGAGTTCGGCAAGAGAGATCGGCTGATCGCGGATCACGAAACCACCGAGCATCATCCGGTTGTGCGCGACGAACTGCTTGAGCAGATCCGCCGCCGCCGGTCCCGCGTAGCCGACCCAGCCGTCGCTGTTGAGGAAGCGACGCTGACGTTCCTTCGGCAGCAGCGCCTCCCGGTCGTGCAGCTGACGTAGGAAGTCGATCCTCGATTTCGCCGTCTTCACCGGATCGAGCATCTGGAAGCCGATACGGACCATCGAATCGGTGATCGGCAGCCGGGTCACCACATGGTCGGCCAGGAAATCGGCGACATCGGAGGCGAGGCCGTAAGGCAGTCCGAACGGCATCCCCGCGACTATGTCGACCGGGCTGCCGAAGGTCACGATGCTGGATACGCCCTTGCCGTAGCGGAAGGCGGTGGTCTGATAGGCGAACATGCCACCCTGCGAATAACCCATCAGGTGCACACCGGCACCGGTCGCCTCACAGACCGTGTCGATGGCGCTGTCAACGGCGAGGACGTGATCGGCGAGATCGCGTTCCCAGCCGCCCTCCTCGATGGCCGGTGAACCGAAATCGACCACCCAGCAGTCGATCCCGGCATTGTGCAGAATGCCGACCGCGCCACCTTCGGCGTTGACATCCCAGATATCGGCGTTGACCATGAGCGGCGGCACCAGCACCGCGACCGGACGGCCGGGGGTGGTGTCATCGGGGAAGTAATGTCGCAGCCGGTACATGCGGCGGCGCTCGACCACCTCGAACGGCGACGACTCGACGTCATGACTCAGCCCGCCGAAACGGATCACCTCCAGACCGTTCTGCGCGGTCGCCATCAACCGCTGCATCGATCCGGCCATCTCTCGCACACTCAACTTCACGATCCGCTCCCAGCCCTACCCTCTGAAACGTGATGCCCATCACACACCCCGATGTGTTCGAACGAGCTTCCCATATCGCGCCTCGATCATGTGTCAGCTGTGATGTGTTACATCATGGACCGCCGTGAGCAGGGGCGGCGACAATGCCGCAGATATGGTGGGATTTGTGACCGATACCCTCGCCAACCCGCTGATCGACCGCGAGACCCTCGAAGTCGAGCTGGTCGACGACGATGGCCGTGCGGTCGGATCGTGCCAGGTGGCGCAGGCGCATCGGGCGCCGGGCATGCTGCATCGCGCGTTCTCGGTGCTGCTGTTCGACCGGTCCGGCCGGGTGCTGCTGCAACAGCGGGCCCTGATCAAGACCCGATTCCCGGGCCGCTGGTCCAACACATGCTGCGGCCATCCCGCTCCGGGAGGCTCGGTCATCGAGGCCGCCGCAGTGCGGCTGATCGAGGAAATGGGTGTGCGCGCCGCGCTGACCGAGGCCGGGGTCTTCCGCTATCAGGCCGAGGACCCGGCGTCCGGACGAGTGGAGCACGAATGGGATCACGTGCTCATCGGCCGGCTCGACGACGTCGACCCGCATCCGCATCCAGCCGAGGTCGCCGACTACGCGTGGGTCGATCCCGCGCAGTTGCGTACCGCGCTCGCGGACGACCCGGACAGCTACAGCCCATGGTTGGGTTCCGTGCTGGATATCGCCACGTCCGCAGTTCGGCCGCTCGCCTGACATCTGCCGGGCCCGCCACTCCCCTCCGCCGTGATTCGCGTTCGTGCAGATCATGTCTTCACAGGGCACGACGCTGCCGTCACCATTCGGGTGCGCAGACGACCAATCGATCCGAATCCGCAGCACGGGTAAGTCGCCTTGCGGCGGAGGATCACTCGGCGAAGTGACCGCCCTGAATCCGGCGTGCGATGCGCGCGGCCGCGAGCTGCACGGCACCGACCGCCGAGGCGGGGTCGAAGCCGGTGATCTCGTGGATGCGTGAAAGACGGTAGGTCACGGTGTTGCGGTGTACGAACAGGGCGCGTGCGGTGCCGAGCTGGTTGAAATCGGTGTCGAGGTACAGGTCCAGTGTTTGCGCCAATTGTGGCTGATGATCGAGGGGATTCAGCACCGTGGCCAGATCGGCGCAGGCCGCCCCGCTGCGCGCCAGGGTGTACTCCAAGGGCAGTTCCCGCCGCAGGCATACCGGTTCGGTCCGTCCCAAGCAGCGGCCGAGCTCGGCCAGCACCCTGGCTTCCGCGAAAGCCGCGGGTACCTGTGCTCTGGTCGCTGCCCGCGCCACACCGGCCCACCACCCACAATCGGTGCGGGCGGAGAATTTCGACACGAGCTCGGCGAGCGAACCTGGCACCTCCTCGTCGGCTTGCTCCGCCCACGGCAGCAGCGCAGTCCAGCCGCGCCGGTCCATCCGGACGAACGATCCGGGTGCGGCATCGATGGCGTTACGCAGTTCGGTCAACGCGGCCGGATCACCGTCGCCCACCCGGAAGACCACGACATGGAACGCAGTGCCGATCGGTGTCGGCGACCCCGGCAGCCACTCCCCCGGGTCGGTACCGCAGAGCAGTGCGTCGGCGACAACCCGCAGGCGTTCACGCTGTTCCCAACCGGGCTCGTGGACACCTGCCGCGGCCGCTACGGCGATCCGCCCGGTGACCGTCAGCAGGTATTCGATCAGCGGTTCGGTGGTTTCCCGGAGGATTTCGGAATCCTCGGCGGATCCCGATTCCGCCAGTTGTGAACGCACGACGTGCGCACCGATCCGATAGTTGTTCAGCACTTCCGCCAACGGCGCACCGTCGCGCACGCGGGCCACCGCCAGGTCCACGATTTCCCTGGTGTCGGCTTCGTCCGGGAGCTTGCCGGTGCGCAGGAACGCGAAGAACAGCTCCACATTCAGCCGCGAACCGTGCAGGAAGCCACCTTCGATCAACGACTGTGGCAGCCCCTCGTAGAGCGGTAGTTCGGCTGCGAACCGGTCGACGACCGCGATCGCCCGATCGTGCAGTACGGCCAGAGCCGTATCGGGGATCTGCGCCTGCATCACGCCTCCTTCGCCGGAAGATCCGGGCGTCATGCTACGAGTGGGCGTGCTGGTGCGGAGAGTATCGGCCGTTGGTCATTGCGATTTGCGACCTGAGCGCCGTCTCTCCTTGTTGGCTCGTGAGGTTGGGGCCGGCAGGCCCTGAGCATGGAGGTTCAACATAGTTTGATGCGCATATCTACGTAGCGCGATTGATACGCGCCACAGGTGGATTGGGGCCGTGAGCGCGCTGCGGTCGTCACCGAGCCAGGTGAGGATCGTCCACATTGGCCGATACGAGAGGACATATTGTCTACGACAGCGTCATCCACCGGCCCCCGCGACCGGCCAACGAGCGCGAAACTCAGTGCGCCCCACCCAGTTCCAACGCCACCACGCCGAGAATCACCAACACGATCCCCCCTACCTGCACCAGGCTGAGCCGCTCGTCAAGGAACAACGCCCCGATGACGGCCACCGCCGCCACTCCGACTGCCGACCAGATGCCGTAGGCGACCCCGACACCCATCCCCCGCTTCAACGCCTGCGACAGGAACACGAACGCCGCCGCATAGCCGATGACCACCACAATCGACGGCACCAGTTTGGTGAAGCCTTCGGACAGTTTCAACGACACGGTCGCCGAGATCTCCGAGACGATGGCCAACGCGAGAAACAGGAACGTCATGGGCGCAGACTAGAGCCAGGCGCGCGCTCCGGCCGCAGCAGCACGCACCTCGTTCAGCTGCTCGGCGACCCGGATGCCCGCGGTACCGCCGCGCGAGTTACGCGAGGCGATCGATCCGGCGACGGTCAACACTTCACGGACCTGTGCAGTGAGCGCGGGATCAACGGCGGCGAACTCGTCGTCGGTCAGCTCGTCCAGGCCGACGCCGCGGGCTTCTGCCGCACGCACACAACCGCCTGCGGCTTCGTGTGCCACCCGGAACGGAACACCTTGACGCACCAGCCATTCGGCGATATCGGTGGCAAGGGTGAAACCGGCGGGCGCGAGTTCCGCCATGCGGTCGGTGTGGAAGGTCAGGGTGGAAACCAGGCCTGCGATGGCGGGCAGCAGCAGTTCCAGCTGAGCCACCGAATCGAACAGTGGCTCCTTGTCCTCCTGCAGGTCCCGGTTGTAGGCCAGTGGCTGCGCCTTGAGGGTGGCCAGCAGGCCGGTGAGGTTGCCGATCAGACGGCCCGCCTTGCCGCGAGTGAGTTCGGAGACGTCCGGGTTCTTCTTCTGCGGCATGATCGACGAGCCGGTGGACCAGGCGTCGGCCAGGGTGATGTAGCCGAATTCCGGTGTGCTCCAGATGATGACCTCTTCGGCCATCCGGCTCAGGTCCACCCCGATCATGGCCAGCACGAACGCGGCTTCGGCGGCGAAATCGCGTGCGGAGGTGGCGTCGATGCTGTTCGCGGCGGCGGCGTCGAAGTCGAGGTCGGCGGCGATCTGCTCCGGGTCGAGGCCAAGTGAGGAACCCGCGAGCGCACCGGAACCGTAGGGCGAGATGGCGGCCCGCTTGTCGAAGTCACGCAGCCGGTCGACATCACGCAGCAGCGGATGCGCGTGCGCAAGCAGCTGGTGCGCCAGCAGCACCGGCTGCGCGGCCTGCAAGTGGGTCTTACCTGGCATGACGGCGTCCGGATGGGCCGCGGCCTGCGCGACGAGGGCGTCGACCACGTCGAGCAGTCCGGCGGCGACCCGGCGCACCGCGTCGCGCAACCACATCCGGAACAGCGTCGCCACCTGGTCGTTGCGGGAACGGCCTGCGCGCAGCCTGCCGCCGAGCTCGGTACCCGCGCGTTCGATGAGTCCCCGCTCGAGTGCGCCGTGCACGTCCTCATCGGATTCGGCGGGGCCGAACGCGCCGGAGGCCACGTCGGCGGCGAGCTGGTCGAGCGCGGCCAGCATGGCGTCGCGATCTCCGTCGGAGAGCAGGCCGGCCTTGTGCAGCACCCTGGCGTGCGCCGAGGAGGCGCGGATGTCATAGGGAGCCAGCGCCCAGTCGAAATGGGTCGACTTGCTCAGCGCCGCCATCGCCTCGGCGGGCCCGGACGCGAATCGGCCGCCCCAGAGCGCACCTTCGTTGGTTCCGCCGCTCTGCGTCATGGTGTGGGTGTCTCCTCGGAAGGTCTGGTTACGGGTGCTGGGCACGTTTCGGCCGCGCCGGGCACATCGAGCACTACGGTAACCGGCCGAATTCGACCGGTGACGCCACGGTGCCGAGCGTCTGGGCGCAGGCACGTTCGATCTGCGACCGACATGGCGATGCCGGGCCTGCTCAACGACAGCAGGCCCGGCATCACTCGGTCACAGGACCTACTTCTGGTTCAGATCGCGGCGCGCGGCAACCTTCGACGACAGGCCATGGATCTGGACGAAGCCCTTGGCCAGCGACTGGTCGAAGGTGTCACCTTCGTCGTAGGTGGCCAGGTTGAAGTCGTACAGCGACTGCTCGCTGCGGCGGCCGTTGACCACGACGTTGCCGCCGTGCAGCACCATCCGGATATCGCCGGAGACGTGCTCCTGGGTCTCGCCGACGAAGGCGTCCAGCGCGCGCTTGAGCGGGGAGAACCACAGGCCGTCGTAGACCAGCTCGCCCCAGCGCTGCTCGACCTGACGCTTGTAGCGGCCGAGCTCGCGCTCGATGGTGACCGCTTCCAGCTCCTGGTGGGCGGCGATCAGGGCGATGGCGCCGGGCGCCTCGTAGATCTCGCGGCTCTTGATGCCGACGAGCCTGTCCTCGACCATGTCGAGGCGGCCGACACCCTGGCGGCCTGCGCGCTTGTTCAGCTCGACGATCGCTTCGAGCACGGTGACCTGGCGGCCATCGATGGCGACCGGCACACCGCGTTCGAAGGTGACGATCAGCTCGTCGGGCGCCTCGAAATTGACCGTCGGGTCGGAGGTGTAGTCGTAGACGTCCTTGGTCGGCGCGTTCCACAGATCCTCGAGGAAGCCGGTCTCGACAGCGCGGCCCCACACGTTCTGGTCGATGGAGAACGGCGACTTCTTGGTGACGTTGATCGGCAGCGCGTTCTCCTCGGCGAACGCAATGGCCTTCTCGCGGGTCCAGGCGTAGTCGCGAACCGGCGCGATGACGTTCAGGTCCGGCGCGAGCGCGCCGATGCCGACCTCGAAACGCACCTGGTCGTTGCCCTTGCCGGTGCAGCCGTGCGCGACGGTGCTCGCGCCGTGGAACTTGGCCGCCTCGACGAGGTGCTTGACGATGAGCGGGCGGCTGATCGCCGACACCAGCGGGTACCGGCCCATGTACATGGCGTTGGCCTGGATGGTGGGCAGGCAGTAGTCGTCGGCGAACTCGTCGCGGGCGTCGACCACGATAGCTTCGACGGCGCCGCAGTCGAGGGCGCGCTGACGCACCACGTTCATGTCCTCGCCGCCCTGACCGAGGTCGATGGCGACGGCAACGACCTCGGCGCCGGTCTCCTTGCCGATCCAGCTGATGGCCACGGAGGTGTCCAGCCCACCGGAGTAGGCGAGTACGACGCGATCGGACATGATCTGGTGCTCCTAAGTCTGTGTGGGTCTGCGCGGCTGCGGTGAGCAGCTTGCTGGTCGCCGGTTCGGCTCGCGCCTCAAATGATTATGCATGACGATGCAATCTCATTCACAATCGGGGTTGCGATGGCCGCTGCCTGCGGAGATTCTGCCCGAAGAGCCTTGGCCTCGCCTCCCCGCTGTGGAAGTGTGAGCCTTGTCCATCCGCCTCGATGCCGAAGGACCGGCACTATGTTCACCAACATCATCGAACCACTGCGGGACCTGGCCGAACAGAACCGCGACGTCATCGGTTTCGTCGTCATCAACCTCGGCAACGCCGCCCTCGGCATCGCCAAACACGGACTCGACGTGGCGACCCCGCTGTTGCAGCAGTTCTTCTCCGAGTATCCGCCCGGCCGGAACTACTGACGGTTGCGCCGACCTATCGAGTTCGATCCCGCCGTGTCCACTCGGCGAATTCGACTCGCGCCACGGCCGGGATAGAACCCGCGGGCCTGCCGACTGCGGACGACCCTGCGCCGGTCATACCCAGCTGTTCAGGATCTCGTGGGTGATCGCCGCGAATTCTCGCTGAGCCCATTGCCTGTGTTGCGGATCAGCCAGCGAACCAGCGGTCGAGCCGCGCCGCGGCCGCGGCGGACTTCTCGCGGGCGAGCGCGAGCGAGGGCGGGGTGAACGGGGCCGTCGGCGTCGGGCCGGAGAGGAAGTCGGCGTCGACCTTGCCGACCAGTCCGTCACCGAACTCGATGTGGCAGGAGCCGCGGCCGCGGTACCGCTCGGATGGTGGCGCGCCCCGCAGGATGGCCGCGATGCCCGCGGCGACGGTACGGGCCGCGTCCTCGGCGAACACGCCGGCGCGCGGGACCGGCGCGTCGGCGCAGTCACCGAGGGCGTAAACGCCCGGATACCGCGTCTCGAGGGTGCGTGGGTCGACGGCGATCCAGCCGTCGGTCCCCCCGACGGTCAAGCCGGACGCGTCGACCACCGCGGGCGCCCGGTGCACGGGGATGCCGATGAACAGGTCGTACGGGAGTTCGCCCGCCCGCGTGAGGGCGACGTGCCTATCCGGGTCGAGCGCGTGCACCCGCCTGCCCGGTGAGTACTCGATTCCCCGCTGGGTCAGCGCCTCGACGAGGGCGGCCGAGGTGCCCGCCGACACCGGAATCGGCGAGTCCATCGGGGTGATGACGTGGATGTGCGAACGGTCCCGCAGACCACGCCGTTCCAGGTGCTCGGCGAGCAACAGCGCGCCCTCGTATGGCGCGGGCGGACATTTGAACGGGACACCGAGGATGGCGAGTAGCACGGTGCCGCCGTCGAAGTCGGCCAGCCGGTCGCGCAACGCGCAGGCGCCGTCGATCGAGTAGTACTCATGCCCGTCCTCGACGAATCCCGGGGTCGCGGCCTGGTCGTAGTCCGCGCCGAGCGCGACGACGAGGATGTCGGGTTCGTATTCGGCGCGATCGGTGACCACGCGCCGGTTCCCCGGGTCGATCGCCGTGACCTCTTCCTGCCGGAATTCGACACCAGGGTGCGCGAGCCCGGCATAGGGATGCCGCACGTCGGCGGGCGCTGAGCCGCGGAACAGGACGTCCAACTTCGCGAACCCGAGGGTGAATGCATCGTTTCTGTCGATAACGACGACGCGCGCCTCATCGGCCGACGACTCGGACAAACTCGCCGCCAACTCCAACCCCCCGAACCCTGCGCCGAGAATCAGCACGGTGCGCATGGACCGATTCTCCCCCGCCGGCAACTTCGGCGCGGCGAGTTCGCTCAACCTCGGCCCGGTCGCCGCTCACGCACGCTCAGGCGGCCGAAGCCCGCACGCTACGACTATTCCGTCGGCGGCTTATACGTCACTTCCCGTGCGACGGCTTCGTCGATCTGCTCGGCGGTCAGCAGCGCAACGGTGTGCGATATCGCCGCACCGGACGCGGCGGTGCGGATGGCGAGCGCCGCCGCCGACACCTCGTCCGGAGCATCACCGATCACGAACAGATCATCCTCGCCGAAAGCGAAATAACAGACGTCGACATGACCGCCAACGCTCTCGACCATTTCCGTGATGGCCGCTCGGCGGACAGTGCCGCCCTGCGCCAGCAAACCGGATGCCCCCTCCTGGGTATAGCTGACCCGCCACAAGTACTTCGGCATATAGCGTCGCCTCCTTCTCGCAGGATGATCTCGGCCAGTCCCGACCCTAGGGTTCAGAACATCACCCGGCGGTTCTGCGGCGAGGCCGTCACACCACTGATGCGGCTCCGTGACTCCGGCGATACCCGCGGTCCACGGTGAGTACCGGCCTGGCTCGCCGGGCCGGCGCAGCGCACGCCGAGCATGGCGTCGGATATGTCGCGGCGCCGGTATTCGGCCGTGTTCCGGTCGCCGAAGCTGGAGCACTCAACCTCCTTGCGGCCGGTGAGCATGCGCTACTCGACCGCGTACAGCCGTTGTTCGACGTGATCGGCTCGCGGACCTGGCGACTGGGCGACCGTCCGGAACAGGCCAATATCGTGAAGATCCTCGGGAACTACCTGATCGCCTGCGCGATCCAGTCGCTGGGCGAGGCCATCAGCGTCGCGGAGGGCGCCGGTGTCGACTCCGGCCAGTTCGTCGAGCTGCTGACTGCAACACTCTTCCCGGGAGCCGTCTACACCGGCTACGGGTCGATGATTGCTGAACGGCGCTACCAGCCAGCCGGATTCACCACAGCCCTTGGCCGCAAGGACCTCCACCTCGCGCTCGATGCAGCGACCGAACAAGGCGTTCCTCTCCCGGTCGGTCAACTGCTGCGTGCAGTGTTCGATGAGGCCATCGCCAACGGTCGCATTGCGGATGACTGGGCGGTCATCGCGGAACAGCAGCCGCGGTGACCACCGAGGACCAACGACGCGGACCACACCCGAGGCACGCTCGCCCTCGTTCCGTGACACCAGAAGCGCCTGTGCTTCTCACTCCGGCGACGTCGTTTGCCGAGGGGCACGAGTCGAGCTTCGCGAAAGCGCCGCGCTGCTGCGCCGGGCAGCGGTATACGAGCGCCTTACGCCAGTCGCTCGATTTCCGCAGCCAGCTCCGTCCCTGTCATCGGCTCCCGAGCGATCACCGCGATCGTGTCGTCGCCGGCGATGGTGCCGACGACATACGGCAGCGAGGCCCGATCCAAAGCGCTGGCGAGGAAGTGGGCCGCGCCGGGTGGGGTGCGAAGTACCGCGATGTTGCCGCTGGCATCGGTGGAGACCAATAGGTCGCCGAGCAACTTCGACAGGCGGCCGGTGCCGCCGGTGACGCCGCGGACGGGGCTGCCGTCCTCGGGGACGATGTAGACGCCGGCTCCGCCGTCGGCGGCACGCAACTTCACCGCACCGAGTTCGTCGAGGTCACGCGACAGGGTGGCCTGGGTGGTTTCGATGCCCTCGGCTGCGAGGAGCGCGGCGAGTTCGGTCTGGCTGCGCACCGAGTGGGCCGACAGCAGCGCCACGATGCGCGACTGACGTCCGGCCCGGGTCGCGGCGGTGGCCGGACCCGGGGCGCCGGTGTCGGAGGCAGGCACGCTCATCGTCGGCCGTTCTGTCTGTCCAGCAGCCACACCAGGAGCGCTTTCTGGGCGTGTAGGCGGTTCTCCGCCTCGTCCCACACCACACTGCGCGGGCCGTCCAGGACCTCGTCGGTGATTTCCTCACCGCGATGGGCTGGCAGGCAGTGCAGCACCACCGCGTCCTGTTGAGCCTTGGCGAGCAGGCCGGCGTTGATCTGGAAGCGACGGAACGGGCCGACGCGATCGAGGCCGTCGTTCTCCTGGCCCATCGACGTCCATGTGTCGGTCACCAACGCATGCGCGCCTTCGGCGGCGATGCGTGGATCGTCGGTGAGGGTGACGCTCGCTCCGGTCTCGGCGGCGCGGGCCCGCGCGGCCTCGACGACCCATGGCAGCGGCGCGAAGCCCTCCGGCGCGGCGATGGTGACGTGCAGGCCCGCGGTGACGCCGCCGAGCAGCAGCGAATGCGCCATATTGTTGGCGCCGTCGCCGAAGTAGGCGAGTTTGCGGCCGGACAGCGGCCCCAGCTGCTCGGTGAGGGTGAGCAGATCGGCCAGCACCTGACACGGATGGAACTCATCCGACAGCGCGTTCACCACGGGAACCGTTGCGGTCGCTGCCATCTCGTCGAGCCGGGTCTGCTCGAAGGTGCGCCAGACGATGGCGTCGACATAGCGCGACAGCACCCGCCCGGTGTCGCCGAGCGTCTCCTCACGACCCAGCTGGGTGTCGCGGCCGTCGACGACCACGGCGTGGCCGCCGAGCTGGGCGATGCCGAGCTCGAACGAGAACCGGGTGCGGGTGGAGTTCTTCTCGAAGATCACCCCGACCCCACGCGGGCCCTCCAGCGGACGACGCGCGAACGGCGCGCCCTTGAGTTCGGCGGCCAGCGCAAGGACCTCGGCCTGCTCGGACGGCGTGAGATCGTCGTCGCGCAGGAAATGCCGCACGGTTGCCGCGGTAGGCGCGGAGCCGTTCGCCGGGGAGGAATCGGACAACGTCATGCGGAGGCTCCCTTCGCGTCGGCTGCGGCCAGATCGAGGATCTGCGGCAGATCGGCGACGAAGTTGTCGGATTGGGTTTCGGTGAGCACCAGTGGCGGCGCCAACCGGATGACGTTCGGCTTGGCCGGATTCACCAGGTACCCGGCTTCCCGCGCCCGCGCCTCGACCTGTGCGGATACATCCGCGGTGAGGGCTATGCCGATCAGCAGCCCGGCCCCACGCACATGATCGATCAGCGGATGCTCGAGCAGCTCGATACCGTCGCTGAGCCGTTTGCCCAGCGATTCGACGTGCGCGAGCAGCCCCTCCTCGTCGATGGTGCGCAGCACCGCGAGTGCGGCCGCCGCGCAGACGGGATTACCGCCGAAGGTGGTGCCGTGCAGCCCGGGGGTGAGCAGCTCGGCCGCCTTGCCGGTGGCCAGCACCGCACCGATCGGCAGACCGCCACCGAGGCCCTTGGCCAGGGTGATGACATCGGGCACGATGCCGACCGACTGGTGTGCGTAGAACTTGCCGGTGCGGCCGATACCGGTCTGCACCTCGTCCAGGATCAGCAGCGCACCGTGTTTCGCGGTGATCTCCCGCGCCCGCACCAGGTAGTCCAGCGGCGGCACGACGACACCGCTCTCCCCCAGCATCGGTTCGAGGAAGACCGCGGCGGTGTCGGAGTCGACGACCTTCTCCAGCGCGGCGACATCGCCGAAGGGGATGTGCACGACGCCGGGCGGCATCGGTTCGAACGGAGCCCGCTTGGACGGCTGACCGGTGAGCGCGAGCGCGCCCATGGTGCGGCCGTGGAAGGCGTCTTCGCAGGCGATGATCTTGCGCCGTCCGGTGAGCCGGGCGATCTTGAACGCGGCCTCGTTGGCCTCGGTGCCGGAGTTGCAGAAGAAGGCCTTGCTGTCACCGGTGCGGCCGTCGCCGAAGTGATCGAGCAGGCGTTCGGCCAGCTCGATCACCGGCTCGTTGCCGTAGATGTTGGAGACATGCCCGAGCGTGCCCAGCTGGTGGGTGACCGCTTCCAGAATCGCCGGATGGGCGTGGCCGAGGCTGTTGACGGCGATCCCGCCGAGGAAATCGACGTAACGATTGCCGTCGGCGTCGTAGACCACCGCGCCCGCGCCGCGGACCAGCACGATGTCGGGGGTCTTGTAGTTGTGCATCAGGGCGGCCGACCACCGCTGCTGCAATCGCTCTGTGCTCATGCTCCGGCTCCGTTTTCGCTCGTCCGCCCGGGCGACGCTGGGGTCACCATGGTCCCGATGCCCTCGCCGGTGAACAACTCCAGCAGCACCGAATGCGGGACGCGTCCGTCGATGACGTGCGCGCTTGGCACCCCACCGCGCACCGCGCGCAGGCAGGCTTCCATCTTGGGCACCATGCCCGCATCCAGGCGCGGGAGCAACTCGGCCAATGCGTCCGCGTCGATCGCGGAGGTCAGCGACGACCGGTCCGGCCAGTCGGTGTAGAGGCCCTCGACATCGGTGAGGACCACCAGTTTCTCCGCGCCGATGCCCTCGGCCAGTGCGGCCGCGGCGGTGTCGGCATTGATGTTGTGCACGACGCCGTCGGCGTCGGGGGCGATGGTGGATACCACCGGGATGCGGCCCGCGCCGATGAGGTCGAGCACCGCGGCGGGGTTCACCTCGGTCACATCGCCGACCAGGCCGATATCGGTGGGTTCACCGTCCACGTCGACGGTGCGGCGGGTGGCGGTGAACAGGTGCGCGTCCTCGCCGGAGATGCCGACCGCGTACGGGCCGTAGGCGTTGATCAGCCCGACGAGCTCGCGCCCGACCTGGCCGAACAGCACCATCCGCACCACGTCCATGATCTCGGGCGTGGTGACCCGGAAACCGCCGCGGAACTCACCGGTGAGGCCGAGACGCTTCAACATGGCATTGATCTGCGGTCCGCCGCCGTGCACCACCACCGGATGCACACCGACGGTGCGCAGGAACGCCATATCCGCGGCGAAATCGCGCTTGAGCCGATCGTCGATCATGGCGTTGCCGCCGTATTTGACCACCACGATCTTGTCGCGGAACTTTTGCAGCCAGGGCAGGGCGTCGGCAAGAACGAGCGCCTTGTCCAGTGCCGACAGACTGCGCAGGATGTCGTCGGTCATGAGCTGTAGGCCGAATTCTCTTCGACGTAGCCGTGCGACAGGTCGGTGGTGCGGATACTCGCGGTACCCTCGCCGAGCCGCAGATCGATGAGCACCTCGATATCGGCGCCGGACAGGTCGACCTCGCGTGCGCCGGGCGCGCCCATCCCGTCGATACAGACCGGATTGCCGTTGAACGACACCGAGATCACGTTCGGGTCGAGGGTGATCGGTGCGACACCGACGGTGGCCAGGACACGGCCCCAGTTCGGGTCGGAGCCGAACAGCGCGGTCTTGACCAGGCTGTCGCGGGCCACGGTGCGGGCCGCGATCAATGCCTCGTCCTCGTTCGCGGCGCCGGTGACGGTGACGACCACCCGCTTGGTGACACCCTCCGCGTCGGCCATCAGCTGGGCGGCCAGATCGTCACAGACCGCGAGCACGGCGGCATCGAGTTCGTCCTGGGAGGGGGTGACCTCGCTGGCACCGTTGGCCAGCAGCAGCACGGTGTCGTTGGTGGAGCAGGAACCGTCCACATCGAGCCGGTCGAAGGTGAGCCGGGTCGCCTTGCGCAGCGCCTGATCCAGTTGTTCGGCGGTGGCGTGGGCGTCGGTGGTGAGCACGACCAGCATGGTGGCCAGCGACGGCGCCAGCATGCCCGCGCCCTTGGCCATACCGCCGACGTTCCACTTGTTCTTGTGGTGGAACGACGCCTCCTTCGGCACGGTGTCGGTGGTCATGATGGCGTAGGCGGCGTCGGTGCCGCCGGACATGCCGCCACCCATCTCGTGCACGATCTCGGTGACGGCCGGGATGAGCTTGTCCATCGGCAGCCGGTCGCCGATCAGGCCGGTGGAGCAGACCGCGATCTCTCCCGCGCCGGTCTCGGTGCCCCAATTACTCAGCGCCGTGGCCAATTCCTCGGCGGTGCGGTGGGTGTCCTGGAAACCGCCCGGCCCGGTACAGGCGTTGGCGCCGCCGGAATTGAGGATGATCGCGCGCAGGGCACCGGCCTTCAGCACCTGCTGCGACCACTGCACCGGCGCGGCTTTGACCTTGTTGCTGGTGAACACACCGGCAGCCGCGTACTCCGGCCCCTCGTTGAACACCAGCGCCAGATCGGGATTGCCGTTGGCTTTGATTCCGGCGGCGATACCCGCGGCGCGGAAACCGAGCGGGGCCGTCACACCCTGGGTGCGGATCAGCTTGCCATCGACGGTGTCGAATGTCGTCACGGTGCCACTCCTACGGTGGAAAGTCCTGCGGTCTCGTCGATTCCGAGGGCCAGATTCATCGATTGCACCGCGGCGCCCGCGGTGCCCTTGGTCAAGTTGTCGACCGCGCCGATCACGACGAGCAGGCCTGCGGCCTCATCGACGGCGACCTGGAGGGCGACGGCATTGGAGCCGAGCACCGCACCCGTCTGCGGCAGCACACCTTCGGGCAGCAGGTGCACGAAAGGTTCTTCCGCATAAGCCTTTTCGTATACGGCGCGCGCGTCGGCGGCGTCCACCCGGATCGGCGCGGTGCAGGTGGCGAGGATGCCGCGCGGCATCGGCGCGAGCACGGGAGTGAAGGAGACCGTGACCTCGGTGCCGCCGGCGGCGCTGAGGTTCTGCGCGATTTCCGGAGTGTGCCGATGCGCGCCCGCGATGTTATAGGCGCGCACCGAACCCATGACCTCCGAGCCGAGCAGGCCGACGTCGAGTTTGCGTCCCGCACCCGAGGTACCGCTGACCGCGACGACGTTGACGTTCGGCTCGATGATGCCCGCGGCGATCGCGGGCGCCAGCGCCAGGCTGGCCACGGTCGGGTAGCAGCCGGGGACGGCGATCCTGGTCGCGCCGCGCAGCCGGTCCCGTCCGCCGGGCAGCTCGGGCAGACCGTACGGCCAGCTCCCCGCATGCGGGGTGCCGTAGTACTTCTCCCAGGCCGTGGCGTCGGTCAGCCGGAAGTCGGCACCACAGTCGATGATGACGGTCGAGTCCGGCAACTGCTCGGCGAGCGCAGCGGACTGTCCGTGCGGCAGGCCGAGGAAGACGACATCGTGGCCGGCCAACTCCTCCACGGTGGTCGGCGCGAGCACCCGATCGGCCAGCGGCAGCAGATGCGGCTGCAACGCACCCAGCCGGGTGCCGGCGTTCGATCCCGCGGTGAGCGCCCCGATGACGAGGCGCCCGGTTCGGTAGTCCGGATGACCGAGCAGCAGGCGCAGCACTTCGCCGCCCGCATACCCACTCGCACCAGCAACCGCGACCCGCACGACGGATCCGTCCGAGGAATCAACCATGTGATGATTATGCACGACCATGCAAGCTCATTCACGACCGGCCGGGATTTCCGACTTCACGGCCGTGTGAACACCATGGTGCTCAGCTGCGTTTCGGCTTGCCCCTCACGCTACGTGAGGGCTTACCGTCGGGCGCGTGACGATCACCGTTCTCGACTCTTACTCGGCCATGAAGCAGATCCTGCGGGCGCCCGCGGCCGATCGCGAAGGCATGCTCCGGTCGATGCTCGACCCGATGGCCGGGATGTACCGGCACTTCCCTGGAGAGGTCGACCTGGTGGGTCTGCACCGGCAGTCGGCGGGGTTTCCCCTCGATCGCGACGAGCAACGGTGCCTCGACGCGATCGACACGCTGGCGGCGGCCGGAGCGTGGGAGTGCATGCAGCAGGCGCTCGACGATGCCGAAGCCGTATTGCTCGCCGCGACGCCAGGATTCCAGGCCCCCGACATCACCGTGCTACTACTCCTCGGCGACCCGGGCGACGCCACCTTCATGGGCCCCAGCCTGGGTGCCACCGGCTTCGGAGGCATCTCCGGCTACATCACGATCACGCTGTGGCCCTACCCGCAGAATCTGGAACGACTGGCGACCACCGCGGTGCACGAACTCCACCACAATCTGCGCTACAGCCCCGGCGGCGTGGTGTGGAACCCGATGACGGTCACCGTCGGCGAACAAGTGGTGAGCGAAGGGCTGGCCGACGCCTTCGCCCGGCAACTCTATGGCGACGACCTCGGCTACACCCGCATCGGCGTACCCAGCCTGCACGACGATGCGGTGTTCACGAAAGTCGTTTCCGGACTGGATATCACCGGAATGCAGAACTTCACATCGTGGATCCACGGCGACACCATCGCCGCGCACTTCGGTGCCACTCCGGTCGGGCTGCCGACCGGAGCGGGATATTCCGCGGGCAACCGACTTGTCGACGCCTACCTCGCGGCGACCGGCAAGACCGCAGCACAGGCCCTGCACACCGATAGCGCGGACATCATCGCCACGGCGCTCAGGCGCACCAGCCGCGCCGAGTAGACGCCGGCCGGTGTGGGCCATCGGTCCCGGCGAGCGTGGATCAGCTCGCCGCGGGAACCTTCGCACCGCGGGTGCCGACCCATCGCGCCAGCAGCGGGAACAGCAGTACCGTCGTCGCACCGGCGGCGACCATCGTGGAGGCAAGCCGCTGTTCCATCAAACCGGTGCTGGTCGCGACCTGGGTGACGGCGACAATGATCGGCAGGCCGGTGGCCGCATAGAGCGCCAGCTGGAGCCGTTCGTGTGGTTCGGTGAGGTTCGCGCCGTGCTGGACGAAGCGTTCACTGAACCACACCGGCACCCCGCGAGCCACCGCGATCGACACAACGAACAACACCCAGGTCACCGGTTCCGCAGCCACCGCGGCCACGTCGATGCCCATACCCGAGACCACGAAGAAGATCGGGATGAGCACGCCGAAACCGATGGTCTCGAGCGACTCCCCGATCTCCGGTCGTTCGGTGCCAACGATTCCGCGCAGGATGACGCCCGCGGCGAACGCGCCGAGGACGACATCGAGCCCGAACTCATCGGCCAGCGTCATCAAGATCAGCAGCAGCAGAAACACCACCCTGACCGGTAATTGGGCGGTCCCGGTGGACAGTTCGGTCAGCAACCGGCCGACAGCGGGTACTCGGTCCAGGATGCGCTGGTGCACGAGGCCGATCATTGCGGCGGCGATCGCGAACAACAGCAACACCACGATCGCGGCACCCACATTGCGGCTGGTCAACAAGACCGACATGGCGACCACCGGGCCGAGCTCACCGACCGCTCCGTGCGCGAGGACCGCGCGACCGAGTTGGGTATCGAGAATGCCGAGCCCTTTCACGATCGGCAGCAGCGTACCGAGCGCGGTCGACGTCATCGCGATCGCGATCGCGGCGATCGCAGTGAACTTCGCGTCGTGAGCGACCAGGGTGACGAACAGCATCGCCATGAGCAGGCACGCGAACCAGGTGAACCAGGCGGTGCGACCGGGTCTTCCGCCGAGCAGGCGCGGATCGAGTTCATAGCCTGCCAGCAGGAACAGCATGCCCAAACCGAGTTCGCTGAGCAGATCCACGCCGCCACCGGAATCGGCCAGGCCGAGCGCGTGCGGGCCGAGCACCACACCGAACAGCAGCAGGATCACCACATCCGGCACATACCCCCGCAGCAGTCGCGCGATGAGCGGCGCCGAGACGGCCACCGCCGCGATCCAGAACAGCGACACGATCGGTGAAACGCTCGCGCTGTCGGCTGCCTCGGCCAGGATCATCCGGTCATCGTGACACGGCGACGCGGCCGGTCACGGTTTCGACATCCCGCGATATCGACGCCATGAATCATGGCGCCCTATCCGGAATGCAGCCGGAAATCCCCTCCCCCTAGTTGTCGAATTACGCGTCGGCCGTTCGTGTACTCGGTGAGACCGGCACCGGCCGGTCACGGAAGGAGCCGACAATGAGCACGATCACCGCGGTTGTGAGCCTGACCCTGGACGAGGTCAAGCAGGCACCGGGCCGCACGGACGAAGGCCCGCACGACGGATTCACACCCGGCGGCTGGGCCCACCACACCACCGACAGGAGCTGACGATGCCGCAATATCTGCTCGGGATCTACCAACCCGATACCGATGAGGTTCCCGACGATCTCGACGCGATCATGCGCGATCTCGAGGCGCTCAACGACGAGATCCGCGCCGCGGGCGCGTGGGTGTTCGCGGCGGGGCTGCATCCACCGAGTGCCTCGACGGTCGTGCGGACCGACGGCGCCGACACTGTGATCACCGACGGGCCGTATATCGAGGCAAAGGAACACATCGGCGGGTTCACCGTCATCGAGGCACCCGATCTGGACGAGGCGCTGCGCTGGGCGCGCAGGCTCGCGGCGGTGGTCACGTTGCCGATCGAGGTGCGCCCCTTCGCCGAGGGCTAGCGGGTGGGTTCCGGCGATCCCGGGCTGCGATCGCCGGAACCCCCGTTTACGCGCCGACCTGCCTGCGCAGGAACGCGGCCAGCGGTGTCAGGACGGCCTGCGGATCGTCGACGAACGGCCAATGCCCCAGCCCCTCGAGGATATGGATCTCCGCGTCGGGGAAGAAGGCCCGCTGCTGCGCGGCGAAACGCACCGGAATGTAGGGGTCGCCCTCACCCCAGATCACGCACACCGGAAGCCCCTCGGCCGACAGGCCGGAGTCCTTCTCCGGGAACGCGCTGCTGGGGTCACGCGAATTGCGGTAGAGCCGCAGCACGGCCCGCTTGTGCCCCCAGTCCGCGTATCGGGTGACGCGGTCGACATAGGCGCGCGGAATCGGCCGCGGGTTGTCGCGGCTGAGCGCGATCTGCATGGCGCGCGGGCTTGTCATGCTCATCAGCTGGAACAGTTCACCGAGAACCGGTGTCTGCCAGATCTTCGCGTATCGGTGCCAGCGGTAGCCGTCGAGTACGCCGCAGTTGATCACGGTGAGGCTGGCCAGCTGCTCGGGATGATCCAGCATCCACCGCATCCCCCACGGCCCACCGAAGTCGTGCAGCACCAGATGCGCCCGCTCGACGCCCAGTTGGTCGAGGAGCAGACCCAGGAAACGGGCGTGCCCGGCCACACTGTGATCGAAGGACCGCGGCCGCTCCGACTGTCCGAAACCCGGCATGTCCATGGCGATCACCCGCGCGAACTGCGCGATCGCGGGCGCCAGCTCCGCCCAATCGTCCATCGGGCCGGGATTGCCGTGGACGAACACCACCGCTTCCCCGCGGTCGGTGGGTCCGCTGTCGTACACGGCGCAGCGCACCCCGTCGACGATATGTTCGGTGACGTCGAGTAACGACGTGGTTTCAGTCATTCGGCAGCATCCTTGGATCGTCGCCAAGCCCCCGCCAGCTCCGATTCCACTGGCTATGCCACGGATCGTACCGTCGGGGAGTTCACGCGGACCCGGCTTCGGCCGATCACCATCGACCGAAGCCGTCTGCTGGACAACGCGAGCCCCGCCTACCGATTGACGACGCGCTCCCCTTCACCCGGCTTCCAGATGGTGATCTCGAGGGTGTCGTCACCGACCTCGACCGAGGACGCCGAGGTGAGATCGGCGACGAAGAAGTGGTCGAATTCTTGGCCGCGAATATCGAATCCACTGTCGTCGAACAGCTTTTGCGCGAAGCGCTCGTGTACGGCGCGATCGGTGATATCGACGACCCGGCCGAACAGCTTGGCATCGCCGTCGGAGACATTGGTGTCAACGGTGGCGGTGTGCAGGCAGAAGCGTGGATCGCGGGCCAAATCCTTGAACTTGGTGGTGTTCGGCATACCCGCGATCACCAGCTGGTCTTCGAAGATCATCGGCTCGACCGGACTGATCCTGGGGAAACCATCGGAGCGGAGTGTGCCGAGCATGCAGAGATTGCCGGTGGCCTTGTGCCGCCGCAGAAAGATCGTGGAGATCCGGGTCGCTTCTTCGGTGAACTGGCTCCATGTGGTCATAGTTCGACGGTACGAGCTATTACTGACACCTTCTGTCAGGTTTTCCGGATAATCTTCAGGGATGCGCGCGAGTCGGTTGGTACAGCTGTTGTTGCTATTGCAGACGCGGGGCCGGTCCACGGCGCCACAGCTGGCGCGCGAACTGGAGGTGTCGGTGCGCACGGTGTACCGCGATATCGAGGCGCTGTCGGCGGCGGGGGTGCCGGTCTATACCGAACCGGGCCGGGCCGGTGGGGTCGAGTTGGTCGACGGCTATCGAACCAGGCTCACCGGCTTGACCAGCGACGAAGCCGACGCGGTGCTACTGGCCGGGCTACCGGGCGCCGCCGCGGACCTGGGTTTGGGCACCGTGCTGGCGACCGCGCAGCTCAAGGTGCTCGCCGCCCTGCCCCCGGAACTGCGCGGGCGAGCCACCCGCATCGCCGACCGTGTCCACATCGACGCCCCCGGTTGGTTCCATCGCCCCGACGAGACCCCGACCCTGGCCACCGTCGCGGATGCGCTCTGGCACGACCGCAGGCTGGCGGTCCGCTACGCCCGTAAGGACCGCACGGTCGAGCGTGCACTGGATCCGCTCGGCCTCGTCTTGAAGGCCGGCACCTGGTATCTGGTGGCACGCGAGGGCAATGCGGTGCGGTCCTATCGGGTCGGCCGGATCGAGTCCGCCGTGCCGAACGGCGAAACCTTCGACCGCCCGCAGGATTTCGATCTGACCGCGCATTGGGCGGATTCCGCGGAGGAATTCGCCCGGTCGATGTTGCGAGTCCGTGCCCGGTGCCGTATCGCCGGCACACACCTCGGCCTGCTGCGGTTGATGAACGATCCGGCGGCCGTCGCCGAGGCGCTGGCCTCGGCGAGACCACCGGACGCTGATGGCTGGGTGGAGCTGACGGTACCGTCCGAATCATGGGACGTGCTGGTGACCGGCTTGCTCCCGCTCGGCGAATCCGCCGAGGTCCTGGACCCGCCCGAATTGCGGGCCCGTTTCGCCGCTACCGCCGCCGGGATGCACGCACTGTATCGCGGAGCCGCCCAGGTCCGACCGCCGCAGCACGACGCCCGGCCTTCCGGATGAGATAGCACAACGTGACCTCGTGCGCGGCGACCGACGACCGTGGCGCCGGGTGATCCGGCACCGCCCCGATCGCGCCGAGCATCTCGCTAGCGCAGTGTGCGGAAGAATTCGCGCACATCGTCGGTGAGCAGGTCCGGCGCTTCCATCGCCGCGAAATGACCGCCGCGGTCGAATTCGTTCCAGCGCACGATGTTGTGCTGCTGTTCGGCGATCGCCCGGATCGACAGATCGCCGGGAAAAATCGCAGCCGCCGTCGGCACACCGGAATTCGGCAGAGCACCGCCCCACGCCTCGCCTTCGCCGTAGAGCCGGATCGACGAGGCAAAGGTGCGGGTGAACCAGTACAGGCTGACATTGGTCAGCAGCGCGTCTCGGCCCACCGCGTCATCGGGCACCTCGATCGCCGGATTCGTCCACCGCTGGAACATGTCCACGATCCACGACAGCAGACCGACCGGCGAATCGTGCAGGGCGATGGCCAGCGTCTGCGGGCGGCCCGCCTGCACCATCGCGTAGCCGAAGCGGGTGTAGCTGTCCTCGCCGGTCAACTTCGCCAGTGTGGCCTGATCTTCCTGGCTGAATTCGGTGGTGCCGGAACCCAAGGACAAGGTTTCACCGACGGCGTTGTCCGCGGCAGCCCGCTGATCACCGCCGCCGGTCTCGCCCGACCACTCGCTGTCACCGCTATCGCCCGACCACTCGTCCCCACCGTCCCACGACGGCATCGTGATCGGTCCGTTCACGTGGATGCCGACCACATGGTCCGTGGCGATCCGACCGAGTTCGGTGGACACGAAATAGCCCGCGTCACCGCCTTGCGCCCCGTACCGGTCGTAGCCGAGCCGATCCATCAGCCGCGCCACCACTTTCGCGTAGTGTTCGGTCGAGCCGTCGCCGTCCTTCGGCCCGACACCGGAGAACGCGAAGCCCGGCAGCGAGGGAACCACCACATGGAAGGCGTCGGCCGGATCCCCGCCATGGGATCGCGGATCGCTCAGCGGCCCGATGACATCAAGGAATTCGGTGAACGTCCCCGGCCAGCCGTGGCTGAGCACCAGCGGCAACGCGCCCGGTTCGGGTGAGCGGACGTGGACGAAATGCACCTGCAGGCCTTCGATCTCGGTGACGAACTGCGGCAGCTCGTTGAGCCGGGCCTCGTGCGCGCGCCAGTCGTATTCGGTGCGCCAGTATTCGGCCAGCGAGCGCAGGTACGACACCGGCATGCCCTTGTCCCAGCCCACGTCGGGACGATCGTCGGGCCACAGGATGTCGGCCAGCCGGGCGTGCAGCTGATCGATGCGCTGCTGCGGGATCTCGATACGGAACGGGTGGATGTCGTATTCGCTCATGACACCGACGATAGGAACAACTTAGGAAAGGATCGTTCCTAAGTATCTGGCATTCTCGACTTCATGCTCGACACGTCGGCGCGACTACTGAAACTGCTGGCCCTGCTGCAAACCCATCGCGACTGGACCGGCTCCGAACTGGCCGAGCGGCTCCAGGTCACCAGTCGCACAGTCCGCCGCGATGTGGACCGGCTGCGTGAGCTCGGCTATCCGGTGCACGCCACCAAGGGCGCGGGCGGCTACCGCCTCGGCGCCGGTGCCGCCCTGCCGCCATTGCTGCTCGACGACGAAGAGGCGGTCGCGGTGGCGGTAGGGCTGCGCAGCGCCGCCGACGGCACGGTCGCAGGCATCGAAGAGGCGTCGCTGCGCGCATTGACCAAGCTCGAGCAGGTACTACCGCCACGCCTGCGCCATCGGGTACGGACGCTGCGCGCGGCCACCGTGCGCATCGGCGCGCCCGCCACCACCGTCGCCCCGGACACCCTGATGGTCATCGCCGAGGCCTGCCGACGGCATGAGCAGTTGCGTTTCGACTACCGCGCCCACGACGGCACCACCAGCATCCGCCGCACCGAACCGCACAGCCTGGTCAATACCGCCCGACGCTGGTATCTGGTCGCCTGGGACATCGACCGCGTGGACTGGCGCACCTTCCGCGTCGACCGACTCACCCCGCGCACCCCGACCGGCCCCCGCTTCGCACCACGCGAACCGCCCGACGGCGACGTCGCGGCTTACGTATCAATGGGTCTGTCGTCCCGGACCTGGAGCCATCGCGCCACTGTCCTGTTGCACGCATCGGCGGCGGTCGCGTCGGCGCGGGTCTGGCCGGGAATGGGCGTGGTCGAGGACGTCGACGGCCGCACCTGCCACCTGCACGTCGGCGCGGACACCCCGGAAGACCTGGTGTGGATGATCACCGCCATCGATCTGGATTTCACGCTGGTCGACGGGCCGGAGGCGCTGGTCGCGGCGCTGCGCGCGCAAGCAGCGAGATGCCTCGGCGCGGTACGGGACCGATAGAACTCCGGGCGAGCGATCATGGACAGGCCCGCGTCCATCGGCGTGACGTCAGCCCGAGTTGCGCAATGCGGTCGCCAGGCCATTCATTGTGAGCAGAATCCCACGCTTGACCAGCTCCGAATCGTCCCCACCACGCAGCCTGCGCAGCAGCTGCACCTGCATCTGATTGAGCGGCTCCAGGTACGGGAAGCGGTTGTGAATGGATTCGGCCAGTGACGGGTTGTCCGACAGCAGTTGGTCGTTGCCGGTAATGGCGGCGTGCATCCGGATGGTGCGGGCGTGCTCCTCGCCGATCATGCCGAAGATCTGCTCCCGCAACGCGGTGTCCTCGACGAGTTCGGCGTAGCGGGCAGCGATTTCGAGATCGCTCTTGGCCATCACCTGCGCCAGATTCGACAGCACGGTGCGGAAGAACGGCCAGCGCCGGTACAGACCGGACAGGGTCGCCAGCCGTTGCGGGTCACCGTCGATCCATTCCTCGAGCGCACTGCCGGTGCCGTACCAGCCGGGCAGCATCACCCGCGCCTGGCTCCACGCCATCACCCACGGAATGGCACGCAGATCGGCGACAGAGTTGGTGGGCTTGCGGGAGGCGGGCCTACTACCGATATTCAGGTCGCCGACCTCGGCGACCGGGGTGGATTCGCGGAAGTATTCGACGAAACCCGGGGTGTCGTGCACCAGCCGGGTGTAGGCGGCGCGGGCGCGGGCGGCCAGATCGTCCATCAGCTGATAGGACGGTTCGGCGTCATCACCGAGGCCTTCCACATCCAGCAGGGTCGACTCGAGCGTCCCGGCGATCAGCGATTCCAGATTGCGGTGCGCCGAACCGGATTCGGCGTATTTGGCAGCGATCACCTCGCCCTGTTCGGTGAGTCGCAGCGAACCATGCACCGCGCCCGCGGGCTGGGCGAGGATGGCGTCGTAGCTGCGGCCGCCGCCGCGGCCGACGGTGCCGCCGCGGCCGTGGAACAACCGCAACCGGATTCCGGTCTTGCGAGCGACCTCCACCAGGTCCAGTTCGGCCCGGTACAGCGCCCAGTTCGCGGCCAGATAGCCGCCGTCCTTGTTCGAATCGGAGTAACCGAGCATCACTTCCTGGCGCATCCCCTTGGCCGCCACCAGCTCCCGGTACACCGGGACCTCCAGCGCCGCGGACAGCGTCGCCGCACCGGCGCCCAGATCCTCGATCGTCTCGAACAACGGCACGATCCCGGCCGCGCATCGGGGCGGACTGTCCGATGCGCCCGGATCCAGCAGCCCGCCCTCCTTCAGCAGCAGCGCCGCCTCGAGCATGTCACTGACCGAGGTGCACATGCTGATGATGTAGTTCGGGATCGCGGGCTCACCGAAGGTGGCGACCACCTCCGCGGCGGCACGGATGATGCCCAGTTCTTTGGTGGCGAGCTCACTCAGCCGCGCGTGCGGGCCGAGCAGCGGGCGCCGGGTACTCAGCTCCGCCGACAGGATCCTGACACGCTCGTGCTCGGGCAGGCTCGCATAGTCCGGGTGCACTCCCGCCCACGCCAGCAGTTCGGCGACGACCTGCTCATGTACCTCTGAGTTCTGGCGCATATCCAGGCCCTGCAGGTGGAAACCAAAGGTTTCGACGGCGTGCCGTAGTGCAGCCAGGCGGTCGTCGGCGAGCAGGCCGTCGCCGGACGCGCGCAGGGACGCGTCGATCGCGTCGAGATCGTCGAGCAGGGATTGGGGGCCGGGGTATGCGGGGGCGGCGCTGACGGATGTTTTCTGCCCGCCTATCTCCGCTGCATCGGCAACCGGCCCACCTCCATGCGCTGGGCCAACGGCCGCGGCGCGCGTCACCGATCCCACCCAGAGGCCGACTCCGGACGCGGGTCCGAGTCCGAGTCCGAGGAGACCGGTCGAGCCGACATCGGTCCCGAGTGCACGTTCCGCGGTGGAGATCAACCGATCCCGAACACGGTGCAGCGCACGGCGGTATGGCTCATCGGCGTGAGTAGCCGGGTCCGCGTATCCCGCCGTTGCCAGTTCGGCGACAGCGTCGCTCACCTGCACCAGGCGCCCCGACTGCGACAGCGTCTTCTCCAGCTCGACCAGCTCGCGCAGGTACCGCCCGAACGCCACGCCCGCCGCCTGCCCGGCCGCAGTACGCACCACCTCGGCGGTGACGAACGGGTTACCGTCGCGGTCGCCGCCGATCCACGAACCCGGCCGCAACATGGGCCGCGGCAGCAGGTCGGCGTCCGGCCAGCGGGACCGCAGCGCCGCGCGCACCTCGGCATTGATCGCCGGGATCACGTCGAACAGAGTGAGCTCGTAGTAGCGCAGCCCCACCGCGATCTCGTCCTGGATCCGCAACCGCGCCAACCGGATCAGCGCGGTCCGCCACAGCGTCAGCACCTGACGGCGGATCTCCAGTTCCAGCGCGGCCCGCTCACGATCGGGATAGTGCTGCCGCCGTCGCATCAGCTCGGTGATCCGGGTTTGCACGTCGAACACCGTGCGCCGCCGGGTTTCGGTGGGATGGGCGGTGATCACCGGCGACACCAGCGCGTCGGTGAGCAGGTCGGCGACCTCGGCGCCGGGCAGCGCCGCTGCGTCGAGCTTGCGGTAGGTCGCCGCCAGCGACGAATCCTGCGGAGGCTCCCCCGCCGCTTCGTGCGCGGCGCGTCGGCGGTCGCGTTGGAGATCCTCGGCCAGATTCGCCAGCAAGACGAAATAGCTGAATGCCCGGATCAGCGGCAACGCCACCGCGATATCCACCGCGTCGAGCATATCGGCGACGGCGCTGCGCCCCACCTCCTCCCGGCGCACCCGGAATGCTTCGATACGAACCCGTTCGATGAGGTCGAACACCTCCGGACCTTCGTGATCACGGATAGTGTCGCCGAGTACGCCACCGAGGAACCGGATGTCCTCGCGTAGCGGCCGGGTCGCGTCCTGCTCGCTCTCGATCCGCGGTTCGGTCATGTCCCGACATTACTGCCGGACGTTGCCGAACATCTGCTCGGTCGTGTGGCGGGTTCGGCGGGTCGAGTAGGTGCCGTGGGTGCTCGCGCGCCCGTCACCGCAGCCCATCGGACGGCGCTCATGCCCGGCGCCGCCGGGGTCCTCAGAGTTCCCGGATGACCCGCGCGGGGTTACCCGCCGCGAACACCCGGGCCGGCAGATCCCGAGTGACGACGCTACCCGCGCCGACCACCGTGTCGTTGCCGACTGTCACGCCCGGGCACACGATCACCCCGCCGCCGAACCACACGTTGTCGCCGATGACGATGGGCGCCGCCGACTCCCATCGCTGCCTGCGCCGTTCGTGGTCCTCCATCGGGTGCAGTGCTGTCAGCAGCTGGCAGCGCGGACCGATCGAGACGTCGTCGCCGATCGTGATGGGCGCGCAATCCAGCAGGATCGCGTCGTAGTTCAGGAAACTGTTGGTGCCGATCTCGATGAGGTAGCCGTAGTCGCACTGGAACCGGGGCATGACCCAGGAACCCTCCCCCAGCTTGCCGAGCAGCTGCCGAAGCACCGCGTCACGCCGATCGGTTTCCTCGGGTCCGGTGCGGTTGAATTCGTCGCAGAGTGCCTGCGCCCGCCGCCGTTCGGCCACCAGTTCGGGATCGTTGTCCCGGTAGAGCTCCCCGGCCAGCATTCGTTGCTTGTGCTCACCCATTCGCCCCACGGTAGCCGGTGGGCGAGCGGGCAGACCCGCACCCGATTCCCTACCCCACCCGGCCGACTCGGGCGAGCGCCCCTTACGGGAGTGGCGCATCCTCTGGACGCCGCGCCGTCATTCGATATCCTGCTGCACGTCGGCTGCGGGCAAAGGTGGCCTGGCACGCATCGGGAGGGCGACATGGTGGACGGGGTGGCATTCGGTCGCTACCGCTTGGGTCGAATCATCGGCGAAGGCGGGATGGGGCGGGTATACGAAGCGTTCGACACGGTGACCGATCGGACGGTCGCGTTGAAGGTGCTGCCCGAAGGCACCGCGAACAACCACGAGTTCCGCGAGCGATTCCGGCGCGAAGCGCATGCCGCGGCGCGGCTGACCGAACCGCATATCGTGCCGATCCATGACTACGGCGAGATCGACGGGCATCTGTTCCTCGACATGCGGTTGATCGATGGTGTCGATCTGAACGCCGTCCTCACCCGCGAGGGCCCGATGCCGCCCGCGCGCGCCGTGCACATCATCGAGCAGGTCGCCGCCGCACTCGACGCCGCGCACGCCGCCGGACTGGTGCACCGCGACGTCAAACCCTCCAACATCCTGCTCGGCGACCGGGACTTCGCCTACCTGATCGACTTCGGAATCGCCCGCAATGACGCCGATACCGCGATGACGAGCGTCGGCACCACCCTCGGCACGTTCGCGTATATGGCGCCGGAACGATTCACTCCCGGCCAACCGTCCGATGCGAGCGCCGACGTGTATTCGCTGGCTTGCGTGCTCTATGAATGTCTCACCGGTACCCGGCCGTTTCCCGGAACCAGCGTGCCGGAACAGATCGCCGCGCATCTCACCAGTGCACCACCACGTCCAAGCCTCGGCCGAGACGGAGCCGCCGTCGCATTCGACGATGTGATCGCCCGTGGCATGGCCAAGCGACCCGACGAGCGATACGCCCGCGCTGGTGAATTCGCGGCCGCAGCCCGGCGCGCACTCGGCGCCACACACCACGATCCGGGCGGCGGGTACCCGGCCAGCGCGAATATCGCCACGGTGGCGGCTCCGGCCCCGTTGTCGGCGCCGGCACCGGGTGTGTCACCGACACCTACGTGGTCGTCGGCTCCGCCCACCGTCCTGGCATCGCACGGGTCGTCGGCACCGGAGCAAGATCGGGACCAGGGCATCGGCGGGCTCGCCGCCGCCTGTCTTGCGGTGGTCTGTGGCTTGGCGCTGCTGCGGCTGGTCGCGGCCGCTTCCAGCTATGACAACCAGCACGCGACCACCTTTGCCGAATACTGGCTGCCGGTCCTGTCGCTGGTGTCGGCCGTTGTGCTGGCGATCGTTGTACTGATCCTGCGTCGACGTTCGCTGGTGATCGCGTATGCGTGCGTGATGTTGGTGGCGTGGCTTCCCATGTCGCTCGGTGACTGGGAATCCGACGTCATCAGGGGAATTGAAGCGTTCGGCGTCAGTCGCGCGCTGGGTCTGATGATCGTTTTCGTGATCCTGGCGGTGCTGATGGGCGGCGGGGCCGCCGCTCACGGTCCTCGGCGGCGCGCTGTAGCTGGACCCGGTGGTCTCGCCGACGGCACGACGCAGTACGCGTCATGGGGTGCACGCTTCGGGGCGGCGCTGCTGGACGGCCTGCCCGCAGGAATGCTCGCGGGTCTCGGCATGGTCATCATGAAGGCGACGAGCACGGCGCCCTCGGCAAGCAATCCCTCCGGCGGGAGTTCCGGGGGCGGTATCGCGGTAATGACGCTGTGTTACGCCGCGGCACTGGCGTACCTGGTCTGGAATGTCGGCTTCCGCCAAGGCACTACCGGCCAGACGTGGGGGAAGAAGATCGTCGGCATCTCGGTGGTCGGGATACACACAGGCCTGCCGCTCGGAGTCGGGACTTCGATCGGACGGCAGCTGGCGCACATCGTCGACGCCCTGCCGTGCTACCTCGGATTCCTGTTCCCGCTCTGGGACGCCACAGCGCAAACCCTCGCCGACAAGATGATCGGCTCGATCGTTGTTCGGGGCGCGATCGCCGACGCGATGCTGCCGCTGGGTGGGCGCGGCACCGATGTCCGGCACGCGCCGCCGAATCATGCTGCCAGCGAGGTCGACCCGCGACTGGCCAGCACCGAGCGTGCCGAGACCCGCTTGCCGGCACCGAGTTCCGGGATTTCTCACACGAACCGGAACCGCCCCGAGATGGTGGCCGGCGCGGCGGTCCTCGCCGTGGTGGCGGTCGTGGGCGTGGCCGTGGCCGTCACGCGGGCCGAGTCGCGATCCGGCGAAGCACGCGTACCCACGATCACCGGCACCATCGTGGTGCCCTCCGGAGCACACGACATCGCCGTGGATCCCATCAACCGCACGGCCTACGTCACCGGCCGCGCGGGCGAACCGGTCTCGGTGATCGACACCGAGACGAACACGATCGTCGGGACGATCCCCGCTGGTCCGGAACCCGGGGGCGTGACGATCGACCCGGGTCGGAACACGCTCTACGTGACCGACCGAGAAGAGCGGACCGTGATAATGATCGACACCGGAACGCGCGACGCCGTCGCCACGATCCCGGTCGGCTACGGCCCGGAGTCGGTGATCATCGACCCCGACTCTCCGACGATCTATGTCATCGGCGGCTCCGACGTGACGGTCGTCGACACCGGCACCCGCACGGTGACCGCCACGATCCCCGTCGATTACTCGACGGGGAAAGCCGCCCTCGATCCGGGCGCCGACACCCTCTATGTGAGTGCGGACCAGGACCTGATGATGATCGACACCACGACCAACGTGGTCACCGGGCACCTGCCCGCCGCCACCTACGAGTCCCCGAATCCCCTCGACCTGGCGGTCGATCCGGCCACCCACACCGTGTATGTGACGGCATACGGCGCGGACACCACTCAGGACCGGACGCTCTCGATCATCGACCCGAGCACTCGCGCGGTACTCGACACCCTCATTGCCGACGGCAATGCACTCGATATCGTCATCGACCCGGGCGACCACACCATATACATCGCCAACTACCACGATGTTCAGGTGATCGATACGCAGAAGCGAACCCAGATCGGCTCGATCGACTTCGTCGGCAGCGCCGATGAGATCACCGTGGACACCACCACGCACACCGTCTACGTGGCCAACGAATCGGAGGTGTTGGTGATGAGCCGCTGACTACGCCGCGAACCTGGTCCGGTACTGCCGCGGTGAGATCCCGACCTCCTGCGTGAACACCGCGCGGAAGGTGACCGGAGATCCGAAGCCGACCTCGAAGGCGATCCGTTCGACCGGATGGTCGGTCGTTTCGAGCAGTTCCCGCGCCGCCGCGATCCGTTCGCTCGCCACCCATCGCATCGGTGTGGTGCCGATGTCTCGCTCGAACCGGCGAGCCAGCGTCCGTGGCGAAACATTGGCTGCCCGGCCGAGTTCGGCGAGGGTGATCGGCCGGCGCAGCTGTCCACCCACCCAGGAACGGAGTTCGTCGAGCCAGGAGGCAGCATCGTCGAGCGGTTCCGCGTACACGTACTGCGCCTGGTCACCATCGCGATGGGCGGCGACAACGAGGTTGCGGGCGATGGTGTTCGCGGCCCGCTCACCATGATCCTGGCGGATCAGGTGCAGACACAGGTCGAGCCCGGCTGCTGAACCTGCGCTGGTGAAGACCCCATCATCCTCGAGGTAGATGGCGCGAGCGTCCACCTCGACCGCCGGGTACATCCGCTGGAGCAGCTGCGCATGCCGCCAATGCGTGGTGGCGCGGCGGCCGTCGAGCAACCCGGCCTCGGCGAGCGCGAAGGCGCCGGTACACAGGGCGGCTATCCGGGCACCGCGTGCGGCGGCCCGGCGCAGTTCCCGCACCAGCGACGCACCGACCGAACGCCCCGGCGGCACGGCCGGAACCAGCACCGTGTCACCGGTCGACAGCGCGCGCAATGGCCGCTGTGGGTGCAGCCGGGCGCCGGTGTGGGTGCGGACGCCGCGCAGGTCACCGCACAGGGTCACGTCGTAGAGCGGTGGCGCGCCCGGATCCCAGTCGTAGCCGAGTGCCTCCAGCGGCATACCGATTTCGAACAACGTCATTCCGTCGACGAGCGGGACCGTGATGGAGGGTCGATGCGGAGAAGCGGCGGGGTCGGCCATGGTGGCAAAATCCAATCACTTTCTGTCGATTCTGCCACTCCCCTCGGCGGCCGTCGACTGCGATCGTTGAGCCATGTCCGCTTCCACATCGCATCCGAACTCCACCAGAATCCGCCGAGTCGGCATCTCCCTCAGGGCCTTCTTCCGCCAGGTCGCCGGGGGTGTGGACGCATCCTCGCGCATCCGGCACGGCATGCCGGTCCCACCCGGCCATCCCGCGCGCGACGGCCGGATGAACTCGCCTAGCTGAGGATGTCCGCCAGCTGGTCGGTCACATCGATCAACCACCTTTCTTCTCCGTGGCGTCGCCCCCACAGCGTGGATTTGACCGCACGGACCTGCGCCCACCGCCTACCCCGAGCACGATCGATCCCCGCGGCGTCGCAGAAGAGGTCGAGCCCACGCAATAGCTCGGAGGCCGCGTCGGGCGCGAACAACAGATGCGCGAAGCGGAGGCTGCGGATCACCGTGAAGGTGTCGTAGGCGGGGTCACCGACGTAGCCCTTCGGGTCGATCGCGAGCCAGGGTTCACGCTCCCCGATCAGCACATTCGAATCGTGTAGGTCGCCGTGGACGAGGGTGTCGGGCTGATCCGGGCCGAGTTCCCGCAAGGTCGCGAGCGCGGCTTCGAGGACATGCGGCGGCAGTGGATTGCCGAATTCCGCAGCGGTGTCCGTTATTTCGTCGATCCACTCGGCGGTGATGTCCGCAAGTCGAGGAAGACCCGCCGGCGCCGGGATCGCCAACCGGCGCGACACCTGCCCGAGTGCGGCCACGGCGGCGTCGAAGTCCTCGATACCGGCGAGCGTGCCGGAACCGGTCCGCTCCAACAGCATCGCGAACCGCTCGTCGTCACCTTCGAACAACCGCACCGCCCCGCGCCCGTCCCAGGCGGCGTACGCGTCGGGCTCGAACACATTGCCCGGGTGCGGAAACGACACCTTCAGCACCAGCGGCGGCAGATCTCGTCGCCGCACCGGAACCACCACGCCCACCCGGCCGTGCATTACCTGCCCGTCCGGCACACACGACCAGCGCCGCATCAATTCATCGACCAGCACCGGTAGCGTGTCGAGCCACTGCCTACCGGATTCCCCTTCTCTGCAGGTAATCTCACGTGCAAAGCCCTCCGGGATGACGATCACCGGGTCGACCCTACGCGGTCCGCGGATCCACGCCACAGTCGACGAGCAGGCCGAAATGCTCCTTTGCGGATGGTCACGGCGATTTCCCAGCAGGTGAGGACCAATTCGCGCGCGTTCTGCTCGGTGAGGTAGTCGCGGAGGCCGCTGACGGTTCGTCGGCGTGCAGAACCCAGATCTGCAAGCATGCTCGGGTCGGCTCAGGTCAGTGTGGTTTTCGACCGGCCTGTTCCCTTGCTCGTTCCCTTGGACAGGTCAGACGATCACGGTTTCGGCGGCTCGATCCAGCTCCCGGACCGGCACAGACTTCGCCCACGGTTGCAGTGTCGCGCGGGTCTCGGCGTAGACCGCACGCAACCGCGGTGAGGTGTTCACCCGCGCCAGGTCGAGGGCCTGGGTAGCAGCGGCGCATGCCCGCTCGATATCGGACGGCGCGATGAGCTTCGCCAAGTGCAGATGTGCGAGCGCCTTGTCTCGGGCGTCGGTGTCGGGCACACGCGCGATCGTCGACTCGATGGTTTCCACAGCCACCTGCGGCTCACCGGCCACCTCCAGCGACTTCGAGCTGAGCAGCCCGGTAAGCCAGCCGGACATGTAGTAGGCATACGAGACGTCCAGCGTGGTGGGCTCTGGATGCTGGCGGAGATCTGCTCGATGACTCGCCAGGCCTCCCGCGTACGCGTATGCCTGAGAGGCTCGCAGGTATCGGTAGTCGACCATCTGGGTGTCGGTGGTTGGCAGGCTCATGGTGGCGTCGGTCAGTGAGACCGCGTCCTGGTAACGGTGTGTCCAGATCCTGGGAGGCGTGACCTGGAATGGGCAGCCGGACCTGGGCATGGTCTAGAAACTCGCCATCGGCCGGCCGATTCAGCTCGCGGCGCCGCCCAGAATCCCGAGTACCTCGTCCGACAGGTAGAACGGTTCCAGCCGCTCCCGGATCAGCCCTGCGAGTATCCCGTTCTTCTTGGCCGATTCGATCACCGCAGGACCGTAACGCAGGATTTCGGTGCTGATGTCCTCGGCGGTGAGGCCGAGTTCGGGCAGCATGGCGCCAAGGGTGTAGTCGCCGTACTTGGTGAAGAAGACCTGGACGCATTCGTCGACGAGTAGGCCGAAGTACTCCTTCTCCCGAGTGGTGATGGCGATCTCGTAGCAGATGAGGACCAGTTCGCGCAGGTCCTGCTGAGTGAGGTAGTCACGAAGGCCGCTGACGGGTTCGTCGGCGTGCAGGTCCCAGAACTCCATGGCGGCGCCGTGGACGGGGGCGTCGCGCAGCATTTCACGGATGGCGTTGTTGGTGCGGCGCAGCGCGAACAGCGCACCCTTGCCCGCCATATCGCCGATGAAGGTGTTGTCAGCGGCCGCCTTCTTGGCGCGATTGGCGGCCGACTGACCCAACGACATCAGTGAGGACACACCCGGGATCTTCTCGGCGCGTTCGCGATTGGCCTGCATGAAATCGTTGATCAGCTTGTCGACGAACTTCGAGGCGACCGTGGCGACCAGCGGGCTTTCGGTCAACCGGTCCAGGATGCGTTCCTGAGCCTGATGCATGGCGAAGATCTTCTCCAGCAGCGCCTCCACCGGCTCCCGCTCGACGACCTGGCCGAGGGTGTAGTCGTGGCTGGCCGCGATGTTGTCGTAGATGGCATCGGCGAAGACGCCGACCATATCGGCGATCACCGGGCTGCCCCCGATGAGGTCGATGACGGTGGACACCGTCTCCTCGGCCTGTTCGATCGACACCACATCACGGAAGACGATGGTGTCGGCGACCTCGAGCACCGCCGCTACATCACGGGCGACAACCTCGGTGAATCGGTCGCCGCTCACCTCGCCGAGCAGGAATTCCACCTGAGCGTCGAGCAGCCGTTCGGCAATGTCGCGCGGCTCGGTCATCTGGTCCACCCATCGTTGTCCGGCACCGGCCAGACCACGGATCGGGTTACTCGTCGTCGTTGTCGCGCAACGATTTCCGGATCTGGTCCAGGCGCTCGCGCGCGGCCTCTTCCCGCGCCTGCCACTGTTCGTCGGCGCTGCGACCCGCCGGGGTCTGCCGATCGAGCTCGCCCATCCCCTGCGCGGTGCCGTAGCGCTGCTCGACTTTATCCCGAACTGACTCAAAAGTAGGTACACCGCCTGCGGAATATCCACCCGTCTCCGGCAAGGCCGCCGAACCCGGTACCGGCGGTACCGAGGATACGGCTCCGACCTGGCCCGATGGCGCGACGATCGGCGCCGAGTCATGCGTCGCATCGAACTCGGTGACAGGAGACACATCAGAATGCTTGTGCACATGACCGGTCTCGGCGGGCATGTTCGCGGCCGCTTCGTGTACGGGGGCCAGCGCTGCCCGGCCCGCGGACGCAGTACGGATCACGGCGAGCAGATCTGCGTCCGACAGCTGGGCCAACCGCTCCGATATCTCGGTGAACTCGCTCATACCGCCAGGCTACTGGCGCCGTTCAGATCGGGCAGACCTCGCGCGCCCACGTCGTCACGGTGTCGATCCACAGCCCACCGGCCAGCGCAATGATGTCGTTATGACCCGCGCCCGGGTACACCACCAGTTTCTTGGGATCCGGCGCCGCCGCATAGAGACGGCGTGCGTGCTCCAACGGCAGCAGTTCGTCCTGGTCACCGTGCATGAGCAGCACCGGCACGCGCAGCTCGGGGATGCGGCGCAGACTCGGGTACGCGTCCGGGATGAGTGGGGCAGGCAGGAACGGATACACCGAGCGCGCGGCCTCGCGCATACCGGTGAAGGTCGACATGAGGATCAGCCCCGCCGGTGGATGCGCGAGCGCGAGTTCGAGCATGACCGCGCCGCCCAGCGATTTCCCCAGGTACAGCACCCGCTCGGGGTCGACGCCCGGCTGCTCGAGCAATATCGCGCGCGCTGCCCGCGCATCGAGCTCGGTGCCGCGTTCGCTCGGGCGCCCGCTACTGCGGCCGTATCCGCGATAGTCGAAGGCGAGCACATCGAAACCCGCCTCGGCCAACAGCGCGAAGATCGGCACCCGGTCCCCGATATTGCCACCGTTGCCGTGCGCGAACAGGACATGCCCCACCGACCGCGGCGCCCGCACCCACCAGCCGTGCAGAGTCTCGCCGTCCGCGGTCGGGATAGAGAGTTCCGCGTAGTCGAGCCCGACCAGCGCCGGCGTCTGCTCGATGCGCCGAGGGTGCGGCTGGAATGCGAGTGCGTTGAGCACAGGAGTCGCGGGGTGTCGCATATCTAGTTCCTACCGCACCTGACGCCACCTCGAACGATGGGTGGCCGAGGGAGTTCGTCGCGTGTCGGCGGCCTCAGCGCGATCACGTCGGCACCTGGGGTCTCGACGCGGCCACGTCGATCGACACTCAGTCGACCCGCATGACCGTCGAATTCCCGCCTCCGGCCGTGTAATTCGCCCCCGCACCCGCGATGACACGAAGCAGGATCTCGCGGAGACGGCCGACCTCGCCGGGGCCGACCACCGCATCGAGGTGACGGTCGAAGTCCTCGACAACCGCGACACCGGCGTCGACCACCGCCCAGCCGCGGGTGGTCAGGCGCACCAGGCGGGCGCGTTTGTCCTGCGGATCGATGTCAACGGTCAGATAGCGGTGCTGCTCGAGGTGCCGAACCAGCTCCCCCATCGCCTGTTTGGTCATGCCCGCACGCTCGGCGAGTACCGTCAGCCGGGTCCCGTCCGGGTCGATCACCTGGAATACCGGCGCGTGTGCGGCGCGAACCTGTTCGAACCCCGCAGCCGCGATACCCGCGTCCAATTCCGCGGCGAGCGCACGCGCAGCCGCGGACAGCAGGTTTCCCAGCGGAGCAGGGCGATCACGCAACGGATTGGTAACGCGTTTGACCATTTCTTCCTTCGGTCGGCACCGTGCGGGCCTCGCTGCGGTCCCCAGTGCGAGCGCGGGTCAGCCGCGCAACACCGCGCCGACAGCGTCGGAGGCGGCCGAAACAGCCGCATCGCGCGCCGCACTCGCCTCGTCTTCGGTCAGCGTGCGATCCGGAGCCCGGAAGCGCAGCGCGTAGGTGAGGGACTTGCGGCCCTCACCGGCCTGGGTGCCCTCGTACACGTCGAACAGCGCGATGTCCTCGAGTAGTTCACCGCCACCGGTACGCAGAGCGGACTCCACCTGCGCGGCCGCGACGGTCTTCTCCACGCTGACCGAGACGTCCTGTAGCACCGCAGGGAACGGCGAGACCACCGGCACCGGACGATCCTCCCGCAACGGCAGCGCATCCAGATTCAGCTCGACGGCACAGGTGCGCGGCGGCAGCCCGGAACGTTCCAGCACCGCCGGATGCAGTTCACCGGCATGACCGACCACGACACCCTCGACAACCAGCTCAGCGCAGCGACCCGGATGCCACGGCAGATAGGCACCGGCCCGGCGCTCGATGACCACGCCCGCCGCATCGGCGACGGCATCGGCCAGCGCGAACGCATCGGCGGCCTCGGCCGGACGGCCATCGCCCCACGGGCCACGCGGCTCACGGCGCCCGCTCAGCACGGCCGCGACGTGAACCGGCTGCTCGGGCAGTGATGCCAGCAGCTCCGCCACCTCGTCGGCGGTGGGGCGCCGATCGACCGGCAGCGGATCGACCGAACGAGTGTCCGGCCCCGGCAGCACGACCTGCGCGACGCCGTAGATGGCCAGATCCTTCGCGCCACGGGAGATGTTTCGCGCGGCGACCTCGAGCACACCGGGCAGCAGCGTCGTAGCCAGCTCCGGCCGCTCGACGTCGAGCGGGTTGAGGACCCGTGTGGTGGTGCGGCGCGGGTCGTCGGCGTCCAGGCCCCAGATGTCGAAGACGCCCGTCGGCAGGAACACCGGCGGCGGCACCTCGGCACAGCCCGCGAACGCCAGCGCCCGGCTCACCGCACGATGACGCCGCTGGGTGGGAGTGAGGCCACGTCCGGCGGGTGCGGTGGGCAGTACCGACGGGATCTGCTCGAGCCCCTCCAGCCGCAGCACCTCCTCCACCAGGTCGGCGGGCTGGGCCAGATCCGGCCGCCAGCTCGGCGGGGTGACCACGAGCTGTCCGTGACCGGTCTCGGGGACGTCGACCTCGACGGTGCAACCGATCTGGGCCAGCCTGCGCGCGGAGGTGCCGGTCGGGTAGATCACGCCCGCCACCCGGTCGGCCAGGTCGATGTCCATGTGGATCGGCTCGGTCGCGGGCAGCGGCACCCGTACGTCGGTGAGCGCGGATTCGATGGTGCCACCGGCGATTTCGGCAAGCAGCGTGGCGGCGCGGTCGAGCGCGGCGACATTGATCTCCGGATCGACCACACGCTCGTACCGCTTGCTCGCCTCCGACACCAGCTTGTGCCTGCGCGCGGTCCGATAGACCAGCAGCGGATTCCAGGTCGCGGCCTCGAGCACGATATCGGTGCTCTCCGCGGAGACCTCGGTGCTGGCGCCGCCCATCACACCGGCCAGCGAAACCACACCGGAATCGTCGGCGATCACCACATCTTCGGCGTCGAGCACGCGCTCGGTCTCGTCGAGGGTGCGCAGGGTCTCCCCCGCATTCGCCGGGCGCACCACCAAGCCGCCGCTCAGCTTGGCGGCGTCGAAAGCGTGCAGCGGCTGGCCGAGTTCGAGCATCACGTAGTTGGTGACGTCGACCGCGGGCGAGATCGGACGCACCCCCGACAGCAGCAGCCTGCGCTGCAGCCACCACGGGCTCACGGCGTTCGGATCGATGCCGGTGACCCGGCGCACCGCGAAACGGGTGCACTGCGAGGCGGGCTCGAGCCGCACCGGCCAGGCGTCGGCCTCGTCGTCGGGCAGTGTGCGCACCGCCGGATCGGCGTATTCGAGATCGAAACCGCAGGCCAGCTCACGCGCCAGTCCGCGCACCGAGAAGCAGTAGCCGCGGTCGGGGGTGATGTTGAGTTCGATGACGGTGTCATCGAGGCCGAGGAGCTCATTGGCGTCGGCGCCGGGCTCGGCGGTACCGGGCTCGAGCACCAGGATGCCGGAGTGGTCCTTGCCGATACCGAGTTCGGCGACCGAGCAGATCATGCCGTGCGAGACATGGCCGTAGGTCTTGCGCGAGGCGATCGCGAAACCACCGGGCAGCACACCACCGGGCAGCACGACGACCACCAGATCGCCGACCTCGAAGTTGCGTGCACCGCAGACGATTTCCTGCGGCTCGGGGTTGCCGACATCGACCTTGCAGAAGCGGATCGGCTTCTTGAACTCGGTCAGCTCGGTGATCTCCAGGACCCGGCCGACTACCAGCGGCTTGTCGATATCACCGCCGACCCGCTCCAGCGTGTCGACCTCCTCGACCTCGAGCCCGACCCGGACGAAGCCGGCGTCGAGTTCCTCGGGCGTCACCGACCACTCGGGGGCGGTGCGCGCGATGATGTCGGTCAGCCAGGACTGCGCTACTCGCACTTGACGTTTCGCTCTCTCGATCGAAGGTGGTCAGGACCGGATACCGAAGGGCAGCGTGAAACGCACGTCGCCCTCGACGATGTCGCGCATATCCGGAATACCGTTGCGGAACTGCAGGGTCCGCTCCAGGCCCATGCCGAACGCGAAACCGCTGTACACCTCGGGGTCGATACCGCTGGCGATGAGCACCTTGGGGTTGACCATGCCGCAGCCGCCCCATTCGACCCAGCCCGCGCCGCCCTTCTTGTCCGGGAACCACACGTCGACCTCGGCGGACGGTTCGGTGAAGGGGAAGTAGTTGGGACGCATGCGGGTTCGCGTCTCCGGACCGAACAGAGCGCGCGCGAACGCGTCCAGGGTGCCGCGCAGGTGCGCCATGGTCAGGCCCTTGTCCACCGCCAAACCCTCGACCTGCGAGAAGACCGGGGTGTGGGTGGCGTCGAGCTCATCGGTGCGGAAGGTGCGGCCCGGGCATACGACGTAGATCGGTAGTTCGCGTTCCAGCATCGAGCGCACCTGCACCGGCGAGGTGTGGGTACGCAGCACCTGCCGCGAGCCTTCCGGTGCGATGTGGAAGGTGTCCTGCATGGTGCGCGCCGGATGGTCGGGCAAGAAGTTGAGCGCGTCGAAGTTGAAGTGCTCGGTCTCCACCTCGGGGCCCTCGGCGACCTCCCAGCCCATCGCGACGAACACGTCGGCGACCTGCTCGGAGATGACGCTGATCGGATGCCGGGCGCCGACCGGCTGACGGCGTGCGGGCAGGGTGACATCGATGCTCTCGGCCACCAGCACCGCGGCGTCGCGTTCGGCGAGCAGTGCCGCGCGCCGCGCCTCGAACGCCTCCGAGACCCGCGTGCGCGCCACATTGACCCGCTTACCGGCGTCGGCCTTCTCCGTCTTGGGCAGCGCACCGAGGCCGCGCTGGGCCAGCGCGATGGGCGACTTGCCGCCGATGTGCTCGGTCTTGGCGACCGCGAGCGCATCCAGGTCGGCGGCCGCCGCGAACGCCTTCTCGGCCGCCGCCGCGGCCGCGGCCAATGCCTCCTCGGTCAGCGAGGCGTTCTGCTCGACTGCGCTCTTGTCGTCGCCCACGATCGTTCGTCTCTCCCCTGGGGATCGGTTCTCCGGGTGCGGACCATTCCTTACCCACATTGCTGCTGGTCGAATCGTATGCGATGCGTATCGAGCGATTCATCCGGATTACCCCGCCCGGGCCGCGTGTCCTGTGCTAGCGCAGCTCGAGCGCTGGTCGCCGCGCCCGCCCGGTCGACATATGTGGTTCAGCGGACTCGCGACCCGCTCCGACTATCAGCACGGCGGCCCGGTGGCCGTCGCAGACCACCGGGCGGGTGCGGGCCGGGGTCAGGAGGTGCCGACGGAGGCTTCGTCCACCGGCTCGATCTTCCGCGGCAGCCGCAGGGACACCAGTGCGCCGACCGCGACGACGGCGGCGCCGACCCACACCGCGGGGACCAGTCCGTCGACATAGCTCTGCGGGTCGGTATAGGAGCCGTGGGAGGCGAAGACCGAGGCCAGGATGGCGATGCCCATGGCGACACCCACCTCGCGGAGGGTGTTGTTGGTGCCGGAGGCCATGGCGCGGTCGTCGGGGGCGGCGCTGCCCATGACGACGGTGGCACTGGGCGCGAAGGTGAGACCCATACCGACGCCGCCGAGCAGCATGGCCCCGATGAACGAGCTGTACGGGGCATCGACTGTGCTCACCGCCGCCATCCAGATCAGCGAGGCGACCAGCATGGCCTGCCCGGTCGACAGCACCGCCCGGGCACCGACGCGGTTGACGATCAGCCCGGCCAGCGGCGCCACCACCATCGGCGCGGCGGTCCAGGGCAGGGTCCGCAGACCCGATTCGAGCGGGCTGTAACCCTGCACCACCTGGAAATACTGCGAGATGAGGAAGATCGACCCGAACACACCGACCGCGAAGGTGAAGCTTGTGGTGTTACTCACCCGGAACGCCCGGGAGCGGAACAGTCGCAGCGGCAGCATCGGATCGGGCGTACGCAGTTCCCAGGCGATCAGGGCGGCCAGCAGTGCCGTTCCGCCGATCAGCGTCGCAAGCACCGGGCCGGAGGTCCAGCCGTCCTCCGCGCCGTGCATCACACCCCAGACGATCGACAGCACCCCGCCCGCCGACAGCAGCAGCCCCGGAAGGTCGAGCCGGCGGCTGCCGCCGAACGATTCGTCGAGCATGCGCGCTGCGAACGGCAGCGCCAGAATTCCGATCGGCACGTTCAGCCAGAAGATCCACTGCCAGCTGAATCCGTCGACCACCGCGCCGCCGACCACCGGCCCGACCGCGATCCCCATCCCGGAGATGCCGCCCCAGATACCGATGGCGGCGTTGCGCATGCGCTCCGGCACCGCGCTCGACAGCAGAGTGAGCGAGAGCGGCATGACCGCCGCGCCACCGAAGCCCTGGAGCGCACGGGCGGCGATGAGCATCCATGGCTCGGTGGCCATCGCGCATGCCGCCGACGCCACGGTGAACAGCGCGATACCGGCGAGGAAGACCCGGCGGCGGCCCAGCCGGTCGCCGAGCGCCGACGCGGTGAGCAGCAGCGAGGCGAACGACAGTGTGTAGGCGTTGACGAACCATTGCAGATCGGTGAGTGAGGCGCCCAGTTCGGTCCGGATGACCGGCAGCGCATTGGTCACCACCAGGTTGTCCAGCGTCACCATGAACATCGGAATGCCGACGGCGGCCAGCACGGCGGCCAGCGGCCGGCTACCCGGCGGACGGATGGTGGTCGATTGCGACGCGGTGGGCGCCGCGGTGAGTGTCTCGGTCATATCCAGCCCTTGTTGTAATTGACTGATAACTAATGCCGAGAAGAGTATGCATCGACTGATAACATGTCAACCGATGGCGGCGCCGAGACGAATCAGGAGCATCTGTGACGACCAAGACCCGGATGAGCGCGAGCGAACGCGGCGAGCAGGTACTGGCGGCGGCGATCGAAGCTTTCGCCGAAACTGGTTACGCGGCAACGAAAACCGATGACATCGCCCGTCGGGCCGGCGTCTCCCAGCCGTATGTGATCCGACTGTTCGGCACCAAGCAGCAGCTGTTCTTGGCCGCGCTGAATCGGGTGTGCGATCGCATCGAGACGGTCTTTCGCGAGGCGGCAGCGGATGCACCCAACCCGACGGTGGCAACGCTCGGCCACGGATACAAGGTCTTCCTCGCCGATCGCGCACTGCTCCAGCTGCTCCTGCATGGTTTCGCCGCCAGCGCCGACCCGGTGATCGGCGAACAGACCCGGGCCCGCTATGGGCAGATCTACGCCCTGGCCGGTGAACTCACCGGCGCGACGACCACGGAGCTGCGGCGCTTCATGTCGACCGGCATGCTGCTGACGGTCATGACGTCGATGCAGGTAGTCGGCCCGAATGCGGTGCCGACGGTGTGGGCGGAGGACATCCTGTGTGATCTGGAGGAGTCCGGGGACTGAGTAGCACCCGCCCATCGATCGACCGGTGGGCGGACTCAGCGGCCGCGGTAACGCACCCGCGAATTGGCGTACAGGCAGATCGACGCGGCGGTTGCCAAGTTGAGGCTTTCGGCGCGACCGCGGATGGGGATGCGCACGCGGTGATCGGCGCGGGCGGCGACGGCGGGATCGAGGCCGTGGGCTTCGTTGCCGAACAGCCAGGCAACCGGGCCGGTGAACAGTTCATCGGCGTCATCGAGGTCGACCTCACCGTTCGCGGCGGTCGCGAGGATGGTGATGCCGGCGGCGGCGATGTCGTCCAGAGTCGCGCCGACTTCGCGGCTGCGGGCGAACGGCACATGGAACAGGCTGCCTGCGGCGGCACGAACGGTTTTGCCGTTATGCGGATCAACGGAGTCACCGGCCAGGATCACTCCGTCACCGCCGACGGAATCGACGACACGGATGAGGGTGCCCGCGTTTCCCGGGTCAGCCATTTCTATCGGTACGGCCAGAATCCGCGGCGAAGCATGCAGGATCGCTGCCGGTTCGACGTCGAGCGTCTCACAGACCGCGACGAGCCCAGGCGGCGTCACGGTCTCCCCCAACGCCTGCGCCGCGCGATCGCTCACGAGGGTGGTGCGCACCCCCTTGGCGGCCGCGCCGGCGACGAGTTCGTGCTCACGGGTCGCCCCGGCAGCCGAGTAGAACAGCTCACGCACCCGCCCGGCATCCAGCGCCGCGGTCACCGAGTTGGCGCCTTCGGCCAGGAACTGCCCGGCCTTGCGCCGATGTGCCGCGCGATGGAGCTTGACAGCGGAAACGACCCGCGGATTGCGCTCACTGAGCGCGTCCACGGGTCGTTCCGAAAGGTTTCCGCGAGTCACGGCACCCGGCTCAGGCGGCCGGGGCGTTGACGTCCTGCGGCAGCGCGGCCTTGGCGATCGCGACGAGACCGGCGAAGGCCTCGGCGTCGGAGACGGCCAGCTCGGCGAGGTTCTTGCGGTCGACCTCGACACCGGCAGCCTTCAGGCCCTGGATGAAGCGGTTGTAGGTGATGTCGTTGAGGCGCGCCGCAGCGTTGATGCGGGCGATCCACAGCTTGCGGAAGTCACCCTTGCGCGCCCGGCGGTCCCGGTAGGCGTAGGTGAGCGAGTGCAGCTGCTGTTCCTTGGCCTTGCGGTACAGCCGCGAGCGCTGGCCGCGGTAGCCCTTGGAGGCCTCGAGGATGGAACGGCGCTTCTTCTGAGCGTTGACGGCCCTTTTGACGCGTGCCACTGGTCAGTCCTGTTCGATCGGGGGGCGCGTACGGCGCCCGGGTGTGGTCAGGTTGTCGGCGTCCGTATGCGGAGCGCGAGCGTGCCTACTGCGGCGGGTATCAGATACCGAGCAGCTTCTTCACGCGACGGACATCGGCGGGCGCGACGACCTCGGTGCCGTCCAGACGACGAGTGCGGCGGGTGGGCTTGTGCTCGAGCAAGTGACGACGGTTCGCCTGCTGACGCAGCAGCTTGCCCTTGCCGGACACCTTGAATCGCTTCGAGGCGCCGCTATGGCTCTTCATCTTCGGCATGGATTCCTCAATCTGTCTCGTGCCCGCGGTCGCGCGTGGACCGCCGACGTTCTGATCGGTATTACTGCGGGCCGGCCTGCTCGGCCTGCTCCGCTTGCGCCGGGGCGCTCGGCTGCGGCCGGGCGGGGGCGGCCGAGTCCTGCTGCGCCTTGGCGCGCGTCTTCGCGCCCTTGTGCGGCGCCAGGACCATGGTCATGTTCCGGCCGTCCTGCTTGGCCGAGGTCTCGACGAAACCCAACTCCGCGACGTCGGAGGCCAGTCGCTGCAGCAACCGGAAACCGAGCTCGGGCCTGGACTGTTCGCGACCCCGGAACATGATCGTGACCTTGACCTTGGACCCGGCTTCGAGGAAGCGAACGACGTTGCGCTTCTTGGTCTCGTAGTCGTGGTCGTCGATCTTGGGACGGAGCTTCTGCTCCTTGATGACGGTCTGGACCTGGTTCTTACGGGACTCGCGTGCTTTCTGCGCGGTCTCGTATTTGAACTTGCCGTAGTCCATGATCTTGCAGACCGGCGGTCTGGCATCCGGGGCCACCTCGACCAGGTCGAGGTCGGCTTCGAGAGCGACGCGTAGTGCATCTTCAACACGCACGATCCCAACCTGTTCACCGCCGGGTCCGATGAGGCGGACTTCGGGAACGCGGATGCGATCGTTGATGCGGGTCTCAGTGCTGATGGGGCCTCCTAGGTCAAGCGGTGTCGTCGGACGACCGCATGCAATAACTGCAACCCCTTGTTCAACACAAAGGCCCCGTCGCGGTATTTCACCGCTCCAGGGCCCGAGGTCGACCGATCACCGCAGGTGATGACGCCTGCGATCTCGCATCCAGCTGAACTCGATGCGAGAACCCGGCCCCGAGGGGCGGGCGACCGGACCGTTGTCCCGTACGAATACTCGTCGGCAACGGTGGGAGTCGGGCTCCACTTATCTGCCCCGGACATTGTCGTGCAGGTCCCGTTCCCGGAACACACACCACCCAGGGCGGTCGTCGCAGAACAGCGTAGCAGCTGCGCCGCCGGGAACCGAATCGGGACGACGACCCCGCCCACCGGGGCGAAATCGGTTGCTCCTGCGAATGCCGCATGCCAGGGTCCACCGGTGCCCGATTCTCATCGCGACCTCCTGAGCTGGCAATTCGAGCTGACCTGGGCTCTTGCCGACTATCACCTCGACGCCCTGACCGAGGACGACTTCCTCACCGAACCCGGCCCACTGTGCTGGACGGTGCGACAGGGCACCGACGGCATCTGGCGACCCGACTGGGCCGATACCGAGCCCGATCCGATACCTGTTCCCACCATCGCCTGGCTGACCTGGCATATCGACTGGTGGTGGAGTACCGCGATCGATCAGCTGACCGGCCGCGCGCTGCGTTCGCGCGAGAGCGTGCACTGGCCGGGCACCGGCGCTGCGGCCGTGGACCGGATCCGGCAGCTGCATACCGAATGGACGTCCGGGTTGGATGCACTCGCCGACGCCGACCTGGCCGCACCGGTCGCGTACCCGTGGCCCGCGGATGCCGGGCTGACGGTTGCCCATCTGGTGGCGTGGGTGAACGCGGAGCTCATGAAGAACGTCGCGGAGATCGGGCAGCTACGGCTGGTGCGGGCGGCGGGGTGAGCGCACCACAGGCGCGGGTTCTAGCCTGATAGTCATGACTGAACAGCCCGACAGCTCTGTGCGCGAACTGGCCGATATCCCCGCTGTGGAGGTGATCAGCCGGGCCGCGGTGATGTTGATGAGCTCGGCGGCGGAGAAGCTGGGGCTGGCCGATGAGGACCCCGAGACCAGCAGCAGGCGCGACCTGGACGAGGCGCGGCGGGTCATCACCGCCCTGGCCGGCCTGGTGACGGCCTCGGTGGAGTACCTGGGGCCGCATGCCGGACCGATCCGCGAGGGGCTGCAGTCGCTGCAGAAAGCGTTCCGGGAATCGTCGGCGCATCCGGACGAGCCGGGCAAGGGGCCGGGCGAGAAGTACACCGGTCCGGTGTACTGAGCCGAGGCGTCGACGACCGGTGGAAAACACCGGCACACACCACGAAGGCCGGGTCCCGCGATCAGCGGGGCCCGGCCTTCGCGCATCGCTCACATTCCCGGTGTCACCGAGATCGCCGAGCCGGTACTCAGCATGTTGGCGATGGCGGTGAAGATGTCGCCGAGACCGGCGCTTCCAGAGTTCATGTCGGTGGTTCCTTTCGGTGGATCCGCGCTCAGGCAGGCGTACCCGGGGTGTAGTTGAGGGACGAGCCACTGCTCAGAAAACCGAGGATCTGAGTGATCAGGGCACCGATGTCGACGCCTTCCATGGCGGGGATTCCTTTCGCTCTCACCGGTGTATGTGCCGGCGCCGCGCACTCGACGCGCCACCGGGCGGACCGGTTGTCTATCGCCGCGCGTCGAGCCTCTCGGGCGCGGTTCCGCCGATCCTACACACGCGTGTTTCACTTTTAGGGCGGATTGTGCGGCAAATTCGTTCGAGCACTCCCAGATAGCGCGGCCGCGACCGGGCAGACACTTCCAGTAGGGCCGTCCCGTAACGTAATTACCTTGTTGCACAACACATTTAACCTTGCCTGCTGGCACGGGGAATACCGCGTCGAGCGATGACATGCCATGCTTTCTCGATGGCACGGATACTTCTGGTTCCAGGATTCTGGTTGGGCGCATGGGCGTGGGACGAGGTTGCGGACGAGCTGCGCCGCCACGGCGAGGATGTGCTGGCGATGACCTTGCCCGGCCTCGACCCGCAGGACGACGACCGGCTCGACGCAACGCTGGAACGGCAGGCACAGGCCATCGTCGACGCCGTCGCGCCCGGCGAGCGCGCGGTCCTGGTGTCCCATTCCGGTGGCGGCGCCGCTGCCTACCTGGCCACCGACCTGGCACCCGAGCGGTTCGCCCGCGCGATCTACGTCGACAGCGCGCCATTGCCGAACGGATTCGTGCTCAACTCCGAGCTCGATCTGACCGCCCGCGAGTACCCACTGCCGGAGTGGCGGGATCTGGAGGGTGCGGGCAACAGTCTGGCCGGGCTCGACGAAGCCGCTCTGAGTACCTTCCGTGCACGTGCGGTGTCGGAACCGACCGCGGTGGCCGCCGCGCCGCTACAGCTCAGCGACGAGCCCGCGGGACGACGAATCCCTACCACGGTGATCTGCAATACCTTCACCGCCGAGGTGGTTAGGAAACTGCGCGACGAGGGTGAGATGCCGATGTTCGCCGAGCTGTCTCGTCTGGACGCCGAGTATGTCGACCTGCCGACCGGGCACTGGCCCATGTGGTCCAAGCCGCGCGAACTCGCCGAGCTGATCCACACGATCGTCCAGAACTGATCAGGGCTCGGAGCACGGCCGACCCGTTGCTGCTCGCCCACGGCACTGCACTGCGGGAGACCGGAGGCCGGTCTCCCGCAGTGGAGAGTCCGTCAGCCGACCGCCGCAGCCTTCGTCGCCACGCGCTTGGTGGCCCGCTTCGGCTTCGCCGCAGGCGGTGCGGGCTTGTCGAGCGCCTCGCGCAGGAAATGCCCGGTGTAGCTGCCCGACACGGCCGCGACGTCCTCCGGGGTGCCCTGGGCGACGACCGTGCCGCCGCCGGACCCGCCCTCGGGACCCATGTCGATCACCCAGTCCGAGGTCTTGATGACGTCGAGATTGTGCTCGATGACGATCACTGTGTTGCCCTTGTCGACCAGTCCGTTGATGACGGCCAGCAGCTTGCGGATGTCCTCGAAATGCAGACCCGTGGTCGGCTCGTCCAGCACATAGACGGTCCGCCCGGTGGAGCGTTTCTGCAGTTCGGCGGCCAGCTTCACGCGCTGGGCCTCACCGCCGGACAGGGTTGGGGCACTTTGGCCGAGTCGCACGTATCCCAGACCGACATCGACGAGGGTCTTGAGGTAGCGGTGGATCGACGTGACCGGCTCGAAGAAACCGGCGGCCTCCTCGATCGGCATGTCCAGCACCTCGGCGATGGTCTTGCCCTTGTAATGCACCTCGAGGGTTTCCCGGTTGTAGCGGGCGCCGTGGCACACCTCGCACGGGACGTACACGTCGGGCAGGAAATTCATCTCGATCTTGAGGGTGCCGTCACCTGAGCAGGCCTCACACCGGCCGCCCTTGACGTTGAACGAGAACCGGCCCGGCTGGTAACCGCGCACTTTCGCCTCGGTGGTCGCCGCGAACAGGGTGCGGATCTTGTCGAAGACACCGGTATAGGTAGCCGGGTTGGAGCGCGGGGTCCGGCCGATCGGTGACTGGTCTACCTGCACCAGCTTGTCCAGATGGTCGAGCCCGTTGACCCTGGTGTGCCTACCCGGAACCTGGCGGGCACCGTTGAGCCGGTTGGCAAGCACCGTGGCGAGGATGTCGTTGACCAGGGTGGACTTCCCAGATCCGGACACGCCGGTGACGGAGGTGAGCACGCCGAGCGGGAACGCGACGTCGATGCCTCGCAGATTGTGCTCGTTCGCCCCGACGACGGTGACCTGACGTTTCTTGCTGACCGGACGCCGCACCATCGGCACCTCGATCTGCTCGCGACCGGACAGATACGCACCGGTCAGCGAGTTCGGATCGGTGAGCAGCTCCTGATACGGGCCGCTGTGCACCACCCGGCCGCCGTGTTCACCGGCGAGCGGGCCGATGTCGACCACCCAGTCCGAGGCACGGATGGTGTCCTCGTCGTGCTCGACCACGATCAGGGTGTTACCGAGCTTCTTGAGCCGGGTCAGGGTCTCGATGAGCCTGCGGTTGTCGCGCTGATGCAGGCCGATGGACGGCTCGTCGAGCACATACAGCACGCCGACCAGACCCGAGCCGATCTGAGTGGCCAGCCGGATGCGCTGCGCCTCACCGCCCGAGAGGGTGGCCGCGGCCCGTGACAGCGTGAGGTATTCCAAGCCGACGTCGAGCAGGAAGCCCAGCCGCGCCTGCACCTCCTTGAGCACCTGACCCGCGATGGCAGCCTCACGCTCGCCGAGGGTGAGGGTGTTGAGGAATGCCGAGCAGTCGCCGATGGACAGCTCACACACCTCGGCGATGGATTTGCGCTCGCCGTCGGCGGCGATGGTGACCGCGAGGATTTCCGGACGCAGCCGCGCACCGTTGCAGACCGGGCACGGCACATCGCGCATGTACCCGTCGTAGTGCTCCTTCATCTGCTCGGACTCGGTGTTCTCCATCCGCCGCTGCAGGAATGGCATCACGCCCTCGAAATCGGCGTAATAGGAGCGCTTACGTCCGTACCGGTTCGTGTAGGACACGTGCACCTGATCGGAGCTGCCCTCCAGCACCGCCTTGCGAGCCTTCACCGGCAGCTCACGCCACGGGGTGTCCATGGAGAAGCCGATGGCCTCGGCCAGACCGGACAAAAGCCGAGTGAAGTACTCGGCGGTCTGCCCACGTGACCACGGCGCGATGGCGCCGTCGGCCAGACTCAGATCCGGGTCGGGCACGACCAGTTCGGGATCGACCTCCTTGCGGATGCCGAGACCGGTGCAGTCCGGGCAGGCGCCGTAGGGCGAGTTGAACGAGAACGAGCGCGGCTCGAGATCCTCGATATCGAGCGGATGGCCGTTGGGGCAGGCCAGCCGTTCGGAGAAGCGGCGCTCCCGGTCGTGGGCGTGTTCGTCGCGGTCGACGAAATCCAGCACGACGATGCCGTCGGCGAGCCGCAACGCCGTCTCGATGGAGTCGGTGAGCCGCTGCTTGGAGCCGGGCTTGACGGCCAGACGGTCGACGACCACCTCGACGTCGTGCTTCTCCTGCTTCTTCAGCTTCGGCGGATCGGTGAGCGGATACACCACCCCATCGACCCGCACGCGGGCATAGCCCTGGGTGTTGAGCTGGTCGAACAGGTCGACGAATTCGCCTTTGCGGGTGCGCACCACCGGGGCGAGCACCTGGAATTTGATGCCCGGCTCCATGGCAAGCACCTGGTCGACGATCTGCTGCGGGGTCTGCTTCTCGATAAGCTCACCGCAGACCGGGCAGTGCGGGGTGCCCGCGCGGGCGTAGAGCAAACGGAGGTAGTCGTAGACCTCGGTGATGGTGCCGACGGTGGAACGTGGATTGCGGTTGGTCGATTTCTGGTCGATCGACACCGCGGGCGAGAGCCCCTCGATGAAGTCGACGTCGGGCTTGTCCATCTGCCCGAGAAACTGGCGCGCGTACGCCGACAGCGACTCGACATACCGCCGCTGACCCTCGGCGAAGATGGTGTCGAAGGCCAGGCTGGACTTGCCCGAGCCGGACAACCCGGTGAACACGATGAGGCTGTCGCGGGGAAGATCGAGATCGACCCCTTTGAGGTTGTGCTCCCGAGCTCCGCGCACGGTGAGGCGTTCCGCCACCAGGTCGGTCCCTTCTCTTCGATATCCCGCGTTCCGGGTTCTGGCATGCCGATATGTCCCCGGCGGTCATGCTAGGCCGGACCACCGACAAGTTTTCCCGGGCGCGGGTCGATGCTCGCCAGATGACTTTCGGCCATCCCCCACAGCCGCGAAGCGAGCTACCTTGACCAGGGTAGACAAACGAACAGGAGTCGGGGCTGTGCTCGAGGTGTTCCTGGTCGACGATCACGAGATCGTCCGGCGTGGTCTGATCGACCTGCTCGAAAGCGATCCGGACCTCACCGTCGTCGGCCAAGCCGGCGACGTGGCGAGCGCGATGATCGGCATCCGTGCACTGCGGCCGCGAGTTGCGGTGCTGGACGTGCGATTACCCGACGGGAACGGCATCGAGTTGTGCCGCGATCTGCTCGCCGAGTTCGACGATCTGCGCTGCCTGATCCTCACCTCCTACACCGACGACCAGGCGATGCTCGATGCGATCCTCGCCGGGGCGAGCGGATATGTGGTGAAGAACATCAAAGGAATGGAGCTCGCCGACGCGGTGAAGGACGTCGGCGCCGGCCGCTCCCTTCTCGATACCAAGGCGGCGGCGGTCCTGCGCGCGCGGCTGCGCCGCAGTGCCGAGGACGACGGTCCACTGGCCGGTCTCACCGAGCAGGAACGAAAATTGCTGACCCTGCTCGGCGAGGGGCTGACCAACCGGCAGATCGCCGCGCGCATGTTCCTCGCGGAGAAGACGGTGAAGAACTACGTCTCCCGCCTGCTCGCCAAGCTCGGTGTGGAGCGGCGCACCCAGGCCGCGGTGCTGGCCACCAAGCTCGGCGAGTCTGTCCCGGGACCAACAGAGCGATATTCTTGAACAGTGGGGGTCCGGCGGGAAGGAGACAATGCGTGGCAACTCCGGTACGACGCCGCATCGCGCGTAGCCGCCCGGTGATCGGCTGGGGCTGATCTCGAGCTGCCGATGCACGAGCCGATCGATCTGGTCGATTCAGCTGAACGAACCCGCACAGCGCTTGCCACTGCCTTGGCACTGTTCTCAGAGGCGTGGGCGTCCGGGTTTCCACCCGACCTGTCGGCATACCTACCCCGCGAACCGGCCGATCGGCGCACGATATTGATCGAACTGATCAAGATCGACCTCGAATACCGCTGGCTTCGCTATCACTTTCCCAAGCGACTGATCGAATATCGCGCCGAATTCGCGGAACTGCAAGATGGTCCGCTGCCGGCCGAGTTGGTCTACGAGGAATTCCACGCCCTGCGCCGCGGTGCCCCCGCCGCCGATGCGGCCACCACGCTTGCCGAGGCCACTTCCATGGCCGGCCCTGAACCGGCACGGCTCACGAGTGAATACCGAAGCACGCTGATTGCTCGTCCCTGCGCGCAGGTTCTTCTCGACGCCATCGATGTCGGCGACCGCGTCGAGGACTTCGACCTTCTGATGAGGGTCGGCGCGGGCGCCTTCGCCCAGGTCTACCTGGCTCGGCAACAATCGATGCAGCGACTCGTCGCGGTGAAGATCTCTCATAACCAAGGAATCGAGCCGCAGACCCTCGCCCAGTTGGACCACGAACATATCGTGCGCATCTTCGACCAGCGGCTCATCGCCGATGGCGAGCTGAAGCTGCTCTACATGCAGTACCTACCGGGCGGGACGCTGCTCGACGTGCTGCGGTTGCGGCGCTCGACGCCGCCGGAACGCCACGGTGGGCAACTGCTGCTCGACGCCGTCGACGAGGTGCTCGCCGAGAAGGGTGAGGTTCGGCCAACCGAATCGGCGATCCGGACCAGAACCGGGGTGCTGACCTGGCCGGAGACCGTCGCCTGGCTGGGCCGCCGACTCGCGGACGCGCTACAGCACGCATCCGAGCGAGGAGTGTTGCATCGGGATATCAAACCCGCGAACGTGCTGCTGAGCGCCGAGGGAGTGCCGAAGTTGGCCGATTTCAACGTCAGCTTCAGCGAGAACCTCAAGGGCACCAGTCCGCTGGCGTACTTCGGCGGATCCCTGGCGTACATGTCGCCCGAGCAGCTCGAAGCCTGCAACCCCGAACTGCCCGCGACCGCCGTCGACCTCGATACTCGAAGCGACATCTTCGCGCTGGCCGTCATGCTGTGGGAATTGCTCACGGGACGGCGGCCCTTTCCCGACGAAACGTCCGCGGGCGAGTCGGAGACGTCGCTGGCCCGGATGCTCGAATTGCGGCGCAGACCGGTAGAGCCGACGCACTTGTCGGAGCTTCCGCCGGATTGCCCGATGGCGTTGCGCCATGTGCTCCTGAAGTGTCTGTCGCCCAACCGCGAGGACCGCTACTCGTCCGGTTCGGAATTGGCCCAGCAATTGGACCTGTGCCTCGAGAAGAGGGCCAGGGAGCTCGCCTATCCGCCGTCGACCAGTTGGCGAACGCGACTTTCGCAATGGCCCACCCCTGTCCTCTGGCTGTCGTCGATGGTCGGTGTCGGCCTGGCGACGGTGTACTTGGCTCTGCACGCCCAGGGACTGATCAGAGAGCGCCTGCCCGATGCCACGAACGACCGGATCGACAAGGGCATCGTGGCGTGCGTCCTGGGCGGCTTGCTGTTGGCCATCGTCATCTACGTCTACATCTCACATGATCAGCTCGCGGTTCTTCGCGGCTTGCGCAAGGGCAGACGCTACGGCGAGGCGAGGCTCGCGCGGGTGCGGTCGCGGACATTGATGTGGGGCGACCTGTGTGCGCTCAACACCCTGCTGTCCGCGGTTCTCGCCACAGTGACAGCCGTGCTGCTGCTGCACTGGTTCACCGACCTGCCCGTGCGACTGCAGGTCCATGCGGCAATGACTGTTCTGGTGTCGGGCCCCATCTCGGTCGCCTACACCTTCTTCCTTTCCACGTTCTACCTCGTCCACTGCGTCTATCCCCGCTACCTGCGCCACGGACGCACGACGGGGCGCGACTCCGCCGACCTGCGCAGGCTTCGCCGCAGAACCACGGTCTACCTTGCGGTGACGGCGTCGGTGCCGGTGGTCGGGGTGCTGGCCGGATTCAGCTTTCTCGAACCGGCGGAGCTTGGGCTCGTGCGCGATTCGGTGCTGGGGCTGTGCGCGGCCACCGGGCTCGCCTTCGTCGCCGTGTATTGGTTGTTCCGCAAGCTGGACGCAGACCTGCGCGCGCTCGAGCGGGTGGTCTAGCACATCAGTCGCGCCTTGCTCGCTGATACCTGCGTCCGTGAGCGAAACCGGCCCAACCGAGCGGCCCTCCTCCTACCTGGCCGGGCGGACCAGCGCGAGGTCGCCGTCGTAGCGGCGGTAGAGCAGATGGCCACGCCCCGTGCGGGCGTCGGTGAAGAACAGGAACGGCAGCCCACGCCAGCACAGCTGGGTGGCGGCGTCGCCTTCGTCGAGGACCGGCGCGGGCACCGGGGCGACGGTCAGCGCCATCGGCGCGGGCGAGGATTCGGTGGGTTCGGTGGTGCGCTGGCGGATCATCTGCACCCCGTCCGGGTCGATCCAGTGCACCACCGCCTCCTCGCCGGTCTCGGCATCGGTGAACAGGTGCACGTCGTAGTCCATGGCGTCGAGCACCTCGATCGCCTGCGCGGGGGTGCCCGCCAGCAGAACGTGGTCCTTGCGCCTGGTGATCGGCCGCTGCTCGGTGACCCGCGCCAGCGGCGGCCGGGCTGGATCCGGCCAGACGCGCGGCATCGGATCGGCGCTGAGCCTGGCTATCTGGCGATCGAGACGTTCGGCGGCGAAGGTGACCGCGAAACCACGTGGTCCCGGAACCTGCACCCGAGTCCGCGTATCCCGGGAATGGATATTGGCCTGCACGACCGTCGGCTGATCGGCGTCCACAGGTGCGGTGACGCGCACGTGCGCCGCCGCGTCGAGGTGGTGGCGGCGCAGTACCCGCCCGATGGCCCGCACCGCACGAGTCACGTCGGCGGGTGGTACCGCGCCACGTGTGGTGACCGCGAGGTCGGGCTCGGTCGCGGTGGCCCACAGCTCCAGCGAATTCATAGGAAACCCCTGCTTTCTATTCTCGCCGTGCGGATATGCCACCATCACGCGGAGATAACGAACAGGGCCGAAAGTCCCCGATCCGGCAATAGCATTGACCGAACGCCGCGTCACAGCTGGCCAATCGGGGCACGGCCGTCGCGCGGAGACGACAAGGAAGCCGATATGGCCGAGAGATCGAGCCCGCCCGCTGTGCGCGGCGCGCTCTACCAGCAGCGCCTGCGCGAACTGCTGGCCGAGGTCAGCGACCGGGTGGAGGTGGCCGCCGATTCACGCGGCCGGATGGACGGGCTGATCGAAGCCATGCTGACGGTCACCTCGGGCCTCGATCTCGACGACACCCTTCGCGCCATCGTCCGCACCGCGACCAGCCTGATCGACGCCGAGTATGGCGCGCTCGGTGTCCGTGGTCACACCGGGCAGGTCTTCCAGTTCGTCGCCGAGGGCATCGACGACGGGACCAGGGCGCGAATCGGTCAGCTGCCCGCGGGCCACGGCGTGCTCGGCGCGGTCTTCGCCCAGCTCACCCCACTGCGGCTCGACGATCTGACCGCCCATCCCGAGTCGGTGGGCTTCCCCGCGCACCATCCGCCGATGCGGACCTTCCTCGGAGTTCCGGTGCGGATCCGCGATGAGGTGTTCGGCAGCCTCTACCTGTGTGAGAAGGCCGGTGGGCAGCCGTTCACCGCAGAGGACGAGGTGCTGGTGCAGGCGCTGGCCGCCGCTGCGGGTATCGCGGTCGACAATGCGCGGCTCTACGAATCGGCGCGAACCCGGCAGGAATGGATCGAAGCGACCCGTGAGGTGGCCACCGAATTCCTCGCCGTCGGCACCCCCGGCCGCGCCCTGGAGCGGGTGGTCGATCATGCGCGGGCGCTCACCGGATCGCAGCTGTGTTTCCTCGCCGCCGCCGGTCCTGGGGATGTCACCGAACTGCTGATCACGCACTGGTCCGGCCCGGATGCACGACGGGCCGGGCATCCGATCCCGCTGGCGGGCACCGCGGTCGGCGAGGCGTTCGGCAGGCGCACCCCGCTGCGGTTCGACGACGCGGGCCAGGTCGATCTCGGCATCACCCTGCCCTCCCCCGGTCCGGCGCTGATCCTGCCGTTGTGCACACCGGACGCGACCCACGGCACCCTGGTCACCGTCCGGCGCGCGGGTTCCGCCCCGTTTCCGGACGAATTGGTCGAGCTCACCGCCGCCTTCACCGATCAGGCGGCGCTGGCGATGCAGCTGGCCGACGCACAACGGCGCATGCGTGAGGTCGACATCCTCGCCGACCGCGACCGCATCGCCCGCGACCTGCACGATCACGTCATCCAACGACTGTTCGCGATCGGTCTGACCTTGCAGGGCGCGGTGCCACGCGCCACCGTCCCTGATGTGCGCGACCGGCTCACGCGGGTGATCAACGATCTCCAGGAAGTGGTGCAGGAGATCCGCACCTCCATCTTCGATCTGCACGGCGGCGCCGACAGCGCACGATTGCAGCAGCGCATCGAACACGCCATCCGACAGCAGACCGTCGACAGCACGATCCGGGCCACCGTGCAGTTCTCCGGCCCGCTGTCGGTGCTGGAACCGGATCTGGCCGATCACGCCGAGGCCGTGGTGCGTGAGGCGGTGAGCAATGCGGTCCGCCATTCCGGCGGCGACACCGTCACCGTCGATATCGGGGTCTCCGACGATCTGACCATCGTCGTCACCGACAACGGCTGGGGCGTACCGCATCACGTCATCCGCAGCGGGTTACGCAATCTCGAGCAGCGCGCGGAGGAGGCGGAGGGCCGGTTCACCATCACCGCCGCCGTCGCCAGGCACGCGCGCGCCGATTCCGAGGATGCGCTGCCAGGAACCCGGCTGTCCTGGACGGCACCCCTCCCCTAGTGCTCGCCCGGCGGCGCCAGCACCACCATCGAATTGTTGCCGCCCATCCCCAGCGACAGCTTCACCGTGATGCCGCCGGTGCTTGCCGACGGACCGTCCAGCAACCGCGGATGCGGCGCGGCGACGATCGGGGCCGCAGGAACGATTCCCCGATCGAATCCGAGGGCTGCGGCCGCGATCTCCACCGCGGCGGCCGCGCCCTGGCAGTGGCCGGTCAGGGGTTTGAGGGCGTAGACCTCGGGCCGGTCGTCGAATACCTCGGCCAGCAGCGCGCGCTCGGCGGTATCGCATTGGCGGGTGCCGGTGCCGTGCGCGTTGAAATACTGCACCTGGTGCGCCGACACGCCCGCGATATCGAGTGCCCGGCGCGCGCAGTCGATGATCCGCCGATGCCCGGGATCCACCGACACCACGTGATAGGCGTCGTTGGTCATCGCACCGCCGAGCACCGTGGCATACGGTCGCGCGACCGAGCGGCTGAGCACGAAACCCACCGATGCCTCCCCCATGCTGAAACCGCGGCTACCTTCCTGGAAGGGCCGGCACGCCTCGAGTGGTTCGGCGTCGGTGACAGCGGCACCGAGCCGGACGAAATGCTCGACCATATCCGGGGTTGCCGACACATCCGTGGCCACGCACACCACGTCGTCAGCGACACCGCTGTCGAGCCACATCTGCGCGGTGATCAACGCGACGTTGCCCGAACTGCAGGCCGCGGACACGTTCATCGCCGGACCGTGAAACCCGTACTCCTGCATCACCACCGAGATCGGAGTGGACGGAAGCAACCGCAGATAGTCCCGTGAGCGGCGATTGCCGCCGTCGACGGCGTAGAAGTCGCGCCAGTTGGCGACGTCACCGAGCACGATCGCGTGTAGCAGTCCGACGGTGCGCCCCGGTCGCCATCCGCGGGCGATCGCGTCGGTGATGGCCTCGCGCGCCGCCTCGTGCACGGCGCGCCCGTACCGGCTCGTACTCACCTGTGGATCGCCGCCCGACGGGACCAGCGAGACCCAGGCCGCTTCGTCACGCTCGACCCCGTATCCGGGCTGCACACCCGCCGCCGACTTGGCGCTCAGCAGTCCGCGCCACAGCGCCTCACGCCCCCATCCGTACCCGGTAACGGCACCGACACCGGCGATGGACATATGATGATCAGGTTCCGACATGGCATCGCTCCTCGGCCCGATCTTCTGGACCGTTCGCGCCGGCCCGCCGTCGTGAAGAACCGGTTCTGTCATGATCACCGCATCGAGCCGGGCGAAGTACCCGAAACGAATCGCGGCAATCGCGTCGATCATGTGAACGGCGCACATGTCGCATCCAGAATAATCCCGTGCTCCAATGACCAGCTGACGGTGGACGATCGGGGGTTCGAGTGGGAGAGGACAGGCTCAGCGCCGCCGAGCAGCTGGCGCAGCGGTATCGGTCTCTGGTCGAACACACCCCGGACGGGATCTGCGTGCACGAACGCGGCACGATCGTCTACGTCAATCCGGCGGCGGTGCGCATGCTGGCGGCCTCCGGTCCGGAGGAGCTGGTCGGGCGCCCCCTCGTGCAGTTCGTCCACCCGGATTCGGTGCCGGGGATGCTCGATCGGATCTCCCGGCTCAACCGGGCCGGCGCGGCGTCCGATTCGGCCGAAATGATGCTGACGCGGCTGGACGGCACCCCCGTCCAGGTCGAGACCGTCTCGGTGCTCACCGTCTGGCACGACCAGGCCGCCTATCAGGTCGTCATCCACGACCTCACCGCCCAACGCGCCGCCGAGGCCGCCCAGCGCCGGGCCGAACAGCACTTCACGACCGTGGTGAGCCAATTGGAGGAAGGCGTGACCGTGATCGACCGGGACGGCCGGATCGAATCGGTCAACCCGGCGGCGCAGCGAATCTTCGGCATCGAGGACGCGGGTGATCTGACCGGCGTCACCATCACGGACCTGCCGTTGACACTGCTGGACGCCAATGCCCAGCCGATGCCGACCTCGCGGCATCCGGTGGCCCGCACCCTCGCCACCGGCGAAACCATCACCGGCTACGTCTTCGGCGTCGACCGCTCCGATGGGCAACGCCGTTGGCTGTCCGGGTCGAGCAGGCTGCTCAATCCGGGTGATCCGGACTCGTCGGCGGTGTCTTCGTTCGCCGATATCACCGAGTTCCGGGCCAGTCGCCGCCACCTGGAATATCAGGCCACCCACGATTCGCTGACCGGGCTGGCCAATCGGTCGCTGATCCTGTCCCAGCTGGCCGGTGCGCTGGCGGCCAGCGAAAATCTGCCGGTATCGGTGGTGATGTTCATCGATCTGGACGGTTTCAAGGCGATCAACGACACTCTCGGCCACGCTATCGGCGACACCGTCCTGCAGATCGTGGCCCAGCGGCTGCAGCGGGCACTGCGCGGCGACGACATCGTCGGCAGGCTCGGCGGTGACGAATTCCTGGTCCTGCTGTCCGGCCGCACCCGGCAGGCGGATCTGGACGCCCTCGTCATGCGGCTGCAATCCACCATGGCCGAACCGATCGTCGCGCGCGGGCATCGCATCGAGGTCAACGCCTCGATCGGCGTCACCGCGTTACGCCAGGGCGACCGCCGCACCCCGGAAGCGGTGCTGCACGACGCGGATGTGGCGATGTATCGCGCCAAGCCGTCCGGTCATCGCGAAGGCACCATCGGGGCCGCCCGCAGGCCGAACAACACGCACGCGTCCTGAGCGCATCTCGGTCTCCGCTCCCGCCGCCGCCCTGTGTGGCGGCAACGGCGCCGAACGCGCAGTAGACTGGACGATTCCGTTTTCCGATCGTCCGCGTATTCCACCAAGCTGTCGTCTGCCCCACTGGTGCCTGGTCACCGGGTGACAAGGAGTTCGTTTTGCCCGACCGCCTCACTCAGGACCACCGCTCCCCCATCCCGGACGCCGAACCCGCGCCCGAATCGAGCACCGACACCGAGATCGATCGGGAACAGTCGCACCTGAGCGTCCTCTACGACCGCCTCGACGGCATGCGCAAGTACGCGACCGACCGGCTGCGCACCGTCTTGCTGGAAACCGGCGGCACCCCGCAGGCGCGCACCGAACGCGAATCGTTCACCCAGCTCTACACCGAGGATCTGGCCAAATACGATGCCGCCGAACACGGCCTGTGCTTCGGCCGGATCGACCTCGACGGTGACGGCACCGACGGCGACACCGACGCCGAACGCCGCTATATCGGCAGGCTCGGCATCCTCGACGAAGACAACGATTACGAACCCCTGCTGCTGGACTGGCGCGCACCCTTGGCCCGGCCGTTCTACCTGGCCACCACCGCTGCCCCCGACGGCGTGCTGCGACGCCGCCATATCCGCTCGCGCAACCGCAAGGTTACCGCGATCAACGATGAATACCTCGATCTGGAGGTCGCCCGACGGGCCGGGGTCACCGAGGACGACGGCGGCGTCGGCAGCGAAAGCGCCCTGCTGTCGGCGTTGAACGCCGCACGCACCGGCCATATGAACGACATCGTCGAGACCATCCAGAGCGAGCAGGACGCGATCATCCGCGCCGAGCACAAGAGCGTGCTGGTCGTCCAGGGTGGGCCAGGCACCGGTAAGACCGCTGTCGCGCTGCATCGCGCCGCGTACCTCCTCTACACCTATCGCCAGCAGCTGGCCAAGGCCGGTGTGCTGATCATCGGCCCGAACGCCACCTTCCTCGACTACATCGGCCAGGTGCTGCCCTCACTCGGTGAGACGGGCGTGCTGCTGTCCACCATCGGCGATCTGTATCCGGGAGTGAAGGCCACCCGCGAGGATTCGCTGCGCGCGGGTGAGATCAAGGGTTCGCTGAGCGTGCTCGAGATCCTCAAACAGGCGGTGCGCGACCGGCAGGAGGTGCCGTCGGAGCCGATCGCGCTCAGCTTCGACGGGTATCCGCTGACGCTGAACCGCAAGATCGTTACCCGGGCGAGGGGCAGGGCCCGCTCGTCGCGCCGCCCGCACAATCTGGCCCGCCCGATCTTCGCTTCGTCGGTGATCGACGCGCTCGTCGATCAGCTGGCCACCACCATGGGCGCCGACCCGGTCGGCGGCGGCCGCAGTCTGCTCAGCAGTACCGATCTGGCCGAGATCGCCGATGAGATGCGCTCGGATGCCGGGATCCAACGCACGATCAGCGCGCTGTGGCCGATCCTGACCCCACAGCAGGTGCTGGCCGATCTGCTGGCCGATCCGGCGCGCCTGGACCGGGTCGCCGGCTCACTCGCACCGGCCGACCGTGCCGAGCTGCTGCGCCCGGACAACAGCGAGTTCAGTGCCGCCGACGCCCCGCTGCTCGATGAGCTGGCCGAACTGCTCGGAATCGATGACGCCGAGGAACGCGAACGGGCCCGTCGCCGCTGGCGCGCCCAGCTGGCCGAGGCCCAGGACGCACTCGACATCCTCACCGGTTCGGCACCGCAGGATCTCGAGGACGAACTCGATCCCGAGATCCTGATGGCCTACGACCTCATCGATGCGAGCCAGCTGGCCGAACGGCAGCAGGTGCGCACCCGTCAGACCACCGCCGAACGCGCGGCAGGCGACCGTACCTGGACCTATGGGCATGTCATTGTCGACGAGGCGCAGGAGCTGTCGGAGATGGCGTGGCGCATGGTGATGCGGCGGATCCCGAATCGCTGGATCACCGTCGTGGGTGATGTCGCGCAGACCGGTGATCCCGCGGGCGCGTCCACCTGGCAGGCGATGCTGGAACCGTATGTGGCCAAACGCTGGAAGCTGACCGAGCTCACCGTCAACTACCGCACACCCGCCGAGATCATGGCGGTGGCGGCGGAGGTGCTCGCGGCCATCGATCCGGCGGCGGAGGTGCCACGGTCGGTTCGCGAATCCGGGAATCCGCCGCGCGCGCTCCGGTGTGCGGCGACGGCGCTCGGTGCCGAGCTGGCGGGGATGGTCGCCGCCGAACGGGGGCCGGGCACCACCGCAGTGATCGTGCCGCACGCACTGGCGACCGAATTCGCCGATATCGCGGCCGAGTCGGTGCGCGTGCTGACGGTGCACGAGGTGAAGGGTCTGGAATTCGATGCGGTGTATCTGGTGCAACCGCAGCAGATCATCGCCGAATCACCACGCGGGCTCAACGATCTGTATGTGGCGCTGACCCGCGCCACCCAGCGGCTCACCGTGCTGCACTGCGAGGACCTGCCCGAGGTGCTGAGTTCACTGCGGGTCTGAGCCACGCGGACGTGGTCGCCGCCGAGGTGGCGGCGACCACGTCTGCGTGAATCAGCGAACGGTGTGCACGATGAGGACGTCGGAACGCGACTTTCGCGCGACGTCCGAGGGCACCGAACCGAGCAGCCGCCCGGCCAGGGTGTTGAGGCCGCGGTTGCCGACGACGAGCAGATCGGCCTGGGTCTCCTTGACCAGGTCGAGCAACGATTCGACGGGCTCGCCCACGATGGCGCGTTCCACGATCTCCTTGGCGCCAGCGGCGGTGGCCCGATCGCGGGCGGTGCGCAGGATCTCGTTGGTAGGCGCGGAACCGCGCACCTGGTAGGCCTCGTCCTTGAGCACATCGGCGGCCGCGGCGACGTCGCGGTCATCGGTCGGGTAGTAGGCGCAGGCCACAACCAACGTCGAGCCGGCGGCCCCGGCCAGTGCGGCGGCCTTGTCGACGGCGACATACGACGAGTCCGAGCCATCGGTACCGACGACAATGGTCCGGTAGGCGGTCATCTCTCCTCCAACTGTGCGGGTCGGACGCCTGCGTCAGGTTTCGTCCCGGCGTGTCGGGGCTTCGGCGCGGCGACTGGGTCGACCATAGCGGCAATACGCCCGGAATTATCAGAATTCGCAACACATCACATTCGGAGTGTTCGCGATGGTGGCGATGCCCCGGCCTGGGCGAATACCGCCTGCCATCGCCTACCTGGGCGGACCCAAACGAGCGGGCGCCGGTCTGTGATTTACCACAACATCAGTGAACGGTGTTGCTGCCCTGGGACATTCATCACAACATCGGCCGCGGAACCACTCCGGCCCGTCCGCGAGGGCGAACGGGCCGGAGGGCACAGGGTACGACGGGCTCAGGGCCACTGCCGGTAGTCGGCCCAGAAAATACCCAGAATCGCTCCGATGATGTCCATGCGTTCCCTTTCACTACGGATGCGGAGGGCAATATTAGCGCGTGCGCCGGGTCACATGCTGAATAGCGGCCCGGTGATGGTCAATCCCAGATCCTCGGTGTGGGCGAAGAAGGCGAACAGCATGAGCGAGGCCCCTGCCAGCGACAGATCCTTGTTGAACTGGATCAGCTCCGTCTGCTTGGCCTCCGGGTCGGTCTCGACCCAGAACTGGTGCATCAGAAGGGCTGTGGGCGCCAGCATGATGAACAACAGGAGCGCGCCCAGGTCGGCCCACACGCCGAGTAGCACGCTCACCCCACCGAGCACCATCAGCACCCCCGCTGCGAGCACACCCGCCTTGGGCGAGGGCACACCTCGGCTCTGCGCGTAGGCGGTCATCGCCTCGGTCTGCGTGAAGTGACCGAAGGCCGAACCGAAGAAAAGCATCACGAACAACACCCGGCCGATCAACACCACGACATCCATGTCCAGCTCCTCATTCGCCGGTGAGTAGATAGTGCGGTATTCAACCACTCCGCGGAGCTACCCTCCGGCGAAAGAGAACTATCGGAACTGTTCCGGTATCCGCTCGGCGCCGGGGAGCAGTTTCGCGGTGACCTCGTTGCGTGAGCGTATCGACTGTTTGGCGTATTCCAGGGGCGCCATTCCGATTTCCGCGGTGAATTCCCGGGTGAAATGCGCTTGATCGTAATAACCGAGTTCGGCCGACAGTGCGGCGAGATCCTCGATACGGCCGTGGGCGAGCAGATCCGCGGCGTCCTGTAAACGGTAGCGGCGCAATACCCATTTCGGTCCGGCGCCGATATAGCGGCGGAACAGCCGTTGCAGCGTGCGCGTCGACACCGCGAATCGCTCGGTGACCTGATCGACCCTGGTGAGTTCCTCGTCCGCGGCCATGGCGTCGACGATGCGCAGGACCAAGGCGTAGTTCGGGTCGGGGGCCGACACCCCGTGGCCGAAGAATGATTCGACGACAGCGCGGCGCCCGGCGTCGGAGGATTCGGCCAGCACCGCCTGGGTCAGCCGGTCTGCCTCGGGCAGCACCTCGGCCAATGCGACGGCACGGTCGCGGAATTCACCGACATCGAGCCCGGTGAACGCGCCGAACCCGCCCGCACGGAACCGGATCCCGAATGTTTCTCCGACCCCGGACAGTTCGCGGACGAACTTGGTGGTGCACACGCCGTTCACGAAGCCGCCGGTCTTGGACTCGGAGCGCTCGAAGGTGACGTTCACGCACGGAAACGGCAGCACCTGAGCGCTATACGGCGGTTGCCCCCGCAGGTCCCACCGCACCGACCAGTACCAGTCGATAACATCGGCAAGATCGGGGCCGACGGGCAGCCGCACCAGCGTCCGATGCCTGGCCTGCTCATCCGGGTGCAGAATCCCCTTCCGGTCGGCGAGGGCCGACGCGACAGGAGCGCGGTCACCGCGGTCGGGCATCGTGTCGCTTTCTTACAAGATCGCCGAGACCGCGGCGACCAGGATTGTCGACATGAACAGCACCGTGAACCCGATTCCCGATGGCTACCACTCCATCACCTGTTTCCTGGCCGTCGGCGACGGCAACAAGGCCATCGACTTCTACACCGCCGTCTTCGGCGCCGAGGTGATCACTCGCAACGATCTGCCCGACGGGCAGCCCGCGCATGCGGAACTGAAGATCGGCGATTCCACACTGCAGTTGGGCATGCCGATGCCCGACAACGGCGTACTGGCCCCGAACGGCGACTGGGTACACACCTCCATCGTGCACTACTGCCCCGATGTAGACGCCGTCATCTCCCGCGCGATCGAGCACGGCGCCCGCAGCGCCGAAGAACCGCAGACCTTCGTCACCGGTGACCGATTCGGTGTGGTCATCGATCCGTTCGGTCATCGATGGGCGGTGATCACCAAGGTCGAAGACGTCTCCCGTGAGGAGGCCGAGCGCCGGGTCAACGAATGGATGGCCACCCAGGGCTGAAGCCGCCCCGGCGTGGCCGGCCCGCGTCGGGCATCTGCTGTGGAATGCGGGTACCCGGCGCGGGATCAGCTCAGTCCTGCCGCGTCCATCCCCCGCAATTCCTTCTTCAGGTCCGCGATCTCGTCGCGCAGGCGACCCGCGAGCTCGAATTGCAGTTCGCGGGCGGCGTTCATCATCTGGTCGGTCAGCTCCTTCACCAGATCGGCCAGTTCGGCCCGCGGCATGGACTTGACGTCGCGACCCTCGATAACGCCCGCGCTCACCGCCCGGCCCGGTTCGCCCTGGGCACGGCGGCCGCGGCTGGCATTGCGACCCGAACCACCGACGGCCACCTCGTCGTCGGCCTCCTGATACACCTGATCGAGAATGTCGGCGATCTTCTTCCGCAGCGGCTGCGGATCGATGCCCATCTCCTCGTTGTAGGCGACCTGCTTCGCGCGACGGCGTTCGGTCTCCTCGATGGCGTGGCGCATCGAGTCGGTGACCTTGTCCGCGTACATGTGCACCTCACCGGAGACATTGCGGGCCGCGCGGCCGATGGTCTGGATCAGACTGGTGCTGCTGCGCAGGAAGCCCTCCTTATCCGCGTCGAGGATGGCGACCAATGACACCTCGGGCAGGTCGAGGCCCTCACGCAGCAGGTTGATGCCGACGAGCACGTCGTATTCGCCGAGGCGCAACTGACGCAACAACTCCACCCGGCGCAGCGTGTCGATCTCCGAATGCAGGTACCGCACCCGCACACCGAGCCCGAGTAGATAGTCGGTGAGGTCCTCGGCCATCTTCTTGGTGAGCGTGGTGACCAGCACCCGCTCGTCGCGATCGGTGCGCTGGCGGATCTCGTGCACCAGATCATCGATCTGCCCCTTGGTGGGTTTGACGATCACCTGCGGATCCACCAGCCCGGTCGGGCGGATGACCTGCTCGACCACCTCACCGCCGGCCTGGCCGAGCTCGTAATTGCCGGGGGTGGCCGACAGATACACCGTCTGCCCGATCCGGTCGGCGAACTCCTCCCAGGTCAGCGGCCGGTTGTCGATGGCCGATGGCAGCCGGAAACCGTATTCGACGAGGTTGCGCTTACGCGACATATCGCCTTCGTACATGCCACCGATCTGCGGCACCGTCACATGCGACTCGTCGATGACGAGCAGAAAATCCTCGGGGAAGTAGTCGAGCAGCGTCGCCGGCGCCGAACCGGCCGGGCGGCCATCGATATGGCGCGAATAGTTCTCGATACCGGAGCAGAACCCGACCTGACGGATCATCTCCAGGTCGTACTGGGTGCGCATCCGCAGCCGTTGCGCCTCCAGTAATTTGCCCTGACGCTCGAATTCGGCCAGGCGGGCCTCGAGTTCGGTCTCGATATCGTGGACCGCGCGCTCCAACCGATCCGGTCCCGCCACGTAATGGGTGGCCGGGAAGATGCGCACCGTATCGACCTGGCGCACCACATCGCCGGTCAGTGGATGCAGGTAGTACAGCGCCTCCACCTCGTCGCCGAAGAACTCGATGCGGACCGCGAGCTCCTCATAGGACGGGATGATCTCCACGGTGTCGCCGCGCACCCGGAACGATCCGCGAGTGAAGGCCATGTCGTTGCGGGTGTACTGGACATCGACGAGCATCCGCAGCAGCGCGTCACGGTCGACTTCGGTGCCCACCTCCAGCTGCACCGATCGGTCGAGGTAGGACTGTGGCGTGCCGAGGCCGTAGATGCACGAGACCGACGCGACCACCACCACATCGCGGCGTGAGAGCAGACTCGACGTGGCCGAATGGCGCAGCCGCTCCACATCGTCGTTGATCGAGCTGTCCTTCTCGATATAGGTATCGGTCTGCGCGATATAGGCCTCGGGTTGGTAGTAGTCGTAGTACGAGACGAAGTACTCGACCGCATTGTTCGGCAGCATTTCGCGCAGTTCGTTGGCCAGCTGGGCGGCGAGGGTTTTATTCGGCGCCATCACCAGAGTGGGCCGTTGCAACCGTTCGATAAGCCACGCGGTGGTGGCGGATTTACCGGTACCGGTGGCACCGAGCAGCACCACATCACGTTCACCCGTGGTGATGCGGCGTTGCAGTTCGTCGATCGCGGCAGGCTGGTCGCCCGCGGGCTGGTGCGGGCTGACGACCTCGAACCGTCCACCTACCCGTTCGATCTCGCCCACCGGACGGAACTCCGAATGCGCCAGCGGCGTCCGGCCCTGTTCGTCGGCCGGGATCTCGGTTGCGAATGCCATGCCCACCAGGGTAGGCGCAGCCACCGACAGGTTCGCCGGGTCCGCGACGGCTTCACCGCCCGCCTGGACAACAGCCCCGTCGACGGTAGATTCTCGAGACATGACTCAGGCACCATCCGTGGACGTGCACCGGCCGAAGGTGGAGTATTTCAACGTCGCCGACCTCACCAATACCGATCCCAAGGGGTTCGTCCGGCCGGTCGAGAGTTATCGCGTCGAGCCGTGGGGCCTGTACATGGCGCGCACCGCCGACCATCCGGCCTTCCACTACATGGAGTCCTGGCTACTGCCGGAGTTGTCGCTGCGTGCCACGGTGTTCCACTACACCGCGGCGCACCTGCGCAACCAGGACTACTACATCGATATCGGCGAATTCGCCGAGGTCGAACCCAAGAAGTGGCGGTCGGTTGACCACTATCTCGATCTCCTGGTGCGCACCGGGCGCGACACTCGCCTGCTCGATGTCGACGAACTGCTGGCCGCGCTGTCGGCGGGCCTGGTCGACGCGGCCACCGCGGAAAAGGCGATCGTCACCGCCACGGCCGCTATCGACGGTATCGCCGCCAACGGTCACGACTTCCTGGGCTGGACCGCCTCGCGCGGGATGCCACTCACCTGGCTGTAGCCCGCTGCCGCCTCCTGGCTTCGACCGGCTCAGGCGTCCGGCTCGTTCTCCGCACGCCACTGCATGACCCGCGGGTACGCCGCGTCGAACCAGGGCTCCTTCACCGCCAGATACGCCACCATCGCGGCATCACCGGTCGAGCCCGCGGCCTTCGCCGCTCCCTCCTGCTTCACCCGCGTGTACTCCTCGCGGGCGGCGGGATCGGCGCGTAGCCAGTCGCGGAAAGCCAGCGCGAACTGCTGGCCGGGCGAACCGGCGACCCGCACGTGCACATTGGCCGGACGGCCGGGGTCGGCGCTGCCGTGAAGCCGTTTGGCCCACAGCGCGGTATCGATTCCCTCGGGATCGGCCTCGGTCGGTTTCGGGTTGTCGCCGGTGATATGTGGCTCAGCCGGGAAGCCGGCCGCGGCGAGTGCATCGCGCAGACCGTCGGCGGCGGCGATATCGGCCACCGTGATCTGAATGTCGATGACATCCTTGGCCGGCAGACCCGGGACCGACGTCGACCCGATGTGATCGATCGTCGAAGCCGCCGCACCCGCGGCCACCCACAGTCGAGCGATCAGCCGCTGCGCCTGGGCCCCCCATTCCGTGTCCGGCGCCACCAGCCGCAGGTCATAACCTGCCACCTCGGCGGTGCGCATATTGCGTTCGAACGGCACCAGACGCTCATCCCAGAGCCGGTGCACCACCGATTCGATGGCGTCGGCGGGACCATTGTTGTCCAGTAGCACATCGGCCGCCGCCCGGCGCTGTTCATCGGTGGCCTGCGCCGAAATTCGGGCGCGCGCATCCGCTTCCGGCACGCCACGGAACTGCACCAGCCGCTGAATTCGAGTCTCCGCGGCGACATCGACTACGAGCACCAGATTCATCAGTGGCGCCAAACCACCTTCGACCAGGAGCGGAATATCTTGGACGACAATCGCGTCCGCAGGGGCGGCGGCCAGCAGCTCGCCGGTGCGCTGACCGACCAGCGGATGCGTGATCGCGTTCAACCGGGCCCGCGCCGCGTCGTCGCCGAATGCCTTCGCGGCCAGAGCGGGACGGTCCAAACTTCCGTCGGCGGAGAGGATATCGGCGCCGAATGCCTCCACCAAGGCGGCCAGCCCCTCGGTACCCGGTGCGACGACCTCACGCGCGATCACATCCGCATCGATCACCACCGCACCGCGTTCGGCGAGGATCCGCGCCACGGTCGACTTGCCAGCGCCCATACCTCCGGTGAGGCCGATTCGTAACATCGGACCAGTCTCGCATCATGCTGCGGGCTGCCACTGACCACCCATCCGCGGGCAGCGCAGCCACGAACCATTGGATGCGGGTCGACGACGCCCCGCACGAATCGGTTTCCGGGAATCCGGCGGCAGCTACGGGAATCGGCAGTCACTTTCCGTGGATAATTCCCGACCCTGTCGGATACCCACTCCCGCAGCAATTTCCACCACCTTGTGCGGCTATTGCCCGTTCCGTGACGCGGCCGAGACCATCTCGCAACATTTCCGGCCGAATACGGTTTCCAAGCGATAACTTTCCGACACGCCGAGCAATTACTTCGGCAAAATACGCTGCGGACGACTTCGGGTCCGCTAACCTTCGCCGTGGCGATCCAGGCCAGCACCATCACAAGCAAAGGAAGAGCATTGGGCACCAGTACTAACCAGACGGGTCGCCACCGCCTGGGAATGGCGGGAGGCGTGCACTGCATCGAAATCCCCGCCGTCGCGGCTGCGCTCGCCGAGCACCGTCGCACATGGTTCACCTCGTTGATCAGTCCGGCTCGGCATAGTTTCGCCGCCATGCGGCGTCGCTCGGTCGCCCCCTCGGTGCGCTGGGTGCCCGCCACCGCCGGCTGACGCCCACTTCCCGACAGTGGCCCGGTCCCCGCGACCGGGCCACTGTTGTGCGCGTCGGCAGCTACACCCCGAGCGACCGGACCAGGTCGAGCATTTCGGCACGGAACAGCTTCGCCGGATCTTGCGCCTGCGGCCGCAGGTGGCCGTACACCTCGAGCGCAACCAGACCATGCATCCGGCCCCACATGCGCAGCGCCAGCGCCAATCCCGCGGGCGGCAATTCGGGGAAGTCGGCGCGCACGTGCGCGGCCAGATCGGCATCGAAGTCCGACCACTCGAACACCGGAGGCTCGACCTTGCCCATATGCGGCCAGGCCGCCGCGGCCAGTGCGACCAATCCGGTGCATGCCCGCAGCTGGGCAGCAGCAGCAGGCCCTCCCGGCGGTGGCAGATAGCCCGGCACCGGATCGCCGTAGATGAGCCGGAATTCCGCTGGACTGCGTACCGCCCATTCCCGCACCGCCTCACCCCACGCGATGATGCGACCACCCGGATCGTCGCCGGGGACAGCATCGCGCGCGGCTTCGACCCGGTCGAGCAGTGCCGTGTAGACATCGGAGATCAGGGTCGAGATGAGCTCGTCGCGAGTGGCGTAGTAGCCGTAGATGGCTCCGGCGGTCATACCCATCTCGCGGGCGATGGCCCGCAACGCGATGGCATCGGGACCACCCTCCTCGAGCAGCCGCAAGGCGATCATCTTGATTTCCTGCGCGGTTTCCGCGCGCAACCGCTCCCGGCGACTCTTCACTGCCTCGACCACGGTTGACACTCTACAGCGTGCGAGTACTATCTGGCGTGCACTTACTGAACGCCGTGTAGTAAATGCACGGCATGCATTCTGTGGGAGAGTCATGGATATCGGAGTCTTCGGAGCGACGGGCGTCATCGGTTCGCGGGTGGTCGAGGAGGCACGGCGGCGCGGGCATGTGGTGCGGGCGTTCACCGGCGATGCGGCACGTATCCCCGCGGTGAGTGAGGGAGTCGCATGGCAGGTGGCCGATTGGCGCGATGCCGAGAGTGTCGCGGATGTGATCGCGGGGCTGGATGTGGCGATCAGCGCGGTGAATGCCGGGCACGGGATCGAGGACACCATCGATAAGGCGAACGATTTCGTCGTCGGCGCGCGGGCAATGATCGAGGCCCTGACCCGTCATCCGGAGATCCGGGTGATCGCGGTGGGTGGCGGCGGCAGCTTGGAGGTGGCGCCGGGCCTGCAATTGGTGGATCAGCCCGGATTCGCCGAGGGACTACCCGAGAATCTCGGGGTACCGGTCGAGTATCACCGAGTGATCCTCGCGCTGCGGGAGGCGTTGAACGTGTACCGGCTCTCGGACCGGCAGTGGACCTACCTGAGCCCCTCGTCGGGGCGGGTCGATCCGGGCGAGCGCACGGGACGTTTCCAGATAGGGGGAGATCAGTTGCTCGATGCTGACGCCGACATCTCTGCCGAGGATCTCGCCGTAGCGCTGATCGACGAAGCCGAGAGCGCACGATTCGTCCAACGCCGATTCACTGTCGCCGCCGCATAGGGCCGCCCCTTCTACCGCCGCATCGCCCGGCCCGCATGCCTCCCCCATCGCTAGGCTGCGGGCCCGGTCGTGGACAGGCATCCACCAGGAGTGCGACAGCTTTTCCACAGCGAACAAGCCCGAAGGCCCCGGTCCGTATCGGACCGGGGCCTTCGGTAGTGCTCTACCTGTATCAGGCGTTGCCGGAGAGCTTCTCCCGCAGAGCCGCGAGCTGGGCGTCGCTGGCGAGCGAACCGCCGGCGGACTCGGGCTGGCTGGAGGTGGACTGCGAACCGCTCTCGGAGGAGTAGTTCGACGAGCCGCCACCATTGGCCGCCTCGGCCGCGGCGTCGGCCGCCATCTTCTCCATCTGCGCGGTGTGCATCTTGTGGCGACGCTCCGCCTCGGCGTAGCGGCCTTCCCACTCCTCGCGCTGCTTGTCGAAGCCCTCGAGCCATTCGTTGGTCTCGGGATCGAAGCCCTCGGGGAAGATGTAGTTGCCCTGCTCGTCGTAGCTGTCGGCCATGCCGTACTTCGACGGGTCGAACTCGGCGTGGTAGTCCTCGTTCGCCTGCTTCAGCGACAGCGAGATCCGGCGACGCTCCAGGTCGATGTCGATGACCTTGACCATCGCGTCGTCGCCGACGGCAACGACCTGGTCCGGGACCTCGACGTGGCGCTCGGCCAGCTCGGAGATGTGCACCAGGCCCTCGATGCCCTCTTCGACGCGCACGAACGCACCGAACGGAACCAGCTTGGTGACCTTGCCCGGCACGATCTGGCCGATCGCGTGGGTGCGGGCGAACTGACGCCACGGGTCTTCCTGGGTGGCCTTGAGCGACAGGGAGACGCGCTCGCGGTCCAGATCGACGTCGAGAACCTCGACGGTGACCTCGGTGCCGACCTCGACGACCTCGGACGGGTGGTCGATGTGCTTCCAGGACAGCTCGGACACGTGCACGAGACCGTCGACGCCGCCCAGGTCCACGAAGGCACCGAAGTTGACGATCGAGGAGACCACACCCTTGCGGACCTGGCCCTTCTGCAGCTGGTGCAGGAACTCGCTGCGAACCTCGGACTGGGTCTGCTCCAGCCAGGCGCGACGCGAGAGAACCACGTTGTTGCGGTTCTTGTCGAGCTCGATGATCTTGGCCTCGATCTCCTTGCCGACGTACGGCTGGAGATCGCGGACGCGACGCATCTCGACGAGGGAGGCGGGCAGGAAGCCACGCAGGCCGATGTCGAGGATCAGGCCGCCCTTGACGACCTCGATGACGGTGCCCTTGACGGCCTCGTCCTTCTCCTTGAGCTCCTCGATCGTGCCCCACGCGCGCTCGTACTGCGCCCGCTTCTTCGACAGGATCAGGCGGCCTTCCTTGTCCTCCTTGGTGAGAACAAGGGCCTCGACCTCATCACCCACGGAAACGACCTCATTGGGATCGACATCGTGTTTGATGGAGAGTTCGCGGGACGGGATGACGCCTTCGGTCTTGTAACCGATGTCGAGCAGAACCTCATCGCGATCGACCTTGACGATGGTTCCTTCGACGATGTCGCCATCGTTGAAGTACTTGATCGTTGCGTCGATGGCGGCGAGGAAGTCCTCGGCGGAGCCGATGTCGTTGACGGCTACCTGCGGCGAGGTGACGGTGGTGGGCATATGTCGGTGTGCTCCGGACGGATTGTGGTCGGTTGCGGACATTGGATCTTTCGGTACTCTGCGACACACCGAAATTGGGCGCGGTGTGATCACTCGCGCGTTCAGCGTACGCGACCTGCATCGAGCCGGGCAAACCGGTCCCGTCGCCACGCCGATACTCTTACCGCGTGTCGGACGATCGCCATGCACAAGCAAACGAACTGCTCGGAACCGTCGGGCCTGCACGTGCCCGAATCGATTCCACGGACAGTGAACGTGCCAGCCGACGCTGGTGGGATGCCGACGCCGACCAATACCACGATACCCATGCCGAATTCCTCGGTGTCGACTCCCCCGCCGGTGAATTCGTCTGGTGCCCCGAGGGAATGCACGAGGGCGATTGGCATCTGCTCGGCGATATCGCTGGTCGGCGCATCCTCGAGATCGGCTGCGGTTCCGCACCGTGTTCACGCTGGCTGGCGAGTAACGGCGCCTACCCGGTCGGCCTTGACCTATCGGCGGGCATGCTCGCGCACGGGCTGGCAGCGATGGCGCGCGGCGGGCCGCGGGTGCCGCTGATCCAGGCCAATGCCGAGGCGCTGCCCTTCGCCGACAGGTCGTTCGACGCGGCCTGTTCGGCGTTCGGCGCGATTCCCTTCGTCGCCGATTCGGCGCAGGTCATGCGTGAGGTCGAACGGGTGCTGCGTCCCGGTGGCCGCTGGGTGTTCTCGGTGAATCATCCGATGCGCTGGATCTTCCCCGACGATCCGGGTCCGGACGGGCTGGTCGCCACGACGCCGTACTTCGACCGCACCCCTTATATAGAGGTCGACGCCGACGGCGAGCCCACCTACGTCGAACACCATCGCACCGTCGGCGACCGGGTGCGCGAGATCGTCACCGCGGGCCTGATCGTGGAGGACATCATCGAACCCGACTGGCCGGAGTGGCTGGACCGGGAATGGGGCCAGTGGAGCCCGCTGCGTGGGGCACTGTTCCCCGGCACCGCGATCTTCGTGGCCCGCAAACCGGGCTGAACGAGCCGAACCGCACGCTCGTCGCGGTGAGTATGCGGTTCGGTGCCGGTGTCGCGTCACATCCGTTCGGCGACGTGTCGCCGCTGGCGGTAGGACAGAGCCGCGAGCAGCAGCGCGCCGCCCCACAGCGGCCACAGCGTCTCGGGCATATGCGTGATCCACCTGCCGTCGACCCCGATCACCGCCGCGAGCCTGATGTACATCAACCCGGCGGTGGTGACCGGCACCGCCACCACCACCGCGGGGACCACCGCCACCATCGGCGGGATTCGCTTGCCAGCCAGACCGATCATCCACCGTGGGTAACGCTCACCCCATGGGCGGATCAGCCCGCCGGTGGCGACCGCGCCGAGCGCGCCGAAACCCGCCAGTCCCGCACCTGCCAGCCACAGACCGGTCTCCTTGCCTTCCTCGAACACCTGCGGATCGAGGCCGAAACCGAATCCGAGTGCCCACATCCAGCGGGTGGTGCAGTAGATCAGGGGGACGAGCACGGCGACGACCACAGCGGGCGTGCCGTAACGGATCAGACCGGTTCCGGCGACGGGGGCGCGTTCGGCATCCGGCTTGCGGTAGAACACCGCAAGCAACGCCCACCCGATCCCCGCGAGAAGCAGGATCAGCAGGTTCGTCTTCGGCCAGTCGTACAGCTGCGCCCAGCCCACCCCGGCGGGCCAGCCGAACAGGGTCTTCCCGACGAGGAAGATCGGGGTGTAGCCGACCACAATCAGCGGGCGATAGTCCTGGATACCGAAGACCAGCCCGGCTGCCAGCACCCACGCCACGGTCAGCAGGGCATATCGCGTCCCGCCTCGGCCGAGGCCGCGCGCCATCAGAAAGGCGACCACGGCGCCGAGCAGTCCGACGGCGGCGATGATCGGTCCGGAGATCTCCGGTGTCGCCCAGCCGGTGAGATTGGTGGCGAGGACCTCGCGGCCGCCTCCGGCCATCATCGGATCGCCCGAGCCGAACGGGAAGGCATTCCCGTCGAAACTCCAGTAGACCCCGGCCCCGCCATAGAGCAGCGAGAGGGCGGAGAGGGTGTAGCCGATGCGGGCCTGCCAGTTCTGTCGCATATCACCAGCCTTGCCGCAGCCGAGTGGACAGCGGAATGTGCCGACGGGCCCGTCTCCGCGCGCTCGGACCAGTGGAAATAGGCCGATCGGCACATCGCTCGCGGACTGGGCACGCATAGGCTCATGATCATCATGAACCTCCGGCACCTCCTCGCGGCGGCCGGCATCCTGGTCCCGCTCGTGGGCGCAATGCTGGTGCCCGCGCCCGTTATCGACGTCATCGCTCCCGTAATGGCCTGTGTGACTTTCGGTCTCGTGCTGGCCACTTGGCCGCGGTCACGGGGCCTGGTGCCGCTCGCGGCCATCGCGACCGGATCGTGTTCGCTCGTGGTCACCATCGTCTCGCTGCCGGCCGGGCGGCCCGCGGGCGAGCCGATGCCGGAGCAGGCGCTGTGGATACTGCTCGAACCGCCCGCTCTCATGGTCTTCGCATATCTGCCGGTGCGATGGTCATCGCCACGCGCCGCTCTCGGTGCCTGCGTCCCGGCGCTGGCCATCGCACTGTCGGTGCAGCGGTATATGCCCCAGGGAGAGACAGCGTGGGCGATGATCGCGGGCAGCGTGCTGTGGCTGCTGCCCGGTCTGGCGGCCGGGGGCGTCGGCCTCTATCAACGTCACCGCGAGGACGAGCGGCGTCGCGCGATCGCCGACGCCCGGCGTGAGCAGCGCCTCGACCTCGCCTCCGACCTGCACGATTTCGTCGCCCACGATGTCAGCGAAATCGTGGCCAGAGCCCAGGCCGCGCGGATGGTACTCACCGCGGGCGACCCCCGGCTCGACGAAGCCTTCACTCGAATCGAGCAGGCCGGGCTGCGTGCCCTCGCGTCCATGGACCGCACCATCCACATTCTGCGCGACCCCGGCGAGGCCGCCCGCGAACCCGTCGGCGGCATCGCCGACCTGCCCGCGGTCGCCGAACGATTCGGTGACGGACGCGTCGAGGTCCGGCTCGATCTCGGCGAGGTCGCCGGCGTCCCCCGCGAACCGGCGGCGGTGGCCTACCGGGTGGTCATCGAGGCGCTGACCAATATCCGCAGGCACGCACCGACCGCCTCCGAGGTCGATATTCGGGTCGGTGTTCGCGGCGGCGGATTGCACCTGACCGTCGCCGACGACGGCGACGGCGCGCCCGGCCGAGCGCACCGCAACCACAGCGGCCTTGGACTGCCCGGTCTCACCGAGCGGGTGGAATCGTTGCGCGGCACCCTCACCGCCGGACCACGACACCCTCGTGGCTGGACTGTCGACGCCCACATTCCGCTGGAAGGCAAGCACCCATGAGCACTCGCATCCTCATCGCCGATGACCAGGAAGGCATCCGGGACGCCTTCCGTATGGTCGTCGATGCCCAACCGGACATGACCGTGGTCGCCGAGGCCGCCGACGGCGCCAGTGCCCTGTCCCAAGCCCGGCACCTGCGACCCGATGTGGTGCTCGCCGATATCCGGATGCCGGGACTCGACGGTCTCGAGCTCACCCGCCGTCTCGCCGGACCAGGCGTGCCCGACCCGATGCGAGTGATCGTGGTGACCACGTTCGACCTCGACGAATACGTCCACACCGCACTCCGCGACGGCGCCTGCGGCTATCTGCTCAAACGCTCGGGCCCCACCCTGCTCGTCGAGGCGATCCGCGCCGCCATGGCCGGTGACACCCTCATCAGCCCACAGATCACCGTCCGGCTGCTGCGGCGGATGATCCCGCCGGTGCCCGAACAACGCCCCACCACCGAGCCGCTCAGCGAACGTGAGCTCGAGATCGTGCGGCTGGTCGCCCAGGGACACACCAACGCCGAGATCGCCACCGAGCTGTTCATCAGCGCCGGAACGGTGAAGAACCATCTGGCCAATGTGCAACGCAAGCTCGCCGCGGCGAACCGGGTCGGGATCGCCGCATGGGCGTGGGCGTCAGGTCACGCTTCCCCGTAACGGGACAACACTGCTGCTCGATGCCTGTCAGTGCCTCGCTCGGATCACTCGAGCCCGGACCGGGGCAGCTATTCATGATCGTGGAGGCACCCCGTGGAGATGCGAGATATCGAAATCTTTCTCACCCTCGCCGAGGAATTGCACTTCGGCCGGACCGCCCAGCGGCTGCACATCGGCCAATCGCGAGTCAGCCATGCCATCAGGAAGCAGGAACGCCGCATCGGCGCACCACTTTTCACCCGCAACAGCCGAAATGTCGCGCTCACGCCCATCGGCGAGCAGCTGCGCGATGATCTACGCCGTGGCAGTCAGCTGATCGAGACAGCGGTGGCCCGGGCCAAGGCCGCCGCCAAGGGGATGGGCGATACGTTGACCGTCGGCATCATGGGCGCGCTCGGCCATGTCATCGAACCGGTGCTGCGCGAGTTCACCGACGCCTATCCGGGGGTGGATCTGATGATGCGCGAGGCGCATTTCTCCGACCCGTTCGGGCCGTTGCGCGCCGGTGAGGTCGATATCCAGCTGCTGTGGTTACCGGTCGAGGAACCCGATATCACCGTCGGGCCGACCGTATTGATCGAACCGATGCGCCTGGCGGTCGCGACCGGCAGCGAATTGGCCCGGCGCACAACGGTTGCGGTGGAGGAACTCGGCGACCAGACCCTGTGCGATATCGGCACCGCCGCGCCCGCCTACTGGGCGGATGAGCTGATTCCCCCGCACACACCGTCCGGTCGCCCGATTCGGCGCGGCCCACGCGTGCACACCTTCCAGGAGATGCTCGCGACCATCGCCGCTGGCCGCGCCGTCGCCCTCGCACAGGAGCATTGCGTGGACTACTACGCCCGGCCCGGAATCGCCTATGTTCCGATGCCGGACGGTCCGCGCTGCCGCTGGACCTTCGTCTGGCGCACCGGCACCGACACCGACACGATCCGGGCATTCGCCGCCGCCACGGCGAGCGCAGCGGAAACGGATCGGCAGGGCTGAGTTGCCGTCGGGCGCCCGAGATGTCCGGCGGAGCCGGCGAATACGCGGAACCGGGGGCGGCTGTCGCCGCGCCCGGTGCTCATTCGCCGTCGTCTGCCTCTGATCTGTTCGGCCGCGGTTTCCGGCCCGCATTGTCGAGGGCGAGTCGTAGGGCGTATTCGATCTGCGCGTTGACGCTGCGCAGGTCGTCTGATGCCCAGCGGGCCACCGCCTCGTATACCGCCGGATCGAGCCGGAGCAGGATCTTCTTGCGTTCGGCCATCGGCTCGCCGGTCAGGAGTAGAGCGATCCGGCGTTGACCACGGGCTGGGTCGGTCGATCACCGCACAGGACCACCAGCAGGTTCGACACCATGTTCGCTTTGCGCTCCTCGTCGAGTTCCACCATGCCCTCAGCGGTCAGCCGCTCCAGCGCCAAGCCGACCATGCCGACCGCACCCTCCACGATCTGGGTGCGGGCCGCGACCACCTGCGCCGCTTGCTGGCGAACCAGCATGGCCTGGGCGATCTCGGGTGCGTAGGCGAGGTGGGTGATGCGGGCTTCCAGTACCTCGATCCCGGCGAGTTCGGTGCGTTCGCGCAGCTCGACGGTCAGTTCCTCAGCGACCTCGCTGCCATCGCGCAGGCTGGTGCGTTCGTCGTCGTGGGCATCGTAGGGGTGCGTTGTGGCCAGATGCCGGACCGCGGCCTCGGACTGGGTCTCCACGTACTCCTCGTAGTCGTCGACGGAGAACGCGGCCTTATAGCTGTCGACCACGCGATAGACGACCACAGCGGCGATCTCGACCGGGTTGCCGTCGGCATCGTTGACCTTGAGCTTCTGGGTCTCGAAGTTGCGCACTCGCAGCGAAATGCTGCGCCGGTCGGTCAGCGGCAGCACCGAATAGAAGCCCGGCTCGCTCACCGAGCCCACGTAACGACCGAAGAACTGCACCACCTTGGCCTCGTTCGGGTTGACCACGATCAACCCGGTGACCCCGAGCAGCAGCACGACCAGCACGACCGATCCGACGATGCCGATACCGATCGCGGCGCCGTTGCCGTCCTTGGCCCCGACGACGAAGGCGAGCGCGGTGGCACCGCCGATGGCGATCGTCAGCACCAGCCACGTCAGTAGCACCACGAACCCGTTGACGTGGACAGCGGCACGAAGCTTCATGACATCCTCCAGGTATCAAAGTGATATCACGACAATAGCATGGCGCGACGCACCTCGCGGGGTCCGTCGTCCGGTCAGCGCTCGGGACGGATATTGCGGTTGAAGCGGAACATGTTGTGCGGGTCGTACTTCGACTTCAGCGCGGCCAACCGCGCATAGGTGTCGGCTCGGTAGCCGGCCCTGGTCTGGGCGACGCCTGCCATGCCTGGGGCGCCGTAGAGGAAATTGAGGCTGTGGCCGACCGTCCACGGCGCCAGCGCGGCGCGGACCGCAGCGGCGGGCTCTACGGCCTCGGCCCCCGGCTCCGGCAGGGTGATCGCCCGCACCACATAGCCTGCCTCGCGATAGTCGAGGGCGAGATCGTCGTGGCCGGGGGCACGCAGGGCGCCGCCGAGATGCCGGATATCGATCACTGCGCCGAGCCCGGAATCCGGACCCGCCACCGCGAGCAGCGCCTCGACGGCCTCCGGGGTGAGGTCGTCGAGCAAGGCGTTCGTCGCGGCGTAGGCGTGCGGATCGGCCGGGTCGGAGTGGATGGTGTGCGATTCGATGTACGGCATGGTGCGCAGATCGTCCTTCATCGGGGTGCCGATCGCTCGCAGCGGCGCGACCAGGCGTTCGCCTTCCTCTGCGCTGCCATCGATGGCGACCCGGATCGACGCGACGAACCGGCCGCGCAGCGGTTGCGGGACCTGCGGGATGTCCGGGAAGGCGAGCATGGCGACGGTCGAGGTCACCGTATCGGGCACAGTCGCGGTCCATTCCCGCCACACCTCGAGCGCGCGCGGCACCAGGGCGGTATCGAACATGAGCTGACCGCCGAACACGGTGGTGACCGGGACCAAACCCAGTTCCAGCGCTGTCACGACGCCGAAATTACCGCCGCTGCCGAGGACGGCGCCGAACAGTTCGTCGCCGGGCCGCAGGGTGCGCATCCGTCCGTCGGCGGTGACCAGTTCGATGGCACGAACGTGATCGGCGGCGTATCCGAACGTGCGGCCCAGCAGCCCGAGCCCGCCGCCGAGGACGTAGCCGACCACACCCACCGACGGTGACGACCCGTTCAACGGCGCCAGCCCGTGCTGTGCCGCTGCGTCGATCAGCGCACCGGCCTGCACCCCGGCGCCCACCCGCGCGGTCGCGGCGTCGGCATCGATCTCGATGCCGGTCATCCGTCGGGTGCTGATCAGCACGCCGCCGCTGGCGGCGACCGAAAGACCGTGCCCGGTGGCCTGTACCGCCACCGGCAGTCGGTGCCGTGCCGCGAATTCGACGGCGGCACGCACGTCCTCGGCATGCCGTGCGGCGACGACCACTGCCGGACGGTGCTGGTAGGCGGTCTGGAAGCCGGCGACTTCGGCGTCGAATCCCTCATCGGCGGGACGGAATATCGGTGCGGCGAAGCCCGGCAACTCCGCTTCGGCGGCGGCGGTGAGTTCGATGGCGAGGTCAGTGTTCTCGGCGGCGATGTTTCCCATGTCTTCGAGGATGCCGCGCGAGAGTCGATAAAGGAAACAGCTAGTTCGTCTCGCTGCCATAATCAATAGTTATGGAGCTTCGCCATCTGCGCTACTTCGTCACCATCGTCGAGGAGGGCGGCTTCACCCGCGCCGCGCAACGGCTGCACGTGACCCAGCCCGGGCTCAGCGCACAGATCCGGCAACTGGAACGCGAGCTGGGACAGCCGCTGCTCGAGCGTGGCACACGCCAGGTCACGCCGACCGAAGCCGGAGCCGCGGTGCTCGCCGATGCTCGTGCCGCACTGGCCGCCGCCGAACGGATCGCACACACGGTCGACGAGTTCACCGGGCTGTTGCGCGGACAGGTCCGCGTCGGCCTCATCTCCGGCGCAGCAGTGGAGGAGTTCGATGTGCCCGCCGCGCTCGCCGCCTTTCATGACGATCACCCGCAGGTCGGCATCGTGCTCACCGAGGACACCTCGGAGAATATGCTGGCGGCGGTGACCCGCGGCGAACTCGATATCGCCGTCGTCGGATTGACCGGCGCGGATCTCGATCCGGGCATCGCCATCGATGTCATCCTCGACACCGGTATCGTCGCCGCCGTCGCGGCCGACGACTACACCGATGGCCAGGTCATGCCGCTGCACGACCTACAGAACCGGTCGTTGATCTGCCTACCGCCCGGCACCGGCATTCACGGAGTGTTCCGGCGCGCCTGCGTGGCAGCGGGTTTCACCCCGAATATCGCCTTCGAGGCCGCGGCACCGCCACTGCTGCTACGACTGGCAGCGCATGGACTCGGCGTTGCGGTGGTTCCCGCGCTCACCGAGGCAGAGGCCGCCGCCTTCGGCGTCCGGACGCTGCCGATCGTGCGGCCCGAACTGCGCGGTCAACTCGCCATCGCCTGGCGCACCGACCGTCCGAGCACTCCGGCGGCGAAAGTGCTTCTCGGGCAGCTACGCATCGCCTTGGCGAGGCCGGCGGCCGACGCCCGTTGACGCGATGCCGGAAGCGGGCCGAACGCCGAACCCAAAACCGGCCGCTTACAGCAACCGCGACAGGAACGTCTTGGTCCGCTCATGTTTCGGCTGCTCGAGCACCTCACGCGGCGGTCCGGCCTCGACCACCACGCCCCCGTCCATGAACACCAACTGATCGGCGACCTCGCGGGCGAACCCCATCTCATGGGTGACCACCACCATCGTCATCCCGGAATCGGCGAGTTCACGCATGACGGTGAGGACTTCACCGACCAGCTCCGGGTCGAGCGCGGAAGTGGGCTCATCGAACAGCATCAGTTTCGGGTCCATCGCCAGTGCGCGGGCGATCGCGACGCGCTGCTGCTGGCCGCCGGACAACTGGGCCGGATAGGCATTGGCCTTATCGGCCAGCCCGACCCGATCCAGCAGTTCCTTGGCCCTGGTCACCGCCTGGGACTTGCGGACCTTCTTCACCTGGGTGGGCGCCTCGATGATGTTGGCCAGTGCGGTGCGGTGCGGGAACAGATTGAAATGCTGGAAGACCATGCCGATCTCGCGTCGCTGCCTGGCCGCTTCCCTTGGATGCAGCTCATAGAGCTTGTCACCCTTCTCGCGGTAGCCGACCAGTTCGCCGTCGACGTACAACCGCCCAGCGTTGACCTGCTCGAGATGGTTGATGCAGCGTAGGAAGGTGGATTTGCCCGAGCCCGACGGGCCGACCAGGCACAGCACCTGGCCGCGTGCCACCTCGAGCGAGATGCCCTTGAGCACCTGCAACGCACCGAAGGACTTACACACCCGATCGGCGCGGATCATCGGCGTGGTTTCGGTACCGGTCGCGCCGCCATCTACCGCATCGCTCATTTCGCCTTCACCACATTCTGCGCATCGGCCAGTTCCTGCAACTGTTTCGCGGTCAGCTGCCGTGACACCCCGCGCGAGAAATAGCGCTCCAGGTAGAACTGGCCGACCATCAGCACACTGGTGATGGCCAGATACCAGGTCGCGATCACCAGCAGCAGCGGGATCGGCAGGAAGTTCACGCCGTAGATATCGCGGGCCCGGCCGAACAGATCGGTGCTGAGCGGGATCGCCGTCACCAGCGAGGTGGTCTTGAGCATGCCGATCAGCTCGTTACCGGTCGGCGGGATGATCACTCGCATGGCCTGCGGCAATACCGTGCGGCGCATGGTCTGCGACCAGGACATGCCGAGCGCGACCGACGCCTCACGCTGCCCCTCACCGACCGAATTGATGCCCGCGCGCACGATTTCGGCCATATAGGCGGCCTCGTTGAGGCCCAGACCGATCACCGCGAACGTGAACGCCGCCTGAAAACCCTGCACATCGAGTTCGATCAACTGGGGCCCGAACGGAACACCTAGGGAGATCTGCTTGTACAGCGACGGCACCAGACCCCAGAACACCAACTGCACAAATACCGGTGTGCCGCGGAAGATCCACAGATACACCCACGCCGTGGACCGCAGCACCGGATTCGGCGACAGCCGCATCACCGCGAGCAGCGCGCCGAGCACCACCGCGATCGCCATGGACAGCACCGTCAGTTCCAGTGTGACGACTGCGCCTTCGGCTATGCGGCTGTCGCGCAGATACTGCCAGTACACGTCCCAGCGATAGGCCGGGTTGGTCGCGGCGCCGTAGATGAACAGTCCGACGAGCACCAGAATGACGGTCGCGGCGATCCAACGCCCCGGCCTGCGCAGCGGGACGGCCTTGATCGGCTCCGGTTCGGTCGTGCTCGACTCCGGCTCGGTCAGTGATTCGCTCATGTCATCCCTTCGGCGCGCCATTGATGACGGACTTGGTGATCGCGCCCTCCTGCACACCCCAGTTCTCGGTGATCTGGCGGTACTCGCCGTTATCGATCAGATGCTGCAACGCCTGCTGCAGGACCGGACCCAGCGGCGAACCCTTGGCCACCGCCCAGCCGTAGGGCGCGGCGTCGAAGACCGGCCCGGCGGGTTCGATCTTGCCTTCGGTGAGTTTGATGGCGTACGCGGTGACCGGCGAGTCCGCCGACATGGCGTCCACCTGACCGAGGACCAGAGCATTGGTCGCGGTGCTCTGCTCGTCGAAGCTCTGGATGATGATCGGGTCCTTACCCGCGTCCTCGCAGGCCTTGCTCTTGGCGGGCAGCTCTTCGAGGTGTTCGAAGGTGGTCGCCTGGACCGCGACGCGCTTACCGCAGGCATCGTTCGGATCGACCGGGCGATCAGCGCGCTGGGCCCATTGCACACCGGCGTTGAAGTAGGTGACGAAATCGACCTGCTTCTCCCGCTCTGCCGAGTCGGTGATCGAGGACATGCCCACGTGGTAGGTGCCCGCCTGCACGGCGGGGATGATCTTCTCGAAGGCCGATTCGATGTATTCGGCGCGCAGACCGAGCACGGTGGTCACCGCATCCATCAGGTCGACGTCGAATCCGGCGATATTGCCGTCGCTGTCGCGGTACTCGTTCGGTTGATACGGCACATTGACCCCGACCTTCAATACCCCGGACTGCCTGATCTCCGCAGGCACCGTCGCCGCGAGTTCCGGCACCTCGGTCACCGGCACCTTCGCGACGTCGGGCAGATCCTCGGTGTTGTGTGTGCAGCCGGCCACCGCGAGCACGATCGCCGTGAGCACGCCGACAACCAGCACCGCCCAGCGTCCGCGCGTGCCGGATTCGGGACGATCAGCCACCGCAGCCTCCACCTTCCGGTCCGGAGAACCCGACCTCACCTTCTCGCAATGTAGGCGATGCGAGCCCTCGCGTACCGGACAGTAGCGGAGAATCGCGCCACCGCGGCCGAGTACACACCGATCCATGACGCGCACTCACCGGCGGTGCACCCTGGCACTCACGTGCTCGGTGAATTCACTGGTCGAGGCCAGCCCACCCAGGTCGGCCGTCGCGATCCCGGCTTCCAGAGTGGTCGCGACGGCGCGCTCGATCCGTTCGGCGGCCTGGGTCAGCAGGGGCGTCGAATGCCGGATTCCCAGCCAGTGCAATAACATTGCCGACGACAGCTGCAAGGCGGCCGGGTTGGCACGGTTGCGGCCGGCCAGGGTGGGCGCCGCGCCATGCACCGCCTGCGCCATCGCGCGATCGGCCGAACAGTTCAGCGAGGCCGCGAGCCCCAGCGATCCGCTCATTTCGGCGGCCAAATCGGAGAGGATGTCGCCGAAGAGGTTCTCGGTGACCAGAACATCGAAGTCACCGGGTGCGCGGACCAGATGCGCGGCGGTGGCGTCGACGTGCTCGTCGTCGACCTGCACACCGGGGTACTGCCCCGCGACCTCGTAACAAACATCGCGGAACAGGCCCATCGTCATCGGCAGCACATTCGCCTTGTGCACGATCGTCACCCGCTTGCGCCGGGTGCTCGCCAGCCGTAGTGCCTCGTGCGCGATCAGCTCGCAGGCGCGGCGGGTGACGACACCGACCGACATGGCGACATCTTCGGTGGGCCGGAACTCACCAGACCCGGCGAACATATTGCGGTCGGAGTAGAAGCCTTCGCTGTTCTCCCGCACGATGACCAGATCGATATCGGGCGCAGCGGCGCGCACCCCGGGAAACGCGCGGGCAGGCCGGATATTGGCGTACAGCCCGAAGTGCTTGCGGATCGCGCCGCCAGGAGCCACCCGATGCTCGGCCGGATACGAGGCGTTGTCGTGTGGGCCGAGGATCCATCCGTCCAGCTCGGCCAGCGCGTCGAGGGTCTGCTGCGGCAGCGGGGTCCCGAACTCGTCGAGCGCCCGGTGCCCGATGGATAGCGGCACCCACGCCACCGGCTCGGCGCCCGCCGCGGCCAGCGCCTCGTCGACCACCGCACGCGCCGAACCCACCACTTCGGGGCCGATGCCGTCACCGTCGATCAGGCCAAGCCGCAGCCGTCCACCGTCCGTTCGTCGTGCCTCGCTCACTCCGACATCCTCCCGTCGCGGTCGAACGCCCTCGCGCGCGGGGGCGCGACGGCTAGTTTCTGCAGATCATGGTGCAGTCGGTGGAACTGGTGCTCGACGACACGGCAGAGGAACACATCCGTGAGCAGTGGGCAGTGCTGGCCGAGGCCGGTCTGCCCGGTGTGCTTCGCAGGCCCGCGGCGGGTGACCCGCCCAAACGTCCGCACATCACCGTCGCCGTGGCCAAGCAGATCTGGCCGCGGATCGACCACGACCTGGAGAAACTGCCGTTTCGCCGCTTCCGGGTGCGGTTGGGTGGGGTGCTGGTCTTCGGGGCTCGCAGGCCGATCCTGGTGCGGCTGGTGGTGCCGACCGAAGAGCTGCTGGCCTGCCAGCGACGGGTGCACGCGCTGGTATCACCCTGTCCGGGAGTTCCGGGCAATATGCACCCGGATCAGTGGACCCCACATGTCACACTGGCCAGACGCGTACCACCACCGCAGCTCGGCGAGGCAGTTCTCGCGGTCGCCGCCGAACGTGATTTCACCGCGACCGTGGTGGGTATCCGGAGGTGGGACGGCGACGAACGGCGGGCCTGGCCGGTCGCCGGTGGAAGATAACACCGGTGCCCGGCGTTGGACCCGGCATACCGATACGAGAGGACGCCCATGGCAACGCAGACGCTGACCCAGCAGAACTTCGATGAGATCGTCACCGGAAACGACGTGGTACTCGTCGATTTCTGGGCCTCGTGGTGCGGACCGTGCCGCAGCTTCGCCCCCACCTTCGAGGCATCGTCGGAGCAGCACCCCGATGTGGTGCACGGCAAGGTGGACACCGAGGCCGAGCAGGGCCTCGCGGCGGCCGCCAATATCCGATCGATTCCGACGATCATGGCCTTCCGCGAGGGCGTGCTGGTGTTCGCCCAGCCCGGCGCACTGCCCCCCGCCGCACTCGAGGACCTGGTCACCCAGGTGAAGGGCCTCGATATGGATGAGGTGCGTAAGCAGCTGGCAGAGCAGCAGGCATCGGCGGAGTAACTACCGCGACGACGGACCCTGGCCCTCCCGATCCGGGAAGGGCAGGGTCCGTCTGCCGTATCAGGCGCCGAGGCGGTTGAGCCCGGCGATCATGGCGCGGACCGTGGATTCGGCGCCGTCACCGGCCAGAGCGGCACCCCAGCCACGGCGGCCGTTGAACTCGCACTGGACGAAAGTCGCGGTGGCGTCACCGGTGCGTCGCTGGTGGAATTGCAGGATCTCGACCGGGTAGCCCTCCTCGTAGAGGGCCGAGGTCATGGCCGCGACCGGATTCCCGGTGGCGACGACGGTGCGCAGGTGGCCGGCGAATTCGAGCGTCGCGGTGAAATTCGCGTGCCGGTTTCCGGCGGGTGACCAGTCGCCGAGCCGGATCGGCCCGGTGCGTTCGCCGTAGCGATCGCGGAACTGGTCGGGGGTAAGGCCGGCGCTTTCGGAGCGCAGGCTCCGTGGGGCGGCGGCGATCAGGTCATGGCTGTCGAGGAGCATGGTCATGTGCACGTAGGTCTTCCCGAGGATGCTTGCAGGCGGCAGAGGGGACCAGCAACGAACGTCAAACGGCCCGCAGCGAGGGGGCCGGTCCGAATCAGACCCCGCTGCGGCGGGGTACTACGAGCACTAGCCGACGCGCCACCATCGCGGTGTGCGGCATGAGCGCAGCGCTGTCGCGGTCGGCGACATGCAGCGCGGCGCTGTGGCGGTCGGAGGGATTCGGCACGCGTCCGAGGATAGAGAGTCGCCGCGGGGAAGGCAACCACATTTGCTTGCTGTTTTCTTTCGCGCCGAGCAGTGTTCGCCCAGGTCATGGGGTGTGTGAGGTGTACCGGCGAGTAGGTGTCGAGTCGCCGGTATCACCCTGCGTCGGTGGTCGACCTGCGTCACGCGGGCGACGCCCGCCTCCGTCAGTGCGCGGCCGAGTCCCAGCTGCGTCCGGTGCCGACGGATACGTCGAGCGGAACCGACAGGTCGATGGCAGCGGCCATCTCGCGCCGGGCCAGCGCCTCGAGGGCCTCGCGTTCACCCGCGGCGACCTCGAAGAGGAGTTCGTCGTGGATCTGCAGCAGCATCCGCGACTGCAGCCCCGCATCCTGAATCGCCTTGTGCACGTTGATCATCGCGACCTTGATGATATCGGCGGCCGTGCCCTGAATCGGGGCGTTCAATGCCATCCGCTCGGCGGCTTCGCGACGTTGACGGTTGCTGGAATCCAGGTCGGGCAGGTAGCGGCGGCGACCGAACAGGGTCTGGGTGTAGCCGACCTTGCGTGCCTGCTCCACCACCTCGTGCAGGTAATCGCGAATACCGCCGAACCGGGCGAAGTAGACCTCCATCTGGTCCTTGGCCTCCTGCGTGCTGATCTTCAGCTGCGCGGACAGGCCGTAGGAGCTCAAACCGTATGCGAGGCCGTAGGACATGGCCTTGATCCGGCGTCGCATCTCCGGATTCACCTCGGAGATCGGGATATCGAAGGCCTTCGACGCGACGAAGCTGTGCAGATCCTCACCGGAGTTGAACGCCTCGATCAGGCCGGCGTCGCCGGACAGGTGCGCCATGATCCGCATTTCGATCTGGCTGTAATCGGCGGTCATCAGCGATTCATAACCCGCGCCGACGACGAAGGTATCGCGGATCTGCCTGCCGGTGTCGGTGCGGATGGGGATGTTCTGCAGGTTCGGTTCGGTGGACGACAGCCGGCCGGTGGCGGCGATCGTCTGGTTGAACGTGGTGTGGATACGGCCGTCGTCGGCGACGGATTTGAGCAGGCCGTCCACGGTGACCTTGAGCCGGGTGGCGTCGCGGTGGGCGAGCAGATGCGCGAGGAACGGGTGTTCGGTCTTCTCGTAGAGCGATTCGAGCGCATCGGCGTCGGTGGTGTAGCCGGTCTTGGTGCGCTTCGTCTTCGGCATGTCGAGCTCGTCGAACAGCACCACCTGCAACTGCTTGGGCGAGCCGAGGTTGATCTGCTTACCGATCACCTCGTAGGCCGCATCGGCCGCCTCGGTCACCTTGTCGGCGAACTGACGCTGAAGCGACTCGAGCTGGGCGACGTCGACGGCGATGCCCGCGTCCTCGAGCGTGGCCAGGACCTCGAGCAGCGGCAACTCCATCTCGCCGAGCAGGGCGGTGGATTCGATTCCGGCCAGCTCACCGTCGAGAGATTCGGCGAGGTCGGCGACGGCGCGGGCGCGCAGCATCTCGGTCTGCGCGACCTCGGTATCGACGGCGTCCTCGTCGTCGAGCAATGACAACTGCGGGGCCTGGTCGGTTTCGGCGCGCAGCTCACGATGCAGATAGCGCAGCGACAGATCGTCGAGATTGAAGCTGCGTTGCCCGGGCCGGACCAGATAGGCGGCCAGCGCGGTGTCGCTGGTGAGCCCGGCCAGCGACCAGCCGCGACCGCGCAACGCGTGGATCGCGGACTTGGCCTCGTGCAGCGCCTTGGGACGGGCCGGATCGGCCAGCCAGGCACCGAGGCGAGCTTCGTCTTCCGGAGTCATCCCGGTGACATCGATATAGGCGCCCTCACCATCGGCGGCGGCGATCGCGATCGCCCTGACGTCGCCGTGCGCGGGCGCACCCGAGCCGACCACCGACACACCGTGGCGTACGCCGACCGGCGCGTGATCGGCCAGCCAGTCGCCGACGCTGCCCGGCGCCAGCGACGAACCGCTGATCTCGAACCCGGATTCGGCCTCGGGGCTCGGCGGGGCGAGGGTCTCGAACAGCCGGTCTCGCAGCACGCGGAATTCCAGATCGTCGAAGAGCCGGTGAATGCGTTCGCGGTCCCACGGCGCCTGGGCGAGCTGATCGGGGGTGTAGGGCAGCGGCACATCGCGCACCATTTCGGTGAGCTGCCGGTTCAGTACGACGCTGCTCAGGTTCGCGCGCAGCGCATCGCCGACCTTGCCGCGCACCTCGTCGACCTTGTCGACCAGGGTGGCCAGATCGCCGTACTCACGGATCCACTTGGCGGCGGTCTTCTCCCCCACACCCGGGATGCCGGGCAGGTTGTCGCTCGGATCGCCGCGCAGCGCCGCGTAATCGGGGTACTGCACGGGGGTGAGGCCGTATTTGGTCTGCACCTCATCGGGGGTGAAGCGGGTGAGATCGGAGACGCCCTTGCGCGGATAGAGGACCGTGACATCGTCGTTGACCAACTGTATGGAGTCACGGTCGCCGGTGACGATGAGCACCCGGTAACCCTGCGGCACCGCCTGGGTGGTGATCGTCGCGATCACATCGTCGGCCTCGTAGCCCTCGATCGCCATCACCGGGATACCCAGCGCACCGAGCACATCCTTGGTGAGCTCGACCTGGCCGCGGAACTCGTCGGGGGTGGCGGTGCGGTTGGCCTTGTACTCGGGGTAGGCCTCGGTGCGGAAGGTCTGGCGCGAGACGTCGAACGCCGCGGCGATATGGGTGGGCTTCTCATCGCGCAGCAGATTGATCAGCATGGCGGTGAAGCCGTACACCGCATTGGTGGTCTGGCCGGTGACGGTTTTGAAGTTCTCCGCCGGTAGCGCGTAGAAGGCACGATAAGCCACCGAGTGACCATCGATCAGCAACAGCGTCGGCCGCTCCCCCGCGGCCGTCGCGGCGGCTGCGGCACTCGACGTGGTGCTCGGTGCCGTGCCTGATCCGGAAGAGGCAGAACGCTGGGCTGTCGTCGGTGAACTCACCCCCCAGAGTCTAGGGACAGCCACCGACAAGTCGAACGGCCGACACCCGGGCGGGCTCGCTCATCCCACACCCAGGTATGCCGACTTCACCGCCGGGTCGACGAGCAGGTCCGCACCGGTGCCGGTCTTGGTCACCTCACCGGTCTCCAGGATGTAGCCGCGATCGCTGCGCTTGAGCGCCTGCCTGGCGTTCTGTTCGACCAGCAGGACGGTGGTGCCTTGCTCGTTGATCTCGCTGACGATGCGGAAGATCTGCTGGATCACCATGGGCGCCAACCCCATCGAGGGCTCGTCGAGCAGCAGCAGCCGCGGCCGCGCCATGAGCGAACGACCGATTGCCAGCATCTGCTGTTCGCCGCCGGACAGCGTGCCGCCGACCTGTTTGCGCCGTTCCCGCAATCGAGGAAACAGGTCGAAGACACGGTCGAGGGTCGCGGCGTATTCGGTCTTCTCCTTGAACGGCCGTGCGTAACAACCCATATCGAGGTTCTCCTGCACGGACATACCGGGAAAGATTCCCCGGCCTTCCGGGGCCTGGATCAACCCGGCCACCACCCGTTCGTGCGCCTTCATCCGGCTGATATCCCGGCCCTCGAACAGGATGCGGCCCTTGGTCAGTGGCAGCAATCCCGACAGCGCGCGCATGGTTGTGGTCTTGCCCGCGCCGTTGGCGCCGAGCAGGGTGACCAGCTCACCGTCGGCCACCCGCAGCGAAATACCGTGCAGCGCCTGGATTCTGCCGTAGTTGACGTAGATCTCGTCGACTTCGAGCATCGGTTCAGCTGTGCTCATGAGGCGTCCTGTCCGTCCTCGTCGTCGGGCACACCGAGATAGGCGGCGATCACCGCCGGATCGGCCCGGATGGCGGCGGGCAGGCCGTCGGCGATCTTGCGGCCGAATTCGAGCACGACGATGCGGTCGGTCACCCCCATCACCAGGCGCATATCGTGCTCGATCAGCAGCACCGTGAAGCCGTCGTCGCGGATCTTGCGGATCAGATCCATCAGCGCCGACTTCTCGATCGGGTTGAAGCCTGCGGCCGGTTCGTCCAGGCACAGCAGTTTCGGCTCGGTGGCCAGCGCGCGAGCGATCTCGAGCCTGCGCTGATCGCCGTAGGACAGATTGCGCGCCTTCTCCACCGCCCGCGGTGCGATCCCGACGAACTCCAGCAGCGCCATACCACGTTCGATGGCGTCACGTTCCTCGCGCCGATGCCTTGCCGTGCGGAAGATCGCACCCGGCACGGAGGTCTTGTGCCTGGCGTCAGTGCCGACCACCACGTTCTCCAGTGCGGTCATCTCACCGAAGAGCCGCACGTTCTGGAACGTGCGGGCGATGCCGAGGCGGGTGATGGCGTTGCGTTTGGTCTTGGTCAGTGGTTTGCCGTCGAAATACACCGTGCCCGCCGACGGCCGGTACACGCCGGTGATGGCGTTGAAGCAGGTGGTCTTTCCTGCGCCGTTGGGGCCGATCAGGCCGAGGATCTCGCCGCGGCGGATCTCGAAGCTGACGGCGTCGAGGGCGGTGAGGCCACCGAACTTCACCGTCAGCCCATCGGTGCGCAGCAGCGGGGCGCCGACCTCGGTCTCGATCTCGCGATGCGGTGCTACGACCTCGGCGACGGCGGCCGCGTCGGCCAGCGTCGGATCGACCGCCTCGACGTCGACCGTGCCCGCCGACTCCACCTCCGGTTCCGGCACGTACCCGGCGGTCATGTCCTCGTTGTCGAACAGTGCATCGCCCGCGCCCGGCCCGGTCATCGGTTCGCTCCCACCGGCTCGCCGCGCAACGGTCTGCGCACCGCCAGATAGATCTGCCTGCCGTAGGCCAGCAGTTTCTGCCGGACCGGGAACAGGCCCTGTGGCCGCAGGATCATCATCACCACCAGCGCGATGCCGAAGTACAGATATTTGAGGTCGCCGAGACTCTGCGCACCCTGCGGCCGGAACAGCAGCACGCTGCCGAGCAGGATCACCCAGTACACGCCGAGGACGACGGTCGCCGTCACGAACAGTCTGCGCACCCAGATTCCGAACCGGCGCGACCACAGCCGCCAGGCCACCGCAAGCCCGGCGAACACCACCGCGAGCACCCCGAGTTGGATGTAGCCGGCCATCTCATCGGTGACCAGCTGCACCGACATCAACCGGTTGGGCAGATACACCACGAGGAACGCTCCGACGATGACCCCGAGTTTGTTGCCCTGGCCACCGATCACCACCGCACACAGGAACAACATGGAGTTGATGATGTTGAAGCCGGTCGGATTGATGAACTGCACCTGACCCGCATACAGCGCACCGGACAGGCCGCCGACCGCCGCGCCGATCATGAACGCCCACAGTTTGAATTTGAACGCGGGCACACCCATGATCTCGGCGGCGTCCTCGTCCTCACGGATGGCGACCCAGGCGCGCCCGACCCGGCTGCGTTCCAGGTTGCCGACGATCAGTAGCACCACGATCACGAAGACCATGCCCAGCCAGTACCACCAGGTGCCCGAGTTGGCGCGGTCGAGCACATTCGCGCTGTCGGCGTCACCGACATTGCCCGCGGAGAACACTCCGTTGGGACGTTCCTCGGATTCGCCGACATGCGGGTAGGCGATACCGGACAGGCCGAGGCTGCCGTTGGTCAGCTCGCCCAGGTTGTCCGCGAGCAGCCGCACGATCTCACCGAAACCGAGGGTGACGATCGCTAGATAGTCACCCCGCAGCCGCAGTGTCGGCGAACCAAGGATCAGACCCGATACCGCGGTGACCGCGATCGCCAGCGGTACACACGCCAACCAGGCCCAATCGGGATCCAGCCAGCCGCCGTCGGTCTGGTTCCAGGGACTGTTCGGGCTGGTCAGCAGGCCGACTGTGTAAGCACCGACGGCGTAGAAGCCGACGTAACCGAGATCGAGCAGCCCCGCCTGCCCGACCACCACATTGAGGCCGATCGCGATCAGCGCGTACATCGCGAACTGCGCCATCACCCCGCCGAAGCTGGTGCCAGGAGTATCCAGCAGCGGCGGCGGGAACAGTGGAAGCAACGCGAGCGCAATGATCGCCGGCACCCCGAACGCCCATTGCGCCGGTCTGCTCAGACCTTCCCACCAGCCGCGCAACGCATCGCCGGCGCCGTGCGTTGGCCGAGGCGGCGGTGTGGGGGCCGCGATCGTCGTGGTCTTCTCACTCATGCGCGGGCCCTCCCGAGACTCTCACCGAGGATGCCCGTCGGCCGGAACATCAGCACCAGCACCAACACCACGAACGCGACGACATCGCGCCATTCGGTGCCGAACAGGATCTGCCCGTAGTTCTCGGCCAGTCCGAGCAGTAAGCCGCCGAGCAGCGCGCCGCGCAGATTGCCGATACCGCCGAGCACCGCGGCGCTGAAGGCCTTGATGCCGAGGACGAACCCCCCGGAGTAGATGATGCCGTTGGGAATCTTCAGCGCGTACAGCAAAGCCGCCGCGCCGGCCAGCACACCGCCGATGAGGAAGGTCAGCATGATGACCCGCTCCCGCGAGACGCCCATCAGCGTGGCGGTATCGGGGTCCTGGGCGACCGCACGGATCCCGCGCCCGAACTTGGTCCGGTTGATCAGCATCTCGGCGGCGGCGGCAAGCACCACCGCCGACACCACGATCACGATCGTCACATTGGTGACGTCGGCGCCGCCGATGCTGAACTGCACCGTCGGCTCGACCAGGATGATCGGCTGCTGTGCGTTGGTGCCGCCGAGATCCGGCCACAGCTTCGGCAGGATGAAGTGCACGAATTCCTGCAGCACGAACGACATACCGATCGCCGTGATCAGGAAGATCAAGGGTTTGGCGCCGCGACGGCGCAGCGGCCGATAGGCGACCCGCTCCAATCCCACCGCCGCCGCCCCGGACACCGCCATGCCGAACAGCATGGCCAGCCCCAGATAGGTGACGGTCAGGATGACGCCCTCGGAGTACACATCGCCACTCGGCGAGAACCCGAGCAGCATCAATCCGATGTACTGCCCGAACATGCCGAGCATGAACACTTCCGAATGTGCGAAGTTGATCAGCCGCAGCACGCCGTAGACCAGTGTGTAACCGACGGCCACCAGCGCGTAGATCGCGCCGTAGGACAATCCGTCGACGGTCAACCGCCAGAACTGATCGATCACCCCTTCGTAGTTGAAGTCGATCGAGCCGTCGGCCAGCGGTAGCGCGCCGAAATAAACGGTAGGAGTCATCCGTGCCAAGCCCTCATCGCTGTCGCCCCTGATGGATCGGCGCGTACCCCGACCACCGGCAGGTCGGAGTACGCGCCGTCGCCGCTTGCGCTATTTGACCTCGTACACCCAGATCAGCGCGTTGGACAGCTCACCGTCCGGGTTCCACTTGTACTGGCGGGCCAGCCCGGCACCGTCGTAGCCACGCACGAACGCGAGCAGATCCGGCCGGGTCAGCTTCCCGTCGTCGATGCCCATGGCCAGGATGGTGGCCAGGTCGTAGGCCTCGACCGAGTAGACGCCGGGGGCCTGGCCGTTGAGTGCCTCGTACTCGGTGGTGAATTCCTCCGGCGCCGGACCACACGGGCACGACAGCACCGCCCCGGTGGCCGAGCTTCCGGCCTGGGAGACGAACTGCGGATCGTTGCTGCCATCGGCGGAGACGAAGGTCGCGTCCACGCCACCGGACTTCAACTGCTGGGCCAATGGTGCGGCCTCGGCGTAGTAGCCGGAGTAGAAGATCGCGTCCGGGTTCACGCTAGAGATCTTGGTGACGGTGGCGGAGAAGTCCTTGTCACCCTCTTTGATGCTGGCCGCGCACGCCGGATCGGCAACCGGGCCGAGGGCGGCGGTGACGCTGGCGGCGAGGCCGGTGCCGTAGTCGGTGTTGTCCTGGACGACGCACACCTTCTTGTAGCCGGCGGTACTGACCATGTAGTTGGCCACCGACGGTCCCTGCACATCGTCGTTGGCCAGGCCGCGGAAGAAGCTCTGCCAGCCGTTCTGGGTGAGCGAGGCGTTGGTGGCCGACGAGGACACCGACACCAGGCCTGCGTCGCTGAGGATCTGGCCGGTGGCCTTGGTCTCGCCGGAGAAGGCCGGGCCGACCAGGCCGAGGATCGTCGGGTCGTTGACGATCTGGGGGATGACCTGCGTGGCCTTCTGCGGGTTGCCCTCGGTGTCGAACGGCTTCAGCTCGATCTGGCAGCCCGGGTTCGCCTTGTTGTGCTGATCGATCGCCAGCTTCGCCCCGTTGAGGATATTGATGCCGAGCGCGGCATTCGGCCCGGTCAACGCGCCAGCCATGGCGATCGAGGTGCCTTGCGGGCAGGTCGCCGAACCGTCGCCCGCCGGATCGGCGGCTGCTGTGGTGTCGGTGGAGGGAACTTCCTTGCCCTCGGCGTCGATCTGCATCACCGGCTGGATGGACAGGCCCCCGGCGCCGTCGGTTCCGGTGGCCTCCGAATCGCCGGTCGATTTTTCGCTGCACCCGGTCAACACCAGGGCTGCGGCCGCGCCGACCCCCAGCACTCGCATCGTACGGTTTCGCCATGTCGAACTAAGCACGATTCACCTCTACGTTCCTGTGCTCCCCCGGCCAACCGAGGAGGCCGACGACTCAGCCTGCGCAGAAACATAGCGTCGGCACGATGGATCCGCACCGCATTCGGATCATGCAGATGACATCGTGTCGAATTCTTTTTCGCGATTATGTTTCCTCGATGTAAATCGCGTCGTGTATACCGCCGACGGGCGGTCACTGGGGTGTCAGATTCTCCAGCACCACTTCCGCAACCGCCTTCATGGTGGTCCGGCGGTCCATCGCGGTGCGCTGAATCCACTTGAAGGCCTGCGGCTCCGACAGCCCCTGGGTCTGCATCAGCACGCCCTTGGCCCGCTCGACCAGTTTGCGCGTCTCCAACCGCTCCGACAGGCTCGCGACCTCGCCCTCCAGCGCGGTGATCTCATGGAACCGGCTCGCGGCCAGTTCGATGGCTGGCACCAGATCCGATTTGGTGAACGGCTTCACCAGATAGGCCATGGCGCCGGCGTCGCGGGCCCGCTCGACCAGGTCACGCTGACTGAACGCGGTGAGGATCACCACCGGCGCAACACGTTTCGAGGCGATCTCGGCGGCGGCGTCGATACCGTCGCGGCGCGGCATCTTCACATCCATGATCACCAGATCCGGACGGTGCTCCACCGCCAGATCGACCGCCTGCTGGCCGTCGCCTGCCTCGCCGACCACCTGATAGCCCTCTTCGGTGAGCATCTCCACCAGATCCATGCGAATCAAGGCCTCGTCTTCGGCGACGACGACACGCTTCGCCACGGCGCCGGCCTTGGCGTCCGCGCCCGCAGTAGTGCTCATAGAAGACCCCTCTGGTTCGATGCTCGAGCCCCGATGCGATCCACCGCCGCCACAGCCGGACATATCCGACCGAAGAGCCACCGTCACGCCATCGAGTGATGTAAAGAGTACCTTTCACTTCGGTATAGAACGCATCTACCCAGGGCAAACCTCGCCCAGGTCACAGCAAGGGGTGACCGGTTAGCCGATATCGCCATCGACCCGCTATCATTCCCTCCGGTGCGCCGAGTTGGCGGAACTGGCAGACGCGACGGTCTCAAAAACCGTTGTCCGAAAGGGCGTGTGGGTTCGAGTCCCACACTCGGCACCAAGATCGAACGGCATTGTGTCCGACGCTTCCGACGTTGCCCATCTCACGCAGTCAGCAATTGGTCGGCAGCAGTCCTAGTGACCGCATCCATCCCGACCGCCACGGCATCGAGATCATCCGGGAACAGGTGCCCGTACAGGTCCCGGGTCAGCGTGGCCCTCTTGTAGCCGAGAATCCGCTGAACAACCTTGATGTTCGCCCCGGCACTGATCGCCAATGAAGCTGCCGTGCGGCGAAGGCCGTGCGAGCGACACTGCTCGGCACCTTTATCGCCGTGCTCACGTCATCACAACGCCAACTCTCACCGATCTGGTCCGGGATATCGGTCGGCGACTCGGCCTGCAGGCCAGCGGGCGGGCTCCCAGGCGTTCGGGGCCGTCGACGGGCATACTGTTGCCTGCCGTCTCGAAGCGGCGCCGGCTTCAGCCCGAGCCGCTCAGCCCCGGGCGAACCCGTCGACCAATAGTGCCCGCATGTCCGGGAGGCTCGTTGCGACGAGCGTGAACGTGGCCTCGCGCATCAGCCGTTCCGCGGGATGCCCGGTCTGCAGCGCCGCCGATCCGCTCGCCGCGAACAATGCTGCCGCGGACCGCAGCGCGACCGCTCGCGCTTTTTGCAGCACGTCCGGACCGGGCATGGCGTCGTCCAATCCGGCATGCACGCTGTGCCATTGCTCGCGCAGCAGCGTTGCGGGACCCGCGGAGGTCAGTTCGAGCAGGTCGATCGCCCGCTCGGCAACTCCACACGCCACCGCACCATTGAGTCGCGAACCAATGGTCTGGGCGGTGCAGAAATCGCTGAAGGCCGCCACCTCGCTCACCCGGTGATCGGGTAGCAGGTGGTTGTCGAACTGCATCCGTACCGTCGCGGTGGCCTGGCCGGCGACCAGGCTGACCGGAGTGACCGACAAAGTCTCGGCGGCGGTTGCTTCGATCAGGCCCGAGACGACCGTGTCCGTAGCATCCTCGGTTCTCTCCCGCGCCGCCACCTGCAGCAGGTCCACGACTCCCCATCCGCTGACGAACAGCGCATCACCGGTCAGCAGATATCCGCCGCCGACCCGAGTCGCCGACAGTTTCGCCGGTTGCGCGACCGCGCCCGCGAACGCCGCGCCCGCACGCTTGCGACCGCTTAACAGGTCGGCGAAAAATATCTCGCGCAGACCCGTGTTCGCGGTGTTCGCCAGGCTGCGCACCGCCGAGTGATGCTGCATCCAGATGAACGCCGTCGACAGGCAGCCACCCGCGAGCACTTCGATGATCCGCGCGATATCGGACAGCTCGAGCCCGGCCACCGCCGCGCCGTAGAGTCCTTCCTCGGCCAGCGCTTCCCAGTGCCGGGCGGGCACCACGCCGTCTTGATCGACCGCCGCCGCGTCCGGATACAGCACCACTTCGGCCACACGCTGCGCGCGTTCGATCAACGACCGCTCATTGTCCGTCATCGGAAACGTCCTCGATTCGATTCGAAGTATCGACCGATAGTACGAAAGTTTCTGGAGGCGTACAGGATACGGGCTACACGGTTGGGTCGAAGGGTAGGCGCCGGTGCACGTGTATCTGCGGCTGGCCCAACGCCACCTACGCCTAGGAGAAGTCACGGCGGATCTGGCTCGACCATCCACCGACCACTTTCACACTCGTCCAGACCCCCCGGGGAGGATCGATCGATACTCGAACCGCTACACGGGACCGAGTGGGATACCACCCCACCATGAGGCAAGAACAGCGCCGCCCCGGCGATCTTCGTGCACGGAATCGGCTGGGGCGCCGATCCTTACCACACGCAACCCGATCTCTGCACACTGTCCCTTACCCCAGCGCACTTCGGGCTTGACCTTCTTCCTGGTTGCCTTCCCGGTCTCCGGACTGATGCTCCGCCTCGAAGTGATAGTCGGTGAACGGAAAATGTCTGCCACGCCACCGTGTTTCAAGGGCTCCGGCAGGCCGGAAATACGGCGTGTCACCGTGCGAGTTGCGGTAGTAGGTTCGAGTACCTTTGTTTTGCGTCTCGACGTAGTGCCGAAGGACCTGACCACGCTTGCGTATCTCGGCATGGTAGGCGGCGTGCGCCCGTTCGCTCACCTCGACGGTCGACGCCCGGCGGCGCCGCGCCTCCACTATCGCTCGAATGGCATGTGATGCGGTGGTTTCCACCATTCCGTGCCATCCGATATCGGACAACGAGTACGGTCCGACCAGCATCCAGCGGTTCGGCAGGCCGGCTACAGCCACACCCTCATAGGCCTGCACTCCATTGGCGCCGAAGAACTGACCGAGATCGAATCCGTCCCGGCCGACCACAGCGCCTTCGGCATAACTTTCCGGATCGGTGTGCATCTCGTAGCCGGTCGCCAGCACGATGACGTCATAGTGATGCTCGGTGCCATCGATGGTCCGGATGCCCTGCTCGGTGAACCGCTCGATGTCGTCGGTGATGAGGCGAACATTGTCGCGATTGAACACCGCCGGAAATCCGGTCGACAGGGTGAGCCGCTTCGCCATGGGCCCATAGCCGGGTGTCAGTGCCGCGGCCGTTTCGGGGTCATCAACGATCCGTCGGAGATACGCTCGGTAAACCCGCGTGGCGAAGGCATCGAAGGCGGCCATCAACGGTTTCGCCACTGCCAAGGGCATATACGTAGCCAGTGTGGCGATAGGTTCCAACCCCAGCAATATCACCCCGCACTGGGCCGCCGCCACGCCTGGCACCCGCAAGGCGGCTTGGAGCCAGCGCGGGACCTGGTAGTTGGGTTTCGGTAGGCACCACACAGGCGTCCGCTGGTAGACATCGAGGTGGCCTACCTCAGGCGCGATCGCGGGCGTGATCTGAACGGAACTCGCGCCGGTACCGACCACTGCCACGCGCTTACCCGCCAAGTCGTGTGCATGGTCCCAGGCGTCCGGGCGTTGCACCATATTGGCGAAGTCACCGAGACCCTGTATGCCACCATCGACTTTGGGTCGCAGAAAAGCACCGACCGCGCTGATCACGAACCTGGCCGTAATGATCTCGCCGTCAGCGGTGTGCAACGCCCATCGGCGGTGTTTCTCGTCCCATACCTCGCGGACGATCTCGACGTGGAACCGTAGGTGCCGATAGAGACCGTAACGGCGGGCGACATCCTGGTGATACGCCTGAACCTCGGCACCTGTCGGGAACGCTGTTGGCCAATCGGCCTTGCGAGCGAACGAGTACTGGTAAACGAGCGCGGGTACGTCCACACTGATCCCCGGGTACGTATTGTCGCGCCAACTGCCGCCGACCTCGCCCGCGCGTTCCAGGATTGTGAACTCGTCGATTCCCGCACGTTTGAGCAGCGCACCCGCCGCGATACCGCCGGGCCCCGCCCCAATTACCACGATCTCGTGATCGGGTTGTGTTGTCATAGTGCTCATTGCTTCCCACTCACTGAACAGGTCGGATGCCGGTGCTCAGCTGTGTGAGCCATTGGTCGATAATTTGCGCTGTAACGTGAACCTCGGCGCCGCACAGCGCAACGTGATCCGCATCCACGGTCTGGACCGTCTGCGCGGTCGACCACGCTTCTATCGGCCACTCATCGAGCCTCTGAGGCGGAGGCGACGATCGCGTGAACTTCACGACAAGCGTCGTAGTTTCAAGAGGCTTGTGTTCGATCTGCATCGCCAGGTCGAACCACCAGCCGAATGCGGTCAACCGTGCGGTGGTGAGGCCGGCGATGTCGGGGATCGTCGCGTCCATCTCGAGCAGGTGGTTCCCGCGGCCGTTCAGTAGGCGTTCATTCGCCTCTCGGGCCATAAAGCCGTCGAGGATGACCAGGCCTTGCAGCTGGGTATTTCCTTGTTCCATTAGCCGAGCCGCCGCCGCGTGGGCGATGTTTCCGCCTACCGAGTAGCCGCCGAGAACGAATTCGTCCTGGCCGACGGTATCGAGGACCATCCCGACGATGCTGCCGATTGCGGCATCGAGAGAGGCGGGGAGCGGTTCATCCGGATCGTATCCCGACAGCGGGATAGCCGAGACACGGCGGTGACCGCCGACATGGGCGGCGAGCTGCGTGTACTGAATGTATCCGCCGAGGAATTCCGGGGCATTGACGAATACCAAGTGCGGCAGGACATCCCCGCCACTGTTGCCGGGCGAACCGCCACTGATTCCGATGCCGGTCGGCATTCCCTCGGTGACGTGGTCGAACACCGGACGGAGTTTCGCTGCTGCTCGCAAGAACGCCACACCGTGTCCGAATCTATTGTCTGCGATCGCCTGCCGGATGACACCGACCAAAGTCTCTGCGGGACTGGCGTGTTTCGCCGCCGGAATATCGGTGGATTCGCGAGCTGCATCCGACAGCCGCATCGGCGCTGCCACGGTCTCCTCATGGGCTCCGAGTAGTTCGTCCAGAATGTGCCGGGCGACGGTGGCCGGTGTCGGATGGTCGAAGATCAGGGTGGCGGGCAGTCGCAGTCCCGTGACCGTATTGAGCCGGTTACGGGCCTCGACCGCGGCCAGCGAATCGAAACCCAACTCCCGGAAGTTGCCGGCTGGATCGATCGCGTCGGCGCCATCATGACCGAGCACAACCGCCATCTGGTCTCGCACCACGCCCAGCAGCATCGGCAGTCGCTCGGCTTCCGCCAGCGCTGAAACCCGCTCTCGCAGATCCGCCCCCCGCTCCGGCGACAGCTCCAGCACCGGACGATGTCGTGCACTCGATACCAATCCCCGCAGCAGCGGGATCAATGTCCCATCCCTGACCTGCGCATCCAGCACCACATGATCCAGCGGAGCCGCGACTACCGCGGCGCGGTCCTGGACGATCGCAGAGTCGAACAGTGCCAGACCTTGCTCTGTCGAGATAGGTGACAACCCACCACGACCCAACCGAGCGGTGTCGGTATCAGCGAGATGCCCGGTCATCCCGGTATCGGAAGCCCACAACCCCCACGCGATCGAGGTCGCGACCAGCCCATTCGCGCGCCGATGCGCGGCCAACCCATCCAGGAACACATTCGCAGCCGCGTAGTTGCCCTGCCCCGCTGCTCCGAACACACCCGCCGCGGACGAGTAGAGCACGAACATCCCCACATCCATCCGGCTCGTGGCTTCGTGCAGGTGCCAGGCGGCATCGGCCTTTGCTGCCAGTACGGCGTCCATCCGGTCCGGTGTCAGTGACGCGATCACGCCGTCATCGAGCACACCGGCCGCGTGCACCACGCCTGTCACAGGGGACTGCTCGGGTACCGCCGCCAACAACTCGGCCACCCCATCTCGAGTCGCGACGTCACAAGCCACAATCCGCACCCGCGCACCCAGCTCGCCCAATTCCGTCACCAACAGCGACGCTCCTGGCGCAGCCGCGCCACGACGGCTCGCCAATACCAGCGACCGCACCCCATGGTTTGTCACCAGATGCCGCGCCAACACCGCGCCCAAACCACCTGTACCGCCAGTGACCAGCACTGTCCCAGCCGACACCACGCCGCCCACGCCCGGTACCGGCCGTGGCACGTCGACGGGCACCCTGCGGGCGATCTTCCCTGTATCCCTGGCCTGAACAGGTAGCCGGGTCAATCGGGCTACATGCACGACACCGGCACGAATCACAACCTGGGGCTCGCCCGAAACGATCACCGCCGCCAGCCCTTCGGCGGTCAGCTCGTCAGCGTCGGTGTCGACCAGCACGATACGGCCCGGGGCCTCCGACTGAGCCGAACGCACCAGACCCCAGACCGCCGATCCCGCCAAATCAGTGACATCGTGCCCGGCCTGACCGACCGCACCACGAGTGACCACAACCAGGGTGCTCGCCGCACACCGCAACCCACCCAGCCAGGCCTGCAGCACGCTCAACATCTCATGCGACGCATCGCGGACACGGCTCGGCACATCCTCGTCTGCACCGGCACCGACCACGCCACGGTCGAATACGACTACCGCAGGTACGGTCACTTCCTGGTTCTGCACCCAGATTCCGAAAACCTCACCATCGGCGAAGGTTTCGGCATCGACAGGCGAGATGACCTGCGAAGCCATGGGTGTCCACTGCACTCCATGCAACCCGTCCTGCACCGAGAAGGCCGCCAGCTGTGCGGAAGATACCTCCCGTACGGTCAAGGACCGCGTCGTGAGCACCATCCGGCCGACGGCATCGGCGACCTGGATCGATACCGCATCGGTACCGCCAGGGACTGGAGTGATACGTGCCCGCAGCAGCGACGTTCCGGTCGCGTGCAAAGTCACCCCCTGCCAGCAGTAAGGCAACTTCACCCGTCCGGGATCGGGATCGACATCGACAAGCTGTCCGTGCAGCACCGACTCCAGCAAGGCCGGATGCACCGCGAACCCCGACACATCGGCCATCGACTCGGGCAGCTCGACCTCCACGAACAGGTCCGCGCCACACCGCCATACCGATCGCAACCCCTGGAACGCCGGTCCAACCTCGTCACCGGCGACAGCCATCCGGTCATACAGACCATCCACAGGCACGGCGACCGCACCATCGGGCGGCCACACCGCCAACCCCGCCTCCAGTTCCGGCACACCCTCGATCCCCAACTCACCCTGTGCGTGCAGAACCCACATGCCGTCGGCGGCCTCGGCACGGGAATACACCGACACCGACCGGCGGCCGAGCTCGCCGGCACCGTCCACCACTACCTGCAACTGCATCCCGACCTCGTCGGACAGCACAAGGGGCTGCATAACAGTCAGCTCCCGCAGCAGTGCACAACCCGCTTCCGCTGCCGCGCGCAACACCAACTCCACGACGGCGGTCCCGGGTAACAGCACACGCCCACCCACGGCACGATCAGCCAGCCACGGATGGGTCGCCAGGCCGATTCGGCCGGTCAGTACCACACCGTCCCCGTCCGGGGACACCACCACCGCCCCCAACAACGGATGACCAGCCGCCGACAACCCCAACGACGACGCATCCCCACCGCTCGAAATTCCATCCAACCAATACCTACGCCGCTGAAACGCGTACGTCGGCAATGACACTCCGCCCCCATGAGCAGGTCCGAGCAACGCCGCCCAATCCACCCCCACACCCGACACCTCCAACTGCGCCGCTGACAGTAGGAAAGCGTCCATGCCCCCTTCGTCACGTCGCAGCGAACCCACTACGGTCACGGGATCGGCACCTGCCCGAAGGTCACAAATCTGCTCGATACCGACCGTGAGCAGAGGATGCGGACTGACCTCGACGAAGACGTTGTACCCGTCCTCCAGCAGGGCCTGAGCTGCCTGTTGGAAACACACTGGTTCCCGCAGATTCCGGAACCAGTAGTCCGCATCCAACTCTGTGCCGTCGAGTACACCTCCGGTCACGCTGGACCAGAACGCCATGTGTGACGATGTGGGATGAAGTTCGGCCAGCATCTTCAGCAGCGGTTCGCGGAGCACATCGACCTGCGGCGAATGTGAGCCGTAGTCCACCGAGATCCGGCGTGCGGGAACGTTGTCGCGGGCACAGGCTTCCAGGAAACCCTCGAGTTGTACTGCCACACCGGAGACCACCGTTGCCTGCGGGCCGTTCACTGCGGCCACGGACAATTCGTCGTATCCGGCCAGCAGCGTGGTGACCTGGTCGACAGGCAAGGACACCGTCGCCATCCCACCCTGCTCGGTCACAGCGATCAAGGCGGCCGACCGCAGGACCACTACCCGAGCCGCATCCTCCAGAGACAAAGCGCCGGCCACACACGCCGCGGCAATCTCGCCTTGGGAATGACCCACTACCGCGTCCGGAACAACACCAACCGAGCGCCACAGCTCGGCCAATGACACCATCACCGCGAAGAGCACTGGTTGAACCACGTCGACGCGCTCCAGCGACGGCGCTCCTTCCGTACCCGCGAGCACGGCGAACAATGACCAATCCACCAGCGGCGACAACGCGGCATCGCACTCGGCCATCTTCTGAGCGAACACCGGCGAACAGTCCAGGAGCTGTCTTCCCATGCCCAGCCATTGAGCCCCCTGACCAGGGAATACCAGTACAGTCTTGCGTGGCGCTCCAGCCACGCCGGTAACCACGCCAGGCCTCGGAGTCTGCTCCAACAGCGCAGTCAGCCCCGCGAGCAGCTGGTCCCGATCCGCACCTACCACCACCGCACGGTGGTCGAACCGCGACCGCTGAGACACCAACGACCGCGCCACGTCCCGCACGTTCATCAACGGGTCACCGGCCACGAAATCCCGCAGACGCCGCACCTGCCCCGTCAACGCCTCCGGCGTGCGACCCGACACCACCCACACGACCGGCTCGTCCCCACCAGCACCGGCCACGGGGGCGGTGACGGGGTCGGTCACCGATTCCGGCGCCTGCTCGAGGATCACATGAGCATTGGTGCCGCTGATACCGAACGCCGACACCGCAGCACGACGCGGACGATCAACCACCGGCCAATCCCGCGCCGCGGTCAACAACCCCGCATGCCCCAACGCCCAATCCACCCGCGAGG
>NZ_JAAGUY010000019.1 GCF_010868145.1 Nocardia cyriacigeorgica
TGTTCTTTGAGAACTCAATAGTGTGTCGATGAATGTCAGTGCCAAATAATATATTTGGTTCCGGCCTCTCATACCCCCGTGTGTTGAGGTCGGACATTTAGTCAGCAAATCTTTTTGCTGGCGTTTTGTTTTGCTGGGTTTTCGGACTCTGGTTCAGATACTTTTGATTGCGCCTTTCGGGGTGTGATTGTGAGTCTTCAACGGAGAGTTTGATCCTGGCTCAGGACGAACGCTGGCGGCGTGCTTAACACATGCAAGTCGAGCGGTAAGGCCCTTCGGGGTACACGAGCGGCGAACGGGTGAGTAACACGTGGGTGATCTGCCTCGCACTCTGGGATAAGCCTGGGAAACTGGGTCTAATACCGGATATGACCTTACATCGCATGGTGTTTGGTGGAAAGATTTATTGGTGCGAGATGGGCCCGCGGCCTATCAGCTTGTTGGTGGGGTAATGGCCTACCAAGGCGACGACGGGTAGCCGGCCTGAGAGGGCGACCGGCCACACTGGGACTGAGACACGGCCCAGACTCCTACGGGAGGCAGCAGTGGGGAATATTGCACAATGGGCGAAAGCCTGATGCAGCGACGCCGCGTGAGGGATGACGGCCTTCGGGTTGTAAACCTCTTTCGACAGGGACGAAGCGCAAGTGACGGTACCTGTAGAAGAAGCACCGGCCAACTACGTGCCAGCAGCCGCGGTAATACGTAGGGTGCGAGCGTTGTCCGGAATTACTGGGCGTAAAGAGCTTGTAGGCGGCTTGTCGCGTCGATCGTGAAAACTTGGGGCTCAACCCCAAGCTTGCGGTCGATACGGGCAGGCTTGAGTACTTCAGGGGAGACTGGAATTCCTGGTGTAGCGGTGAAATGCGCAGATATCAGGAGGAACACCGGTGGCGAAGGCGGGTCTCTGGGAAGTAACTGACGCTGAGAAGCGAAAGCGTGGGTAGCGAACAGGATTAGATACCCTGGTAGTCCACGCCGTAAACGGTGGGTACTAGGTGTGGGTTTCCTTCCACGGGATCCGTGCCGTAGCTAACGCATTAAGTACCCCGCCTGGGGAGTACGGCCGCAAGGCTAAAACTCAAAGGAATTGACGGGGGCCCGCACAAGCGGCGGAGCATGTGGATTAATTCGATGCAACGCGAAGAACCTTACCTGGGTTTGACATACACCGGAAACCTGCAGAGATGTAGGCCCCCTTGTGGTCGGTGTACAGGTGGTGCATGGCTGTCGTCAGCTCGTGTCGTGAGATGTTGGGTTAAGTCCCGCAACGAGCGCAACCCTTATCTTATGTTGCCAGCGCGTAATGGCGGGGACTCGTGAGAGACTGCCGGGGTCAACTCGGAGGAAGGTGGGGACGACGTCAAGTCATCATGCCCCTTATGTCCAGGGCTTCACACATGCTACAATGGCCGGTACAGAGGGCTGCGATACCGCGAGGTGGAGCGAATCCCTTAAAGCCGGTCTCAGTTCGGATCGGGGTCTGCAACTCGACCCCGTGAAGTTGGAGTCGCTAGTAATCGCAGATCAGCAACGCTGCGGTGAATACGTTCCCGGGCCTTGTACACACCGCCCGTCACGTCATGAAAGTCGGTAACACCCGAAGCCGGTGGCCTAACCCCTCGTGGGAGGGAGCCGTCGAAGGTGGGATCGGCGATTGGGACGAAGTCGTAACAAGGTAGCCGTACCGGAAGGTGCGGCTGGATCACCTCCTTTCTAAGGAGCATTCTCCAGACGAGCCACCAGAGGGTGGATGTTGTTCTGGCAGAGGCTGTTTGTGCTCTCACATGTAGAGCCGCAGTTGCTCATGGGTGGAACGCTGATATGTGCCGGCATCAACTTCACTGCTGAGTCAGTGAGGCGCCGGATGTAGTCGACACACTGTTGGGTCCTGAAAGAACAGACGTTCTTTCCAGGCAAAAAGACGATCCGCTCGGATCTTCGGTTAGTACCGCAGGGCTTTGCTCTGGCCGGCTTCGAGGTTCGGTTCGAGTGGGTGTGTTGTTTGAGAACTGCACAGTGGACGCGAGCATCTTTGTTAGTAAGTGTTTAAGAGCGTACGGTGGATGCCTTGGCACCAGGAGCCGATGAAGGACGTAGGAGGCTGCGATAAGCCTCGGGGAGCTGTCAACCGAGCTGAGATCCGAGGATTTCCGAATGGGGAAACCCAGCACGAGTGATGTCGTGTTACCCGCCGTTGAATATATAGACGGTGTGGAGGGAACGTGGGGAAGTGAAACATCTCAGTACCCACAGGAAGAGAAAACAATAGTGATTCCGTGAGTAGTGGCGAGCGAAAGCGGAAGAGGCTAAACCATGCGGATGTGATAGCCGGCAGGCGTTGTCCGTGTGGGGTTGTGGGATCATTCTTCTTGCTTCTGCCGAAGTGAGCGCAAGTCAGAAACCGTTGTGTTAGCTGAATTGGTCTGGGACGGCCAACCATAGACGGTGAGAGTCCGGTAAGCGAAAATGCGACGGCTTGTGTGGATGACTCCCGAGTAGCAGCGGGCCCGTGAAATCTGCTGTGAATCTGCCGGGACCACCCGGTAAGCCTGAATACTCCCTGGTGACCGATAGCGGACTAGTACCGTGAGGGAAAGGTGAAAAGTACCCCGGGAGGGGAGTGAAATAGTACCTGAAACCGTGCGCTTACAATCCGTCAGAGCCTTTGAGCAGTTTTCTGCTGGGGGTGATGGCGTGCCTTTTGAAGAATGAGCCTGCGAGTTAGTGGCATGTGGCGAGGTTAACCCGTTGTGGGGTAGCCGTAGCGAAAGCGAGTCCGAATAGGGCGTTTTGAGTCGCGTGTTCTAGACCCGAAGCGGAGTGATCTACCCATGGCCAGGGTGAAGCGACGGTAAGACGTCGTGGAGGCCCGAACCCACTTAGGTTGAAAACTGAGGGGATGAGCTGTGGGTAGGGGTGAAAGGCCAATCAAACTCCGTGATAGCTGGTTCTCCCCGAAATGCATTTAGGTGCAGCGTCACGTGTTTCACGCCGGAGGTAGAGCTACTGGATGGCCTAGGGGGCCCACAAGCTTACCGAAGTCAGCCAAACTCCGAATGCCGGTGTGTGAGAGCGTGGCAGTGAGACTGCGGGGGATAAGCTTCGTAGTCGAGAGGGAAACAGCCCAGATCGCCGGCTAAGGCCCCTAAGCGTGTACTAAGTGGAAAAGGATGTGGAGTCGCGAAGACAACCAGGAGGTTGGCTTAGAAGCAGCCACCCTTGAAAGAGTGCGTAATAGCTCACTGGTCAAGTGATTCTGCGCCGACAATGTAGCGGGGCTCAAGTACACCGCCGAAGCCGCGGCATTCACACAATACATCCGCACCCGATTACGGTTGGGTGTGCAGTGGTGTGGATGGGTAGGGGAGCGTCGTACAGCCAGGGAAGCAGCGGTGTGAACCAGTTGTGGAGGCTGTGCGAGTGAGAATGCAGGCATGAGTAGCGAAAGACGAGTGAGAAACTCGTCCGCCGAATGACCAAGGGTTCCTGGGCCAGGTTAATCCGCCCAGGGTGAGTCGGGACCTAAGGCGAGGCCGACAGGCGTAGTCGATGGACAACGGGTTGATATTCCCGTACCCGTGTATCCGCGCCCATGATGAATCAGTTGTGCTAAGTGTCCAAATCCTCCGAGAAGACCTTCGGGTCTCGGGTGAGGGGCTGCACACGACCCCGGCTGGTAGTAGTCAAGCGATGGGGTGACGCAGGAAGGTAGCTGGGCCAGTCAGTGGTTGTACTGGTGTAAGCCTGTAGGGCGTGACATAGGCAAATCCGTGTCGCATATAGCCTGAGAGGTGATGCGTAGCCGATTGAGGCGAATTCAGTGATCCTATGCTGCCGAGAAAAGCCTCTAGTGAGTTGGTACACGGCCCGTACCCCAAACCGACACAGGTGGTCAGGTAGAGAATACTAAGGCGATCGAGAGAACTGTGGTTAAGGAACTCGGCAAAATGCCCCCGTAACTTCGGGAGAAGGGGGACCATGCCCGGTGACGGCTCTTGCAGCCTGAGCTGGGGGTGGTCGCAGAGACCAGAGAGAAGCGACTGTTTACTAAAAACACAGGTCCGTGCGAAGTCGTAAGACGATGTATACGGACTGACGCCTGCCCGGTGCCGGAAGGTTAAGAGGACCGGTTAGCGCCCTTGGGCGCGAAGCTGAGAATTTAAGCCCCGGTAAACGGCGGTGGTAACTATAACCATCCTAAGGTAGCGAAATTCCTTGTCGGGTAAGTTCCGACCTGCACGAATGGCGTAACGACTTCTCTGCTGTCTCAACCACAGACTCGGCGAAATTGCATTACGAGTAAAGATGCTCGTTACGCGCGGCAGGACGAAAAGACCCCGGGACCTTCACTATAGCTTGGTATTGGTGTTCGGTACGGTTTGTGTAGGATAGGTGGGAGACTGTGAAGCATGCACGCCAGTGTGTGTGGAGTCGTCGTTGAAATACCACTCTGATCGTATTGGACCTCTAACCTCGGACCATGATCTGGTTCAGGGACAGTGCCTGGTGGGTAGTTTAACTGGGGCGGTTGCCTCCCAAAATGTAACGGAGGCGCCCAAAGGTTCCCTCAGCCTGGTTGGCAATCAGGTGTCGAGTGCAAGTGCACAAGGGAGCTTGACTGTGAGACAGACATGTCGAGCAGGGACGAAAGTCGGGACTAGTGATCCGGCACCGGCATGTGGAAGCGGTGTCGCTCAACGGATAAAAGGTACCCCGGGGATAACAGGCTGATCTTCCCCAAGAGTCCATATCGACGGGATGGTTTGGCACCTCGATGTCGGCTCGTCGCATCCTGGGGCTGGAGTAGGTCCCAAGGGTTGGGCTGTTCGCCCATTAAAGCGGCACGCGAGCTGGGTTTAGAACGTCGTGAGACAGTTCGGTCTCTATCCGCCGCGCGCGTCAGAAACTTGAGGAAGGCTGTCCCTAGTACGAGAGGACCGGGACGGACGAACCTCTGGTGTGCCAGTTGTCCTGCCAAGGGCACTGCTGGTTGGCTACGTTCGGAAGGGATAACCGCTGAAAGCATCTAAGCGGGAAGCCTGTTCCAAGATGAGGTTTCTCACCCACTTGATGGGTTAAGGCCCCCTACAGACCATGGGGTTGATAGGCCGGAACTGGAAGCCAGGTAACTGGTGGAGGTGACCGGTACTAATAGGCCGAGGACTTACCAACAAAGAAGCTACGCGTCCACTGTGCAGTATCTGAAACAACACACAGATACAGAAGACACCTCCCCGGCAACACCGGGGGTGTGGCTCTCTGTGTGACAGTTTCATAGAGTTACGGCGGCTATAGCGGTGGGGAAACGCCCGGTCCCATTCCGAACCCGGAAGCTAAGGCCACCTGCGCCGATGGTACTGCACTCGACAGGGTGTGGGAGAGTAGGACACCGCCGGAACATCCTTTCACGATAGGGGACCCATACACTGGGTCCCCTATCGTCGTTTATATACCAACAGTGCTCGGCAAACGTCGGGCACACCGCAAGAATTCGTGGCCGAGCCACCCATGCGCGCAACTCAGAAAGGGACCACCGTGCCGGAACAGAACGACGGTCGGAAACCTTTCCGCCGTAACGACCCCGAGCGCGGAGGCCGCAGCGATAATCGAGGCGACCGAGGCAGCTCGGGCGACCGCGGCGGTCGAGGCCGAGGCGGATACGACGACCACGGAGCCGGGCGGCGCGATGATCGCCCGAACCGCGGCAGTGGCGACTGGAATCGCGGTAAGAACTCTGGCGAGCGTGGCGGATGGAACGACCGGGGTGGCTCCCGCGACCGCAGCGAATCCTCGCGAGGCAGCGGGGAACGCGGTAGGTTCCAGCGCGGTGGACGCGACAGCTGGGAACCGCGCGAAGGCAGCCCGGCTCGGCGCGGACCGCGCAACGACAGCACCGGCGGCGATCGCCCGCAGCGCGGCAACTGGAACCGTGGCGGCGACGACCGCGGCGGATACCGGGACCGGCGGGATTCGGACCGGCGCGGATCTTCCGAAAGCCGGCCGCAGTGGCGAGATCGGCGCGATGACACGCCCCGGCGCGACTCGGGCGATAGGTCCTGGAATGATCGCGGGTCCGACAATCGGCGTGGAGGCGACCGCCGCGACCGCGGATCCTCGGACTACCAAGATCGTCGCGGGTACGGCCGATCCGGCGATCGCGATGACCGACGCGGATTCGATGATCGCCGCCGATATGACGACAACGCTGGTTCACCGGCACGCAGCGGCAGCCGCGACGGCGGATTCCGTGGTGATCGCGACCGGGATTCGCGGCCCGATTCCGGACGGCGCGGAAACTTCGGTGATCGACCGGGCGGATTCCGCCGCTCCGACGATGAGACACGCGGTGGCAGGGACGACCGCAGGCACGGTCGCGACGACCGTTACCGCGATCGCGACGACCGTTACCGCGATCGCGACGACCGCCAGCGCGGTGGGGACGACCGCTACCGTGGCGGCGATAAGGGTGGCTTCCGTCGCCGCGAGAACGACAGCGGCCGGCCGGGCAAGTCGGGCGATCGTCCCGGTGGATTCCGGCGCTCGGGAGATGAACCTCGCAGCGGTCGGGGCGACCGTGGCACCAATGACGGTGGATTCCGTCGGCGTGAGTACGAGGGTGGCCGGCCCGGGCAGTCCGACGGTGGGTACCGCTCGAAGCGCGACGACTCCGGGAGCCAGGACCGTCGCGGCGGTGGCTTCCGACGGCGTGACGACGATTCGTCCGGACGCTCGTTCCCACGCTCAGAGAAGATCGATCGTTCCGGCGCTGATCGCACATTCGGTGGACGTGGCCGGCGTGACGACAGCAACTTCGCTCCGCCCGAGTCCACGGGTACGCGGCGGGAGAGCGACCGCAGCCCGGGAGTGAGTCCGGCGCCAGCGGATTCCGGTCAGTCGCACGCGGGTGCGCCGCGACCCGAATCAGCGAGTGCTGCGGACACCCATGGCGACGAGCTGCGCCCCGAATCGTCGGGCGCGCGCACTCGTGCAGATGAGTCGCATCCGAGGTCGGCGGACGCCGGGCCAGCGTTCGAAGGTGAGCACCGAGGCGCATCAGCGGATTCGCGTCGAGATCAGCCGCGAACCGTCTCGGCGGATTCGATCAAGGCCGAATCGACTCAGCTGAGTCGTCCCGAGGCGACCGATTCGGCACACGAGGCAGAACCGCGATCCGAGGCTGCCCCGGCAACCACGCCGTCGCAGGCGGAAACGATTGCCGCCGACGATGCGCAGACCGATCGGCGTGGCGATTCGAATCGCCAGGAGCGACAGGCAGACTTGACCACCGATGGTGGCGACGTCGACCAGGACGTGGACCGTGGTGCCGATGCGAGCTCGGACGTCCGCGGCGACGCCGCCGAGGAGCGGTTCACGGCAGCCGCACAGACCGGAGAGCGGGGCGATGTGACCGAGAACGGTGACCGTAACCGGCGCGAAGGTGGACGCGGCTGGAACGACCGTGGACCGAAGCGGCGCGAGGAAGGGCACCGTGGCGGCGATGATCGTGGTGGCGATCGGCGACGCGGCGGAGACGGGGGACGCGCCCCCGGTGGCCGGTCGATGGACCGTCGCCCGCCCCGCCCGGAAGAACCGGACCTGCCCGACGATATTCAGGCATCCGACCTTGACACCACGATCCGCCGTGACCTGCTGAGTCTGGACAAGGGCAATGCCGAAACCGTCGCCAGGCATCTGGTGATGGCCGCGCGCCTGCTCGACGACGATCCGGGCCTGGCGCTCGCTCACGCTCGTGCCGCCCGTCAACGGGCCGGGCGTATCGCTGTCGTCCGCGAAACCGCTGGTGTGGTGGCCTACCACGCCGGTGAATGGGCCGAAGCTCTCTCCGAGCTGCGGACCGCGCGGCGCATGTCCGGTGGTTCCGGGTTGCTTGCGGTGATGGCCGACTGCGAACGCGGCCTCGGCCGCCCCGAACGCGCCATCGAACTGGGTCGTAGCGACGAAGCCAGGGCGCTGCGCGGCGACGAGGCCACCGAGCTGCGCATCGTGGTCGCGGGCGCCCGCATGGATCTCGGCCAGTACGACCAAGCCGTGGTCACGCTGCAAACCAACGACCTCGACCCGGCCCGCACCGGTTCGGCGGCTGCGCGCCTGTTCTACGCCTACGCCGACGCGCTCGTCGCCGCAGGCCGCACCGATGAGGGTCTGACCTGGTTCCTCAATTCGGCCGCAGCCGACCTCGACGGCGAAACCGACGCCGAGGAACGCGCCGCAGAACTCACCGGAGACGCGTAACCCCCAGGGGCTCGGTCCGGCCGGACTCAGAGGTGCAGCTGAGCCGGGTATCGAAGCCGATGACCAGACCGCCAGGGTTGCCGCCCAGGCGATCGCGCGGACGGGGACATCCGCTGGTTGCTGTGCACGAAGTCGCGTCCGGCGTATCCACATGGTGTCGGGCCGCGGTGGCCGGTCGGCTCGGCGCGGTGTCGTTCGGTCGACCAACTGCTACGACCGGCATTGGCACCGGTCGTGCCCGGGGCGTCGGCGGATGGGAGGATCGTGCCGTGCGAGGTAGTGAAGTGACGAGGTTGCGCGACAGGTACGGTGCGCTGCTGCTGGATCTGGACGGAACGCTGTACCGCGGGCAGGTTGTCATCGACGGTGCGCCCCAGGCGTTGGCGGGTGGATCGCAGCGGCTGGTGTACGTCACCAATAACGCCAGCCGCGGGCCTGCGGTGGTTGCCGAGCATCTGGCCGAACTGGGTTTTCAGGCCGGGACAGAAGACGTCGTCACCAGTGCACAGGCCGCTGCGCGGCTGCTTGCCGAGCAGTTGGCGCCGCAGGCGCAGGTTCTTGTCGTCGGTACCGATGATCTGGCTGCCGAGGTGACCGCGGTCGGGTTGAGCCCGGTGCGCCGGTTCAATGGTTCGACGCCAGATGCTGTCGTGCAGGGCCATTCGCCCGAGACCGGCTGGCCGGACCTGGCTGAGGCCGCCTACGCGCTGCGTGCGGATGCGGTGTGGGTCGCCGCCAACACCGATAAGACTCTGCCGAACGAGCGCGGGCTTGCGCCGGGTAACGGCGCGATGGTCGCGGCGTTGCGGGCCGCCTCCGATCGCGAACCCATCGTCGCCGGTAAACCGTACGCGCCGCTGCTCGAGGATGCCCTGGTGCGGGCGGGCACACGCAATGCGCTGGTCGTCGGCGACCGGCTCGATACCGATATCGAAGGGGCTCAGCGCGTCGAATTGGATTCGCTGCTGGTGCTCACCGGTGTCAGCACGGTGGCCGAGCTGTCGGATCTGCCCGAGCAGCTCCTGCCGACCTATGTAGCGGATAGCCTGGACGCGCTGAACCAGCCGCCGGTGCCCGCTGCCGGCGGTATCGGTGATCTCGCCGACAGGTTGCGCGACAATCCAGGTCGCGCCGTGACGGTACGCGCGTCTCGTTCCGAAATCCGATAGCGTTGTCGCCACGATGAGTACTCCCGCGCCCCGCCCGCCTATGCCCGGCCCTCGACCGGGGGCACCATTGCCCGGTCAGCATCTGCCGGGTGCGCAGGGACGTCCGGAACCGGCCGACCCGGCCCGCATCCGCACCGAGATCGAAGCGCTGCTCGGCGAACTCACCGTCCGCACCGGCGCGGTCGACGCTGATCCGGACAGCGGCACCGATATTGCCCGGCGGGCGCACATTCTGGAGCAGGCACACGAGGTCTTGGTGCAGGCGCTGGCGACGGTGGACAAGATCTGAGGTGGCAAGGCGCGCACGAGTGGACGCCGAGCTGGTACGCCGCGGATTGGCCAGATCGCGAGAACACGCGGTCGAACTGATCGGCGCGGGCCGCGTCCTGATCAATGGAACCGTCGCTGTGAAGCCGGCGACGGCCGTCGAAGCCGGAACACCGCTGCTGGTGCGGGAACAGCCCGATGAGGTGTCGTGGGCCTCGCGCGGCGCGCACAAACTGCTCGGGGCGTTGGAAGCGTTCGAGCCGAGCGGATTGACCGTCGCGGGTAAACGCTGCCTGGATGCGGGTGCGTCGACCGGCGGATTCACCGATGTGCTGCTCTCCAGGGAGGCGCGCGAAGTTGTCGCCGCTGATGTCGGCTACGGCCAGCTGGTGTGGCGGTTGCAGAACGACGACCGTGTCCGGGTGCTGGACCGCACCAATGTCCGCACCCTGACCGCGGAGGTGATCGGCGGCCCGGTGGAGCTGGTGGTCACCGATCTGTCGTTCATCTCCCTCGCACTGGTGCTGCCCGCGTTGGCCGCGTGTGCCGCGCCCGGCGCGGACCTGTTGCCGATGGTGAAGCCGCAGTTCGAGGTGGGCAAGGAAAGAGTAGGCTCCGGCGGTGTGGTGCGCGATCCGGCGTTGCGTGCCGAGGCGGTCCGCACGGTGGCCGCGGCGGCGGCAGAACTCGGATTACGCACCGTGTCGGCGGTGGCTAGCCCACTGCCGGGTCCGTCGGGCAACGTCGAGTATTTCTTGTGGCTGCGCAACGACGGACCGTTCGACTACGACGATGCGGCGGTCGCGGCGCTGGTCGAGCGTGCGGTTGAGGAGGGTCCACAGTGAACGCGCTGACGGGCGAGACCGGCGGGCGGGAAATCGTCCTGGTGTCGCATCCGGGGCGGGCCGAGATCATCGAGACCGCCCACCGGGTGGCGAAGATCCTCGCCGACGCGGGAATCGGCCTGCGAGTGCTCGCCGACGAGGCCTACAGCACCAAGTTCGAGGCGGATTCGTGCGCCGCCGGTGGCTATCCGGTGCGGGTCGTTGAACACAAACCCGACGCGGCGCTCGGCAGTGAAATGGTGCTTGCCCTCGGGGGTGACGGCACCTTCCTGCGCGGAGCCGAACTGGCGCGCACCGCGTCGGTGCCGGTGCTGGGAATCAACCTGGGCCGCATCGGTTTCCTCACCGAAGCCGAGGCCGAACACCTCGACGAAGCGCTGGCGCAGGTGGTGCGCCGCGACTACAGCATCGAACAGCGCATGACCATCGACGTATCGGTCCGGGTGGACGACGAGGTGGTCGAAAGCGGTTGGGCGCTCAACGAAGCCAGCATCGAGAACGCCGCCCGCATGGGCGTGCTGGAAGTGGTGCTCGAAGTTGACGGCAGGCCGGTATCGGCATTCGGGTGCGACGGCATTCTCATCGCGACGCCCACCGGATCGACCGCCTACGCCTTCTCCGCGGGCGGGCCGGTGGTATGGCCTGAGCTGGAAGCGTTGCTGGTCATTCCCAGCAATGCCCATGCCCTGTTCGCGCGTCCGCTGGTGACGAGCCCGGATTCCCGCATCGCGGTCGAATCCGTTGCGACGGGCCACGATGCGATAGTTTTCCTTGATGGCAGGCGCACCCTCGCCCTGCCGAGGGGTGGTCGAGTGGAAGCGGTCCGCGGCGCCGAACCGGTGCAGTGGGTGCGGTTGGATTCCGCGCCGTTCGCCGACCGGATGGTGCGCAAGTTCCAATTGCCCGTGACAGGCTGGCGTGGCCGACGGCGAACGGAGAGCACACGTGCTGACAGAGATCAGGATTGACGGACTCGGGGTCATCTCCACGGCGACCGCGCAATTCCATGAGGGTCTGACGGTCCTGACCGGCGAGACCGGCGCCGGAAAGACGATGGTCGTCACCAGTCTGCATCTGCTGAGCGGAGCCCGCGCCGATGCCGGGCGGGTTCGGTTGGGTGCCTCGCGGGCGGTGGTGGAGGGCCGGTTCACTGTCGACGAGGTGAACGAGGCGGCGCGGGCCGAAGTGGGTGAGGTGCTCGAGTCCGCTGCCGCCGAACGCGACGACGACGGCAGCGTGATCGCGATCCGTACCGTCGGCAGTGACGGACGCTCCAGGGCACATCTGGGTGGGCGTGGTGTGCCCGCGTCGGTGCTGTCGGATTTCACGGCGCCGCTGCTGACAGTCCACGGACAGAACGATCAGCTGCGGTTGCAACGCCCGGATCAGCAGCTGAACGCGCTGGACCAATTCGCCGCCGACACCGTCGGCCCGCTACTGCGCAAGTATCAGGAGCACCGCAGGGCCTGGCTGGATGCTCGCACCGAACTCCTCGAACGCAGGGCGCGCAGCCGCGAGCTCGCGTTGGAAGCCGAGCGGCTCCAGCATTCGCTTGCCGAGATCGACGGCATCGCGCCGGAGCCCGGCGAGGACGAACGGCTCGTCGCCGAGATCCGTCGACTCAGCGATCTGGATTCTTTGCGCGACGCCGCGTCGATCGCGCACGATGCGCTCGCAGGCCCGGCCGATACACCCGAGGCGAGTTCCGGCGCGCTGGATGCGTTGGGTGTGGCCAGGTCTCGGCTCGAATCGGCCGAGGATCCGGCGTTGGCGGCGTTGGCGCCGCGGCTGGGTGAGGCCATCGCGGTCGTGGTGGATCTGACCACCGATCTGAGCGGCTACCTCTCGGATCTGCCGTCGGATCCCGGTGCGCTGGACTCGATGTTGACCAGGCAGGCCGAACTCAAAACGCTCACCCGCAAGTACGCCCCCGATATCGACGGTGTCCTCGCATGGGCCGACGAATCGCGGATCCGGCTGGAATCGCTGGACGTTTCCGAGGAGACGCTCGCCTCGTTGGCGAAAGAGGTCGAGGTGGCCGCGGACAAGGTGCGCTCAGCGGCGAGCAAGCTCTCGGCGGCCAGGACCACAGCGGCGGGCAAGCTCGCCACGGCGGTGAGTGCGGAGCTGGGTGGTCTGGCCATGGGCAAAGCGCGGCTCGAGGTGCAGGTGAGTCAGATGCCCGCTGCTCCGCAGGATTCGGCGCCGTTGACCATCGGCGACACCGAGTTGCATGCCGGGTCGTCGGGGGTGGACGAGGTGGAGTTCCGGTTGTCCGCGCATTCGGGTGCGCAGTCCCTGCCGTTGAGCAAGAGTGCTTCCGGTGGTGAGTTGTCGCGGGTGATGCTGGCGTTGGAGGTGGTGCTCGCCGGCGGTGAGCACGGCGCAACGATGGTCTTCGACGAGGTCGACGCCGGTGTCGGTGGCCGGGCGGCCGTGGAGATCGGGCGCAGGCTGGCCCGGCTGGCACGAACCCATCAGGTGATCGTGGTAACCCACCTGCCGCAGGTGGCGGCATTCGCGGATACGCATCTGGTGGTCAACAAATCCGACGACGGGGACGGTGCGGTCAATTCCGGTGTGCGGGCGCTGACCAATGATGAGCGGGTGATCGAGCTGGCGCGCATGCTCGCGGGCCTGGACGACACCGAGACCGGGCGCGCACATGCCGAGGAGCTGTTGCAGATCGCGCGATCGGAGCGGGCTACCGCGCGCTGAGTCGATCGGCGCGGTACCCGTCGGCTGCGCCTGCTCGTCGGTCGCGGTGCGCCGACGTTTGGTCGATCAGCGGAGGAACGGACCGGTCGTCTCGGTGCGACTGTCCGGACGAAACGAGAATGGTCGCGGCCGGCGAATCCGGACGCGACCATTGTCGTAGTGCCGTCAGCTCAGCGAACAGCTTTCTTGGCGCCGCTGATGAACTGGGCGATGAGCACCCGCAGACCGGCTTCGAGCACCTTGGCAGGCACGGGGAGCTTCGGGTCGGATTCCATCGTGTAGGTGACCCGGGTGCCACCCTCGGCGTCGGCGAAGGTCACGATGCCGACGTGCCGCTTGACCGGCGCGCCTTTGACGATCTTGTACTCCATGCGCTCGCCCGGGACAAGCTTGGTGATCTCTTCGGTGACGCCGACCGGACCGACTCCCAGCTGATGCTGCGCGCCGACGCCCTCGCGTTCGGTGGTGCCCGGCTTGACCAATTTGACCTGGACCGGCAGGTAGGGGCTGATGCTCTCGCGATCGGCGAACAGCCGGTACACGACCTCCCTGGGTGCGGCGATGACGGTATCGACGGTGGTGCTGGCCATGACGTCTCCTCTTCGGATATCTGTGACCCGGAGAATACGGGTACAAGGGTGCGGTGCGGAAGTCGCACCCGATATAAGTGCGGGCGGGTGGTGTCAGTTCTGGTTCGGCAGCTGCGCGATCACCTCGGCGACCTCTTCCCGTGGCGGGCGGCCGATTTCGACGACGATGCCGTTTTCGTCGGGTTCGAGCGGCTCCAATGTGTCGACTTGGGACTGGAGCAGCGAGGTCGGCATGAAATGTCCTGCGCGATGGCCTATCCGGTCGAGGATCTGGTCGGCGCCGCCGGTCAGGTGGACGAAGATGACGCCGTCGCGGCGCAGGACCTCGCGATAACTGCGTTTGAGGGCCGAGCAGGTGACGATGCCAGGTCGCCCGGCGGCCTGGCGGGTGTCGATCCAGGCCGCGATACGGTGCAGCCACGGCCAGCGGTCCTCGTCGGTGAGTGGGGTTCCCGAGGCCATTTTGGCGACATTGGCCTCGGGGTGCAGATCGTCGCCCTCGAGCATGTCCCAGCCGAGTTTCTCCGCGAGCAGCCGCGCCACCGTCGACTTGCCCGACCCGGACACGCCCATCACCACGAGCACTGTCCTACTCATACGACCAGGCTCACCGACAGCACCCCGGCCAGGCCGCATACCGATATCAGGCATCCATCACCGTCCACGTTGTGAGGTTTGTGCCACCGTCGAGCCGGGATTCTCCTTCGCCATCCCGAATCCCGCATCGTTGATAGGCGGCAGGAACAGCGAGCCGGATCCGATCGCAGGCACCATTACCGAACATTTGGTGTTGGACAGGTCAGCGGCCACCGGCGCGAGAATTCCGAACGTGGCGAAGGTAACCGATCCGGTCGCGCCCCGGGGCGATTCCGGACCAGTCACGCTGGGAACAGTGCTACGTGTGCCAGGGCATTTCCCCGGGACGGGCCGAATTCCGATCGCGTGGCGACTCGCCGGTAGCGGGAGGTCTGCGTTGGTATCACAGTGGCGAATGTGGTACCGGACCCGGCGCGCCTCCACCAATGGTTGAGGGTTTACGGCCATCATCGGCGTCATGAAGATGCTGGCGCTGTTGTCGAAGAACACCGAGACGCTGCCCGGTCGCACCGGAATAGCCCGCGTGGACCGCAACACCCGGCGTCTGCTCAAACGTGTCGGCCCCGGTGACATCGTGGTGCTCGACGAGATGGATCTGGATCGGCTCACCGCTGACCGGCTGGTCGAGGCGGGTGTCGTCGCGGTGATCAACACCTCGCCGTCGATCTCGGGGCGCTACCCCAACCTCGGCCCGGAAGTACTGCTGGCCAACGACATCCTGTTGCTGGACACAGTGAGTTCGGATGCGTTCTCCAAGATCAAAGACGGAGCCAAGATCCGCATCGATGGCGGTGTCATCTATGCCGACAAGCTCACCAAGAAAGAACCCGAGGTCCTCGTCGAGGGCATCGAGCTCACCGAGGCCACCATCGCCGAGCGGATGATCGAGGCGCGTAACGGGCTCGCCGATCATCTGGAAGCCTTCGCAGGCAATACGATCGAGTTCGTCCGCACTGAATCGGCGCTGCTCATCGACGGAATCGGTGTGCCGGACCTGGACCTGGACATGCGTGGACGGCATGTGGTCGTGGTGGGTGACGGGCCGGGACATGCCGACGATCTGAAGAAACTCAAGCCGTTCATCAAGGAGTACGCACCGATCATGGTCGGCGTCGGACGCGGCGCCGACACCCTGACCAGGGGCGGCTACCGCCCGGATCTGATCGTCGGCGACCCGGACGAGATCACCACCGCGACATTGAAATCTGGTGCCGAGGTGATCCTGCCTGCCGACACCGACGGTCACGCGAAGGGTCTGGAACGCATCCAGGATCTCGGGATCGGCGCGACGACCTTTCCTTCCTCCGGTGCGCCCGCGGATCTGGCGCTGCTGCTGGCCCACCATCATGGTGCGGCGCTGATCGTCACCGCAGGTGCGGCTGCCTCCCTGGACGAGTTCTTCGACCGCGGCCGCCGCGACAGCAATCCGGCGACGTTCCTGACCCGGCTCAAGGTCGGTTCGACGCTGATGGATGCCACCGCGGTCTCCACGCTCTACCGCAACCGGGTATCCGGTACCGCGATCGCGCTGGTGGTGCTGGCCGCGCTGATCGCGGTGATCGTTGTGGTCCTCGCATCGAGCTCCGGCAGTGAGGTGCTGGATTGGGGCGTCGACACCTGGAACCGCTTCGCGCTGTGGGTGCAGGGCCTATGGGGTGGGGGAGGGGAGTGATCTCGTTTCGCCAGCACGCGATTTCGATCGCGGCGATCTTTCTCGCGCTCGCCCTCGGAGTGGTGCTCGGGTCCCAGACGCTCGCCTCGGACCTGCTGTCCGGTCTGCGAAGCGACAAGGACGATCTGCGGACCCAGGTAGACACCCTCACCGAACAGAACCAACGGTTGACCGGCCAGATGAACGGCGCCGACGCTTTCATCGCCTACTCCGCGCCGCGGATTCTCGGCGGTACCCTCGCCGACCGCAGCGTCCTCGTGTTCACCACCCCCGACGCCGATCCCGCTGACGTCGACGGTGTGGTGGCCGCTCTACAAACCGCCGGAGCCGCGATCACCGGCCGCATCGCATTCACCGAAGCGTTCGTCGACGCCACCGAGGGCGACCGGATGCGTTCCACACTCACCAACATCATCCCGGCGGGCGCCGAACTGCGCACCGGCGCTGTCGACCAGGGCAGCCTGGCCGGTGATCTGCTCGGTCTGGTGCTGCTGGTCGATCCGGCCACCGGCCAGCCGCGCAGCACCCCGCAGGAACTGGGCCTGGCCCTCGAGACGCTGCGCGGTGGCGGGTTCCTCGCCTACGGTGATACTCCCGTGCAGCCGGCCCAGCTCGCTGTCGTCGTCACCGGAGACGGTGCCGAGGCCCATGAGAACAGCCGCGGCGCGAACACCGCCCGGTTCGCCGGTGCCCTGCGTGCCCGCGGCGCGGGCGTGGTGCTCGCAGGCAGGGCGGGTGCTGCCGAAGGGGCGGGCGCGCTCGCTGTCGTCCGCGACGACGCGCCGCTCGCGGCATCGGTCACCACCGTCGACAACCTCGACCGTGAACTGGGGCGCGTCACCACAGCCCTGGCTCTGTCCGAACAACTGGCAGGGCGCACCGGCCGCTACGGCACCGGCCCCACTGCCACCTCGCTGACACTGGCCGCCATGCCGGGCTGACCGTTCGGCTACTGCGGGCGATTTTCCGCTCGTATCCACGGCGCATCCTGGCTGACCACATCGAACATTGGCGATGCATCATCCGAAGAAGGGGTCGTCATGTTTTTCTACAGTCACTCCGGAGCAGCCGCATCAGGGAAATTGGATGCCTCGGGTAACTACATCAATCTGAAGGATTATCCCGCCGGTCGATTCGGGCTATGGCATTTTATTGTGCCCGCCGACGGTCAGCGGCTCTTCTTCCACAACAGTCAAAGTACGCAGTCCGCTTCGGGTGAGATCGACACTGCCGGTAACTACATCAATTTGAGAGACTTTCCAGCTGGACAGTTCGGGCAGTGGGCGGTCGTGCCATTGGGTGACGGTCGGCTGTTCTTCTACACATCGGCAACTGGGGCAGGTGCGGTAGGAAAACTCGACGCCTCGGGCGACTACGTGAATCTGCGGGACTTTCCGTCCGGACAATTCGGATACTGGACCCACATCGTTCCCGTAGCCACCAGCAGGCTCTTCTTCTACAACGTCCAGACCGGCGGAGCGGCAACCGGCGAGATCGACGACTCGGGTGGTTACACGAATCTGGTGGACTTTCCTCCAGGACACTTCGGTCCCTGGTGGCTGATCGCCCCCGCAGGCGGCAGTCGGCTTTTCTTCTACAACGGGTACATGCAGCCATGGGCCGCGTCGGGCGAGATCGGCCCTTCCGGCGACTACACCAACATGAAGGACTTTCCACCGGGGCAGTTCGGGCACTGGACCCATATCAGTTCCGTCGTCGGCAACCGGCTCTTCTTCTACAACAGCGGTCATTCCGATTCGCATCTTCGGGGGGCGGGCGCGTCTGGCGAGCTCGATACCGACGGTGACTACGTCAACCTGAAGGACTTCCCGCCCGGACATTTCGGACAATGGAACGTCATCGTGGGCTGAGGTTCGTCGTCCCTGCCGAACCGGGGACGGTCCGGGCGGTGGCGCGACCATGGCCGACCGGCCTCGATGGCCGGTGCCATCGGCAGCATCCGGGCAATGTCGAGACCGGGTGGGGCGTGAGCTGGGTCCCAGAGGCGAGGGCGAGGTATGGGCGAGTGCTGGCGATCGGGTGGCAAACCGGGCGTGGCGTACAGATGACCGGGGGTTTCGTGTTACCGTGAAGACCCGTGGGTCAAACACGGATTCAGTCGCGAACTGCCACCAAACACATCTTCGTCAGTGGTGGTGTCGCCTCCTCACTCGGCAAGGGTCTTACCGCCTCCAGCCTCGGTCAATTGCTGACCGCGCGGGGACTGCGGGTCACGATGCAAAAGCTCGACCCGTACTTGAACGTCGATCCGGGCACCATGAATCCGTTCCAACACGGAGAGGTGTTCGTGACCGAGGACGGTGCCGAAACCGACCTCGACGTCGGCCACTACGAGCGCTTCCTCGACCGGGACCTGACCCGGGACGCGAATGTGACGACCGGGCAGGTCTATTCGTCGGTCATCGCCAAGGAACGCCGCGGCGAATACCTCGGTGACACGGTGCAGGTCATCCCGCACATCACCGACGAGATCAAGGCCCGCATCCTCGCGATGCGCGGCCCTGATCTGCAGGGTCATGAGCCGGATGTGGTGATCACCGAGATCGGTGGCACCGTCGGCGACATCGAATCGCAGCCCTTCCTCGAGGCCGCCCGTCAGATCCGGCACGACGTCGGCCGCGACAATGTCTTCTTCCTGCACGTATCCCTTGTGCCGTATCTGGCGCCCTCGGGTGAGCTCAAGACCAAACCGACCCAGCATTCGGTGGCGGCGCTGCGCAATATCGGTATCCAGCCCGATGCGCTGATCCTGCGCTGTGACCGTGAGGTCCCGCAGTCCCTCAAGAGCAAGATCGCACTCATGTGTGACGTCGAGGTCGACGCCTGCATCTCCACCCCGGACGCCCCCTCGATCTACGACATCCCCAAGGTGCTGCACCGCGAGGGCCTCGACGCCTACGTGGTGCGCAAGCTGGGGCTGCCGTTCCGCGACGTGGACTGGACGGTGTGGGGCGATCTGCTCGACCGCGTGCATTCCCCTCGCGAGACCGTGGAGGTCGCGCTGGTCGGCAAATACGTCGACCTGCCCGACGCCTACCTGTCGGTCACCGAAGCGCTGCGCGCGGGCGGGTTCGCCTCGCGGGCGAAGGTGCAGATCCGCTGGGTGCAGTCCGATGACTGCGAGACTCCGGCCGGTGCGCAGGCCGCGCTGCGCGACGTGGACGCCGTGCTGATTCCTGGTGGATTCGGTATCCGCGGCATCGAGGGCAAGGTCGGCGCCATCCGCTACGCCCGCACCCGTGGCCTGCCGCTGCTCGGGATCTGCCTTGGCCTGCAGTGCATGGTGATCGAGGCGGCCCGCTCGGTGGGCCTCACCGACGCCAACTCGGCCGAATTCGAGCCCGACACCACCCACCCGGTGATCTCCACGATGGCCGACCAGGAGCAGGCGGTCGCCGGTGAAGCCGATCTCGGCGGCACCATGCGCCTCGGCGCCTACCCCGCGCTGCTGGCCAAGGGTTCGGTGGTGGCGCAGGCCTACGGCGCCACCGAGGTGTCGGAGCGGCATCGTCACCGCTTCGAGGTGAACAACGCCTACCGCGACAAGATCGCCAAGAGTGGGCTGAAGTTCAGCGGCACCTCGCCCGACGGGCATCTGGTCGAATTCGTCGAGCTGCCCGCCGACAAGCATCCGTTCTTCGTCGCCACCCAGGCACACCCCGAGCTCAAGTCCCGCCCAACCCGTCCGCATCCGCTGTTCGCGGCGCTGATCGCGGCGGCGTTGAAATACAAGGCGGCCGAACGACTTCCGGTCGACATCCCGGGCGAGGAACTCGCCAACGCGGGTGATCAGGCCTCGTAGATGAGCGACAATCCCACCGTGCCGGGCAGCCACGACTTCGACACCGTGTCCAGCCGCACGGTGTATTCCGGCGCCATCCTGGCGTTGCGGCTGGATCAGGTGGCGATGCCCGGTGGGCGGATCGCCGAACGCGAGGTGGTCGAGCATCACGGTGCCGTCGCCGTCGCCGCACTTGACGACGACGACAACATCGTGCTGATCCGCCAGTACCGCCACCCACTCGGCGCCCGTCTGCTCGAACTGCCCGCCGGACTCCTCGACATCGACGGCGAGGATCCGCTGGACGCGGCCAAACGTGAGCTGGCCGAGGAAACCGGACTGGCGGCGCGGGAATGGTCGGTGCTGGTGGATGTCGCGCTGTCGCCGGGTTTCACCGACGAAGCGCTGCGCGTCTACCTGGCGCGCGGGCTCCACGACACCGATCGGCCCGAGCCCGAGCACGAGGAAGCCGATCTGGAGCTGGTCCGGATGCCGCTGGCCGAGGCGGTGCGAGCCGCGCTATCGGGTGAGATCGTCAACGCCACCGCCGTCGCCGGTGTCCTCGCGGTATCGGCGGCACGGGCCGCGGGGTTGACGCCGCGGGCGGCCGAGGCTCCCTGGTCCGGGCAGCCGACCGCCCTGCTGCGCAGACAAGCGCGCCGGGCGCAGGACTGACGGGCCGCGACGGTGCGGGAGGTGGATGCCTACCTCGACCATCTGGCAGTCGAGCGGGGCGCCGCACGCAACACCCTCACCGCCTACCGGCGTGACCTCGGCCGGTATCGCGACTTCCTGGCCGGGCGCGGCATCGGTGAACTCGACGCTGTCGCCGAGAGCGACGTCGCCGAGTTCACGATGGCGCTGCGCGCGGGTGGGGCCGGGCATCCACCACTGGCGGCCGGCTCGGTGGCGCGGGCCTTGATCGCGGTACGCGGTCTGCACCGATTCGCCACGGCGGAAGGTCTGACCAGCACCGATGTCGCGCACGCGGTCAAACCGCCGGCACCGGGGCGCAGACTGCCGAAGGCGCTGCCCTTCGACGATGTGCTGAAGCTGCTGGAAGCTGCGGGCGGCGACTGCGGAACCAGCGGTGACGGTGTCGCCCGCGGCTTGCGGGACCGGGCGCTGCTGGAGCTGCTGTATTCCACCGGCGCGCGCATCTCGGAGATGGTCGGTCTCGATGTCGACGATCTCGATATGACCGAGCGGGCGGTGGTGCTGCGCGGTAAGGGCGGTAAACAGCGGATCGTGCCGATCGGCCGTCCAGCGCTGGCTGCGGTGGATGGCTATCTGGTGCGCGGCCGTCCGGTGCTCGCTGCCCGTGGACGCGGCAACGCCGGCGCACTGTTCCTGAACGCGCGTGGCGGGCGCCTGTCGCGGCAGAGCGCGTGGCAGGTATTGCAGAGTGCGGCCGAACGATCGGGGATCGGCGCCAGCGTCTCACCACACACGCTGCGGCACTCGTTCGCCACGCATCTGCTCGACGGCGGCGCAGATGTGCGTGTGGTGCAGGAATTGCTCGGCCACGCTTCGGTCACCACCACGCAGATCTACACCCTGGTGACGGTCTCGACGTTGCGGGAGGTGTGGGCGACGGCCCATCCACGGGCGACATGAGTCGCTGTTGCCCGTTCGAGTCGGTTCCGCCTGCCCTCCGATCGCGTGTGATGCGCGGTCGATCGGGTCAGGGTGGATGCCCGTACGACCGGTTCGACACCGGTTCGACAGTGCTGCGCAATGGCAATGACGGCGAACAGGTAGCGTTTTGTTATCCGTGGCGCGGCGTGGCGTTGCGAACACGCCGGTCGGACTCGCGGCACTCGAGGACGAACAAGCGGTAGCGTCTAGCGAGAGCTGGACCATCCGAAAGTGAGGTCGTGCACTGATCGGCCTCGCTACGCTCGGCGGGGAACGAGCAGGAACGTCAAAGGAGCAGCGGATCGTGACGACAGCCGGAGCGGCAGAGCCGCCGATGGGTGCTGGGACGGAGCCGCTTACGGACGCGGGCGCGGGACCCGACGCCGACACCGGCACGGCCTCGGTGTGGGGCAACGCCGCGGAGCCGGCGCCCGTCCCCGACGATGTCGAGCTCGGACCCACCGGGCGTCCGTTGCGACTGGTTCCCGAACCACCCGAGGCAGCGCCGAACGGCGATGCCCTGATCATCGCCATGTGCAACCAGAAGGGTGGTGTCGGAAAGACCACCTCCACCATCAATCTCGGCGCCGCACTGGCCGAATACGGCCGCAAGGTGCTGCTGGTCGATCTCGACCCGCAGGGCGCGCTGTCCGCGGGGCTCGGTGTGGCTCACCACGACCTCGAGCTCACCGTGCACAACCTGCTGGTCGGCAACAAGGTCGCCATCGATGACGTGCTGATGGAGACCAGGGTCGAGAATATGGACCTGCTGCCGAGCAATATCGACCTGTCGGCGGCGGAGATCCAGCTGGTCAACGAGGTCGGCCGGGAACAGACCCTCGGGCGCGCGCTGGAATCGGTGCGCTCGCGCTACGACTACATCCTCATCGACTGCCAGCCTTCGCTCGGACTGCTCACGGTGAACGCACTGGCCTGCTCGGACGGCGTCATCATCCCGATGGAATGCGAATACTTCTCGCTGCGCGGGCTCGCCCTGCTCAACGACACCGTGGAGAAGGTGCGTGACCGGCTCAATCCGCGGCTGAGCTTGTACGGCATCGTCGTCACCATGTTCGATGCGCGGCTGCTGCATTCGCGCCAGGTCATGTCGCGAGTGGTCGAGGTCTTCGGTGATCTGGTCTACGACACCGCGATCTCGCGCACCGTCCGGTTCCCCGATGCCAGTGTCGCGGGCGAGCCGATCACCACGTGGGCACCGAAATCCGGTGGTGCCGAGGCTTATCGGGCGATGGCCAAGGAAGTCATCCACCGGTCCGGCCGGTGACCGGAGCGTCCGAGCCAGCACTGTCGACCAGCACCGATACGCCCGGCTCCACCGATTCGAGCGCGGGCAGCGAACCCGGACGCGCGTCCGGATTCCATTTGCGACTGAGCAATTTCGAGGGTCCGTTCGATCTCCTGCTGACCCTGATCAGTCAGCGCCGCCTCGACGTCACCGAGGTGGCTCTGCACAAGGTCACCGACGAGTTCATCGCCTACACCAAGGCACTGACCGCGGATCTGGCTCAGCAGTCGGCGCTGCGCGCGGACAAGATCCTGGACCAGACCACCGAATTCCTGGTGGTGGCCGCGACCCTGCTCGATCTGAAGGCGGCTCGGCTGCTGCCCTCGGGTGAGATGACCGACGCCGAAGACCTGGAATTGCTGGATGCACGGGATCTGCTGTTCGCCCGGCTGTTGCAGTACCGCGCGTTCAAGCAGGTCGCCGAACTGCTCGCGGAACTAGAGGCGGCGGCTCTGCGACGGTATCCGCGGGCCGTCGGACTCGAGGACCGATATACCGACCTGCTGCCCGAGGTGACGCTCGGTGTGGACGCGGCGGGATTCGCCGAGATCGCGGCCGCTGCGTTCCGGCCACGGCCGGTGCCGACGGTCGGGCTCGACCACCTGCACGCCCATGCCGTCTCGGTCGCCGAACAGGCCGCGATCGTGCTGGAACGGCTCAAGGAGCGCGGCGCGGGCGGCTGGACCACCTTCGCCGAGCTGGTCGCCGACTGTGGCGTCCCGATCGAGATCGTGGCCCGCTTCTTGGCGCTGCTCGAGCTCTACCGCGGCAAGACCATCGAGTTCGATCAGCCCGATCCGCTCGGCCCGCTGGCGGTGAGCTGGATCGGCGACACGGACGACGACGCGCCCCCCGCACCCGCGGTGACCATCGAAGAGGACTACGGATGACCGAGGCAGTGGCAGAGTTCACCCCCGAACCGCTCGGCGACGACGAATTCCGCTCGGCGCTCGAGGCGGTATTGCTCATCGTCGACACTCCCGCCCCGGTAGAACAGCTGGCAGCGGCCCTGGACGACACCACCGAGCGGGTGGAGCGCACCCTGCGGGAAATGTCGGCGGAACTGTCGGCACGGGGCAGCGGAATCGATCTGCGTTTCGCCGGTGACGGGTGGCGCTTCTATACTCGCAGCGAGTACGCACCGTATGTGGAACGGTTGCTGCTCGATGGCGCCCGGTCGAAATTGACCAGGGCCGCCTTGGAAACGCTGGCGGTGGTGGCCTACCGCCAGCCGGTGACCCGGACCAGGGTCAGCGCGGTGCGCGGCGTGAACGTCGACGGCGTGATGCGCACCCTGCTGGCCAGAGGGCTGATCGCCGAAGCAGGCGTCGACCCGGAGACCAACGGGACGCTCTACCGCACGACCGAACTGTTCCTGGAGCGGGTCGGGCTGGCGTCACTGAGCGATCTGCCACCACTGGCGCCCTTGCTACCGGGCGTCGACCTGATCGATGAGATCAACGAGAGCCTGGAAACGGACCCCCGCTACACCAGGCTGAAGAAACCCGCCGAGGACGACATAAACCTCGGCACCGAGGATTGACAGGACAACGTGAATACTCCCGCTCGCCGAGATGGCACACCGGACCGTAGGAAACGTAACGACCAGCAGCCAAGGAGTGGGCGCCCGGTCGGCACCCGCGACGCACGCGCGGCCCAGCGGGGCGTCACCCCGCGCGGCGCCTCGACAGGCGGGGCAGGCCAGCGCGGCACCGGCGGATCGGCCGGATCCCAGCGCGGCGGCTCCCCGGCCGCCGCACAGCGCGGTGGTCAAGGCGGCACCGGGGCTCGCAGGCCCGACCGCATCCAACCGCCGGCGCGCAAGAACAAGTCGGCCAAACCGCAGCGGCAGACGACATCGGCACCGCAGCTGAGCAATGCCAAGCCGGCCAAGCGTCAGCACGTCGACCCGACCGAGACCCATACCAAACTGCCGTGGGGTGAAGGTGAGCGCCTGCAGAAGGTGCTGGCCAAGGCCGGTGTCGCTTCCCGGCGCGCGGCCGAGGACATGATCGCGCAGGGCCGGGTCGAGGTCGACGGACTCATCGTGCGAGAACAGGGTCTGCGCATCGATCCGCAGCATGCGGTGATCCGGGTGGACGGCACCCGTGTGATGGTGCGCGAGGAACTGGTGCACTTGGCGCTGAACAAGCCCAAGGGCTGGCAGTCGACCATGTCCGACGATCTCGGCCGCCCCTGTGTCGGCGATATCGTCGCCGAACGGATCGCGGCCGGGCAGCGGCTGTTCCATGTCGGGCGACTCGACGCCGACACCGAGGGCCTGCTGCTGCTCACCAATGACGGCGATCTGGCGCATCGGCTCATGCATCCCTCGTTCGAGGTGTCCAAGACCTATCTGGCGACCGTCAACGGCGAGGTGCATCGTGAGGTCGGCAAGCAGCTGCGCGACGGTGTCGAACTCGAGGACGGTCCTGCCAAGGTCGACCGTTTCCAGGTGCTCGACATCAATGAGGGACGTTCTCTGGTCAAGATCGTGTTGCATGAGGGGCGCAAGCACATCGTGCGCCGGATGCTGGACGCGGTCGGCCATCCGGTGACGCGGCTGGTGCGCACCGATATCGGCCCGGTGGCGCTGGGCGATCAACGGCCGGGCACCTTGCGGGTGCTCGGTCGCGATGAAATCGGCAAACTCTACGAGGCGGTGTCGTTGTGAACGGTGTGGGGAGCGCGATCGAGCTGCTCGAACAGCTGTCGGGTACGTCGTCGCTGGTCGTGGCGATGGATGGGCCGTCGGGGACCGGCAAGTCCAGTGTGTCGCGTCGGCTCGCCGCACGACTGGGCGCCCGCTACCTCGACACCGGTGCCATGTACCGGGTGGCCACACTGCGCGTGCTGCGCGAGGGCGTCGACCTGACCGATCCCGCCGCCATCGCGGCATCGGTGGTGGATCTGCCGCTGACCATCGGCACCGATCCCAGCCATGAGCTGATCCAGCTCGACGGCGCGGACGTGTCGGACGAGATCCGTGGCGATGCGGTCACCAAGGCCGTATCGGCCGTGTCCGCGGTTGCCGAGGTGCGTACGGCGCTGGTGGCGTTGCAGCGTGAGATCGCGGTGTCGGCGGGGCGGATCGTGGTCGAGGGACGCGATATCGGCACCGTCGTGCTGACCGACGCCGACGCCAAGATCTATCTGACCGCTTCCGCCGAGGCGCGGGCCCAGCGGCGTAATCAGCAGAACATCGCCGAGGGCCGGGGTGACGACTACGCCGCGGTGCTGGCCGATGTGCAGCGCCGCGACACCCTCGATTCCACCCGCGCGGTGTCCCCGCTGCGTCCCGCCGAGGACGCGGTGCTGGTCGACACCAGCGAACTGACCATGGACGAGGTCATCGACGAGCTGTATCGCGTGGTCGCGCAGCAGGTTTCGGTGCGCACGACGGGAGAGACCAAATGACCGAGGACGTGCTCGCGGGCGACGGTGTCTGGAGCGACGAATCCGAGTGGGAGATCATCGATCTCGAGGGTGATCTGGAGGCGGGCGAGCATATCGCGATGCCGACGCTCGCCGTCGTCGGCCGGCCGAACGTCGGCAAGTCGACGTTGGTGAATCGGATCCTCGGCCGCCGTGAGGCCGTGGTCGAGGACATTCCCGGTGTGACAAGGGATCGCGTCTCCTACGAGGCGAACTGGGCGGGCCGCCGCTTCCTGGTTCAGGACACCGGTGGCTGGGAGCCCGACGCCAAGGGGTTGCAGCAGTCGGTGGCGCGCCAGGCCGAACTGGCGATGAACACCGCGGACGCGATCCTGCTCGTCGTCGACGCCACCGTGGGTGCGACCGCGACCGATGAGGCGGCGGTGAAGGTGCTGCGCCGGTCCAAGACGCCGGTCATCCTGGTCGCCAACAAGGTCGACGATCAGCGGGTCGAGGCCGACGCTGCCACCCTGTGGTCGCTGGGTCTCGGTGAGCCGCGCATGGTGTCGGCGGCACACGGGCGCGGTACCGGTGATCTGCTCGACGATATCCTCGAGGTGCTGCCGGAGACTCCGCGTGAAGGCACGGGTGGGACAGGTCCGCGCCGGGTCGCGCTGGTCGGTAAGCCGAACGTCGGCAAGTCGAGCCTGTTGAACAAGCTGTCCGGCGACGAGCGTTCGGTGGTGCACGATGTCGCCGGAACCACCGTCGACCCGGTCGACACCCTGGTCGAATTGGGTGGCAAGGTCTGGAAGTTCGTCGATACCGCCGGCCTGCGCCGCAAGGTGTCCACCGCGAGCGGTACCGAGTTCTATGCCTCACTGCGCACCAAGGCGGCTCTCGAGGCCTCCGAGGTGGCGATCATGTTGATCGATGCCTCGCAGCCGATCACCGAACAGGACCTGCGGGTGATCAGCCTGGTCGCCGATTCCGGACGCGCGCTGGTACTGGCGTTCAACAAGTGGGATCTGGTCGACGAGGACCGTCGCCTGCAGCTGGAAAAGGAAATCGACCGCGAGCTGGTCCGGGTTCCGTGGGCGCAGCGGGTCAACATCTCCGCTCACACCGGCCGGGCCGTGCAGAAGCTGGTGCCTGCCATGGAGACCGCGCTCGAATCCTGGGACAAGCGGATTTCGACGGGCCGGTTGAACAACTGGCTCAAGGAGGTCGTCGCCGCGACCCCACCGCCGATGCGTGGAGGCAGGCTGCCCCGCGTCCTGTTCGCGACCCAGGCGACCACACGTCCGCCGACGTTCGTCCTGTTCACCACCGGATTCCTGGAGGCGGGCTACCGCCGCTTCCTGGAGCGCAGGCTCCGCGAGGAATTCGGTTTCGACGGTTCACCCGTGCGGATCTCGGTGCGGGTGCGCGAGAAGCGCCCGCGTAAGTAGGAGCGCCGCGAGTGCACCGCACCGATGAACGGCATCTGCGACGGGCTATCGAGCTCGCCGACCGTGCCGGGCGGGAGGGGAACCATCCCTTCGGTGCGGTGATCGCGGCGGGCACGTCGGTCATCGCCGAGGGCCGCAATGCGGTGGTGACCACCGGCAATGTGCTCACCCATGCCGAGACCGACGCGATCGAGGCGGCGGTGTCGGCCGGTCACGCCGCGGCGCTGATCGGGGCGACGATCTACGCCAGTGGTGAGCCGTGCCCGATGTGTGCGGGCGCGATCGTGTGGGCCGGAATCACCCGGGTGGTGTACGCCGCCGCCGAACCCGATTTCGCGCCCATCATCGGCCGCACGCCGCGCTTCGGCGAACTGCGCTGCGCGGACGTTATCCGGGCTGCCGACTCCTCCATCACGGTCGACGGGCCTGCGCTCGGCGAGGACGGGCTGGCGCCGTTCCGCGGATACGTCCGCGGGTATCGCGCGGCCTCAGGCGTCGAGATCGCTGACGACCATGCCGGCGATCTTGTCCAGGGTCGGCTGATCGTCGCTGGTGACGACGACCTCGGTGCCGACGGTGGCGCCGAGAGTCATGATCATCAGTGACGAGCCTGCGTCGACGGGCTCACCGCCGGGCAGTGCCAGGGTGACCGGCACGCCTGCGGCTCCGACCGCCTCGGCGATGAGTGCGGCGGGGCGGGCGTGCAGCCCGATCGACGAACCGACGGTAACGGTGATGCTCGGCATTTTTACTCCTTGTGTCGTTGATACCGGATGCTATGGGATCCGAGGTCACACTCAGGCGGTGTTGGATTCGCCTGCCCTGGAGGGCGTGTGATGGTGCTCCGCGGCCTCCTCCGGCCCTTGACCGGATCAGGCGGCGGCCAGTGCGGCATCGGTGCGGGTGCGTGCCCGGCCGAAGGATTTGGCGGCGATGACGCAGACGGCGGCGGTGACGGTGCCCGCGGCGATGGCGACGAGATACCAGACGATCTGCCCGACCGCGAAGAATACGAAGATGCCGCCGTGCGGGGCGCTGAGCGTCACGCCGGTTGCCATCACGAGCGCACCGGTGACGGCACCGCCGGCCATCATCGACGGGATCACCCGCAGCGGGTCGGCAGCCGCGAACGGGATGGCGCCCTCGGAGATGAACGAGGCACCCAGTAACCATGCCGCCTTACCGTTTTCGCGTTCGGCCGGGGTGAACAGGCCAGGACGCAGCACGGTGGAGGCGAGTGCCATGGCCAGCGGCGGCACCATGCCCGCGGCCATCACCGCGGCCATGATCTTCAGCGTCGCCGGGTCACTCACCGACAGTCCTGCCGCGGCGAACGAATAGGCGGCCTTGTTGACCGGGCCGCCCAGGTCGAAGCACATCATCAGGCCGAGGATGATCCCGAGCGCCACCGCCGAGGTGCCGGACAGGCCGTTGAGCCAGTCGGTGAGGCTATCGGTCACCACCGCCAGCGGTTTGCCGAGCACCGTCAGCATGAGCACACCGACGATCAGTGATGCGAACAGCGGGATCATCACCACCGGCATCAGTCCACGCGCCCACTGCGGCACCGGAATCCGGCTCACCCACAGGGCGGCGAACCCGGCGATCAGACCACCGACGAGACCACCGAGGAACCCGGCGCCGACGAACAACGCCACCGCGCCCGCGGTGAAACCCGGTGCCAGACCGGGCCGGTCGGCGATGGCGAAAGCGATATAGCCGGCCAATGCGGGAACAAGGAAGCCGAACGCGAGCGAACCCAGTTGATACAGCACCGCGCCGAGATAGGTGGCAAGACCGCCAGGAGGCAGCGAGGTCAGCGAGTTGTCGAGCACGATCGAGCGGGCATTGTCGGCGATGTCGTAGCCGCCGACCAGGAAACCGAGTGCGATCAGCAGTCCGCCAGCCGCGACGAACGGGATCATGTAACTGACACCGGTGAGCAGGATCTGGCGCAGCCGGGTGCCCCAGCCGAGTGAAGCGGTCTCCGGTCCGTCGGTCGCTGCGGTGGGCGCGGGTGCGGTGGCCGGATCCCGCACCACCCGCAGCGCCTCGGCGATCATCGTGTCGGGTTCGTTGATAGCCCGCTTCACTCCGGATTCGATCACCGGCTTACCCGCGAACCGTTCCCGGCCCTTCACCCCGACATCGGTAGCGAGGATGACGGCGTCCGCGGCAGCGATGGTCCCCGCGGAGAGCACGGTGGTGCCGCTCGAGCCCTGGGTCTCCACCTTGACTCGGACTCCGGCCCGCTCACCTGCGGCGACCAGCGCGTCGGCGGCCATGTAGGTGTGGGCGATACCCGTGGGGCATGCGGTTACGGCGACGATGGTGCGGGTGGGTGTGTGGTGCGGCGTTGACGGCTGGTCGACCAGAACCGACTCGGCGGCAACTGAGTTCGTGTTGTCCGTCGTCGCGGTCGCAGCGCCGGCTGCGAGGGCACCACCGGCGGACACGCCGACGACCGCGCCGTTGGCAGGTTCGACCGGCGCGGAACCTTCGGCCGATGCCGTCGCGGGTGCCGGCGTGAAGACCGAATCAACGAGCGCGACAACCGCATCCGGCGACTCGGCTTCCCGAAGACTCCCGACGAACTCCGGCTTCACCAGCGCCCGCGCCAGAGTCGACAGCAACTTCATATGCTCGGCACCCGCCCCTTCGGGCGCCGCGATGAGGAAGACGAGGTCGGCGGGGCCGTCCGGGGCGCCGAAGTCGACCGCGGGCGCCAGTCGCGCGAAGCCGAGGGATGCTTCGGTGATGGTGGCAGCACGGCAGTGCGGGATGGCGAGACCGCCGGGCAGTCCGGTCGCCGACTGCTCTTCCCTGGCCAATGCCGCCGCGGTGAGCGTCGAGGCGTCCTCGGCGCGCCCGGCGTCGGCGAGCTGTTGCGCGAGGGCGGCGATCACGGCCACCTTGGACGTGCCGAGATCGGCGTCGAGACTGATCGTGTCGGGGGTGATGATCGAGTCGGCCATCGCGATGCGTCCTTCAGGAATGGGGGAGGAGGTCCAGCGCCGTGACGGATACGGCGGCGGGGTCGGTGTGGTGGGGGCCGGGCAGGCCGGTGCCGGGTAGGGCGGCGGCGGCACTGCCGTAGGCGACCGCGTGGCGCAACCGGTCGGCAGGTTCGGCTCCGGCCAGGTCGGCGAGCAGATAGCCCGCCAGCGCGGAATCGCCCGCCCCGACGGTGCTGCGTGGACGGATGGTTGGCGCGGCCGCATGCCAGGCGCCGTCCGAGGTGACGAGCACCGCGCCCGCCGCGCCGAGTGTCGCCAGCACCGCGCCGAAGCCACGGTCGACGAGCCCGGCCGCGGCCCGTGCCGCGGCGAGGGGATCTTCCAGCGTGGCCGCGGCCGAACCCGTCAGTTGAGCGAGTTCGTCGGTATTAGGTTTGATCAATTGTGGTGCTGCCGAGGATATTCCGCGGGCGAGCGCCAGTAGCGGCGCGTCGGAGGTGTCCACTGCGACGCGGGTGCCCGACAGCTGCCGGGTCAGCTCGACGTACCAGTCGATGGGTACTGCCGGTGGCAGCGACCCGGACAACACCACCCACTCGGCCTGCACGGCCAGCTCGCCGAGCACGGCGGCGAGCGCGTCCAGTGCGGCCTCGGTGAGCGGATATCCGGGCTCGTTGATCTTGGTCGTGGTGCCGTCGGATTCGGCGACGGTGAGGTTGATGCGCGCCGAGCCCGAGGTCGGCACGCTCCGGTGTTCGATGCCTGCGTCGGTGAGTGCCCGCAGCAGCGGATCATCGACATTGCCCGGCAGTACCGCGACGGTGGGAACACCTGCGGCGGCGACCACCCGAGAGACGTTGACGCCCTTGCCCCCAGGGTGGGTGGCGACACTACGCGCCCGGTGCACGGCGCCGCGCAGCAGCGGTTCGGCCAGGGTGACGGTGCGGTCGATACTGGGATTCGCGGTCAGCGTGACGATCATGCCGCATCCTCCGGGCATGATCGGGCGCCCTCTGTGGTGACGCACGCTGCCTCCTCCGGGCACTGACCTCTCATGCCGCCACCACCTCGATGCCGCTGTTGCTCAGTTCGTTTCGCACCGTCGCGGGAATATCGGCGTCGGTCACGAGGACGTCGATCTCGTCGATTCCGGCGAACCGCACGAAATCCTCCCTGCCGACCTTGGACGAATCGGCGACGACCACCACGCGATGTGCGCTGGCGACCATTGCCCGCTTCACCGCCGCCTCGTCGACATCCGGGGTGGACAACCCGTGCGCGGGGGTGAGCGCATTGGCGCCGATGAATGCGATATCGACGCGCAGCCCGGCGAGGACGCGCAGCGTTTCGGCGCCGACGGCGGCCTGGGTGACGCCACGCACGCGGCCGCCGAGGAGATGTAGCTGCACCCCGGTGTGACCGCTGAGCCGGGTCGCCACCGGCAGCGAATTCGTGACGCCCACCAGTTCGCGGTCCGCGGGCAGCAGGGCGGCGACGCGCGCGGTGGTGGTGCCCGCATCGAAGAGCACGCTGCCCCCGGTCGGTGGCAGGAATTCCACGGCGGCCTTGGCGATACGTTCTTTCTCAGCGGTACGCGAGGTTTCGCGTTCGGTAGTGCCGAGTTCGATCGCGGTGAGGGCGGCGGCGGGGACGGCGCCGCCGTGGACCCGGCGCACCAGGCCCATCCGGTCAAGCACGGCGAGATCTCGGCGCACGGTCTCGCTGGTGACGCCGTATCGCTCGGACAGATCGGTCACCGATACGCGACCGCGCTGCCCGACCAGGGTGGCGATGGCCTGCTGCCGCTCCTCTGCGTACATGCCGATCCTCCGAAAATGTTGGTTTATGTTGTTTTACGTCTGAGTGTGTTGCTTTGTCAATGGTTTGGAGTAGTCTGGATCACATCCACTCAGGCGTTGATATGAACGACACCGTTCGACTTCGGTGCGAAGGAGACCGCAAATGACCCGATCGCAGCAGGTAGAAGCCGTCGAAACGGTGCTGCGTGGAACCCCGGCCGTACCAGGAGTGGCTTCCGCGCCCGCAGTTCGGCCCAACCCGCGAGTCCAGATTGATGCCCGATCGGGCACTGTGGCCGAGTCTGGTAGGGCATCGGAACTTACTGCCCTACGTAACGCCGCCGAGGTCGTCGCGGGCCGGCTGCGCACGCGCGCCGACGCGTCGACGGGTGCCGCGGCCGAGGTGCTGTCGGCCAACGCCGCGATGGCTGCCGACCGCGGCTGGCTCGGCGCAGCGGAGAAGCTGATCGCCACCGGCATCTGCGCACCCGAGGCCGCCACCGCTGCCACCGAGCAGTTCGCCGAGATGTTCAGCAAGCTCGGCGGCCTGATGGCCGAACGCGTGACCGATCTGCGTGATGTGTGCGACCGGGTGGTAGCCGAGCTGCTCGGGCTGCCCGAGCCGGGCGTGCCCGCGCCGCGGCATCCGTCCATCCTGATCGCCCGCGACCTGGCCCCCGCTGACACCGCGGGCCTGGACCCCACCCGCATCGTCGGGCTGGCGACCTCGCTCGGCGGTGCAACCAGCCACACCGCGATCATCGCCCGTCAGCTCGGAATTCCGTGCGTCGTTGCGGTGACCGGCCTCGACGACGTTCATGCGGGCGCCGATCTGCTGGTGGACGGAGCGTCGGGAACGGTCACCGTCGATCCGGATCCGGTCGTCGCCGAAGCCGCCGTCGCCGGCTACCGTGCCACCGCGGCCAGGAACGCGAGCTGGACCGGTCCCGGCGCCACCAGCGACGGTCATCGTATTCTCATCCTCGCCAACGTTCAGGACGGCGCGGGTGCACGGGCCGCGGCCGCGACGCCCGCCGAAGGTATCGGGCTGTTCCGCACCGAGCTGTGCTTCCTCGACCGCGATACCGAACCGTCGGTGCAGGAGCAGGCCCGCATCTACCGGGAAGTGCTCGACGCCTTTCCCGCCGCGAAGGTGGTTGTCCGGACGTTGGACGCGGGCTCGGATAAGCCCCTGCGCTTCGCCGATCATCCCGGCGAGGCCAATCCCGCACTCGGCGTGCGCGGCATCCGCATCGCCGCCTTCGACACCGGCATCCTGGAACGTCAATTGGATGCGGTCGCCGCTGCGGCCGAGGGGCGTGACACTCCGCCCATGGTGATGGCGCCGATGATTGCGACGGTCGGCGAAGCACGCTCTTTCGCGAGGCACGCTCGGTCCCGAGGGCTGATCGCCGGGGTGATGGTCGAGGTGCCCGCCGCGGCCCTGCTGGCCGAGGCGATCCTGGCCGAGGTCGATTTCGTGTCGATCGGCACCAACGATCTCGCCCAGTACACAATGGCAGCCGACCGGATGTCACCCGATCTGGCCGCGCTCACCGACCCGTGGCAACCCGCTGTGCTGACCCTGGTTGCTCGCACCGCGGCCGCGGGCAGACGGGTCGGGAAGCCGGTGGGTGTCTGTGGTGAGGCTGCCGCTGATCCGCTGTTGGCGTGCGTGCTGGCCGGCCTCGGAGTCACCTCGTTGTCGGCGGCCGCTCCCGCCGTCGCCGGGGTCGGAGCCCAGCTGTCAACGGTGACCCTTGCCGATTGCGAAGCGGCGGCCGCCGCGGTGCTCGACGCCACCGAGCCCGACGAGGCGCGAGCGCAAGCGCGTCGGATCCTGGGTTGACCGGCTCTGCCTACGGACACCCCTCGAGGGTGGCATCCTGCAGCACCGCGAGCACGTCGCCTACTTCGCGGCGCGCCCGGAAGGCCGCACGCTGACGGCAGGCTCCGTTGCCGCGGTCGAGTACCGCGGTAATCGCCTCTGTGACGAAGTCCTCGGCGTTCAGTGCCGTGAGGGCCGGTGCGATGCGGTCGAGCAGCTCGGCCAGCAGCATGCGGCTGGGTGCGATCCGGCCATCGATCGGGTCGACCCCGTCGCCGTCCAGGCCGGACCGTGCCGCTTTCCAATAGGCGGTCCGCAATACCTCCGCCGACACCATCGGCGCGGTCCGGCCGCGGTCGAGTTCGGCGCGCGCCGTCATCACGGCCGCCCGGACGAGGGTCGCCAGCAGGGCCGTCTCCTGGACCGTCGCGGGCACGTCACTGACACGGATCTCGACCGTGGGGAAGGTGCTCGAGGGCCGGATGTCCCAATAGACCATCTTCTTGTCCAGGATGCTGCCGCTGGACAGCATCATCTCCACCATCGTGTCGTAGGCCTCGGCGTCGGCGAAGTACGGCGGCGGGCCCGCACTTGGCCAGCGGCGCCACAGCACGCTGCGCCAACTGGCGTAACCGGTTTCCGAGCCTCGGTAGATCGAGGAATTGGCGGTGAGCGCAAGGAACACCGGCAACGAGGGTCGCAGGAAATTGCTGACCTGTACGGCAGTTTCGCGATCGGGGATGCCCACGTGGATATGGCATCCGCACAGGCCCTGTTCATGGGCGAGCATGCCGAAATTGCGGGCAATGCGTTGATAGCGCGGGGTGTCGGTGACCGGGAATTGCTCCGGTACCGTCGGCGGAATCGCCACCGCGAGCAGCCTGGTGTCGTGCTCACGTGCGCAACCGGCCACACCGCTGCGCAATTCGCGCAATTCGTCGAGCAGCTCGGCGGTTTCGGTATGTACGCCGGTGCAGGTTTCCACTTGGCACCGGGTCAACTCGAGTTGCAGGTCGATGCCGATATCCTTCGCGGACCGGGCCACCTCGACATTCTTCGCCGCGGGTGCGCCGGTAGCCGGATCCGCGAGGAGGAATTCCTCTTCAACGCCGACTGTCGCTGAGGCCGCGTCCATTCTCGTAGGCTACTCGTCACGAGCGGGCCCGGCGCCGACGGAATTCCGGTCCGATCGGGTTGGTCTGCCGGAATGGACCATGCACGACCTCCGCTGCTCGACGCGCTGGCCGACTACCGGCGCGTGAGCAGGTAGTCCCGTCGCCGGCGGCGCTACGCGTGATCGACCAGCGCGTCGTAACCCGCGCGGCGTGCGCAGTGCGCACAGCAGAACACCTGCTGGGCGGCCTCCACACCGTGGCCGAGCACCCGGCACCCGCAATGGGCGCAGGTCGGCGCCAATTCGCTCGCGGCGCATTCGAAACTGTCGAACGTCCACGACTGGCCGTTCTTGCTGACGGTGAACGTCTTGTCATAGTCGTTGCCGCAGGTATCGCAGATCGCCATTCCCGCACCTCCTGGGCGGTATCGGTCGTCGGATGACCATCGGCGGCGGGTTTCGCCGTCACCGAGGCGCTACCCGCCGTCCTGCGGACCAAACACCCGGATATGGCCCGCCTGTTCCGATTGAGCCCGCCATGACCGGGTATGCGCCGACTGTCCAGCAGGAACCGATCACACGGAGGTGTCTATCGTGCCGGAGTCCAACAGCGGTCCCCGCGAGGGCGTCGAAGGCGTCGTCGAAGGCGTCAAGGGAAAGGTCAAGGAGACGGCCGGAACGGTGCTCGGAAACGACGAGCTGCGCGATGAGGGCCGTGCCCAGCAGAACAAGGCCGATTCCCAGCGCGAAGCCGCGAAGAAAGAGGCCGAAGCCGAAAAGCAGCGCCGTGAAGCCGATCTCGACGAAGCCCGCCAGAAGTCGCATCAGAGCGATGAGGCTCGCTGACCCGAATCGGTGATCACGCACAGCGGTTGCCGTGGCATCGTGCCCGGCAACCGCCGGCGTGCGCGGGTCAGTTGAAGCCGACCAGACCCGACGCCAGGTCGCTGAGGTCGAGCGCGTCCAGCGCTTGGTCACGGACATCGGGGCAGTTCTGGATCGTCACGGTATCGACAATGGATCGGTCCCGGATGATGACGACGTTGATACCCTCGTTCTGCGCGGCCCAGTTGTGCACGGTGCCGTTGAAGGTCACCCGGGCGACGGTCGTGCCCTGCTCCTGCCAGGTGCCGATATCGGCGCGCATCATGTCGCAGAGTTGGTCGGCGGCCGCGGGGCTCACCTCGTCGACGGCGGGGGCTTCGTCGTCGGGAGTTCGATCGTCGGCATCGGGTGTTCGATCGTCGCGATCCGGGTAGTCGCGGTCGGTCGGGGTCATCGTCGGTACCGGCGGCTGCATCGGTGGTGTGGTCGCTTGGTCGTCGCCGGAATCATCGTTACACGCGCTGAGCAGCGCGGCGGCGAGGATCACGCCGACCGCGAGCCGGGCGCGGACGGTTCGGTGACTCGGATGGGAAGTTCTCATGGCGACACTCCTTTCGTGCTGGGCGCGTACCCGCCTCATCGCGGGTGAATCGAGAATCCGGGTTCCCGCCCGAGCGGGTGACATCGGCAGGTTCGCGTGCCAGAATGGGTCCAGGTTGAGAGCCCAGCCGACCCCGGTTCCACGGCCGCAACGCCGACACTCGGTAGCCGCGCCTGCCCGGCCTCCTGAGTTCGTTGTTCCGGCCGTCGCTCGGAGAATCGGAAGCCCCTGTCCCGCAGGAGGGTTCGATGTCGTTGGTGACCGAACATCAAATCGCCGAACAGTTGCATCGACTGTCCAGGCCGCAGCATGGTCGCGACATTCGACGGTTGAGCCAACACGGCAGCGTTCGTGGTCGCTGCGCCGTCGCCCGCGTGGAGGGCGAACTGGACGCCGCGCTCTATGACGATTTCTACGATCTGCTGCTCGGGTGCCTGTACACCGATCGCCGCATCGTCGTCCTCGATCTGCGGGCCGCCACCTTCATGAGTATCCGATCCGCTGCCTTGCTCGTATCCGCGAAGGCCGACGCGGCCGCGCGCGGAGTGGATCTACGCCTGGTATGCGGCAGAAAAGACGTCGAACGGGTACTCGACCTGGCCGGGGTGCGGCCGCTGTTCTGCCACTATCCGACCATGGAGGCAGCCCTGGACAACTGATCGAGAACGGGTTGACCGCAGCGTCGCAGATCGGCCACGCTGTGGCGGTTGCTGACATGTCGGGGTCATACAGTCGATAATCGAACGGTGACGGACGATGGACCGGTCTCCGCATGCGACCTCGAGGCCGACGGCGCTCAGCCCGTCGGCGAGGCGCTCGGCACCGGCAGCGCACAGCACGTCGGTGGATTCCGATTCTGGTTCGCCGATGAACGCTGGGAATGGTCCGATGAGGTCGCCCGAATGCACGGCTACCGGCCGGGAACGGTGGTCCCGACGACCGCGCTGCTGCTCGGGCACAAGCATCCCGACGATCGCGACTATGTGGCCGATGTGCTGGCCCACGCGATCGCCGAAGCCGAACCGTTCTCCAGCAGGCACCGCATCATCGACACCACAGGCGAAACCCATCACGTGATCGTCGTCGCCGACACCATGGCAGATGCCGGCGGCGCGGTCGTCGGCACCGCGGGTTACTACATCGACGTCACCGACACGCTGGCCGAGCACCGAAAAGAAGCCCTCGACGACACGCTGCCGGAGCTGCTGACCGCGCGGGCGGTCATCGAGCAAGCCAAAGGTGTGTTGATGCTGGTCTACGGCCTGACCGCCGAGCAGGCATTTCGAGTGCTGACCTGGCGTTCGCAGGAGACCAACGTCAAGGTTCGTTCCCTGGCCGGGCGGCTGATCGCGGAACTTCCCACCCTTCGCAACACGCCGGCGAGAATGCGCTCGGAGTTCGACCATCTCCTGCTGACGGTGCATCAGCGCGTCCGGGAATAGGCCGCCCGATACCGGCCGCCGGGCGTTTCGCGCGGGTCAGGCCGGGTAAGCGAGCAGATGACACCCGATCAGCGCGGACAAGGTGGTGGGCATGACCGAGAACATTTCCCGCACATCCGCGGCTACCACGACCGTGGGAGTCCGGGTACCGGCGGACCTCGAACAGCTGCTGATGCTGCGCGCGCTGGCCGAAACCGTCTCACTCATCGCCGACTTCGCACTCGACGAGGTCACCGATATCCGCCTCGCCCTCGACGAGGTGGCGACCTCACTGATCCTGGACGCGGTCCCCGGCTCGGAACTCACCTGCGAGTTCAGCTACGGCGACAACCGCATGACCGTCGCCGTGATCTCGGTCGCGGCTACCGAGTCGCTGGGGGAACGGCACAGCTTCGGCTGGCATATCGTGCGCACCCTGACCGAATCCATCGTGACCGAGCAGCAGCCCTTCGACGACGTCGCGGGCGGATATCCGACCACGGCCCGGTTCACCTGGGTACGCGGAGGTTCCGACGGCAGCGGCAATTCCGATGGCAGCTGAGCGGCCGAGATCGCGTCCGCGACCCGCACGCCGCCATCCTGGCGAGGACAGCTACGACCACATCGAGCCGGTGCTGGAGAAACTCGCCGCCCTCCCCGCAAGCGATCCGCGCCGCGCCGCGATGCGTGAGGAGGTGATCGACCGCTGTCTGCCGCTCGCCGAACACATCGCCCGCAAGTTCGCCGGGCGCGGAGAGCTGTTCGAGGATCTGCTCCAGGTCGCGCGGGTTGGTCTGTTGCATGCGGTGGACCGGTTCGATGTGGCCAGGGGAACGTCGTTCCTGTCGTTCGCGGTGCCGACCATCATGGGTGAGGTCCGCCGGTACTTCCGCGACAACACGTGGTCGGTGCGGGTGCCGCGGCGGGTCAAAGAGATTCAGCTCGGCATTGGCCCCGCGACCGACAAGCTGTCGCAGCAGTTGGGTCGCATGCCACGCGCCAGAGAACTGGCGGCCGAGCTCGACGTGCACCTGGCGGAGGTGACCCAAGCCTTGATCGCGGGCAACGCCTACCACAGCTCCTCGATCGATGCGGTGGCCGGCGACGATGCCGAGAACGCGCCGCTGCCGGTGTCCGAATCGCTGGGAGCCGAGGAACCCTCCTACCGCTTTATCGAGGATTACCTTGCTGTGCGGCCGTTTATCGCTGAGCTACCCGAGCGTGAGCAGCAGGTCCTTCGGCTGCGGTTCTTCGAGTCCCTGACCCAGCACCAGATCGCCGAGCGCCTCGGCGTTTCACAGATGCACGTCTCGCGGATCCTGTCTCGCACGCTCGATCACTTACGGGAACAGGCCCTGCGCGATTGAGTGCTGCTCAGACCGGCGTCGGCGGTATCGGGTCCGGTGAAGGGCCCGGGTCCGGCGGTGGTGGAATCGGAGGTGTCGAGGGATCGCCCGGCTGCGGGGCCGGCGGTACCGGGTCAGGTTCGGGCACCGGATGCGGTGGCGGGGGTTGCGGCACCGGATCGGGTTCATGCGGGCGATCCGGGTAGGTCAGCTGGTCGGTTCGCACGGTGGGCTCCTTCGTGTCATGGCGGTTGCTGTCCGGTTCGGTGAGTGCTCGGCGGGCTAGGTTCGCGCGGCGTCGTGGATGCGTGCGAGATCGTCGACGAGCCGGGCGTAGGCGGCCTTGCGGTCGGCGGAGCGCAGGACGGCCGATGGATGCACCGTCGCCGTCACCCGGTAGTCCGGGCGCTGCAGCATCACGCCACGCAACTCGCCGACGGTCGCCGACGGCCCGAGCACCGCCTTGGCCGCCACCGCGCCCAAGCAGACCACCAGATCCGGTGCCACCAGGTCGAGTTCGGTGGCCAGCCATGCCGAGCACGCCACCACCTCGGTGCGGGTGGGTTGTTGGTGGATACGGCGCTTACCGCGCTCGACGAACTTGAAGTGTTTGACGGCGTTGGTCAGGTAGACCTCGTCCCGGTCGAAGCCGGCCTCGGTCAAAGCGCGATCGAGCAGGCGTCCGGCCGGTCCGACGAACGGATGGCCCGCGAGATCCTCCTGGTCCCCTGGCTGCTCGCCGACCATGAGCACCCGCGCACTCGCCGGACCCTCGCCGAACACCGTCTGGGTGGCGTGCCGGTAGAGGTCGCAGCCCCGGCAGTCGGCCGACGCTGCGCGCACCTGCGTCAGATCCGCGTCGGCGGGCACGAATTCGGCGGCACCGACCGGTTTGTCACCGCGCTGGGTGCCACTCGTCCCCTTCGCGGTGGTGCTCACCGCGGGCTACGACCGGCCGAGCGCCCGGGCCAGCTGCGCCTTGTTCATCTTCGAGCGGCCCTCGATATTGCGCTGACGTGCCTCGTTGTACAGCTGGTCGCGGGTGGGGCCCTTCGATCCGCTGTGCGAACGCTTGCCGCCGCGATGCTGTGGTGAAACGTCGTGGGTGGATGAGCGACTCGCGGTCTTCGACTGGCCGGACTGGGCGCGATTCTTGTTGACTGTGCGCGCGGCGATTTCCTGCGCTCGCTTGGTGCCCGCACCTCGGTCCTTGGCCGAATCCTTGATGTGTTCGTACTGCCGTTCCTGCTTGTCGGTCCATTCCTTCGGCATGACACACACCTCCTGTCTGCGGGACGGATACCCGCCGCGCGCGTGCGCAATCAGTGGTTCAGACGATTGGGCCGGGGTGGGACAATCTCTCGTTGAGACGATCGAGCTCATGGGAGCGATACCCGGCGCGGCGGCGCATACGCAGGACGCCGTGCCGGGGTCGATGCCCTCCGTTGCGTCACGGCCTTGCGACCAGCTCGCGCATGGGTTTGTCGAGTTCGCGCTGGTAGAAGTCCAGGAAGCCGTCAGGATCCGGACCGGCGTTCTGCATTACGAGATGGTCGTATCCGGCGTCGACGTAGTTCTGGGCGGTGTCCAGGTAGCGCGCGGGGTCGGAACCGCACACCATGGCCTGCCGGATGTCGTCGACGCGCACGGTGGTGGTGGCCGCGGCGAAGTTCACCGGATTCGGCAGCTCGCTCATCACCTTCCAGCCGGTCACAGCCCATCGCGTGGTGCTGTGCGCGGCCTCGGCGGCGGACTGCGCATCGGGTGCCCACGCCATGCCGACTTCGGCGTAGCGCGGCCCGTCACCGCCCGCGGCTCGATAGTCCTCGACCAGGCGCGCCTCGGGGCCGGTGGCGAACAGTCCATCGCCGAGCTCGCCCGCGATCCGCGCCGCCTCCGGGCCTCCCGCCGCCACGGCGATGGGTGGTGGGCTCTCGGGTAGGTCGAACACCCGCGCGTCCGACACCGACAGATACCGGCCGTCATAGGAGCGGTATCCGCCACGCCACAGCAACCGGATGATCTCCAGCGCCTCCCTCAACATCGCCTGCCGCACCGCGATCGGCGGGAACTCGCGCGCCACGACATGCTCATTGAGCCGTTCACCGGAACCGACGCCGAGGGTGAAGCGCCCGTCGGAGATCAGGGCGAGGGTCGCGGCGGCCTGGGCCACGATTGCCGGGTGATAGCGCAGGATGGGGCAGGTGACACCGGTGGCGAGCCCGATCCGCTCGGTGCGGGCGGCGATGGCGCCGAGTGCGGACCAGGCGAAACAGGAATGGCCCTGGTTGTCCAGCCATGGATGGAAGTGGTCGCTCATCTCCACGAAATCGAAGCCCGCGGCCTCCGCGCGGACCGCTTGGCGGATCAACTCGTTCGGACCGAACGATTCCGCCGCCAGCTTGTAGCCGATCTGCATCGTTGCCTCCTTCTGGGTCGTGCCTGGTAGCGATCGCGTCTTGCGGTCAGCGTGCCGTGCCTGAGCGAGCGACTTCGGTCGACGTGGTCTCCGGTCGCCGCAGGTCGTAGACCGTGTACGCCGCTCGGATCACCGGTTGGGCGACATTGCGGACCCGGATGCCGCCGGGGGTCGTGCCGTGTTCGCATCCTGCGTGCGCATGCCCGTGCAGGGCTAGATCGGCGCCCGCGTCATCGATCGCCTCACCGAGTAGGTACGAACCGAGGAACGGATAGATCTCCGGCGGTTCGCCGTGCAAGGTGTCGGTGACAGGGGAGTAGTGGGTCATGGCCACGGTCACATCGGCATTGCTCGAGGCCAGCGCACCGCGCAGGGAATCGGCGAGTGCGACTGTGCGCCCGGCGAATTCGCGCATCAGTCGCTCACCGAACACGCTCGCGCATTTCCCGGCGAAGCCGCCGCCGAAGCCGATGGTGCCGGCAACCGTGAGCGTGGACCCGTCGACCTCGACGGTGGTGGCGCCACCTTCCAGCACGGTGATTCCATGGGCGCGGAGCAATTCGGTGATCTCGTCCTGCGCGTCGCTGTGATAATCGTGGTTGCCGAGCACGGCGATCACCGGGACCGTCAGATCCGCGAATTCCTCGGCCACCACGCGGGCCTCATCGACGGTGCCATGTTTGGTCAGATCCCCGGCCAGCAGCAGCACGTCGGCGCGGCCGGGCAGCTCGTGCAGCGCCGGGCGCAACGATCCGTGCGAATCGGTGCCCAGATGGATGTCTCCTACTGCCGCGATCCGCATGCCGGCCAACTCCTTCCGCTCGGGTTCGCCACGCTCACCGCAATTCCTCGCTCGGGCCCGGTTGCGCCGTCGAGCCAACCCTGACCTCGTTGTGGATGGGTGCGTTCGGGACGAGTTCGCGCACTGTGTTCTCCAGCTGCTGTTTGCGTTCGGCGCTGGTCACCTCGCCGTCGAGGACGATCACACCGCCGCGGATGTGGATCTGCACACCGAGTTCGGCGGTGCGCGGATCCTCGGCCAGCGCTCGATGCAACCGGGCGACCAAGTACTGCGGCGGGATGGATTCGGGTTCGCCGATGGTTTCCGGCATCAGTTCCCCCTTCCGGTGTCGGCGATGCCGAGATCATCGATCAGCCCGAGAAACGCCTTCGCATAGGGCGAATGCTCGGTCTGCGCACGGACCGATGGCCAGTCCACTTGCTCCCGCAGATCGCGCGCGATACCAAGTAACGGGCTGAGGTCGAGTCGATGCGCGCCGAAGACCAGCAGCTTGTCGACCATCAGATCGGTGCCGTCGACGACGGGCGCTCTGGTCGGGCCCACCGCCATCACCTGTGCGCGCGCCAGCAGTTCATCGGTGACCTCACGGTCGTTGGGTCGATGGATGACGTCGATGAGGGTGTCGCCGTCGTAGGCCTTGGTCAGCCAATCCTCAGCGGCGTCGGCCACCCGCAGGCCCGCACGGGCCAGCACGCTGCGCACCCTGCCGATGTCGGCCGGCCGGACGAACAGGTCGACGTCGTGGTCGGAGGCGGGCCCGCCGCGTGCGTACACCGCGCAGCCCCCGGCAACCGCGAACGGAATCCCGTCCTCGGTCAGGGCATTGGCCGCGCGGGTGAGGGCGTGCAGCAGTTGGTCGATCGTCGGTGCCATGCGGCTACCCGAGCGAAACCAGCAGCGCCACCGCCACCACGATGAACAGCCCGACGACGATCGCGGTCACGACGATCGCCGCGATTCCAGTGATGGGGAAGCGGTGGCGAGTATCGGGCTCCGGCGCCGACAACCCGGAAGTCTGTGCGGTCTCCGGCGGTGTGGTGCCGGGCGCGACGCCACCGCCGGGCTCCAGACCGGGAGTGCGGGACGGGTCGGGATCCATGGATGTCATGACAGACCTACTCACCGTCGTTGTCTGGTGTCAACGGCTCGTTCGGGTGTTTTCCGGTCGCCTTGCGGTAGATGATGACCGCCGCGACCAGCACAGGGATTGCGATGATCACGAGTAGCTCCATGCTGGGCGCGTACCCCGTTTGATATCGGTCAATCGGCGCGAGTCGGCTGATCGAGCGTCCCTGTTTCGGCCGGTCGGCGAGGTGGGTGATTGTTATACCCCGGATGGGTACCATCCAGGTATGGGCTCCGAGGGCGGATCGCGTCAGGACCATCGGCCACCACCAGGCGGGTGCGGGCCGAGGCAGGGTAGCCGATCGAATCGTGGCGATCCGACCAGCGGTGCCGAGCGGCACGAGCACGCTGCGCACGCGGGCCGCGCCGGGCAGAGCGGCCAAAGCGGGCACACAGCGCGTGATGGTCGAGTGGGGCACACCGAGCACGGAGGTTCCGTGGGCAATGGTGAGCACGGTGGTCACGCGGGGCACGGTGATCACGTCGCGCAATTCCGGCGCTTGTTCTGGATCATGCTCGTGCTGGCGGTGCCGGTCGTCGCGTTCAACGCCATGTTCGCGGACCTGATCGGATACGAGCTGCCGCACAGCGGGCCGGTCACCTGGGTGTCGCCGGTGCTGGGGACGGTCATGTACGTGTGGGGCGGGCGGCCGTTCCTGACCGGGGCGGTGAGCGAGATCCGGGTACGTCAGCCGGGAATGATGCTGCTGATCGCCTTGGCCATCACGGTCGCGTTCGTCGCGTCGTGGGGTGCGGTGCTGGGAATTCTTTCGCACGAGCTGGACTTCTGGTGGGAGCTGGCCCTGCTCATCGTGATCATGCTGCTCGGGCACTGGATCGAGATGCGGTCGCTGGGGCAGGCGTCGAGCGCGCTGGAATCGTTGGCGGCGCTGCTGCCCGACGAAGCCGAGCGGGTCGATGGTGACGCGATCAGCACGGTCGCGGTCGCCGACCTCGCCGAAGGCGATCTGGTGGTCGTGCGACCCGGCGGACGAGTGCCCGCCGACGGGGTGGTCGAATCGGGCGCGGCCGACGTCGACGAATCCATGATCACCGGCGAATCCGTCGCCGTGCGGCGGGCGCAGGGCGATCGGGTGGTCGCGGGCACCGTCACCACCGACTCGGCGCTGCGAGTCCGCATCACGGCAGTCGGTGAGGACACCGCGCTGGCCGGGATCCAGAGGCTGGTCAGCGAGGCTCAGAATTCGACCTCACGGGCACAGGTGCTCGCTGACCGCGCCGCTGGGTGGCTGTTCTGGTTCGCGGCCGGTGCCGCCGCGATCACCGCGACGGTCTGGCTCGCCCTCGGGGAACCGGATGCCGCCGTCACCCGCACGATCACCGTTCTCGTCATCGCCTGCCCGCACGCGCTCGGCCTGGCCATCCCGTTGGTCGTCTCCATCGCGACCGAACGCGCCGCCAAGGCAGGTGTGCTGATCACCGACCGCCGTTCGCTGGAGGCCATGCGCACCGTCGACGCCGTGCTGTTCGACAAGACCGGCACTCTGACCAAGGGCGAACCCGCGGTGGTGGACGCCGCAGGTACCTCTGGGTACGACGCGGTCGAGGTGATCACCCTGGCAGCGGCGGTCGAGGGCGACAGTGAACATCCACTCGGCCGTGCCATCGTCATCGCCGCCGAGCAGCGCGGATCGGCAGTACCGAGCGCGACGGATTTCGCGGCGCGCAACGGTGTCGGCGTCACCGCCCGGGTCGGCGGCGCGACGGTCAGCGTCGGCGGTCCAGGCATGCTCGGCGAACACGGGCTCGCGGAACTACCCGAATCCGCCGACTGGGCAGCGCAAGGCGCCACCGTACTGCACGTGATCCGGGACGGCGCGGTGGTCGGCGCCCTCGCTCTGGCCGACGAGATCCGTCCGGAGTCCAAGCAAGCAGTCGATGCACTGCACGATCGCGGCGTGCACGTCGCCATGATCACCGGTGACGCCGCCCCCGTCGCGAATTCCGTCGCACGCCAACTCGGGATCGATGAGGTATTCGCCGGCGTACTTCCGCAGGACAAAGGCGCCAAGGTGCAATCGCTGCAATCGGCGGGACGGATCGTCGCCATGGTCGGTGACGGCGTCAACGATGCCCCCGCTCTCGCCCAGGCCGACGTGGGGCTGGCGATCGGCGCGGGCACCGATGTGGCGATCGCGTCGGCCGGTGTGGTGCTGGCAAGTGACGACCCACGCTCGGTGCTGTCGGTCATGGCACTGTCCCGCGCCACCTACCGCAAGATGATCCAAAACCTCAGCTGGGCAGCCGGATACAACCTGATCTCGGTGCCGCTGGCCGCCGGCGTGCTCGCGCACTGGGGTGTCACCCTGCCGATGGAGGTGGGAGCGCTGCTGATGTCGGCGTCCACGGTGGTCGTCGCGATCAATGCCCAGCTGTTGCGTGGGCTGGATCTGCGCCCGGCGGCGGTACTGGGAACACGACAGGCGCGTCGAAGGTGAAGCGGAGGAACGGCTTCAGGCTGCACCCGAGATCGGTCGCAGGACATCGCACCAGGCTGATGCGGACGATCGGACGGCGATGCGTGTGGTCGTGGTCGCGCTCGGTCGTCTCGTGGGCGCATCTGAGCGTCCGGTGGCCTAGGCCGGACGTACCGACTCGGCCCCGACCCGATCGAGAGCGGACTGAGAGGCATATGCATTGTCCGCATCTCGACGCCATCGTAGACAACAGAGTCCGCCCGGTCTTAGAATCGGGAAGGTTGGTGCTGTCGACAGCACTCACGATTCGAATAGCAGCTGACGTTCAATCGCCACTACGGATCGAGGAGATTCGATGGCCGATATTTGGGAACTCGTCTGCCATCACACTTACGCCGGCTCGCCCGGCGTGGCATTCGATGTTTCCCCGTCAGGCCGCTCGCACGGAAAAATTGTCGGCCTTGACGAGAACGATTTCTTCGCTGACGGTGTCGCGCCAGGTTCCGGCGCTGTGAAATTCTCGACTCCGGGTGCGCGCATTCTGATTCCGGCGTCGCGTAGTTGGAGTCCGATCGATGCGGTCTACGGCGAAGTCACCGTGAAGTTCGACAGTACGCCGCCGGGCGGGACCATCATCGATGGTGGAACGTTCAGCCTCGACACGCACAATGGATTGACGGGATGGTTCTTCACGACGTCTTTCGATGTCAGCATGTTGACGCTCACCGACGATGCCGTCGTCGCGGGTGCGGCAATTCCAGTCGGCACATGGACCACGCTCGGTTTCCTGCACGACGGTCTCGGGCACACGGAACTACATATCGACGGGGCAGTGGTAGCTCAGAAGGATGAGCCGTCGAATCCTGTGGACGCGACCGGCATCGTGGCCATAGGTGCCAATTCGAACGGGACACAGGCGTCGCGCTGTGCCATCGACGAGGTGAAGATCTGGCGCGCTAACCCGATCCGCAAAGTAAGCGACTTCCTGAACCGCCCGATGGACTCGTCGACAAAGGAATGCTGGGGGGACTGGCTTCGGCGCCTTGGTGTGTGGGCGCGTGCGAATCAATCTTGTGCCGAGGAGATTTCGGGGATTGTCGAGGGCTGCATTCGGCCGTCGATCCGTGCCTTCATGGAGAACGACGAAGCCCGGGCAGAACTCGATTACACCGCTGAGCGCTATCACGAACTGTGGAAGTCGGGGCAGATCGATAGCGCACAGATGACGTCACTGTTGCAGGATTTCGCTGAATTCGCCCAAGGTGCGGGCCTGGTGACATTTCCTGCGGCGTCGGATTCCGCCTGCATCACCCGGATGTGCGAGGACCTGGGTGTACCCGACTGCGATAAGCAACTCACTGCGCTGATACAGGGGGGACAGTGGACCGAATCGTCCTGACCGCCGACAACAGCGCCGCCAATGCGGCAACATACACGACAGCGTCCTACACCCCGGGCGCAAACCAGCTTGTGCTGGTGTTTGTTTCGAGCTTCTCCGTTGCTTCTATCGAACCGCCGCCGGACCCCAGGCTCACCGGCAACGGCCTCTCCTGGGAACTCGTGACGAGCGTGGCCTTCGGTTCGTTCGCCAAATATCGACTCGCATGTTTTCGGGCGATGGGTGCAGCGCCGACCGCAGGTACATTGCGCATCGATTACTCGTCCGCTCAGGGCGGGTGTGCCTGGTCGGTGTTCGCCTACAACGGTGCGCATACAGGTGGGGCGAATGGATCCGATGCCGCAGCCCAGCCTGTTTCGGGCCAACTGAACCCGCCGGGGCAGTCGATGCAACTGTCGCTCACCGCGCAGCCCGCCGCGGGAAGCGTCACCGCTGGCGGTATCACACTCGAGCTCGTCAACGATCCGAACGAACCGATCTCGCCCGTAACCGGATTCGTCGAGATTCACGAGCAATCCGCTCCCGAGCAGATCGGCGCCTCGGCGAACATGCAGACACAGGACCGCGATACCGGTGGCCAAATGATCGGCTGGACCTGGGGCACAGCCAAGCGAGCCGGCGCAATCGCACTGGAAATCAAGGCAGCGCCGCCACCACCACCGCCTCCGGGCACCGACGACGAAAAATTGGTGCGCCAGTTCGAGCCTGTTCTGGTTACGCCACTCGGTGAGAGCTGGGTGCCATCGGATCCGAAAAGGTTCGTCGAGGCAGCTGCCCTGTGGACGTCGTTCCTGCCGGGCGACAGCAAAAAGTCGTGGGGTGGAACAGTATCCGCATCGTTTCCGCGCGCTCCAGCAGTAGCTGCCGGTCACATCCGCACCGAGGACGACGGCACTACGAATTTCATCGGCCATCCCGGCCACCACGGCGATGCCGAACCTTTCCTCGAACTCGGTGGCTGGAAGGATAAATCCGAGGTCGCGCAGGCTGCCGTGACCGATACGAGTTCACACCCATTCAGTAACCGAGATGAGCTGAAGAATCGTTATCAATCCCTGAAAGACAGCAGGTTCTGGTATTACTCCGAAGTCATCCATACTGCGCGGCTACGACAGCTCGCCGACAGCAAGTTCCTTGGTCTCACACTCGCGCAGCCGTTCGTGAACCCGACGCTTCTGTGCTACTACCTGTTCTTTCCCGCACACGAGCAGGGCGTAAGCGCCTCCGTACAGATCGGAGGCGGGCAGACCGCATGCACCAACGTCGAAGCAGGTGAGGTCGCGTCGTTCGTCGGTCACTGGGGTTGCGTCGCAATCCTTCTCGACCGTGCCGATGCGAACGCGCCGTTCCGTCCGACACATATCGGCTTCACCGGACTCCAGACGCCCTACTTGCCCGGCAAGACGCATCGAGCGCCCCAGGGTTCCGACGGTGACCCCCGCACCAACATGAAGGTCGCGGCGTGGGACCCCGATGACAAGGTGCCGAGGCTGCCTGAGCGTGACGCCAGTCATCCACGATTCTACGTTGCAGCAGAAACACACAGCCTGTACCTGACGCCCGGAAGCCACAAGGTGGCTCCGTACGAGTACGAACACCAGCCCTCGCTGTGCGGACGCGTTGACACCCCGTCGGAGATCCTGCCCGAACCGGTCAAGCCTGCTGACGCTGTGTTCTGGGCGAAGATCGCTCTGGCCGTTTCGGATCCTCTTCTGGCTTGGGAGCTGCTCATCCTGGAGGGTTACTGGCCGAACCCTGAAGGCAAGCCGTCGGGCTGGCTCGACCAGTTCACCCCAGCGGACGTCGTGCCAGATGACGTCACTGCCGCCAGCGCCGCCGCCGGGTTGACAATCCGTCCGGCGGGCGTCGCTGTCGGCGGCGCCCACGTGACCGAGGAATGGCGCAGCCGCCAAGGGCACACTGTGGGTGGCCGCACCTACGACTACCTCGTCGACCGCACCACGCAGAAGTGGTGGCCATCGGATGACAAGCAATCGGGCTTCAGGGGCCGCTGGGGCCAGCATGTTGAATCGGATCCGTTGTCGCGACGCGCTGGTATGACCTTTCCCGACTTCTGGTACGTCTTCCTCAAGGGCTTGGAATACGGCAAGACGATGGGGGAGTTGTAGCCGGATCGAATGGGCAAATCTCTCAGCGGGGCAGGCGCCGGAACTCATGGCCCGGCGCCGGCACTACCGATCTCAATCCTCGCTGTCGTATCCCAGCTGCACGTCGTGGGAGACCTCCCCGCCGGACACCAGCACCTGGCCGGTGACCGCTGGATATCCCCGCGCGACGATCGTGTATCGGCCGACGGGCAGGTCCGGCACCACATAGCGGCCGTGTTCGTCGGTGCGTGCGGTGGCGGTCAGTTCGCCGGTGTCGTCGAGCACCGTGATCTGGGCGTCGGCGATGGTCCGTCCGTCCTCGGTAGCCGCGGTACCGACCAGCACCGCCATCGGTGTCAGCTCGACATCGTGGCGCAGCACACCGGTGTCGGGCACCGACAGGGTGATCGCATCGGGCCGCATATGGTCGGCCACCGCCACCAGCGTGTACGACCCCGCGACAACGCCCTCACACACGTAGGTACCGTCCTCACCGGACAAGGCTGCCGCGACGACTTCGCCCCGCTGATCGGTCAGCGTCACCGTCGCCCCGGCCAGCGGATCACCGCTGCCCGCCGAGCGCACCACCCCGGACAGCCGCCCGGAACCGTGCAGCGTGAGGTCCAGCCGCTGTGGCTGTGACCCGACGGTCACATTGACCGCAGTGGGCTGATGTCCGCTCGCCGACGCGATCAGCACATAACTGCCCGCATCGGCGGCCCCGAACGCGAATTCGCCGTGCCCGTCGCCGGTGGCTCGCGCGGCTTGGCGGCCACGCGGATCGATCAGGGTCAGCGCCGCGTCGGGGACCGGATGCCCGTCCTCGCGGTGCACCCGGCCGGTGATCGAGACGTCATCGCTGTACCCGTTCCCGGAATCGACCGCGGCCGTCGCGGTGCTGTCGAGCCCGGCATGACCGTTGGCCTTGGCATGCCGGGCCGCGGCGGCGGCCAGCACCGGTTCCGGCTCGGACAGTGCCTGCGCCGCGCCCTCCCACACCTGGTCCTCATCCCATGAGGGCGCGGTGTCCGCCTCAGCGGCAGCCGCGTGTTCGGCGGGCTCGGGCTGCGCGGCGGGCACCGGCGCATCTTGCAGCGGGATCTCCTTCATGAACATCAACACCACACAGGCCAGCAGCGCGACCGCGGCGGCCGCGTAGAACACGCCCTGCATGGAGTCGGTGAACCCGGTCAGGATCGGCACCCGCAGTTCCGGCGGCAGCGCGGCGATCCCGCTGGTATTGCTCTGCAGATCGCCGAGCGCGGCCGAATCGAATCCTGGTGGCAGCTGCCCGCCGAAGGCATCGGTGATCTTGCGTGGCAGCAGGTTGAACAGGATCGTCAGGAAGATTGCGACACCGAGGGTGCCGCCCATCTGGCGGAAGAACGTCGCCGACGCGGTGGATACGCCCATATCCGAGCGCGGGCCGGCGTTCTGGGCGGCGATGATCAGAGTCTGCATGCAGCAGCCGAGCCCGAGCCCGATGACACCGCCGTAGACCAGCGGCTGCCACAGCGCGCTGTCGTAGTGCACCTGCGCATACAGCACCGCGCCGACCGCGATGATGAACGTGCCCGCCACCGGCAGGATCTTGTACCGCCCCGTGCGTTTGGTGATCTGGCCTGCCACTCCGGAGCCGATCATGATGCCGAGCACCAACGGCAGCATCAGCAGACCCGCCTTGGTCGGGGAATAGCCGCGCACCACCTGGAAATACTGCGGAACCATGGTGATCGCGCCGAACATCGCGACACCGACGATGAAGCCGCCCGCAATCGTGACGCTGAACGTCGAGTTCTTGAATAGCCGCAGCGGAATCAGCGCCGCATCCTTCATCAGGAACTCGATCACGACGAACAACAGCAGGCCCGCGGCTCCGATGCCGTAGCAGGTCAACGCCTTGGTCGAATCCCAGCCCCAATGCCTGCCCTGTTCTGCCACGACCAGCAACGGCACCACGAACACCGCCAGCGCCAGCGCACCCGGCCAGTCGATGCGATGGTTCTGACGCTGGTGCGGAACGTTGAGCACCTTCGCGACCACGATCATCGCGAGCACACCGACCGGCACATTCACCAGGAACACCCAGCGCCAGCCCTCGATGCCGCCGAGGATCTCGTAATCGGAGAAGAAGCCACCGAGTACCGGGCCGAGCACGGTCGCGCCGCCGAAGACGATCATGAAATAGCCCTGGTAGCGCACGCGTTCCCGGGCAGGAACGATATCGCCGATGATGGTGAACGCCAGCGACATCAGACCGCCCGCGCCCAAGCCCTGGAACGCGCGGAACGCGGCGAGCTGATACATCGAGGTGGCGAAGGTGCAGGCCACCGAACCGATGACGAACAGCCCGATCGCGATGAGATAGAACGGTTTGCGACCGTAGATGTCGGCGAGCTTGCCGTACAGCGGTGTGGTGATGGTCGCGGTGATCAGATAGGCGGTGGTCGCCCATGCCTGTTCGTCGAAGCCGTGCAAGCTGTTGGCGATGTTGACGATCGCGACGCTCACGATGTTCTGGTCCAGTGCGGCCAGGAACATCCCGAGCAGCAGGCCGGAGAGAATCGTCAGCACCTGCCGGTGCGACAGGGTGGTGCTCTCGCCGGTCTCCGGGGGCCCCGCGTCCGCCCGGGTGGTCGATGTGGTCATGTGAGCCCTGATCCTGATCTGGTAGCCGTGGCTGGGGAGCGCACCGAAGCGCTGCCGTCGACCGGATAGGCGGCGCGCGAACAGGGTGTGCGCCCCAGCAGAATTGTTTAGCAACAGCAACTAGTTGCGTTGGCAAACTATACAGTCAGCGGGTGTGTCGGCCATCACCGGGTGCGGTCGCGGTCGTCCGCGTCGCCGATGGGAATCTATGGTTTCGCCGACAACGGTGCATCGACTATGAATGTGATGTGCCACTGCCACGTGTGATCGTCTGCCCGCCATCCGATCTGTGCCGCCGGGAGTCGATGTGACCATCGAGCATCCCATCGAGGACGAGGTCTCACAGCTGGCGCGGCGGGTCGAAAAGGCCCGCGGCCGGCTGGCGTACCAGTTCGATCCGGCGCTCACCGATGCGCTGTCGGAAGACGAGCTGCACGCCGAACGTGAACTCGCCGAGCGCATTCGCGTCCAGGACCGTGCGCAACGCTGGAAACAAGCCCAGGCGGCTGCCGCCGCATCCGATCGAGCCAGACAGACCACCGAGGAAATCGAGAAGGCCGACATTCGAGATCTCTTGCTCGCCCGTAAGGCAATTGCCAACCAGCAGCGCGAATCCAGCCCGCACGCCAAACTGGCCTCGCTCTACCGGCACCGCGCATGGTCGCTGCGGGCACTTGCCGGTGTGGTCGGCGCAGGAATGCTGTGGTCGGCGGTCAACGTGCAGCAGAACATCGCGCCCGGCGGGCCCGGCGACCCGCTGTACTGGTTCAGCTACCTGATCGAGGCGATGATCAGTGTCTGCCTCATCATCATCATGATCGGCACCAACAAGGTGTCGGAGTGGGGTGTGGTCGACAACCGGCAAAAGGTCGCCGCCGCCGAAATCGCCCTGCTGGCGCTGACGGTCAGCCTCAACACCTACCCGTATGTGCGAGATGGCCAGTGGTACGAGGCGGCCGTGCACGCGGTCGCTCCGGTGATGATCGGTGTCGCGCTGCTCATCCACGACGCGGTCAGCGCCAGGTACGGTTTGGCCATCGCGCGCGCGACCGAGCAGGTCAAGGAGCTGCCCGATCCGGCTGAGCAGATCCGCAACCGGATGCCGAGTATCTCGAGCTTTCGGCTCAGCTCGCCGGACTACGCGCTCCAGCAGCCAGTGATCATCGAACCGGATGTCGTAGTGCAGGAAGCGGTTTCAGAGCCGGAAGTCGTTGGGGAGCCGGTCAACGGCGAGGTGCTCGAGTTCGATGCCGAGACGGAGGTGCTCGAACAGAAGCAGGAGCCCGCCGCCCCGCGCGCGGCATTCCGCGCCTCGAACAAGCCTGCGACGCCGAAGGTTCCGATTTCGTTCGATGACGATGTGTTCTTCGGTTCCGGTGACATGACGTCCGTCGTCGAGCGTTCCGTGGCCTCGCCGACCGTGCGCGCCGCGTCCAATGGCGCCACGTCGGACAGCAACGGTATCGCTGCCGGACTCAATGGCACGCGAACCGCGGCCACCGAGGCCATGAAGACGAATGGCTCGTCCGCCAACAGTGGGTCGGGTCCGTCGGGCTCCTCGAACGGTGCAGCGAAACCCGTTCAGCAGTCGTCCGCGGCGGTCGCCAAGGCGTCGGAGACCGCTGCCACGACCGTGGCCGCCAAGACGTCGGTCGCCGCTCGCCCGGCGGAATCGAAGCCTGCCGACAGCCAGGCGCAGACGGTGAGTATCGATCGGCCCGAGCCCGCTCCGGCATTCAGCGCTGCGGCTGCAGCGGACACCGCCAAGATGGGTGCGTCCCGTGGCCGCAAGGCCAAGGGCAAGGCGAGCGCCGACGGCGAGCCGACTCTGCACGAGGTCGTCAACGCCACCAGCATCTACGACACCGGCCAGTTCCGTATCGCCGAAGAACTCGAAAAGGAACTCGCCGAGATGCAGGCCGCCCGCCGCCGCGCCCGAACCAGCAAGCAGCGCTGACCGTTTCCGCGGCGGCCACGGTCAGCCGCCTCACCTCGGCCGCGGCATCCGTGGCGCAGTAGCTGCTGCGCGAAAGGCGGCGGAGGTGTCGCGGGTCGAATCCTGTGATTGGGGATCGGCCCGAGCAGACTTAGGTGGCTTTCGGGGAGAGGAGCCGCCGACCCGGGGGGCGAATGAGGCTCGGAAAGAGAAGTAAGGGAGGGGAATTCGTGCGAACAGGGCGCCCGGTAGCCCGAGCGCCCTGTTCGATCCGGTGACCCGCGGCAGACGACAGCCGCCCGGATCGGTCAGTGGTTCACCTGTCCGGTTCGCAGGGTGAAGGCGGCGGTGCGGACGGTGTCACCGTGCTTGAAGTCGAGGAACAGCCGGTAGGTTCCCGGCCCCGGGACGGCGGTGTGGAACGAGATGTCCGGGCCGGGAGCGGTGATCCCGTCGCCCGGTTCGCCGTTCGGGTGGACGTGGACGTAGGCCAGGTCGCCGCCCCGGATGATCACGAGGTGGCCGAATGCCGCCAGATATGGCTGCAGATCGGTGACCGGCGCACCATCCTTGCGGACCGTGAGGGTGAGCAGGCTCCCTGCGCCCGTGCTGAGTTCGCCGGCGAGCTCGACCTCGTAGCCGTCGACCTGGAACGTCCGGGCCGGCTCCGGTGCGGGCCGCGGTGAGTAGATGCCCGCTACCGCCAGGTCCGCGCCGAGGGTGATGGTCTTGCCGAGGTCGCGCGGCGCGATATCGGTGAACACGCGGTAGCCGCCCGCCTCCGGCAGATTCAATCGCACCGACCACGTGCCATCCGCCGCCCGCTCCGGGTGTACGTGCCAGAACCCGGTCAGCTCACGCGGAACCACGATCAGGTGCAGTTCCTTGTCGTGGATGGGGGTGTATTCAGTGACCGCCCGGCCGTCCGGGTCGATGATCCGGAACCGGAAATCGACCTCGCCCGGCTGAATGATCGTGTTTGCGAGTTCGAGGGTATAGCCGTCCTGGGTGATCAGAAGACCGCCGGGGAATTCGGAACCGCCGTGAGCTGCATGGTCGCCGTGTCCGGCGTGGGCCGAATGATCGGCAGTCGAACCGCCGTGTCCGGCGTGGGCGGAGTGATCGACCGATGTCGAAGAGCCGGCGGCCGCGTCGTGGCCCGCATGTCCGGCGTGCGCCGCGTGGCGGCCGGCATGGTTCCCGTGCGCTGCGGGTGTGGTTGCGCCAGCCGTAGCGCCGGCTGCGGCGGTGCTGTGCGCCGCATGAGTGCCGTGGCCGGCGTGCGCGCCGCCGTCGACGGCGGGGCCATGAACACCCTGGTCGGAAGAGGTGGAGTGGTTGGTGTGGAGGTTGGCGCTCATCGTCGTGGTCCTTGTCGTTCGTCGCCTGCGTGGCTGCTGTTCTTCTGACAAGAAACCTATACCCCCTAGGGGTATCTAGCAACGTGCGGAAGAGTGATTCCGATCACAGTGGGTGACAGCGGTGAGAAATTTCCGGATGCGATGTCGATTTACGCCTCCGCTGCTCCGACGTTCCGGGTGAGGATGGACCAGACCGGTCCGTCGCTGAACCAGACCGAGGAGCGTAGCCATGAAGTACGTGATCCTGATTCACTCGAATCCCCAGCCGTGGGGTCATCCGACCGGCGACTTCCTGCCCGAATTCCAGGCCTTGCCCGCTGAGCAACGCGAGCGGATCAACGCCGATTTCGAGCGGCTGCTCACCGAAATGCAACACAACGGCGAACTGGTGGGTGGGGAGGCGCTCGGCGCGCCGGAGTCCTCTCGGCTCTATCGCTGGGGCGACGGCACACCACTGTCCACCGACGGGCCGTATTCGGAGTCGAAGGAGCACCTGGCCGGCTTCTTCTTGATCGATGTCGAAAGCCGGGAACGTGCCGAGGAGATCGCCACGCAATTCGCCGGACCCGGGGAAACGGTCGAACTGCGCCCCACGATGTGGCCCGGCGGCGACGACCAGTGAATGCGGCGGCGGTGGGGCAGGTGTGGCGCCGCGAGGCGCAGCATGTCCTCACCGCCCTGCTCCGACGCCACGGCGACCTCGGCGATTGTGAGGATGCCGCGCAGGAAGCCGCCGAGGCCGCGGCGGTGCGGTGGGCCCGCGACGGTGTTCCGGACAATCCGCGCGGCTGGCTGATCCGTGTGGCGTCACGGCGGCTGATCGACCGGCAGCGCGCCGACCGTGCCCGCCTCGAGCGGGAGGAAACCGTCGCACACGCCTGCCGTGCCGAGGACGCCCTCGCCCCCGCGGCGGATGCGGACCCGCCCGCCACGGGCGACGACACCTTGCGCCTATTCCTGCTCTGCTGCCACCCCGGCCTGAGCCGTTCTTCCCAGGTCGCGCTGACCTTGCACGCCGTCGCGGGTCTGTCCACGTCGCAGATCGCGGCCGCCTATCTGGTGCCCGAACCTACTATGGCGCAACGACTCACCCGCGCGCGAACCGGATTGCGTGCCGCGGGCGCGACTTTCGAACTCCCTGCGGCAGCAGAACTCCCGGCCCGCGTTGCCGCCGTCCTCGATGTGTGCCACCTGATGTTCACCGAGGGCCACACCCGAACCGGTGGCACGGCACTGCTCGATCCGGGCCTGGCCGGCGAAGCCCTTCGGCTGACCCGGCAACTGCACCGTCTCGTTCCCGACCACGACGAGGTCGCAGGCGCGCTCGCCCTCATGCTGCTCACCCAAGCCCGCGCGGCCACTCGCAGCGACCACGGCGATCTCGTTCCACTGGCCGAACAGGACCGCACCCGCTGGGATTCCGAGCTGATCGCCGAAGGCGTGCACATCCTCGAAACGGTGCTACCCCGCGGTCATGTCGGCCGCTACCAACTCCAGGCTGCGATCGCCGCGGTCCACGCGGAGGCGCCGACCTGGGAACGCACCGATTGGACCCAGATCTGTGTCCTCTACACGATGTTGGACCGCGTCGCGCCAGGCCCGGCCGTGACCCTGAACCGAGCCGTTGCCCTCGCCATGGCCTTCGGCGCGGAACAGGGCCTTGCCCTCATCGACCCACTACTCGACGACCCGTCCATGCGCCGCCACCACCGCACCCACGCGGTCCGTGCCCACCTACTGGAAATGACCGGCGACCGCGCTGGAGCGGTGGCGAGCTATTCGGAAGCCGCGCGGCTGACGACCAGCCTGCCCGAGCAGCGCTACCTCAATGCCCGGATGCGGGCTCTGACCGAGCGCTCGGGCTGAATCGGCCGGGTAGTGGTACCGCATGCCTCGGCGAACGCAGGCGAAGAGTGGCGAACCAATCCAGCCAACGAGTCATAGCTTTTCTGCATCGGGGGTATTCTCGATCATCGTGCTGTTCGGATTCATCCAATGCACCAGGTTCAGGCATACCCGCGGTAGCAGCCGGTAAGGGCCACCGCGCATCGAAGCGTCTCTCGCTCGGTCGACAGCGCCCAGGCGCGTACACGTCGAAAGGTTTGCGCGATGACCATCATGTTCTCGGCAGTGCGCTGTCTCGGATTGGTCGTGTTGCTACTGGGACTGACCACCGCACCGGCTGTCGCGACGCCCGCGGCTGCGGAGCTGGGGCACGCGGGTCGCTGGCTGACCGACGAGCACGGGCGGGTCGTCACCCTGCACGGGGTGAACATGGTCTACAAGTACCCGCCGTATTTCCCGGCCGCCGGAGGGTTCGGTGACAGGGACGCCCAGTTCCTGGCGGACAACGGGTTCAACGCCGTCCGACTGGGCTTCGCATGGAACGCGGTGGAGCCGCAGCCCGGCGTGTACGACGACAATTACATCGAGCAGCTCGAGCAGACCCAACAGCTGTTGGCCCGGTATGGCATTTACAGCCTCGTCGATTCCCATCAGGACGCGTTCAACGAATCGGTGGGCGCCAGTTGGAGCGGCTTCCCGGCCTGGGCGGCCATCACCGACGGGTTTCCGCTGCAGCCCGCCCCCGGGTTTCCCTTCGTCTACGTGACGAGCCCCGCGCAGAACCAGGCATGGGCGAACTTCTGGCGCAACCGCGCCGCGCCCGACGGTGTCGGGCTACAGGACCACTACGCGGCCATGTGGGCCCATGTCGCGCGACATTTCGCCGGCGAGCCGTACGTGCTGGGTTATGACCTCATCAACGAGCCGTGGCCAGGCTGGGAATACCCGACCTGCATCCCGCAGGGCTGTCCCCACTTCGAGAAGGATGTCCTCGCGCCATTCCAGGGCAAGGTGATGAATGCTATCCGCCGGGTCGACCCGGAACACCTGTTGTTCTACGAACCGCCCATGGTCAACGACTTCGGCATACCGAACTGGATGCCGAATCCGACCGGCGATCCGAACGCGGGGATGAGCTTTCACGACTACTGCGTCGGTGAGGTCGACACCTGTATCACCAACGGATTGAATCGCGCCGGCCTCGAGGGCGTCGTCGGGTTGGTTACCGAATTCGGCGCGACCAGAGAAGCCGCGAGGCTGACGCGGCTCGCCGATAGATTCGACGACCACATGGCTTCCTGGTTGTTCTGGTCTCAATCGCAGAACCAGACACCCGAACATCCCCAGGAACCACCGACCGGTCCGAATCTGATGGACCCTGCGCTGGTGCGGCCGTACCCACAGGCAGTTGCGGGCACACCGCAGCAGTGGAACTACGACAGTGCGAGCGCGATATTCACCCTCCGATACAGCACCCAACGCGCAGATTCCGGTCACCCGTTCCCGCCTGGAGCCCGCACCGAGATATTTCTGCCGCCGAGCACCTATCCGGGTGGGTACCAGGTCGAGGTCCAGGGTGCGGCCATCGTGTCGGCACCTGGTGCCAGGACGCTCGAACTCACCACCGGCCCCGGCCAGGACGGCGTGCAGGTCACGGTGACGCGACCGTGATCAGCTCCTCGACGTGAGGGTCTCGGTGCGCCGACCCCGTCGCGTCTCAATCCAGAGGGTGCAGCGCGATCATCGTGCGCGGGGCGGCGAACACGAAATGGCCAGGGGATCTGGCAATGAGTTCACCGTTGTCGGTGAGCGCGTCGGGATCGGTGTTGATGGCGCGGAACGGTGTGGTCCAGGCGGTTTCGCCGGTGCGGGGGTCGATTGCTCGGAAACCGGTCGGGTCGGTGAGGACGGCGACCCGGCTATCCCACGCCCGCACAGGGGGATATCCGTCGGATTCGGTGCGCCAGAGGCGTTGGCCGGTGCGCAGATCCAGGCCGGACATCGTGTGTGCGGTGTGATCCTGCAATAGAGCGATGTCGCCGAGGATCGCGGTGGCGGCGCCGCGGGTGGTCGGACCCTCGCCCGTGTCGTCGGAGGTGTAGATGAGGTCGGGGCTGGTCCAGCGGACGGTTCCGTCGCGGCGGTCATAGGCGGTGTCGGCCATGACGACGGGGACGGCATCGTCGGCTGGTTCGTCCAGCGCCAGGTCGTGCACGCCCGGTCGGTCCGTGGTGGCGAGAACGCGGCCGGTGCGGTCCAGGATGTCGGTGCTGGTGACCCGGTAGCCGTCGCATTCGGTATGAACGCGGTGCAGGAGGGCGTCGGATGTCGCTGTAGTGCGCGAACATCCCTCGAGAGCGGCGGTAAACGTCGGCTCGCCGGTGACCAGATCGAAGCTGGCCAGGTCCGGGCCCAAGGTGAAGATTCCCTGTCCGTGCGAAACGTCGAGCGCATCGGGAGACAGGCTTTCCCATGCCGTGCCCATGGCGAACGATCTGGACCAGTGGACCTCGGGATCGGACAGAGTTCCCGAATGCACTCGGACATCATCGGATTCGACGTCGCCTTCCGCGACGTAGAGCCGATCGTCCACCGCGGCGATGGCGAACACCATCCAGTCGGAGGGCGTGCGGGTGATCGCGCCGGTGTCGATGTCGTAGCCGATCAGCGCGGGATCCTCGGCCGACACCGACGTGTAGCAGACGAGCATGCCGTCGACCGGGGCGTCCGCGCACCCGCTCAGATCGGCAGCGGGTGCCTGCCAACGCTTCTCGCCCGTGTCGGTGTCGAACCCGTACATGCGCGGTTCGCGCAGCGACATGCCGTCGTCCGCCACCCCGATCACGGCGATGAGGGTGTCACCCGCGTCCATGACACCGGCTCCGCCGAGGTCGTATTCGGTCCCGAAGGCGGGATCTCGGAACTCCGCGAACGCTTCGCCGTAGGTCGCGGCCGCGTCGATCGACCACGCCAGACCCGGTGCGGCGTCGTTGGTGCCGGTGATCTTGCGTGTGGTGTCGTCCGGCTGGGTCAACACCGCGACAGCACCCGCACTGGTGACGACTGCGGCCACTGCGGCGAGCACCAGGTTGCGAATGCCCGGTGTCATCGTTGAACCTCCAGTCCGGGAGCCAACGCGATCGCCTCGAGTTGCGTGGCGGGCAGGGGTTCGGTGGGGGAGTCCGCGGTGGAAACCACCTGAATCTTGGTGCCGCTCGGGCGGGTCACGGTCACTGTGCGGGACATGTGCTGGGTCATCGGGCCGGTGCCGGAGGAGGAGCCGAAGTGCGATTCGCGGATTTCGACGATCGATCCGTCCGGCAACTGTCGATCGCTGACCAGGCGGTCACCGTAGGACGGGCGCGGGGTCTCGGCCGGTGACGGTTGCTCGGTCGCGATCGAGACGCGCAGCCGCGTCGGCTGTCCGCCGGCGGTGACCCGGACCGTCTGGCACAGCCCGCCCGTAGCGGATCCGCCGGGGAGTAGCTGTCCGAGTGGCCGATCAAGCACCAAGCCTTCCATCGGGATCTGCGACAGCACCGCATCCAGTCGCCGCGCAGTCGCCTCATCGATCTGCGGAGTCCGGTCTCCCATAACAGAAACGGAACAAGACTCGGGCGGTTGCGGTGTTCCTGGCGGTACGGCGGCGGTGACACGCACGCCAGGCACGGTCACCAACTGGACGAGTTCATCGATCGTCAGCGGCACGGTGCCGGTGGGCTCGCTGCCGTGGGGTGCATCAGTGGCGCTCGCGATCACCATGCTGCCGTCCGGCAGATATGCGGTGGCGCTGCGGGAAAAGGTGCGGACGCCGTCGGTTTCGGACCAGGAATCCTCGGTGTCGACGACTGTGGTGTCGGCGAGGTGGCGACGTTCATCGAGTTGGCCTGCGACACAGGGCGGTATCGGATCATCGGAAGGCCGCACCGACACCGACAACGAGCCCGCATGTTCACCGCGGCGCAGCGATGCGCGCGCGTTGGTGAAAGGGTCGAATTCTGTTGTCTCGTCGCCGAGAATCGGCTGGAAGAACAGCGAATCGTCGATGGGAGCGAAGTCGAGGACAACCCCCTCGGGGAGCGCATCGTGCACAGCCGCCGACATGGCGACGGCCTTGGGACCGGAGAACCAGGGGAAGGCCGGGTTGTCGTAGCCGAACTCGTCCACCGCCGCCCATCCGAACAACCCGCCTTCGGTCGGCGGATCTACGGTGACGCATCCCGGGATCTGCGTCGGATAGGTCACCGACGGCGTGACATAAGTGTGTTCTACCGGCTCCGGCGGCGCGGTCGTCGTGGGCGGTGTGGTGGTCAATTCCGGTTCCGGCTCGTGCAGCAGCCCGCCGGCGATCACCCCGCACGCCACGATGGAAACGCAGACCAACCCGGTAGTCCACGCACTCACCGCCCGCGAGGGACCGTCCGCGTTCACGTCGCTGTCAGTATCCGACACCATGTCTCCCTCCGGTGCCGACCATTAGATCAGCACCCCACCGCCGTATGCGTGGGTGCGGGTCCCGCAGCCGAAGGGGGGTGGCCCCCACCGTTGGGGTCTACCGGCGGCACCTTCGCACCCCTACTGTTCACAGGCGTTCGACGTGGTCGGGGAACCGATGCAACCTGGAGGATCCGATGAAACGCACTCTCGCCGCCGTGGCCGTTGTCGCCGCGCTTTCGCCCGCAGCTCAGCTCGCGATCGCGGCGCCCGCATCCGCAACGACGCAGCCCGGTTTTGTGGACGGGCCGATGCTGGGATCGGCCGATGTCGGGTGCGGGGCGCAGGGGTGCACCAATCCTCTGGTGAAGTTCCTGCTGGTCGACCTGCTGGGTCTGCTCAATTCCGGGTCGGCGGGGGCTGCCACCTAATACGGCGCTAATCGTCGTCTTCGGCGAAGAGCAGTACTGCTGCTGCGAGGTGGACCATGCAGTCGTCGGGCAGGTGTCGGCGGTGTACGTCGAGTAGCTGCCGCGCACGAGGCAGGGTGAGGTCGAGCAGGTGCACCCGGCACATGTGTTCGGCCAATCGGCCGTCGGCTTGGACGTAGATGCTGTGCGGCATCGGTGTCACCGTCGCTCCCGTCGGGCGCGGTTTCGATAGTCCGGATCGTTGAATTCGCGTTCGGCGTCGTCGATTCCACGCCACGATCGGGGCAGATCGATTCGTCCTGATGCCACCACCGGCACCAGATCGTCGTAACCGTCGCGAAGCTCGGCCAGCTGCACCCACGCTCGATGCACGCGGTCATCACCCGCTGGCAGACGCGTCAATTCCCAGCACGCCACCACCTGTGCTTCCGCCAGTCGCGCCACCACCGACCCGAGCGATTCGGTGCCCTTCACTGGCCCGCACCGCGTGTTCGGCAACTGCCCGGCCAGCCACGAGTCGATGTCGTGCACGATGCCGCTGATCCCCGCCCGAATGCCGGTTCGCTCACGCGCATCGACGATCAGATCCCGATACAGAACGGCGAGCTGCCAAGCCCATTCCCGAAGCGGCGCACCGTCCGTGCGCCCACACCGGATCGCGGACAGCAGTTCGTCAGCCGATGGGAGCATGTTGTCGCCGATCGGCACGGATGTCACCTCCCCGCAGCGAAACCGGGCGGGAGCTCAGCGCACGCTGAACTGCCCGCTCGTATCCGATCCGCGCCTCGATGCTCCGCACCGACCACCCGGTGTCCTGCTCGCTCCGTGGGCAAAGCAGGCGCAGACCCAGCCACGCCAGCGCACCGCCTGAACACGCGCCGAGAACGAACATCAACAGCTCGCCCATTGCGCGCCTCACCCGCGAGCGGACCAGAAACCGGTGCGCCGCACACGCTTCGGCGGCGAGTCCGGGATCGGCCAATCGATATCGAGTAGCGAGGCGAACTCGCGCGCGGTGTACCCGAGTAGCGACACATCCGAGTGCATCCGCGCCCACCTCGGGTCGCCGATCCCCGGACGACTGTCCAACGCCTCCGCCGTCCGGATCGCGGCCACCGCGCATTCGGTCGACACCGTGCGACCGGGCAGCCACAGCATGGACCACCGATTCTGACCCACGTACCACGCTGTCCGCCGAATAGAGCTGCTCCCGGTCCCGACCCCCGACACGAGCTGCATCATCCTTGCCCCTCCGCTAGATGGTCGCCGCGCCGTTGTGACGACCGACACGGTGGAGGTTAGATCGAAGAACACCTCGTAGTCAAGCCATGATTTAAAGTGCATTGCCAGGCGAAATGACAACTGTAATATCCCTGGTTGATGTAGTGTTCTCACAACACGTTCACGATGAGAGGGGCCTGTATCGATGGCGCCGAGTTCGCCGGTGGTCGCAAGGTGGGAACTGTCGTATCGCACGCGTAAGCGGCGTGAAGAGCTGGGAATCACAAGCCCGCAGGTCGCGAAGGCGCTTCGGTTCTCGACAACGTATTGGCCGAAGATCGAGCGGGATCAGCGGATCTTGCCTGAGGACAAGCTGAAGAAGCTGCTACAGCTGCTCGAATTCTCCGATGATGAGCAAGCGGAGCTGATCGAACTGCGGACGTTGGCTCGACAGCGGGGCTGGTGGTCGGAGTACGAAGGCATCTTCCCAGAGGAGCAGCTCCGATTGTGGGGTATGGAGTACGGTGCCGAGGAAATCAGCGCGGTCGATGCGGTACTGGTTCCTGGCTTGCTTCAAACCGAGGAGTACGCGCGAGCCATCATCACTGCCGATACCGCGTTCATTCGGCAGATCGAAGTCCAGCAACGGGTCGAAGCCCGGATGCGGCGTCAGGAGCGGTTGTCGGATGCGGAGCCGCTTCGCCTGAATGTTGTTGTCAGCGAGGCTGTTTTGCGGCAGCAGACCGGTGGTCCTGGCGTACTACGGCGTCAATTGCTGCACATTGTCGACATGATCAATCGCTATCCGGCGACGATTGACTTCCGCGTCCTACCTTTCTCGAGCCGAACCGGAGCCATCGGCGGATGCTCGACAATCCACATCCTTGACTTTGCGCGTCCGCAGCTACCGACAGTCGGGTGGGCGGAGGTGCCGGGATATGGCGAACTAGTGGAGGACACCGGCCGCATTCGCGACATGTCATCGGTATTCGGCCACCTGCAACGCGAGTCGCTCAGCCCGGAGGGTTCGCTCGGTTTGCTCGAGAAATTGGCGGCCGAGCTGGATTCTGCGGGTGAGTAGGATCAGGTTCATGAACGCCAGGGTCACCCCACGGCTGCGTGGCTGGTTCAAGGCATCTGCCTCGAACCAGTCCTCAGCGTGCGTCGAAGTCCGATTCTCCGACGGCGAAGTGCTCGTCCGTGACAGCAAGCAGCGCTCAGACGCTGACAGTGGCCAGCCGATGGTCGTGATCCCGACGGCGTCATGGTCGAGGTTCCTGGATGCCGCCGTGCGGCGCGCGCCTGCCACAGTCGACGGCTTGGCACTTGCGCCGGCTCGCGACGGCGGTATGTCGGTCCGCGCTGCGGACGGCACCGTCCTCACCTACACCCCGGCCGAGTGGGACGCCTTTACCGCCGGCATCCAGGCCGGAGAGTTCACGCTGCTCGCCGCCGCCTGATCTGCGTACTCACACGTTGAAGGTCGTGGCCGAAACTCGGAACGATCGGCCACGACTCGGTCGGCGGGCGACAGCACGACTTCATCCGCAGCCCTGGCGGGCGCGGATGTACATCAGGCCGGCATGTCGGTCAGGCGGCGCAGGGTGAACGGCTCGGCGAGAATCTCCGCAAGAACCGCCGCCACGTGCTGGAAATGCGGCAGGGTGAAGTGGTGTTCCAGTGCCGCGGCATCGGTCCATTCCTCCGCGATTAGCACCCGGTCCGCGCGTGTGGGATCGACGTAGGGCTGATAGCCCAGGCCCCCTTCCTCGGCCAGCGATGGTGCGATCATCGCGATCAGCTGCGTCGCGCAGGCGTTGCTCCTGCCCGGGCCTGGCGATGATGGACAGCGTGTTCGACATGCGGGTGACTCCTGATCGATGAGGATGTGGATCGTCATGTCTGCCGCAGCGGACGTTGACCATGGTGTGGGTTCGTGACCACTCCACCCAGTGCTCGGTTCGGCCGGGGTCGGTCCTGCCTGGGTCTGGCAGGACCGGGCAGGGCGGGTCGACCGTCTGAGAATCTGAGGGCATGGACCGTGCACGACAGCTCAGCGAGTTCCTCAAAACCCGCCGCGCTCAGCTGCAACCCGATGAAGCCGGCGCCGCCAGTTCGGCGGCCAACGCCGGGTTCCCGGGCTTCGGCGTGAGGAGCTCGCTCTGCTGGCGGGGTGAGATGTCCGTTACATACTCCTCAAGGAAACGGCCGAACGGAAGCCAGCGACCGGTCCAGCCTTCGTTGCCGGAGGAGCCAAAGTGCTGCAGCCGCCGCCATATGCCCGCCTCGGTCCACCTCGTAAACCGGCGATGCGCAGTCGGCACACTCACCCTGGCTGACTGCGCCAGCATCCGACACGCACAACCACCGGTCCACCACCCCCGTGGACACCGCCCGCCCATCAGCCCGGGCGGTACCCACCGCCCTACCGACGGATCGCGAACTCAGCGGACTAGGGCAGTCCAAGGTCCGCAACTCGTCAGGCACCAGCCACAACGACATCGCATCGGTCACGACCAACAGCATGCGACCAGCCACTTCAGACACAACTCGAACAAACGCCACGACATGAGACGTGCTCTTAGGCCGGAGGGACAGCGCCATGAGCCGTGATTCTCATGCGTAAAAGGATCGATAGAACCATTATGTCTGCGTTATAGTTGAAGTTTCGAGCACATGTATTGAAGTAATTCGAGAGGAATCTGAGAGCCTGATGGTGAAACTCGGTGGTATGCGGTTCCGCACACCAATATCGACACAGGTGCATTCTAGCCTGCTGCGTTATAACTACCTTCCGGCTATGGGAAAGCGCCGCGACGAAATTCCGCCCTCTCTAAATTCGACAGCGCTAACTGTAAAAATTGCTCGTGAAGTGACTTCGCGGTGCGGGTCAGGGAACGGTATACGCAGGGACTTCGATGCTGTGCCATATGAGGCGACCAGGTTCAATTTGGTGGCTAGACAACTTTCCATTCCACACCCCCTGCCTTACGTGCACCTGGTCGATACAATCGCCCAGAATTGGGATTCGCTGAAATTCATATCCAAAAATAGTTATAGCCAATTTCGTCCCGCGAACCATGGAGACGGACGCTTGTTTGCGATGAACTACGGACAGCAGAAATCGCAGAACAATCTGTTTAATCGATGGATTCGATTCGGGGCCGAGTATCGGGTATCGGCCGATATAGCCAACTTCTATCCGGGTTTCTACACACACTCGATACCATGGGCGCTCGTCGGGCATCAGGTTGCCAAGCAAAATAGACAGCCAAGTCTTTGGTACAACGAATTGGACATGCGGTTTCGCAACTGTAATCGTGGGGAAACATTAGGGCTTCATGTGGGCCCCGGCACTTCTGCGCTGGGGGCTGAGATGGTCTTAAGTGCCGTCGACGAAACCTTGAAGAAATTGGGCTACAAGTATATTCGTTTTGTGGATGACTATGAATTCTACGCCAAGAACCGAGAAGAGGCCGAAGAGTTCATTCTTGATCTCTCTAAAGCGCTGTCATCCTTCGGGTTGAAGCTTAATGGGAGAAAGACGAGAGTCGAGCCTCTGCCTCTTCCTGACAAACCCGACTGGATGCGCACTCTCATACCGCAGATTCCGAGGCCCACTCACTTTTCTCGATTGGAGCCCTATCTTGAAGAAGCTCTGGAACTGGCTAAAACATCGCCCGACGGTAGCGTCTTAAAGTTCGCAATAGACGCAGTATTGCGAACGAAGGATATCGAGATCCGCGCGGATGAAATCCTCCCCTGCCTGTTTACGATCTGCTTCCATAGCCCAGGCTTGCTTCCGGAAGTAAGTCATATATTCGATATCAGCAACGCCGACGGTATCGATTATGCTGATGAACTGAATATGCTTCTTAAAAGACATGCTCGATTCAGGCGATCAGATGGTATGTCTTGGGTGCTTCACATCATGCGTTCGGAGGGAGTGAAAATAGAACAATCCGCGACTCAGGCTGTCATTGACTCGGCGGACTGCATTCCGATTCTCCTATTGCACCACCTTGGGCAGAGTAACGCCGTCGCAGCTGTTGAGAAGTATGCAAGAGACCTTCTGGCAGCGCCCGCAATCGGCTACGACATCGATAGGAGTTGGGTACTACTCTATGAACTATTTCGACAAGGGGTAATCGCTAATCCGTATGGAAATGACCCGAAAGATGTGGCAGCTAAAACTGCGTTCGATTTGTTAGTTCAACACAGGGTTAGTTTCCTCAGGTAACGCAACTGTTCTTGCGCCGCCTGACGCCGGTCGCTGTACTCGCCGGGGCGCTCGCGAGTAAGTAGGGAGCACCCACTGGTGGCGCGTGGACGGCTGGGTTCGACGAGTTGTGCGGGCGAGTGGCTGGACGTCTTCTGCGGTCGGAGCCGCGTCATCGGGCGCGGGCGTATTCGCGGGGTTTGCTGGCGCGGTTGGCAGGAAAGAACGGCTCCGCGCCGGAGTCCGCTAGTGATTCTCGAGATGCGCGTGGCCCGCAGGTAGAGAATGAGCACCGTGCACGGTCCATACGACAGTGGTTTGCGATGCGGGATCATGCCGGTCCGGTTGAAGATTCGCAGCTCAGACCATAGGGAGTTCGGAGGTTTCACCACTCACAGGAGTCAGCGTCGACTACTACACCCGCTTGGAGCAGGGCCGTGCCCGCAACATGTCACCGGACGTGCTCGACGCTGTCGCTCGCGCCCTCCAACTTGATGCCGACGCACGCGACCACCTGCACAATCTCGCCAAACCGCCGACGGGCCGCAAGCGGCCGAGCCGTCCGCAACAGGTCGGGCCGCGGATGCGGCAAGCGCTGACCGCGCTGGCGTCGGTGCCCGCCTACATCATCGGTCGCCGGCTCGACGTGCCGGCGTGGAACGAGCTGGCGCGGCTGTTGATCGCTGATTTCCCGGAGCTACCGGCCGCCGAACGCAATATGGCTCGCCTGGTCTTCCTCGACGAAACGGCACGAGATCTCTACCCCGACTGGGAAATCAAAGCCCGCGACACCGTTGCCAATTTGCGCTATGACGCCGGCCGCCATCCCGACGATCCCCAACTGGCCGGACTCGTCGGAGAACTCTCCTTGGCCAGCAGCGATTTCCGGCGTCTGTGGGCCGGCCACGACGTGCACGCGAAAACTCGCGGCCGCAAACGATTCCACCACCCTCGCATCGGCGAACTCGCGCTCGACTACGTCGCCATGCGCGCCCCCGACGACCCGGACATGACCATGATGATATACAGCGCGCCCGCCGAATCCGAGGCGGCCGCCTCGCTTCAACTGCTCGCCGCACTCACCGACCCCGCACCTGATTTGGCTGACCACCACACACTGAGCCAAAGCCGCCACCCGTCGACCTAGTGGGGCTCGTCGCGGTGGCGGGTCAGCTAGCCGAAGGCTCGTATCTGTCGCCAACGAATACCTGCCGCGGCAAAGTATGGGCGTTTACCTGCGGATACCAGCGGTGCTGCTGTTTGTATAGGTATAGTTCTTAAAACTGTACTTCTACAAACTGGAGCGGCATGGACAAACCGCTGGATATGTTCGACCGGGATCACGAGTGGGCGGCGCTGTCGCGTTTCGTCACCGACGGCCAGCCCGGTGCCACCCTCGGGGTGGTTTCCGGGCGGCGTCGGCAGGGCAAGACGTTCCTGCTCGAGGCGGTGACCAGGGCGGCCGGTGGGTTCTACTTCGGGGCGACGGAAGCGGCGGACGCCGAGTCATTGCGGCGGATCAGCCTGGCATTGACCGACCATATCCGTCCGGCGAGTCCGTTTCACTTCGCGCGCTGGGACGAGGTGATCGACACCCTTCTCGGCTTGGGGTCCGACCGGCCCGTCCCGGTCGTGATCGACGAGTTTCCGTATCTGGCAAAGGTCAATCCGGAACTGCCTTCGATCATCCAGGAAGCGTTCCGTCCGTTGCGAGAGCAGCGAACGACCTCACGGACCAGGCTGCTTCTGTGCGGCTCGGCATTGTCGTTCATGGGCAAGTTGTTGTCGGGCAGCGCGCCGCTGCGGGGGCGAGCGGGATTGGAACTGCTGGTACGTCCACTCGACTACCAGCTGGCGGCGGAGTTCTGGGGTATCACCGATCCGCACTTGGCGGTCCGGGTCAATGCGATCGTCGGCGGCACACCGGCCTACCGCAGAGAGTTCGCCCGCGGCGATGTCCCCGCCGACGCCGCCGACTTCGACTCGTGGGTCGAACGCACGGTGCTGAACCCGGAGACACCACTGTTCCGGGAGCCGCGCTATCTGCTGGCCGAGGAGCCGGACCTGCGTGACGCGGCACTGTATCTGTCGGTGCTCGGCGCGGTCGCCAATGGAAATGCGACGCGGGGCGGTATCGCCGGCTACCTCGAACGAAAGGCCGCAGATCTCACACACCCGATCAACGTTCTCGAAGATGTCGGCCTGCTACATCGGGATGCGGATGTGTTCCGGCAGAACAGATCCGCGTACCGGATTTCTGAGCCGCTGATCGGCTTCTATCACGCCATCATGCGACCGGTCTGGGATCAGTTGGAGCGTCCCGGTAGTGCGCGCCGCGTGTGGCAGGCAAGTCAACGTCGCTTCACCGCCAACGTGCTCGGCCCGCACTTCGAACAGATCTGCCGCGAATGGGCGCTGCACCACGCCGACCCGGAAGTGTTCGGGGGCTTGCCCGCACGAGTCGGCCACGGCATCGTCCCCGATGCCACTGGCCGGACCAGTCATGAGGTCGATGTCGCGGTCATCGGACTCGACGACGGAAGGAAGCCTCCGCTGCTCGCCATCGGCGAGGCGAAATGGAACGACACCATCGGACGTGCCCACATCGACCGGCTCCGGCACATCCGCAGCCTCATCGAACGCGCCGGCCGCTACGACACCAGCAACACTCGGCTGATTCTGTTCAGCGGCGCTGGATTCAACGACAACGCTGTGCAGGCAGCAGCGTCGGAGCCCGATATCTCCTTGATCGGGCTCGCCGACCTCTACGGGTAGATCAGCTGGTTCGATCAAGAATCCCGTCGGTGGTGAGGCGGCACCGGTGTGGAAGGCTGCCCACGGTCAGCTGGTGCTCACCCATTCGATACCGCGCGCAGTCCCGCTGCTGTGTCGGAGTCGGGGCGGTTTCTGGGCGAGGATGATGGCGCCGTCGGCGTTCGTGACGGATCTGGGTGTCGGCAGCCATGTCTTCGGCTAGCCGATCGCACGCGGGCCGTGCGCCGCGGCGATCGGTAGCGACAACTGATCGCGGAATTCGGGTGCGCCGTAGCCGATCCGGGCCAGGTATCGGCTCGGCGACGGGACCACGGCTCGTCGGGGACCTAGCCGACCGCACTCCTGTCGCCGTCGGGGGCAAACGCGGATGCGTGATCGGCCGCCCACTCCGCGAAAGTACGCGGCGCACGGCCGAGGACGCGGTGGACATCGTCGGTGACGACGGCATTGCGACCCTCGAGGACATAACGCTGACCGGCGAGTGCGCCGTCGACGTACTCGGCGGTCATACCGGCCTCCAGCATGTGTTGGCGGGCGGTGTCCTCCGGAAGATCGGCGACGGGCACCTCGCGGCCGAGCGCTGCACCGAGAATCGCAGCCTGATCCGGGACGCTGAGCAGTTCGGCGCCGGTGAGGGTGTAGGTGTGTCCGGCATGTCCCTCTGCCGTCAGAGCTTCGACGGCAACCGCTGCGATATCGCGTGGATCGATGATGCCTTGCGTGGCGGTCCCGGTGAGGTTCGGTGCCGGATGCCCGGCACGCAGGGCATCCAACCAGCGCAGTGTGTTGGAGGCAAAGGAGCTGGGGCGCAGGATCGTCCATTCCAGGCCGCTGTCGCGGACCGCCTGCTCGCCGGGCAGATGCCAGGTGCCGACCCGGCCGAGCGCGGGATCGCCCGTGCCTATCGCAGAGAGTTTCACGACGCGCTGCACCCCGGCCGAAACGGCGGTTGTGATGAGGGCGCGGTCGGTGTCGATATCGTCGGGGCCGAGGACGCTGACGAGGAAGACGGCTCGGGTTCCGGTCATAGCCGCGGCCATGGATGCGGGATCGGTGTAGTCGCCGCGCACCACCTCGATGCCGCTCGGGACGGTGGCGCGTTCGGGGTCGCGCGTCACCGCACGGACCTTGTCGCCACGTCCGGCCAGTTGCCGGAGGATCTCACTGCCGATGGTGCCGGTCGCGCCGGTTACGAGAATCATGCCGACCATCGTGGCGGTTCGATGACCGGGAGTTATAGGAATATTCGGCACACTCGCGGAGCTGAAATTGGGCCTATTGTGATCAGGTGATCACAGCCGAGACGCCCGCGCGCAACATCGACCTGCTGGAGTCGCGCGTGCCGGTGCCGGAGTCATTGCGGCCGTGGCTGACCGACCTGGGGCGAATTCCGACGGTCACCGACCTCCAGGGGGCGTTCGTCTACATCCCGCAGGCCATGACGTCGGTGGTGCTGCGTACCGAGGCCTTGGGGCGCACGGAGGCATTTGTGGTGGGGCCGCAGACTCGCGCGTCGTACTCGAAGGCCGACAAACCCGGCGACTGCCTGCGTATTCGACTGGCCCCTGGCACTGCCCGGCAGTTGCTCGGTGTTCGCGCTGCGGAACTCGCCGACGGCGTATTCCCCCTCGCCGATATGCCCGGAGCGGTAGGTGTTCTCGCCAACGAGTTGACACATAGACCGACAGCGGACATGTTGTCGTTCCTGGAAGAAGCTCTTCCGCAACATATTTCGGAAACCGAGACGCAGCGTTCCCATCGTCGACTGCTGCGGAACGCCGTCGACGCGATCGGTGCCGGTACAACCACGGCGATACCGGATCTCGCCGCGGAGCTCACGGTGAGCGAGCGCCAGCTACGTAATCTCTTTGCTACGGGTATCGGTGTGTCGCCCAAACACTTCGAGCGGATCTGCCGAGTGCGCGGCATTCTCGTGCGGGCTGGAACTACGCCATGGGCAGAAGTGGCCGCCACCGCCGGCTACTACGACCAATCACATCTGTCCGCCGACTTCCGGTCACTCATGGGTGTACCACCGGCCACCTTCTTCCGAGGCGAGCTGCCCGCGCCGACCGCTTGCAGGGGTCCTAACCGGTAACGTGGCCAGAAGAGCCGGTTTCCTGCTGGGTCAGGTCACAAGTGCGATCACGGAGGGCTGTCGGCGAGTATGTCGGTCAGCACTCGCGTGCCTTTGGCGACGTCGGTCGCGACATCCAGGTCGAGGTGCACTTCGAGATCCGCTTCGTCGGCCGCGCCATCGTGATGGGTGAGGCCGTCATCGGTAATGACATAGTGCAACGTCGTCTCGCCGATATGCACTGTGACCGTTCCCGTCGGAACCACTTCGGCGACGGCGCGTCCGAGCGGTAGTGCGAACCAGTGTGCGCGGACGGCGTCGGTGGTGCGACGCTCGCCGAGCAGCGGGGTGCCCCATACGGACAGCGCTTCCAGTACCGGCCGCAACCCCATACCGGCGGCGGTGAGTTCGTACAGGGCCGTCGTTGCGCGAGGACCCACCCGCCGGCGCGTGAGAATCCCCTCTCGTTCGAGCTCCTTCAGCCGCGCGGCCAGCACATCGGTGCTGATACCTGGCAGGTCGGCGAACAGATCGCTGTACCGGCGTGGCCCGGCGGTGAGTTCGCGGACCACCAGTAGCGCCCAGCGGTCGCCGACGACCTCGAGGGCCCGGCTCACAGCGCAATGGTGATCGTAGTTTCGGCGTGGCACCCTGCCACTCTAACCTCGGACTTGGAAAATCCAAGTGCTAACTTGGATTTTCCAAGTAGAGTTACGCCATCCACATCGAAAGAGGGCGTCCATGCAGGTCAAGCAGTCGAGCAAGTTGTCGGGAGTGTCGTACGAGATTCGCGGCCCGGTAGCCGAGCACGCCGCGCGACTGGAAGCCGAAGGGCATCACGTGGTGAAGCTCAATACCGGTAACCCGCTGCCGTTCGGATTCGAGGCACCCGAGGAGATCCTGCAGGACATCGTTCGGACCCTGCCGAATTCGAGCGGTTACTCCAGCTCGAAGGGCCTGCTCTCGGCTCGTCGCGCGGTGGTGCAGTACTACCAGACGCTCGGGCTGCCCGACGTCGATGTCGAGGAGGTGTTCCTCGGTAACGGCGTTTCCGAACTGATCATGATGGCCATGACAGCGTTGCTGGAAAACGGTGACGAAGTACTCGTCCCCGCACCGGATTTCCCGCTGTGGACCGCCGCGACCGCCCTCAACGGCGGCCGGGCCGTGCACTACATGTGCGACGAATCCGCCGACTGGTTCCCCGATGTCGCCGATATCGAGTCGAAGATCACCGAACGCACCCGCGCGATCGTCATCATCAACCCGAACAACCCCACCGGCGCGGTGTATTCGCAGGATGTGCTGCGCGACATCCTCGAAGTGGCCCGCCGCCACAACCTCATGGTGTTCTCCGACGAGATCTACGACAAGATCTACTACGACGGCGGCGCTCACACCGCGACGGCCGCCCTGGCCCCGGACCTGCTGTGCTTGACGTTCTCGGGTCTGTCCAAAGGCTATCGCTGCGCGGGCTTTCGCTCCGGCTGGATGGTGGTGTCGGGCCCGACCCAGCACGCCGCGAACTACCTGGAGGGCCTGACGATGCTCGCCGGTCTTCGCCTCTGCGCGAATGTCCCCGGCCAGCAGGTGATCCAGGCCGCCCTCGGCGGGCATCAGAGCATCTACGACCTCACTCTGCCCGGCGGACGCCTCCGCGAGCAGCGTGACCGCGCGTGGGAAGCGCTCAACGACATCCCCGGAATCTCCTGTGTGAAACCCAAAGGCGCGCTCTACGCGTTCCCCAAGATCGATCTCGAACTGTATCCGATCCACGACGATGAGAAGTTCGTGCTGGATCTACTGCTGCAGGAGAAGCTGCACATCGTGCAGGGCACCGGCTTCAATTGGCCGCGCCCCGACCACTTCCGCATCGTCACCCTGCCGCATGCCGACGATCTCGAAGCCATCATCGAACGGATCGGGCGCTTCCTGGCCACCTACCGGCAGTAGTGGTCGAGATGCCGTCCGTCGAGCCATCGCCGGCCGGATCCACGCGCGCGAGCCTGGTCCAGCCGGTCCAGCCTCGCTGGGCCAGCAGCTCGATCAGGCGACGGGCCGGCGGCCAGGTGTCGAATGCCAGAGTGTCCAACAGCTCGACCAATGCTGCCTCGATTGCGCCGCCGAGGTAGTCCTCGCCATGTTCATCCGCTATTTGGGTGATGTAGACGGTCATCGTGTCGGCGAGCTCGATCAGCTCCCGGTCGTCGGCGCGGTCGAGTGCCAGGCCGAGGATGCGATAGAAATCGATGAGCTGCGGGTCGTCGAGTTGTTTCTGCTTACGTGCCAGCCATTCCGGGACATGGTCGGGAGCGTGCGCGACGAGTGGGATCCAGCCGTCGCGCTCGAGCTCGACTATCCGCTCATCGATCCCGAGTGCCCGTAGCCGGTCGAGGAATTCGACTATTTCCTGGGGCAGAGCCAGGTTGTCCCCGGTGGTGAGGCGGGCGATCTGTTCGCGGTGCCGCTGCCGCCGGCTGATCTCATCCTGTAACCGCGTGTCGATATCGGCCACCGCCGCGGCGAATTCGTTCTCATCGGCCCGGAGCAGTTCTCGCACGCGTGCCAGTGGGACCCCGGACTGGGCGAGGATCTTGATTCTGATCAACTCGACCAGGGCGTTGGCGGGGTACCTGCGATAGCCGGAGTGGTCTCGCTCCGGCTCTGGCAACAGCCCTTTGGTGTGGTAGTGCCGCACCGCCCGCACCGTTACTCCGGCGTACGATGCCAGCTCGCCGATGGTCAGCATGGGTAAGTCTCCTCGAACACGGGTGCTGATGATGAGCCTCAGACGGCTGGATGTCCTCGCCCGCGGATGATCTCGGCGAGGGGGGAGGCATGCGTGACGACGAGTCCGTGGTCGGCGTCGAGCCAGGACACGGCAGTGCGTGGACGCTCGCGGGCCAGTCGCTCGATGCCTGCCCGCCAGTTCCGGTTGTACCGCCCGACGCGCTCGTCCTCGCTGTCACCTGCCATCGAAGCCGACATGATCATGCGGATCGGGCAGTCGATATCCCGGTACCGGTCGAGGATTCCGGATCGAATCACGTCCAGCTCGACGTTGATGTCGAGGATCTGTTGCACGGTCAGCAGCATCTGACGCGGAGTACCCCTGGCGGTCTCATGCACACTCACGAGTTCCTCCCACAGTTGGCGAAACCATGGCATGTCGGCCTCGGTGAGGAACGGTTCGGGCACTGGATTCGCGCCGTCGATGAGTACGAGTTCGGCGACGTCGTCGGGGTGTTCGGCGGCATAGTGCACGATCACATCCGCGCCGAGCGAGTGGCCGACGAGCACCGGCGCCGAGGGTAGGCCGTGCCGTCGGAGCTCCGCCATCACGGCGACGAAATCGCCGCGGAACGCCGTGAAGGAGTAGTGCGCCGCCCCCGACGAAAGGCCATGGCCGCGCAGGTCGAAAGTCAGTACGTCGAAATCGCGCCGTAACAGGTGGGTGAGCTCGTGCAGATCGACTTGTGTCGTCATGAGCCCGGGGCATAGGACCAGCGGTCGTCCTCGGCCGCCCCGAGATACCGGAATCGTGACTCCGTCATGGTGGACCGTGAACTGATCGGGTGTCGCCGTCATGCCGCCATACTGCGACCTTGCCCCTGCGTCATGGTCAACCACCGGGTGCCGCCGGTTCGCGAGATGCCACGGAGCGCGCACTACCGACTCGCCCACCGAGGTGCGGCTGTCTCGTGTCCAACGCCCATACGATCGAGCCATGAGCGAGCTGATCGCAGTCAGTGGGGCGACCGGGGCGATCGGCGGCCGGGTGGCGCGCAGGCTGGCTTCCGTGGGAATCGAGCAGCGGTTGCTCGGCCGTAATGCCGCACGGGCGCCGCAGCTTCCCGGTGCGCATTTCGCGGTGGCCGATTACGCCGATCCCGCGAGTGTGCGCACGGCACTCGCCGGTGTCGGCACCTTTTTGTTCGTCTCGGCCACCGAAACGCGCGATCGCGCCGACCGGCAGCGGGCCGTGGTTGCCGCCGCCGTCGCCGCGGGGGTGCGCCGCATCGTCTACGTCTCCTTCGTCGGCGCAGCACCCGATTGCACCTTCACCTTCGGACGTGATCACTGGTGGACCGAACAGGAAATCCGCGCCTGCGGCCTGGAGTTCACCTTCCTGCGAGACAACTTCTATCAGGACATGCTGCCCCTGCTCGCCGGCGAAGACGGCGTCATCCGTGGCCCCGCCGGTGACGGGCGGATCGGCGCCGTTGCTCGCGACGATGTCGCCGACGTCGCGGTCGCCGTCCTCACCGGCGCCGAACACGACAGCCACACCTACGATGTCACGGGACCCCGGGCCTTCACGCTCACCGAAGCTGCCGCCATGATCAGCGACGCCACCGGCCGTTCTATCACCTATCACCCCGAATCACTCGACGAGGCGTATGCGAGCCGTGCCGAATACGGTGCCGAGGAGTGGGAACTAACCGGCTGGGTGAGCTCCTATCAGGCGATGGCCACCGGCGAACTCGACGTCGTCACCGATACGGTGTCGAGGCTCACCGGCCATCCCGCCAAGGACTTCACCGAACTGCTGGCCGAAACGACGTAGTGACGGCGACGAAGCGCGACGACTGAGGAGGCCGGAGTGCCGACGACCCGCATGCCCGCGGCGTTCCTGGGACACGGCAATCCCATGAACGCCATCGAACGCAACCGCTACACCGAGGCGTGGCGCGCCTTCGGCGCTTCGGTTCCGCGTCCACGCGCGATCCTGGTGATCTCCGCGCACTGGTACATCAATGCCACCGCGGTCACCGCGATGCCGCATCCGCGCACCATCCACGATTTCTATGGCTTTCCACCCGAACTGTTCGAGGTGCAATACCCGGCGCCGGGCCTGCCCGCGCTGGCCGATCAGGTCGCCGACGTCGCTGAACCGCATTGGGTCGGCTGCGATGCCGACAGCTGGGGTATCGATCACGGCACCTGGTCTGTGCTGGTTCACGCCTTCCCGGACGCCTCGATCCCGGTCGTCCAGCTCTCCCTGAATGCCTACAAGGACCTCGACTACCACCTGGATCTGGGCCGCAAGCTGGCGCCGCTGCGCGATGACGGCGTGCTCATCGTCGGCAGCGGCAATATCGTGCACAATCTGCGTGCCATCGATATGGGCCTGCCCGACAGCGGCTACGACTGGGCATTGCGGTTCGACGACGACGCCCGCGATGTCCTGACCAGCTCTCCCACCGAGGTCGCCGCACTGGACCGGCACCCGGATTTCGCCGCCGCCGTACCGACCCCCGACCACTATTTGCCGCTGCTCTACATCGCGGGCCTTGCCGGTGACGAGCCGCTCACACCGCTGGTACAGGGCCACGCGAGCGGATCGATCTCCATGGCCGCCTACGCGCTGGACGCGAGCTGCCCGGACAACGCGGCCGATATGCCTGGCGCACCGGATCTACCCACCGACGTGCCCGCCACCGACAGCAATATGTAGCCCTCCGGGTTGCTCTCGGATAGCCACGCGGCGGCAGTGAACCGCGTAAGCTTGCGCCCAGTTGCCCAAGCGCTGGCACAGGTGGGCGAAAACATACCGATCGCGGTCGCCGAGAGTTTCCCGCCGTGTGGGTGGGTGCCGTCGAGACCAGCGATCGCCGTAGGGGAGCGCCCCGCTTTCGTCCCATAACCGGTGACTTCCGTTCCGGCAGCACATATCCGAACGCGCGAGTCGAAAGGAGCGTCACGTTGTGAAGCAGGCGCCGTCGGGGCCCGCCGGCGCTGGTGACCGCAGTCGGTAACGCCGAGATGGGATGTGACAATGACCGAGTCCTGGCCCAGTTCGATGAGTTCCTTCGACGACATCTTCCAGCGGTTCTTCGGACCCGGAATGTCGGAACGGCCACCGGTGCAGCGCACCGATCTCGGCCGGTTGCTCAGCGACAACGCCAAACAACTCGTCGCCACCGCGCAAGCCGCGGCCAAGGACTGGAGAAGTCCGGAGATCACACCCGAACACCTGCTCTACGCGGCGACCCTGGTCGAACCCACCCGCGGCATTCTCGCCGAACTCGGCCACGATCCGGACGAACTCGGCATGAAGATGCGCGAAGTCGTCCCGGGACGCGGCGCGAGCAACGGCAACGGCACGCTCGCGCTGAGCCCGTCGGCCAAACGGGCCATGCGCAACGCCCAGCGCAGCGCCGCCGATGCGGGCAGCAGCTACATCGGACCCGAACACATCCTGCTCGGTATCGCCGAACTCGATACGCCCGCGGCGCAGGCCATGGCGGGCACACAGCTGCCGGGCAGCGACGGCCAACGCAAGGACAGCGATACGCCGACCCTCGACGAATACGGTCGCGATCTCACCGCCGAGGCGCGGGCGGGCAAGGTGGACCCGGTGGTCGGGCGCGCCGAGGAGATCGAGCAGACCGTGGAGATCCTGTCCCGGCGGCGCAAGAACAATCCGGTGCTCATCGGTGACCCAGGCGTCGGCAAGACCGCCATCGTGGAGGGTTTGGCGCAGCGGATCGTCAACGGAGATGTGCCGAGCACGCTCGCTGACCGTCGCGTCGTCGCGCTCGACGTCGGTTCCCTGGTCGCCGGCAGCAAATACCGTGGCGAGTTCGAGGAGCGGCTGACCAAGATCCTCGATGAAGTGCGTGCCCACTCCGACGAACTGGTGGTGTTCATCGATGAACTGCACACCATCGTCGGCGCCGGCGCCGGGTCGGAAGGTTCGATGGACGCGGGCAATCTGCTCAAACCGGCGCTGGCCCGCGGAGAACTGCACGCCATCGGCGCCACCACCATCGACGAGTACCGCCGTCATATCGAAAAGGACGCCGCCCTGGAACGCCGTTTCCAGCCGGTGATGGTGCCGGAGCCCTCGGTGGCCGACACCATCGAGATCCTGCGCGGGCTCGTCGACGTCTACGAAGAGCACCACCAGGTGCACTACACCGACGAATCACTGGTTGCCGCCGCGGAACTGTCGGACCGCTACCTCACCGACCGGTTCATGCCCGACAAGGCCATCGACCTGATCGATCAGGCAGGCGCGCGGGTGCGATTGCGGACTCGGACACCCGGCCCCGATGTGCGCGAACGCGAGGAGGAAGTGGCGCGCCTGCGGCGGGAGAAAGACGCCGCGGTCGCTGCCGAGGACTATGAGAAGGCCAAGGAGCTCAAGTCCGAGATCGCTGTCGCCGAAGAACAACTCGACGATGCGGGCACAACGGAGGCGCCCGAGGTAACCCTCACCGATATCGCCGAGGTCATCTCCCGGCAGACCGGTATCCCGGTGGCCGATCTCACTACCGAGGAGCGTCAGCGTCTGCTCCAACTGGAGGATGTGCTGCACAAACGGGTGATCGGCCAGGACGAGGCGATCGTCGCGGTCGCCGAAGCAGTGCGCCGGGCGCGGGCAGGGCTCAAGGACCCGAACCGGCCGATCGGTTCGTTCCTATTCCTCGGCCCCACCGGCGTCGGTAAGACCGAACTGGCAAAAGCGCTGGCCGAGGCGGTGTTCGGAGACGAGGACCGGCTCATCCGCTTCGATATGAGCGAGTTCCAGGAGAAGCACACCGTATCCCGTTTGGTCGGCGCCCCTCCCGGATATGTGGGCTACGACGACGCCGCCCAGCTCACCGACAAGGTGCGCCGCCAGCCGTATTCGGTGATCCTGTTCGACGAGATCGAGAAGGCGCACCCGGATGTGTTCAACGTGCTGCTGCAACTGCTCGACGACGGCCGGGTCACCGATTCCAAGGGCCGCACAGTGGACTTCAAGAACACGATTGTCATCATGACCAGCAATATCGGCTCCGATCTGATCCTGTCCGCACCCGAAGGGGATCTGGACTCGATCACCCCGAAGCTGACCGAGCGCCTGCGCTCACATTTCCGTCCGGAATTCCTCAACCGCATCGACGACACCATCGTCTTCCACCGCCTCGACCAGCAGCAGATCCACCGCATCGTCGATCTGGTGCTCGACGCCACCCGCCGCCTGCTGCGAGCTCAGGACATCGAACTCGACGTCGCCGAACCTGCGGTCGACTGGCTGGCCGAGCACGGTTACCAACCCGAATTCGGTGCCCGTCCGCTGCGCCGCACGGTGCAGAAAGAAGTCGACAACAAGCTGTCACGACTGCTGCTCGACGGCGACGTGAAATCCGGCGACACCGTGCGCCTGGACGCCGACAGCAACGGACTGCAATTGGCGGCGGTGGAGCGTCGCGGGGCGACAACTGTGGAGGCCGCCCCGTGACGGAGGAAGAATCGGAAGTTCAGTTACCGCACCTCGCCTGCTGGTAGAGAACCGACAATGCGTCGTCGATGGGGTGGGGCTGCGGTGTCCCGGTAGCGTCCAGCGTGTTCCACCGCACGAGGTTCATCGCCACCGTCATCTGCCGCTTACCGTCGGCGCGGGTCCACGACCACGTCAAAGCTCCGAACACCGTGCCGCCGTGGCCCCAGAAGGTGCCGCAACCCGGGAGCTCGGTCCGGTGCAGGCCGAGGCCGTAATCGATGGTCTGCCCGTCCTGAGCGATGACCGCAACCGTGTCCTGCATCTGCTGATGAGGCGGCGGGTGACTCGGGGTGCGAGCAAGGCGTCACCGGCGGCGATCACCCGGATGGCGTGCAGGAGCTCGGCGGGGCCCGCATCCTTGAGCAGGAACCCGCTCGCGCCCGCTTCCAGGGCGTCGAAGACGTTGTCTTCGGTGTCGTAGGTGGTCAGGATCAGGACCCTGACCTGCTCCAGCCCGCTGGTCTCGGCGATCCGACCGGTGGTGCGTATCCCGTCCACCCGCGGCATGCGGATGTCCATCAGGACTACATCAGGACGGGTGGTGCGGGCCAGTTCGACTGCTTCGGCACCGTTGGTCGCCTCACCGACGACGGTGATGTCGTCTTCCAGGTCGAGCAGGACTTTGAAGCCGGATCGGACCAGACGTTCGTCGTCGGCGAGCAGCACCCTGATCGGCGGCGTCGGGTTCACAGACACGACCCCGCGGGGGCGGGTGGCAGGCGGGCGATGACCTCGAAACCGCCACCGGGACGCGACTTCGCGTCGAGGTCGCCGCCGAGCAATTGACAGCGTTCGCGCATCCCGACGATTCCGCGGCCGGTCGTGGCCGGGCTGCCTGCGCCGGCCAGCAGCGCGGTGGTGTCGCGTCGGCCCTCATCGGTTACCCATATCTGCAGGTCGTCGAGCCCGGAGTGGATCGCTACGGCCACTCGGGTCGGGCCGACGTGGCGGATGACGTTGGTGATCGATTCCTGCACGATGCGGTAGGCGGCGCTGCCGACCACGCTCGGCAGCGACGGCACCGGCGACATCTGCTCGATATCGATATCGAGCCCGGCGTCGCGGGCCTTGTCGGTGAGGTCACGAATCTGCTCGAGACCGGGATGAGGTGCACGCTCGTCGCCATCGCGCAGCACACCGAGGATGGCGCGCATCTCGCGTAGTGCACGCGCACTCGTCTGCTCGATGGTGTGCAGTGCTTCGCGGGCCTGCTCGGGCCGCTTGTCGAGTACATGTGCGGTGACACCGGATTGCACATTGATGATGGCGATGGCGTGGGCGACGGTGTCGTGCACTTCGCGGGCGATGCGCAGTCGTTCGGCGTCGACCCGGGCCCTGGCCTCCTCGTCTCGGGATCGTTCCGCGAGTTCCGCCCGCTCCTGCGCATCGGCGGCGATGACCCGGCGGGATCGAACGGACTCGCCGAGCGCCGCGCTGATCACCGACCCGCCGATTCGGAAGAACACCCAGCCGATGGCCACCCGCGGCTCGATATCGGCTGCCGCGATGAGCCAGCCGATACCGAGAACCGTGGTCCCCGCACCCACGATCATCAGCGATCGGCGACCGTCACCGTAAGCCGTGAGGGTGTACAGCGCTACGAAAAGTCCGAGGTAGGAGAGTCGATCGGGAAAGTCGAGGCCGAAATAGATGAGGCTTGTCACCGCGGTGATCGTGAACACCAGCACCGGCCGCCGGCGACGGGCGACGATGACCACGCCACTCACGATCAACAAGGCGTACCCGAACGCCGACACCGGCGCCGAGACCGGCGCGAGCGGCACCGGGATCGTGGCACTTTGCACCTGCACAGCGGTGACGAACAGCGCCTAGCAGAACATCCGGCAACCAGGCGGGCCGCCGCGATATGCGGGCGGACAGCTGTCGTGACATCGCCCGCCGAACCATGCCGTGACAGTACGGCATTCGGCGGACAGTCGGCGGGCGCACTCGGCGTCGGTAGCCTGTCGGGGACGCATTGACGACCAACGACAAGGAGTTCTCGCCTTGGAGGAAGTACTACGGCCGCTCATCGTCTTCTGCGGGACCATCGCGCTCACCGTGGTAGCCGGTCTGCTCTTCGATCGGCTGATGCGCTTCTACGCGCGCAAACGCCCGGACACCCGGCTGCCGCTGTTGCTGCGCCGGGTGCGGTTACCGCTTCAAGTATTGCTGGGCGCGGTGGCGTTGCACGCGACCTACCCGCTGGCCGAGCTGGACCTGCGCCAGGACGCGGTGATCCGCAACGTGCTGGCCACGATGGCGATCATGGCGGCGGTATGGCTGGTGATCAGGGCCGCCGACGCCGTCGCGGACAACACTCTCAGCGCCTATGCGCAGCGCACCCGTGATGTTGCGCGAGTGCGGCAGTTGCGAACTCAGCTCGGGCTGGTGCGCCGCATCGTCACCTCTGTGCTTGTGGTGACCACGGCCGCGGTGGCGATCTTGCTGCTGTTCCCCGGCCTACGGACGCTCGGGACCTCGCTGCTGGCTTCGGCAGGCGTGATCGGCATCATCGCCGGTGTGGCCGCGCAATCGACATTGAGCAATTTGATGGCCGGACTACAGATCGCCTTCGGTGATTCGGTCAAGATCGGCGACACCGTTGTGGTGGAAGGAGAGATGGGCACGGTCGAGGAGATCACCCTCGCGTTCCTGACGGTGCGGATCTGGGACGACCGCAGGCTGACGATGCCGGTGTCGTATTTCAACAGCAAGCCCTATGAGAACTGGTCGCGCGGCGGTTCGGAGCTCACCGGCACCGTGTACCTGCATCTCGATCACAGCACACCGGTGCCACTGCTGCGTGAACATCTGCACGGATACTTGCGGGAGCGGTCGGACTGGGACGGACGGTCGTGGAATCTCCTGGTCACCGACAGCACACCGACCAATATCGTGGTGCGGGCGGCGATGTCGGCCGCCGACTCCGATGATGTATGGACGCTGCGCTGCGCGGTCCGCGAGGAACTGCTGAACTGGCTCGGCCGCAACCACCCATATGCACTGCCGAAGATCTCGACCGCCATCGCCGGTGCGGATGATGACCGGTCATTGGCATTGGTGGGTGCCGGCGGAGCGTTCGGCGGGCCAGGCGGTGAGGACACCAACTACCGGAGTTGACCGTCGGCGGTCACCTGCCGCCCGTGCCGGGGTTCCCCTGTGCGATGTGCCGCCCCTCGGCACCACCATCCGGCCGCCATGCCTCGATGACGCCGGGGAGTCCGTCTTCCAGGACGAACGACGCACACGTGTCGATCGGCGCGCCAGGACGACGGATGTAGGGGACGACCCGGAAATCGCTGCGCCACAGCTGCTGATCGAGTTCGACGCGCACGTACCCGCGCTGCCCGTTATAGAACTTCATATCGGGATTGGCGTCCAGCAGCAGGCGCCCGCGGTGGGGCAGGTCGGCGCCGTCGCCGCCGGTGGTGATCGAGGTGCCGGTGAACTCGGCGGCCACCACTGGTGTGCTGGGATCGGCCGGGTCGCGGCGCAGGTCGGCGGCATAGTTCTCGTGCCGATCCCCGGTGATGACGACGAGATTGCGCACGCCGTGGTCCACCGCGTCGCCGAGCACCGCGGCGCGTTCGGCGACGTATCCGTCCCAGCCATCGGTTCCGACCGCCAGATCCGGGCCCGGGTCGTAATCGCTCTGGCTCATCGCCACCTGATTGCCGAGGACCTGCCACCGCGCGGGCGAGCCGGTGAAGCCGTCGACCAGCCAATCCCGTTGCGGCCGACCCAGAATGGTGCGGTCGGCGTTGGACCGTTCGGCGCAGCCGGTGACGAGGCTGCCGTCGCCGCATGCCTGTGGATCCCGGTACTGCCGGGTGTCGATCATGGTGAAATCGGCCAGATCTCCGAACCCGTAGCGACGGTGCAGGCGCATATCCGGCCCGGACGGCAGCTGCGCGATGCGGAGCGGCTGATGCTCGTAGAGCGCCTGGAAGGCGGCGGCACGGCGCCGGCGGAACAGCGCCGGAATGCGGTGGATGTCGAAGCCGAGCCCCGGTGCGTCGGCGGCCCAGTTGTTGTCGACCTCATGGTCGTCCATGGTGACCAGCCACGGAAATGCGGCATGCGCGGCCTGTAACGGTTGCTCGGATTTGGCCTGGGCGTACAGCAATCGGTAGCCCGACAGATCGAAGGCCTCATCGCGTAGTTGCGGTGGGATGGCCGCCCCCTCGCGCCCGAGCCGCCAGGACCTCTCGTAGATGTAGTCGCCCAGATGTACGACCAGGTCGAGGTCTTCCGCACTCATATGCTCATAGGCGGTGTAGTAGCCCGAACTCCACGACTGGCAGGACGCGAACGCGAACCGCATCCGGGAGACCGCCTGCCCGGCCGCGGGTGCCGTGCGTGTCCGTCCGATCGGTGAGATCGCCGATCCGGCACGGAACCGGTAGAAATACCAGCGGTCCGGGGCCAGCCCGTGCACCTCCGGGTGCACGCTGTGCCCCAGATCCCGCGAGGCTACCGCCGTACCGCGGGTGACCACGCGCCGGAACCACTCGTCCTCGGCGACCTCGTAATCGACGGTCACCGGGGCCAGCGGCATACCGCCGAGCCCGTCGGGGGCGAGCGGATCCGGTGCCAGCCGGGTCCACAGCACCACACCGTCCGGAGTCGGATCACCCGACGCCACACCCAGGGAGAACGGGTCGCCCAGCCAGCGCGGCGCCCGGAATCGGCCGCTGCTCGCCGCGGCCGCACCCGCCAACACCGTCGCGGTGCCCGCGGCGCCGACGCGCAACAGCTGCCGACGAGAGAGTTCCATGCCGTCCAGCATGCCCGCTTCCGGCGCCGTCGTGGAGCGAAGCGAGCGGTTACCTGCCGACGTCGGGCGATGGTGTGCCTATGACACCCTGCCTCGACGATGCGATCCCTGAGGCGCGTGGCTCGGCGCGAGGTGAGGCGCCCGCTCGATACGGGCATAGACCTGTCCGGCCGTCCGCTCTCCGGGACGGGCAGTGCGGTGCTGCGCAGGGCGGGGCTAGGTTCGCCTCTAGTGGGTAGCGTGCCTCGGCCATGGCCGAGCAGTCGATCAGGAGGACGAAGATGTCCGTTTCACCATCGCCGGAAACTCTCGATGTCGACCTGGCGCGACGCCTGGCCCGGCTGGAGGCCGTTGAGTCGATCAAGGCCCTCAAACACCGTTACTTCCGTGCGTGTGATGCCAAGGACCCGAAGGGTTTCCGGGATTGTTTCATCGCCTCCGGCTCCGCGCTCGACTACGGCGAACTCGGCGCCTTCGACGCAGACGGGATGGCCGCGGTCTTCGAGAAGATCGCGTTGCAGACAGTCGACGGTAAGCACGTGATCCTCGATATGCATCACGGCCTGCACCCCGACATCACCATCCATGACGACACCACCGCTTCCGGCAGCTGGACGCTGAAGTTCCGCCAGGTGAATCTCGTCGAGAACACCGAAACCGTCTCGACCGGCGAATACACCGACGAGTACGTGGTCGAGGACGGAGCATGGAAGATCGCCACCTGCCGATTCGACCGCCTCTGGTCGATCACCAGGCCGATCGACGAGTCCTGCCGCGTGACGCAGTAGCGGAGGCTCTCGCGCATCGCAGGCCGGCGCCACGCCGAGCATTGCCCGGCGTGGCGGGAGGTCCGGTGCATCAGCCGAGTGCGGCGATCGCAGCGCGGGTGGCATCGGCCAGGAGGGCGTTATCGGGTTCGGCGTCCTGTTCGGATTTGGTGGACATGACCGCGATGACGATCGGCGCTCGCCCTGGCGGCCAGGTCACCGCGACGTCGAGGGCCGAACCGTAGGCAGGGCTCCCGGTCTTGTCGGCGACCTTCCAGTCGCCGGGCAGCCCCGCGCGGATGCGGGTGTCACCGGTCGTATTGGCGACAAGCCACGAGGTCAGCTGCGCGCGTTCGGGTTCGGCGAGGGTGTCGCCGACGACGAGGGTGCGGTAGTCGGCGGCGAGCGCGGCCGGTGTGGTGGTATCACGCTCGTCACCGGGGATCGCGGTGTTCAGTTCGGTCTCCCACCGGTCAAGGCGGGAGATATTGTCGCCGATGGAGCGCAGGAACGCGGTGAAGCCCTCGGGGCCGCCGAGCAGTTTCAGCAGCTGGTTGCCCGCGGTGTTGTCGGAGACGGTGATCGCGGCGTCGCACAGCTCCGCGACCGTCATCCCTGTCTCGACCCGCGTTTCGGTCACCGGCGAATACTCGACGAGATCGCTGGCGGGGAAATGGATCACCTGATCGAAATAGCCCGTCGACAGCGGATGATCACGCAACAGTGCCCCACAGGCGAGGCCCTTGAAAGTGGAAGCCATGGGGAATCGCTCGCCCTCGCGGTGCGCGACGCTGCGCCCCGAGCCGGTGTCGACGGCGAAAACACCGAGCCGCGCATCGTACGTCGTTTCCAGCTCGGCGAACTGGGGTGTGGCGGCCACCGAGGTGGCCACGGATGCCGAGTCGGAAGCAGTGGCGCCGGAGTTCGAATCGCACGCCGTCGTGAGCGTCAGCGCGGACACCGCGAGCGCGGCGGCGAGCAGCCGCCTGTGGTGGACGGAAATGAGGGTGGCAGGTGAGAAGGTCACGGCGGCAGGACATCATCGAATCGACGTTCCAGGCCAATAGCGGGCACAAGCGCCCGCGAGTCGGGGTTGATATCGCCGCAGGTCGGAGCGGATATTCGAGCGTAGATACGGCCTGTTCCCGCGCGATGACATCGACCACGAACGAGCGACTGGTTCAATGACCGCCATGGACCTGATCCGCCATCTCCGCTTCTTCGTCGCCGTTGCCGACGAGGGACATTTCGGGAGGGCGGCGGCCGCCTTGGAGATGACCCAGCCGCCGTTGTCGCAGGGTCTGCGCCGCCTCGAACAGTTCCTCGGCGTCGAGCTGGTGCATCGCACTCCGCACGGAGCGGTCCTCACCTCGGCCGGACGGCAACTGCTGCCGCGCTCCCGGCTGCTGGTCGACGACGCCGAACAGCTTCTGGCCGAATCGCAGCGCATCGCCCACGCCCGCGGTGACGTGCACTGGGGTGTGGCGGCACCCGTGCCGGACACCGTGGTGACCGCATGTGTGACCGCGCTGCGCACCTCGGCAGGCCCCGGCGCCACGGTCTCCACGACAGTCGGCGCGACCACCGACATCCTCGGTGATCTCCGTGCCGGTCTGTGCGATGTCGCGGTGATAGAACATCCGGCCCTCGTCGACGGCGTCGAGGCGGGACCGGTGGTCAAGATCCCGCGCAGGCTGATGGTGCCGTCGGATCACCGCAGCGCCACCGTCGAACGCCCCACCTTCCGCATGCTCGCCGACCTGACGTTCGCGTATCCGCCGCGCGCGAGCAATCCGCCCGCCTTCGATACCGTGCTCGATCTGCTGCGCGAACGCGGGCTGGACGTGCCGGTCACGGCGGCCCGCGACGATCGCGCGGTCCTGGCCGCCGTCGCCTCCGGCACCAGCTTCGGGCTCACCGCGATGCCGCCGTCACCGACACTCGGCGTGGCCTGGCTGACCATGGCGCCGCAGGCGTTCGCGCTGCGGGTTCGGGTGGTACGGCGCGCGGACGCGCAGCCACACGCCGAGGCCCTGGACCGAGTGCTGTACCGGGAGCGGCTGCGATGAGAAGTAGCCGTCACAGCGATCTCATGGGCGCTCCCGAGCATCGCGGCGTCGCCGATCGGATCCGCGCCGTCTTCGCGGACGCGGGCTGCACCGGCTGGCTGCACGCCCGCCGCTGCGGGACGACGGCGGAGATCGCGGTCGACGGCCGGGACCGGGTGGTCACCGCGTCGGTGTACAAACTGGTGCTGTTCGTCGCGTTCTGCCGCCGGATCGACGACGGGCTGATCGATCCCGGCGCCCGGATCACCGTGCACCCCGCCGACTGCACACCGGGCCCGACAGGCATCGCCGCCCTGCACGATCCGGTGACCATGAGCCACCGCGACCTGGCCACCTCCATGATGACGGTCTCCGACAACGCGGCCGCCGACATCCTGCTCGGCGAGATCGGTCTCGGCGCTGTCGAGGAACTGCTGGCCGAACTCGGCCTCACCGAAACCCGGATCGTCGGCGGCACCGCCGACGTCCACCGCAGCCTGGTGCGCGATACCGACACCCACACCACCGCGGAGGCCTTCGCGGCGTTGGCCGATAACGACGAGGCCTGGTCGGTCTCGGCCTACGACCCCTCCTACGCGAGTGCGACGACCCCGGAGGACATGACCCGCTTGCTCCAGCTCGTCTGGGGCGGCGGCGTGCTCTCGCCCGAACAGACCGGGTTCGTGCGCGCGGTCATGCGCAAGCAGGTGTGGCCGCATCGCATCGCCTCGGCCTTCCCGCATCGTGGCGTCTTCGTCGCGGGCAAGACCGGCACCATCGGCGTGATCCGCAATGAGGTGGCGGTGGTGGAGTTTCCCGGCGAGTATCCAATAGCGGTCGCGGTGTTCACCCGTGCGGCGCGCGCCGACCCACAGCTCGCTGTCGTCGACGCTGCCATCGCCGAGGCCGCGCGGATCGCCGTCACCGAGCTGCGACACCCGCTCACGCAGGACTGACAGGGTCGGCACCTGCGCCGACGCGCAGATCCGAGATTCGATAAACAGGTATTACTAAACCCTGTTCACTCGGTCGGTGATTGTGGTCTAATCGGAGTGGAACCTGTTCTACACAACGCTGTGAGGTCTGCACCGGAGCAGGCCGCAAGGAGGTACTCGTGGCCGCACCGTCCATCCCCGCCGGGTTCGATTTCACCGATCCCGACCTGTACGCCCAGCGCTTGCCGATCGAGGAATTCGCCGAGCTGCGCCGGGTCGCGCCGGTGTGGTGGTGCCCGCAGGGCAAGGGCCGCAGCGGCTTCGACGACGGCGGCTACTGGGTGGTCACCAAGCTCGACGACATCAAGGAGATCTCGAAGAGCCCCGAGCTGTTCTCCTCGGAGGAGAACACCGCGATCATCCGCTTCAACGGCGATATCGCCCGCAACGAGATCGAAATGTTGCGCATGCTCATGCTCAACATGGATCCGCCGAACCACACCAAGATGCGCCGCATCGTGTCCAAGGGCTTCACCCCGCGCGCGGTCAACAGCCTGCGCGAGGCCCTCACCGAACGCGCCGAACGCATCGTGTACGAGGCCAAGAAGGAAGGCCGCGGCGATTTCGTCCAGCAGGTCGCCTGCGAGCTGCCGTTGCAGGCCATTGCCGAGCTGATCGGCGTTCCGCAGGAAGATCGCGGCAAGATCTTCGACTGGACCAACCAGATGATCTCCTATGACGACCCGGACTTCGAGGGCGACCACAAGATGGCGACCGCGGAGGTCATGGGTTACGCCTGGAACCTGGCCGAGGAAAAGCGCAAGTGCCCGATGGACGACATCGTGACCACGCTTCTCGACGCCGACCTCGACGGTGAGGCGCTCGGCTCCGACGAATTCGCTTGGTTCGTGATCCTGCTCGCGGTGGCAGGCAACGAGACCACCCGCAATGCCATCACGCACGGCATGAAGGCTTTCGTCGACAACCCTGACCAGTGGGAGCTGTACAAGGAGCAGCGTCCGCGCACCGCGCCCGACGAGATCGTCCGCTGGGCCACTCCGGTCACCGCCTTCCAGCGCACCGCGACGGCCGACACCGAACTCGGTGGTCAGCAGATCAAGAAGGGCCAGCGCGTCGGCATGTTCTACAGCGCGGCCAACTTCGATCCGGAGTCGTTCGAGGATCCGTTCGAGTTCAATGTCCTGCGCAATCCCAACCCGCATGTCGGCTTCGGCGGCACCGGTACCCACTTCTGCGTTGGCGCCAACCTGGCCCGGCTCGAGATCGACCTGATGTTCAACGCCATCGCCGACGCGATGCCGAACCTGCGCGAGCTCTCGGAGCCGGTGCGGCTGCGTTCGGGCTGGCTCAACGGCATCAAGCGCTGGGAAGTCGCCTACGAGTGAACATCACCGTCGAGTGAACGATGAGCGGCATCGCCCGGCCGGGCGATGCCGCTCTGGTGTGTGTCCCCGGCGGCACGCCGGACCAGATCTGATGTGAGGGGCGACGGCTCTGCGCGAGCACTACTGTCACGGGGGAACGGTCCGGCAGAGGACTGGACCTGTGTGGAGGTGGAACCCGTTATGTTGTCGACAGCGTGGTCACGCGAGATGGGCCTGCGGGTCCCGATCGTGAACGCCCCGATGGGCGGCGTGGCCGGGGGCAGGCTGGCCGCCGCTGTCACCGCAGCCGGTGGTCTCGGCATGATCGGCATGGGCAGCGCGGGCTCGGCGGCGCGGCTGTCCGCCGAACTGGAGCAGCTCGGGCCGAATCCGGGACCGTTCGGCATCGGGATGATCTCCTGGGGCGTCGCGCGCGAACCGGCGTTGTTCGACACCGCGCTGGCGGCGCGACCCACCCTCGTCTCGGTCAGCTTCACCACCGACCTGTCCTGGGTCGAGCCGGTGCATCAGGCGGGGATCCTGGCAGCCACCCAGGTCTACGACCGTGAGCAGGCCCGGCGCGCGGAGGCTGCGGGCGTGGATGTGATCGTGGCAAGGGGAGCCGAGGGTGGTGGTCATGGTGAACCGACACTGGCGACTCTGCCGTTGCTCGAGATCGTCTGCGACGCCGTCGATGTGCCGGTACTGGCGGCCGGCGGTATCGCGACCGGACATGCGTTGGCCGCCGTGCTCGGCGCGGGGGCCGCAGGCGCCTGGCTCGGTACCCGCCTGGCAGTGTGCCCGGAAGCCCTCACCACCGAGCACGCGCGGGCCGCACTGCTGCGCGCCGACGCCACGGACACCATCACCACCCGCGTTTTCGACATCGGCCAGGGTCTGCCGTGGCCTGCCCGTTATCCGGCGCGAGTCCTGCGCAACGACTTCACCGACCGGTGGGACGGCGCCGAGGACTCCCTCGCAACCGACGAACGTGCGCGCGACGAACTCGCCGCCGCGGTCGCCGCCGACGATCCGCGGCTGGCACCTGTCGACGCGGGCCAAGGTATCGGCCTGGTGACCAGCAGTCAGCCGGTCGCCGAGGTATTCGATGACATATGCACCGCCGCCGCACGGTATCTCACCGCCCGATCCACGATCGCCGAACCCGACGTCACCCACGGTTGATCATCGACGACTCAGGACGGTGTGCGGGCAGTAGGTAGTGCCGCTGCTTCACCCGGTGTAGCGGCGCAGCCAATCCAGGGTCAGTTCGCGGCCGAGCTGTGCGCCGGTGGTGAGGACCGCCGCGTCGTAGGCGTGCTCGACGAACGGGACCTCCACATAGCGGCGCGGTATTCCGGCTGCGGCGAGGTCATCGGCGAAATCCGCGGTGTGCGAAGCGAACACGAGGTGGTCGGCGCCGCTCTGGATCAGCAATGTCGGCGGTGATCGCGGACTCAGCTGCGGTGCGGAATCAGTGGCGGCGTAGCGCTCGGGGTATTCGGCGGGACTGCCGCCCAGATACTTTCGCCCGACGTCGGCGCCGCCTGCCGAATCGTTTTCGGAGGCGGTGAGATCGACGGCGGGATAGATGCCGACCACGGCCCGCACGCGCGGCAGGTCGGCGATGTCGCCGCAGGTCGGCTTCAGCGCGTCGGCATTGATCTTATTGGCGACATTGATCGCGAGGTTGCCCCCTGCCGAACCACCGAAGGTCGCGACTCGACCCATATCCCAGCCGTATTCGTCTGCATGCGCGGTGGCCCAGGTCATGGCGCAGGCGACATCGGCGTCCTCGGTGTCCCACCGATGGACGGTGGCGTCGGAGAGTCGGTAGTCGACATCGAGGACCGCATATCCCTGATCGGCGAGCCAGCGGGTGTACGGGGTGGGGCCGCGGCTGCCCGCGCTGAATCCGCCACCGTGGATGCTCACCACCAACGGAACGGGCCCGTCGTTGTCGGGGAGATAGAGGTCGGCCTTCATATGTTGGCCATCGATCGTGGCGTAGGTGACGGTGCGGTCGGGTTGACCACCGACCGCCGCGAGCGGCACCGCGGGCGCGAACAGCACCCACCGGCCGGTGTGCTGATGCATGGAGTACACCAGCGCCGCACTGGTGACGATGGTCAGTGCCAATCCGGCGCCGGTGATTCCGGCGACCGTGCAGGTCAGCCGCCGCGGACGCCCACATCGGAAGGCGAACACCGCGAGCGCCACCGAGATGATCCCGAGCACCAGATTCCACGAGCCCATCGAGTCCCGCAGCGACCCGAGGATCAACATGGCCGTCTGTACCGGGAAGATCTGCAACAGCGGACTCGTCCAGCCCACCGGCACCACCGCGAACAGTTGCGCCACCAGCAGATACAGCCCGAGCAGTGCGGCCAGCACCAGTGCCACCGAACGCGGCAACGGCCACCGTCGCCGATCTGTATCGGGTTCGCGTGCTTCGGACTGCTGTACGAGTTCATCGCTCACCGCGGCTCTCCCTCCTCGACGACGCGGCCAACGGTACCGGCCGGCCGCCTGCGGCAGTGCTGCGATCAGAACCCCATGGCCGCCAGTCGCGGGAGCTCACCGGTCCGGCACCCTTCGATCACGAACGACTCGTGCTCCACCAACGGCGTCGGCAACTTCTCGATCGGCCACCACCGCAGGTCTGCCGCCTTATCCGGTTCCATGAGCCGCGGTTCACCGGACCAGATGCGGCATTCGAGGAAGAAGTCCACCCGATGGTCGATGTCCTTGGCACCGTCACCGTAACGGCGGTGAAGGACGGTGAGCGGCAACAGATCCGACGCTTCGACATCGACGCCGAGTTCCTCGGCCGCCTCCCGGGCCCCCGCGGTGAACACCGATTCGCCGAGCTCGACATGTCCGGCCGCGGCATGCGCCCAGAACCCATCCATGAATCCTGTGTTCTGCCGCAGCTGCAGCAGCACTTCCTCATCGTCGCCGGCATTGCGGCGAAACAGCACGTAGACGGCGGGCACCAGTCGGAATCGCTCGGTCACCTGTGCAGGGTAACGAAATCCGGTCCCGGCCAACGGCGGACCGGCGTTCACGTGCTCGATGCCCGCAGATGCTCCAACACCGCGAGCACTCGCCGGTGATCGTCGGCCTCGGGGTGCAGCCCGAGCTTCAGGAAGATCGCCCGGACATGCGCCTCGATGGTGCGTTCGCCCAGGAACAGCGCGGCGCCGATGGCTTTATTGGATCGCCCCTCGGCCATCAGTGCGAGTACTTCGCGTTCCCGCTCCGACAGTTCGTCGACCGCACGTTGCTGTCGATGCGGGCGCGCCACCATGCGGCTGACCACGCTGGGGTCGATGGCGCATCCGCCGTCGGCGACACGGCGTAGGTCACCGACGAATTCGTCGATATCGGAAACCCGGTCCTTGAGCAGGTACCCCAAGCCGGCGGTGCCTGCCGCGATGAGGCTGGACACGTGCTCGGTTTCGACGTATTGGGACAACAGCAGCACGGCGGTGTCCGGGTACTCGCTGCGGATCGTCATCGCTGCGTCGATGCCCTCGGTGGTGTGGGTCGGTGGCATGCGGATATCGACCACCGCCACCGTGGGCCGGTACGCGCCAACCATCCGCAGCAGCGTCTCCGCGTCACCGGCTTCACCAACCACGTCGATACCCTCATCGCGCAGCAGCCGGGTGATCCCGCCCCGCAGCAGGGCCGAATCGTCGGCGAGTACGACCCGCAGCGAATTGTTGGGCCGCACGGCTGATGCCTGCACCGAGTCGAGCCGAGTCGCCACGGCGTCGGCGGTAGCGGCCTCCGGCACCGTGCTCGGCTCGATATCGAGCGCCTCGGCCGCAGCGGCGGTGAATGCCCGGCAGGTCGGATACCGGTCCTCGGGTGTTTTCGCGAGAGCCCTTGCCACTACCGAGTCCAGGCGCGCCGGGATTCCGGGCCGGTCCCGGCTGGGACGGGGGATCGGACCGTGACTGTGTGCCTGCCACAACTGCGCGAGACTGCGCCCCGGATAAGGCGGGCGGCCGACGAGCAGCGCGTAGAACGTGCACCCGAGCGCATAGATATCGCAGCGATCATCGACCTCGCTGCCTCCGAACTGTTCCGGCGCCGCGTATTCCAGGCTGGCGACGAACATACCGGTGCGGGTGAGCCCGGTGGCCTCGTCCAGGGCTTTGGCAATGCCGAAATCGGCGAGCAGGACCCGTTCGGGTTCGTCCGGACTCGGCGGTGGACCGAGCAGGATGTTGGCGGGTTTCACATCGCGATGCAGCACACCGCAGTGGTGCGCGTGATCGAGGGCGCGCCCGATCTCGCTGACGATGTGCAGTGCCCGCCCCGGCCGTACCGCGCCATTACGCACCAGGTCAGCGGCCGTTGTGCCGGGCACATACTGCATGGAGATCCACAACCGGTCGTCCACGTGCCCACGGTCGTAGACGGCCACGATATTGGGATGCTCGAGCCGGGCGGCGTGGTCGGCTTCCAGTTCGAACCGGGCGCGCACGGATTCGTCGGCGCCGGGACCTGTGTGCAGGACCTTCAGCGCGACCTGGCGTGGCAGATGTGGATGCCCGGCGAGGTATACCGCCCCCATGCCGCCGGAACCGAGCAGCCCTTCGATGCGGTATCCCGCGAAGAGGCTGCCGGTCGTCAACTGCCCGCTGTTCATCGCCAACCACCATCCTTCGCGGCGGCCCACCCCCATTCAACTACGTGCACGCAGGTCGGGGAACCATCTGCCGGTGTCGGTACGGACTAGGTATCAGGAAGCCGCCGCGTCGGGGGTGAAGGGCAGCACGGCGGTGAGCCGGGTGCCGCCGCCGACCGGGCTGTCGACGGTGAGGGTGCCACCGAGCGCCGCAATGCGATCGCTGAGCCCACTCAGCCCGCCGCCAGGGGTGATAACGGCACCACCGATGCCGTCGTCGGCGATCTCGAGTGACAGTGCGTCACCGTCGCAATGCAGCTCGATGGCGACCAGGCCGGCCCCCGCGTACTTACAACTGTTGGCCACTGCCTCGGCAGCGATGAAATAGGCCGCGAGCTCGATTCCGGCCGGTGGCCTCGTCCGGAGACCGTCGTGGATTTCGACCGGCAGCGGTGCCCGCTCGGCCAGCGAGTTGAGCGCGGCGGCGATCCCGCGGTCGGCCAGGACCGGCGGGTAGACCCCACGGGCGAGTTCGCGCAGCTCGATCAGCGCGGTGGCCAGTTCGGTAGCGCCGTCGGACAGCAGCGCGCGCAGGCGTTCCCCGTCGGGTGCGCGCTGGGCGCGGCGCAGCAGCAGCTCGGCCGCCACCAGACGTTGTTGCGCGCCGTCGTGCAGATCGCGTTCCAGGCGCCGCCGCTGGGTGTCGCCCGCGGTCACGATCCGTTCCCGCGATCTGCGCACTTCGACGAGCTGTGCGCGTAGTTCCTGCTGTAATCGTGCGTGTTCGAGCGCCAAGCCCGCGGCGCCGCGCACCGCGTCCAGCAGTTCCGGCTGCGACCGCAAGGTCTCGTCGTAGACGAGAGCGCCGAGCGGCACACCGTCACGCTCCAGTACGGTCGCAGCGCGCGGGCCGCTTCCGGAGGGCAAGGTCTGCGTGCCGCCGTCCTCATCGACGTACACGCCACGTTCGGGTTCGTAGGTCCACAGCACGAGGGTGGGGTCGTGCAGGGCGCGGCGGAGCGCACCGACGAAACTCTCCTCGACCGGAGCGTTCCCGATTTCCACCATCGCGTCGCTGATCGCGGCTTTGGCCAGGCGATAGCGGACCAGGCCCCAGACGACCGCGATCGGCAGCAGCGCCGTGGTCGGATACCGCAGGTCGCGCAGGCTGTGGACCCATCCTTCCTGGGAATCCGGGAATTCGGCGGCCGCGACCAGTATCCAGATGGTGAGCGCCGCCGACAGCAGACATGCCAAGGCCAGGGGCGTGAATCCCGCGCGGAACGCAGGCGACCCTGTCCGCCAGCGATAGCCGATGACGCCGAGCAGGGTCGCGCCCATGACCAGCGCGATCGCGCCCGCACCGATCTGAATCGCCTCGGCCAGCGCGGGAATATCACGGATGAGCAGCAGATTGACCGAGGTCGATGGGTAAGTGCTTTCCGAGAGCCGCGGATCGAAGAACAACCATTCGCAGGCGACCCCGACCGTCGCGAGCAGCCACGCGCCGCCGACGAACCAGCGCTCCCACCTGTAGCGCAGCCGCCCGGACGGGAATCCGAGCACCATGTGGATGAGAACCGGCAGATACAGATTGGTCAGCAGGGCACCGGCGGTGAACAGCGCCGGATCACTGGAACGGCGGATGCCGCCGGAAAGCCACAACAGCCCGGCCACCGCGATCAACGCCCCGGCCTGCACGTCCGGCCGAGCTCGCCAGGCCAGTGTCCCCGAGATGACGAACGACAGCCCGGCGCACAGGAACAACACCAGCTCCACCACGCCGAACACCGGCGGATTCGGTCCCTGTGCGGCCACGAAGGATTCCCGCGGGCCGAGCAACAGCGCCCGCGCCGGATCGTGGACCGCCGACTCGGACCAGTCCACCGCCAACACCACGGCCGCCACCAGTGCCAGGGTGGCCACGACCATCGTTACGAGCGCTCGACGACTCATCGCCTGTCCTTCGATCAACCCGTCGACATCCAGCTTTGTCCACCCGCGGCCGTCGCACCACCGTGCTCGCACCGAAACCTCGGTTCCGCTGTGCCGGGACACGCGGAACCGGGCTGTCGGCGAGGGTGCGCGAAGATAGGTCGGTGACCACCGAGAACGACCGGCCGGGCCCACCCGTGACCAGTGCCTCCATCCTCGTGCTCACCCTCGCGCGGCGGGTGGAGACCGAACTGAATGCCGCGCTCGCGCCGCTGGACCTCACCGTCGGCAGGCTCGGGCTGCTCGGGCATATCGCGGGTGTGCCCGGTGCGTCGTTCAGCGAGCTGGCGCGCATGTCGAGTATCAGCGTGCAAAGCGTGCACACCGCGGTGAAGACGCTGGTGAGCGCCGGTCTGGTACGTGACCGTACGGCGCGCGCGGGGTCGGCGTCGACGATCGAACTCACCGCCAAGGGCACACGCCTACTCGGGGATGCGCGTAAGGCGGTGTCGGCGGTGGACGAGCAGCTGTTCGGCCCGGACGCGGACCCTGTTCAGCGAAAAGTGGGTGCCGCCATCGTCGCGGTGTTCACCGAGGCGTTCGTCTCCGAGTAATCGGCCCGCGTGAGCTGTATCACCAGTGCTTCAGTTGAGTTGAAGGTTGTCGCTAGGCTTCCTTCAAACTGAAGGATGTCCGCCGCCCGCGGATTCTGGCGATGCTGGCAGGGATTTACGACGTGCTCTGGACTGTGGTGGTGGTCCTCATGATTGTGCGGCCCACCTGATCGTCGTCCAGTAACGGAGCGGTCGGTGTCATCGATGGCCGTTTTCCGTAACTACGAGTTTCACTCGTGGCGAATTGCGCCGCGAGGAGTTTTGCGCTGCGGTTCATCTCGTCGGCGACGATCGGCATGATCACCGAATAGTCGGCGTCGGCGCGGGCCGGTCCGGTATAGCGGGTTTCCAGTGTGACCACCGTCGGTGAGTTCCGCGCTTCCGCAAGGGAAATCGAGTAGCTGAAATGGTTGCCGGTGAGACCGACGCCACTGAGCTCGAGTCGTTCGAACGGGATGACTTCGGTGACGGTGAGGTCGAGTTCATGGATGATGCTGGTGATCGTCACTTGGGCGCGGAGGGTGGCGCCGAGTGTGAATGTTTCCGGCACCGTGCCGATCCAGAAATCATGATTCGGCACCCACTTTGCCAGCTGATCCGGGCGCGAAATCAGCGCCCACACTTTCTCTTTCGGTGCATTCACCGCGCAGGAAGCGCTACTGCGGGCCAGGGCCACTACGGTTGCCTCTCCATCGACTGGGGTTGAAGGTTACATCATCGGCACATGGTGGGCGGCCGGACGCGCCAAACCGGCCGGTGGAATATGAACTGCTGGAGGAAAATTCACTCTCGGCTGAATGCGATTGTCGAATGCAAGAACGTTTGTGTCGTGCATTTGCAATTGACGTCCACGATGCGGTGATTCCGCTGTGGGTGCGGCCGTCGATCGATTCGCCTGTCGTGGGCGGTCGCGGCGGCGGTCATTCAGCCGCGATATGCCGCGAGGCAAATGTCACAACAAGGTAACGGTCGACGCGTACGGGCCGACATCCTGGACAACTCACGTGGTGGTCGATCCGACGGCGTCGGGGCCGGGATGCGATGGCCGCGTGATGGTCATGTCTCGTCGAGAAAGGTTCCTTGATGCGGTTGCGCCGCCCCGGCCCCCGGCCCGAATCGTCCCGCACCGGCATCGGCCGGGCTCTGCTCGCGTCGCTGGTCGCCCTCATCATGGCGGTCGGTGCGGCCGTCATGGGTGCGCCGAGCGCCCCGGCCGCGTTCAATCCGGATGGCTTCGATTTCTGGGTCGACTCCAGCATGGGGCCGATCAAGTCGCGTGTGTTCCGCGCCGCCGATGGCAACACCGACCGCGTGGTCTACGCGCTGGACGGCATGCGTGCCCGCGAGGACCTCAACGGCTGGGAAATCGAGACCGAGGTGGCCAGAGAGCTGACGAAGTCGAACATCAACGTCGTCATGCCGGTCGGCGGGCAGTCCAGCTTCTATATCGACTGGAACGCACCCTCCACCTTTGCCGGGATTCCGCCAGGTGCGGCAGGCTCTTCCAGCGGTTCCGGTGGCTTGAACGTCTTCTCCGGCGGCCCGGGCAAGGACTACACCTACCGGTGGGAGACCTTCCTGACTCAGGAACTGCGCTATTCGCTGCGTGACCGCCTCGGCTTCAACCCGAACCGCAATGGCGTCTTCGGGCTGTCGATGGGCGGCAGCGCGGCGCTCACCCTGGCCGCCTACCATCCTGACCAGTTCAGCTTCGCAGGCTCCTTCTCCGGCTACTTGAACATCTCCGCACCGGGCATGCGTGAGGCGATCCGCGTCGCGATGATCGACGCCGGTGGCTACAACGTCGACTCCATGGCCGCGCCCTGGGATCCCAAATGGCTGCGGATGGATCCGTTCGTGTTCGCGCCGCGGCTGATCGGCAACAACACCCGCCTGTGGGTTTCCGCTGCGAGCGGCTTGCCGACCGCCGCCGACGCCCCGAGCTTCGGCACCCTGAACGGCATGGCGTTGGAAGCGCTCGCGCTGGTCAATACCCGTGCCTTCCAGGTCCGCATGGCCACCCTCGGTGCGAACAACGCGACGTTCGATTTCCCGGCGTTCGGCATCCATGCCTGGAACAACTGGCAGGACCAGGTCATCCGCATGCTCCCGGCCCTGTCGTCGTCCATCGGCTGAGGCCACGCGGCGAACCGCCTCTCGAACCGGCGAAGTGATCACACGATCGCTTCGCCGGTTGCGTGTATCAGGGGCTGCGACCTGGCGGAATATGGCTCCGTGGGCATGCGCTCTGCTCGCATGGAAGAAACGAGCAGCGAATATGGTTAAAAGTTGAACCAGTTCGATTCGACAGCGAGTAGCACGGTCCGCGCCCCCGAACCGGGGGAGCGGCAGAGAATGGAGACGCTATGCCTGCTGTAACGGCCGATACGCTGACCCTGCCCCGGATCGCGCCCGCCGCGCCCGAAACCACCGAGCGTCCTGTGCGTTCGGTGACCACCGGCCCGCGCGGCTACGAGGGCGAAGGGTTCCCGGTGGTCCGGGCGTTCGCCGGAGTGTCGACGGCCGACCTCGATCCGTTCATCCATATGGATCAGATGGGTGAGGTCGACTACGAACCCGGTGAACCGAAGGGCACCGACTGGCATCCACACCGCGGTTTCGAGACCGTCACCTACATGATCGATGGCCGCTTCCAGCATCAGGACTCCCATGGCGGCGGCGGCATGATCGAGAACGGCGCCACCCAGTGGATGACGGCAGGGTCGGGGGTTCTGCATATCGAGACGCCGCCCGCCGAACTGGTGGACTCCGGTGGTCTGTTCCACGGCTTGCAGCTGTGGGTGAACCTGCCTGCCAAGGACAAGTTCCTTGCGCCGAAGTACCAGAGCCTCGAGGGTGGACAGGCCGGGCTACTGGCCTCCGCGGACGGCGGTGCGCTGGTCCGGGTGATCGCGGGCTCGATCGACGGCCACGACGGCCCGGGGTCGACACATACCCCCATCACCTTCGCGCACGCGACGATCGCCCCCGGTGCACAGCTGTCCGCGCCGTGGCAACCCGACTACAACGCCCTGGTCTACATCCTGTCAGGCCGCGGCACGGTCGGCGCCGAAGCGAGGCCGGTCGAGCAGGGGCAGCTGGTGGTGTTCGGGAAGGGCGACCGGATCACGGTGGCCGCCGACACCACGCAGGATTCGAATCGTCCGGCGCTCGAGGTCCTGCTGCTCGGTGGTAGGCCGATTCGGGAACCGGTCGCACATTACGGGCCGTTCGTGATGAACACCCGTGCCGAACTGGTCCAGGCCATCGAGGACTTCCAGTCCGGCCGGCTCGGCGTCGTTCCGGAGAACGCGCTCATGCCACACCGTCCACGCTGAGGCGAGTTCAGGCCCATTCAGTGGAGGCGTCCCACATGGCGTACTCGATCGAATGCCGGGACAGTGCCGTCGCGCAGCAGCCGGGCAAGGGCGGGTTCGGCCAGGTGCAGCCGCCCGATCGCGGCGAGATCGAATTCGCCGTCATCCAGGCGGCGCAGCAGACCGTCGAGATCGGCGGGCTCGGGGCGGCCGGGATCACGCAGCGATGTGCTCAGGCCGATGCTGCCGACCGCCATACTCACCGCACCGGTCAATTTCTTGGCCCAGCCGGCCAAGGTCAGGTCGCTGCCCTCGAAGGCGGGGTCGTGGAAGCGGCGGGCGCTGGCGTCGAGCACGTCTACTCCCGCGTCGACCAGGGCGTTCAACACCAGCGACAGCTCATCGGGTGTGTCGGCGAACCGTGCACCGTAGTCCTGCTGCTTGTGCTGGGAGAAGCGGTAGAAGATGGGCGGGCGCGGGCCGATTTCGCTGCGGATGGCGCGGACGACCTCGACGGGAAAGTTGGTGCGCCGATGCAGGTCTCCACCCCAATGGTCATCGCGCACGTTGGTCGACTTCCAGAGGAACGAGTCGAGTAGGTATCCGTGACCGGCGTGGATGGCGATGCCGTCGAAGCCGACCGCTATGGCATTGCGCGCCGAACGCACGTACGCGGCGATCACCTCCTCGATATCGCCCTCGGTCATCGCGCGGGTGGGGATGCTCGCCTTCGCGATGTAGTCCGCTGGATAGACGGTGCGCCCAGGCTCGCCCCACAACCCTGACGGGCGCATCGGGACCACTTCTGGATCGATCGCACCCATCGCACCCCACAGCGGTCCCACATGCCAGAGTTGCGGGATGATCCGCCCGCCCGCGGCATGGACCGCGTCGACGACGCCACGCCAGCCCGTCAGCGCCGCATCACCGTGCAGCCGAGGCACTTTCGCACTGTCCACCGCGCTCGGGTGGTCGATAGCGACACCCTCGGTGACGATCAGCCCGGTCCCGCCCTCTGCACGTCGGCGATAGTAGGCAGCGACATCCGCACCCGGCACCCCGCCCGGAGAATGCTCACGCGTCATGGGCGACATGACCACTCGGTTCGGCAAGGCCAGCGAGCGGATACCGATCGGGGTGAACAACGGCGTCACAGCGGCCGCAAGTAGTCGAAGAATCCGGGGGTCTTGTCCTCACGCAGCCGGGTCAGCGTGCGGTAACTGATCAACCAGCGCCCTCCCACCTTGCGATATTCCTCGTGATAGTGCCCGTAACCGTGCAGATGCTCCTCGCGGTCACCATTGCGCCACCAGAGTTTGTCCTCCATGGCCCAGATTCCGGTGGCGGTGGTATCGCTGGTCAACTCGATTTCCGGGGTGTGGCCGTGGTGGACGGTGGTCACCGTGGTCACACCGTCCAGCAGAGTGCGGATCGCCTCGGCGAGCCGGTGGTTCCCGACGATCCGGTTCCGGGCGCCATCGGTCTGTGGCTGCTTGTCGTCGGGCAGGCCGCCCCACGTCTCGGAGACAACGTCGTCGGTGTGTAGAAGGGGATACAGCTCCCACTGCTTGGTATCCATACAGCGCAGCCGTGCGGCGAAGGTGCGTTTGATGTCCTCGATCGCCAGCAGTTGCTCGGCGGCGGTCGATAGTGTCCCGTGCGTCATGGTTCAACGCTGTCAGCGCTGGTGAGGGGCCCGCAAACGCGGATTCCGGTGAGCGGACGCGGGCGCGGGCAGCGGGTCGGATGACAGGTCGAGATAGTGGGCGATCGCCGCGGCGGTCAGCCGGACGGGAGCGGCATTCGGGAGGTCGAACCGGACCTGGGTACGCGGCCCGCTGATGGAGAGCCCGATCTGTGTGCCGCGGTAGGTGCCGATCCTGGCTCCGATGCAGCCGAGTCCGCTGGTGCACACACCGAATGCGATGCCTGCCGGGCGATCGGCGGCCGCCCGGTGCGCCGGTGCGGTCAGCGCCTTGCCGATCGTCGACGCGGCCGCCGGAATACGTGACCCGACCTGCGTGTGCAGCGTCGGAGCCGTCCGGCCGCCGACTTTGTCCAGGTAGACGACCTCGCCGCCGTCGAGTACGCCGAGATGGACGATGTGTCCGGTCACCCGGTGCAGTTCGCTCAGCAGCGGCCCAACCACCCTGTCGAATCCGTTCTGGTAGGCGGCGAGTATGCCGAGCTCGGCAAGACGATCACCCAGCTCGTACTGGTGACCGCGGCGGCGCAGCCAGCCCATCCGCACCAACTGCTCGAGCATGCGCAGCGTGCTGGTGCGTGGGATGCCGGTGTGGCGGACGATATCGGTGAGCGTCGCGCGGGGTGTGTCGCGGAAACTGTCGATGACCAGTGACAGCCGGTCGAGCGTCGAGGACGGAACGGCGGTGTTCGGTGTGTCGGAGACCGGCATGCTCACCCCTCGGGCGTGGGCGGCCGGTACGCGCAGCCGGCCGACGGTGTAACGGGTTCCAGTCAGTGAAGCACGGGGCGTGCCGGTTGTAGGCCGCCGGTCCCGCTGTGCGGGCAAATGCGCCTGCCTGCGGCGATTCCGCTGTTCGGATGCGGGTGTTGCCTGTCGGCCCGCTGCACCGGCAAGGTCCGGAGGAAAGTAGGAAGGAGCGAGAGCCGATGACCCCACCCGAGGATGCCGTCGAACAGCGCTTGGCGCGGTTGGAGCAGCGTATGCGGTTGCTCGAAGACCACAACGAGATCATGCGGCTGCTCTACACCTACGGCCCCGCCGTCGACAGTGGCCTGGCGGACGTGGTGTCCGAATTGTGGACCGAGGACGGGGTCTACGACGTCGACACCGGCCGCATGGACGGGCGCACTGCCATCGCCGCGATGGTCCGTAGCGACGGGCACCAAGGCTTCATCCACCGGGGTTGCGGCCATGTCATGAGCCCGGCCCGGATCACCGTCGACGGCGATACCGCGATCGCTGTCTGCCATACGCAGTTGATTCTGCGTGATTCGGAGGGGTCCGGATATCGCGTCAGCCGCGTCACCGCCAACCGCTGGGAGTTGACCCGAACCGCCGAAGGATGGCGAGTCATCACTCGCACGAGTCGCATTCTCGACGGGCACGAAGCGGGGCGGGGGATTCTCGCGAGTGGGTTGTCCGAAGCGGCACAGTAGGGCGCGGTCGCAAGCGGGCGGCGGTCCCGCCGAATCCCGCGGATGACGGCGGTGGGTACGTCCGTTGGCGCTCACGCTGGCTCGCGTGCGCCGAGGGCGAGCATGGGCGCGGCATACAGATCGTCGCCGGCCAGGACAGCGACCTCGGAAGGGATCCTGCTCATGAGGCCCGTGGTGCCGAGCGCGACGATCCCGGTCGCGCCATCGTCGAGGACTTGGTGGGCGTGATGTTCCAGCGCCTCCGGCGCGAGTTCACCATCAGCGGTGAACGGCGTGATCAGAGGAACGACAAGTCCGGCAGGGTCATGGGAACGCCACGCTGGAGCGCGCGGCGGCCGACCTGACCATCGCAGGCGCACACCTCACCGGAACCTTGCGCATCGGTGCCTTTCACACGATACCGATCCGTTACTCGCGGAGCCGATCTACCTCGCCGCATCCACCGACGATCCGCTTGCCGCCCATCACGCGTCCCCGTGGATCACGGGCACGTCCGGCACCCTCTGTCACACGATGACAATCCGGGTCTGTGAAGCGGTGGGTTTCACGCCGCGAATCCGCTACCACGTCGATGACTTCAGCGCCGTACTTGCCCTCGTGGCCGCCGGCCGCGGCATCGCCTTGGTACCCGAACTAGGTGCCCTCGACCCGCCTGAGGGCGTGGTGCTGACCTCGCTACCGACTCGACGGCGCACCAGGTTGGCCTACCGCAGCTGCACCCGGGCCCATCCCGCTATCAGCGCCGCGCGAAATGCACTGCATGACTGTGCCGCAAAGCATTTCCCACAGTGCTTGCCGTAGGCGAGTCCTCGCGACCGCCGGGCGCGGGTGTCCATGGCCACCCCGTCGCACCCGGCGTCCTCGGCCTCAGTCGCGAGTTCCGCTGGCGCGCGCGGGTTCTGCCGACTCACCGAAGGGCGGGAGGCGTAGCCCCAGCGCACACTCATCGGCACCGCGTAGGTAGCGAGCGGCAGGGTCGGCGGTAGTTCGCGCGCTCATTTCATGAGCCCAGATCGGTGATTTTGCGTTGCAGGATGGCGCGTTCCTGGTCGTTGCCGCACAGCCGGACAGCCAGCTCCAGCTGCGCGTGAGCCTCCTCGCGGCGGCCGAGGCGTAGGAGGAGTTCCCCACGCACGCTGGGCAATAGGTGGGAATTCGAGAATTCGTCGGTGGCCGCCAGGCCGTCGACGATCGGCAATGCGGCTGCGGGCCCGTCGACCATAGAGACGGCAACAGCTCGGTTCAATTCCACCACCGGCGACGGTGCGAGCCGGCCGAGCGCCTCGTACAGCAACACGATTCGCTCCCACCGGGTCTCCTCGACCGAGGGGGCGACGGCATGACATTCGGCTATCGCGGCCTGCAATCCGTAGGCGCCGAGGCCGCGGCCGAGTTGTTCGGTGCGGGCCAGCGCCGCCCGGCCCCGCGTGATCGCGGAACGGTCCCAGCGGCGCCGGTCCTGCTGCTCGAGTAGGACCGGATGTCCCTGCGCGTCGGTGCGCGCGGGAAAGCGCGCCGCGGTCAGTTCGAGCAACGCGAGCAGGCTGTGCACCTCGGGTTCGTCGGGTACCAGCCGGGTCAGCACCCGCGCCAGCCGCAGCGCCTCCGCCGCGAGATCCAGGCGCATCAAGGCGGATCCGGAACTGGCAGAGGATCCTTCGGTGAAGATCACGTAGATCACGCTCAGCACCGAACCGAGGCGCTCGGAGCGTTCGCCGGCCGCCGGTACCTCGAACGGGACCCTGGCCGCGGCAAGGGTCTTCTTCGCCCTGGTGATCCTCGCCTGCACGGTGGCGGTCGGCACGAGGAACGCCCGCGCGATCTCGTCGCTGGTCACACCGGCCACGACCCGCAGGGTGAGCGCGATCCGCGCCTCTCGTGCCAGGACCGGATGGCAGGAGACGAACATCAGCGCGAGCAGGTCGTCGTCGATCTGATCCGGGTCCCACAGCACATCCTCGGCTTCGCGCACCGGATCGGCGGACGGGCCACCCGCGACAACACCGCCCTCGCCCAGATCGTGGGCGAGGACGGCGTATTTGTCGTCACGGACGGCGCGGCGGCGGAACGCATCGATCGCGCGCCGCTTACCGACGGTGAGCAACCAGCCCGCGGGTTGGCGGGGTACGCCCTCCCGCGGCCAGCTCACCAATGCTTCGGCCATGGCCTCCTGCGCGAGGTCCTCGGCCAACGCGAAATCGCCGGTGTAGCGTGCGAGCGCACCGACGATCCGCGCGGATTCGATGCGCCAGACCGCGGCGACGGCGTCACGGCCGGTCGGGTCGGTCATCGGCTACCGGCCGGCTCAGAGCTGACCAGTGGACTCGCGCCACGCCCGCTCTTTCTTGATCCAGACGTTGTCCTGCGGAAACTCGTCGATGGTTGTGACTCGGCGGATCTCGGCCTTGGCGCCTGGACCCGCCAACGGCGCCCGCTTCGCCCACTCGACGGCCTCTTCTTGCGAGGTCACATTGAGGATCCAGAAGCCGCCGAACAATTCCTTGGTCTCCCCGTAGGGGCCGTCGGTGACCACCGGTGTTTCCGAGCCGTAGTCGACGACAACGCTCGTCGCCGGGTCGGGGTCAAGCCCCTCGGCCGCGACCAGCACGCCGGCCCGGATCATCTCGTCGTTGAACTTGCCCATCGAGTCCATGATCTCGTCGAAGTCGATGTCCTGGAACGCCGCGAAGGTCTCGTCGGTGGCGCGCATGATCAGCATGTACTTCATGGTCTGTCTCCTCGGGGTTGTCCGGGTCCCTCTGACCCTTTCACTCCTAGGTCGAACGGGAGCTGCGACCGATCGACACGACCGTGAATTTTTTTTCCGACTTTTTGTCCAGCGGCATTCGCGCAGGTCATCAGTAGGCGATGAACAGGATTTCCTCGCGCGAGTAGTCGTGGCCCGGATGTTCGGCGGCGAGATGGGCCTGGGTCTTGGCGACCAGGTCGTCTTCATCGGTGCCGGTGATGTGCTCGCCGCAGGGGCAGTTGAGCCTTGTCTTCACGGGGTGCCCTTCTTCTTCATCGACCAGGTCCTGTCGAGTGAACCATGCCGCACCCTATTCGTGAACGGGTTTTAGTAATCGGGTTTCACTGTGGGAGGCACGGTACCTGCCGACCTCACGCAACGATGGCGAAAACCGTTGCGGGGGCCCCGGAACCGCCGCGGTAGATGGGACCGCCCGCCAGCACCCACGCACCGGTCACCGGAAGCGTATCCAGGCCGGCCAGGCATTCCAGGCTGATCCGGTGCTCACGGTAGAGCCGCTTCGACACGGCATAGGAGTCGTCGGTGCCGAGGTCGGGTCCGAAGGTGTCGATGCCGAGTGCGCCGCGTCGGCCGAGCCTGCCGGTATCGAGGAGCCAGTCGACGGCATCCACCGCGAATCCGGGCAGATGACCTGCGTCTTCGCCGGTGCCGAGGAAGTCGGGGGTGCCCCATTTCTGCTCCCAGCCGGTCCAGGCGATCACGGCGGATTCGTCGGGAATGCGCCCGTATCGGTCCTCCCACGCATGTAAGTCTGCGGCTGTGATCGCGTGGTCCCGGTTCTGTGCGCAATCCTCGCGCACGTCGATCTTGACCGCGGGCAGCAGCAGATCATCGATATCGAGTTCGTCGGCGGCGAGACCGGAGGGGTCGAAGTGGATCGGGGCGCCCCAATGCGTCCCGGTGTGTTCGCCCTGTCGCACGTATCGCAAGTAGTAGCCGTCCGCGGCGATGGTGGCGACGGTGTCGGTCCGAAAAGCGGGGTCGCCGGGGTAGAGGGGCGTGGTCGCGGGATCGTGTACATGCGACAGATTCACCAGCCGGCCGAAGGGCGCCCTCATCGCGGCTCCGGCCGCAGCACCGAGGCGCCGAACCAATGGCACAGCAGCAGCGCCATCTCCACATCGAGCCGATCGCCTGCGATGGGTTCGCCGCGGCGTTCGATCGCCCGGTCGACGCGGTACTTCACCGAATTGGCATGCAGGTTGAGCGCCTCGGCGGCCGCCTTGTGGCTCGACCCGGTCTGTAAGAACACCCGCAAGGTCTCCCGCAGCCTGGCGTCGTTGTCGCTGTCGACGGCGAGCGGTCCGAGTACCGTGTGCACCCAGCTGCGGGCCTGCGCGAGATCACGTCCGAGCAGCGCGGCGGCGGTCAAGCCCGGATCGCCCGCCGCGGTGACCCTGGCCGCTGCCGGTCCGGCCGCGAGTGCGACGGTCCGCGCTTGCAGTGCCTGCCGGTGCGAGTCCCGGAATCCGTCGATGCCGGGCTGTGGCGTGCCGAGCGCGATCCACGGTGCTTCGGCCCGCTCCGCGGCGAACCGGCGGACCTGCTCGGCGCTGTCGTGGGCGGTGGCCGAGGGCAGCGGTATCCATCCCCACCCGGTGAGGCGGTCTGCCGCAACGAACAATCCGGCGCCGAGCGCATCCAACGACTCGGCGAGTTCACGCACGAAACGTTCCAGCCGGCTCAACTCGTCACCCCCTGCCGGTAACCACAACACCAACGCCAGATGGGTGCGCCGCAGCGGATACCGGATCGCGTCGGTCACCGCGTCGACGTCAACGGCGCCGCCGTCGAGCACTTCCCGCACCCGGACCGCGCGCGTGCTGTTGCGGTTCTCCAGCCAGTGATCGCGTTCGGTCTGGTACGTCGCGACCACTTGCTGGGAGATCCAGTCGATATAGCCGAAGGTGATGGTGGTGATCTGCTCGAAGACGTCCAATTGCAGCTGTGGGTCGAGTTCGAGGGTCCGGACCTCCTCGAACACGATGCTGAGCAGTTTCTGCTGGCCGAGACGGTAGGCGCGAACCAGCGCGTTGGGGGCGACAGCATGCTGGGCCAGACGTCGCGCGTATTCCAGCGCAGCGGTCGGTGGCTCGACGTTCTCGATCGGGATGGCGTGCTGGATCGCGGAGAAAATGGTGTCGACATTGCCCTCGACGCTGTCCCGCAGGAGCTCACGTAACTGCTGGTCGCCCTGGAGATCTTCGATCTCGGCCAGCAGGTGCAGCTGAATCGTCCGGCTCACTTCGGCGATCCGATCGGCGAGGCGTTCGACCGCCAGCGCGGCATTCACGCCGACGGTCGATTCGTCGTCTCCACTGGGCATGGCCAACAGTAGAACGCGGTTCGGCCTGCGGAGGGCGCATTCGGCGCGACGTTGTCCCCCGGAGACAAACCGGACCGCAACCTTCATCATCCGGCGACGGTGTGATGTGGCTCTCACCTTCCTAGCGTTATGGCACAGACCAAAGGACCGCCAGGAGTGACGATGAACCTGTCCACGTTGCCCGATCGCCGCGCCGCGCAGCATCCGACCGCGCCGGCCATCGCCGATGACGACGCCGAACTCGACAACACCGGATTCCTGGACGCCGTGCGCCGGGCCGCCGGAACCCTGCGTGATCACGGCGTGCGACCCGGCGACGTCGTCGCGGTGATGCTGCCCAACACCGTGGACCTGGTCGTCACCCTGTTCGCCGCATGGCGTCTCGGTGCCGCGGTGACCCCACTGAACCCCGCGCTGGTCGCGGGGGAGGTCGGCTACCAGGTCGCGGACGCCGACGCCACGGTGCTGATCCTGGCGCAGCCTCTCGACACCGTCGTCGATGTGCCGGTTGTGCTGCCGGTTGAGGCGCTCACCAGCGGTAATGCCACCGCCGAGCCGATCGAGTCGCCCGCTGACGCGCTCGCCTTGCTGATCTACACCAGCGGGACGACCGGACGGCCCAAGGGGGTGATGCTCGACCACGCCAACGTGCAGGCGATGTGCGCCATGGTGATCGATGCGTTCGATCTCACCGCGGCCGATCGCAGCCTGCTCGTGCTGCCGCTGTTCCACGTCAACGGCATCGTGGTCAGCACACTGTCTCCGCTGCTGGTCGGTGCGAGTACCACCGTCGCGGGCCGTTTCAGCGCACACACGTTCTTCGATCGGCTAGAGCGCAGCGGTGCGACCTATTTCTCCGCGGTGCCGACGATTTACACGATGCTGGCCGATCTGCCCGCCGAGCTGCGTCCGGCGACGTCCTCGGTCCGGTTTGCGATCTGTGGCGCGGCACCGGCCAGCGTGGAGCTGCTGGAAAAATTCGAATCCCGGTACGGCATACCGGTCGTCGAGGGCTACGGCCTGTCCGAGGGCACCTGCGCCAGCACCGTCAATCCACTGAAGGGGCAGCGCAAGCCGGGCACCGTCGGCCTGCCGCTGCCGGGTCAGCGACTCCGGATCGTCGACCCCGATGGTGCGGACGTCGGGCCGGGGGAGACCGGTGAAGTGCTGATCTCCGGTCCGAACATCATGCGGGGCTATCTGAACCGCCCGGAGGAGACGGCGCGAACCGTTATCGACGGCTGGCTGCGCACCGGTGATATCGGCCGTATCGACGAGGACGGCTACTTGGTGCTGGTCGACCGCGCCAAGGACATGATCATCCGCGGTGGGGAGAACATCTACCCGAAGGAAATCGAAGCCGTCGTCTACCGGATGCCCGAGATCGCCGCTGCCGCCGTCGTCGGGCGCCGTCATCCGGTCTACGGCGAGGAACCGGTGCTGTACGTGGCGCTCAATTCCGGCGCGAGTATCGACGAGCAGCGCATTCACGCCCATGTAAGCGCATCACTGTCGAAATACAAAGTGCCGGCGGAGATCACGATTCTGGACGAGCTGCCCGCCAATGCGGTCGGCAAGCTCGACAAACCGAAGCTGCGGCAACTGGTCCTCGACGCCGACCGCTAGACGACAACCTCAACACGCCCACGGAGAAGGAGCCGACATCATGGGTTTCACGAAACCGGATCTACCAGCGGTGGACCCCACCGAGTTCTTGCGGAAACCGCTCATGGAGCGAATGCGAATCCTCGGCCTGGACTGGGCCGAAAATGGTTTCGGTTCACCGAAAATGGTGCATTGCGTCTATATCGCGAAACTGGTCGTGCTCTACGCTATCGGCGGCATCACCGTTGCGACGGCGACTTCCGGGCTTCCCGCGTTCTGGCATGTCGCCGAGTGGTGGAGTCAGCCGATCGTTTACCAGAAGCTCATCATCTGGACGGTGCTGCTCGAGGCCATCGGTGTCGCGGGCTCCTGGGGGCCGCTGGCGGGCAAGGTGAAGCCGATGACGGGCGGAATTCTGTTCTGGGCCCGCCGTGGCACCATCCGGCTGCGGCCGTGGAAGTGGGTGCCCGGCACCGACGGTGACCGGCGCACTCGGCTCGATGTGGTGCTCTACCTCGGCCTGCTGGTGAGCCTGTTCGTGGCACTGGTCCGGCCCGGCGTGACCAGTGACTCGTTGTCGGCGGCATTGCCGGACAACACTTCCGGCCTGGTGAATCCAGTTTTGCTGATCGCTCCGATAGTCCTGTTGGTTCTCAACGGCCTTCGCGACAAGACGATCTTCCTCGCCGCGCGGGGTGAGCAGTACCTGCCCGCCATGGTCTTCTTCGCCGCGTTGCCGTTCGCGGATATGATCATCGCGCTGAAACTGCTGATCGTGGTGGTGTGGATCGGCGCCGGGTTCTCGAAGTTCGGTAAGCATTTCTCGAATGTCGTGCCACCCATGGTGAGCAACAGTCCGTCGACTCCGTTCAAGGCGATCAAGCGCGCGCACTATCGGAGTTTCCCCAACGATATGCGTCCGTCGCGGCTGGCAGATTTCATGGGGCATGTCGGCGGTACGACCGTCGAGATCGTGACTCCGCTGATCCTGCTGTTCTCCACCAATATGTATCTGACCGTGGCCGCCGTCGCGATGATGGTGATCTTCCACCTGTTCATCCTGTCGACCTTCCCGCTGGCGGTGCCGCTGGAGTGGAACCTGCTGTTCGCCTATGCGGCGGTGTTCCTGTTCGTCGGCTTCCCCAATGACAATGGGTACGCGCCCTGGAATATGTCGGCGCCGTGGCTGCTCGCGGCAATCGTGGCGGCGCTGGTCTTCTTCCCCATCCTTGGCAACTTGCGCCCGGACAAGGTGTCGTTCCTGCCCTCCATGCGGCAGTACGCGGGCAATTGGGCGTCGGCGATCTGGGCGTTCGAGCCGGGCGCCGAAGCGAAACTCGACCGGGTGACCCGATCGGCGAAGAACCAGATCGACCAGTTCGTCGAGTTCGGGTACGAGCCCGAATGGGCGGAGATCACGCTGCAGAAGACCATCGCCTGGCGCAGTATGCACAGTCAGGCCCGCGGGTTGTTCTCCCTGCTGCTCGCACGCCTGCCGGATGTGGACACCAGGACCGTGCGTGAGGCCGAGTTCCTGTGCAACTCGATCCTCGGGTTCAACTTCGGCGACGGTCATCTGCATGCCGAGGACATGATTCGTGCCGTCCAGGACGAGGCAGGTTTCGAACCGGGCGAGTGCGTGATCGCCTGGGTGGAGTCGGAAGCATTCGGCAGCGGCGTCCAGCAGTACAAGCTGATCGATGCAGCGCTCGGCGTGATCGAGCGTGGTTCCTGGAAGGTCGCCGACGCTGTCGCCGAGCAGCCGTGGCTACCCAACGGACCGATCCCGTTGCAGGTCAGCTGGACTCGGGCCGCCGCAGGCGAACCGCAACCCTCACGCCAGGGCGACTACGGGGTCGTGGCCTAGGGCGCGAGGCGCCGGCGACTGGGCTGGTAGCCGGGAAGCGTGACAACAGTGTGGTTCGCTGGGTTATGTCCACTCGTGGGGTTTCGCAGCGGTGTCAGCCGCGCCGGGTGCCTATCGGAAAGATATGAGAGGAACCAGCATGAGTACCGCAGTCGTGGTCGGTGGTGGACCGAACGGGCTCGCCGCGGCCGTCACTCTCGCCGCCGAAGGCGTACAGGTCACGGTCTTCGAGGCCACCGATGAGATCGGTGGCGGCGTCCGCTCTGGCGAGGCGATCGTGCCGGGCCTGCTGCACGATCACTGCGCCGCCATCCATCCGATGGCCGTCGGATCCCCGTTCCTGACCGGGCTCGGCCTCGACCGCTACGGGCTGCACTGGCGGTGGCCGGATATCGACTGCGTGCACCCGCTCGACGACGGCCGTGCCGGAATACTGCACCGCTCGGTCGACGACACCGCGGCCGGTCTCGGTGCCGACGGCGCCAGGTGGCGCGCGGCCTTCGCGCGTCCGGCGGCCCGATTCGATGCCCTCGCCGAGGACATCATGGGACCGCTGCTACGCCTGCCGCGGCACCCACTGACACTCGCTCGATTCGGGACTCCCACCGTGCTACCGGCCTCGACGGTGGCGCGGTGGTTCCGGACCGACGAGGGCAGGGCACTGTTCGGTGGTGTCGCCGCGCACACGTTCCGGCCGCTGCACCATCCGATGACGGCCGCGATCGGCATGGGCATCATCACCGCGGGTCACCGGCACGGGTGGCCGGTGGCCGAAGGCGGTTCGCAGGCCATCACGGATGCGCTCGCCGCATTGTTGAGTGATCTGGGCGGCAAGATCGAGACCGGCGCCCGGATCCGCTCGGCATCGCAGCTGCCCGCGGCGGATATCACGATGTTCGATCTCGAACCCGGTGCGGTCGCAGGCATTCTCGGTGACCGGCTCCCATCGCGCGTTGCCCGCGCCTACCGCCGATTCCGGCATGCACCCGGCGCATTCAAGGTCGATTTCGCCGTCGAGGGCGGCGTGCCCTGGACCAACCCGGCCGCACGGCGAGCGGGCACCGTGCATCTGGGTGGCGACTACCACGAGGTGGCGGCCACCGAGCGCGACGTCCACGCAGGCCGTATGCCGCAGCGCCCCTTCGTGCTCGTCGGCCAGCAGTACCTTGCCGACCCGCAGCGTTCCGTTGGCGATGTCCACCCGCTGTACGCGTACGCTCATGTGCCCTACGGCTACACCGGGGACGCCACCGAGGCGATCATCACCCAGTTCGAACGTTTCGCCCCCGGCTTCCGCGACCGAATCATCGGCACGTCGGTGCGATCCACGACCGAGATGTACACCTACAACGCCAATTTCGTGGGCGGCGACATCATCACCGGCGCCAAAGACATCCGTCAACTCGTGTTCGGCCCCCGCATCGCGCCGAACCCGTACCGGGTGGGCATTCCGGGAATGTACATCTGTTCGGCGGCGACGGCCCCGGGGCCCGGTGCGCACGGGATGTGCGGGTACAACGCGGCGCAGGATGCGTTGGCTCGTCTCGAACGGTGAAGACAGTGGTCCGGCACACCGAATTCCAGGGCCGGGCGGGCATTCGGAACGGAGGGGGATCCCACCTGTTGCCACAGGTGGTAAGCCTGCGGGCGGGGCTATCGTCGTCGGCGTTCGGATGCTCGGTAAGCCTCTGGTTCTGAATGGGTGTGTTCGCAGATGCAAACGGTGGATCACGTGTCGTTCTCGAATTTCATCCTTGACCACGGCGGCGTCGCCGGGGCGGCACGCCAGCGTCTCGCGCGTGCGGCGGATCTGCCGGAATGGGTGCTGGCCAGCGGCGACACCATGGTGCCGAGCGCTCACCAGCTGCGCCTATGGGAGCTGGTCGAATATCAGGTGGGCGACCCGGACGTCGCGTTGCGTATCGGTCGAATCAACACCATGAGCCGATTCGGGATCCACGACTATCTGTTCGGCACCGCACCAACACTGGGCGGGGGGCTGGCGCTATCGGAGCATTACGCCGACCTGATCACGACCAATATCGGCTTCGCCATAGCAGGCGAATCCGAAGACGTGGCCAACGCCGACGTTCGGCTGCTGAACGGGCACGGACGCGGTCAGCAGCTGGCCATGCAGTTCGCGCTCGCGGCGGTGGTGACGCGAGCACGAAACGCGACCGGTCGCGATATTCACCCGGTCCGGGTGCGCTTCCGGCAGTCCGCGCCGCGGCGGCGCAGCGGATTCGTTGAACTGTTCGGCACCCGCCGGATCGACTTCGGTGCGCCCACCGACCAGATCACCTTCCGTACCGCTGATCTGGCTCTTCCGATGCGAAATGCCGATCCCGTACTCGCCGAGATCCTGCGCCGTTACGCCGCGGCACAGCCGCCGCCGCGCCGGCTGGAGATCACCTGGACCGGTCAGGTGCACCAGGTACTGCTCACGCTGCTGGGCGATGGCCGGGTGACGATCGATCGCGCGGCCCGGTACATGGCCACCAGCACACGCAGCCTGCAACGTCGACTTGCCGACGAAGGAACGACCTGGACCCGCGAGCTCGATCGTGCACGAAGTGCCCTGGTGGAGCAGCGCATACATAGGGGGCGGCACGAGAGCCGGGACTCGCTGGCCGAGCAGGTGGGGTACTCGGATTCGGGGGCTCTGCGTCGTGCTCGGCGGCGGTGGTCGACGTAGTAGCGGGGGCGGGTCCGCCGCCGAACGATCGCGCCACCCACCGAGCGAATCACGCCATATTGGTGCGACCCGCTGGCATGCGGGGTACGAGCCTTTCGGCACGTCAACACGGTCAATAGTCGGCACGGCCGCCATTGACCGACCTGTCGGCGCCATCCCGCAGCCGCTGCGCGGGCCGAATCCGCTGCCGCATACTGCGTCCCGTCGCGCGGCCGCGAGACAGAGCGATCCGAGGAGGGCGAGTGGATGAACGAAACAACCAACGGTGCGCAGGCAGCGGGGGTGTTGTCCGGAGCAGTGAAGCTGGGCGGTCATGTACTGGCCGAGAGATTCTTCCGGCGCACCGATGCCGAGATTCCGATGAAGGCAGACGAAGTCGACGCCGCTTGGCTGACCAAGGTCTTGGCATCCGGTCATCCAGGGGCGGAAGTGGAATCGTTCGACATCGCCGAGGCCACCAGCGGCACCACGAGCCGATGGAAGGCGACGGTTCGCTATAACGACGTAGGCCGCGCCGCGCAGCTGCCCGTGCATCTGTTCGCCAAGACGACGCTGACATTCACCCAGCGGCTGACGCAGTATCTCGCACACGCGCTCCCGGGCGAACCCGGCTTCTTCCAGCATCTTCGACCGGTGCTGGATATCGAGGCGCCACACGGTTACCTCGGCACAGCCGATGTGCGCACCGGCCGGTCGATTACGCTGCTCGAGGACGTCGGCGTCACTCGGCAAGCCCGCTTCTGCACTCCGCTGGACCGTGTCACTCATGAGCAGATGCAGGACCTGCTCGGCAATATGGCTCGCTGGCATGGCCACTACTGGGAATCGCCAGAGCTGGTCGCGCGTGACTGGCTGAAAACGCCCGGCGCCCATTTCCGCAATTTCGACCGCCTCCTCGGCATGCGGAAGCGGGCCCGCGTCGGGCTGCGACGTGCCCCCGAGCTCGTGCCGGAAAGTCTGCCACCCGTGCAGGACAAGCTCTACGAGGCCTGCGGCCGGTCACTGCGGATCGCCGAGGAATCCCCGCACACTCTGCTGCACGGCGACCCACATATCGGCAACGCCTACGTGTGCGCTGACAACAGCATGGGTTTCACCGATTGGCAGCTGGTCATGCGCGGCAGTTGGGCCTTCGATGTGGCCTACACGATCACCTCCGGGTTGCAGGTGGAGGATCGCAGGGCCTGGGAACGTCAGCTCATCGCGTTCTATATCGACCGCCTGCATGCCGGGGGAGGGCCCGCTCTTACCTTCGACACGGCCTGGCTCGCCTACCGGCAGCAATGCCTGTACCCCTATTTCGCCTGGATGATCACCATCGGCCGCAGTGCGCTCATGCCCGAATTCCAGCCCGACGAGATCTGCCGTGCCATCGTGCATCGCACCGCCACCGCGATCATGGATCTGGATGCGCTCGGCGCCGTCAACGGGTAGCGAATAGGTCGTGACCGCTCGGATCGCGGTCCGCCCGGACCTCGACGTCGACCCGGTCATCGTCGATTGCGCCCCGGCGCGCCGGCGGCGATGGCCGAAGCCGCGGTCGGCGTCGAGGTCCAGGCTCTCGACGTCCCGCGGCCCCTTCGCGTTGTGTGCCCGAACAGTCAACGCGGTCGTCGGAACCAAGGACATCGAGTGTGTGATGTCAACGATGCGCCCGCGGCGAAAGCGAATCACGCGTAGTGGACTACTCGTTCAGGCCGACCACCCCACGCAGGTCGACAGCCGATGGTTCTCGGAACAGGTATGGGACGGGAGGTGGCGGTCTCCGATGATCGGTGACGTCTGTCGTCGGACCATGGCGACTCGGTGAGCATCGCCTCGTCGAACCGGCCGCGATGCTGTCGATGGTTCTAGCAGCCGAGACCCAGTAGTTTGTCCGCCATCTTGCCCAAATCGTCCAGGTATGACGCCTGCGCAAGCGGATCGCCGTCGCGCCGCGACAAGATTCCGTAGGTGATTGCGTAGCTGAGGGTTTCGGCGATCACGTGGGCCGACGCGACGGGCCGGATTCGTCCTGCGCGGGTTTCGCGGTCGAGGTAGCGGGTGAAGCGGCGGATGGGGCGGTCGGTGATTTCGGCGGCGATGCCGGCGACGCGGGGGTCGACGGCCCCGCGTTCGTCGATCAGGCGCAGGAGTGGGCCTGCGTCCAGGACGGCGGCGGCGACGGATTCGAAGGTGGCACGCAGCATCGTTCGGGGGTCGTCGTCGGGGAGTTCGGGTTCTTGGGCGGCCAGGAAACTGTCGCGGGTGCGGGCGGCGAGGGCGAGGAAGATCTCGTCCTTGGAGGCGAAGTAGACGTAGAGCGTCGCTCGGGAGACGCCTGCTTCGGCGGTGATGTCGGCGACGGTGGTGTTGTCGTAGCCGCGTGCGTCGAACACTCGCGCGGCGGCGTCGAGGAGTGCTCGGTGACGATCGGTATCGGATCGTTCGCGCGCCTCGCGCACCGACCAGCTGGACTGGGTCACGCAGCCCATCGTCGTTGACATTGACGTCAATGTCAACGACGATGGCGGCATGGATGTCGTCGTGGCGAACCGGGGCGAGGTTGCCGTCCGAATCATTCGCGCCGCTCGTGAGCGTGGGTTTCGCACCCATGTTCTGCATGTCGAGGCGGAAGCCGAGTCGCTGGCGGTCCGGTTGGCCGATCACGCGGTGCAACTCCCCGGCGACGGCGCCGCTGCATACCTCGACGTCGAGGCCGCCGTGCAGGCGGCGCTCACCGCCGGCCGGGGCGCCCTCGTTCATCCCGGCTACGGATTCCTCAGCGAGAGCGCGGATCTGGCGAGTGCGTGCGCGGCATCGGGGCTGACCTTCGTCGGCCCGTCCCCTGCGGCGCTGCGCATCTTCGGTGACAAAGTGGCGGCACGAGCCGCGGCGGAAAAGGCCGGCGTGCCGGTGCTGCCCGCGACTCTGACGGCGAACCCGGCCGATATCGCGGAATTGCTGGAGCGACACCCTGATGGCGTGATGGTGAAAGCCGCAGCGGGAGGCGGCGGACGCGGTATGCGGATGGTGCACGAGCCGAGCGAGGTGCACCCGGCATACGAACGCTGCCGTGCTGAAGCCCTGAGTGCATTCGGCGACTCCGCCGTCTATGCCGAGGCGCTCATCTCCGACGCGCGACATGTCGAAGTGCAGATCGTCGCCGACGGTACGCACGCGGTCGCCCTCGGTGATCGTGACTGCAGTGTGCAGCGGCGCCATCAGAAGCTCATCGAGATCGCGCCCGCGCCGACCCTGGACTCGGCCTTGCGTGCACAGCTTCATCGCCATGCGGTGCAGCTGGCCGAATCGGTGGGTTGCCGCGGTGTGATCACGGTCGAATTCCTCGTCGCCGATGATGCGGGATGGTTCCTCGAGGTCAATCCCAGGCTGCAGGTCGAGCACACGATCACCGAGGAAGTCACCGGTGTCGACCTGGTGGGTATCCAGTTCGACCTCGCGCTCGGCCACGATCTCGCCGACCTGGATCTGGGCCATGAGCCGCGCGGATACGCCGTGCAGGCCCGGGTCAATGCCGAACTCGTCGGAGCAGACGGAGAACTGCTGCCGACCAGCGGCACCATCACCCAGTTCTCGGCGCCCACCGGCACCGGCGTCCGAGTCGACACCGCATGCCATGTGGGTATGCGGCACGGCACTCGATTCGATTCGCTGCTGGCGAAGGTGATCGCGCGCGGCCCCACGTTCGATACCTCGGTGCGCCGCTGCTCGGACGCACTCGCCGAAATGATGGTCTCCGGCGTCGACACCAATAGCGCTGTGCTTCGCGCGGTCCTCGATGCACTGGAGGGCCCGGTGCCCACCTCGTGGTTCGGGCAGAACATCGGCGAACTCCTCAACCGCGCAACTGATTACGCGTCACCGTCTGCCGACGACCAGCAGCAGGACTCCGTCGAACTCGGCGCAGACGACTGGGTGGTGCGTTCGCCGATGGGCGCAACCGTGGTGACCATGGCAGAGCCCGGCACGGTGCTACCCGC
>NZ_JAAGUY010000002.1:0-34994 GCF_010868145.1 Nocardia cyriacigeorgica
CCCGAAACCACCCCCGACCTCGTCACATCCGCCGAGGGAGCGCCCGGGGACCTGGCGCTGCCCGGCACTAGCACCGATGGGCATTACTCGCCGGTAAATGAGACGAATCCGACAGTTGTGAAAAATTCGCGAAAACCCGTAACGCTTCAGGCACCTGCCCTCGATACGAACCATGAATGCAGGACCTGATCTGTAACGGGGAATGGAGAAGACAGTGCGTACGACGTTTCCGACTTCCGTCGCGGCGGACACCATGTCCGCTGCCGCGCAGGACTACACCCAGCGCGGTTGGACGGTCGCTGAAACGGCCAACGGTCTGTGCCTGATCACCGATGACGACATTTCCGCCATCGAGGTCAGCGGGGAGCTGGCCGCCGAGGTCCGTCGCTTCCTGCGTGCCAACAACCTGTCCGGACCGGTGATCGAGATCCCCGGTACCGAACGTCGCGAAATCCACCTCGTCACCGGCGTCCGCAAGGCAGCCATGGCGATCGAGGCGATGCGCGAGGCCGGAGCCACCGTCCACACCGACGGTGCGGGCATCCCGCTGCCGCCCACGCACCTCTCCGCAGGGTCGGCCGCGTGGGGCATCGCCCCGGGCGAAGCCCGCTGGGTGCCGCCGGTGGTCGCGATCAGCGCCGCTGTCCGGGCCGCCGCGGCCCGTCGGCGTGGACAGCTCACCAGCGTCGCCTGCTGAGTCGGCACCGAAGCAACGGACCAGACCGTCCAGGACAACAGCACACGGTAGACACCGACCCCGCCGTTCACCGGCGGGGTCTTCGCCGTTGCCGAGAACGGTGATGGCGCCCGGGACCGCCACCCAATAGCGACGGCGGTCCAACGAACGGACCAGTCAGTTTGCTGGATGTCCGGAAACCTCTGAGCCTGCCCATAATTCGTCCATCCCGGTAGACAGATTTTCCCCCATTCACGAGCGCATTCCCGATAAAGTTGACCGGATTCCTCTTATGTCGCTGGTTCGATGCTGAGCCTCGACGGTCTCGAATCCGGCTATCACAGGGGGCACGCATGCGCGGCAGCGACGGCGAGCACGAACTACAGGAACGCCAGGGGACACAGGACCGGGCCCGACGCTTCTACGACGCCCAAGTCCGCGATCGACTCAACGACCACATGATCGAATTCGTCGGCCGGATGGATATGGCGTTCATCGCCACCGCCGACGCCCGCGGCGAATGCGATGCCAGCTTCCGGGCGGGTGATCCGGGATTTCTGTACGTCATCGATGCGCAGACGGTCGCGTATCCGGAGTGTCGGGGCAACGGTGTGCTCGCCAGCCTCGGCAATATCCACACCAACCCGCATATCGGCATCCTGATGGTCGACTTCGTCCGCGACCTGATCGGACTGCATATCAACGGCTCGGCCCGCATCGTCGACGATGGCGCGCTGCGCGGCTTGGTGCCCGGCCTACCGCCGAGCCGACGCGGCCGCGAGGCTCAGGTCTGGGTTGTTGTCGATGTGGAAGAGGCCTATATCCACTGCCGCAAGCACATTCCGCATCTGATGCCCGCCACTAGTGAGCAGCGGGAATGGGGCACCGACAATGTGCGCGCCAAAGGTGGCGACTACTTCGGCGTCAAAGCGGAGACGCTGGTGGAGAGCTGAGCGGAGCCGGGCGGCAGGCGCAGCCGACCCGCACTAGTCGATCTTGAAAATGACCATCCGCTGCACGACGAAGTTGATCACGGTAGCGGTGCCCTGCGCGATGACGAACGCCAGCGGCAACCGCCACCACGTGTCGTCCAACGCCTGGTACATCACCCAGTTGATACCGACCTGCACCGCGAAGGTGACCGCATACAACACGACCACCGCGATGAACCGGGCCCGGCTCGGCGGCGCCTGGAAAGTCCAGCGGCGATTGATCAGGTAGGCGGTGGTGGTGCCCGCGATGAAGCCGATGGCCTTGGCGAGGTTGACCGGAAGTCCTGCCAGGTACAGCAGGGAATACAGACCGAAGTCGACGACGGCCGACAACCCGCCGGTCACACCGAACCGGACGATCTGCGTCTTCAGGTCGACATCGGTGCCGCCTGGCTCGTCGACCAGCGGAATCTCGACCGGAAGCGGCAGATGGGGTTCGGCACTCACGCGCACGAGCCTAAACGACGTCCAAGGGCCGGGCCCGTTGTCGGCCGTGCAGTCGGCAGCCATCGGCATGCCCACGGTGCCCGCGTGGCCGATGCCATACCGACGGGTACGGCGACCGCGGCCGCTTATCCGGCGATACCTGTAGCCTCTATGCCGATGTCCACGAAAGCTACGACCCCAACCACGACGACCGGTGATGAGAGCGTTTCCGCCGCCACCAACGGCGCGGCCCGCACGTTCGAACTACCGACGCGCACCCGCACGCTCACCGGGTGGGGTCGCACCGCGCCAACATCCGCCGAAGTGCTCTCGACCAGCGATCCTGAGCTGATCGCCAAGGCCGTGACCATGGTCGCCGAGGACAACGACGGCAAGCCGGCCCACCTGCGCCGCGGCGTCATCGCGCGCGGGCTCGGCCGCTCCTACGGCGATCACGCGCAGAACGGCGGCGGCCTGGTCGTCGACATGACCGCGCTCAACCGCATCCACCGCATCGACGGCGACACCCATATGGTCGACGTCGATGGTGGCGTGAGCCTGGATCAGCTGATGAAGGCGGCGCTGCCATTCGGCCTGTGGGTTCCGGTGCTACCCGGCACCAGGCAGGTCACCATCGGCGGCGCCATCGCCTCCGATATCCACGGCAAGAACCACCACTCCGAAGGCAGCTTCGGCAACCACGTCCGATCCATCGACCTGCTCACCGCCGACGGGCAGGTGCAGACCGTCTCGCCCAAGAAGAACGCCAAGCTGTTCTGGGCGACCGTCGGCGGTAACGGCCTGACCGGCATCATCCTGCGGGCCACGATCGAAATGATCCCGACCGAGACCGCGTACTTCCTCAACGACGGCGTCAAGACCAGCACCCTGGACGAGACGATCGCGGTGCACAGCGACGGCAGCGAAGCGAATTACACGTACTCGAGCGCGTGGTTCGACGTGATGAACCCGATGCCGAAGCTCGGCCGGGCCTGCCTGACCCGCGGCCGCCTGGCGACGGTGGACGAGCTGCCCAAGAAGCTGCGCAAGCAGCCGCTGAAGTTCGACGCACCGCAGCTGCTCACCGTGCCCAATATCTTCCCGAGCTGGACGGCCAACAAGCTGACCCTCGGCGCGGTCGGCGAGGCGTACTACGCGATGGGTGGTACCTACACCGGCAAGGTGCAGAACCTGACGCAGTTCTATCACCCACTCGACATGGTGGCGGAATGGAATCGCGCCTATGGCCCGGCCGGATTCCTGCAGTACCAGTTCGTGGTGCCGACCGAAGCGGTCGATGAGTTCAAGCGGATCATCATCGACATCCAGGCCTCGGGACACATCTCCGCGCTCAACGTCTTCAAGCTGTTCGGTGCGGGCAACCAGGCTCCGCTGAGCTTCCCGATGCCGGGCTGGAATATCTGTGTCGACTTCCCGATCCGGCCCGGCCTCAACGAATTGGTCACCGACCTGGACCGTCGCGTCCTCGAATTCGGCGGCAGGCTCTACACCGCGAAGGATTCGCGCACCACCGCCGACACCTTCCACCAGATGTATCCCCGGATCGACGAGTGGATCAAGATCCGCCGAAGCGTCGACCCCACAGGCGTTTTCATGTCCGATATGGCCAGGAGGCTGGAGCTCCAGTGATCAACGCAGTTGGCAACCCGCAGACCATCCTGCTGTTCGGCGGAACCTCGGAGATCGGGCTGGCGATCTGCGCCGAGTACCTGAAGAAGGGCGCCGCCCGCATCATCCTCGCCGCGCTGCCCGGCGATCCGCTGCGTGAGGGCGCGGTCGCGCAGATGAAGGCGGCCGGCGCCGAGCAGGTCGACGTCATCGATTTCGACGCCCTCGACACCGACAGCCACGCCAAGGTCATCGACCAGGCCTGGAACGGTGGCGATGTGGATGTCGCCATCGTCGCCTTCGGCATGCTTGGTGACGCCGAGGAGTTGTGGCAGAACCAGCGCAAGGCGGTACAGATCGCCGGTATCAACTACACCGCTGCGGTGTCGGTCGGTGTGCTGGTCGGCGAGAAGATGAAGGCGCAGGGTTACGGGCGCATCATCGCCATGTCGTCGGTCGCCGGTGAGCGGGTGCGCCGATCCAACTTCGTCTACGGCTCGACCAAGGCCGGCCTCGACGGCTTCTACCTCGGTCTCGGTGAGGCACTGCGGCCGTACGGTCCGCGCGTGCTCGTCATCCGGCCGGGCCAGGTCCGCACCACGACCACGCTCGAGCACTGGAAGGCGACCGGCGCCAAGGAAGCACCGTTCACCGTCGACAAGGAAGAGGTCGCGGCGCTTGCGGTCGCGGCGTCGCAGAAGGGCAAGGAGCTGATCTGGGCTCCCGGCCAGGTGCGCTACCTGATGTCGGTGCTGCGCCACATCCCGCGCCCGGTGTTCCGCAAACTCCCCATGTGAGTAGCTGATCGAAGGCGGGTCGTTGCCTATCGTGAGTTACCGCAGACGATCGATCGTCTGCGGTAACTAGCGGGCGATCAGACGCTACACGCCGCTCACAGGCGTGTTCTGGCCGGTGCGGATCCGCCATTCATCGTCTCGGAACTCTGCGGTCAGGATGATCACACCGTGCATCGGGTCGCGCGCCGGGTCAACACCATCCCGAGTGCGTTGCCGTGCCACGATCTGCATGACGGCAGGCGTGAGCTCAATGGTCATCTCATGCTCATAGCGGACGCTGACCTCATGAAGCGGCCCACCGACAGCGAACACGAAACGTTGTTTCGCGAGCAGTTCATCCCGATCTGCCACCAGGCCGCCGCTGAAGTTGATGAAGGCGCTGTCCTCCCAGAACAACGCGTTCATGGCATCAGCATCGTTGGTGTTGAAGGCATTCTCGTACCGGTCAAGCAGATTCAACGCCGCATTGCTCATTGTCGACCTCTCTGTCACGTCGGCTTGCTTCGACACAGCAAACCTAGAAACTCGACTGCACTCGAGGTCAAGGCCTTCGACGCCGACGGCCCTGGTGATCTATGGCACTCACGGAAGGCACTCCAGATCGGCGATTCGGCCGACGATACGGCTCCACTAGGCTGGCCCGGACGTGCGGGCGGACGACAGGAGCCGGAGGTTGGGCGCGCCGATGACGACGGAGGACGAAGTGCGGTCGGGGCAGTTGGTGCGCCGGATCGGAGGCGGACTCGGGCAAGCAGTGCTGGCCACAGTGGTGGCGGGGGTCGTCGCGGCCGCCGGACTGTATGCGTTCTCGCTGGTGCAGTGGCCTGCGTTCAACTCTTCCCATGTGACTCGGGCGCTGACCACGGTCGGGCAGGTCGCTGCCGCCGCGCTGTTGGTGGCCTCGATCGTGCTGCTGCGGCGCAAGACCAAGCTGTGGCTTGCGAAACTGCTGTCGTGGGCGGGCATTTCGGCGTTCGTGACGGTGACGCTCGGGATGCCGCTGGCCGCGACGAAGCTGTATCTGTTCGGCGTCTCCGTCGACCAGGAGTTCCGCACCGAGTATCTGACCAGGTTGACCGACAGCGCCGCGCTGCGCGATATGACCTACGCGGACCTGCCGCCGTTCTACCCCGCCGGGTGGTTCTGGATCGGCGGCCGGGTGGCGAATGTGCTCGGGATGGACGGCTGGGAGGTCTTCAAGCCGTACGCGATCGCGTCGATCGCGGTGGCGGCGGTGATCGGGTTGGTGCTCTGGTCGGAGCTGATTCGCGCGGACTGGGCCGTCGGGGTGGCGGCGGCGGTTGCCGCGGTGGGGGTCACCTTCGCTTCGCCCGAGGCGTACGGCGCGGTGATCGCGATTCTGTTGCCGCCGGTGCTGGTGCTGGCGTGGGGTGCACTGCATCGGCCCGACGACCAGCGCGGGACAGCAGGCGGCTGGGGTGCGGTGATCGGCACCGGGGTGTTCCTCGGCGTCGCGGCCACTTTCTACACGCTGTATCTCGCGTTCGCGGCATTCGCGGTGACGCTGATGGCGCTGATCGCGGCCGGATACGCGGTGTGGGCACGGCGGGCGGCGGATCGCTCGCGTCGCCGGAGCGCTGCCGCACGGGGCGCGACCAGCACGCAAACCACCACCACAACGCAGGGCACCTACGACACCACTGACTCGCCGACCACTGGCACGCGGGACGCCGTCGATGCGAACCGCGGCGGCGCGTGGCGTGCAGCAATCCCCCCACTGACCCGCCTCGTCGTCATCGCTGTGATCGCCGGGCTCATCGCGCTGACGGTGTATCTGCCGTTCCTGCTGGAGCTCCTCGGCGGAACCTGGCCAAGAGGTGGCACGGCGTTCCACTATCTGCCCGAAGCAGGCGCCGAACTGCCGTTCCCCATGGTGGAGTTCTCCCTGATCGGCGGCTTCTGCCTGGTCGGCACGATCTGGCTGGTGCTGCGGGCCGGATCGTCGCGGCGAGCGCAGGCGCTCGGTATCGGCGTGGTCGCGGTGTATTTGTGGTCGCTGCTGTCGATGCTGGCGACGGTCGCCGGGACCACGCTGCTGTCGTTCCGCCTGGAACCGATCCTGTACGTGCTGCTGGCCGCGGCGGGAGCGTTCGGTTTCGTCGAGGGTGCGCGGGCCGCCTACCAGGCGTTCAACGAACCCGAGCGGTTCCGGATCGTCGTGGTCGCGGTGGCGCTGGTCGGTGCGCTTGCCTTCACCCAGGACATTCCGCGCGTGCTGACGCCGGAGATCACCACCGCCTACACCGACACCGACGGTGACGGTGTCCGCGCCGATCAGCGCGACCCGTCCGCGGTGCACTACTACCGCGAGATCGACGCCGCACTCACCGAACAGACCGGCCGTCCCCGCTCGGAGACGGTGCTGCTCACCGCAGACACCACCTTCCTCGCCTACTACCCGTACTTCGGTTTCCAGGGCCTGACCTCGCATTACGCCAATCCACTCGCCGAGTTCCCCGAACGTGCGGGAGCCATCGCGCAATGGAGCGAGCTGGAAACCCCGCAGGAACTGCTCGACGCGATGGCGGCGGCGCAGTGGCGTGCCCCGGACGCCTTCCTGTTCCGGCGCAGTGGCGAGGACCTCACATTGAGGTTGGCAGAAGACGTCTACCCGAACGACCCGAATGTGCGCCGATACACCGTCGCGTTCCCCAGTGCGCTGTTCGACGATCCGCGCTTCACCAGCACCGACATCGGACCGTTCACACTGGTCACGGTCGGGCGGTGAGCTAGACGAGCCCGTCCCGGCTTGTCAGCGCCTGCTCAGGATGGTTGTGTAGTTGGCTGCTGATCGAGCCGGTATGAGGAGTTGTCTTACGTTTTGAGTGGGGAACCTGACGTCGAGCGGGGTGGATCGGCGGCGGTGGACGTCGCGACCGAACGGTCGGCGACGGCCCCGCGCCCCACCTCGCAACGCGCACCCGAACGGACACGTCCACGGCTGCGGATACGGCGCGCCGACCTGCTGATCGGTGCGAGCTACCTGGTGCTCGCCGCCACCATCCTGTCCGGGCAGTGGCGTGACACCAGCGGCTCCTACCTGATCAAGAGCGGTCAGGACCAGACCATGTGGGAATGGTTCTTCGCGGTCACCGCCCATTCGGTGGCAAATCTGCAGAACCCGCTGGGCACCCACCTCCAGAACTTCCCCGCCGGGGTGAACATGATGGCCAATACGGCCATGTTCGGCGTCGGGGTTCCGTTGACACCGGTCACCCTGCTGTTCGGTCCGACCGTCACCTTCGTGCTGGTTCTCACGCTTGGGCTCGCTTGTACCGCATTCGCCTGGTACCGGCTGTTCGCCCGGGAATTGGTGAGCTCGCGGACCGCCGCCGTGATCGGCGGTCTGTTCTGCGGGTTCGCGCCCGCGATGATCTCGCACGCCAACGCCCACCCGAACTTCGTGGTGCTTGTGCTGCTGCCGGTGATCGCCGGACAGCTGATCCGGATCGCGCGGCGCGCGAGCACCGCCGAAGACCCGCGGCCGCGCCGCCGGGTCCGCGATGCGGTGATCCTCGGGCTGCTGGTGGCCATGCAGATCGCGCTCGGCGAGGAACCGCTGCTGATCTTCGCGCTGGCCTTCGCCGTCTTCGCGATCGGCTACTACCTGCGCGAATTCCGCACCGGACTGCGGATCCTGCGCCGGATCACCCCGACGGTGGCGCTCGCCGCGGTGATCACCCTTGCGCTCACCGCGATTCCGCTGTGGTGGCAGTTCTTCGGTCCGCAGAGCTACCAGTCCATCGACCACGGTCAAATGGGCAACGACCTGAAGACGATGACCCAATTCCCGTCGGAATCGCTGGGTGGCATGCTCTCGCCCGGTCAGAGCGTCGCGATCAATCCGACCGAACAGAACGCCTACTTCGGCTGGCCGCTGCTGTTAGTGCTCGTCGTCACCGTCGCTCTGCTGTGGCGCGAGCGCATGGTGCGCGCCGCGACGGGCGTCATCGCGGTGTTCGGTGTGCTGTCACTCGGCTCGGAAGCCATGTTCGGCAAGAAGGGCACCGGGATCATGCTCCCGTGGCGGCTGCTGGAATCGGTGCCGCTGGTCAACTCGATGCTGGAGACCCGGCTGACCATGGCCGCGATTCCGGCTATCGCGGTGATTCTCGCGCTGGCCACCGAACGCGCGATCGCACTGTGGAAGGAGTCGGCGGTCGATCCCAAGCCGCTGGCCTGGTTCGCCGCCATGGCCTTCGCACTGCTGCCGCTGGTTCCGACGATCCTTCCGGTCGCCGAGCGGACCGACACACCGCAGTTCTTCGCCGACGGCACCGTCGACCGGTACGTCGACGACGGCTCCGTGGTCGTCGTCCCGCCGCCGCGCCCGCCCGATGCCAAGGCCTTGCGCTGGCAAGCCGACGCCGGCTTCTCCTTCCCGCTGGCGGGTGGCTATTTCGTCGGCCCCACCGGTGCGGACAAGAAGGCCATCTACGGGCCTGCCGCACGCGCGACCGCGACACTGCTGGTCAAGGCCCAGGACACCGGTAAGGTGCCGGTCATCGATGCCGACGACCGGGCCGCGGCGCTGGCGGATCTGCGGTTCTGGCGAGCCGACGTCGTGGTGCTGCCGCAGACCACCCGTGACGACACCCTGCGCCAGACCATGGGCCTGCTGCTCGGCGCCGCACCGACCCGCGTGCAGGACGTGTGGGTCTGGGACGTGCGAGCGCTGCGGTAACCACGATCACTCGCGGTCAGGCGTACCTCCGCATTCGCTGCGGCCATGCGCGGGCTAGGGGCGGACCTCCGTCCGGCAGCGCCCATTAGAGTCGAGTCCCGTGCGACCGGACCGATCTCCCAGAGCGTTCAACCGTCTCCGCCTGATCGCCCTCGTCTCCGGATTCCTCGGATTCGTGCTGGCGTTGCTGACCCCGCTGCTGCCGGTGCGTCAGGAGCAGGCGGTCCTCGACTGGCCGCAGGCCGGGCAGGCGAGTGTCGAAGCGCCGCTGGTGACTTACGAGCCACTGCGACTCGAACTCACCGTGCCGTGCCCGGTGCTGCGGGACGCGACGGGCACGCTGGTCTCGACCATCCCGATGGAATCCGATCAGGCCTCGGCCAAGGGCCTGATCGTGGCGGTGCGTGACGGCACGCTGTCGGTGCTGTTGCGTGATGTTCCGCTGCTGTCAGCGCCGGTAGCCGAGATCGGCGACTGCCAGGCGATCAGCGTCACCTCGGAGGCCGCGGCGACGACTGCCGAGATCGTCGGAGTGAACCGCGCGGACGGAACGCCGTTCGGCGCCACCGTCACTCGCGATATCCGCCCGCAGATGGTCGGCGTGTTCACCGAGCTGGACCAGGCGCAACTCGACGGCATCCGGTTGCACGCCGATATCGATTCGCGCTTCAGCTCCTCCCCCACCGCGTTGAAGCTCGCGGCGATGATCATCGCGGTGCTGAGCACCATCGTCGCGCTCATCGCACTGCATCTGCTCGACACCGCCGACGGGCGCCGGGCGCGCCGGTTCCTGCCCGCGCACTGGTGGCGCTTCACCCTCGCCGACGGCGCGGTGCTCGGCACCCTCGCGCTCTGGCACGTCATCGGCGCCAACACCTCCGACGACGGCTACATCCTGAATATGGCTCGTGCCTCCGAACACGCCGGGTACATGGCCAACTACTACCGGTGGTTCGGCGTACCCGAGGCGCCGTTCGGCTGGTCCTACGAGGTGCTGTCCTGGATGACGCGGGTCTCCGATGCCAGCCCGTGGATGCGGCTGCCCGCGCTGCTGGCCGGAGTCGTGTGCTGGCTGGTGATCAGCCGCGAGGTGCTGCCGCGGCTCGGAGCGCGGGTCCGCAGCAACAAGGTCGCGTTGTGGACGGCCGGACTGGTGTTCTTGGCCTTCTGGCTGCCCTACGACAACGGTCTGCGGCCGGAACCGCTGATCGCCGCCGGCGCGCTGCTCACCTGGTGCTCGATCGAACGGGCGATTGCCACGGCACGGCTGCTGCCTGCGGCGATCGGCATTCTCATCGCGGCATTCTCGCTGGCGGCCGGGCCGACCGGGCTCATCTGTATCGCGGCGCTCATCGCGGGTTCACGGCCGGTGTTGCAGGTGATCGTGAAGCGGGCACGCGGTGAAGCGGCGACGCAGTCGATTCTCGCCGAGGCGCGTGCGCAGGCAACGGGATCCGGTGACAGCGACGCTCACCAGGGCTCCGAAGCGACACCCACCCACCGTCCGCGCGGCTCGTTCGCCAGCGGAATCTTCCGCTACGCAGCCCTGCTGGCACCCGGCCTCGCTGCCGGAACCCTGGTGCTGGTCGTCATCTTCGCCGATCAGACACTGACAACCGTCATGGAAGCCACCCGTGTCCGCACCATCGTCGGTCCGAACGTCGCCTGGTTCGACGAACGCACACGCTGGGATTCGCTGCTCATGCTGGCACCCGACGGTTCGCTGTCGCGGCGGTTCGGTGTGCTGCTGATGCTGCTGTGCCTGCTGGTCTGTGTGCTCCAGGTGCTGCGCAAGGGCCGGATTCCCGGTACTTCGCGCGGTCCGTCGGTACGCATTCTCGGCATCGTGTTCGCCTCGCTACTGCTGATGATGTGGACGCCGACCAAGTGGACCCACCACTTCGGCGTCTACGCTGGTCTCGCCGGATCGCTGGCGGCGCTGGCGGCGGTCGCGGTGGGCGTCAACGGGATTCGTTCGGCACGCAACCGCGCATTGTTCGCCGCGGCGGTGCTGTTCCTGCTCGCCATCACCTTCACCGGATCCAACGGCTGGTGGTACGTGTCCAGCTACGGTGTCCCGTGGTGGGACAAAGCGCCGCTGGTCGCGGGTAAGGGTGTGTCGACGCTGTTCCTCGGACTCAGTGTGGTGGCGTTGCTCGTCGCGCTGTGGCTGCATTACCGGCAGCCGTATCGACAGTCCGGCGAATCGCGATGGGGAAGGTACGCCTCGGCCCCGTTGACGATCGCCGCCGCGCTGATGGTGGTGTTCGAGGTTGCCTCGCTGGCCAAGGCCGCCGTCACCCAGTATCCCGCCTATTCGGTCGCCGAATCCAATCTGCGGTCGCTGGCCGGTGAGCCGTGCGCGCTGGCCGATTCGGTGCTCGTGGAGACGAATACCGCCGACTCACTGCTGCTTCCGTATGACGGCGCGCCCGCCGACGGCCTGACGTCCACCGAAACCGGCGTGGAGTCGATCGGATTCACCCCGGACGGTGTGGCCGACGACCTGACCGCCGACGCCGAGGAGGTCGCGGGCGGCGGCGCCAATACCGTCGAAACCGATAACGACAACAAGACCAGTGACACCACCGGCGCAGGCACCGGCGGCGGCACCACCGCACAGGCCGGGATCAACGGTTCGACGGTCGCGCTGCCCTTCGGCCTCGACTCCGCCCGCACCCCCGTGCTCGGCAGCTACACCGACGAGGAGCAGAAGCAGGCGAAGCTGACCACCCAGTGGTACCGCCTCGACCTGACCGACTCGATGCGCGCCGACCCCGCCTACCGACTGCTGGCCATCACCGCCGCCGGCCGGATCCGGTCCGTTGACGCCGACGGTGTGCTCACCTACGGCCAGGACCTGGTACTGGAGTACGGAACCCGCGCCCCCGACGGTTCCATGACGGTGCTGGGTGCGGTGACGCCGACCGATATCGGACCGGCACCGTCCTGGCGGAACCTGCGGGTGCCGCTGGACCAGCTGCCCGTCGAGGTGAACGCGGTGCGCCTGGTCGCGGCCGACAACGACATCACCGAGCGCCAGTGGCTGGCCATCACCCCACCGCGGCTGCCCCGCCTGGCCACCCTGGACTCGGTGGTCGGCCACACCGACCCGGTCCTGCTCGACTGGCACGTCGGCCTGGCCTTCCCCTGCCAACGCCCCTTCGACCACCGCTACGGCGTCGCCGAAGTCCCCCGCTGGCGCATCCTGCCCGACCGAGTCGGCTCGGACGCCTCCAACGCCTGGCAGGACAATATCGGCGGTGGGCCACTGGGGTGGACGGAACTGCTGCTGCAAGCGAAGTCGGTGCCGACGTATCTGAACGACGATTGGGGCCGTGACTGGGGTTCGTTGGAACAGTTCACCCCGTATGACCCGAGTGCGGCGCCGGCCGAACTCGAGATCACGACAGTGACCCGCTCGGGCCGCGCCGACGACTCCCCCATCCGGATCAGATGACCCGAGTGAGTTCCTCACGCCACACGGCACTGTCGAAGTAATGGTTGTCGTAACGCTCGGAGCTGTCGCGAATGTCTTGAACGGTCGCTTCGCCGCGATAAACCCGCTCCAGCAGCCGGTAGTAATCGAACCGGTCCGGGCCGGGCGTGAACGCGACGAACAGTTCGGCATCCGAATCGGCTTCGGGCGCGAAGGCGTGCGGAACGCCGGCCGGGATGGTCAGGAAATCGCCCCGGCCCATGCGAACGATCCTGTCGTCGACCAGGAACCGCGCGGCACCGTCGAGCACGAGGAACATCTCGGTCATCCCGGTGTGAAAATGCGCGGGGGCACCGGGCGAACCCTTCAGCAACCGCGCCTTGTTCGCGGTCAGCGCGCCGCCGGTGTCGCTGCCCTGCGCGAGCAGCATGATCTGGCTGAGCGCACCGTCCTGCAAGGTCTCCGCCGTCTGCGACCGAACAAGGACGGGCGCGGTCTCGGTCTGGTTCGTCATCAGGTCTCCTTGTTCACTGTCCACAATCGCCCGTCATCGGGCGGTTCGACACGTAGACGACGCAGGGGTGCGCAGTGTGACAGCGCGATATGAGGCCGTCTGTCCATCCTCCCCACTCGTGGGCACTCCACGGCTGGGGAGCGGTAGATTTTCCGGCCGCACGCGATACCAAGCAGTAACTCACCGGTCACTCAGTGTCGCCCCGGGAAACGTTGCGCTACTGCTTGTTTCGATCTCAGGATTTACCAAGCGAGGGACCGTACAGTTGAAACCATGACTCCGGCCTTCGAAGATATGCCCCTGCGCGATCTCGTCGGACTGCTCAACGACGAGGAGCAACGAGAACTACGCCCTTCGGTGCTACGGGTGCTCAACCGGCTGCCCGACCAAGAGGTGTTACGTCGCGAACTGGGTAAGCGTATGACCAACGCGTAGACCAGCACACCCCGTCGGCCAAGCAAAGGGGCGGCGTTCGTCATTCGACGAGCGCCGCCCTTCGTCAGCCATGGAGCCAGATCAGAACACCCGCAACTGACCCGGCATCCACAACCCGTGACGGGAAGCCGTCCCGGTTTCCAGTTCCGCCGGAACTGCGTCGTAATACTGGTCGTAGCGTTCCAGCGAACCCCAATCCCGCGCCCAATCGTCCTTCAGGTAGGTCGGCATGGTGACCGACTTGGCCAGCATCTGGGAGAAGCCGAGCGGGCCGCCGAACTCCTCGGCCTGCCAGGTGTTGGTGGAGCTGATGGCAAGTGGGCGGTCGGGCAGGATGCGGTAGCGCGGGACCTCGGCGACACCGTTGAGGTGCGAGAAGGGGCGCTGGCACGGGAACTGCAGGCCGACGGCCCAGTCCAGCAGCACCGGCTGCTCGGAGCCGATGAAGCTGTTGACCGACTCCAGCGTCGGCACCCGCGGCGGGGTGAACGCCAGCCACTGGTCACCGATGAGGATGGGGTCGTTGGCGACGATGCGTACCGCGTCGGCCTCCGGCGCGATCTCGTCCAGCGGCACCCGCAGGTTGCGCCAGGACGGGAACGGGCCGATATCGCGGGGCAGGTAGGTGCCGAGCGGGGTGACGCTGCCGTCGGGCTGCCGTTTGCCGTAGTCGACGGTCAGCGACTGGCCGTACTGCATGGCGCCGGTGTCGTCGTAGGACAGGATGCGACCGGCCGCCGAGATGACGATCAGCGGCTTGTCCTCGGAACGCTCGGGCAGTCCATACCAGCTCGAGGTCACGAAAGCGGGCTGCTGCACCCCGTTCTGGTAGCTGCCGAGCAAGGGCGTCGAGGCCGGGTCGAGCCCGAACGGCAATGCCACGGTGCTGCCGTTGACGCCCTGCGCACCCTGACCGCCGCCGGTGCCCGCACTCTGGCCCTCGGCGAACGCCGCGCCGACCGACTGGGTGGAGGTGTTGCCGGTACCCGGCTTCACCTCGACGGCGTCGGCGGACAGATCATCGGGCACGCCGTTGGGATCGAAGCCCACCGGATCGACGCCCGCCAGCGGATCGTTCGGGTTGGTCGGCGGGGTCGCCGGATCGATGATCGGGTTCAGCCGTCCCCCATTGGGGTCAGTCTCGACCAGCACGTCATTGGCAAGTCCGCAGCTGTCGCCGGAGAGCGCGTCCATGTTCGAGCGCGCCAGCGAATAGCCCGGATACTGCGAATACGCACCCTTGACCAGCGACAACACCTCGAACAACACCATCGCTGCGGCGACAACGGTGAGCGGGATCGCGGCGAATTTGCGAATCCGCCTGCCGCGGGCCGTCTTGGCCGAACTCGGCGGCTTCGCATAGCCCTCGCGCAGCGTATGCCAGGCCACCAACGCGAGCGCGAGCCCGAACAGGATGAGCATCACTGTGTTCGATTGGATACCGCTGACCGAGACGCGCTTGTCGAACCACGGCACACCGAAGCTGGACACGTACCAGTAGCCGTTGATCCCGGAGAACGCCACGGCGAGCACGAACAGCAGCCCTGCCAGGAAGATGGCCCGGTTCTTGCGCGCCCGCAGGGCACTGGCCGACACCGCGACCGCCGTCACCGCCGCCAGCGAACCGGCGATACCGGCGTAGGCGCCGAAGTGGTGGGTCCACTTGGTCGGGTTGAACATCATGAAGAAGATGGTTCCGAAGACCACGCCCATCAACCGCCAGGTCGGCGCGCTGGCGATACCTGGCACCCGACGACGCCGCAGCAGCACCAGCATGGTGGTGAACAGGCACAGCAGCATCACCAGGAACGCGAACCGGCGCGAGACCGAACCGTCGACGGTCTCCACGAACAGGTAGTAGTAGCGCAGGTAGTCCTCGTACCAGGCCAGGTTCGGGCCGGTCAGCTGACGCACCCGATTGGCTTCCTGGATACCGGCGAAGGTCTGATCGCTGTAGACGACGGTCAAGACGAGCAGCCCGGCCGCCGCGATCGGCGCGAGCAACGGCAGCGTGCCATGTTCGCGCCGCTTACGCACCACGATCTTCACCAGCGGACGGATGCCGGCAAGCAGTGCCGCGATACACATCAGGCCCGTCGGGGCGGCGGCCAAAGTGAACGCGGCCACCAGCACCGCGACGCCGGCCGGCAGCAGCCTGCCGGTGGCGATGGCCCGTTCGATCGACACCCAGGTCAGCAGCGCGCCCAGCGCGACGATCGGCTCCGAACGCAGGCCATTGTCGAACGGCAGCCAGAACGCCAAGAACACCAGACCGCCGGTCCACAGCGCCACCCGGTTGGTGCGCACGCCGCGACCCAGGCGCGGCACCACCTCACGGCTGATCACCATCCAGCACAGGATCGCGCACGCCAGCGCGGGCAGGCGCACCCACGGACTGGCCGTGGAGACCTCCGCGAAGAGCTGGATCACGTAGTAGTACCAGCCGAACGGCGCCTCCGGCACGCCGTACCAGCGGAAGTAGTTGGCCATATAGCCGGCGTCCGGTGCGACCCGGACCATGCTCAGGATGTAGCCGTCGTCGGAGGTGTTGGCGCCGACGAAATGCCACACCAGCAGCGTGCCGATGACGGCGCCGTCGGCCCAGGTCGGCTTGAACCAGTGCGAGGGCAGGAACCGGCGGTGACCGCGACCGTCGCTGGTATCCAGCCGCGCCAGCGCCGCCAGCGCGATGAGCGTGCACAGCACGGCCGCGATCATCGCGATCATCTTGATCGCGGTGGGTGTGGAGCTATAGCGGGTATCGATCTCCATGTCGAACGCCAGGCCCGCGGGCACGTCACCCTGCAGGTCGGAGAACACGCCGACCACCTGGGGGCGCAGATCGCCGGTCAGCTGGCCCTCGACCGGCTGTCCGGTCTCGGTGGTCAGCCCGTTGAAGACCGCGTGCGTCCGGTCGATATCGGAGGTGATGGTGATATCGGTGCAGCCCGCGAGTTCGGAGCGCTGTGCCGAGGCAACCACAGCATTGCGGTCGACCACGTCCACCGAGGTATCCGAGACACGGACGAACAGGGCCTCCAGCGCCGCCTGATCACCCTGCGGCGGCGCGGTGGCCAGCAGCATCCCGCCCTGCGGCGGCAACTGCTCGATCGCCGAGCACGGAATGGTGGCGCTCAGCTCGATCGGCACCTGCGACATCAGCGGGGCCTGCACATTGCCGAGCTGACCCTGCTGCGGCCAGCTCAGCGTCGCCGTCGTCTGCGTTACCGGTAGAAACGGTGCGGCCAGCGCGAACAGGGCACCGAGCACCCCTGCGACCAGCGCGATGAGCCGCGCGGTCCGGAAATCGCGCGGAGCGACCTGCGGTGCGGGCGGCGTCTCCGGCAAAACAGCGACTGCATCTGACACGGTTGGGAAGTCTAGAGCGCGCCATTCGACATGGCGTGTCCAGTAGGACATTGCCCTTCGCGGCGGCCCGGAATGCCATCAGCACACCCGGCCACTCGGTCCGACACCGGACGGGCGACCTCGAGGAGCCCGGTTCGCGGCCGTGTCGCGTTTCCGCGTCCGCTGCGTAGGCGACGAAGGAGCAAGCAGCGGGCGCGGAAACGCGAGACACACAGGGCCGCGAACACGCCGCGACGAAGGAGCGGCAAAACAACATGGAAAGCTATGGGTATGACAAAGGTGAATCTCGAGACGAACTACGGAACCATCGGGCTGGAGCTGGACGACGCCAAGGCGCCGAACACGGTGAAGAACTTCCTGGAGTACGTGAACGCCGGGCACTACAACGGCACCATCTTCCACCGCGTCATCCCCGGCTTCATGATTCAGGGTGGCGGCTTCGACGGCGATATGAAGCAGAAGCCGACCAATGCCCCGATCCAGAACGAGGCGGGCAACGGCCTCAAGAACGACCGCTACACCGTCGCCATGGCGCGCACCAACGACCCGCATTCGGCGACCGCGCAGTTCTTCGTGAACGTGGCCGACAACGACTTCCTCAACCACACCCAGCCCGCGGGCCAGGGTTGGGGCTACGCGGTCTTCGGCACCGTCACCGAAGGCACCGAGGTGGTCGACAAGATCGCCGCCGTGTCGACCTCCACGCACGGCGTCCACCAGGACGTTCCGGCCGAGGCCGTGATCATCGAATCCGCGAAGGTCAGTGCCTGATTCGCGACGCCTCCGGCGCCGCGTGTTCACGGCCCCCTGATGGTTCGCGTTTCCGCGACCGCTGCTCGCCTTCGGCTTGCGCACCGGTCGCGGAAACGCGAACCGGGTCGTGAACCCTGACGCTCGATCCCGCTTCGCTCGAAAAACCGGGCGTAGCCGGCCGATGTCTCCGGTTACGTCTGCAGTGCCTGCTCCTACAGCGGCAGCAGGTGATGCTTGCGCGGGCTCTTCACGATGGTCTTGTCCCGCAGCAGGTGCAGTGCCTTGCGCAGTTCCAAACGCGTCATCGACGGCTCGATGACAGCGTCGATGTAACCGCGTTCGGCCGCCACCCACGGCGTGGCGACGGTGGCGTTGTAGAAGTCGATCATCTGCTGGCGGATCGCCGGGCGCTGATCCTCCGGCGCGGCCGCGATCTGCTTGCCGCCGATCAGGCTCACCGCGCTCTCGGCGCCCATGACCGCGATCCGCGCGGTCGGCCAGGCCAGGTTGACGTCGGCGCCGAGCTGCTTGGAGCCCATCACCGCGTATCCGCCGCCGTAGGACTTGCGGATCACCACCGTCACCTTGGGCACGGTCGCCTCGACGAAGGAGAAAAGGAACCGGCCGCCGCGTTTGATGACGCCGATCTTCTCCTGCTCCACACCGGGCAGGAAACCGGGCGTATCCACCACGAAGACCAGCGGAATCTCGAAGGCGTCACACATGCGCACGAAATGGGCCGCTTTGTCCGAGGCCCGCGCATCCAACGCGCCCGCGTAGAACATCGGCTGATTGGCGACCACACCGACGCTGCGCCCGTCGACCCTGGCGAAGCCGGTGATGATATTGCGCCCGGCCGTCGCGCCGATCTCGTGGAAATCGCCGTCGTCGAAGATGCGGATCAGGATGTCCTGCATGTCGTAACCGGCATTGTCCGAATCCGGCACGATCCCGTTCAGTTCACGGTCGGTTTCGGTGATCTCCGGTTCCAGACCGGGATTCACGATCGGCGGCTCCTCCTGGCAGGAGGTCGGCAGAAACCCGAGGTAGTCACGCACCCACGCGAATGCCGCCTTCTCGTCCTCGGCGACATGGTGGATATTGCCGTACTGGGCCTGGCTGTTGGCGCCGCCGAGTTCCTCGAGGCTGACGTCCTCGCCGGTGACCTCGCGGATCACCTTGGGCCCGGTGACGAACATGTACGCCTCTTCGGTCGCCACCACCACATCGGTATTGATCGGGGCGTAGACGGCACCGCCCGCGCATTTGCCGAGGATCATCGAGATCTGCGGCACCAGGCCCGAGAGCGGCTCCTGGCGGCGGCCGAGTTCGGCGTACCAGGCCAGCGAGGTCACCGCTTCCTGCACGCGCGCGCCACCGGAGTCGTTGATACCGACGACAGGGCAGCCGACCTTCAGGGCATACTCCATGATTCCGGCGACCTTGCGGCCGAACATCTCACCGACCGAACCGCCGTAGACGGTCTGATCGTGGGAGAACACCGCGACCGGCCGTCCGTCGACCAGGCCGTGCCCGGTGACCACACCGTCGCCATAGAGGGCAGCAGGGTCGCCCGGCTTGCGCACCAACGCACCGACTTCCACGAAGGTGCCGGGATCGAGCAACATATTGATCCGGTCGCGGGCGCTGGGAATCCCCTTCTTCGCCCGCTTGGCCACCCCCGCTTCACCCGCCGGTTCCTGCGCCAGCTCGAGGCGTTTACGCAGGTCGGCGAGTTTCTCGGCAGTAGTGCTCACTTGGCCCCTTTCGCCTCGATTTCCGCGAGCTTCGCGGAGAGGTCCGCTCCGATTCTTCCGATGCGCGGCTCGTCGACGATCTGGAGGTGATCGCCGGGGATGTGGACGATGTCCAGGTTCTCGATGAATTCGTCCCATCCACCGTTCGGGCGCCGGTCGGCGAAACGCGGTTCGAGTTCGATCGCGCCGTCGTGGTAGCGGTCGGCCAGGTAGAGCACGGCGGCGCCGTCATACTTCTCCGGTGTGACCTGCTGTAGCGCACGGTTTTCCAGCCAAGAGGTCCGCTGGTGCTCGAGCACACCGCCAGGGATCTTCGCACCGCTGAACTTGATGAGATCGGTGACCATCCGGTACTGCTCCGCGTCGTCGGCGGCGGCGAGGGTCTCCAGCTGCTCACGGTCCAGCTCGGCCGGGACGTTGTAGGTCTTCTTGGCGAAGGCCTGGAAACGTTCGAGGCGCTTAACCCGGCCCTCCGGGCTGTTGTCCTCTTCCTCGACGGTCATCGCGAGGTCGATCAGTCCGACCAGTGCGACATCGGCACCTTCGGCCCGCAACAGCTGCGCGACCTGCATGGCCAGCACCGCGCCAAGCGACCAGCCGTACAGCACGAACGGCCCGTTGCCCTGGATCCGGCGCAGTTCGGGCACGTAAAGGCGGGCGCGCTCCTCGATCGAGCCTTCGACCCGCTCGAAGCCGTACATCGGGGTGTCGGCGGGCAGGCGCTTGAGCAACGGCTCGTACACGAGGGTGTTGCCACCCGCGGGGTGGAACACGAAGACCGGCACAGCGGTCGATCCCGCTGCCCCCGGCCGCAGTGGACGGACGAAGCCGTCAACGTCGGCGCCGGAATCTTGGAGGTTGCGGACGATTTCCGCCAGCTCCTCGATGGTCTCGGAGTCGAGCACGTCGTCAACGGTGATCTCGGCGCCGACCCGGTCGGTGAGGCGCGCCGCCAGCTTCTCGGCGACTTCCTCGTCCAGGATCGGCAGGGTGTTGAAGATGCCGCCCGCCGACTTGCCGGTGATAACGGCCCAGCTGGCGTAGGTCAACCGCTCCGCGGCGTCACGCGGCGGCACATCCTCTTCGGATTCCGTACTCGACTGCTGACCACCGAAAACGGCGGCCGCTTCGACCGGGGCGACAGCAGGCTCGGCCTTCGCCGCCGCCGTCGACTCCGCTTCCGCGACAATCGCTTCCGCCTCGGCCTCCACCGTGGTGTTCTCGACGTCAGCCTTCGGCGCCGACTCGCCGACAGCGGCCTTCGCCACAGCGGCCGGGTCCTCGCCGGCTTCCAGTGCGGCGCGTGCGGCGGCGACGAATCCCTCATCGACGGTCACGTCTTCACCGGCGGCCTGCCGCTCCGCGATCGCCTGCACCTCGTCGCGGTGCTCGATGGCGTAGCGCAGCACCTTGCCGACCTCGTGCAGGCTGGCGTCGCGCACGGCCTGGATCTGCAGCTGCGGGATATCGAATTCGTATTCGACGCGGTTCTTGATGCGCATGGCCATGAGCGAGTCGAGGCCGAGTTCCATCAGCGGGATCTCCATCGGGAGATCCTCGACGGCGTAGCCCATCGATTCGGCGACGATCAGGGCGAGCCGTTCCTCGACGGTCTGGGAACCGTTGGGATCCCAACGGTCACCGAAGGATTCGACGACCTCGACATCGGCGCTCGCCGTGGTCTCGACCGGTGCGGCCGTAACCGCCGCGGCGGCAACGGATTCGGGCAGCGCGGCACCGGAGGTGACGACCGCGTCGAACAGCAACCGGAAACCGGCGCCCTCCCGCGCGTGCACCTGCACAGACGCACCGCCGGGATGCGGGGTCAGCGTGGTGGTCAGCGTGCCGGAGGCCGGTGGGGCGCTGTGCGCGATCGACGCGCCGAGCGCGACATCGCTGAGTACCTGCGCGGCAGCCGAATTCACCAGCGCGGCGAGGTCGCCGACCGATCCGGCCTGCACCTCCCACACGTGCCTGCCATCGGGCAGGGCGACGTGTGCGCCGGGAACCCGGTTGTTACCACCGGAGGACATCGTGGCCTTGGGCCAGTACGGCTTGCGCACGAACGCGGTACGCGGGACATCGCCGTACTCGCCCGCGGGCAGCAGCGACGGCAGGTCAACGGCGTGGCCGTGCACGTACAGCTGTGCGAGCGCCGAGATCACACCGGCCGATTCGTCTTCCTTGCGCTTGAGCGTCGGAATCAGCTGCGCGTCATGGAGTCCCGCGGCGAACGTCGTACCGAGCACCTGCATCAGCGCCACCGAGTTCGGCGCAAGTTCCAGGAAGGTGGTGTGGCCGGAGTCCACCGCGAGCTTCACCGCGTTGGTGAAGTACACGCTGTGGCGCATGTTCTTCACCCAGTAGTCCTCGGTGTGGACCGGGTCGTGGCCGGCGCGGTAGAACTGCTCCTTGTCGACGGTCGAGTACAGACCGACCTTCATCTTCGTCGGCTCGATTCCGGCCAGCTCCGCGGCCAGTTCACCGAGCAGCGGATCCATCTGCGAGGTGTGGCCCGCGCCGCGGGTCTGCAGCACGCGAGCGAACTTGCCGGACTCCTCGACCCGCGCGACGATCTGGGCGACCTGCGCCTGCGGGCCGCCGATCACGGTGTTGGTTGGCGCGGCGTACACCGCCACCTCGACGTCGGGGAATTCGGTGAGCAGCTCCGCGACATCGGCAGCACTGAGCTCGACCAGCGCCATATTGCGCACATCGTCATCGGTGATCATCAGCTCGCCCTCGCCCATCAGGCGCGAGCGGGCACAGATCACCCGCACAGCGTCTTCGAGCGCCAAACCACCGGCGATGTAGGCGCCGGCGACCTCACCCATGGAGTGGCCGACGACCGCGGCGGGTTCGGCGCCGTGCGCGCGCAGCAGCGCGGCCAGGCCGAGCTGGATGGTGAAGATACCGACCTGCGAGGTGCCCACGTTGTAGTCCTGGGCATCGTCGAGGATCATCTCGCGGATCGAGTAACCGGCCTCGTCCTGGACCAGCTCATCGACCTCGTCGACAGTGCGGCGGAAGATCGAATTCTCTTGGTAGAGCTGCTTACCCATCTTGCGGTGCTGCGCACCGAATCCGGCGAACACCCACATCGGGGGCTTGATCGCGGGGGCGTCAGCGGTGAACACACCGGTGCCGGGCTTGCCCGCGGCAATCGCGCGCAGACCGGCGACGGCTTCTTCGTGGTTCTTGGCAAGCACCACACCGCGTGAACGCCAATGGCTGCGCTTGGCCAGCGAACGGGCGACGTCCTCGAGCGCGACGTCCTTACCGGCGCCTTCCAGCCAGTCGGCCAGCTCGGCGGCAGCACGACGGCGACGCGAGGGCAGGTAGCCCGAGACCGGCAGGATCACCGGCAACGGCTCTTCGCGATCGGCGGACCATTCGGCTTCTACGGCAGCGGTTTCCGCGACCAGCGCCACGTTCTCCGCGGCTTCGGAGTCGGCGACGATGCCTTCGGCCTCGGCCACCACGTCGGTCGTCTCGACATCCGCATCGGCGTCGCCGGGAACCGCCACGGCCGCAACAGTCTTGGGCACGTACTCCTGCAGGACCACATGCGCATTGGTGCCACCGAAACCGAAGCCGGAAATACCGACGGTCGCGGTGCCGCTGTAACGCGGGAACTCGGTCGGCTCGTCGACGACCTTCAGCCGGGCCTGATCGAACGGGATGAACGGGCTCGGGCCGGAGTAGTTGATGTTCGGCGGCAGCACATTGTGCTGGAACGCCATGACCACCTTCACGAGGCTGGGCACACCCGCACCGGATTCGAGGTGGCCGAAGTTGGTCTTGACCGAACCGAGCAGCGCGGGCTTGTCGGCGTCACGGCCGCGCCCGATCACCCGGCCGAGTGCGTCGGCCTCGATCGGATCGCCGATCGGCGTGCCGGTGCCGTGCGCTTCGATGTAGTCGACGGTGGAGGGTTTGATACCCGCGTCGCGGTAGGCGCGGCGAAGCACGTCGGCCTGGGCGTCCGGGTTCGGCGCGAGCAGGCCGTTGGAGCGGCCGTCGCTGTTGACTGCGGAACCCTTGACCACCGCATAGATGTGGTCGCCGTCGCGTTCGGCGTCCACGAGCCGCTTGAGCACCACCAGGCCGGCGCCCTCGGAGCGCACCATGCCGTCCGCGTCGGCGGCGAAGGCCTTGATGCGCCCGTCCTCTGAGGTGCCCGGGGCGAAGCCGAGCGTCGTCATCGGCATCAGCAGCATGTTCACACCGCCGGCCAGCGCTAGATCGGCGTCACCCTCGCGCAACGCGCGCACCGCTTGATGCAGCGCGACCAGCGTGGACGAACATGCGGTGTCCACGGTGACCGAAGGGCCGCGGAAGTCGTAGAAGTAGGAGACCCGATTGGCGATAATGCCGTTGGAACTGCCCATGATCGCGTACGCCTCGGCGGAGGCGGGCAGGGTCGGATCGGGATCAGCTAGCCCCAGCGCGGCGATCATCTGGAAATCGCTGGTGGATGAGCCGATGAACAGGCCGACCGGTGCGCCCTTGAGGTCGCTCGCCGGAATCCTGGCGTGCTCGAGCGCCTCCCAGGTGAGCTCCATCATCAGCCGTTGCTGCGGGTCGACGCGCTCGACCTCGATCGGCGACATGGCGAAGAACTCGGCATCGAAGCCCTTGACCACATCCTGATCCAGGTAGCCGCCCCGGGTTTTACCCTCGGCGACGGCCTTGGCGACCGACGGTTCGCTGAGAAACTCCGACCAGCGGCCTTCAGGCAGCTCCCGGATCGCGTCGCCGCGGTTCATCAGGAATTCCCAGGTCGACTCCGGGGTGTCACCGGCACCGGGCAGCCGGGTGGACAGGCCGACAATCGCGATGTCGTGCGCCTCACCCGGCGCGTATCCGGCGGTGTAGGACAGATCGTCGGCCGCTTCTGCGGGCAGCTCCGGCTCACCGTTGATGATGACGTCGGCCAAGGAGGCGATCGTCGGATGCTGATAGACCACCGTCGGGTTCAGGATCACGCCGGTGAGTTCCTCGATATCGCCACCGAGTGCCATCGCATCGCGCGAGGCCAGCCCGAATTCCTCCATCGGACGGTCGACGGTGATCTGCTCGAGCGCCTGACCAGTCGCGTCGGCAACCCACTTGCGCAGCCATTCCTGGAGCTCCGCAACGGAGATATCGGGATTCGCCGGTGCACTGGGGGCAGCTGTTTCGGCGTCCGCGCCGGGATCGACGGGAAGGTTGTCGGTCGTCTCGGGTGCCATGCCCTCGTTCTCAGCCATCAATCCTCAAGCTACCTGTAAGCGCGCTGGGCGCGGCGGCGAATGGGCACCGTCGCCCATCTGTCTACGACGCCCAGCGGGCGGGCATCAATCGGTCGAACACGAAGTCTCTCGAACAGCCATATCGGTCAGCGACCCCGCCGCTGTTTCAGCGGGGGCTACCGGAGGCAGGCAGGGCACTCGGCCCGCCGCGGCACACACCGCGACGGGCCGGACAACTCAAACCTCCGGGGCGTCCGGGAAGGCTTGCTGGGTGTAGCCACCCCGCAAGGTTCCCCCGATGTACTCGGCCTTGCAGGCGCGGCGGGCGATCTTGCCGCTGGAGGTGCGCGGTATCGAACCCGCGGGCACCAGGAGCAGATCGCGGACGGTCACGCCGTGCCGCTGCGCGACAGCAGCACGCACCGCGTCGGCAATCGGCAGCGGATCGGCCTTCCCGGCGCCCGGGCCACGCTCGGCGACGATGACGAGCTGCTCAGAGGCATCATCGGCATCGAACTTCAGCCCGGAGTGGCTGCCCTGCGCGAATACCTCGGCGGGCAACTGGTTGGCAGGCACCGAGAACGCCGCCACGAAACCGGGGCGCAGCGCCGTGCTCGCCTCCTGCGCGGAGTATTCGAGGTCCTGTGGGTAGTGGTTACGTCCGTCGACGATAACCAGGTCCTTCACGCGACCGGTGATATAGAGCTCGCCGTCGAAGTAGACGCCGTAATCGCCGGTGCGCATCCAGTTGCCGTCGGCGTCGGAACCCTCGGCGTGACTGCCATCGGCCTGACGCTCGGTGAGCTTGTTCTGGAAGGTCGCCGCGGTCTCGTCCGGGCGGCCCCAGTAGCCGATGCCCATATTGTTGCCATGCAGCCAGATCTCGCCGACCCGGCCGTCGGGCAGCTCATGGCCGCCACCGTCGGATTCGACGGTCTCCGGGTCCACGATCACTGCCCACTGTGACAGCGCCACATAGCCGCAGGACACCTGCGCGATGGCGTTGTCGGTGCCCGGTTCGACCTTGACCATGCGGCCCGCGTTGAGCTCGTCGCGATCGACGTAGGTGACCTTGGCCTCATCTTCGGCCTTGGTCGCGGAGACGAACAGCGTCGCCTCGGCCATGCCGTAGCAGGGCTTGATCGCGGTCTTGGGCAGACCGTACGGCGCGAAGGCCTCGTTGAACTTCTTCATCGACGAGGTGGTGACCGGCTCGCTGCCGTTGATCAGGCCGATGACGTTGGACAGATCCAGCGACTCACCGTTCTTCGGCAGACCACGCGCCGCGGCGTGCTCGAAGGCGAAGTTCGGCGCAGCAGCGAAGGTACCGGCGCCGTCGGCGACCGCGGCCAGTTCCTTGATCCAGCGGTACGGGCGCCGCACGAACGCGGTCGGCGACATGATGGTGATGTACTTGCCGCCGACCGCGGGCAGGATCACCGTCAGCAGGCCCATGTCGTGGAACAGCGGCAGCCAGGTGACGCCGCGGGAATTCCAGTCCAGGTTGATCGCGTCGACCATCTGCAGCAGGTTGGTGCCGACGGCGCGGTGGGTGATCTCCACACCGGCCGGGACCCGGGTCGAACCCGAGGTGTACTGCAGGTAGGCGATGTCGTCGACGGCGATGTCGGGGCGGACCCAACCCTCACCGACACTGTCGGGAATGGCGTCGACGGCGATGATGCGCGGGCGCTGGGCAGCGGGCAACGCCCGGAAGAACTGACGCACCCCGGCCGCGGAGGAGCTCGCGGTGAGGATGGCCGAGGGTTCGCAGTCACCGAGCACGGCGTGCAGCCGGTCGGTGTGACCGGGCTCGTCGGGATCGAACAGCGGCACCGAGATGTTGCCCGCGTAAATGGCGGCGAAGAAGGAGATCACATAGTCCAGGCCCTGCGGGGCGAGGATCGCGACCCGGTCACCCGGGTTGGTCACCTGCTGCAGGCGGGCGGCCACCGCGCGCAGGCGCACCCCGAATTGCTGCCACGTCAGCTCGTGCACCTCACCGTCTCGCTCGCGCGAGTAATCGATGTAGCGGTACGCGAGCGTGTTCGCGTCATTGCGTGTGTGCTTCTCGACGTGATCGACCAGGGTGCGATCTTCGGGAATTGTGATGTTCCCGCTTTCGTCCAGGTAATCGTCGAAAGTCTCGTCCATTCCTTCTCCTCCGAGGCACACGCAGCCAGACGACGACATTCGCCGCTGTTCCCTGTGAGGCCCCGACTCGCTTTCGCCCGCGGGAGCTCGGTCTGCACCGAGCCGGCCCTGCAGTTTTTTGTTGCGGTCTGCGCGGTGACCGCCTATCGGCTAGATGTTCTCAAACCAGAGACATGTTACAGAGAAGAGCTACTCACTCGTCCCGCAGCAAGGGAATCACCGGTGCGAACGCATCCATCTGGGTGGGGAACACGCCCACATAGGACATCCCTGTGAGTTGGCGCACCCGACGGATCTGCTCGGCGATCTCCTCGAACGAACCGATGGCCACATAGGGCGAGTTCAAGATCTCCTCGACCGAGAGCTTCACATCGACCTCGAGGTCGGGATGCAGGCCGCGGTCGATCGCGGCCAACGCCATCTCGGCGGTCTTCTCGCGGTCGTCGGTGATGACAATCGCGGTGATCGCCCAGTTCAGCTCGATCTGATCGAAGCGCTCACCGGCGGCCTCCTTGATCAGATGCACCTTCTCCACGGTCTTCTCCATGGTGATACCGGAGAGCAGACCCTTGCCGTTCTTGGTGGTGACCGGAACGACGGAGACGATATCGGCGTGCTTGGCGGCCAGTCGAAGCATCTTCGGACCACCACCGCCGGTGCACAGCGGCGGACGCGGACCCTGCCGCGGTCGCGGGGTGCCCTTGACGCCGCGCACCTGGTAGTACTTGCCCTCGAAGGTGCACTCCTGGCCGCGCAACAACACGTCAAGGATGCTCAACGCCTCGTCCAGTTTGGCGAGGCGAACTCCAGGGGAGTCGTACTCCAGGCCCGCGGCCAGGTGCTCGTCGGCTTTCCAGCCCGCGCCGACGCCGACCTCGAGCCTGCCCTTGGACAGCACGTCGATGGTGGCGAGGTCCTTGGCGAGCACCACCGGGTTGCGGAAACCGTTCGCGAGCACCGACGTGCCCAACCGGATCCGCTCGGTGGCCTGCGTCAACGCGCCGAGCGCGGCGATCGGACCGACCTGGTCACCGAGGTGATCGGGCACGACGAAGGTGTCGAAGCCGTACTCCTCGGCCTGCTGCGCCGTCTGAATGAACTTACGGGCTCCGCCCTCTTGCTTGTTTCCCTCACCCGCAGCCGCGAAGCGGAACGGACGCAGTGGTGAACCCAGCGCGCTCAACTCACCAGCCGGTGCGGCGGCTTCAGTCATGAACTCATGCTCCTGGCTATCGGAAATTGCCTGCGCGGGCCCGCCGCCTGAGCGGGGGCTGGCGCGCGATCATCAGCGCACTTTACAGCCTGACGGTGGCCACCGGCCGCGCCGTCCGACGTTGTGGGGACCTCACGAATGCGGCGGCCGCGGCGCCGCCTCGATCAGGCCGTTTGCCCAGTTGACGGTCCACTGGGTCGCGGTCGTGCCATTGGGATCGACCACAAAACCGTTGTAGAGACTGTGTATCGGATTGCCGACCGCGCCGATCAGCGTGCTCAGGCTGCCGAGGATGTTCGTCGGCCGCAGGGCATCACGCGGTGCATCGCAGATCAGATCACCCGGCGAGCAGATCGTGTAGGTGCGATCGGTCACCGCACCGAACCCACCCGGCCGCGGACCCGTCATCGTGATCCCGGGGACATTGAGCCCGGCAAGCGCGACTTCGGCGCCGACCCCTGCCGGAGCGGGCCCGATCTGGGTGGCCTGGCCCGGCCCGGTCTCCCCGGTGCGACGGCCGTCGGCGATCAACGTCACGCCGAGCAACAGATCGGCGGGAATCGGGCCGTTACCCGCACCGACCTGGGCCGCGATATCGCCAGCGATCACCGCGCCCTGTGAGAACCCCGCGAACACATACGAGGTCAGCGGGCATTCGGCATGCCGCGCGGTGAGGGCGTCGACCATCCGGCGGGTGCCTTCGGAGCGACTGTTGTTGTAGGACTGCTGGCCGTCCGGCGGCAGCGCGATCGGATTGGAGAACTGCGCCACGTACGGGACGGTGTAGATATCGAGCCGCTCGGCGGGGAACTGCTCGCGCAACGGCCCGGTGATGTTCAGCATCAGCGAGGCCGGGTTCGCGGTCGGATTGTGCGGATCGTCGTTGCTGCTCGACTCCCAGGTGCCCGGCACCGAAATCATCTGCACGTCAGGGCAACTCGCCGGCTGGCTGGTCGGCCGCTCAGGTGGCGGCTTCGGCCCCGGCTCGGGTTCGCGCAAACGCCCCGCGAGCAGATACCACGCCAGCACCACCACGACGACTACCAGCACCGCCAGGGCGAGCAGCACCAGACATCCCACCGGCCTGGACCGGCGGGATCTCGACCCGCGACGCGCGCTCACTGACAGTACGTCTGCTTCGAGACGTTGATGTAGATCTGTCCGGCCTGCTCAACGGGCATCTTGGCCGGATCGAACGCCGGATCGGCGCCTGCCATCGCGTTCGCGTAGACGGCGATCTCGGCATCGGGCTTGCCCGCCGCCACCGCGCCGCAGACGTAGTTGGCGATGGTAACCGCGTCCGCCGGGTTGGACGGGTTGACGCCCTGCTTGTTCAGCTCATCGATGAGCTTCTTCTCCTTGTCACCGAGGTTCGACGTCTCGGCGGGCGGAATGTCTTCCGCGGGCACCGGCGCCGGGCGCTCCTGCGGCGCGGGCTCCTGGCTGGCCTCCGGGCTCGGCTCCGCGGGCGGAGCGGCCTCGCCCTCCGGTGCCGGCGCGGGTGCGGCCGAAGCCGATCCGGGCGCCTGCGCGGCCGCCGACGTGGAGGGGGTCAGCGTTGGCGTGCTCGACGCCGTCGAATCGTTGTCACCGCAAGCGGTGAGCAACCCGGATGCGGCGATCGCCACCGCAACGCCGACTACCTTGCCACGGGTCCGAAACATGAAAATCCTTAGTTATTGGCCGCTGGCGCGGCGGGGTTTGCGGCTCCCCACGAGCCACAAACCTCTGAGGTTTCCTTGGGGGGCGAACACCGAGGGTAGTACCCAGTTGCGGATACGGCCGCTCGGCCCGGAAGTGTGGCACATGACACATGCCGTAGTGCAACCGCGCCTACCTGTCGGAGCGATCGGCGAAGGAGTCGGCTGTCACCGCGGCGATCAGGGGTGGATTTCGATCTTGCCGTCGCGGACGGTGATGAATCCGGCCTGGAAGTTCTGCTGGATGCCGCCGGGGATCGCGAACTCGTCGCTGATCGGGAATCCGAGGCGGCCGTTCTCATAGCCCGCGTGGCGCCAGGCGTCCATGATCGGTCCGTTGCGCACCGCCCACGCACCCGAGAGCGGGCTCCAATAGACACTGCCGCCCTCGAAACGGCTGTAGCGGCCGAGCTCCTTCAACGGCTGTTCAGCAGACGCCGGGAAGCCGAGCCAGCTGTTCTCGAAACCCATCTCGGCGTACTTGCCGAGGATCAGGCCCTCTACCCGGTGCACACCGGTGGCGGGACTGAAGTACATCGGACCGCCCTCGAAACCCTGGACCGCGCCGTCACGGTTCGGCGTCTTGATCTCGGGACCGACCGGATAACCGGCAGCCCCACCCTCGAACCCCTGCCTGCCCCACTCCTCGAGGAACGCGCCGCGCACCACCTGGGCGCCGGTCTGCGGGGTCCAGTAGAGCGAACCATGCTGGAACGCCTGCAATCTGCCGCGGCCATCGGGCAGGCCGCGCTCCGGGCCCGTCGGCAGGCCGAGCACACCTGCGGGACCCGCGGCGGCCTGGTAGCCGCCGCCGATCATGCCCGCGACCGGATGTGCCCCACCATCTTTCGAGAACAACACCCGACCATGCCTGAAGTCCTGGGCCACACCGCCGTTCACCGGGTACTCGCCGGTCAGGCAATCGCCCAGCCAGCCGTTACCCGCCACAACGGGGCCGATGGCGCCACCAACCTCGCAGGCGGGCTTATCGGCTTCCACACCGAGCGCGGCCGCGGCATGCGGCCAGGACTGGCGCATCTCGAAGTCCCAGTACGGCCACGAATGAGTACCGGAGGCACGGTAGTTCACCTGCACCGGAATGCTCAGGTCCCCGAGCTTGGTGACGAAGTTCTGCGACGACATCCGGGACAGGATTTCCAGCCCCATCCCGGCGAGGTTGGTGCTCACGCCGGGCACGATGCCGCCGGGCGCATCGAACGGCCCGGTCGCGCCGGAACCGCTGGACACGTAGAGGCTGATCCCCTTCAGCTTCTCCGCCAGCAGATACGGGTCGTGCTCCTCCCAGAGCGGGTTGGTCGGCGGTCCCCACATCGCGGCCGAGTCGTAGCCACCGGCGTCGCGCATGGCGAAATTTATCGCCTGCGGCATACCCAATGTGGTCGTGGTGAGGAACCCGGAATACGAGGCCGCGTACTTGACGAAGTCGCGATTGCGAGCGGCCAAGAACATGGCAGCGGTCCCGCCCATCGAAAGACCCTCCATGCCACGCACATTCGTGGCCCGCCACTGACCCTCCAGCAGCGGCGGGAGCTCCTTGGTCAGGAAGGTCTCCCATTTGTAGTTCTTGCCGTTGTTCGGCTCGAGCCAGTCGGAATAGAAGCTGGACTGACCGCCCACCGGCAGCACGACGGTGACGTTCTTGTCAGCGAAGAAATCGACCGCACCCGCATCTTGGATCCAGCCGCTGACGTCCTCGGTGGCGCGCAGCCCGTCGAGCATGTACAGCACCGGGAACTTGGCGTCGGGCCTGGTGTTCCAGTCCCTGGCCAGCAGCAGCCGGACCTGGATCGGCGCGCCCATTGCGGGCGAATTCACCCACAACTCGACATGCCGGTCGGTCAGCCAGGCGACGTTGCGCAACGTGGCAGGCGCCGCGGCGGTGACGGCAGGCTGCGCCTGGGCGGGTGCCTGCGCGAGCGAGAGCCCGGCGGCAAGGGGCAGCACCAGGGCGGTGGCGAGGGTGGGCAGGATCGAGCGCGGCTGCCGGTCCCACCGTCCGCCGCTGCCCCGCCTACCGCGCGAAATACCTACCACATGGATGTTTGTACTCCGGTCGACCCGGTGTTCCCGGGAAGACGCGCCCAGAGCAAACCATTTGGTTTCGCCCTCGGCGACAGCACATCCCGTCCGCGCGCCCGCTCATCGACCGGAACTCGAACACAAAAGCGCCGCCCGCTTCCCAGAGGAAACGGGCGGCGCCGAGTGCTTCAGTGACCGATGCTCACCAGCCGCCGGTGGCGTCGAGGAACATCTTGCGGGAGGCGAAGAGCTGACCTTCCCAGTACTTCCAGCTGTGGGTACCCGAGGCCGGGAAGTCGAAGTGGGCCGGGATGGCGAGCTTGCCGAGGCGAGCCTGGAAGGCGCGGGTGTTCACCAGCGACAGGGCCTCGAGGGCCATCGCGTTACCGGTGTTGAACACGCCGATCGCGGAGTTCGGGTTGTCGTGCTGGCCGGGCAGGCCGCTGGCCGCCGAGATGTACATCGGCAGACCCTTCAGCTGCGGCGCGAACACGAACGGGTCCATCCGCAGCCAGGCCGGGCTCCACGGCGCGGCCATCGAGTCGACGTTGTAGCGGCCGGCGTCGAGCATCGCGATGCGGATCGCCTCACGCATACCCGGCGCGGAGATGTTCAGGTAGCCGGAGTAGGACGCGGCGGCCTTGAACTGGTCACGGTGGTAGGCGGCGAGGGCCAGGGCGGCGCTACCACCCATGGACAGGCCCGCAACCACGTTGTTGGTGCGGGAGACGCCGTAACCCTCGAGGAAGGTCGGCAGCTCGCGGGTCAGGAAGGTTTCCCACTTGTAGGTGGTCTTCTGACCGTTGGTGTTGGACGGGGAGTACCAGTCGGCGTAGAAGCTGGACTGGCCGCCGACCGGCATCACCAGGGTGATGTTGTCGTTGCCGAACTGCTCCATCGCGTTGGTCTCGAACGACCAGGCGTTGCGGTCGTCACGGGCGCGCAGGCCGTCGAGCAGGTAGAGCGCCGCGTTGCCGCCACGCTTGGCCCACTGCACCTGGACCTTGATCGGACCCATGCTGGACGGAACCATCAGTTCCTCGTAGCCACCGGCGGGCGCACGCAGGGCCGGGCCGTGCACCGGAGCCGCCATAGCGGTCGGGGCGGCGACGCCTGCGGCGATCGGCAGCGCTAGCGCTGCGGCGCCGACGGCCAGAATCCGGTTACGCCAACTGCGAGGCGCGCCTCGCCGTCCCGTGGTCCTCTTCGGGGCGGCCGCCCTGCCGAAACGCATGAATCCTGCTCTCTTTCTGCTGTTGTGGAGTCACCCGCGGTCCGCGGACGACACCCGTTCTGTGTCAACGAGACGCCGCCGGGGCCTGTACCCGAATCCCGACCTTCCGGTACAGCCGTCGACGGCGCTACAACGATCTGGTCACACTGATGCTCGCTGGACGATATTCGACCCCCGAATCCTTAGCAAGACCGGGGTTGAAGTGGTGGCCGAAATCCGCCCGCGACAATCGGTGATCGTGCGGTGACACTACCGTGTCCCGTCGTTGATGTCGCGGGGGACCACATTATTTGTTCGTTATCCCAAATCAACGGCACCGCACCAAGATCACCAACGCCCGACCGGACCGATCGGTACGCCGGATGAAGTGATCATGAACGGACCGGGCGAGTTATGCATGGCGTCGATCCGGGCAACTTTCCCGCGTCCTTCGCACTTCGCACATCGATTCGAGGAATAGCGGTATAAATGCGCCGGAAATAGCCGGACAGCATGAATTCGGGCCCTGTCCGGACACCCCCTTGGTGGGTGTGCCGGACAGGGCCCGGTGGAATGTGCGGCTCAGCCGATATGCGCCGACAGATCCGGCGTCATCCGAGCGACCTCCTCCGCCCAGTAGGACCAGGCGTGGATACCGACGTTCGGGAACGAATAGACCACATTGTTGGCGCCGAGCGTCGCCATCCTGACCTGGAAGGCGCGGGTATTGGCCAGGGCCAGCGCCTCCAGCGCCATACCGTTCACGGTGCCCGCCGTCGGCCCGTCGGTCGGACCGGGCAGGCCACTGCCCGCCGAGATCCACAGGCGGGTGTTGTGGTCACGCAGCAGCGGCGCGAACACGAACGGGTCCATCCGCAGCCACTGTGGACCCCACGGCGGGGCCATCGAGTCGACGTTGTAGCCGCCGGCGTCGAGCATGGCCATCCGGATCGCCTCACGCATACCGGGTGCGGAGATATTCAAGTAACCCGAGTACGAACCGGCGAAGCTGAACTGATCCGGGTGATACGCGGCCAGCGTCAGCGCCGCGCTGCCACCCATCGACAAACCGAATGCGCCATTGCGGTTCGGATTGAAGCCGAGCCGATCGCGCAGCGCCCAGCGCAGGTTCTGGGTCAGGAACGTCTCCCACTGATAGCGGTAGCTCTTACCTGGACCCGCGGCGAGCGCGTTGAGAGCACCCGAACCCGAGGACGAGCCGGTGCCCGGCGGTATGCCCGCGAAATTGCTCGGCGCATTCCAGTCGGCATAGAAGCTGGACATACCGCCGACCGGCATGACGACATTGATGTTCCAGTCCGTCAGCAGCTGCGCGACATTGGTATCGATCTCCCAGCCGCTCAGCGTCTCGGGAGCACGAAGACCATCCAGGGCGTAGACCACGCGGTTGGTGTTGCCGTCCTTGGCACGGAAGATGCGTGATTTGATCGGGCCCATCCCGGAATCGACCCAGAAATCGAACCCGGACGGGTTGAACGCCGCCGCGGCGGGCGCAGCCGGACCGGCTATCGAAACCCCGAGGGGAACGAGCATCACCGCGGCGACTCCCATCGCCGCACGCCTCACCCATGAGCCGGACCGCACCGATCTACCGGGCCTGCGCGCACTTCGCATTCGACTAGACCTTTCGCCTGGACAGCCGGTCAGCAATCGCATGGCTACGAAACCGGCCCCGCATCGGGCACCCGGTGACCGCGTCGAACGATCTTGAAACGCGCCCACCTGTGTGCATGTTCCTGATGTATCAATCGACAATGAATGCCTCCATGTTGCTGGATGGTGATCCATCCCACAACTCGCGAAGCCCTCCGTATGCACATTCGTTGCCGAGAAGGCCCGGGACGCCCGGCTGAACGAAGCAGGCCGCCCCGCGCGTTATGCGCCGGGCGGCGGTATGTCCAGCTTCTATGCCGACTGGAATGCGCCG
>NZ_JAAGUY010000002.1:35004-118200 GCF_010868145.1 Nocardia cyriacigeorgica
GCCCGGCGCGTTATGCGCGGGGCGGCCTGGTTATCGAGCTGTTGCTATCAGCCGATGTGCGCCGAAAGATCGGGGATCATCCGGTAGACCTCGGACTCCCAGTTCCGCCAGTTGTGCACGCCGACGGGCGGGAAGCTGTAGGTCACGTTGCCCGCACCCAGCGTCATCATGCGGACCTGGAAGGCCCTGGTATTGACCAGTGCCAGCGCCTCGAGCGGCATGCCCTGGACGATGTCCAGCGGCGCGGTGGCGTCGGCAGGGCCGGGCAGGCCGCTACCGGCGGCGATCCAGAGCCGCGTGTTGTTGTCCTTGAGCCGCGGCGCGAACACGAACGGATCCATCCGCAGCCACTGCGGACCCCACGGCGGTGCCATGGCGTCGATGTTGTAGCCGCCCGCGCTCAGCATGGCCATGCGTAGCGCCTCACGCATACCCGGCGCGGAATTGTTCAGGTAACCGGAGTAGGAGCCGGCGAAGCTGAACTGATCCGGGTGATAGGCGGCCAATGTCAGGGCGGCGCTGCCACCCATCGACAGGCCGAAGACACCGTTGTTGTTCGGGTTGAAACCGAGCCGGTCACGCAGCGCCCAGCGCAGGTGCTTGGTGAGGAAGGTTTCCCACTTGTAGGTGTTGGTCTTGCCAAGGGTCTCGGTCCAGCCGGACGACCCGGTCGCCGCGGAGCCGGAGGACGAACCCGAGGACGAGCCCGCCGAACCGGTGTTGAGGCCGAGGAAGTCGCTCGGGCCGTTCCAGTCGGCGTAGAAGCTCGACGGTCCACCCACGGGCATGACCACGTTGATGTTCCATTTGGTCAGCTCACGGACGACCTCGGTCTCGATCTCCCAGCCGTTCAGGTCGCCACGGGCCCGCATACCGTCAAGGGCGTACACGACCCGGCCGGTATTGCCGTCCGCCGCGCGGAAGACGCGGGACTTGATCGGCCCCATCTCCGAGTCGACCCAGAAGTCGATCCCGGCGGGGTTGAATGCCGCCGATGCCGTCGCGCCGGGGCCTGCCACCGACGCCCCGAGCGGTAGCAGCACTGCCAGCGACATGAGCACCGATCGCTTCAACCAGGACCCTGCTCTTCGGACTCCCGGTCGGCCACCGTGCGCTCTGCGCGCGATCACGCCTCGCATGTGTTCTCGGCCTTTCGTCATGCGGCGGGTCGCCGCGTTCTTGGTGCCACCGTGCTCACGCCCACGTTTCGGGTAGAACACGGCGGGGTACCACGGCAGCCTAACCCGTGACCCATGCCGGAGCGTTATCAAAAAGAGACAAAGTGAGGCACGCCGCTTTGTTCACGACGCGCTCGACAACGCACTCAGCGCGGTGGTTGTGGGTAGGGATCGACCAACCCGCAACGCTGGATCTCGTACTTGGGCACCCGATCAATACGGTACTTCGCAAAGCTCAGCGCGTTGCGGAGGTTGTGCTTGAACCGATCCCATGTCAGCTCGTCCCGGTAGGAGAGCATCAGCGCATGGGTCTGTGGGCACGCCATCGCGACCCTGGCCTGAGTCACCCATTTCTCGTCCAGATACCAGGGCATCCACGGCTTCTGGTCCACCATGCCGGTGTCGACGATGACCCAGTCCGGGAACAGGCTCTTGTCGTGGCCGATGCGGCCGTCGTCGAGCCGGTCGGTGTGCGCGGCCAGCGGATAGGCCAGGCCCATCGGGTCGATCACCCGCACGTCCAGCGGGACGTTCATGCTGGTCATGCCCAAATTCAGGAAGTAGACCGTATGCCCGGCGCCGTCCTCGGGGATGGGCTGCGGCGGGGGCGCGACGTACCAGAACATGAACGACGGCGAATTCAGCAGCAGGCCGCCATTCGGATTGGCCATGATGTCGTTGACCATGGGCCGCATCCGGGCGTAGTCGAGGTAATCCTCGGCCAGGATCGGATGGTCGTGGCCGGTGTTGAGCACGTAGTAGACGCGTTCGTCGACGATGCCGGACGAGCTGATCTTGGTACCGGTCGTGATCGCGGTCGTGCCCATGGCGAACAGCGACCACACCACCGTGCCGACGACCGCGAGCGAGGTGACGGCGAAGGCGCCGCTGCTAGCGGAGACCGAGCGCAGCCCGCCCTCGGGCAGCCGCACCGGCAGCACCGCGACGGGGGCGATCAAGCAGAACAGCTGCGACAACAGCATCCGGCCGTGCATGAAGTCACCACCAACGCGCAGCGCGTAGATCGTCAGGATGACGCCGCTACCGAGCATCAGAGTGACGACAGCGCTCGGCGAGCGCAGCCAGGTACGGAACCGGACCGTCCACCGGACGCCTGCCTCCGTCGAGCTCTCCGCGGCCGCGGCCTTGTCGACGCCGACCCGCCCCGCCCGAGCCGCCACGATCCCGGCGACCAGCAGAATCAGCAGCGGCACCCACAGGGAGTACGGGTGGACCAGATCCCACAGATAGGTGAAACCCTGCTCCCATTTGGCGCCACCGGCATCCTTGGCCACCGCGGTGTTCGGGTACGGCAGACCGTAGTAGCCCATCCGCCAGATCTGGTAGCCCAGCGGCAGCAGACCCGCCACCGCGACGATGATCAACCGCAGCACGCTCGGGCGCAGCCGCGATTCGGGCATCGGCGCCAGGAAGATCATCATCAGCGCCAGACCGCCGACCAGAGTCATCTCCGGACGGATCAGCGGGGCGAGCCCGGCGAGGAACACCAGCCCGAACAGGCTCGGCACCCGCACCCGTTCGGCCTGACTCCACCACACCAGCAGCCAGAACAGCAGGCCGAGCCAGGCGATGACCAGGCCGCTCTCCAGACCGGAGGTCACATAGTCACGCGCGGGCGGGACCGCGATGTAGACCAGTGCGCCCGCGGGAAGCAGCAGCGCCGAGGACGTACCGCCCCACAGCCGCGCCGCGCCGAGCATGGCGAATACGATCGCCAGCACCGACAAGGTCATCGCGACGCCGAGCACCACATACTCCAGGCGCGCCTGGGTGAGCCAGCTGAAGAACCAGACGATGTAGGTCCATGCGGTACTTGTGTTGGTTTCGACCCGTTCGCCCGCGTTGAACACCGGGCCGTTGCCCGCGAGCAGATTGCGCACCGTGCGCAGCACGATCAGGCCGTCGTCGGCGATCCAGCGGCGTTGCCAGCCGCCGATCGCGAACAGTGTGGCGGTGAGCACCACCCCACCGACGAATGTGGCCCGGGATAGTCGGGTGAAACGCGAAGCCGGGGCGGTCTGCTCTTCGGCAGCCGCCCGCTCCGCGTATTCGGTTCCGTCCACTCCCGCTACCAGCATCTCGTCAGGTGAGATAGACAGCGACACCTACCGCTCCGATCCAGGCGATTGCGAGGAACTGGAGGATCCGATCCCCCAGTGCGATCTCTTCGGGTTCGCCGGCCTCGCCGCCATCGACGTCGACCGCGTACCGCAGGACTGCGATGGTGAACGGCACCATCGAAATCGCGTACCAGATGGTTTCGTTCTTTTCGCCCTGCTGGAACGCCCACAGACCATAGAAGATCACCAGGCCGGTCGCCGCGAGGGTCCAGACAAAACGCAGGTAGGTGGGGGTGTAATACTCCAGCGACTTGCGGATCTTGGCGCCGGTGCCCAGCGCGATCTGCAGTTCGGCGTAGCGCTTACCCGCCGCCATGAACAGCGAGCCGAACGCCATGACCAGCAGGAACCACTGTGACAGCTCGATATCGGCCGCCGCGCCACCGGCGACGGCGCGCAGCAGGAAGCCCGAGGACACGATGCAGATATCGAGCACGGCCTGGTGCTTGAGTCCGAAGCAGTAGGCGAGCTGGATGCCGATGTAGACCGCCATCACGATCGCGAGCTGCCACGACGCCAGCAGCGAGCCGAGGATCGAACCGGTCAGCAGCACAACGGCCAGCATGTAAGCCAGGTTCACCGGCACCACGCCGGCGGCGATCGGGCGGTACCGCTTGGTCGGGTGGGCGCGGTCGGCTTCGACGTCCATCGAGTCGTTGACCAGATAGATACCGGAAGCCGCCATGCAGAACACGACGAAGGCGATCGCGACGTGCCCGAGGACCGAGGCATCGCTCAGTACGTCGGGGCCCGCGGCCAGTGGCGCGGCGAGCACAAGGACGTTCTTGACCCACTGACGCGGCCGGACCGCCTTGATCAGGCCACCGGCCAGAGTCTTGGGCGGGCCCTTGACGACGGCTTCGGCCAGATCGGCGCCGGTCGGCTCTTCACTCATCTCAACCAAGGCCTTTTCTCGAGCGGTCACTGTTTCCGGGCCCGTCGTCGCTCACGTCGCGAAGCGAGTCGCTTCTCAGTACCGAGCAGCGCGGCAGCGGACGCGGCACCGAGCGCGGAACCGGCGAGCACGTCCGAGGGATAGTGCACCCCGAGAACGACCCGGGACAGCACCATCGGAGGGACGAGCACCGCAGGCAAGGGTAGCCCGGTCAATCGGCCGAGCAACACCGCAGCGGCCGCGGTGGAGGTCGCATGCGAGGACGGAAAGCTCAGTTTGCTCGGTGTCGACACGTTGACCTGCACCGATGGATCGTTCGGACGCGGGCGGCGGACAACCCGCTTGATCACGATCGAGGCCGCGTGCGCGCCGACCGCACCGACCGCGACCCCCGCCCACTGCCTGCGCCGCGGCTTGTCGACCAGCCAGCCCGCGGCAGCGATACCGACCCAGCCGAGCGCGTGCTCACCGAAGTGCGACATCCCACGTGCCGCCGAGACCACGGCAGGATTGCTGCCGATGGTGGCCTGCACAGCGTTGATGATCGCGACCTCGGGCGGGACCTCCACGTATTCGCCGCTGCAGGCGCAGTCGCCACCGCAGCCCTCGTCGACCAGCTCGACCTGGGGCAGGCTCGGGTTCATCGCGTTCACTTCTCGGTTCCGTTCTGACTGACGCCGAAGGTCTTCTCCCATGCCGCTGCGCTGGTCAGCTCGGCATGCGCGGCCCGGTAACGCTGCTGCATCTCCGGGAAGCGGGCCGTGAGCTCCTTGCGCAGCCGCAGCGCTTCTTTGAACAGGGCGGCCGCCTTGCGCGGGTCGCGCTTGCGGTAGACGACGCCGCGGCCGTCGGCGGTCGTCACGGTGACACCGTCGACCTGGGAGAGCAGGAACCACCGTGCATCCAGTGTCGGCACGTTCAACTGCGGGGTCTCGTGGTTGGCCGGATCGGCCTTGCGGAAGTTGTGCACCACGCCCTTGGCCAGGCGCGCCACCTTGGCGAGCGGATTGCCCGGCTCGCCGACCGCACCGACACTGTGGTGGCTGGGCAGCGGCAGTTCCGTCGACGACGGCAGCACCACCGCGTCCGGGTACTCCTTGCGCATCGCGTGAATCTTGCCGAGGGCACTCGGCAGTAGATCGAACAGTCCTTCGGGGCCTGCGAGGAAGTCGCGGATCGCCTCGTTCTGGATCGCGACCGTTGAGTACTCGAGGCACAGCAGGTGCTTCAGGGTGGCCTTGACCGTGTTCACGATCATCGGCTTGCCGTCACCCGGCAGATGCAGCGAGGCGACGACCAGGCGGTTACGCAGGTGGAAGTAGGCCTGCCAGTCGATGGCGTCGTCCTTGTCGGACCACGCCATATGCCACACCGCCGCACCGGGCAGGGTGACGGTCGGGTATCCGGCCACGCGGGCCCGCAAGCCGTACTCGACGTCGTCCCATTTCAGGAACAGCGGAAGCGGCTGACCGATCTCCTCGGCGACCTGACGCGGGATGACGCAGGTCCACCAGCCGTTGAAGTCGACGTCGATACGCCGGTGCAGCAGCTTGGAGTTGTCCCGGTCGCGCAGCGGGTACTTGGAGAAATCGTGGTCGTATTCGACATTCGGCGCGGCGGTCCACATGAAGATGCCGCGGTCGACGACCTCACCCATGGTGTGCAGATGCGAGCGTTCCTGCAGGTTGAGCATCTGCCCGCCGACCAGGATCGGCGATTTGGCGAACCGGGCGAAGGCCAGCGAACGCAGGATCGAATCGGGTTCGATCTCGATATCGTCGTCCATGTAGACGATGTACTGCGCGTCGGTGGTCTTCAGCGCCTCGTACATGACCCGGCTGTAACCGCCGGAACCACCGAGGTTGGGCTGGTCGTGGATGGCGAGCCGATCGCCGAGCACCGCAGCGGCCTCGGCGAAACCGGGTTCGTCGACCACCTTGCGGTTGCCCTGATCGGGAATGATCACGGCTTTCATCTGATCGAGCACCAGCGGATCGGAGCCGAGCGCCTCGAGTGTCTTCACCGCATCGGTCGGACGGTTGAAGGTCGGCATGCCTACCGCGATGCTGCCGTCACCGGGCGCCTCGACCGGGGCGTACCAGCCGCCCGCCAGCAGGGTGACCGCCGTGTCGGTGGTGATGTCGAACCAGATCCAGCCGCCGTCCTCGAACGGAGCCAGCTCGGTCTCGAACTCGACGAACACCGAATCGGTGCCCGGCTCGACGGCGAACTCCCGGCCCTGTACGTGGATGCGGGAACCGTCGGCCTTGGAGCGGTAGACGTCGACACGGCCGTGACCAGCCAGTTCCAGCCGCAGCACCACCGAGCTCAGGATGCTCCATCGACGCCAGTAGCTGGCGGGCAGCGCGTTGAAGTAGGTGCAGAACGACACCTCCGACTCCGCGCCGATCGACAGCGAGGTACGGGTCGGCGCGTGCGCGCGACGGGCGTTGGTCGGCGATTCCTCCAGGTAGAGGGTCCGCACGTCCAGCGGCTCACCCGGCCGAGGCAGGATGATGCGTTGTAGCAACGCCTTCGCTCGGGTCTCGGTCGTCATCTCTTCCAGAATCGGTTGCGAGGTCATTCGTTCCCTGTGGTCGCTTGGCCGGACATGCCTGCTAGGCGCGATTACGCCTGCGCGCTATCGACGAGCGGCGCGCCCGATTCCAGATGCGGCCTGAGCACATTGTCGAACATGCTCAGCGCGCTACCGATGGCCATGTGCATGTCCAGGTACTGGTAGGTACCCAGGCGGCCACCGAAAACGACCTTGGCCGTTGCGGTTTCGTTTTTGGCACGCTCGCGGTAGGCCAGCAGCTTGGCGCGGTCCTCCGGCGTGTTGATCGGGTAGTACGGCTCGTCGCCGGTCTGCGCGAAGCGGGAGAACTCACGCATGATGACCGTCTTGTCCGTCGGGTAGTCGCGTTCGGGGTGGAAATGGCGCGGCTCGATGATGCGGGTGTACGGGGCGTCGGCGTCGTTGTAGTTCATCACCGAGGTGCCCTGGAAGTCGCCGGTGTCGAGGACTTCGGTCTCGAAGTCGATCGTGCGCCAGCCCAGCTCACCCTCGGCGTAGTCGAAGTAACGGTCCAGCGGTCCGGTGTAGACGACGGGGGCGTCCGGGCTGGTGGCGCGGATCTCGTCACGCACGTCGAACCAGTCGGTGTTCAGGCGCACCTCGATGAGCTCGGAGGCGGCCATGTTCTCCAGCCACTTCGTGTACCCCTCCTTGGGCAGGCCCTCGTAGGTGTCGTTGAAGTAGCGGTTGTCGAAGGTGTAGCGGACCGGGAGCCGGGTGATATTGCCCGCGGGCAGTTCCTTCGGGTCGGTCTGCCACTGCTTGGCGGTGTAGTCGCGCACGAATGCCTCGTAGAGCGGGCGACCGATCAGCGAGATCGCCTTCTCCTCGAGGTTCTGCGCGTCGGCGGTCTCCACCTCGGCGGCCTGCTCGGCGATCAGCGCCTTGGCCTCCTCCGGGCTGAAGTAGCGGCCGAAGAACTGCGAGATCAGCCCGAGGCCCATCGGGAACTGGTACGCCTGACCCTTGTGCAGGGCGAAGACCCGGTGCTGGTAGCCGGTGAACTCGGTGAACTGGGTGACGTAGTCCCATACCTTCTTGTTCGAGGTGTGGAACAGGTGCGCGCCGTACTTGTGGATCTCGATACCGGTTTCCGGTTCGGGTTCCGAGTAGGCGTTACCACCGAGGTGATAGCGGCGATCGAGCACCAGCACCCGCTTGCCGAGCTGCGTGGCGGTGCGTTCGGCGACGGTCAGCCCGAAGAAGCCGGAGCCGACGACGATCAGGTCGAAGGGCGATGATGCGACGGTCACGGGAGCCCAGAGTATCGGACTTCGGCGGGAGGTCCCGGCCGAGTCATGGCCTGCGGTCGCGGCGGGCGTTCTGCCACTGCTTTCCCTACATGTACGGCGGGTGATCGTCGACAGGCGGGACCATCGGGATCGCTCATCGTGGTCCGCTGCGACGGACATGTTCGAGCCGCCTATCCAGCGCGGCTCGAACAGACTGCCCCGTCAGCCGGCGGTGGGTCCGCTCACTGGTACGGGTACTGCCCATACATCGGCGCGGCGACAGCCGGTGTGCGGGGGGCGCGGATCCAGCGGCCGGTGGCGCTGAGGGAGGCCAGGATCAGGACGGCGGCCACCAGGGCGAGGTCGATGAACATCGGGCCGACGACGGTACCGATAACGCTGATCGCCCACGCGATGTTGATCAGCGCCAGGACGCTGGCGATGATGACCGTAACGCGGCCGAACTTGGTGCGGCACAACAGCAGCAGGCCGCCGAGCAGCATGAGGAAGGCGATGAAGCCGGTCAGCCACAGCATCATGTCGGCGGTGTTCTGCGTGAAATCGAGGTCGATATCGATATCACTGCGGGAACCGCTGCTGCTGCCGCCGCCCCCACGCCGGCGCGCGCCACTCATCACCGGCGCGCCGAGCTCGTTGGACAACTGCACCGCGCGGAAGACGCCCCAGACATAGAGGCCGCCGCAGATCAGCGCCAGAATTCCTGCCGTGATACCCGTTCCGCCGCTTGCCGATTGCTGCGGCTGGGGCGGCGGGTAGTACCCGGGCGGCTGGCCGTACGCAGGCGGCGCGCCGTATCCGGGTGGCGGCCCGTAGCCGGGCTGCGCGGGGTATCCGGGCTGACCCTGACCCGGATGACCATATGGATAACTCATGGGACTCTCCCCCCTCTCGATGTCGGCGGAACTCTACCGCGCGCCGCCGACAGGCAGCCAGCGGAAGACGCCCGCACGCGGGAGGTTCCCCGTGCGGGCGTCGTCGAAACAACGATGGGTCGGCACCGTCGGCGGCTAGCGGAGGTTGCGCTCCGCGTAGATCCGCATGGCGTCACGGATGAGTTCGGCCGTGCCCGCGCCGTGCACGTCGTAGTTCGCCGCGAATCGCGGGTCGGCGACGTACATCTCGCCGAGGCCGGCGAAATGGTCGGCGCCCGGGCGCTTGCCCTGTGAGCCGCCCGTCACCCAGTCGTAGTGGCGCGCGGTGATGGCCTGCACCTCATCACTACCGGGGTCGAGACCTGCCGCGCGGGCCCTGCCGAAGTCGGCGGCGATATCGAGCTGGGCCTGCTGGAAGGCCTGCTTGTCGGCGGCGCCCAGCGAACGCCACCACCGGTCTCCGCTCTCGTAGGCCTCTTTGCCCCACCGCTCGATGACCTCGTCCTTGTACTGGGTGTGGTCGAACCCGTCGAAAACTTCTGCTGCCACGAGCTTTTCACCTCTTTCCATTTTCTGCAGCGTGGAGTTCACCGACTCGATCCGACGCCGGATCCGATCCTGTTCCTGCCGGAGCAGTTCCAGGTGCGTATGCAGTGCAGCGGTGGTGTCCTGTTGACCCGCGAGGACGTCGCCGATGACCGGTAGGCCGAGGCCGAGTTCTCGCAGCAGCAGGATGCGTTGCAACCGCACGAGGGAATCCTGGTCGTAGTAGCGGTACCCGTTGGTCCCGATCCGGCTCGGCGGCAGCAGCCCGAGCTCGCCGTAGTGGCGCAGCGTGCGACTGGTGGTACCGGCCGCCTTGGCCAGATCCTGAATGGACCATTCACCGGTCCGGGTGCCCGTCCCCATGACCTGACTCCTTCCTTGTCGAGGCGGTGCAACCAGCTTGCAAGTTGACGCTACGTCAAGGTCAAGAGTTGTTTCAGTGTGTCAGGCGCCGCCCGGAGCTCGAGGTACACCGAGGACGTCGGCTTCGCTCGGCAGCTCCGACCAGACCGCCGCACCAGGGGGCTGGACCTCGGGTATCCCGGCAGCCGGAGTGCGCTGTGTGTCCGGCGTACCGGTTGTCGGCGGGGCGGGTTCGGCGGAGGCTGGAGCTCCAGGTGCACCCTGACTTTCGACCGACTCGCCGGGTCCGGTTTCTGTACCGTGGGACGGCTCACTTCCATTCGGCGTATCGGATGTACCGGGCTCCGCGCTGCCGGGCGCGGAGTTGGTCAGGTCCGGAACCAGTTCGAGCAGAGTCGTGAAATCGACGACCTGGGCGCCGAGTGTGGGTGTGTAGATGATGACGCCGTTGCTGTAGAGCCGGTAGATACCCGCGTTCTCCGGCAGGATCATTTCCGGTCCGATCGGTTCACCGACCGAACTCGCCGCGCCGCCGAGCCGTGCGTATTCGACGTCGATCGGGGATTCGGTGTCGGAGGTCCGCGTGCGTGGGGCGGGGCCCGGCGGCGGCGAGCCTACGCTCAACTCGGCAGGCGTCGGGCCTACCTCGAAGGTTTGGATATCGGCGGGCTGGCCTCCGTCGGGCGCGGCGGAGTACTCCGAGCGCAGGATGTGTCCGTCACGCAAGAGCACCATGCCCGCAGTCGAGGCCACCGCGTCCGCGGTGCGCGGATCCTCTTTGGCGGTACCCGGATAGACCTGACAGTCGGTGGTGTCGCAGGTCTGCGCGTAGGGATAGCGCGTCTCGGCCAGCGCATACGACCGGGCCGCGATGGCCTGGGCGCGCAGGGCTTCGACGGCGCCCTTGTCCGCCCAGTTGGCCTGAACTTCGGCCGGGATGACGCCGAGCAGATAGTCCTCGACATCGACCCGGTTCACCGTGCGCGCCGCGCCGCCCTCGGTGGCCACCCCGAGCGAACCGCGATACGCACCGCCGCCGCAGAGGGTCAGGTGTTCGGCGGCCGGCCTGCCGGGTGACGGGTCCACCGGATAGACCCAGGGATCCGCGGTCGAGGTCTGCCACAGCACTTCACCGTCGCACCCGGTAGTGACCACGACATTCGCGCTGCCGTCGGGTAGCGCGGTGAGGTGGGCGGCTTCACCTGGGCCAATGATCCGGCCCGCCACCCGCGCACCCGAGTCGGAGTAGGCGTCGAGGGTCGAATCGTCCTGCGCCATCAGCCGGACGGCGAGGGTGGTCGGGCCGACCGCACCGAGTGTCGCGCCCGGGTAGTAGTGGCCGAGGATCCGGTCGGCTGTCCAGCCGTCTTGCGCACTCTGCAAGGCGCCGTGCTGGCTCATCCCGCGGCCGTGCCCCGGCCCGGCAAGCGGCCTATACACGTCGTCGCCGGTCCACAGCAGCAACGGTCCGGCGGCGAGCAGGGCGGTCGTGCCGACGACGAGAATCGAACTCCGCCTGCCTCGGCGCCGACGCATCGACTGCGGTAAATGCGGCGCTGCCAGCACATTCTTCGCCTTTGACGCAAACTCGGCGCTTGCGCTGTCGTTTCGTTGCGGCATCCGTTCACTCCCCTTGGTTTTCAGGGACCGGACAGGGTTCGGTGCCTGTCGGCATGTCGTTTAGACCGGCCACGATCCGAGAGCTACATTCGAGCACACATAATCCTCAACCAGAGGTTTAGATATGTGAAATTTGTGACTAGTGTGATCCCTGGGACATCTGGACGCAAGCATCGAAAGCACACGGATCACTGGTTCGACCTGATTGGAGAAGCTCGTGCCGTACCGCAAACCGAAACGCTCCTACGTGCTCCCGGTTGTCACCACGCTTGCGGTAGCGGCCCCGCTGGCCACCCTTCTGCCGAGCGACTCCGACTACCGCACCGCCAATGAGGCCCAGCTCGCCGCCGTCCCCGCACAACTGGCCGAGGTCGTGCTGAATTCCGCGCCCGATATCGTGCTGCCGCTGCGTGAATTGACCGGCCTCAACCTGCCCGACCTGCGCCTTTCCGATCTGCGCAAGATTCCGCTTCCGGCCTCGGTTCCGGTGCCGCCCGGCCTTCCGTTACCGCCTGGCATTCAATTACCCAGCGAAATTCCTTTACCCCAGTTCGACTCCGGCCAATCCTCCGCACCGCAGCTGGAGGCAGTTCCAGGGCGCATACCCACCGGTGCGCAATTCATCGCCGATCCCGCCGCAGGCGCGGATCCGAACACCCCGGCCCTCACCCCCGGTGCGATACCCCCGGAACTCATGTCCGAGGTCGGCGCACAGGTCAAAGAACTTTCCCGCGACACGCCGTTCAGTGTCGTCGCCCTCACCGCCGACGACTTGCTGAACACCAAGGCCATGATCCGGGCCAAACAGCCCGACGGCACCTGGGGACCCTGGTACGAGACCGAGCCCATCGATACCGCCGCCGCCGACAACGCCGCGCCGACCGGTACCGAGGGCACCGAACCCATCTACGTCGGCAACACCACCGCGGTGCAGGTCCTGGTGACGCGCAAGCCTGCCGCCGCGCCCGCCGGTCAGCCCGCACCGCAGGACCACGGTGCGCCGATCCAGCCGACGCCCGCCGCCGCACCCGCCGACGACCAGCCGCAGCCCGAACTCAAGGCGGTACTGATCGATCCGGGTCGCGGGGCCATTGATGGCACGCTCGGCGACGTCGCGGCCGCGCTGCCCGGTGGCGGACCGAATGTGATCACCCGCAGCCAGTGGGGCGCGGACGAATCCATCCGCTGCGACTCCCCAACCTACGACGACGGTTTGGGCGGGGTCACGGTGCACCACACCGCGGGCCGCAACGATTACAGCAAGGCCGAATCGGCGGGCATCGTCCGCGCGATCTACACCTATCACGCCCAAACGCTCGGCTGGTGCGATATCGGCTACCACGCGCTGGTGGACAAGTACGGCCAGATCTTCGAGGGCCGTTTCGGCGGACTCGACAAGACCGTGCAGGGCGCGCATGCGGGCGGATTCAACGAGAACACCTCCGGCGTCGCGCTGATGGGCAACTACGAATCCGAGACTCCGGCCACCGCGGCGATCAACTCGGTCGGACGGTTCGTCGGCTGGCGCACCAAGGTCGCCGGGCTCGACCCAAAGGGCTACACCACCATGTATTCCGAGGGCACCGAGTTCACCCCGTATGCCCAGGGGGAAGAGGTGCGGCTGCCGATCGTGTTCGCCCACCGCGATGTCGGCAACACCAGCTGCCCCGGTGACGCCGCTTACGCGATGATGGACCGGATCCGCGATATCGCGGCGGGCGCGCCCGGTGCGTCCGGCAGCACCCCGCCGTCCCGGCAAGTCCAATCCGATGTGGCCGCGCTGGCCAATCTGACCGCCAAACTGCTGACGATGGTCAACGACAACATCATCGCCAAGTACTGGGCCTCGAAGGGTGGGCCGGAGGGCCCGCTGGGTCAGGCCGCGTCCGAACCACTGCCTGCCGCGCACGGCGGACAGTACGCCAAGTTCGTCAACGGGTACGTGTACGCCACTCCTGAAGGCGCGGCGGTCGAGGTGGTCGGCAAGATTCTCGACCGCTTCCTCGAACTCGGCGCCGACGCGGGCGTGCTCGGCTTGCCGCTGGGCAACCCTTACGCCGTGCCCGACGGCCTGCGTGAGGACTTCCAGTACGGCTCGCTGATCCTGAACCAGGTCACCGGCATCGTCACCACTGTCTGGAAGACCTATAACGACACCTACCAGCAGGAGATGAACCGGCCGAACCCGGTCGCGGCACCCGATCCGGCCGTGCCCGGACCCCCGGCCGCCGCTCCTGCCCCGGCGGATGGACAGGTACCGGCTCCCGCTCCCACCGACGTTCCGGCACCGGTCCCGGGGCCTGCACCCGAGGCAGCGCCCGCGCCCGCACCTGAAGCTGCGGTGCCGGCTCCGGAAGCAGCTCAGGCCCCGGAAGCGCCGGCCCCGGCCCCAGCCCCGGACGCGCCGGTCCCGGCTCAGGTCGAGGCGCCGGAACCCGCTCCTGTTCCACCGGCGGCACCTGCTCCGGCCCCGGAAGGCTGACGAACAATCCACAATCGAGGCGCTGACCGCCTCGGTGACCAGGACGCATCGAACCCCGGAGTCGCAACGGTCCGACTGCTCGAGCAGAACGGACCGCCGCGGCGCCGGGGTTCGGTCGCTTCAACAGACTCGGAAGCTACTCAGACCCACCACCGTTCGAGAACCCGCGCCACACCGTCCTCGGCGTTGGTCGTGGTCACCTCATTGGCCGCCGCAAGGGCGTCGGGATGCGCGTTGGCCATGGCGACGCCGCGGCCTGCGAGGGTGAGCATCGGGATGTCGTTGGGCATGTCACCGAAGGCGATGGCGGAAGACGGGTCGACGCCGAGACGTTCGGCGACTGCGACCAGGCCCGACGCCTTCGTGACGCCGGGCGCGGACAGCTCGATCAGGCCGTGGTCGGTGGAGTAGGTGATATCGGCGCGGTCGCCGATCAGGGGAGCCAGTGCCCGCAGCATCTCACCGCTGCGGGCGCCGGGTAGCCGGATCAGCATCTTGATCGCCGGCGCGTCGATCACCTCGTGCCGCGCGACAGCGGTGTCGTCGGGGTTGAGCCAGGCGTGCTCGTATTCGGGTGAGCTGACGAATTGCGGGGTCACCGCGTCGTGCGCGCTGGCGCCGACCCGCTCGGCGGCCAGACCACAGCCGGGCAGCGTCTGTTCGGCGAGATCGGCGATCCAGGCCAGGGTGTCGATATCGAGGGTGCGGCTGGTCAGTACCCGGTCGGCGGCGCTGTCGTAGATGACCGCACCGTTTCCGCATACGCACAGCGGAGCGAAGCCGAGGCCATCCACCACCGGACCGATCCAGCGCGGCGGCCGACCGGTCGCGAGCACGAACGGCACGCCGTCGGCGACCAGCGCGCCGACGGCGGCTTTGGTGCGCGCGGTCACCCGCTCCTCGGGGTCGATGAGGGTGCCGTCCACATCGGAGGCGACGAGTTCCGGCTTCGGCAGATGCAAACGGGTCACCCATTCCATTGTGCTGTCTTTCCTCGTCGGGCGCCTCGCCCCCCGCCTCCAACGCCGAAGGGTTGCCGGGCTCCGCGCATTCGACATTGCCGATGGATGAACACGCAGGTAGCCCGTCGGGCGCGCGCGGCGGCCGGTGGCTCCCTATGATCAGGGGCTACACCAGGACTCGAGGGGACCGATGACCGGCTTTTTGCTACGACGTGCGCTCAACTATGTCGTGCTGTTGCTGCTGGCCTCATTTCTCACGTTCAGCCTCGCGTCACTGACCTTTCGCCCGCTGGACAGCCTGGAGCAGCGCAATCCGCGACCGCCGCAATCGGTGATCGACGCCAAGGCCGCGGAACTGCATCTGGACGAGCCGATCCCGCAGCGCTATCTCACTTGGATCAAAGGCATCCCGCAAGGAGATTTCGGCACCACCCTCTCCGGTCAGCCGGTGAGCGAGGAGTTGCCGCGCCGGGTCGCGGTCTCGCTGCGGCTGCTCATCATCGGTTCGATCATCGGCACCGTGCTCGGTGTGCTGATCGGTGCCGCCGGAGCGATACGCCAATACAAATTCAGCGATTACTTCACGACCATCGTGTCGCTGCTGATTCTGTCGACGCCGGTGTTCCTGCTGGCCACGTTGCTGAAATACGGTGCGCTGGAGATCAATTCGATGACCGGCCAGCAGATCTTCCTCTATACCGGGGAAACCTCGGCCAGCACCATCGAAGGCTTCGGCCCGCAACTGCTCGACCGGGTCCAGCATCTGGTGCTGCCGACGCTGACGCTCGCCCTCGGCGGTATGGCCGGTTACAGCCGCTACCAGCGCAACGCCATGCTCGATGTATTGCAGAGCGATTTCATCCGCACCGCCCGCGCCAAGGGTCTGACCCGCAGCAAGGCCCTCTACAAGCACGGCCTGCGCACCGCGCTGATCCCGATGGCCACCCTGTTCGCCTACAGCCTCGGCGGCCTGATCACCGGCGCGACCTTCACCGAGAAGATCTTCGGTTGGCACGGTGTCGGCGAATGGCTGGTCGATTCGATCAACGCTCAGGATCTGTACGTCGTGGTCACCGTGACCGCGTTCGCGGGTCTGGTGGTGCTGGTATCGGGGCTGTTGTCCGACATCGTGTACGCGATTCTCGACCCAAGGGTGCGTGTGGGATGAGCGTCAGGCCCGAAGGAGGCAGCTTGCGTAACCACGTAGGGCCCGCGAATCCCACCTTGGGGGCAGCGTGACCGAAGCCGAGATCATCGTCCAGGGCGCCCCCGAGGTCGCCGCCACCGGACGACGCAAGCTGGTATGGCGCCGCTTCCTGCGCAACAAGCCGGCGGTGGCCGGTGCGATCACCCTGATACTGCTGTTCATCGTCAGTTTCGCGTTGCCGCCGTTCCTGCCGTACGACTATCAGGAGCTCGACTACACCGCACTGCTGCAACCACCGAGCCCGGAGCATCCGTTCGGCACCACCCAGATCGGCCAGGACGTGCTGGCCCAAACGCTGCGCGGACTCCAGAAATCGCTGATCATCGGTTTCTGCGTGGCCATCATGTCGACGACCCTCGCCGCACTGGCCGGTTCCATCGCCGGATTGCTCGGCGGGTGGACCGATAAGGCCGTCATGTGGCTGGTGGATCTGCTGCTGGTGGTGCCGAGCTTCATCATCATCGCCCTGTTCGCCCCGCGCACCAAGGGCAGCGGCTCGATCGCGCTGCTGATCCTGCTGCTGGCCCTGTTCGGCTGGATGATCAGCGCGCGGATCGTGCGCGGGCTGACGCTGAGCCTGCGCGAACGCGAATTCGTCAGGGCCGCACGCTATATGGGCGCACCAACCCGGACGGTGATCATCAGCCATATCGTGCCGAACATCGCCTCGATCCTGATCATCGACACCACGCTCACCGTCGGCGCCGCGATCATGGCCGAAACGGGACTGAGCTTCCTCGGCTTCGGTGTGCAGCCACCGGATGTCTCCCTCGGCTCGCTCATCGCCTCGGGAACCAAGTCCGCGCTGACCTACCCGTGGCTGTTCCTGTTCGCCGGTGGGCTGCTGATCATCACGGTGCTGTGCGCGAATCTGGTGGGTGACGGGCTGCGCGACGCGTTCGATCCGAGCGCCAAGCGGGCCCGGTCGCGGAAGGCGAAGGCGAAGGCATGACGGATACCGCTGGGACGACGTCCGAGAAGACGCCGCCGGAGAAGAACTCGACCACACCGCTACTGGAGGTCACCGACCTTCGGGTGTCCTTCCCCAGCGAGGAAGGCCGCGTCGACGCCGTGCGCGGGGTGAGCTACACCGTCTCCGATAAAGAGGTCCTCGCGATCGTCGGCGAATCCGGATCCGGTAAATCGGTGTCCTCGCTCGCGGTGATGGGACTGCTGCCGGAGCAGGCCAGGATCAATGGGTCGATCCGTTTGCGCGGGCGAGAGCTGCTCGGACTCGGCGATAAACAGCTGTCCCAGCTACGCGGCAGCTCGATCAGCATGGTGTTCCAGGACCCACTCTCGGCGCTGACACCGGTGTACCGGGTGGGCGATCAGATCGCCGAGGCACTGCTGGCGCACGGCGCGATGAGCAAGGCCGATGCGGCGAAACGAGCCGTCGAACTGCTGGAACTGGTGGGTATCCCGGATCCGGAATTGCGCGCGAAGGCATTCCCGCACGAATTCTCCGGCGGTATGCGCCAGCGCGTCGTCATCGCGATGGCCATCGCCAACGATCCGGCGCTGATCATCTGTGACGAGCCGACCACCGCGCTCGACGTCACCGTGCAGAAGCAGATCCTCAACCTGCTGCGCAAGGCGCGCGACATCACCGGCGCAGGCGTCATCATGATCACCCACGACATGGGTATCGCCGCCACCCTCGCCGATCGCGTCGCGGTCATGTACGCGGGCAAGATCGTCGAAACCGCCTCTACCACAGCGCTGTTCAGCACGCCGCGGATGCCGTACACGGTGGGACTGCTCGGCTCGATCCCACGTATGGACGGCCCAGCCCGTACTCCGCTGATCCCCATCGTCGGCGCACCGCCCGCCATGCACGCCTTGCCGCCGGGCTGCTCGTTCGCGCCGCGCTGCCCCATCGCGATCGACGATTGCCATGCCGCCGAACCGCCGCTGGAACGCACCGGTCCCGGACATTCCGCCGCCTGCATCCGCACTGCCGACGTTGGGTCGGCAGAGCTGTTCGAGGCCTATCGCAGCGAGATCACCGAACCGGAGATCGTCGCCGAAACCGACCCCGACGTGGTGCTGCGGGTGACGGACCTGGTCAAGACATTCCCGATCACCTCGGGCGTGGTGTTCCGCCGCCGTAAGGGCGAGGTCCGAGCCGTCGACGGCATCAGCTTCGAGATCCGCAAGGGCCGCACCCTGGCGCTGGTCGGTGAATCGGGCTCCGGAAAATCCACCACGCTCACCCAGATCATGGATCTGGTGCGCCCGGAATCAGGCAGCATCGAGATCATGGGCAGCGATATCGCGACCCTGACCAAGGCACGCAGGCGCGAGATCCGCCGCAAGATGCAGATCGTCTTCCAGGACCCGACCGCCTCCCTCGACCCGCGCCTGCCGATCCATGACGCGATCGCCGAACCCCTGCGCATCGACGGCCGCCCCCGCGCCGAAATCGCGCGCCGGGTACCGGAACTGCTGAAACAGGTCGGCCTGCGCCCCGAACACGCCGACCGCTACCCCGCGGACTTCTCCGGCGGCCAGAAACAACGCATCAGCGTCGCCCGCGCCCTTGCCCTCGACCCGGAACTGCTCGTCCTCGACGAACCGGTCTCCTCGCTCGACGTCTCCATCCAGGCCGGCGTGCTCAACCTGCTGCGCGACCTGCAAACCGAACGCGGCCTGTCCTACTTGTTCGTCTCCCACGACCTGTCCGTGGTGCGCAACCTGGCCCACGACATCGCGGTCATGTATCGCGGCAAGATCGTCGAATCCGGACCGGCAGAACAGATCTTCGGCGACCCTGAACACGAATACACCCGGTCATTGATCGACGCGGTGCCCGAGCCCGTCGTGAGCCGATAGGAGGTTTGCCGTGCGGATCCACTCCCTCGGTGTGCGTGTGGCCATCGCGGCCGTCGCGACCGGTCTGGTCCTGTCCGGATGCTCGCGTTCGGACGATCCGGCGCCCGGCGCCGACGTCGCCGCTCTCGGCACCTCCAACGACATCAATCCGCGCGATGTCTCCGAGCTGCGCGACGGCGGGAACCTGCGGCTGGCATTGAGTTCGTTTCCCGAGCAGTGGAACGCGCTGCATATCGACTCCGACGGCGAAGTCAGCGCGGTCGAACGTCCGCTGATGCCGCGCGCGTTCCACACCAGCGCTTCGGGTGAGCTGTCGGTCAATACCGACTACTTCACCAGCGTCGAACTCACCGGCACCGATCCACAGCGCGTCGTCTACACCATCAACCCGGAGGCCGTCTGGTCCGACGGCACACCGATCACCTGGGAGGACATGCGGTCGCAGGCCGCGGCGTTGAGCGGAGCGAACCCCGAATACCTGATCAAGATGACCTTCGGTTTCGACCGGGTCGAGAAGGTGGAGCGCGGTGTCGACGACCGCCAGGCGATCATCACCTTCAAGGAGCATTACGCCGACTGGCAGGGCCAGTTCGCGGGTGAGGCGTTCCTGTATCCGGCCTCGGTGACCGGCACGCCCGAAGCTTTCAACAAGAGTCAGCTCGAGAGCCTCGGCCTTTCCGCGGGTCCGTTCATCATCCAGTCCGTGGACCGGGCGCAGGGCCGTTTCGTGCTCGGCCGTAACCCGAAATGGTGGGGCGACACCCCCAAGCTCGACACCATCACTTTCACCGTGTTGGCGAGCGAAGCGGTGATCCCGGCATTGCAGAACAATGAGATCGACGCGGTGGGTATCGCCAGCATCGACGATATGCGCACCGCGCAGAGCACTCCGGGCGTGGAAATCCGCCGGGCACCGGGCAACAGCTGGTCGCACCTGACCTTCAACGGCGCACCGGGCTCGATCCTGGAAGATCCGCGGGTCCGGGTCGCGATATCGAAGGCCATCGACCGCAAGGGTATTGCCGTCGCCATGCAGAACGGTCTCGTGGCGAATCCCGAACCACTCAACAATCACGTGTACGTCCAGGGTCAGATCGGCTATCAGGACAACAGCTTGCCGTTCGATCCGGAAGCCGCCGCCCGCGAACTCGACGAACTCGGCTGGAAGCTCAACGGCGAGTTCCGGGAAAAGGACGGCCGTAGGCTCGTCATCCGCGATGTCATGTACAACGCGCAGAGCTGGGTGCAGATCGCGCAGATCATCCAGCAGAATCTCGCGCAGATCGGCGTCGAGCTCGTCATCGACACCCGACCCGGCCAGGGGCTGTTCACCGATGTCTTCCAGCCCGGCGATTTCGATGCCGGCCAATGGGTGTGGTCGAGCGATGTGTTCGCGCTGAAGAACCTTCCGCAGGTCTACCGCTACGACCCCAATGACCTGCAGGGCAACTACGGGCGCATCGGTTCAGCGGAAATCAACGATCTCATCGACAAGGCGCTGGCCGAGCTCGATCCGAAGAAGGCGATCGATATTGCCAACGAGATCGATCGCAAGCTGTTCGAGATCGGTTTCTCGCTGCCTCTGGTGCAGTCGGCGGGTAACGTCGCGGTCCGCGCGGACCTCGCCAACTACGGAGCTCCCGGGCTCGCGTCCTATGACTACACGAAGATCGGGTTCGTGAAATGAGCGCTGCGCCGCACTTCACCAGCAGGAAGGACATTTCATGAGGATCCGATCCATGGGCACCCGCCTAGTGATCCCGATCGCCGCGATCGGGTTGATCATGACCGGATGCAGTGCCGACAATGCCAATGTCGAAGGTGGTGACGTCGCCATCGGCACCAGCAACGACATCAACGCGCGCGATCGAAGCGAATTGCGCGACGGCGGCAATCTGCGCCTGTCGATCTCGTCTCTGCCTGCGACGTTCAATATCTGGCATGTGGACAGCGACGCGGATGCCTCCGAGGTTGTCGCGTGGACGATGCCGTCGGCCTTCCAGTCCGATGCCGCTGGCAAACTGACAGTCGACCACGATTACTTCACCAGTATCGAGCTGACGAATACCAATCCGCAGCAGATCACCTACACGATCAACCCGAAAGCGGTCTGGTCCGACGGCAGTCCGATCACCTGGGAAGACATGGCAGCCCAGGGCCATGCGCTGAGCGGGAAAGACCCTAACTTCCAGGTCTCCGCGAACATGGGATTCGACCGGGTCGAAAAGATCGAGCGTGGCGTCGATGATCGCCAGACAATCGTCACCTTCAACAACCATTACGCCGAATGGCAGGGGCAGTACGGGACCCTGCTTCCGAAGCAGGCCACTGCCACTCCCGAAGCATTCAACGATTTCTATCGCAATGGCATGCCGCTCAGCTCGGGCCCGTTCATGATCACCGCGATCGACCGCGGCCAGAACCGGATCACCTTGGGCCGTAACCCGACGTGGTGGGGCGATACCCCGAAACTGGATTCGGTGACCTACAGTGCGCTCGACATTCCGGCGCGAATCGCCGCGGTGCAAAACAATGAGGTCGACTCGGTGGATATCTCGGGTATCGAGGAAGTCACCACCGCCCGCAACACACCCGGTGTCCAGGTACTTCGGACCCCGCTCCCGCGTTTCTCGCATTTCACCTTCAACGGCGCACCGGGCTCCATCCTGGAAGACCCCGCACTTCGACGAGCCATCGCCAAGGGCATCAACCGGCAGGCCATTGCTTCGTCCACCCTGCTCGGTGTGGTGGATGACCCGAAACCGCTCAACAACCACATTTACATGCTCGGTCAGCAGGGCTACCAGGACAATGCGGGCGTGGTCGCCTACAACCCCGAGCAGGCGGCGAGGGAACTCGACGAACTCGGCTGGAAGCTCAATGGTGACGTCCGGGAGAAGGACGGGCGTCAGCTCGTGATCCGCGATGTCATGTACCAGCAGGACCTCTGGGTGCAGATCGCGCAGATCGCGCAGCAGAACCTGGCCGATATCGGCGTCAAGCTGGTCATCGAGACCTACCCCGGTCAGGGCCTGTTCACCGACATCATCGACCCGGGCAACTTCGATATCGCCCAGTTCACCTGGGTCGGTAGCGTTCTCCCGCTGGGTGCGTTGCCGCAGATCTACGCTTACGATCCCGCCCAGTCCCTGTCCAACAAGGGACGTATCGGCTCACCGGAATTGAACGACCTCATCGAGCGGACGATTTCCGAACTCGACCCGGCGAAGGCCATCGAACTGGCGAACGAGGCCGACACAATGATCTTCGAGGAGGTTCATTCGCTGCCGATCACTCAGTCGCCCGGCACCGTGGCTCAGCGCGTGGAGGTCGCGAACTGGGGCGCGTTCGGGCTCGCGTCGCCGGACTACACGAAAGTCGGCTTCCTGAAGTGATTCGCGGATCGGGCCGGAACGAACACCCACTGGCCTATCCGCTCACCGTCACCTTCGGCGCCCTCGCGGTCATTACCGCGTGGGCGCCGTTCGCCGATGTGGACCAGCTCAGTGCGCTCGCCGCGGTCGCGGCGGGGATCGTCGGGTATTCCGGGGTTCGCATCGCGCGGGCGGTCGGGTGGCTCGGTAGTGGGGTTGGTGTTCAGGAGCGGTTGGCGGTGAAGCGGGTGCGGCAGCAGCATCGGCTGGTCAGTCGGTCGTGGTTGGAGTTCACGCAGGGGCGCACGACTCGTTGGCTGCCGGTGTATTTCGATCCAGCGCTGATCACCTTGACCGAGGTGACGGCGGAAATCGATGAGCGGGCCGTCATTGTGGATGGGATTCGGCTCTACCCGTCGGGGCAGGCGCGCGATGCCGAACCGCCGGGTCGCTTGATCGATAATCCGTCCCGTCCCGATCCCAACGGCGCGGCCCAGGCTCGCGCGGCCGCTTCCCCACTTCGGCGGCTGCTGCTCGACGCGCAATCCGTCGTTGCGGCGCCGTTCGCCGGACTGTTCTGGATCTATATCGGCGGTGGGGGTATTTCCGCGTTCGCCGGCGCCACCTGCGTCGCCGCCGTCACCGCTATATGGCTCTCGGCCATTCGCGGCTCCGACCCGAGCTGAGCCGGCTCGGATCTGGACGCGTTCGCCCGGCTCCGCGCCACCAAGCCCGGGTTCGGGCAAATTGGTCTGACCACTTGACCTCCTGACCTATTGGGCGCACAGTGGACGCATGGCATTGCAACCTGTGGTGAAGCGGTCGGTGTCGGCGGATGTGTTCGAGCAGATCGCCGATGATGTGCTGAGCGGGGAACTTGCGCCCGGGACCGCATTACCGAGTGAGCGGCAGCTGGCGGAGGCGCTTGGTGTGTCGCGGCCTGCGGTGCGAGAGGCCTTGCAGCGGTTGTCGGCGGCCGGGCTGGTGGCGGTCCGGCAGGGAGATGCGACCACCGTGCTCGACTATCGACGCGGAGCGGGACTCGAGGTGTTGCCGCGGCTGCTGATTCGAGCGGGCACGCTTGACCCGGCCGTAGCGCGCAGCATTCTGGAAGCGCGGTTGCACAACGGGCCGAAGGTCGCAGAACTCGCCGCTACCCGAGTCGCGCGCGGTTCGGGTGCTCCGGCCGCGTCGGCCGCCGCCGACACTAGTGGAGCATCCGGCCGCCCGGACGTGGCCTGGCCGGTAGGGGCCACGAAGCTGTCCGATCCGACGCTCGGTGGCGGGCAGCCCGCCGGGGACGTCGGGGCGCTGGAAAGCACGTTGGTCGAACTGGTCGATTCGATTGCCGCCGCCGAATCCGATCCGATCGCACAGCAGCGGATCGCATTGGAATTCTGGGATCACATTGTCGACGCGGCCGATTCGATCGTGTTCCGGCTGATGAACAACATGCTGCGAGCGGCCTATGAGCCCGCACTCGCGGCATTGGCTCCGATCATGTCCGCCGAGGTGGGCAATGTGGCGGGCTACCGCGAACTGGCCGACGCCATCGTCGGGGGTCGCCCATCCGAGGCCGCCGATCGGGCGCGAGCACTGCTCGAGCCGGCGACCACCGCCCTGATCAGGGTCCTCGACGGGCACTGAGTACTACTTCGGGAAGCATCATGACCACAGCTCAACCCTCCGAATCCGGCTCGATCGACGCCACCGCGCGCGCCCGGGTACGCCGCGACGAACGCGCCCTGCGTCGCGGTCTCACCCTCGGCGCGGCGGCGCGCGAATTCATCCGGCACCCCTCGCCCTGGCTCATCGGCATCACGCTGGTCGCGGCGGTGACCGGCCGGTTCGTCGTCGGCGACTGGCAGCCGACCGACGCGCTGGTACCCGTGGTGATGCTCGCGGTCTTCCCGATTTTCGAATGGGTCGTGCATGTGACCGTATTGCATTGGCGCCCACGCAGGGTCGGCCCGATCGCGATCGATAGTGAACTGGCCCGTAAACATCGTGAACATCATGTGGACCCGCGGGATATCCCGCTGATCTTCATCCCGTCGAAAACACTTGCCGTGCTCGTCGTCGTCTTGGTCGCGCTCGCCCTGCTGGCCTTCCCTCGCATCGGCCTCGGGCTGACCTTCCTGCTCACCATCACCGCGCTCGGTCTCGGCTACGAGTGGACGCACTACCTCATCCACACCGACTACAAGCCGAAACACTCGCTCTACCGGTCGATCTGGCGCAATCACCGCCACCACCACTACAAGAACGAGCATTACTGGTTCACGGTCACCACATCGGGCACCGCCGACCGCCTGTTCGGTACCGCCCCCGACCCGGCCACAACGCCGACCTCACCCACCGCGCGCCGCCTGCACGCCACCTGAACCACCGCGGGTAGCGCTCGCGGCCCGACCGACGCACCGGCACCCACCCCAGCCGGCCTCTGCGTGGACCTGCCCGCCACCTGCCGCCGGCTCCCCACTCCAGGTCGCCGCACACAGGGGACACCCCGGCCGCCCCTTCAGCACATACGTCGACCCTCGCCTTCGCGCCGACCTGATCGGGCTCGCCCTCCACACCTGAGCCATCGAGCCGAACTCCCTGTTTCCCCAGTTCAATCCGATTGCGCCGACACCTCTCCGGTGTCGGCGCAGTCATTTGCAGCTCGAGCCTTGACAATTCAATACCCTAGGGGGGTATGGTACTGCGCAGTTGATACGGCTTCCGGAAGGGAAGGGACTTCTGATGACTACGCAGACCAGATCCACCACGAAAAAGTGGTGGGCGCTCGCGGTGATCGCCGCGGCGCAATTCATGGTCATCATGGACACCTCGATCATCGGGATCGCGCTGCCCAAGATGCAGGCCGAACTCGGGTTCTCCCAGGAGAATCTGACCTGGGTCTTCAATGCCTACGTGATCGCACTCGGCGGTCTGCTGCTGCTCGGCGGCAGGCTCTCGGACCTGCTCGGCGCGCGCCGGGTCTTCGCCGCGGGCTGGGTCGTGCTGCTCACTGGTTCGGTGATCGCCGGCGCCGCAGGCAATGTCGCGACCGAACTGGCCGGACGCGCGATCCAGGGCGGCGGCGCCGCGCTCATCGCACCGTCGGCGCTGACCCTGCTCATGATGCTGTTCGGTTCTTCTCCACAGGAGCTGACCAAGGCGCTGGCGGTCTACGGAGCCGCGGCCCCCGCTGGCGGTACAGCCGGGGTGTTCCTCGGTGGCGTGATCACCGAATACATCAGCTGGCCTTGGGTTTTCTACATCAATATCCCGATCGCGATCCTCGCGCTGATCGCCGTACCGCTGCTGATGCCCGCGGCGCCCGCGCGGTCGGGTTCGGTGGACATCCTGGGTTCGGTCACCGTCACCGCAGGCTTGGCCGCGGCGGTCTACGCGATCGTGCAGGCGCCGGAGGTCGGCTGGGCCTCGGGTCAGACCTTGGGCGTGCTCGCGCTGTCGGCCGCGCTACTGGCCGGATTCGTCTACATCCAGTCGCGCAGCAATGAGCCGCTGATGCGCCTCGGCATCTTCCGCGCGCCGAACCTGGCCGCCGCCAATATCGCGCAGTTGCTGCTGGGTGCGGCCTGGGTGCCGATGTGGTTCTTCCTGAACCTCTACCTGCAGCAGGTGCTCGGTTACAGCGCGTTCCCGTCGGGCGCTGCGCTGCTGCCGATGACGACGCTGATCATGCTCGGAATGGTTGTGCTCGCCCCGCGGGCGATGCAGCGCTTCGGTGCCAAGCCGATGATCGTGACCGGTCTGCTCGTCCTCGGCGTGGGCCTGGCGATCATGTCGCTTGTGCGTCCGACCGGCAATTTCTGGGTCGACGTCCTGCCGGCGTCGCTGGTCGCGGCGGGTGGCATGTCGCTGGCATTCATACCCTCGTTGGGTACCGCGATCTCGGCGGCTCGCCCCGAGGAGGGTGGCCTGGCCTCCGGCATCGTCAACGTCAGCTACCAGGTGGGTTCGGCCATCGGCCTGGCCGCCATGACCGCGGTCGCCGCCGCATTCGGCGCCGATCAGACCGGTGACCTGCCGGAACTGACGAACGGATTCTCCGCGGCCTTCCTCGGCGCCGCCGTCATCGCCCTCGCGGGCGCCGGTATCACCGCCGTCACCATGCGTTCGCCCGCACAGGAAGGAGTCGCCGCCAAGGTTTGACAAGTTACCCTAGGGGGGTATGGTAATAATCAAGTCAGTCGACAGTCCGGCGGCCGGCCTCCAGCCGGCCTGCCGACCGAATCCATCCACAGAAATCCACAACCACTACCCGGAAAACGGAGCCTCCCGATGAACACAACCACCAAGTTCGCCGGATTCGCCCTCGGCCTCGCGGCGGTCTTCGGGATCGCTCTCGGCGTCGGCGCCGCGGTCGGTCCGGAACCCTCCAAACCGGCCGGGCACGACACCCACGCGGCCGGATCCGCCACCACCGGTGGATCCGGCTCGGTGGAACTGCCCGGCGGGCTGCTCGCGAGCGAAGCCGGCTACACGCTGGCCCTGGACAACGCGACGACCACCACCACCGCCGACGCCCAGCTGCGGTTCCGCATCCTCGATGACAAGGGCGCCCCCGTCACCCGGTATGTGCGGTCCCACGACAAAGACCTCCACCTGATCGTGGTCCGCCGGGATATGGCCGCCTTCCAGCATGTACACCCGGTGCTGGACGCATCGGGCACCTGGAGCGTCCCGCTGAACCTGTCCCGCGCCGGTGACTACCGCGTCTATGCCGACTTCACCCCCGACGGCGGCGAGGCGCTGACCCTCGGTGCCGATCTTCGAGTCGCGGGCCAGTACGACGTCCAGCCGCTGCCCGCCCCGGCGACCACCGCCACTGTCGGCGATTACACCGTGACGCTGGACGGAGCGATCACCCCGGGTCAGTCCTCGAAGCTCACCCTGTCGGTCAGCCGAAACGGACAGCCCGTCACCGACCTGCAGCCCTACCTCGGCGCATACGGGCACCTGGTTGCTCTGCGCGCCTCGGATCTGGCCTACCTGCACGTCCACCCCGAAGGTGAGCCCGGCGACGGTGTCACCGCTGCGGGCCCCGGCATCACCTTCTACGCGACGGCACCGACGACCGGCGACTACCGGCTGTTCCTCGATTTCCAGCACGAGGGCGTCGTCCGGACCGCTGAGTTCACCGCGACCGCCGGGCCCGCCTCGACCGCACCGGCACCCGACGCGGGCAACGGCGCCGAACAGCCCGGCCACGGACACTGACCGGCTCGAACAGACAAGGAGCTGACCATGAGCACCACCCGCCCCAACCGACCCGCCGATCCGGCGCACACGCTGCGGCAGGCGCGACAGCAACCACCTGCCTCGACGGCGCCGGTCCGCCCGCTGCCGGTATCCGAGCCGGTCCGCCGCTGTCACTGACCCAGCCCCCATACCCGATCCGATCCCACCGAGCGACAATTTCCACAGCACCACAGAAACGGAGCGCCCCATGACCACCGCGACACAACCACCCGCCACCGGGCAGGTCGAATTGGTGATCGGTGGCATGACCTGCGCGTCTTGCGCCAACCGCATCGAGAAGAAGCTGAACAAGCTCGACGGCGTCACCGCGACAGTGAACTACGCGACCGAGAAGGCCCGCGTCGACTTCACCGGCGACATCTCCCCCGACGATCTGATCGCCACCGTCGAGCAGGCCGGCTACACCGCCGAACTGCCCGCACCGAAGGTAGAGGCAGCAGCCGCGGAACCGGCAGAGGAGGATCCCACCGCCTCGCTGCGCACCCGGCTGCTGGTCTCGCTGGTGCTCACCGTTCCGGTGATCGCCATGGCGATGATCCCGGCGCTGCAGTTCACCAACTGGCAGTGGCTCTCGCTCACGCTGGCCGCGCCGGTCGTGGTGTGGGGCGCGCTGCCGTTCCACAAGGCGGCGTGGACCAACCTCCGCCACGCCACCGCCACCATGGACACGCTGGTGTCGATCGGCACACTGGCCGCGTTCGGCTGGTCGATCTACGCGCTGTTCTGGGGTACGGCGGGCACGCCGGGCATGACCCACCCGTTCGAATTCACCATCTCCCGGATGGACGGGTCCGGCAGCATCTATTTAGAGGCCGCGGCCGGAGTCACCACCTTCATCCTGGCCGGACGCTTCTTCGAGGCCAGGTCCAAGCGGCGGGCCGGTGCCGCACTGCGGGCACTGCTCGAGCTGGGCGCCAAGGAGGTTTCGGTGCTGCGCGGCGGGTCCGAGCAGCGGATTCCGGTGGAGCAGTTGGCCGTCGGCGACCGGTTCGTGGTGCGGCCCGGTGAGAAGATCGCCACCGATGGTGTGATCGTCGAGGGTTCCTCGGCGGTAGACGCGTCCATGTTGACCGGTGAATCAGTGCCGGTCGAGGTCGGCCAGGACGACACCGTGGTCGGTGCGACCGTCAATGTCGGCGGACGGATCGTGGTGCGCGCAACCCGCATCGGTTCCGATACCCAGCTCGCGCAGATGGCCAAGCTGGTCGAGGACGCGCAGACCGGTAAGGCGCAGGCGCAGCGGCTGGCCGATCAGATCTCGGGCATCTTCGTGCCGATCGTCATCGCGCTGTCGGTGGCAACGCTCGGCTTCTGGCTCGGTACCGGTGGCGCGATCGCGGCGGCGTTCACCGCGGCGGTCGCGGTGCTGATCATCGCCTGCCCCTGCGCCCTCGGCCTGGCCACGCCGACCGCACTGATGGTCGGCACCGGGCGCGGCGCCCAGCTCGGCATCCTGATCAAGGGCCCGGAGGTGCTGGAGTCGACCCGTCGGGTGGACACCGTGGTGCTGGACAAGACCGGCACCGTCACCACCGGCAAAATGACCCTGCTCGACGTCGTCGTCGCCGACGGCGAGGACGAGGACCGGGTGCTGGCCCTGGCCGGCGCGCTGGAGGATTCCTCCGAGCACCCGATCGCCCAGGCCATCGCCAAGGGCGCCCGCGAGAAGGTCGGTGAGCTGAAGCCGGTCGAGGGGTTCGCCAATATCGAGGGCCTCGGTGTGCAGGGTGTGGTGGACGGTCACGCGGTGATCGTTGGCCGGGCCCGGCTGCTGGCGGACTGGTCGCAGCACCTGGACGTCGACCTGGAGCGTGCCATGGCGGCCGCCGAGGCCGAGGGCAAAACCGCCGTCGCCATCGGCTGGGACGGTAAGGCCCGCGGTGTGCTCGTCGTCGCGGATGCGGTGAAGCCGACCTCCGCGGAAGCGATCACCCAGCTGCGCGCACTCGGCCTGACTCCGATCATGCTGACCGGCGACAATGCGGCCGCCGCCCGCGCGATCGGTGATCAGGTTGGCATCGACGAGGTGATCGCGGAGGTGCTGCCGCAGGACAAGGTCGAGACCGTCAAGCGGTTGCAGGCCGAGGGCAAGGTGGTGGCCATGGTCGGCGACGGCGTCAACGACGCGGCCGCGCTGGCCCAGGCAGATTTGGGTCTGGCGATGGGCACCGGCACCGATGTCGCGATCGAGGCCAGTGACCTGACCCTGGTGCGTGGCGATCTGCGCGCCGCCGCGGACGCGATCCGGCTCTCGCGGCGCACCCTCGCCACCATCAAGGGCAACCTGTTCTGGGCCTTCGCCTACAACGTGGCCGCGATCCCGCTGGCCATGGCGGGGCTGCTGAACCCGATGCTGGCCGGCGCCGCGATGGCGTTGTCCTCGGTCTTCGTGGTCAGTAACAGCCTGCGACTGCGCAACTTCCGCTCCACCGCGCAGTAACAGCACAACAGAAACGGGCGGGACGGCGATCGGCCGTCCCGCCCGTTCTTCTTTGGGAGGCATCATGTCGAATCGTCTGCTGGTCATCGCCAGGCATCCCGTCACCCGTGCGGTGCTGCACTGCGCCGCCCTGTGCACGGTGCAGGCCATCGGCCGAGGAATGAGAGGAGAAGTGCGGAAGGAAGTTCCGGAAGAATCAAAGAGCGGATGACGGGATTCGAACCCGCGACCCTCACCTTGGCAAGGTGATGCGCTACCAGCTGCGCTACATCCGCATTCGCACTGTTCAGCGGGAGGTGCGACCGCTCCGCGTCATCGTGCGACGCCAAACTTTAGCCGGAAGGCCCGTCGGCTACCAAACCGGCTTGTCACCGGGGCTCTGCTGACCTACCTATTGCTGTGCGGTGTTCTTGCGTTCGGCCCGGGCGGCGGCCTTCGCCGCGGCCTCGGCGGCATCCATGGCGTCGGCCTCCTCCAGCGTCGGCGCGGCACCACCGAGTCGCGCAGGCACCCAGTAGGCGTCGGGCTCGTGCCGGTAATCGCGCTGCACCTCGAGCAGCATGCGCTGCATGGTCTCGCGCAGCTGCGCGGTGAGGTCGGCGGCGGGCTCATAGGGCTGGATGGGCTCGCCGACGGTGATCGAGATCGGAGTGTTGGTGCGGCCCAGGCGCTTCGGGAACCCTTTGGTCCACACCCGCTGCGCGCCCCAGATGACGATCGGAATGATCGGGACGTCGGCTTCGAGAGCCATACGGGCCGCGCCGGACTTGAATTCCTTGATCTCGAAGCTGCGGCTGATCGTCGCCTCGGGATACACACCGACCAACTCACCGCGACGCAGGTAATCGACGGCGGCCTTGTACGAATCCGCGCCTGCGGCCCGATCGACCGGAATGTGTTTCAGCGCCCGCATGATCGGGCCGGAGATCTTGTTGTCGAAGACCTCTTTCTTGGCCATGAACCGGATGTAGCGCTTGGGCGTGCGCACCGGCAGTCCGGCATAGGTGAAGTCCATGTATCCGGTGTGATTCACCGCCAAGACGGCACCGCCGGACGCCGGGATGCGTTCATCGCCGGTGACGGTGAACTTCAGACCTTCAACGAAGAAGACGGTACGGGCCAAGCCGATGATCGTCCGGTAGACGGGTTCCACAATTCCGCTAGCGTAGTCGCTGCCCGTCCGATCCGGCAGTGCGCCGCGGCAACGCGCGCGGCGACCGGCCTTTCGCCCTCGTCCGCGAGTCGCGGCGCCGGCTGGTGAGCCGCCATCGGCATCGGGCGATCGACCCAAGGGCACCTCAGCATGTACGAGGAAAGGTGATTGTCGAAGTGGAACGCGCGGAGTCGGTATCGCAGGAACCTCGCAGCGCCTCGGCCGCCGCTCGACGCGGGGCGACGCGGAGCCATCAGGTCGGCGATCCGGCGACCCGCGACCACAGGCGTCGGGCCGCGACCGGGGCGAGCAACCGGAGCCGAACAGCAGCGGTAACTTCCGTGGCGCGGCCGGCGTTGATCGGTGGTCTTGTCGTTGGCGCCGCACTGCTCGCCGGATGTGATTCGGCGAGCGGCATCCCCGGCGACGGCCCGGAGGCGACCGCCGCCGTCACCACCATCACCCCGCCCGCGGCGATTCCCACCCAGACGACCCCGCTCGCCCCGGCGGCCCCGCCGATTCCTACCGATGCTCCCCCGGTCGGTGCGGTACCCGGACTGCCCGAGGCTGCGCCGGCGGTGCAGCGCTGGGCTGTCGACCTGGAATCCAGCACGATCGCCCAACTGCAAACCACCTGCTGGACGCTGCCACCGCTGACCGTCGCGGAGATGTACGCCGATCCGCAGCCGGTACTCGCGGCATTGGCCGAGCCGGGCGCGATCACCGACGATGTCATCAGGTGGCGCGGCGCGGGCACCACCGTCACCGTGGACCGGGCCGCGATCGAATCCGGTTACGCCTGCCCACGGGTGTTCCCTGCCGGCGCCGAACCGGGATACGACGACGCAGACGCCCGCCACACCGTCCGCCGCTACCTGGCCCGGCTCACCGGTGAACCGCTGGACCCGGCCGACAAGGAAGGCACGCATCCGCTGCTGTGCGCGGCGACCCCGGCCACCTGGGATTCGCAGGGCACCGGAAGCCCGGTGCGCGCACCGCTGGCCGACAATCCGGGCCGATTGACCGGCACGACCGCCTTCGCCGACCAGCAGATCAACTCCTCGCAGCTGCGCGCCGGATATGTCCGGGTCCAGGTGCCCGTCACCAACTCCTCGGGTGTGACGCAGAGCCGGACCTTCACCTTGCGTGAGGGATCAGACGGCTACTGCATCGGGGACGTCTCCCCGTAACGACTACCCTGGACGACCGGCTGACAGTACGGAAACACCGCGGTTCAGGAGGAACAAGCTCGTGCAGATCACCAGCGTCGGACATGCGGGTTTCCATATCCAGACGACGGCCGGGTCGATCCTCTGCGATCCCTGGGTGAACCCTGCCTACTTCGCCTCATGGGTCCCGTTCCCGGACAACACCCAGCTCGACTGGGATGAGCTGGGCAATTGCGATTTCCTCTACGTCTCGCATCTGCACCGCGACCACTTCGACGCCGAGAACCTCGCCGCGCACGTCAACAAGGACGCCACTGTCCTGCTGCCGGACTACCCGGTCCCGGATCTGCGCCGTGAACTGGAGAAGCTCGGATTCCACAAGTTCTTCGAGACCGAGGATTCGGTCAAGCACACGGTGACCGGTCCCGGTGGCGACCTGGACGTCATGATCATCGCGTTGCGGGCGCCCGCCGACGGTCCGATCGGTGACTCCGGGCTGGTCGTCTCCGACGGTGAGACCACCTGTTTCAACATGAACGACGCACGTCCGGTGGATATGGACGTGCTGCACGACGCGTTCGGGCACATCGACATCCATCTGCTGCAGTATTCGGGCGCCATCTGGTATCCGATGGTCTACGACATCCCCAACCGCACGAAGTCGAACTTCGGTAAGCAGAAGCGTCAGCGCGGCATGGACCGGGCACGCAGCTATATCGAGCAGGTCGGCGCGACCTGGGTGGTGCCCTCCGCCGGGCCGCCGGTCTTCCTGGACGACGAGCTGCGCTATCTCAATGACGACCGCGGCGATGAAGGCAACATCTTCCCTGATCAGATGGTGTTCCTCGAGCAGATGCGGATCCACGGCAACGAGGGCGGGGTCCTGATGATCCCGGGCTCGGTGGCCGATGTGCGCGGCGCCGAGCTGGCGCTCACTCATCCCTTCGACCCGGCCGAGATCTACGACGACAAAGCCGGATACATCGAGCGCATGGCCGAACGCCTGGCGCCGGTGCTCGCGGCGGAGAAGGCGTCCTGGGCGACCGGAGAGGGGTCGCTGCTCGACCCGCTGAAGGCGCTGTTCGAGCCCATCATGGCGCAGAGCGATCTGATCTGTGACGGTATCGGCTACCCCATCGGTCTGGTGATCGGCGAGGAAACCGTGGTGCTGGACTTCCCGAAGCGCCTGGTCCGCGGCCCGATCGAGGGCGAGGGCAAATACCGCTACGGCTTCCGCATCGCACCGGAGCTGGTGCGCACCGTCCTGCGCGATAACGAGCCGGACTGGGTGAACACCATCTTCCTGTCCACCCGCTTCCAGGCGTGGCGGATCGGCGGCTACAACGAGTTCCTCTACACCTTCTTCAAATGCCTCACCGACGAGCGCATCGCCTACGCCGACGGCTGGTTCGCCGAAGCACACGACGATTCCGCCTCGACCGAACTCGCTGGCTGGGAAATCCAACGCCGCTGCCCCCATCTCAAGGCCGACCTGTCCAAGTTCGGTGTCGTCGAGGGCAACACCCTCACCTGCAACCTGCACGGCTGGCAATGGGACCTGGAATCGGGTCGCTGCAAGACCTCGAAGGGGCATGAACTGCGCTCAAAGAAGCTCGGCTGAGCCCTCCCGTCCCTGGGTCAGGAGGGCCGCTCCGCCCGGCTGCCACTCGGTACACCCGTCGCCAAGAGCACCGCGACCAGCGTGAGCGCACAACCGGCAACAGCCGTCATCGACAGCCCCGCCCCGGTCGGGATGGCCACATCGAGGGCGATCGAGGCGAGCAGCTGGCCCGCCACCGAGGTGAGGCCGAGGAGCAGGACGCCGATCCAGCGGACGACCAGGACCGCGAGAGCGATGAACACGACGCCGATCGCGCCGCCGAGATAAAGCCATGGCTCGGTGGGGAATTCGGTGGGCAGTCCGGCACCGGCGACGACCACGGCCTCGACCGCGAACAAGCCGACGAGGCCGACCGCGAAGTTGATACCGGTCGCCGGGAACGGTCCGCCGACCGCGCCGACCCGCCCGTTCACCGCCTGCTGCCAGGCCAGTCCGATACCCGCGAGCGCGGGGACCAGGATGAGCACCGCGTGCGGGACGTCGGCGAGGGCGGTCGGCGCCGACAATGCACCGCTGACCTGCGCGCTACCGAGACCTGCGAGCGCGACCGCGAACACCCCGAGCCCCGCTGCACCGATGCGGCGCGCCGTCACCGGGGTTCGCCCGTTGGGCGCCAACCCGAGTCGATCCACCACCAGGCTGCTGAGCAGCTGACCGGCCACCACCGCCACAGTGAACGCGGTGACCCCCAGTGCGGCAATGGTCAGGCCCTGACTCGCGACGAACGCCGCACCGCACAACCCGCCAAGCAACTGCCACGGGCGCAACTCCCCCGCTGCCACCGCCCGCCGGACATCGCCGAGCCCGGACCGCAACCGCTGCGAACACGCGAAGGCCACGGCCAGCACCAGCAGCCCGGTGCCGAAACTGACGACGGCGGCGGCGATTCCGTCGTGCAGCCGCTCGCCGAGTGCGCCATTGATCCTGGCCTGCACCGCAACCCCGGCCCCGATGGACATCCCGAGACCGAGCCCAAGCCGCGTCTGCACCGCCACCGCGCCACCCTATCCCCGGGTCGGTGCGCGGCTGTGGACCTACTGCGGGCTGCCATTGATGCCACCGGCTGATGTCCAACAGTCCGCGATCACGCTCTCACCGCGCCGGTGGGAGACGCCTCCAGGTCCTCACACAGCCTGCACCGGCCGCGCCGCATATGTGTCGTGCCGCGCGTAGGTCCGGTCGCCACCATTGCGGGCGATCGATGTGCGCACCATGTTTGCGCGCATGCGGGCCCCGAGACGTTCCTGGAAGCGGGTCGCTCCGGGGATGAAGCGCCGCGGAATTTCCAGCGCGCCGTTGACAACGGCCGTGGTCACTACCGCCGCCTGGAAACGCTTATCGTCTTCCAAGCCGAGGAAATCGGCATTGCTCGGGCCGAGCACGATACGGCTGTAGGCGACAAGGTAACTGGTCACGAACCGGCGGATGGCACGCTGCGCCGGGGTGCGACAGCCGATGAACAGGCCCCCGATCGCCGGGACGAGCGCCTGGGCCAGTCGTCGCGAATCCTCGTCCGGGATGAACTCGGTGTCGGCCAGGATCCAGAACGCACGCCAGGTGTCGGTTTCGCTGGTCGGCAGAATCTGCGGGTCGATACCGAGCAGGAAGCCGACGTAGCGCCAGAGATGGAATACCGCGTCCTTCTCGGCGGCCGAGAATTGCAGCCCGAGGGCTTGCGAACCGAGCAAATTGGCCATCGAGAACAACCCGAGGGTCCCGACCGTGAGCACCTGGTTGACCGGATGGTCCCAGGCCTCGTGGTCCCAGTCGGCTCGGCGGTTCATACCCGCCCGCACCAGTGCGTGCATCAAACGCACCCGAAGCGCGCTCTGGTAGCCGATCCGATCGCGTTGCAGCCCACCAGGAGTGGTGACATCCAGCCACCACTGCGTGGTCTCGGCGAGTCTGCGCGGCGCCATCGCGGCGAGGTCGCCGGTTCCGACCAGCGTCTTGTCCGCTCGCGAGGCGAGATATCCGCCCATCAGCGCGAACATGCCCATGGCGATACCGCCCCACACGCCGGTCCGCTGCACCACTCGTGCGCCGCGCTCGAGTTTCTTGCGGTCGAGCCAGTAAGGCTCTGCCTCGACCTGTTCGAAGAAGGCCACCAGTTCCGGTGGCGCATCCGGCACCGCCGCTATCCCGCCCGTCACCGCGGTGTCGAACATGCGGCGGCCCGCGCCTGGCGGCAATCGCCGGAACATCGCGACGACGTCGTCTGCGAGCGGATCGCCGACCTGGGCGAACCTGCGGAAGGAATCGCGTTGCGCCGCCGTGCATGGCAGGTTCGGCGGAGCGAGCAGCGGGAGGGCATAACGGAACGGGAATTCGGTGAACAGCTGCGGCGTGGGCAGCGGCCCGTCGCCCGCTGAAAGGTTGTCATGCGCCATTGCATTCCACCCATCAGGTCTCGGCACTCGGCGTCGAGTACATCTGGAAAGACGGTCCCACAGAATCAAAAATCTGGCAATAGGTGCTACCAGAATGCGCGGCGCACCTCAGCGAACTCGGCGAGCCACACCACCGCCGCCCGGCTGCGAATTCAGCGCGCCGAATCGGTCGCGCGGCGGTCCACGGCACGATAGCGACGGATCATCCGCTGAGGTCGACATTCCGGCTCGACACGGTCGACCGGCGCGGCAGCCACGCCGGAGTCACCGCCGCAATCGCCAACACCCCGAATCCGAGCAGCGCGACCGTTGCCGACATCGACAACCACACCGTCACCAGCGCGACGAAACCGAACGCGGCGAGCGAGACAACCTCCGACAACAGCCCCGACACCGAGGTCACCGTTGCCCGCGCCGGACCCTCGATCGCATCCTGCAACCGAGCCGCCGACACGACGGTCGCGTTGTAGACGATGCCGTACGAAATACCGAGCGCGATGAATCCCGAACCGGTCAGCACATACATCGCCGCAGGCCAGCGCACCGCCAACCCGACCACCACCGCACCAGCGATGAACAGCACACCGGCCACCGCGACGGCGATCCCCATGGTCCGCGCCCGCATCGTCTCGGTTCGGCCCGCCGTCACCGAACCGATCAGTGAGCCGACCACCGTGATGCCGACCAGCACCGGCACCACCGCGGTCGCGACTCCCGCCTCGCCCGCCACCAACGCGAAGTACTCATCGAAGGCGGTGATCCCGTACAGCAGCGCACCGAGCAGAACGCCGTTGCGGACGCTCTTGATCCGCGTCGCCTCCCCTACGCCGGATCGCAACATGGACAGGTATCGCGTGATCGGCCGCGCGGTCGGGGTGGTCGCTGCGGCGGGCACGGTATCGGGTTCATCTTCCAGCTCATCCACCTCGCCCGCCGACACCGACTTGGGCGCGGCGGGAAGGGTGAGCGCGACGGCCGTATGCGCCACCGCCATCGCGACACTGACCCAGCCGATCAACGGATACCCACCGACCAGATACAGCGGCGTCGCGGCAAGGATGGCGATCAACACCGCGGTCTCGGTGGCCGCTCTGGTGTAGCCGAGGATCCGCGGGAAGGCCGAGGGTTCACCGCGGACGCTGAGTTCGTCATAGAGCAGCGCTTCGAACGTTCCGGATCGCAAGGCTCCCGACACGCCCCACACCACGAAACCAGCGGCGAAGCCGAAGTAATTCGGCACCACCGTCCACAGGGTGAAACCCGTCGTCAGCAGCACACCGCTGAGCACGAGCAAACCGCGCCGCGACACGGTGTCCGCCCATGCGCCCGACGGCACTTCCAGCAGGAACGCCGTTGCCGACCACAGCGCGAACAGCGAGGAAATCTGCCCGGCGTTCAGGCCGTGATCGGCGAACAGCAGGGCGTAGATGGCATAGAGCGGGAAGAAGTCACCGAGTCCGGCGAACAGCACCGCCCGTACGGTGAGGGCACGCATACCGATCGCCTCGGCCGACTTACTCGGGTCGAATCAACAGCCGTAGATGAGCAAACGCATGTGACCAGCATCGTCGTCGACAGTGACACCGGTCAAGGGAATTTCAGCCGAGTGGAACCCAGCCGTTGCGATCGGCGTCGGCACCGGGACCCACCCGGCCCTGGCTCTGATTCAGATCGCTGATCAGTTCCGCGACCGGATGCGAATCGCTGTAGTGATAGCCCTGCGCCAGCGCGAAACCGAGCTCGGTGAGCACCGCGGCTTGGTATTCGGTCTCCACGCCCTCGGCGATCACCTGCAGGTCCAGCGACTTGCTCAGCGCGGCGATCACGCCGAGCAGCGGCGGCGCGGGCGAATCCGAACGGATCGCGGCCACGAAGGACTGATCGACCTTGATGATGTCGCTCGGCAACGTGGCCAGCCTGCTCAGCGAGGAGTAGCCGGTGCCGAAATCGTCGATCGCGATGCGGACACCACGGTCGCGCAGCGTGTGCAGATTCGCGATGGCGGTCTGGGATTCGGCGGCCAGCTCGCTTTCGGTCACCTCGAGCACCAGCTGATCGGCAGGCCATCCGGTGCTGTTCAGGATGTCGGTGACCCGATCGGCGTAACCCGTTTCGGCCAGCTCCAGCCCGCTCACATTGACGTTGAGGGTGAGATCGAGCTGGGCGAAGGTCTCCTGGAGCCGCGCGGCGTCGGCACAGGCCCGGCGCAGCACCAGCTCGTCGAGATCGGAGATGAGGTCGTATTCCTCGGCCACCCGGATCAGACCCTCGGTGGTGACGTCGGGCTGCGCGCTCGACGACCATCGCAGCAGCGCTTCCACGCCGACGGCTTTGCCGCCGCCCTCGCTCAGGCTGACGATCGGCTGATAATGCACGTCGAGTGCACCGCGGTCGATGGCCTCGCGCAGCTCGACCGCCAGCGGCAGCTGTCGCGAGGACTCCAGCACCGTCCGGTTACGTCCGGCTTGCTTGGCCCGGTACAGGCCCACATCGGCCCGGCTCACCAGCAGCGAACCGGATTCGCCCGGCTGCCAGGACGTCACACCGGCCGAGCAGCCGGTGGTGACGGCGGCGCGCAGCTGTTCGGTGAGCAGGATCGCGGCCTGTTCGGTGGTGCCAGGCAGCAGCAGGGCGAAGACATCGCCGCCGTAGCGGGCCAGCCGCTGATCGGGGGCGAGCAGCTTGCCCCAGGTGTCGGCGACGCGCTGCAGGACGGCGTCGCCCGCACGGTGCCCGAGATGATCGTTGACCTTCTGGAACCGGTCCAAGTCGACCAGCACCAGCGCCAGCCCCTCCTCGGAGCGGGTGGCGTTCTCGATGGCGGTATTGAGCGCCCGGTCGAAACCGCGCCGGTTCAGCAACCCGGTCAGCACGTCGATATCGGCCTCCGACGCCATCCGGGTGAGGATCCCGACGACGACACCGACACCGAAGGTCACCCCGGCCGGGATCAGACCCGACCACCAGGGCAGACCCTCGCGGGTCGGTAGCACCCACAGGCAGGCCGCCATTGCGAACGCGATATGTGCCATCGCCAGCGGCCAGACGAAGAACAGCGCAGCGTCACAGGCCACGAACACGTAGAACGAGGCGAGCGTGATCGCACCGACGGTGTTCGGGAAGGCATAGACGGCAATGGTGACCAGGATCGTCGCGATGGCGACATATCCGTGGTGAATGGTGTGCGGCAGCCGCGGACCCCAGCCGAGCAGGCTGATACCGAGCAGCAACGCCACCGCGGCCGCACTGCCGACCAGCGGACGGTTGCCCTCGTCGCCGGGTGCGACGGCGGTGATCACCAGGCCGAGCGCACCGCCCATGACATAGAAGGCCCCGGTGGTCCTGGACATGACCATGGCCGTCGCCAACGCAGACGCGGCCCGAACCCGGGTTCGGGTATCGCCGCGAGACCCGATTCCTCGCACGAACGACAGCCTAGACAAGAGCCAACCCCCCGGTTGCCACATCACAGGAATCAGACATCAGGACCGACCACGGCCGAACATGCGCGCTACTTCGGGACCGTCAACACATCGGTGCCGACGAACGGAACCAGTGCTTCGGGGACCCGGACCGAACCGTCGGCCTGCTGGTGATTCTCCAGCAGCGCGACGATCCATCGGGTGGTGGCCAGGGTGCCGTTGAGCGTCGCGGCGATCTGCGGTTTGCCGTTCTCGTCGCGGTAGCGCACCGACAGCCTGCGGGCCTGGAAGGTGGTGCAGTTGGAGGTGGAGGTCAGCTCCCGGTAGGTCTGCTGGGTCGGCACCCATGCCTCGCAGTCGAACTTGCGGGCGGCCGAGCTGCCAAGATCGCCTGCTGCGACATCGATGACCCTGTAGGGCACCTCGATCGCGGCGAGCATGTCGCGTTCCCAGGCCAGCAATCGCTGATGCTCGGCATCGGCGTCCTCGGGCCGGCAATAGACGAACATCTCGACCTTGTCGAACTGGTGCACCCGGATGATGCCGCGGGTGTCCTTGCCGTAGCTACCCGCCTCCCGGCGGAAGCACGACGACCAGCCCGCGTAGCGCTTGGCGCCGCCGCTCAGGTCCAGGATCTCGTCGGAGTGATAGCCGGCCAGCGGCACCTCCGAGGTACCGACCAGGTACAGATCGTCATCGGCAAGGTGATACACCTCGGCCGAATGCTGGCCGAGGAATCCGGTGCCCGCCATGATCTCCGGGCGCACCAGCACCGGCGGGATCATCATGGTGAAGCCGTTGGCGACCGCGCGCTGCGCCGCCAGCTGCAACAGACCCAGCTGCAGCAGCGCGCCGTAACCGGTGAGGAAGTAGAAGCGGGCACCCGAGACCTTGGCGCCGCGTTCCATATCGATCAGGCCGAGCGACTCGCCGAGCTCCAGGTGATCCTTGGGCGTGAAGTCGAACTCCGGCGGCGTGCCGACAGTCTCCAACAGGACGTAATCGGCTTCGCCTCCGGACGGCGCGCCCTCCTGTACGACATTGGAGATGGCGCGCTGCGCAGCATCCAGATCGGCGTCCGCGGCATGCTGAGCCGCCTCGGCCTCCTTCACCTTCGCCGACATCTCCGAGGCCTCGGCGAGCAGTGCGGGGCGCTCCTCTTTGCTCGCCTTGCCGATCCTCTTTCCCATCGCCTTGTGCTCGGCGCGCAGATTGTCGGCGGTGGCGACCGCGGCCCGGCGCGCCGCGTCGGCCTCGAGCAGCGCGTCCACGAGCGCGGGATCCTCACCACGCGCCCGCTGCGAGGCACGGACGGCGTCAGGATGCTCGCGCAGGAATCGGAGGTCGATCATGGCTGACCAGCCTAGTTGGCGGCACCTGTACGGCGTAATCGGATATCGGTTCGACACTCCCCGCCACACACCGCACCGTGCCGCCGGATCGGCCGATGTTCGCCGGGAACCCGTCCGGAGGCGCATAGTTGTTCTGTGGCCACCACTTTCGACGACACAGCCATCGACAACGCACTGGCCGAGCTCGCAGCGGGTGAAAAGGCGTGGGCGAGCACGCCGCTGCGCCGCCGCCGCGAACTCCTCGACGATATCCACGCCCGTACCGCGCGCTTCGCCGCCGACTGGGTGCGAGCCGCATGCACCATCAAACAGCTCGACCCCGATTCCCCGCTGGTCGGTGAGGAATGGATGTCGGGCCCCCTGACCCTGCTGCAGGCCACCACCGCACTCTCGGAGACGCTGAGCGCGCTCGAATCCGGCCGCAACCCACTCGACGGCATCGAGCTGACCTCCGCGCCCGGCGACCGCATCGCGGTGCCGGTGCTGCCCCACGGCACCTACGACAAACTGCTGCTCAGCGGGTTCTCCGGGGAGGTCTGGCTGCGTCCTGGCGTCGATGCCGAGACCGCGCGCCGCAAGGCGGGGCTCGCGCAGCTCGCTCCGGCCGCGACCGGCGGTGTTGGTGTCGTCCTCGGCGCGGGCAACATCATGTCGATCGCCCCGCTCGACACCCTGTACGAGCTGTACGCGAACAACCGGGTCGTCGCGCTGAAGTTGAACCCGATCACCGATCCCCTGTACACGGTGTTCGAGATGATCTTCGCCCCGCTCATCGAGCTCGGGGTGCTGCGCATCCTCACCGGCGGCGCCGCCGAGGGCGGATATCTGGTGCGCCATTCCGGGGTCGCGCACGTACACATGACCGGCAGCGCCCAGACTCACGACGCCATCGTGTGGGGCACCGGCCCGGACGCGGTGGAGCGCCGTCACGACCGGCGGCCACTGCTGACCAAGCCGATCACCAGCGAGCTCGGCGGCGTCTCGCCGACCATCGTGGTGCCAGGCGACTGGTCCGAAGCCGATCTGCGCTACCAGGCCGCGCACGTGGCCACCCAACGCCTGCACAACGGTGGCTACAACTGTGTGGCCGCCCAGACGATTGTGCTCAGCGCGGAGTGGCCGCAGAAGGAGCAGTTCCTGCGTGAGCTGCGCGAGGCGATGGCCAATGCGCCGCAGCGTCCGGCGTACTACCCGGGCAGCGACAAGCGGGTTTCGGATGCGCTGGCGTCCTATCCGGATGCCACCCGGCTCGGTCCGGAGTCCGGCAGGCTACTGGTGGAAGACCTGCCCGCCGCCGAAACCGCACTGCTGCGCACCGAATATTTCGCACCCGTGCTCGGCGTCGTCGAGCTGCCCGCCGCGAGCGGCGGTGAATTCGTGCAGCGGGCCGTCGACTTCGCCAACGATGAGCTCACCGGCACGCTTGGGGCCAACATCATCGCGCATCCGGTCACCATCAAGCGGCTCGGCATCGCCTTCGATCGCGCGGTGGAGCGGCTGCGCTACGGCACCGTCGCGATCAACGCCTGGACCGGGCTGGCATTCCTGACCCCACGCGCCTCCTGGGGCGCATACCCGGGGCACACCCTGGAGGACGTGCAGAGCGGCGTCGGCATCGTGCACAACGCCTTGCTGCTCGACGACGTGGAACGCACCGTCGTGCGCGGCCCGTTCCGCCCCGCCCCACGGTCGGTGCTGCACGCTGAATGGGCACTCTCGCCCAAACCGCCGTGGTTCGTCGACAACACCACCGCCGCGTCAACGGGTCGCAAGCTCACCGAGTTCTACGCGGCGAACAATCCCGCCCGGCTGCCCGGCGTGTTCGCCTCCGCGCTGCGGGGTTGATCAGGAGTCGACGCGGCGGACGACGTCCAACGGCCGGAGGACCGACCGGCGCCCACGGCGATGGCCACCCAGCCGGCCAGGGCCCGATCCATGACGTCGCGGCCGGGGAACCGCCCGGTCAGGGGCCTGTTCCGGCAGCCCTCGTGGCACGGTGAGCCAGAACACTGCCATGATGGGTCGCGATGACCTCCGATGACGCGCACACGCCCCCGCCGGTGCCCGAGCCCTCTCGGGACGGTGATCCGTCGCGGCCCGCCGCAGGCCGCCCCGGTCGTGGCTCCGCCGGCAGGCGCTCGCCCGGCGCCGCGTTCGGCCGGTCGAAACCCCGGTCCGGCCGCAGGTCGACGAGTGCGGCTGTTTCGGCGGAGAGCGCGGACAACACCGCGTCGTCCGGGTCCAAGCTTCGCCTGTCCGCGCCGAAGCTGCGCTGGGGTTTGCTCGCGGTCGCCGTGGGCGCGGTCTCCGCGGCCATGGTGACGCTGTTCGTCACCGGCTTCGAGAACGACTCCGGCCTGGAAGCGCACAACCCCGCCGTCGCCGTCCCGGCAGGCGCCGAGAAGACCTTCGGCACCGCCACTCGCGGCGACTGCCTCAGCTGGACCGCGCCCGACCGGTCCGATCTGGTCGAGGTCGACTGTGCCGACAAGCATATGTTCGAGGTCACCGCCGATATCGACCTGAGCAGATACCCCGGTAAGGAATTCGGTCCCGGTTCGCGCTTCCCGGATTCGCTGCGGTTCACCGAACTCAAAGAGGAGCACTGCGTCACCGCCGCCCAGCAGTACCTCGGCGGAAAGTTCGATCCGCGCGGACGTTTCGTCGTCGGCCTGATGTACCCGAGCCCCGAGGGCTGGGCCAAGACCGGAGATCGCAAGCTGCGCTGCGGTCTTCAGGCCGCAGGCCTGACCGGAGCTGCTTCGGCGCCGCTGCCGACCACCGGCAGCGTGCTCGACAACGATCAGTCCAAGGTGTTCGCGCCTGGCATGTGCCTGGGGATCAACCAGAACCTGCCCACTGACCCGGTCGACTGCACCCAGCCGCATGCGGTGGAGATCGTGGCGACCGTCGATCTCGGCGCGCGTTTCCAGGGACCGCCGCCGCCGAAGGAGGAGCAGGACAAGTTCGTCGAGGGCGAATGTGCGCGCCTGTCCACCGAGTACCTCGGTGGCCCGGATGTGCTGCGCAACAAGACGTTGACGCTGTTCTTCGACTACATCGACGCACGCAGCTGGCTGGCGGGCAGCCGCAAGCTCGACTGCATGGTGGGCAAGGGCGCCGACCAGGAAGGGTTCGCACCGATCACCGGATCGGCCAAGGGCGAGATCCAGATCAACGGTCAGGCGCCGGTCCCGCCGCCGAGCGACGGCCGCTACACCCCACCGCCGCTGCCCGGCGCCGCACCGCTGCCCGCGCAGCCGCGATAGGCGGTCGACGACGTTCATGCCGGTCTCCATGTCCGAGGACCGCTTCGAAGAGCTGGTCGGCGACGCCCTCGATCTCATTCCGGCCGAACTCGCCCGAGCCATCGACAATGTCGTGGTGCTGATCGAGCCTCGCAATCTGGAGGATCCACATCTGCTCGGGCTGTATCACGGAATTGCGCTGACCGAGCGCGACAGTCAATACGGGGGCGCGCTGCCGGACACGGTGACCATCTATCGAGACGCCCTACTGGACATATGCGCCGACGAAGAAGAGGTGGTGGAGGAGGTGGCGATCACCGTGATCCATGAGATAGCACACTATTTCGGGATTGACGAAGATCGGCTCCATCAGCTGGGATGGGGCTAGTCTTAGCCCGAGCTGTATGCGAACCTATGGATGGGGGTTCGTATCCGGCACGTAAGACCGGAAGAAACTCTGGATTGGATGGAACCGATTGCGGTGCCGTCGCGTCCAATGTACTCGTAGGGGGAATTCTCGTGGTTCCGCCGAACAGCTACCACTAGAAGGAGTCGAGACATGATTGGCAACGTGCACGTCACACCAGAAATCATCCTCGCCGCAAGTGTCGAGCTGGATCTGCTCGCCGACCGCCTGGCAGGTGTGGCCGCTCTGGCCGGCCCGGCGACGCACGTCCTCCCCTCGGGCGCCGAGGAGGTGTCCCTGCTGGCCGCGAATCACTTCAACCACGCGGCCGTCACCCACGACAAGGCCATCGCGCAGGGGATTCTCGAACTGCACCACGCCGCAGCGATCCTGCGCAGCCAGCTCGCGCAGTACCTGGCCGAGGACGCCACGTCCGCCGGAATCGTCACGCTGACCGGCGCGCCGTTCAACTCGATCGTCGCCTAGCCAACCGCCGAGCCGGCTCCGAGCTTCACACAAGGGGAGAAACCACTCATGACCGCAGGAATCACCGGGGTGTTCTGGCTACCCCGCATGGCCGAATTCAACTCCGTCGCGCTCAACGCGGGCGCACATGCCGTTCCGATCTCCGCCGCCGCCACCTCCTGGGGGACGCTGACCGCCGCATGGGTGGACGCCACCGCGACCGTCACCCGGGTCATGGCCGAAGTCGGCGTCGGCCTGCAGAGCATCAACGGCATCGGTGCGCTGGCCCGGCTGGGTGGATTCACCGCGTGGGCAGGCCAGCAGGGAATCATGGCCGCCACGATGGGCTCCAAGGCCGCAGCCAACGCGACCGCCTACACCGTCGCCTCGCTGGCCATGCCGAGTTTGCCGGAGATCGCTGCCGTCAACGCCGCGTATGTGGCGTCGGCGAACCCGGCGGGCGCGATGTCGGGTGCCTATGAGGCGGCCGAAGTCGTCAAGCGCGCCATGGACATTCGCGCGGCACTGGTGATGGAGACCTACGAGGCCGCCACCTCCGCGACCGTCGTCACCCCGGGTGAGTTCATCAACCCGCCGCCGATCGCCAACGGCGCGGGCTCGGCCGAGGCCGCGAGCAACGCAGACCAGGCGTTCCAGAGCAGCAACGGCGACCCGGTGCAGACCGCACTGGCCGCGGCGGGCGCGGTGGTCAACAACCCTGCGATCAGCAGCGCGGTTACCCAGGTCGCGAATGTGGCCGGTTCGGTGGCCACCAGCGGTGTGAGCACCGTCGGCAACCTCGGCGCCAACGCCATTGCCGCCGCCACCAGCTCTGGCGCACCCGGTGTCGCCTCCATGGCGCCGATGAGCATCGCGACCGGTGGTGCCGCAGCCGCGGCAGGTGCCTCCACTCGGGCCGCCGGTATGGGTACGTCCGTCGGCATGGGCGGCAACAGCACGTTCAAGGTGCCCGAGGGCTGGGGTGCGCCGCCGCTCAGTGGCGGTGCGGGTGCGGCCCTTCCGGTCACCGAGGTCGCGGTCGCGCGTACCGAGCCGGCCGCGCCGATCCGTCCCAACACCGCGCCGACCAGCCCGCTGATGGGTCGTGGCGCGGCCAACTCCGACGACGACGAGACCGAGCACAACGGCGCCGATTACCTGCGGGCCGACCACTTCACCGACGGCCGCCTCGCGGCCGACGGTGTCATCGGTGGCGATCCCGCCGGAACGGCCAAATGACGGTTCTCGGTGCCGGTCGCGGTCCGGCGACGCTCGGCGCCGTCACGCTGTCGCTCGACGAAATGCAGTTCCTGCTGGAACTTCTGCAGATCGACGAGGTTCCCGTCGTGTTGAACGCGATAGGGCGCTACGACAACGAGGCGGCGCACGACGCGGCAATGGCCGTGGCCGCGAAGTCGCTCACCGAACGAGAACTGCTCGACGGTGAGGTCGTGCATCCGGAACTCGCCGACCGACTGTTCGGGCTGTATCGCCCGCACTGGGTGATCGCGCTTCGGCTGGTCGTCGAGGGTCAAACGAGTCGGATGTGTCTGTCGAAGGGTGACGATCTGGTGACCGTCGCCCTCCGCGGGCCCGACTCCTATGTGATCCACGAGGCCGACGACGATCTGCCCGGCCCGGTGCTGTCGGCGCTCGGACCGGCCGAGGGGCTCGAGCTCACCGGGATGAACGCCCCGACCGAGCAATTGATCCCGATCTTCGAGGACCTCGGCGATGCAGCGGCCATGACAGCACGCCTCACCAAGGTCGGCAACCCGCCGCGGGATGCGCAGGCGATCGCCTCGGCGATGGTGCATCTCGAGTCGCACGCCGAGATCGTCGGTGTGATCTACGGCGACGGCACCCGGGAGATGGCCGACAACCACATCGCCGTGTACAACACCCGCGCCGGTCGTTTTTTAGCGACGGCGAGCATGTCCGACGACGGCGTCAAGTGGACCTCGTTCAGCGGCGGCAGCAACGCCCGGTTGCGTACGGCGCTACTGGATCTGATCAATTCCCTGCCGGAACGCGAAGACTTTCCCGGCAATCCGGCGTTGGCCTGATCCGGTGTCGATTTGATCGACCGAATACCGCGCCCGGTCACCACAGGTGACCGGGCGCGGTGTCGTTTCGGCTGGATATCGGCGCGAATGCCGGACGCGACCGAGGAATCACCCCATCGGGTCGTCGGCGCCGAGCGCGGGGGCGCGGCCGAAGGGCGGTGTGAACCGGCCCCAGCGCACACACTCCCAGGTGCCGTCCGGATGCGGTGCCAACTCGATGGTCTCGGTGTTGTCCAGGTGATTGTCGATGGTGAACGGCGGGGCGACACCGGTCAGCGTCCGCGCCACCAATCGCATGGCGGCACCGTGGTTCACCAGCATCACATCGCCGGCATCGACACCGGCCAGGTAGCCGTCACGCAGCTCGGTGATCGCGGGCAGGAACCGGTCGAGCACATCCTGTCCGGATTCCCCACCTGGCAGCCGCTGCGCCAATTCGCCCTCATGCCAGGACCGGTAGACGCGCAGGAACAACTCGTGCGCCTGCTGGCTGTTCTCCCCCTCCAGTTCACCGACCTGCACCTCGTGCACACCGTCGAGTATGCCGGCCGCCACACCCGTCGCGCCTTCGATGAAGCCCGCGGTCTGCCTGGCCCGCAACGCCTGCGAGGACAACAGCAGACGCGGCGGGATCGTCAGCCGCGAACCGAAGGTCTTCGCCTGCGCCGCACCACGTTCGGTGAGTGGCAGTCCGGGCAGACTGGTATCGAGAATGCGCGCGACATTGCCCTCGGTCTCACCGTGGCGCACCAGAATCAGTTTGCCTGTCACAGGTCGGCAACCCCCTTTCGTAATTGGGTCAGCCACTGCGCGGACTCCTCGTCCGACGGCGGCGGTGCCCCGGTGGCCGAGGTGGCGGGCCAGGAACCGAGGAATCGAATCCGTGCCGTGCGGTGCAGGGCCTTGAGCGCCTCGGCGACCGCCGCATCGTCGATGTGGCCGACGCAGTCCAGGTAGAACCGATAGGTGCCCATACCCGTCCGGGTTGGTCGTGATTCGATTCGGGTCAGATCGATGCCACGGGTGGAGAACTCGCCGAAGGCTCGCATGAGCGCACCGGGTTCGTTCGGCAGGTCCAGCACGATGGAGGTGCGATCGGCACCGGTAGGCTGTGGTGCCACGCGCGGCCTGGTGACCAGCACGAACCGGGTGATCGCGTCCTCATGGTCGGCCACGCCTTCAGCAAGGGCCGCCAGGCCGAGACGTTGTCCTGCCAGCGTGGTGGAGACGGCAGCGTCGGCGTGGCCTGCGAGCACATCCTCTGCCGCGGCCGCGTTCGAGGCCGATACATAACTCACGGCGCCGGGTAGGTTGCGTTCGAGCCAGAGGCGCACCTGCGCGGCGGCGACCGGATAGGCGGCCACCGACCGCACATCGCCGAGCTCGGTGCCGGCAGGGGCGAGGATCGCGAAGCTGACTTCGAGTTCGGTCTCGGCGATGATCTGCAGCCGCGGCCCGACGGCCAGCGAATCCAGCGTCGCGGGGATCGAGCCCTCCACCGAGCTCTCGATCGGCACGACGGCGCCGTCGACGTCACCCGAACGGATCAGATCGAGCGCGGCGCCCTGACTGGGCGCGGCGATCCGCTCGACCGGCCCGTCGAAGGACCCCGAGGATTCGAGTTCGGCGAGGGCCATCTCGGTGAAGGTTCCGGAGGGCCCGAAATACGCTATTCGCGGCACGCCTACGAGATTACTTGCGTAGCCGAGCGTGTCTCGCTGACTTCCCCGGGCCGGGAACGGTCGGGCTATCGGTCGGCGACTGGACGCAGCACCTCGCCGAGCGCGCGACCGAGCTGGTCCGGGTACTCGGTCTCGATGGCGAGCAATACTCCGCGCACCGCCTCGATCGCCTGCGGATTCAGGCCGGTGAGGAAGGCGATATCGGGTGTTGTCAGCGCGGTGCGGATGTCCTCGCCGCACAGGGCGGCGGCGGTACCGGCGACCATGGCCAGCGCGCGATCGGGAACGGCGGTCCGTGCGATCAGGCCGGTGTCGGAGTGGGCGGCTTCGGCGAGGATGTCGGCGATCTCGGCATCCTCGGCATCCGCGTCGATCACCCGGCCCGCCGGTGCCGAACCGGGCGCGACCACGAGGCCGTCGACCAGGCTCCGCCGCGCGGGCACCGTCAACGCGACCAAGACCGGCTCGCTGCTCATGGCATTCAACTTACTCACCGGCCGCGATCTGGTGTTGCGGACATCCCCACGTTCGCTTAGGTTAGGTTAACCTAATTGAGTAGTTGTGAAGTGGGGCACGGTTCACCCAGTGGAGGTTTGTATGCCGGAGACGATCAGCGCACCGACGACCGCCGAGCGGGTCCGTAGCGCGTGTGCGCATGCCGAGTATTCGGTGCTGGCGCTGCCCGGCACCGATCCCATCCCCACCTCGGTGCATCATCTGCGCGAATGCGGCGACGCCGTGATCGCCGTCCCCCGCGACAGCGCCGCCGCGCATGCCGCGGCCTCCGGCGCCGCGGGCGCCCCGGCCGTCCTCGAACTCACCGATCACGCACCGCTGCCGCTGCGCGAGCCCGTCCGCGCGCTGGTGTGGCTGCGCGGCTGGGTGCGGGCGGTCCCCGCACAGGCACAGCGCGCGCTGGCCACCGAAGTGGCCAAGGAGAACCCCGATCCCGGGCTGCTCGACGTCGGGCATACCGCCACACTGTTGCGGCTGGTGATCAATTCGGCCGTTGTCGCCGATTCCACCGGCGCCGAATCGGTGTGTGTGGAGGAGCTGCGGCTGGCCCAACCGGATCCGTTCTGCACCATGGAATCGGCCTGGCTGCAGCATATGGACGCCGATCACGCCGATGTCGTCTCCCAGCTCGCTCGCCATCTGCCGCCCCGGCTGCAGCGCGGCAGCGTGCACCCATTGGCCATCGACCGCTACGGGGTCACGCTTCGCGTCGAGGGCCAGGACGGCGACCACGACTTCCGCCTGCCCTTCGCCACACCCGCCGACGACATCGAATCCCTCAGCCGAGCGGTCCGCCTGCTGGCCGGTTGCCCCTTCCTCAACGGTCTGCGCCGCATCTGAGAGCACCGTCCGCACCCGCGGGCAATAGATTCGCCCCATGCGCGATGACGTCGGCCGGGCGGACACCGGTGAGCTGACCGATCGAGAACGGACCGGTATCCGGATCGAGATCCTGGTGGTCCTCGGCGTCACCTTCGGATTGAGTGGGCTCACCGCGGCGCTGTCGCTGGTGGAGAGTGCGCTCGAGCCGGGCGACGTCAGCGAGCAAACCGTCGCACTCAATGCGTCTCGCTCGGCCCAATCGATCATCGATCTGCTGTTCCAGCTGCTCAGCGTGTTGCGGCTGACGGCGTGGGCTGCGCTCGGGCTGTACCTGCTGTGGCGTAGCGGCATCGGACCCCGCGCTATCGGACTGGCCCGCATGCGATGGCGTCCTGATGGTCTGCACGGTCTGGCGCTCGCTGCCGTGATCGGGCTGCCCGGGCTCGCGCTGTATCTGATCGCGCACGCGGCGGGCGTCAGTGTGACGATCGTGCCGAGCTCGCTCGACGATCACTGGTGGCGGCTGCCCGCACTCATCCTGTCGGCCTGCGCCAACTCCGCCGCCGAAGAGATCATCGTGGTGGCCTACCTGATCACCCGCCTTCGTGCCCTCGGCTGGTCGGACAACCGCTCCCTGCTGGCTTCGGCTCTGCTGCGCGGCAGCTACCACCTCTATCAGGGCCTCGGCGGTGGGCTGGGCAATATCGTGATGGGCCTGGTCTTCGGCCGCTACTGGCAGCGCACCGGCCGCCTGTGGCCGCTGGTGATCGCCCACGCGCTGATCGATGCCGTCGCCTATATCGGCTACACGGCGCTGCGTGGACGGGTCGGCTGGCTGCCGTGAGCGACGACACCGGTGTTTCACCCAGCCGTCGGGTAACAAACGCGGCCGAAGTGGGTAAGTAGAGTTCAACATGATGAACGGCGACGACCCACGGAGGCGCCGGGTCCCGCCGCAGGGGTCGCCCGGGCAGCCCAGCGCGCATCCAGGCGAACCGGGTATGCCCGGCCCCCGGCCAGGTGGGCATCCCGCCGACCCCGGCAGGCGCCCCGCACCGGACGAGCGCCATGGTCGACCACAACCCGGTGCGGGCAGACCCGCCCCCGGCGCGCGCCCCTCCGACCACGCCGGATATCCCGACGCCCGCAGGGGCGAGCCGCCGGCTCGCCGTCCCGACCCCGGCCGACGCCCCCCGGCGCCCGGCCCGCATCCCGGTGAGCGGGGTATGCGCCGTCCCGAAGCATTCCGAGGCGATCCAGGACAACGCAAGGACGGTCCGCGCCGGGAGCAGGACGATCCCCGGCTGCGACGACCCGCGCCGTCCGCCGATCCGCCACATATCGAGCCGACCCAGGTGATGCATCGTGACGGCCGCGGTTACGCGCCGCCGCTGGCCTGGTCGGAGGTACCTGACACCCCCGCCGACCGGCGGTCACCGCCGCCCGCTCACGACGGCAGGACCAAACGCGAGACGGTCGCCTCCCACGATCAGGCATACGCCCCGCCGCCGTACCGCGAATCCACCCACGCGCCGACGCAGAAACCCGTCCCGTTCCGCGAGGACGAACCTCCGGGCAGACGGCGCGGCGATGTTCCGCCACCGCCGCCGAGCCGCCCGCCACGCGGTGGTGGGCGGGCGCCGCGACCGCCGCGGCCCAAGCGCAAACGGCATATCTTCCGGTGGATCCTGGTCATGCTCGTCGTGTTCGCGCTGCTGATAGTGACCGCGGTCATCCAGCTCGATCGGACCTTGCACCGCATCGACGCTCTGGCCGACTACGCCGATCGCGTCGGCGATACCCCGGGAACCAACTGGCTGCTCGTCGGTTCGGACAGTCGATCCGGCCTGTCGTCCGATCAGGAGCAGGGCCTGGCCACCGGTGGTGAGGTCGGTCCGGAACGCACCGACACCATCATCCTGGTGCACGTCCCACCGTCGGGCCGAACGACGCTGGTGAGTCTGCCGCGCGACTCCTATGTCAGCATTCCGGGCTACGGCCAGGACAAGCTCAACGCCTCCTTTGCCTTCGGCGGCCCGCAACTGCTCGTGCAATCGGTGGAGATCGCCACCGGCCTGCACATCGACCATTACGCGCAGATCGGATTCGCCGGATTCGCCGGCGTGGTCGACGCGCTCGGAGGCATCGACGTCTGTGTGCCGCAGCCCATCGACGACCCGCTCGCGGGCGTCAACCTCGCCGCGGGCTGCCAGACCTTGAACGGCCCGCAGGCCCTGGGTTTCGTGCGCAGCCGCGCCACAGCGCTCGCCGATATCGACCGGATGAACAACCAGCGGCTGTTCCTGTCCGCGCTCCTGGAGCAGGCCACGAGCCCGACAACGCTCGCCAACCCGTTCAAGCTGTGGCCGATGGCCCGGGACACCGCGACATCGCTCACCGTCGACAACGGGGACCACATCTGGGATCTGGCTCGGCTCGGCTGGGCGCTGCGCGGCGACACGCTGGCCACGACAGTGCCGATCGGCGGCTTCAGCGACACCTCCAGCGGCAATGTGCTGCTGTGGGACAAGGCCAATGCGAGCCGATTCTTCGAGGCGCTCGCGGCCGGTCGACCCATTCCGGAGGACCTGCGCGGCGAGTAACGTCGGACACATGCCCGACACCGACGTCGGCCGGTCGTTCCCGGCCATGCTGCGCGATCAGATCCGGCACGGATTCACCGCGGGCCAGCAGTATCTGGCTGCCGCGGTGTACTTCGAGGCCGACCGACTACCCCAGTTGGCACGACATTGTTACGGCCGCTCCGACGAACATCGCGGGCATGCGCTGCGCATGGTGCAGCATCTGCTCGACCGTGATCTCGAGGTCGCCGTCGGCGGTCTGGACGAAGTCCGGCCCAGCTTCGAATCCCCCCATGCCGCATTATCTTTCCTGCTCGCCAGGGAGAAGACACTGACCGATCAGACCATCGAGCTCGCGAAGGCCGCCCGCGCCTCCGGTGACTATCTCGGTGAACAGTTCGTGCAGTGGTTTCTGGAACAGCAGATGGACGAGGTCGCCGGGATGACGACGTTGCTGACGGTGCTCGAGCGGGCCGCGGGCAACCTGTTCGATGTCGAGGAATTCGCCGCGCGTGAGCTGCGTACTCCCGTCAAGCCTGCCGCCGACACGATGCCGAAAATGGCTGGGACAGTGCGCAACTAATTAGGAAACACTATCCTCAATAAGGGTCGACTTGGATGACAAGGGCGCTGACCAGCGATAACGTCTGTGTCATGTCCAGCCATCCGGAAAACCCACGCAGCAAATTCCACAGCCTGCTCCACGATCAGATCCGGCATGAATTCAATGCCGAGCATCAGTACATCGCGATTGCGGTTTGGTTCGACAATGCCGACCTGCCGCAGTTGGCAAAACGCTTCTATGCCCAGGCCGTAGAGGAACGTAACCACGCGATGATGATCGTGCAGTACTTCCTCGATCGGGATATCAGCATCGAACTCGGCGGCATCGACGGTGCGAAATCGCATTTCGAGAATGCCCGCGAGCCCATCGCATTGGCGCTGGCGCAGGAGAAGACGGTCACCGACCAGATCATCCAGCTGGCGAGCACCGCCCGCGAAGAGGGTGACTACCTGGGCGAGCAGTTCATGCAGTGGTTCCTGAAGGAGCAGGTCGAGGAGGTTGCCAATATGAACACCCTCCTGACGATCGCCGATCGCGCCGGGTCGAACCTGTTCGATCTGGAGGAATTCATCGCCCGCGAAATGAGCGGCCCCAGCAATACTTCGGGTGCGCCGTCAGCCGCGGGTGGGTCGGTGTAAGACCGCTTTACGAAACCGTCAGACAGAGCAACGGCAGGCCCAGCACTTCGCGACGCGCTGGGCCTGCCGAATTGCGCACGCGTCAGCCCGCGCTGGCGCTCAGGCTGCTGATAAGCGTGGTCAGAAGCTCGAGAATGGCGTCCATGAATTTCCCTACTTTCCTCATCGGCCGGTGAGGTTTCCCTCACCTTCACCAGCTTTCGGTGATGCAGAGAACGTAACGGAGCCGAGATTAGAAAGGAGTGTTTTTCACAAAATTACTCCGATGGAATTTCGAAGCCGCCAACAGCAACGGCTCCGGGCCCGGCACACCGCCGGACGCCGAAGCCGTCGTCATGTCTCAGCGCAGCGTCAACCGACCGCGCACCGCTCTATACGCATTCAGCGCAGCGTGACCTGGCGCGACCGCAGCCCGTCACGCGAACGCCGCTCCTCCGCCGACATCGGCGCATCCGAGGCCAACGCCTCCGCCAGCCGGGCACCGAACTCGATCGCAGGCGCGGTCCACTCGGACGCGTGACGCTCGGGATCCAGATCGAACACCGGCACCAGCAGCCCGTGGGTCCGGAAGGAGCCCGCGAAACGCGAACCCTCGCCCAGATGCAGGCCGCCCGCGGCGTGCAACCGGGCCAGCGCCAACATCAGATCGTCTTCCGGTTCCGGCCGCACCCAGCGCAGATGGGCCTTGTCGCCGGCGTCGACCCACCACGCCGCGCCGATCGCGTCGCCACCAAGATCCAGCCGATCCGAGGGCATGATCGCCTGCTTGGCCTGCTCGATCGTCGCGGCCACCTGCGGATCGGGCTCCACGCCTTCGGGCACCCACCAGTCGAAGTCCTGATGCACCGTCAACTCGAGCGCGGCGCCCGGGTCGATGACGTCGGTCAGTGCGGGCCCACCCTCGACGCTCTCGGCGGAGGACAGCGATTCGCCCGGTTCAGCCGACTGGGTCCACAGGATGGCGGCGGCGATATCGGCGGCGGGATTCTCGCCTTCGGCCTGTACCTGTACGCCGACATAGCCGGTCGGCTCGTCACCGGCGCGCACCAGCGCGGCGACCGCACCCGGTAGCACCGTGGCGAGAACGACCGAACGCTCGGCCGCCGCACCCGGCGACAGCTTCAATGTCGCGGTCGCTGACGGCACGAACTCGCGCAACGCGACGAGATCACACTCGGCGGCCACACCCTGGAACGGGCGCGTGACGGACGCGGCGGCCTGTTCCTGCGCGGCACGCCGTTCGGCGAGACGCTGGGCCCGGTTCCCGCCGGGCTTCGGACTGTTGCGCTTGCTCTTACCCACGGCTGGTCAAACTACACCGATACCGGGCCCGGGCTCCGCGCGCCACGCCTTCGTTCAGGGGCAGCATGGGGCCAACCCTAAGTGGTGGCCAGCAGCGCTTTGGTGCGGCCGGGATGATTGGTCGCCACCCAGCTGACGCCGAGGTCGGCGCACAACCGCACGTCCTCGGGGTCGTCGACGGTCCAGCAGTAGGTGGCGCGGCCTGCGGCAGCCGCCTTGTCCACCAGGTCGGGATGCTCGCGCAGGGTCTTCACCGACGGGCCGACGGCGGTGGCGCCGACGGTGGTCGCGGCACTGCCGCCCAGGTAGCGCGAGGATTCACCGAGCAGCACCGTCGGCAGCAACGGGGCCGCGCGCCGGATCCGCCACACCGCGGTGGCCGCGAACGACATGACCACAGCCCTGGAGTGATCGGCGGAGGCCGGAGTGGCGATGCCGAAGCGCTGCAACTCGGCGAGCAATTTGTTCTCCACCAGTGCGCCGTAGCGGACCGGATGTTTGGTCTCGATGAACAGCTTGGTCGGGCGGCTGCGCCAGTCCAGCACGAGGCCGATCAGCTCAGCGAGCGTGAGGACCGTGGCCGGCTCGCCCGTGGCGCCGAAATCCAGCGCCTTCAGCTCGTCAAGGGTGAGTTCGCTGACCAGACCGCTGCCCGAGGATGTCCGGTCGACGGTGCGGTCGTGCACGCAGACCAGATGGCCGTCCCTGGTCAACCGGACATCGCATTCGACGCCGTCCGCGCCCTCCTGTAGGGCCAGCTCATAGGCGGCGAGGGTGTGCTCGGGGCGTTCGGCGGACGCGCCACGGTGCGCGACGACGAATGGCGCGCGATCGGACTGGTTCACTTCGCGACAACCTCCTGCTCCAGATGCTCACGGTCGGCCTCGCCACTCGGCTCCGCCGCCGGTTCCCCATCGGCGGTCTCGACGCGCGCCGCAGCCGTAACCATGCCCGGCTGCACCGGTTCGATGACGGGCACCGCGGGATCGGCGGCGACCACCCAGCGATGGGCCATGTGGGCGCGGCCGAGCAGATCCCGGCCCTCGACGACTCGCACCACCCACAGCGTCGCGACCGCGACCGCGGCGGCAACGGCATCGGTGAAGGCGCTGAACAGCACCCCGTCGGCTTCGGCTTGCAGCGAGTCGGCGGTCCGCCAGAACAATGCGGCAACCGCGCAGGCACCGCCGAATATCCACACCGCCCACCACACGCGCACCGCGCGCAGCGCACGTGGATCGTCGCGACCTGCCACCATCTCGGTCAGGTAGACACCCGGCCACAGCAGGTTGACCACCGGAATCACGCAACCGAGCACCAGCGTGCGCGGCGAGCGCGGATCACGCCTGCCGAGGCGTTCATAGGCGGCGTGGCGCGCTTCGATCAGCCAGCCGACCGCGCCGATGGCCGCGAGCAGCGCGAGGACGGCAGCGAAGAGGGCGGAGGCGTTGACCATCGCGTCCGAGAAGTTCAGCAGCAGTGGATCGATCAACCGGGTGCGGTTGTGCATCAGCAGCAGGTAGCGGCCGAGTTCGGCACCCGCCGCGATACCGAACATCAGCGCCACGCCGACCAGCAGACCGGGCAGCCAGCCCGCGAGCACATTCAGCGGTCTGCGCGGCGCGGCGGCGACCGGCGCCGGGACATCCCGCAGACCCCAGCGCGGGATCTGGGTGTAGCGGGGCGTCGGGGTTGGTCCGGTGCGGCCCGGCGCGACGGGACCGCGCGGACGATGGTCTGGCCTGCGGGCGACCCAGCGATAGTTTCGCCGTTCGGCGGGTGCGTCGATCGGCCCGGGCGAGAGCAGCACGCCACGGCATCGCGGGCACCAGTGCATCGGCGCCGCCTGCTGTACGGCCCAGCGCGCGCCGCAGCGCGCACAGGGTTGCACCACCGTACTCAAAGCCGTCGCACCTCGCTCTTTCGTCAGTAGATCTTGGGCTCGCGCTCGCCCTCGCCCATCAGCGGACGACCGATACGCTGCCACTCCACCATGCCGCCGACGACGAACACGGCATCGAATCCGACGTGGGTCAGGTATTTGACCGCCTCGATGGACCGTCCGCCCTGTCGACAGATGACATAGAGCTGGGCGTCGTAATCCAGTTCGTCCAAGCGCGCGGGGATGTCGTCCACCGGAATGTGGATCGCGCCGGGCGCGTGCCCGAGTGCCCACTCGTCGGGCTCACGCACGTCGAGCAGGATCGCCTCGGCCTTGTGCGCGGCAGCGCGCACGCTGTCGTCGAACGCACCGGGCACCTCGTGTAGCGGTACCGTCGGGACCTCGGAGCTCGTCACGTGTTCGATCCTGCCATGCGTACCGTACGATTGCGGACTTCCATACCCGGCCATCGGTGAGGACACCGGATGCCTCGCCACACCGGGTGCAGCGGGGTCCGCGTAGGTTATGCCCCGCCGCCTCCGGACCGATGCCCCGATTTCCGGGGACATGTGGATAGATCGGTGTAGTTATCCACAGATTCCACAACCTGATCCACAGGCGTCAGCTATCGGTGAGCGTCCTGTCCACAGGGAGACACTATCGGGTGTCTCATCAGCGTGATCACTGCTCGGCGGGTTGCGAACGACCGATCCGGGACTCCCCTCCAGCCATCCCGGAGCGGTCATTCGCCGCCTCTTCGGGAGCTGCGCCTTCGAAGCTCCCGACATGTACTTGGACGGAAGCGGTCCGGATTCGGTTCCATAAAAAACGACAACCCTAGTGAAAACTTGAAATGCGCCGATCTGGGCGGCGATCTCGGTAGCCTGGCGCTATGAACTCGAGCAGGGGGCTACTTGACGGATTGGACACCGCCGGAATCGACGTCGCACTGTCGGAGGCCGCGTGCCTCGGTCTCGACGTCGACGCCGAGGCCGGCACACTTCGACTCGACCTGGAGGTACTGACTCTCCCGAAACAGGAGAAAACCTCCGCGGACACCAAGGTCCGCATGACCTTCCACGGCGTCACCCGGGTCGCGGCCTCGCTGCGCATCCATCGATGGGACGACGTCGAACCCACCGTGCTGCCGCTCGAGCTGACCGGGCTCGGCGATGCCATCACCAGTTTCGGCGGCGGCCGGTTGCACGGCTGGGAATTCATCGATCTCGACGACAGCGGCTGGTCACTGTGGAGCGAGCTGTTGAGCTTCGACACCATGATCGATCAGCGGGTGTCCGCGCACGTGCTCGAGTTCTCGCAGGAGGAAGGCCTCGATCCGCGCGAACTCGACGTCCGGGTGTGGTTCGACACCATCACCATCCACGATGTCAACGGCACCGAGATCCCGCTGAAGGATTTCGTCTCCGGTGGGGTGCGTTGGTGGGAGGCACACGACGCGGGCGATCCGCGCACCAGGCGCCCCGGTATCGCCCCTCCGCTGTAGGGCTACGCGAGTTATCTGTCCCGCCCGACTAGTTCGTCGTACCAGGACGTGGTTCGATGCTACGAGTGCGGTTCTTTCGGTCGCCGATGCCCTTGACGTGCGCACGTCCGGACCGCCCGAGTGAGCGCCATCACCGGAATGCCGGGGCATCGGGGCGAGTTGGAACCGATCGGGTGTACGAATGATGGTCGAGAGCGCTCGCGAGGTTCGCGAGCGCGCGGCCCGACAAGGAAGGGACATCGTGGCTGAGTACACGCTGCCGGATCTGGATTACGACTACAGCGCCCTGGAACCCCACATCTCCGGGCAGATCAACGAGATTCACCATTCCAAGCACCACGCCGCCTACGTCGCCGGTGTGAACACCGCGCTCGAGAAGCTCGAAGCAGCTCGCGAAGCCGGTGATCACGGCGCCATCTTCCTCAACGAGAAGAACCTCGCGTTCCACCTCGGCGGACACGTCAACCACTCCATCTGGTGGAAGAACCTCTCGCCCAACGGTGGCGACAAGCCGGTCGGCGAGCTGGCCGCGGCCATCGACGACCAGTTCGGCTCGTTCGACAAGTTCCGCGCGCAGTTCACCGCCGCGGCCAACGGTCTGCAGGGCTCGGGCTGGGCGGTGCTCGGCTACGACACCCTCGGCCAGAAGCTGCTGACCTTCCAGCTCTACGACCAGCAGGCCAACGTGCCGCTCGGCATCATCCCGCTGCTGCAGGTCGACATGTGGGAGCACGCGTTCTACCTGCAGTACAAGAACGTCAAGGCCGACTACGTGACCGCGTTCTGGAACGTCGTCAATTGGGCCGACGTGCAGGAGCGCTTCGCCAGGGCCGTCAGCGAGGGCAAGGGCCTCATCTTCGGCTAGGCTCGTCCGCCTCTCCGAGGTTTTTGCCGGTCGTGGGTGCCAAGGGACTTTCGTACCGGGCCGGCGGTCAGGTGGCTGCCGAGTTCTGGGCGTCCCCGGTGAGTTACCCGTAACCTCGCGAAATCAGTCGTTGCGCAAGCAACCGACGCGCCCGGGCCGCGACACCATACGGTGTCGCGGCCCTTCGCATTTTCACAGATGAGCGCCCGTCAGCACCGGCTCGTCCACCGCTCCTAGCACTCTTTGGTACTTGTGTGCCAGATGGTTTGTGGTTCATTCTTCAAGTCCCAGTTCGAGGACGGGCAAGGCCGCCCCCGGTTTCGTGACGGGAGGCATCATGCGTAGCAATGGTCCGATCGGCGTCACGCCGTTCCAAGCCCGCGGATCCCTGTGCGGGTTCGTCATCTCCGGCCGCTGGCCCGACACCACCAAGGAATGGGCGCAGCTCCTTGTGCTCGCGGTGCGGGTGGCCAGCATGCCGGGACTGCTGTCCACTTCGACGGTCTTCGGCGCGCGGGAGGATCTGCCGGAGGATCCCGAACCCGGCACCGTGGGCCTGGTGCTCGCCGAAGGGCCGGTACTCGGCGAGGACGCGGTGACGCCGGGAAAGTTTGCCGATCATGTGCCGCCCGCCCTGCTGATGCTGCATCCACCGTCGGAAACCAACCCATCGCTGCCCGAATGCACCGGCGCCGCCTCGGGTTGCGTGCTACTGCCCGGGGTCCCACATCTAGGGCTCGAGCACCGGGCGGCGTGGGCCGAAGCGGAGTTGGACGGAACGGTGACCTCGCTGGTCAGCCGGGTCGGTCTCGATCCGATCAGCGATCCCGATACCGCAGTTCTGGCTATGCTGCTCGCCGCGTAAGGGAACCCGAAAACTAGCGCGCGGATCGCCAAACTTATTGCGCGCATTGCGATTTCGACAACACCGAGTTGCCGTCGCGATGCTGGGGCGGGTAGAGTCGGCAGCAGCGAAGGGGAGTAGCCCCCAATCGCGTAGTCGACATACTGATCCACCGCCGCATGCGGCGCGGGTCCGGCTGCGTGAACCGGATCCCATCCGGTGGGCGAGACCTTCGGCCGAGACAACCTTTTCGTTGCCGGCCGGAGGCGTCCCGTTTCCCGGCCGGCTGGCCGGAGACCGGGAGTGCACGCCAATGATCGCCATTGTATTGCTGAGCGTCGGCATCGTCTTTCTCGCCGAACTCGGTGACAAGTCCCAGCTGATGGCGCTGACGTTCGCGCTGCGCTATCGCTGGTGGGTGGTCCTCGGCGGTATCGCCACCGCAACGGCCGCAGTGCACGTCATCTCGGTGGCGGTCGGCCACTTCCTCGGCGCGGCCCTGCCCACCACCGCCATCGCGCTGGTTGCCGCGCTCACCTTTCTCGCCGTCGGCATCTGGACGCTGCGCGAACACGTCGACCCCGACGACGAAGAAGCGCCCAAGGTGTCACGCCTCGCGACGGCGGCCCCCTTCTTCGTGGTGCTGTCGGCGTTCCTGCTGGCCGAACTCGGCGACCGCACCATGTTCGCGACCGCTGCGTTGGCCACCGATTACGACTGGGCCGGGGTCTGGCTCGGTTCGACCATCGGCATGGTCGCCGCCGACGCCCTGGCCATCGCGGTCGGCATCCTGGTCGGCAAGCATCTGCCCGAGCGCGCCATCGGCATCGGTTCGGGCCTGCTGTTCCTGTTCTTCGGCTCCTTGACGCTCACCGGCATCGTGTGGCCGAACCTCGGCACCCTGCCCGGTGCGGCGGTCGCCGTTGTTGTTCCGCTCATCGCCGGTGCGGTGATGTATGCGCTGATCCGGCGGCGCGCAGAAGTCACCGCGCAGGGCGATCCGGCGGATTTCCGGGTTCAACCCGCCGACGAGGTGCGGTAGGGCCTCGACTCCGACCCGCAGCGGCTCCCGCTACGCCAGTGCCTGCCCGTACAGCGCTCCACCGCGCCCGACGAGTTCCAGTAGCGGTTCACGGAGCGCGAGCAGCCCCGGCATATCGTCGACCGCGACCTTTCCGGTCACCATTGATCCGATCGCGGCGGCGAGGGTCTGGCAGGCGAAGCGTTGTTCGGCGGTGCGGGCGTCGAGGACATCGACGATCCGTTCCACGAAGAGGTCCTGCAGCTCGATGCGGCGCGCGACCGCTTTCGAACCGACCGCGTATACCTCGACCAGGAACAGCCGAGCGCTGGCCGGATCGTCGGCCAGATGCTGCAGATAGGTGCCGAGAAGCCGGCTCATCCGGTCGGTCGGGTCGGTCTCGGGCTCCGCGCCCGAATCGGCTGCCGGAGTATCGGTCTCGGCGATCCTGCCGAGCAACTGCTGCACGGCGCGCTCGTAAGCGGCCTCGAAACAGTCTTCCTTGGAACGGAATTGCTCGTAGAACGTCTCCCGCGACACACCGGCCTTCTTCAGGATCGCCGCGACCGACGTTCCCACATAGCCGCTGTCGACCATGGCCTCCCCCATCGCCTGCAGAATCCGCTCCCGCTGCGAGGCGACGACCTGCTCCCGGGGCAGACCGTGCCTGCCGCGCGGCAGCTGGCGGAGACTGGTGGCCGGGTCGGTCATGCGGGCTACTCCGGTGTTCGGTCGGGCGGATGCTGATCCATTCTGCTGGTATGCGTGGGCTGCTCGGTCGTGAAGGGTGTCGCTTCGGTCCGGGCTATGCGCAGCGCGTCGGCCACTCCCCGCCGCAGGCCCAGGTCGGTGACCCGTTGCGCGATCGGCCGGAACGGCAGCACGAACGTCACCCACCAGGGCGAAACGACACGTCGGCGGCGCCGCGCGATCGCTCGCTCGACGGCGTCGATCGCGGGGCCCAGCGGTGCCACACCGGACACCGTCGCCTTCCCCAGCAGTGAGCGGGCGGCTTCGGTGCCGAATCCGCGTGAGGTCATATCGGTGTCGAGCTCGGCGAAGTAGGCAACACCGACCTTGGCCCCGGTGTGGCGCAGTTCATGGCGCAGGGTGTCGCCGAGCGCTTCGACCCCCGCTTTGGACGCGCTGTATGCGCCGAGCAGCGGGAGGTGCACCGCCGCAGCCAACGACGAGACCACCAGCGCGTAGCCATCGGAATGCGAGATATGCGGTCCCGCCGCGCGCACCGTGTAGTACACGCCGAGCACATTGACCGCTATCGTCTGCTCCATCACCACGGGATCGCCGCCGATCAACGGCAGCTGTTTGGCGACGCCCGCGTTGGCGACGACCACGTCCAGTCCGCCGAGTTCACCGACGACCGCCTCCACCCCCGCGTCCACCTGCGCGCGGTCGCTCACATCGCAGTAGCGCCACGGGGCATCCCCGCATTCGCGCGCCACCTTCCCGAGCAGCTCCGGTTCCAGTCCGAGCAGTGCCACTTCGGCACCGTGTGCGAACAACTGCCTGGCCAGTGCGGCTCCGATGCCGCGGGCCGCACCAGTGATCAGCACCCGGCGACCGGCGACCGATCCACCAAATATCGACGTCATAGGGCCGACCGTACCACCTACGAACAACGATGTTCGTAAATAGTGCGGACCGGCCGGCCACTACGGAGGGAGCCGTGACCCGCACCTCATTCCGCACCTATTAGGGTGCAATTGACGAAGGGCCAACTGGCTTGTCACGAACGAGAGGACCATCGTGGAGATTTCGGGTTCCGCCGCCATTGTCACCGGAGGCGCGTCCGGCCTCGGCGCCGCCACCGCCAAGCGTTTCGCCGAACTGGGCGCCACCGTCTTCGGGCTCGACGTGCCGCAGTCGATCGAGCGCGCCGGCGACAACGTGCCTGCCGGTGTCACTCTCCTTCCCGCCGACGTGACCAGCAACGACGAGGTCAGCGCCGCGGTGGCGAAGGTCGTCGAGTCCGGTGTGCCGCTGCGCATCGTGGTCAACTGCGCCGGTGTCGGCTGGGCGGGTCGCATCCTGTCCAAGAACGGCCCGCACGATCTGGAACTGTTCCGCACCGTCATCACGGTCAACCTGCTCGGCACCTTCAATGTGATGCGCCTGGCCGCCGACGCCATCGCCAAGACCGATCCGGTCGACGACTACGGCCAGCGCGGCGTCGTCATCAACACCGCCTCGGTCGCCGCGTTCGAGGGCCAGATCGGCCAGATCGCCTACTCGGCCTCCAAGGGTGGCGTGCACGGTATGACCGTTCCCGCCGCCCGCGACCTGGCCCAGTTCGGCATCCGGGTCAACACCATCGCCCCCGGCATCATCGACACCCCGATGCTGGCCGGTGTCACCGAGGAATACCGCAAGGGCCTCGAGGCCGGTGTGCCGTTCCCGTCGCGGCTGGGCCGCCCGGACGAGTACGCGCAGCTGTCGCAGTACATCGTTGAGCACGACTACCTCAACGGCGAGACCTTCCGCATGGACGGCGCGCTGCGCATGGCGCCGCGGTAGTTCCGCGACGAAGCAGAACTCGACGCCCGCCGCCCTGGTTATCCAACGGGTCGGCGGGCGTCGTGCGTCCGGCCATCGGTGTGTCCTAGCCGTTCGTCGGCGTACCTAGGCACCGACGGACAACACGCGCGTCGGTCAGCCCGCGCTGCCGGTCGCCGGGCGCGACCGCCAACGCTCGCAGGCCTCATGGTCGGCATCCGGCCGGTCTTTGCCGTCGACGGCGCAACCCTCACGGGTGTAGCCATCGCGGCCGATGCCGTTGCGGTCGTAGCCGAAACGGTCCCGACCGAAGCGATCGCGGCCGGAATGGTCGTAACCCGAACGGTCGTAGCCGGAGCGGTCGTAACCGTGCACGTCATAGCCGTCGGGGCCGTACGGGTCCGTCTGCCGGGGCGGGCAACCCGTTCCCATATCGAAGCCACCGTCCGGACACGGCTTCGGCGGCTTGTGCTCCGGAGGCGTGGGCTGCGTTGTCGGGGTTGTCGGCCGAGTGGGCGCGACGGTCGGCGTCGAACCGGTCGGCTCGGCGAACGCGGGCGCGGCGGCCATCGCAGGTGCGAGCACGATGGCACCGAGCAGCGCGGTCCGTGCCAATGCCCGGCGGATGCTACGGCCACCCAGAGTCGTAGTCGGCATGATCGATCTCCTGTCCGGAGCACGGTTCTCGCACTCCGGAAGTCCTATCGCCATCGGTAACAGCAGTTTTACAAACAGCTGTTCACAGCCCATCCGGGCTGACGCGAGCGCCGGAATCAGACGGCGACCAGAAGCATTGCGCCACAGGTTAGCCAATATGTTGCCCTGGAATGAATGGGCGGGCGGCGCATCTCGCGGCGCCGCCCGCCTGCCGCGGTAAATCAGAGGGTGCGGGTCAGCCGATCGGTGAGGATGTGGGCGAATTTCGCCGGATCCTTCAGCTCGCCACCCTCGGCCAGTACGGCTGTGCCGTACAGCAACTCGGCGGTCTCGCCGAGTTCGGGAACCTTGCCCTCGTCGGCGTCCTGCTTGCGGGTGTCGTAGGCCTCGCGCAGCCCGGTCACCAGCGGATGGGTTGGGTTGAGCTCGAGGATCCGCTTGGTCTCCGGCAGCGCCTGGCCCGAGGCTCGGTACATCCGCTCGAGCATCGGCGTGAAGTCGAAGACATCGCCGACCAGACAGGCGGGCGATGTGGTGAGCCGGTTGGTCAGGCGCACCTCCTTGACGCTGTCGGCGAGGGTCTTGCCGAGCCAGCCCAGCAGTTCGGCGTAGTCCTTGTCCTGCTGCTCACGCAGCTGCTCGGACTCCTTCTTCTCCTCCTCCGTCTCCAGGTCCACCTCACCCTTGGCGATCGAGACGAACGGCTTGCCGTCGAATTCCGGCACCGAGCCGACCCACATCTCATCGACCGGATCGGTCAGGATCAGCACCTCGAGGCCCTTGGCCCGGAAGGCCTCCAGATGTGGCGAGCTCTCCACCTGCTGGCGGGATTCCCCGGTCATGTAGTAGATCGAGTCCTGGCCGTCCTTCATCCGCTCCACATACTGAGCGAGCGTGGCCAGGTCGGATTCGGACGCGGTCGACGCGAACGACGACACCGCGAGGATGGTGTCGCGGTTGTCGAAGTCCGAGAGCAGACCCTCCTTGAGGACGCGGCCGAACTCACGCCAGAAGGTCTGGTAGTTGTCCTGATCCTCGGCGCCCTGCACATCCTTGACCGTGGACAGCACCTTCTTCACCAGGCGCTTGCGGATCATCTGGATCTGGCGGTCCTGCTGCAGGATCTCGCGCGAGACGTTGAGCGAGAGGTCCTGTGCGTCCACCACACCCTTGACGAAGCGCAGGTACTCCGGCATCAGCTCTTCACAGTTGTCCATGATGAACACCCGCTTGACGTAGAGCTGTACACCGCGCTTGTGCTCGCGGGTGAACAGATCGAACGGTGCCTGCGAGGGGATGAACAGCAGCGCCTGGTATTCGAAGGTGCCCTCGGCCTTGAGCGGGATGATCTCGAGCGGCTCATCCCAGGCATGGCTGACATGCTTGTAGAACTCGTGGTACTCCTCGTCGCTGACCTCGCTCTTGGGGCGGGTCCACAGCGCCTTCATGGAGTTGAGGGTCTGCTCTTCGACGACCGTCTGCTCCTGTGCGTCCTCGCCCTCACCCTCGGTGACGGTGCGCTCCACCTGCATGCGGATGGGCCAGGCGATGAAGTCGGAGTACTTCTTGACGATCTCGCGGAGCTTCCACTCCTGGGTGTAGTCGAAAAGGTGATCGTCCTCGTCGGCAGCCTTGAGCTGCAACGTCACCGCGGTGCCCTGCGGGGCGTCCTCGACGGTCTCGATGCTGTAGGTGGAGCTTCCGGCCTCGGCCACCCAGCGGGTCGCCTCGGTCTCGCCGGCTCGGCGGGTGGTCAGGGTGACCTTGTCGGCGACCATGAAGGTCGAGTAGAAGCCGATACCGAACTGGCCGATCAGCTCCTCGGCAGCGGCCTCGGACTTGGCCTCGCTGAGCTGCTTGCGCAGCTGAGCGGTGCCCGATTTGGCGAGGGTGCCGATCAGATCCACCACCTCGGCGCGCGACATGCCGATGCCGTTGTCCCGAACCGTCAGGACCCGACCGTCGGTGTCGACCTCCAGCTCAATGTGCAGGTCGGAGGTGTCGACGTGCAGGTCCTTGTCCTTGTAGGACTCCAGCCGCAGCTTGTCCAGTGCGTCGGAAGCGTTCGAGATCAGCTCCCGCAGGAACGTGTCTTTATTGGAGTAGACCGAGTGGATCATCAGCTCGAGCAGCTGATGGGTTTCGGCCTGGAACTCGAGTTGTTCGACGTGCTCTGTCACGCCGAGATGGTACCGCCGCCGGTGATCGCACCCGACACCTGCGCGAAATCGGCGAGCGCAGGAACCTCGAGGTCGGCGCGGTGCGGGCCGGGCACCCGCGGATTCATCCATTCCCGCAGCACCATGGTGGCGCGCACGTCGTCCTCGTTGTACTCGAGCAAGCGGGTGCGCTGGGTGAGATCGGGTTCGCCGTCGTAGCCGACCGCCAGCCGGTACCAGCTCATCGACGCCTCACCGTTGGCCTCGGGATCGCGCCAGGCGAAACCGGCCACCGGCGCGATCTTCTTGAGGCCCTTGCCATTCGGACAGATGAACTGCTCGGTGACGGCCTGGAACATATCCACCCACTGCGGCGAATCGACGAAGGCACGCACCTGTTCGACGGTCGGAACCCCTGGCTGTCCGGCGAACCTGCGCGCCGACTCGTACAGCCATTTGTCCTCGGCGGTGCGCGAATAGCAGTAGGCGGCAAAGGTCTTCCCGGCGGCGAGCGCCTCGGCGCGCACTCGCATCAGCCAGGTCCAGAATTCGCCGAAGGAGCGGCCCTCGTCCTCGGTGGGCAATGGATCCCAGGTGACGAACGGGCGGTACACCCCGTCCAGCAGCGTGCCCCACAGGTAGGCGCCGAATTCCTGGAAACTCTCCAGGTCGACGTCGACTTCGACGTCGGCGCGGCGCACCTGCACCTGTTCGAATCTGCGCACCAGCGGCGCGCCGGCGATCCAGGCGCGGGCGGTGACCACGGCCTCGTCGAACGGACCGTGCTGCCAGTCCTCGGGCTCGGGCGCCGACCAGGCCGCCAGATCGTCGATGGTCCGCACACCGTGCCCGTGCAACACATCTGCCCGCGAGCCGGGCGCGACCAGGCTGACGTCGCGATGGTCGATCAACCAGCCCTCACACCCGCGGCCGTCGGCCCCACCGCGCGTCCACCACGGGCACTGCCTGCATTCGGGCACTTTCGACGGCACCGTCGCCGACTCACCGCGCACCACCGCGATCCGGTCGGCATAGCGCCGGTCGTAATCGGCGAGCACCTGGGTCAGATCGTGGACGAGGATACGGTCGAAGTGGTAGCCGATCACCCCGCCAAGCAGGGCCGGGCCGGCCAATCCGTGCCGCTGCAACATGCGGTACAGATGAGCGAGGCGCTGCTGGTCGCGCGGCTGCTGGCGCAGTTTGCGGTGCGGATCGGGTTGCGGATCCCAGTGATACAGATCCGAGGTGGTCGGGTGGAATTCCGCGGGCTCGGGCTGGCGGGGATCGGTGACCTTGTGGTTGACGACGATGACCGGGATATAGCCGCCGCGGTCGAGGTCGCGCATCAGGATCTCGGCGCCGCCGCGTCTGCCGGTATCGGGTTCCTGCGGCAGCATGCCGCCCCAGATGCACAGGGCACCCGCGGCGCAGGCGCGCAGGGTGGATTCGGCCTTCTCCCCCGGACGAAGCAACGGATCGATCACCACCCACTGGTCGGGGCGCGCGCCGACCAGTGCGTTACGGACCCGTTCGCGGTGCGCGACCGCCGCGTCACGGCGCTGCTGGACGCCGGCATCCTCACGGACACCGGCCAGCATCTCCGGATGGGCGGCATTCATATTCAGCCGGTGCCTGCACCCGATCAGCCCTCTGGCATCGAGAAACGCGGTCGCGGCGGCGGCGGACCGATTCTGTTCGGTTCCGTCGTCCAACTCGCGACCCTCTCGGTCGGCACTGCCCGGATGCACGTAAGCAGTATGGTCCCTACCCCCGACAGAACCGCGAATCGTCTGCGGGCCGCAGGCGATGGGCCCGCCACCTTCGCAGCATCCGGCCGCGACCGGATAGGGTGTCGGCAAACCGTGTGACATGGGCGGACGGGCATTTCGCGCGCCGAGCCGCCAGGGCGAACCAGCATGACGGAGGGCCATCGATGGGGTTGTTCACGAAGCGCAAGCGGCGCCCGAGCCGCCGGGCCGAGGCGAAAGCCCTCAAGCACAAGGCTGCCCTGGAAGCCAAGCTCGGCGCCAAGAACGACCGTAAGCAGCGTCGCGCCGAGAACCGCACCCAGAAGAAGGTCGCCAAGGCCCAGATCGCGGCATTGCATGCCGAAGAGAAAGCGGCACTGAAGGCGGCGGCAAAGGCCGAGCGCGATCCGTTCAGCGTGAGCCAGGTCAAGAAGTACATAGGCGTCGCCCGGATCCTGGTTCCGGTGCTGGCCCCGCTCGCCTACCGCGGCGCCACCTTCGTGCGTGGTCAGCTCGACAATCGCAAGGCCAACCAGCTCGGCATCGGCGTCGAACAGCTCGGCGATTACACCGGGCACGGCGCGCGGCTGCATGCGCGGATCGCCAATACCGAGGCCGCCCTCGACAAGATCGGTGCCAACGGCGACAAGGGTGAATCGGACAAGTTCGTCGCGGTGACCCGCAACCGGCTCGAAGCCCTGACCGCAGCTGTGCGGACCGCCGACCAGATGCCCGCGCAGCGTCGTCGCGCCGTGCACACCTCCATCGCCACCGAGCTGACCGGGATCGAATCCGACGTCCTGGCCCGGCTCGGCGTGCGCTGACCCGTTCCGCAGATGCGCTCACGTCCGACCACCGGTAGCCCGCGCGGTTTCCTGGTCGGCGCGTCGGTCGGGGCGCTCGCGGTCGCCGCGCACGGGCTGGCCGGCGGCGGGTATCCGTCCTCGGCCGAGCTGGCGCTGGTCCTGATCGCGGCCTCGGTCACCGGGCTGGTGGCCGGGGCGCTGCCGTGGCGGCGCGGGCCGGTTCCGGTACTCGGCGTACTTGCCGCCGGTCAAGTGGCCGGGCATGGCGCCCTGACCGGGATCTACGGCCATGAGCACGCCCCCTCGACCTCCGCCCCCCTGGCGGGCGAACTACTCGGCGGCTACCTGCCCTCGGGCGGAATGCTGCTGGCCCACCTCGGCGCCACCCTGGTCTGCGCCGCGCTGATCCCCGTCGCCGAGCGGCTGTACGGTGCCATATCCGCGGCCCTGCGGGTAGTGCTCGCACCGCCTCGCACGCGTGTGCGACAGGGCTCGGCGCCCACGTTCGAATCCGTTGTTCGGCTCCCCAGCTTTGCTCCGGCCGGTGCCACCGGTCCGCGCGCGCCGCCTCTGGCTCGCCCGGCCTGACTGCATCAATTCATTTCGGAGAGAAAGCATTTCATTCATGAACAAGTTCATTTCGCGTGCCTTGTGCACGGCGGCGCTCGGTGGCGGGCTGTTCGCGCTGGCCGGTGGGGTCGCGAACGCGCATGTCACCGTCGACGCCCCCGGTGCCACACAGGGATCCATGGCCATCGCCACCTTCCGGGTCCCGACCGAATCCGACACCGCGGCAACCACTGCCATCACCGTCACCGTGCCGAATCTTCCGGTGGCCATGACCGAACCGATCCCGGGCTGGACCGCCAAGGTCGACCGCAACGACAAATCCCAGGTCACCGCCGTGACCTGGACCGCGGACCCGGGCGCACCCGGCGTCGGCCCCGGCCAGTTCCAGCAGTTCGCGGTGGCACTGGGCCCACTGCCGCTGAAGGACTCGGTGAGCTTCCCGACCAAACAGACCTACAGCGACGGCAAGGTCGTCGACTGGAACCAGCCCGCCGATCAGGGCCTGGTCGCACATCCGGCGCCGAGCCTCACCCTGGCCTCCAACACCGGAAACGGGCACGGCGAACACGGCGTTGAGGCCGAGAATCAGACCGCGCCAGCCGAATCCGATGACGCGGGCACCGACACGACCGCCCGCTGGCTCGGCGGGATCGGACTGGCCGTCGGGCTGCTCGGGCTCGGGCTCGGCGTCGGCTCGGTCATCCGGGGACGGCAGTCGTGACCGCCCCGCGCATGAATATGCGCACACTGCTGTTCACGTTCGTCATCGGGGCGCTGTGTCTGGGTGTCGGCGCCCTCGTCGCCGGGCCCGCCTCGGCCCACTCCGCGGTGGTCGGCACCTCCCCCGAGGACGGCGCCTCGCTGGACGCGGGCCCGGAACGCGTCACCATCACCTTCAATGAAGCCTTACAGCCCAACTTTCCTTCGCTGACTGTCGTCGGCCCCGACGATCACCTGTGGTCCAAGGGTGACCCGGTGGTCGACGGGAAAACGGTGAGCGTCGCGGTCGGCGATCTTGGACCCGCAGGCACCTACCGCGTCGGCTACCGGGTCACCTCGGCCGACGGCCATCCGGTGGAGGGACGACTGACCTTCACCCTGACCACGGCGGGCAAGGGAACCCCCGGCCCCACGGTCGGCGCAGCCGACGCCGACAACGGCGGTTCCGGCGGCATCCCGATCTGGGTGTTCATCGTCGGCGCCATCGTGCTGTTCGGCGGCGGACTGGCCTTCGCGCTGTTCGGGACGGGCCTGTTCGGCAAGGGCGGCACCGGTAAGAGCGGCCGGTGACCGATCGGACGACCGGCGGCCGTGACCGCCGCGCGGCGCTGCTGCTGGTCGTCCCGTCCGGGCTGCTCGGTGTACTGGTCGCGTGGGTGATGACCGCGGTCACCGCGGAGAGCGCGGTCCGGGTCCTCGCCGATATCGCGGGGGCCACCGTGCTCGGGCTCGCGGCGTTGCCGCGGGTGCACGACCGGTTGCGGCCGCCGTGGCGGCTGCTGGCCGTGGTGGCCGGGATCTGGTGCGGCAGCGAATTCGTGGTGCTGGTGTTCGAGGCCGCCGATGTCGTCGGGGTGCCGGTCAGCGCACTCGACGGCGGCCGGTTCGGCACCTTCCTCACCGAAATCAGCGGCGGCCAGGTCGGTATCGCGATCCTGCTCGGCACCGGCGCCGTCGCGTGCTATTCGGCGCTGGCTTTCCGGCGACCGGAGACCGCCTCCCCGGACCTGGTGCTGGTCTTCGCCGCGGTGGCGCTGACCCTGCGGCCGATCACCGGGCATATGTCGCAGCAACCGTTCGGATCGGTGCTCGCCGCGGTGCACGCACTCGCCGCGGGCGCGTGGCTCGGCCTGCTGATCGGCCTTGCGCTGGTGGTGCGCTCGCGCGGCGAATGGGCGATCGCGTTGCCGCGCTACTCCACGGTGGCCATGCCGCTGGTGGCGGTCGTCGCGGTGACCGGACTGGTGAACGGGCTGGTCCGCATCGGCGGAGTCGCGCCGCTGGTGCAGACCGGATACGGCCGGGTGCTGCTGGCCAAGACAGTGATCCTGGCCGCGCTGCTCGCGCTGGGTTGGTGGTGGCGACGCGACTGGGTCGGCCGCGCCGCCGACCATCGGATGACGGCCGAGGCGTCGCTGCGCCGGGCCACCATCGAGGTGGTGGTGATGGCGGTGGCCTTCGGCCTGGCCGCAACATTGGCCGTCACGGCATGACGGAATTCCGCGAACCCCCGGTTACAGTTGCGCCATGACCGAAGTGAAGATCGTCGCCGACTGCGACGCCTCGGCCGAAACCGCTTTCGCCTACGTGAACGATTACCGCAATCTGCCGCGCTTTCTGCGCGAGGTCGAATCATTCACGCCGGTGGGTAGTCAGACCGAAGGTATCGGGGCGACGTTCGACGGCCATATCAAGCTCGGTCCGGTCTCGCTGAACTCCCGGATCGAGATCGTGCGCTGGGAGGAGAACTTCGCCATCGGGGTGAAGTCGATCAAAGGGTTCGAGGTCGAGTCGACCTTCCTGTTCCACGCCACTGACACCGAGCGCTGCACCGTCGACGCCATCGTCGACTACCGGGTCGCCGGTGGTCTGGCCGGTCGCGCACTCGGCAAGACGATCGAACCGTTCGTCAAGATCGCGGTGAAGCACAGCACTGAGAACCTGACCAAGCAGATCGAGGAATTCCACCGCGCCGGCGGTGCCACGAGCAGCCAGGACTGAACAGGCTCCGCCCCGGTCGGCCGCGCGTCCAACGGGCGGCCGGGCCATCCACCTGTGGGCGCACACGGGACCGATCCCGCGGGCCACGAACGACACCGAACGCCCCGGCGCTGAACCCCTATTCGAACCTGGCGGTGACTCACATCACAGGCATAGCCTTGAGGTATGGACAAACCCACCTTCAGGCAGCGCATTGCCTACGATCTGGGCCGCGAGCTCCCCGCGAACCTGCACGAGTGGGTGAAGAACGACCTGCTCGGGCACGGGGCCATGGAACGCTATCTGCTCCGGTTTCTCGGGCCGGTCGTTCCGTTCTTCGCGCTCGTGCTGCTGTTCCCAGGTCCGTTGCCACTCAAGATCGGGCTGATTGTGATGATGACGGTTCCGATGGTCATCTTCACCGTCGCGCTCAGCTATGTATGGCGCCGGTACCGGCTGGTGCAGCACGGCCTCGATCCGAATCTGCTCGATCACGGCAAGATCTCCGAGCACGAACGGGATATGTACGAACTGCGGCACGGACATCGATAGGCGTACCTCCGCCTTCGCTCCGGCCATGCGCGGTCTGACGACAGGCTGCGCCTGGCTGCGCTGATCGCGCTGTGATTCACGTGGAACGAACCCCGCGGTCCGTTCCGGCTGGAATTCGGCCACCTCTAAGCTGAGGCCCATGACCGAACCGACAGATGTTGTGGCGACCGCGGACCTGGCCGACGAAATCGGCCCCGATATTCGCAGCTGCGATACCCAGTTCATCCAGTTCGGCGGCCGCGCGGCATTTTCCGGCCGGATCACCACAATTCGCTGCTTCCAGGACAATCTGCTCGTCAAGCAGACGTTGAGCGAACCGGGCGATGGCAAAGTGCTCGTCGTCGACGGTGGCGCGAGCGTGCACACCGCGCTGGTCGGCGACATCATCGCCGGACGCGGTGTCGACAACGGCTGGGCCGGTGTCATCGTCAACGGTGCGGTGCGCGATTCGGCAATCCTGCGCACCCTCGACATCGGCATCAAGGCGCTGGGCACCAACCCGCGCAAGAGCACCCAGACCGGCTCCGGCGACAAGGACGTCCCGGTAGAGATCGGCGGTGTCACCTTCGTGCCCGGCGACATGCTCTACAGCGATCACGACGGCGTCGTGGTGCGCGCCGAGGACTGATCGGCGCAGCAGCAGGGTTTACTCGGCGACTCGCGCCTGGTGACCGGCGAGAGCGACCACATCGCCGACGTGCAACTGCCGTCCACGGCGTAGCTCGACCTCGTCGTTCACCCGCACGAGACCCGCGGCGATCACCGTCTTGGCTTCCGAACCGGAATCGATCAGATTGGCCAATTTGAGAAACTGGCCGAGCCGAATGGCTTCGTCATCGATCGGCACATCGACTGGTTCCGACATGGTCTAAATACTTACTCCCCCGCCCCGCTCCGCCGTGCGCCGCCCCGGTATCCGGCCGCATTCGGCCATTCCCGAGACGTCGCAAAGGGGCCGCGAACACGCCGCGACAAACTACCGGCAAATCCACCCCAACGGTCACACTGGATCGGTGACTTCCACGCCGGACGACCTACGCCGCACCACCGAGCTATCCGCGGGCAGACCTGTTCCGCCGGTACCGCATCGTGGGCACGGCAGGTTCGCCGAGGTCCCGCATTACGCCGGACTCGTGCTCGGCGTGTTCGCGGTGGCCTGTCTGCTGTGGAGCCTGTCGCCCGCGTTGCGCTACCTGACCCACACCCCGCGCCACTACATCGACGACTACTACTTCGACGCACCCGACACCAGCCTGGTGTGGGCACTGGTGGTGGCCCTGCTGGCCGCCGCGACGGCCGGACGCAAGCGCATCGCCTGGTGGTTGCTGGTCATCTATCTGGTGACCTGGGTGCTGGACAACGCTCTGACCTTCATCCAGGACCGCGACGTCAACGCGCTCGTTGCCGGCGTGGTGCATCTGGCCGTGATCGGCGTGCTCATCGCCGCATGGCCCGAGTTCTACACGCGGGTCCGGCGCGGTGCGGGCCGGAAAGCACTGATCGCGCTGGTCGGTGGGCTTGCGCTCGGCTGTCTGCTCGGCTGGGGTCTGGTCGAGATGTTCCCTGGCACGCTACCCAGCGGAGCGCAGCGGCCGCTGTGGGCGGTGTACCGGGTGACCGGCGCGATCCTGGTGGAAAACGAGCAATTCGACGGCTCACCACACCATTTCGTGAACTTCCTGCTCGGCCTGTTCGGCGCGGTGGCGCTGCTCAGCGCGTTCCTGGTGCTGCTGCGTTCCCAGCGCGCCGATAACGCCATGACCGGACTCGACGAATCCGCGCTGCGTGGGCTGCTGGCCCGTTCGGACGTGGAGGATTCGCTCGGCTATTTCGCCACCCGACGGGACAAGGCCGTGGTGTTCGCGCCGAGCGGTAAAGCCGCGGTCACCTACCGGGTCGAGCTCGGCGTCTGCCTGGCCAGTGGTGATCCGATCGGGGTCAAGGAGGCGTGGCCGCAGGCGATCGACGCGTGGCTGCGGTTGGCGGACCGGTTCGGTTGGGCACCGGCGGTGATGGGTGCGAGCGAACTCGGAGCGACCGCCTACCGCAGGGCCGGGCTGTCGGTGGTGCGGCTCGGCGATGAGGCCGTGCTCGATACCCGGAACTTCTCCCTCGCCGGTGCGGAGATGAAACCGGTCCGCCAAGCCGCGAACCGGCTGCGCAGGCAGGGCGTCTCGGTACGCATCCGCCGTCATTCCGAGATCCCCGCCGCCGAGTTCGCCCAGGTGGTGGCCAGGGCCGAGGCGTGGCGCGATACCGAGAACGAACGCGGTTTCTCCATGGCGCTCGGTAGGCTCGGCGACCCGCTCGACGGCGACTGCGTGCTGGTGGAAGCGGTCGGCTCAGACGACCGGGTGTTGTCCATGCTGTCGCTGGTGCCATGGGGGCGGACCGGGGTATCGCTGGAGTTGATGCGCCGCGACCCGCTCGGTCCCAACGGCGTCATGGAGTTGATGATCTCCCAGCTCGCGTTGACGTCCGACCAGTACGGCATCACCAAGATCTCGCTGAACTTCGCGGTGTTCCGTTCGGTATTCGAAGAGGGCGGACGCATCGGCGCCGGTCCGGTGCTTCGGGCTTGGCGCGGGGTGCTGCTGTTCTTCTCCCGGTGGTGGCAGCTCGAGGCCCTGTACCGGTCGAATGTGAAGTACCAGCCGGTGTGGGTACCGCGGTTCTTCCTGTTCGAGGAGCGCAGGCAGCTGCCGCGGGTGGCGATGGCCAGCGGGTTGGCCGAGGGATTCCTGCCGCGTTTCGGTGCCGAACCAGACGCCACCACGCACACCGGACGCCACAGCGCGGTCCCTGCCACCATGACCGGTCTGCACGCCGACGGCAGCCCACCGGAACCACCCGAGTCCGAAGAGGAACTGCTGCTGGCACGCAGGCCCGAACAGGTGCGGGTTCGGATGACCAAACTGGACCGGCTGGCCGCCAGCGGCATCGATGCCTATCCGGTGGCATATCCGCCGACTCACACCGTCGCCGCTGCGCGCCGCTCCCCGCGCGGGACCACGGTCCGCGTATGCGGCAGGCTGCTGCGCATCCGCGATTACGGCGGCGTGGTCTTCGCGGTGGTGCGCGACTGGTCCGATGACATCCAGCTGGTGCTCGACCGGGAACGCCTCGGCGCCGAGCGGTGCGCCGAGTTCGGCGAATTCTTCGACCTCGGCGATCTGATCGAGGTCAGCGGACGGATCGGCCGCAGCCGACGCGGCGAGTTGTCGCTGCTCGTCGCGGACTGGCGGATGCTCGGCAAATGCCTGCATCCGCTGCCGGACAAGTGGAAGGGCCTGGCCGATCCGGAGTCGCGGGTCCGCCAGCGATACGTCGACATGATGATCAACCCCGAGACCCGCGAGGTGCTGACCAAACGCAGCGCGGTCGTGCGCTCGCTGCGGGACTCGCTCACCGACTGGGGTTACATCGAGGTCGAAACGCCGATCCTGCAGCAGGTACACGGCGGCGCGAACGCGACACCGTTCCGCACCCACATCGATGCCTATGATCTCGACCTCTACTTGCGCATCGCGCCCGAGCTGTACCTCAAACGACTATGCGTCGGCGGCGTGGAGAAGGTGTTCGAGCTGGGCCGAACCTTCCGAAACGAGGGCGTGGACTTCAGCCACAACCCGGAATTCACCATCCTCGAGGCATACGAGGCGCACAGCGATTACGAGCGGATGATGCACCTGTGCCGTCAGCTGATCCAGAACGCCGCCCTGGCCGCCAACGGCTCCATGGTGGCCATGCGTCCCAAGGACGACGGCACCGTGGAAGCAGTGGATATCTCCGGTGAATGGCCGGTCAAGTCGGTGCACGGGGCCATCTCGCAGGCCATCGGCACCGATATCACCCCGCGCACCGATGTGCAACGGCTGCGGGAACTGTGCGACGCCAACGTCATCCCGTACCAGCACGCCTGGGACGCCGGCCAGATCGTGCTGGAAATGTATGAGCATCTCGTCGAGGGCCGCACCCAGGAACCCACCTTCTACATCGACTTCCCCACGTCGGTCTCACCCCTGACCCGCGGCCACCGCCGCATCGCGGGCGTCGCCGAACGCTGGGACCTGGTGGCGTGGGGCGTCGAATTGGGCACCGCCTACAGCGAACTCACCGATCCGGTCGAACAGCGGCGCAGGCTCACCGAACAGTCGATGCTCGCCGCGGGCGGCGATCCGGAGGCGATGGAACTCGACGAAGACTTCCTGCAGGCCCTCGAACACGCCATGCCGCCGACCGGCGGGCTCGGCATGGGCGTCGATCGCATCGTCATGCTGATCACCGGGCGCAGTATCCGCGAGACCCTGCCATTCCCACTGGTGAAGCCGAGGTAGTTTCGGCCGCGACTCGAATCCAGTAGCGGAGGCACGGATTCGAGTGGCTCGGATCGCAGGTTTCACCAAGCATCGGTCCGGGCACTAGGGAGAAGGATCGGCGCGCCCGGAGGAGGTGGCCGACGATTTCGATTGGGGTTTACGTGTACTACCTTGACCTGCTGACCAATGCCGGCACGCTCGACCATTCGACATGGGCGAGCCCGGAGGTGTGGACGTCAGCGATGGAGCAGGAGCTCGCCAAGAAGGGCGGCAAGAAGGGCAAAGGCGGCCTGTTCGGGATCATCTGTGTGGTGGTGATTCTCGTGGTCGTCGTCGCCGTCGTGATCCTCGCCAAGCGAAAGAAGGACGAACAGTCCCAGCCGCCGCAGCAGCAATTCCCGCCGCAGGGACAGTTCCCGCAGCAGGGACAGTTCCCGCAGCAGGGACAGTTCCCGCAGGGTCAGAACAACCCGTACCCACCGCAGGGCCAGTACCCACAGGGCCAGCAGAACCCGTATCCGCCGCAGGGCGGCCAGTACCCCCCGCAGAATCACTGATTGCTGCTGAATGGTTTCGGGCCCGGGTCGCGCACGCGGCCCGGGCCTTGATCGTTCTCGCGCCGCTGAGACACCCGCTGGTGCCCAGATCTGCGTTGTCACCCCAGATCCGCGAGGTCCATTCGGGCACTGAGTGATTGCGCTTGCTGTCCGAGCGACCGTTCGGTCACTCGACTAGGCTGAGGATTCGGTCCGCCGGGAGGAGGCGGCCCTCGACAGAGTGAATGGGGAACCGTCGTTGCACTACCTTGACCTGCTGACCATTGCCGGCGGGATCGACTATTCGACATGGGTGAGCCCCGAAGTCATGACGTCGGCGCTCGATCAGGAGCTGGCGCGAAAGGTCTCGAAGAAGAGTTCAGGGTTCAATATGCCCCTGACGCTGCTCATCGGCGGCCTCTGCTGCGTGCTGGTAGTAGCAGGCGTCATCGGCCTGATCGTCTGGATGGTGAGCCGCGCGAACAACGACGGGCCACGGCAGCCGCCGTACAACCCGAACCAGTACCCGCCACCGGGTGGCCACTATCCGCCACCCGGTGGTCAGTACCCGCCGCGGAACTACTAGCACCGGTCGTTCGACTCGCAGGCCATCGGCGGGCCACCATCCCTCCTATTGCGCGGTCGAGACCTCGATGCGGCACAGTATGGGGGTGCAGTTGATTCTCGTTCGCCACGCGCAACCGGTTCGGATCGAGCAGGCCGAGGGGGCCGCCGACCCAGGATTGGCTGGGATCGGGGTTGAGCAGGCCGAACGGGTGCCCGCGGCGTTGAGTCATCATCGGATCAAGCGGGTGGTGAGCAGTCCGCAACGGCGGGCACGGGAGACTGCGCTGCCCACCGCGGCAAAGCTGGGGCTCGAAGTCGAGGTGCTCGACGGGCTGGCCGAATACGACCGCGACCTGCCCGCCTATATCCCGATCGAGGACGCCAAGGTCGAGTTCCGCGCGGAATACGACCGGATCAAGGCCGGGCATCTGCCGACGGTGATCGATGAACTCGCGTTCAAGTCACGGGTGCTCGACACGATCACCGATATCGCCGTACGCGCCGACCACACCGACACCGTGGTCGCCTTCGCGCACGGCGGCGTGATCAATATCCTGCTGCAAGACGTGCTCGGTCTGGCGCGTCCGCTGACCTTCCCGATCGACTATTGCTCGATTACCCGGGTTCTGTTCTCGCGCACCGGCCGACGCACCGCCGCGACCATCAACGAGAATGGGCATGTGTGGGAACTGCTGCCGCGCAATATCTCTGCCTGAGCGATTCCCAGCAGACTGCCAGCCTGATCGCACCGGTATCCCAGCGACGGCGGCTTTCCTGGAATCCGTGCACCGCAGTTGCGGTTCATGTTCCGGGAGAAAGGGATTTCCGTTGCACTCCACGACACAGTCCTCCGTTCGGCAGATCGGCCTGCGGGTAGCGGTGGCGGGTGCGCTCGCCGCGGTACCCGTCGCGGCGGTCGCTGCCACCGCGTCGGCCGAGGCACCTGCCGCAGCCAGCACCCAGGTCGTCGACGCCGCTGCCCCGGTATCGGCGACCGCCGATGATGTGAGCCGGCCCGGCCGCCACCTCGACCACGGCCCCGGCGGTGAGCGTCGCCTGTATCCGGACGACAACCGTCCCGATCATCCGGGACCCATCGGCCCTGGTCCGCGCGTCTTCCAGCATGTGCTGCCCGGCGGCACCGGATCATTCGGCAGCAGCTGACGGATTCGGTCGGACATGGCCCGTCGGCTGCGCGCGGCTGGACGACGCGGCAATGTCCGAATCCACAAACGACTGCGGCCACCTGCCCGGTAGATGCCGAGCAGGTGGCCGCAGTGCGGAGCTGTCTATTCAGTCCATACGGTCGAACCAGTTGTGCATCCAGGAGATGGCGGTCTGCCCGCCACCGACCTGGTAGCTGCCGTAGCTGGTGTGGGCATGCGACTCATAGAAATCTTCCAGCTCCTTGACCCGCTGCTGGTTGGCGGAATCGGTGAGCTGGGCTTGCAGCGTCGGGATGCCGCCATTGGCCATCAGATCGTCGATGATCGCACCGGCTTCCAGCTGGTAGCGCCACAGGTTCGCCGGATTGGCGTCGGAGCTCTGTGCCAGGAATCCGGCGAATCGGGTGACGAAATCGTCCGAGGCGGTGGCGCAGTAGAGGTCGTCGACGGCACAGATGGTCCGGACCCGGTCGTGGATCCAGCCGAAGCCACCCGCTCGGGCACCGCCGCCGCCGGCGCCACCCGCGTGCGGGCCGACCTGAATGTCGGTGGGCGAGCGACGCGGATCCGAAATCAGGCCGACGCCGGCGATCCGGCTCGGCGGCACCACGCCGACGCCCGTGCCGATTTCGGCGGCGAGGTCACCGGCGGCGTCCGCACCCTGGCTGTAGCCGAGCAGGCCGATCTTGGTCGCGCCGCAGCGCTGCGCCATGGCACCGACCAATCCGCGTGCTTTGTCGGTGGCTTCCTTCTTGGACTGGCCGTAGACATCGCCCTCCCACGGGAAGGCGGTGGCGGCGTAGGTGATGTAGTCGACCTTCGTCCCGGAGCCGAGCCTATTGGTCACGCCGGACAGCATGCCGGGCTGCGGTTTCTTGTCGTGGCCGGTTTCCCAAGTGCCGGGGATGGCAACCACGTACAGACTCGGGCATCCGGGCGCGGCCGAGGCCACGGTGTTACCTCCGAATACCAACCCGGACGCGATCGCCGCGCATGTGCCGAGTGCCGCGGCAACCTTCTTGAACTGCATACTGCTCCAGTCAACCCATGCCCTGGTGAGGGCGTTCCCGTACACGCTGTCGCTTCGATGCTGAACTCGGTGGATGTCGCACCGGTGCACACGAAGTGAACACCATCCATCCCACCGAGTGCGCACACCCGGATAACATCCAGGGCCCCGACGCACACACCGCGAATAACAATAGGGCCACAGCCGAACCCTCGCCAACCGAACGCGAGCGGTTGTCCGATTTTCACCGGGCACCCGCCCCCGCCCATGCCACAATCTCTCGGCATGGCGCCAACGAGCGACACATCGGCAGCGAGGTCGGCACCGATCGACGCGGATCGGTCCTCTGCGTCGCGGGCGGAGTCCCCTGGAGCCGCCGGCCCCGATAACGCGCGTATCTGCCCCACCTACGGATGGTTCGGCTGGCAGGTCCGCGTTGGCTCCCCTCCCCGCGCCTCCGAACCCGCCAAGGATGTCATCGAGTTGACCCGAGCCATCTTCCAATTGATGGTCGATCAACTCGGCGTCGGGGAGCCCGCGCAGATGCCGGATGTGGCGGAGTTGCTCAGTAAGGCCGGGCTGTACGACCTGAAAAGCAAGTCGATCGCCATGTCGGCCTATAACGACAACACCGGCACGATAGCGAAGATCACGGAGCAACTGGTCGACCGGGACAAGGCCGTTTCCGCCGAGGTGGTCGAGGCGGCCAGGCAGGGCACCAAGCTCAACAAGGACATCTGGGACGAGGTGGTCGAGCTGCGCAGCGCGGTGACCGCCGTCGGAGACGGCACCCTCGCACGCGACGTCGAGAAGAAGCTGCTCGACAGGTTCGGATCGTCACTGCAACGGGTCTGGACGATGTACGAGGCGGTCAGCGGGCACAACAAGTCGACTGGCGACAAGATCGAGCCGGTCACGCTCGAGCAGCTGAAGGCCCTGGCCCCCAAGACCGATTCGGACAAGCTGGCGAGGTATCTACCGCATCTCAATACAGCGATGCGAGACGCCGGAATCGTCGAACCGAAACGTAAAGCCGCATTTCTCGCCCAGGTCGTGCACGAAACCGACCGGCTTCGAACGCTTACCGAATACGGGAGCAAGGGGTATTTCGAGCGCAATTACGGATCGTCCACCGCAGTCGGCCGCGACCTTGGCAACACGCGGCCCGGAGACGGCGCTCGATATCGCGGACGTGGCGCACTGCAGATCACCGGACGACACAACTACGAGAAGGCGGGCAAGGCACTCGACGTCGATTTCATCCGCGATCCCGAGCTGGCCGCGAAGCCCGAGCATGCCTTCGACATCGCCACCTGGTTCTGGGAGTCGAAGCGGCTCAACGATAGGGCGGACGATGTGCGAAGTCCATCGGATTTCGACGCGATCACCAGGACGATCAACGGTGGCAGCAACGGCCTCGACGAGCGCAGGGAGTACTACGCCGAGGCCCGAAAGATCTTGGGCGCGGACTAGGGGATCCACCGGATATGACGGGAAGGTGGCACGTGAAATCCCAACCCCGTTGTGCGCCAGTGAATTGCGCGCGATATGGTCATCGCGTGTCCAGTCCACGAGGACGGACAAAGCGGAGGGAATTCTCAGAATGAAGTTCGGAAAGATCACCACTGCCGTATTCATGGCCGTCACCGCGGTGGGGATTACCGCGGCCACCGCCAATGGTCAGCCCGCCGTGGCGACCGAGTCGACCGTGGTGACTTCGGGGGACGCGACTTCCGGTGTTGTGAGCGGAATCAACTACAACACCACCGTTTCCCCTTCTGACAAGACCATCACCTGGTCGGTCGACAGCGGCAAGTTCGAGCTGGCGTCGGACGGTTCGGCCGTGCTGCTGAAGTCGGACACCGGCGCGACGGTGGACCAGGTGGCGCTGCGCTCCGAGGTCGCCGGGCTGCCGATCGCGGTGGACGAGGAGATCAGTGCGGACGGCCGCAGCGTGACGCTGGCCGCCACGATGACGCCCGAGGACAGCGCGAAGCTGAAGGACGTCGCGGAGCTGAAGGACATCAGCTCCTACGACCGGCTCATGGAGCAGGTCAACAAGAACGCGCCCGGCATCATCATCGGTGCTCTGATCGGTTGCTTCATCCCGTTCCTGTGGATCATCACCATCCCGGCGGGTGCGGTCATCGGCGGATACGTGATGGGTGGCCAGCCGTTCCTGGACGCGCTGATCGCGTTCGCGACCGGTCAGCCCTGATCTGACACAGCGATACCGAAAGGGTGCGCAGGCGTTCGTCGCCTGCGCACCCTGTGTGTTTTTCACAGCAATTCGGGGTCACGCCAGTGCATTCGGGCAGAGAAAAAGGGCGTTGCGCCGGAAAGTTCCCGCGCCACGCC
>NZ_JAAGUY010000002.1:118210-266234 GCF_010868145.1 Nocardia cyriacigeorgica
TTGCGCCGGAACGTTCCGGCGCAACGCCCTTCTCGGATATCAGCTCAGCGCTGGGCGACCGCGGTCGGCGGGATGGGCGAAGGGAGAGCGGTCTCACCCTCCAGGAACGTGTCCACTGCCGAAGCGGCGGCGCGGCCCTCGGCGATGGCCCACACGATCAGCGACTGGCCACGGCCCATATCACCAGCAACGAAGACGCCGGGAATGTTGGTGGCCCAGTTCTTGTCACGCTGGACGTTGCCGCGCTGGTCGTAGCCGACGCCAAGGTCGGTCAGCAGGCCCGGCTTCTCGGGTCCGACGAAGCCCATCGCGAGCAGCACCAGATCGGCTTCGAGGGTGAAGTCGGTGCCTTCGACCTTCTCGAAGCGGCCGTTGACCATCGTGACCTCATGCGCGTCGAGGCCGGTGACCTTGCCGTTCTTACCGACGAAGCGTTCGGTGTTCACCGAGAACACGCGCTCGCCGCCCTCTTCGTGTGCCGAGGACACCCGGTACATGAGCGGGTAGGTCGGCCACGGGGTGGAGCTGGCACGCTCCTCCGGCGGACGCGGCATGATCTCGAACTGGTGGATGCTCTCGGCGCCCTGCCGGTGCGAGGTGCCGAGGCAGTCGGCGCCGGTGTCACCGCCACCGATGATGACGACCTTCTTGCCGCGTGCGTGCAGCGGCGGCAGGCCATCGGCGTCGGTGACCGGATCGCCGTGCTGGACCCGGTTGGCCCAGGGCAGGAACTCCATCGCCTGGTGGATGCCGTCCAGCTCACGACCTGGAATCGGCAGGTCGCGGGCCAGCGTGGCACCGCCGGCGAGCACCACCGCGTCGAACCGCTCACGCAGCTCGTCGGCGGTGATGTCGATGCCGACATTCACACCCGTCTTGAAGATGGTGCCTTCGGCCTCCATCTGCGCCAGACGACGGTCGATGAAGCGCTTCTCCATCTTGAATTCCGGGATGCCGTAGCGCAGCAGACCGCCGATGCGGTCGGCGCGCTCGAAGACGGTCACGGTGTGACCGGCACGGGTCAGCTGCTGCGCGGCGGCCAGACCGGCCGGGCCGGAACCGACGACGGCGACCTTCTTACCGGTGAGCCGGGTCGGGTACACCGGGGTGACCCAACCCTCGTCGAAGGCGTTCTCGATGATCTCGACCTCGACCTGCTTGATGGTCACCGGGTCCTGGTTGATCCCGAGCACGCAGGACGCCTCACACGGCGCCGGGCACAACCGCCCGGTGAACTCCGGGAAGTTGTTGGTCGCGTGCAGCCGGTCGATACCGTCGCGCCAGCGGTCCTTGTAGACGAGGTCGTTCCATTCCGGAATCAGGTTGCCCAGCGGACACCCGTTGTGACAGAACGGAATACCGCAGTCCATGCACCGGCTGGCCTGACGCTGGAGGGTCGGGTGGGAGAAGTTCTCCTCGTAGACCTCTTTCCAGTCCATCAAACGCAGCGGCACCGGACGCCGCTTGGGCAGCTCACGCGAGGTGTGCTTCAAAAATCCCTGCGCGTCACCCACGAGCAGCCTCCATAATTGCCTCGTCCACGTCCTTGCCGCTCTTCTCAGCCTCGGAGATAGCGAGCAGCACCTTCTTGTATTCGCGTGGCATAACCTTCACAAAGTGGTTCACCTGCTGCGACCAATCACCCAGGATGCGTTCGGCGACAGCCGAACCGGTCTGGTCGCGGTGCGCGGTGATGATGTCGCGCAGCCAGGTGAAGTCGTCACCGGACAGCGCTTCGATCGCCTCGGCCTGGTCGGGATTGACCTTGGCCTCGAAGGTGCCGTTCGGGTCGTAGACGAACGCCAGACCACCCGACATACCGGCACCGAAGTTGCGGCCGGTCTCACCGAGGATCACGACCTTGCCACCGGTCATGTACTCGCAGGCATGATCGCCGACGCCCTCGACCACCGCGGTGGCGCCCGAGTTACGCACGGCGAACCGCTCACCGACGATGCCGTTGATGAACGCCTGACCGCTGGTCGCACCGAACAGGATCACGTTGCCCGCGATGATGTTCTCCTCGGCGCGGAACTCCGGCGGCGCGGTGGGTGCCGGGCGGACCACCAGGTGGCCGCCGGACAGGCCCTTGCCGACGTAGTCGTTGGCATCGCCCTGCACCCGCAGGGTGATGCCCGCCGGGACGAACGCGCCGAAGCTGTTGCCCGCGGAACCGGTGAAGGTGATGTCGATGGTGTCATCGGGCAGGCCCGCGCCACCGTAGAGCTTGGTCACCTCATGGCCGAGCATGGTGCCGACGGTCCGGTTGACGTTGGTGATCTTGGTGTCGAACTTGACCGGCTTGCCACGCTCGAGCGCATCGGCGGACTGGGCGATCAGCTGCTGGTCCAGCGCCTTGTCGAGGCCGTGGTCCTGGGTCTTGGTGCAGCGACGGTCCTGGTACATGAACGCCGTCTCGACATCGTCGAGGATCGGCGACAGGTCCAGCTTGGCCGCCTTCCAGTGCTGCTTGGCCCTGGCCGTGTCGAGCAGGTCGACCCGGCCGATGGCCTCGTCCAGCGTGCGGAAGCCGAGCGAGGCCAGCAGTTCGCGCACCTCTTCGGCGATGAACATGAAGAAGTTCTCGACGAACTCCGGCTTACCGGTGAAGCGCTGGCGCAGGATCGGGTTCTGCGTGGCGACGCCGACCGGGCAGGTGTCCAGGTGGCAGACCCGCATCATGATGCAGCCCGAGACCACCAGCGGAGCGGTCGCGAAGCCGTACTCCTCGGCGCCGAGGAGCGCGGCGATCATCACATCGCGGCCGGTCTTCATCTGGCCGTCGACCTGGACAACGATGCGATCGCGCAGGCCGTTGAGCAGCAGCGTCTGCTGGGTCTCGGCCAGGCCGAGCTCCCAGGGACCACCCGCGTGCTTGAGCGAGGTCAGCGGCGAAGCACCGGTACCACCGTCGTGACCGGAGATCAGCACCACGTCGGCGTGCGCCTTCGACACACCGGCGGCGACGGTGCCGACACCGGGCTCCGCGACCAGTTTCACGTGAATCCGCGCCTGCGGGTTCGCGTTCTTCAGATCGTGGATGAGCTGGGCCAGGTCCTCGATCGAGTAGATGTCGTGATGCGGCGGCGGCGAGATCAGGCCGACGCCCGGCGTGGAGTGCCGCACCTCGGCGACCCACGGGTACACCTTGTGCGCGGGCAGCTGACCGCCTTCACCGGGCTTGGCGCCCTGGGCCATCTTGATCTGGATGTCGGTGCAGTTGCTCAGGTAGTGCGCGGTCACACCGAACCGGCCGGACGCGACCTGCTTGATCGCGCTGCGGCGCCAGTCGCCGTTCTCCTCGACCTCGAAGCGGGCCGGGTGCTCGCCGCCCTCACCGGAGTTCGAGCGGCCACCGAGCCGGTTCATCGCGATGGCGAGGGTCTCGTGCGATTCGGCGGAGATGGAGCCGTAGCTCATCGCACCGGTGGAGAACCGCTTGACGATCTCGCTGGCGGGCTCGACATCGTCGATCGAGATCGGCGCGCGCTCACCGGACTTGAACTTGAACAGACCACGCAGCGAGGCGAGCCGCTCGGACTGGTCGTCGACCAGCTTGGTGTACTCCTTGAAGATCGAGTACTGCCCGGTGCGGGTGGCGTGCTGCAGCTTGAACACGGTGTCCGGGTTGAACAGGTGGTATTCACCCTCACGCCGCCACTGGTATTCACCACCGACCTCGAGCTCGCGGTGCGCACGCTCGGTGCGGTTCTCCAGGAACCCGATCCGGTGCCGTGCGGCGACCTCGTCGGCGATGTCGTCGAGGCCGATACCGCCCAGGTGCGAACGCAGACCGGTGAAGTACTCGTCGACCAGTTCCTGATCCAGGCCGATGACCTGGAACAGCTGGGCACCGTTGTAGGAAGCCATGGTGGAGATGCCCATCTTGGACATCACCTTCAGCACACCCTTGCTCGCGGCCTTGTTGTAGTTGGCCACGGCCTTGCGGAAGTCGGCGGCATGGTCGCCCGTGCTGCCGGGAACCTCCAGCGCGTTGCGCTCGAGCATGTCCTCGATGGACTCGAAGGCCATGTACGGGTTGATGGCCGCCGCGCCGAAGCCGACGAGCATCGCCATGTGGTGCACCTCGCGGGCGTCACCGGCCTCGACGACCAGTCCGACCATGGTGCGGGTGCGTTCGCGAACCAGGTGGTGGTGCACCGAGGAGGTGAGCAGCAGCGACGGGATCGGCGCCAGCTTCTCGTTGGACTCGCGGTCCGACAGCACGACGATGCGCGCGCCGCCGTCGATCGCGGCCGAGACCTGGGTGTTGATGGCCGCCAATGCGTTGCGCAGACCCTTGCCGCCCTCGGCGACCGGGTACAGACCGCGCACGACCACCGAACGCAGGCCCGGGTGCGAGCCGTCGTCGTTGATGTGGACGAGCTTGGCCAGCTCGTCGTTGTCGAGGATCGGCTGCTCGATGGCGATCTGCTTACAGGAATCCGGACCCGGATGCAGCAGATCGGCCTCGGGACCGATATTGCGCTTGAGGCTGGTGACGACCTCTTCCCGAATCGCGTCCAGCGGCGGGTTGGTGACCTGCGCGAACAGCTGGGAGAAGTAGTCGAACAGCAGCCGCGACCGGCTCGACAGCACCGCGATCGGGGTGTCGGTGCCCATCGAACCGAGCGCCTCACCACCGGTCTTGGCCATCGGCGCGATCAGCAGGTTCAGTTCCTCGTTGGTGTAGCCGAAGATCTGCTGCCGGATCAGCACGCGGTCGTGCGACATGTGCACGTGCGGGCGATCGGGCAGATCGGCCAGCCGGAACACGCCGGCGTCCAGCCACTCCTGGTACGGGTGCTCGGCGGCGAGCTGACCCTTGAGCTCGTCGTCGCCGACGATGCGGCCCTGCGCGGTGTCGACAAGGAACATACGGCCGGGCTGCAGGCGGACCTTCTTGATCACCCGGGCCGGGTCGATGTCGAGCACGCCGACCTCGGAGGCCATGACGACGAGGCCGTCGTCGGTGACCCAGATGCGGCTCGGGCGCAGACCGTTGCGGTCGAGCACCGCACCGATGACCGTGCCGTCGGAGAAGCACACCGATGCCGGGCCGTCCCACGGCTCCATCAGCATCGAGTGGTACTCGTAGAACGCGCGGCGCTGCGCGTCCATGGTCTCGTTACGCTCCCAGGCCTCGGGAATCATCATCAGCACCGCGTGCGGCAGGCTGCGCCCGCCCAGGTGCAGCAGTTCCAGCACCTCGTCGAAACGAGCGGTGTCGCTGGCGCCGGGGGTGCAGACCGGGAAGATCTTCTCCAGCCGGTTCTTGCCCGCGGTATCGGTGCCGAACACGTCGGAGCGCAGCAGCGCCTCACGCGCGCGCATCCAGTTCTCGTTACCGCTGACGGTGTTGATCTCACCGTTGTGCGCGACCCGGCGGAACGGGTGGGCCAGCGGCCAGGACGGGAAGGTGTTCGTGGAGAAGCGCGAGTGGACGATGCCGAGGGCCGATTCCACCCGGTCGTCCTGCAGGTCGAGGTAGAAGGCACGCAGCTGCGGCGTGGTGAACATGCCCTTGTAGACGAAGGTCTGTCCGGACAGGCTCGGGAAGTACACCGACTCACGGCCGACCGCACCCTCACCGGCGCCCGCCTTGCCGAGCTCACGCTCGACCCGCTTACGCACGACGTAGGCGCGACGCTCCAGGTCCATGCCCGACAGCTGCTCGCCGCCGGCCGGGGAACCGATGAAGATCTGCCGGAAGGTCGGCATCGCGTCGCGCGAGAGCGCGCCGAGGGAGGACTCGTCGATCGGGACCTCACGCCAGCCGAGGACCGCGAGGCCCTCTTCCTTGACGATCTTGTCGACGCCGTAGGCGGCGACGGCGGCCTCGCGGCGGGCCTGCGGCAAGAAGGCGATACCGGTGGCGTAGGAGCCCTCTGGCGGCAGCTCGAAGTCGACCACGGCACGGAAGAACCGGTCCGGCACCTGGATCAGGATGCCCGCGCCGTCACCGCTGTTGGGCTCGGCGCCCGCGGCACCACGGTGCTCCAGATTCAACAAGGCGGTAATGGCCTTGTCGACGATGTCACGGCTGCGGCGGCCGTGCATGTCAACGACGAATGCGACGCCACACGCGTCGTGCTCGTTCGCCGGGTCGTAGAGACCGATGGGTCCAGGTGACCTGTGGCCAGGAAGTTGCGTCATGCCTCTGCCTTCAAGAAAGTCGGCCCTCGATTCGGGCGGCCATCGAAAAACGCCCTGTCGAACGCCTCCGTCAAGACTGCGTCCGTACGTTCGGAAAACCAGCCGCGCTGATGGTTCTCTGTACCGATATGCGGCGCTCGCAGGCTCTACGCGGTTGCGCAGGCTTTCACCTTTCGAGCCCGATGCTCACGCCACTGTGGTGCAGTCATGTCTCTAGTTGTCCACCCGCTCCTGTTATGAAGTAGGGGTGCTCGGCAGTAACGGAACGCTTACGTGTTCCTTACCGCCGCGCGGGGTTCGCCCGCTACGGTTGGCACCTGTTTCGGATGCCCGTGCGTGCGTTGGGCACCGAACATTCTGTGTTCGGCGTAAGAGCAAACGATAAGTCAGGACTTGAGCCCAACCAACTTAGGTTTCACTAATAACCAGGCCTAGCTGGGCTTCTTCATTCAGGCCCTCCACGTGTGCGCGTCGTCCAGTGTAAAGCAGCATCCGGGCACTGATCGATCCCGTTCCGCGCAGGTCGGAGGGGTTCTCAGGGGGCTTCCCGGTAGATGAGCGAACGCGCCGTTGCGCTCACACACCCGCTTTCACCTGCATCGAAGCAGATTTCCCCTCGTCGGAGCCGGGCAAACCAATCGTGGTGCGGCTAACTGTTGCGCGGGCCGGTGAGATATTTCCGACAGGGTTGTGACGAGCACAGAACATGATCCGACCGTTCGGCCTGTTTTGCCCGAAGTGCGCTTCAGCACACTTGCAGCAAATGAGACGAGAGTGGTCTTCGCCACACTTCCTGTGCCCGGGCACACGCATGGGTCGATCCGGATGTCGTTGCGCCACCGAGGTCTTCGGCGCGTAGGGCGCTACCTGCGCGATCGGCTCCGGCCGGCGCCGTGCACCGGTCACCGCGTCGATCCGGCGACGAGGATCCGGCCCGTTGTGAAGCTGACCACATCCCCGGCTCCACGCTCGGTGGATCGGCAGCTCGCCTGTCACGCTGTGACAACGAATCCGTGACACTTTCGCCAAGCGCGGGCACCTCGCCATCGCAGGCGGCGGACCGGCCCGGCGCGCGAGATGGGGCCGAGCGCGACAAGGACTCGGACGTAGAGGATGTGGGAATCCCATGACCGTCATCGGCATGCTCACCTGGCTCGGCGGTGCTCACTTCGACGCCCGCCCAGACGACGACAACACTGACAAGCGCCATGAGCGCGGTGGATACGCACTCACCGGTGCGGTGGTCGCGCTGTTCGCGATGGCCGCGGGAGCCGTCACCGCGGTGGCCGGTGCGGCAGCGCACTGGTCGCCGGTCGGTGTGGTGGCCGCAGCCTTGGTCGTAGCGCTCATCGCCGGGGCGGTCGGTAAGGCGCTCGCGACAATCGCCCCCGACTTCGTCCCGTATCGGGAAGGCGAGGCTGCCGACCGGCGTGGCTCGATCGGCCGCGTGGCCGTCGCCGTGCTCACCGGTGTCCTTGTCGCCGAACTCGCCTCGACTGTGTTGTTCGGCGGCACCGTCGACCGGATGCTCGACGAGCGCGCCGCAACGTCGACGGCATCGGTACCGGCAGTGCGTGATGCCCGTGCCGATCTGGACAGCGCCCGCGCCGACCGGACGAACCTGAGTCAGACGCTCACCCAGGCCCAGGCCGATATCGACAAGGCACTGGTCACCGCCCGCTGCGAGTACAACCCCACGCCCGACTGCCCGCAGACCAGGATCACCGGCGTGCCCGGCCGTGGGCCGGAATCACAGACCGCAAACGACATGCTCGACGACGCCCGCGCCCAGCTCACCGCCGCGCAGGCCCGGATCGCACCGCTGGACCAGCGCATCGCCGACGCGCAGACGCGAGTCGACGCCGCCGAGGCCGACGCCCGCGCCGACGCCGACCGTGGGCTCGGCGCGCGCTGGGTGGCCATGCACGACTACACCATCGCCCACGTCGGCGCACTGCTGCTGCGTCTGCTGTTGGTGATCGCGTTCTGCCTGCTCGCGCTGCTGCCGCTGATCCTGCGGCGCTGGCGCGGGGAGACCGCGCAGGACCGGCGACTGGCCGCCGACACCATCCGTGACCGGGCCGAAAGAACCGCCGACGCCGCGATCGCGGTGAAGCGGGCCGAGGTGCGTACCGAGGCCGAACTACTGCGCGCCGATCAGCAGCTCACCGCCGCCCGGCTGGCCGTCGAGGCCGATACCGCGATCGACCGGGAACGCCAGCGCACCCGCGTCATCGCGGCCATCGGCGGTCTCGAGATCGGGATCACCGAACCCTCGCGCCGGGCCCTCGGCGCGGATGCGACCGCCGAACTACCGGCCGGGACCCCGGCCGCCGACCGAAAGGACCCTTCCGTGTCGTACGACGGGATCGCCACGCCGAACCTGCCCGCCCCGGTCGGCGCGAATGCCATCACCCCGGCGCCGAATGCACTCGCACCTGCGGTGCCCGCCGCGGTTCCGGCCAAGGCCGAGCAGGCAGGCGATCGCGGCGGATTGGAGCTGCCGCTGATCGGCCAGGTGCCGTTCACCGATACCGCCGCCCGCTGGATCCGTCCGCTGGTCCCCTCTTTCGTCGCCAACGCCATCGACACCGCGACCCATCCGCTGCGCACCGCGCGTCAGGCGTTCGAAGAGGTAGAAGAGATCACCTTCACGCTGCGCCGCACCCGCAAGGTGACCGTCGATTCCGAGGATTCGGCCGCGCGGCCCACTCCGCAGGTCGGCTACCAGGTGCCCACCGGTTACCAGCTGACGCCCGGCTCGCCCGAGTACTGGCATGCCCAGCGCATTGCCGCCGCGACCGTCGACCCGAATGTGCCGCACTACTACCCCACCACCGACCCGCGCTACTCGACCGACCCGCGCTACTCGGCGCTGCCGCAGGCCTCGGCCACCGGCTACGGGCTGCCGTCGGGATCGCACGATGAACTGCCCGGCCGCCACACACCGGAGCTGCCCGGACCTTCGGGGCCGCGCGAACTTCCGCCTGGTCGCTGAGCGGCTACGCGAACCCCTATGTCCACGCCTGCTCGATCCATGCCCGACAGTCAGCTCACGCCCGCCGCCTTCGGCTCCAAACCGTGGGGTTCGCGGCTGCTCGGGCCGGCGGACGAGAAGTCGGGGATTCGCCGGGTCCGGATCCAGCTGCTGCTGACCATTCCGCTGCTCGGGGCCAACCTGATCGGGATCGCGGTGGCGATCGTGCTGATCGGGTTCGTGCTGCCGGGGCCGACGATCTTCACGCTGCGGCTGCTGCCGCTCAATGCGATCGCCGCCCCGTTGTATGCGGCGCTGGCATTGGTGATCGGCACGTTGTGGGGGACGGTGTCGGGGCTGCGCACGTTGCGCTGGGCAACCGATCCCAACCATGTGCCGACCGAGAGCGAACAGCGCGCGGCCGTGCGGGTGCCGCGGCGGCTGGTGCGGCAGCAGGCGTGGCTGTGGTTCGGCGGGGCGGCGGTGCTCAGCCTGCTGTACGGCCTCGCCGATCCGGCAATGATCCCGAAGATCGTGCTCGGCATCGGGTTCAGTGCGATCGTGGTGTGCGCCAACAGCTACCTGATCGCGGAGTTCGCGCTGCGGGCGGTGACGGCACGGGTGCTCGACGCCGCTCCGGGACGCGCTATCCACAGCATCGGGGTTTTCGGACGCACCATGCTGATGTGGCTCCTCGGTTCGGCGGTGCCGGTAGCGCTGTCGATGGTGGTCGCGCTGCTGTCACTGACCGGTTTCGAGGTCAGCACCGAGCGTATGGCCGTGTGCGTGCTGACCCTCGGCGGCGCCACCCTGGTGTTCGGAATGCTGTTGATGATGCAGGCCTCGGCCGCCACCGTGGCGCCGATTCGGGGAGTGCGCCGGGCGTTGCGTCAGGTGGAGGGTGGCGATCTGAATGTCGCGGTCACCGTCTACGACGGCACCGAATTGGGTGAGCTGCAAAGCGGTTTCAACCGAATGGTGCACGGATTACGCGAACGCGAACAGATACGTGACCTGTTCGGCAGACACGTCGGCCATGACGTCGCGGTCGCGGCGATCGGCAGCAACCCGCGGCTGGGTGGACAGGAATGCGAAGCGGCGGCACTGTTCATCGACATCATCGGCTCGACCACGATGACCGCGACTCGCGCGGCCACCGAGATCGTCGCCATCCTCAACGAGTTCTTCACCATTGTGGTGGACGAGGTCGAACGACAGGGCGGGCTCGTCAACAAGTTCGAAGGCGATGCGGCACTTGCGATATTCGGTGCCCCTGCACCGCTTGCCGACGCCGCGGGCGCTGCGCTGGCCTGCGCCCGCGCGATTCGCAGCAGGCTGGACGCGCACACCTCCGACTTCTCCGCCGCCATCGGTGTCGCCGCGGGACGGGTGGTCGCGGGCAATGTCGGTGCGCATCAGCGGTATGAGTTCACCGTCATCGGTGACGCCGTCAACGAGGCCGCACGACTGTGTGAACTGGCCAAACAGGATCCGGGACTGCTGCTGAGCTCGGCGAGCACCGTCGCCGCGGCCGACGCCGACGAGGCGACCCGATGGAAGCTCGGCGAGTCGGTGGCGCTGCGCGGCCGCACCCAGCGCACCGAACTCGCCCGTCCACGGACGAGTTGAGCGCACCGGGCCGACCGATCACTCAGCTCCGCGCAGCCCGCGAACGGAAGGCCACCACCGCCGCCACCAACAGAATGCCTGCGATACCGACCGAGGCCAGATGGATTCCAGTGACGAAGGATTCGTGCGCCGAGCCAAGCAACGACGCACCCGCCGCCGCCGGTAGCTGCCCGGCCAGATCCGCAACACCGCCCAGCGACTCGACGGCCGTACCGGCGGCATCGGCGGGAAGCGCGGAGACGTCGATGCCATTGCGGAATACCGCCATCACGATGCTGCCGAGCACGGCCACACCCAAGGCGATACCGGTCTCATAGGCGGTCTCCGAGATGGCCGCGGCCGCACCTGCCCGTTCGGCGGGGGCCGAGCTCACCACCAGATCGGACGACACCGTCAGCGCGATGCCGACGCCGGTGCCGATCAGCCCGAAGCCGAGCACGAATGGCGCCATGCCGGTCGCGGCGTCGGCTGTCAGCCACAGGAACAGCGCGGAGCCGAGCGCGGCCAGGGCCAGTGAACCACCGAGGACCGAGGTCGGACGCCACCACCGCACCAGCACGGCGGCCAACAGTGAGCCGACGACGCTGGCGACCATGCCCGGCAGCAGCAGCATGCCGGCCTGCAACGGCGAATGGCCGAGGACCAGCTGCAAGTACTGCGAACCGAAGAACAGCACCCCGGCGAGCGCGAAGACCGCGAGCAGGTTGGTCACCACGGCGGTGCGGAATTGCGGGACCGCGAACAGCCGCAGATCCAGCATCGGCCGCTCCAGTGTCCGCTGCCTGCGCACGAAGAGCACACCTGCGGACACGCCGACCACTGCCGCGACCAGGGTCGCCGGGCTCAGGCCGTGCGCTGCGATTTCCTTGACCGCGTACACGAACGGTACGAGAGCGAGCATCGATAGCACGGCGCTCGGAATATCGAAACGACCCGGATTCGGGTCCTTCGATTCCGGAATGAGCAGCGGCCCGAGCGCGATCAGCGCCAGCATGATCGGCATGTTCACCAGAAATACCGAGCCCCACCAGTAGTGCTCGAGCAGCCAGCCACCCAGCAGCGGACCCGCCGCCGCCCCGCCTCCCGCCATAGCGCCCCAGACTCCGATGGCGAAGGTGCGCTGGCGCGGATCGTGAAACATCGACCGGATCAAACCGAGGGTCGCGGGCATCAGGGTCGCGCCGGTAATGCCTTGCAGCACGCGGGCCGCGATCAGCATCTCCGGGCTGACGGCCCAGGCCGCGAGCAGGGAAGCGAGACCGAATCCGGCGGCGCCGATCAGCAGCAGTGTGCGCCTGCCGATTCGGTCGCCGAGGTTGCCCATGACCACGAGCAGACCGGCGAGCACGAACGAGTAGACGTCGATGATCCAGAGCAGCTGGGTGGTGCTCGGCGCCAGATCGGCGCTGATGGCGGGCACCGCGATATCGAGAACGGTGGCGTCGACCGCGAGTAGCAGCAGCGCCAGCGCCAGTACGGCCAGGCCGATCCAGTCCCGTGTGGTGGCGCGGGGTGGGGTGTCGCGCAGGTCGGGGCTGATCCCCGTGGTGATGTCCATGATCCTTCTCGACTTTCGTCGCGAGTCGTTAACCGTCCAGACGGTATAGTACTAAACATTACCGTCCAGCCGGTACAGTTATTCCCGTGACTGCCACCACCCGCGATCGCATCCTGGACGCCCTCGAGACCCTGCTGCTGGACAAAGGCATGTCCCAGGTGACGCTCGGGAACGTGGCCGCCGCTGCGGGCGTGTCCAAGGGCGGCCTGCTCTATCACTTCAAGAGCAAGGACGCGCTGCTCGCCGGTCTGGTCCGGCGGCTCACCGACCGCGCCCGCACCCAGCTCGACGATTCGGTCGCCGCGGGCGGTTCGGTGGCCGAGTGGTACCTGCAGATTCCGAATACCGACTCCGCGGACGAAGCGCTCGAACTCGAGCTGTATCGATCCATGCTTGCCACCATGCGCACCGTCGACGCCACAGCGGGCCCGGAGACAGACGCCGTCCAGCAAGCCCTTGCCGAGATGATGAACTCCTGGTCGGACGGCCTCGACGCCGAGATCGACGATCCGGTGCGCGCGGATCTGGTCCGGCTGGTCGGTGACGGGGTCTACCTGCGCGCATTGCTCGGCCTGCCCCCGATCGACCCCGAGCGGTACCGCCGGCTCGTCGAGCACCTGCTGCGCTGAGCACGTCATCACCCAGCTCCGAACTCACCGACCGGTTAGACTCGGCCGCGTGCCACCAGCCGAAACGGCCGGTGCCGTCGGGGCGGGGAACGATCCGGTGCCGGGGTCTCTCGGAACGACGGTGCCGATCCGTCCGATGACGTTCCGCGAACTGCTCGATACGCCGTTCGCGCTCATCCAATCGTCGATCCGCCCCCTTGCCGGGTTCGGCGCGACCCTGTTGCTCGCAGGCGAGCTCGTCATCGCCGGGGTGACGGCCGGAGTCTCGCAGCTCACCGGCAATGCCGACGCCGCAGTCGCCTGGGCGGTGGTGCTCAGCACCCTGGTCTGTGCCTGGCTCATTCGCTTCACGCTGCGCGGGATCACCACCGCGATCGGAACAGCCACGGTGGCGGGCGCACCGATCGGCTGGCGCACCGCATTACGACGATTCGGAGCGCGGCTTGGCCCGCAACTGCTGTTCGGATCGCTGTTCACCCTGGTCGGCGTCACGCTGCTCGGTGTCGGCGCCCTACTGATCATCACGTTCCCGTTCGCGGTGCTCTGGCTGGCCTGGCTGCGCGGCAAACGTTTCGTCGCCATGCCGGTGATATTCGCCGAGGGCGCGCGGCACCGGGATGCCGTGGCGCGATCGAAACTGCTGGTGGACGGGGCGAATTGGCCCACGGCCCTCCTGTGGCTCAGCGTCCGGGCGCTGCTGGTCCTGATGGCGCTGCCGCTGCTCGGCATCCCGTGGCTCATCTCGGATTTCTCCGGAACCCATCGTTGGGCGGTGATCATTCTGACGACCTCGGCGGTGCTGCTGATCGTCGCGTTCGGCGAGATCGTCGAATCCGCCACCCGCGTTGTCACGTATGTGGATCGCCGCTGCCGCCGCGAAGGTATGGACATCCGGCTCCCCGCCCCCACCCGGCAACCCGTGGTCGAGGGGGCATCGTGGCCGACATGAACAAGCCCGAGGACGGGCAGGCACCACAGCCGCCATTGCTCGGCTCTGCCGCAGATCACCGGGCCGCCGCCGAATCCGCGCTGCAACGCCGCGATTACGACCTGGCTCTGCGTGAGCGTTTCCGGGCCACACTCCGCGGGCTCGAACAGCGCGGCATGCTCGAGATCCGCCGATCCCGAACCGCGGCGGAGACCGCTGACGATGTGACCATCGCAGCCGTGCCGGTGGAGCACGCGGACGAGTTCCGGCCTGCCGCACACAGTTTCGACGAGGTCGTCTACGGCGGCAGGCGCGCGACCGAGGACGAGTACCGCAGGCTCGAATTCGTCGACCAGTTCTCTGCGGCCGCGCCACCACCGGTGGCCGGACCGCGCGAGGTCGAAGCCGCCGAGCGGAAAGTACGCACTCGCCGCACGCTGCCGCCGCTGCCGGATCTGCTGCGTGACCCGAAGTTCTGGGCCACGCTCGCCGCCATCGCGGCGCTCGTCCTGCTGCTGTGGGCGGTGCTGCAGTCGTGCGGTGCACCGGATGCTCCCCCGCCACCGGAGCTACCGCCGCCGGTTCGGCCCGAACCCGATCTTCCCGACGATGTCGACCCCGACTTCGGCACGGGCTCGGATTCGATCTTCGAACGTCTGCCCGCTCCGGTCGCGTTCGGCGGGCTGCAGTTCCTGATCGCCGGCGCCCTGCTGGTGTGGTGGCGAGCCCGCCGACGCGGTGCGCTGGTCGGCGAGCCGCGCCCGGTCGAGGTCACCGCCAATGAGCTGCTCGCCGGGCAGGCCGCACTGTACCGGCGCTCGGGCGACCACGAATACGTCGCGGCGAAGCTGCGCGCGGCCACGCTGCGCCGCGTCAGATCGGCGCTCGGGGTCACCGCCGACACCGCACCGGAACAGGTGGTTGCGGCGGTCACCGCACGGACCGGGGCGGACTCGAACTGGGTGCATGCCGCGCTGTACGGTCCGGTGCCCGATGAACCCACCTTGGAAATGGTTGCCGCGCAACTCGAATGGATCGAAGCGGAGGTCTCGTGACCAGCATTGACACCAGCAAAGCCCCGAGCGCCGAGCAGGCGGCGGCCGCGTTCGCGGCGCTGCGCACCGAGATCGGCAAGGCGGTGGTCGGCAACGACAACGCCATCATGTATCTCGTCCTCGCGCTGCTGTGCCGCGGGCATGTGCTGCTCGAAGGCGTGCCAGGCGTGGCGAAGACGCTGCTGGTGCGCGCGCTGGCCACCGCGCTGGACCTCGAACACTCGCGGGTGCAGTTCACCCCGGATCTCATGCCGGGTGATGTCACCGGATCGCAGATCTACGACCCGCATACCACCGAATTCACCTTCCGGTCCGGCCCAGTGTTCACCAATCTGCTGCTGGCCGACGAGATCAACCGCACCCCACCGAAAACCCAGTCCGCGCTACTGGAGTCGATGGAAGAACGCCAGGTCTCCGTCGACGGCACACCACGCCCGCTGCCCGACCCGTTCGTCGTGGTCGCGACCCAGAACCCGATCGAACAGGAGGGCACTTATCCGCTGCCCGAGGCGCAGCTGGACCGCTTCCTGTTCAAGGTCGATATCCATCTGCCCGAGCGCGAGGACGAGTTCCGCGTCCTGCAACGGCATGCGGGCGGTTTCGATCCACGCGACCTGGCAGCGGCGGGTCTGCGACCGGTCGCCGGTCCCGCGCATATCGCCGCGGCCAGAGCCGCGATCGGCACTGTCACGATCAGTCCGGAGGTGCTGGCCTACATCGTCGACCTTTGCCGGGCCACTCGCTCCGCACCGGCCGTGCAGCACGGCGCGTCCACCCGTGGTGCGACCGCGTTGATGGCGGCCGCGCGGGCGTTCGCTTGGTTGAACGGGCGCGGATTCACGACACCCGACGATGTGAAAACCGTTGCGGTGGCGGTGTTGCGGCATCGGCTGCATTTGCGTCCGGAGGCCGAGCTGGACGGCGTGACCGCCGAAGGGGTCATGCGGTCGCTGCTGCTCGCGGTCCCGGTTCCGGTGTAGGCCGTGGTCGTCACCGGCCGGTTGGCCGCCGCCGCCGCGGTGGCGGCGCTGTTGGTCACCTTCGTGCTGCCGTCCTGGCTCGGCGTCGCGGTGGTGAGCGCGCTGCTGCTGGTCGCGGTACTCGTCGACCTCGGTGCCGCGGGCAGCGCCGGATCGCTGACGATGACCAGGGACCCGTTGACGGTCGTGCGGCTCGGGCGCAGCACCGAGGTGGAACTCGTCGTGACCAACACCGGCGCGCGCACTGTGCGCGGTGTGCTGTGGGACGACTGGCCCGGCAGCGCGCACGCGGTCGGCCGCACCCACCGCATTGCACTCGACCCCGGCACGCTCTCTCGCTACCGCACCACCCTGACGCCCATCCATCGCGGTGACCGAGTCGCCGGTCCGATCACCGTCCGCGCGATCGGACCGCTCGGGCTGGCCGGGCGCCAGACCCGGCACACCGTATCCGCACGGGTACGCGCTTTGCCACCGTTCCGCAGCGAACGGCTGCTGAGCTCGAAAGTGAAACGGCTGCAACATCTCGAGGGCCGCAATGTGGCGAATATGCGGGGCCAGGGCACCGAATTCGATTCGTTCCGCGAGTACGTCGCCGGTGACGATGTCCGCACCATCGACTGGCGAGCCACCGCCCGTGCCACCGACGTCCTGGTGCGCACCTGGCGCCCCGAACGCAACCGGCACATGCTCATGCTGCTCGATACCGGCCGGGTCAGCGCCGGACGGGTCGGTACCGGCGGCGCCGACGGCACCCGCCTGGACGCGAGTATCGAGGCCGCGCTGCTCCTCGGCGGGCTCGCCGCCGCGGCAGGCGATTCGGTCGATCTGCTCGCCTTCGACCGTCAGGTACGCGCCGAGGTGCGCGGCATCGGCGGCAAACGTCTGCAACTGAAACTGATGCACGCGTTGGCCGGTGTGACCCCAGCCCTCGTCGATACCGATACCGCCGCTCTGGTGCGCGCGGCCATCGACCGCACCCGCCGACGCGGCCTGATCGTCTGGTTCACCACCCTCGACGGTGCCGCGGTCGAAGAGAACCTGCTTCCGGTATTGCCGGTGCTCGCCCACCGTCATCGCGTACTGATCGTCTCGGTCACCGACCCGGAGGTCGCCGCGGCCGCCACCCGCCGCGAGGCCCCCGGCGACCTCTACGGCGCGGCCGCCGCGGAATCGCTGCTCGCCGAGCGCGCGCTGGTCAAGGAGTCGCTGCGACGCAAAGGTATCGATGTGGTGGCCGCACCGCCGGATCGCTTGCCCGAGGCACTTGCGGATGAGTATCTGGAGCTGAAGCAGTCCGGCGGCATGTAGGTGCCGGTCCCTGGCGATGGGCGCCCAGTGGGACCGCGGCGGATGACACCGACCGCGCCGGCACGCGGACGGCTAGCGAACGGCCACCGAATTCGCCGCCCAGCCGATGGCGGGCGGTGCGGTGATCGGCGCCGTCAGCGCGCGACGCTGGCGTTCGGCCATGATGCTGCCGAGGATCTGCGGCGGCGGATAGTTCCCCGGTCGCGCGATGCCGAGGCGGGTGCAGACGGCGTCGGCGAGCGCATTCCCGAGTTCGACCTGGGCGGCCGGGGTGAGGGTGCGGATCCGGGTCAGGTACCGCCGGACCGCCAGTGCCAGATCATCGGGCAGGGCAGTCGGGTCCTGCCGGGTGGCCCAGTCGGCCAGCCAGGGTGGCGGTACGGCGAGCGCGGGTATCGGCAGCCGCTGCTGGCTGTAGACGACGACGGTGCCTGCCAGCACATCGCCGACGCGGCGCGCGTTGGGTGAGCACAGTGAGGTGATCATGGCGATGGCGCCGAATCCGCCGAGCATCCAGAAATCGACGATGGCGCCCGCAAGGCCACGGGTGAGCGCGTGCCGGAAGTCGGTGGGGCCGCCGTCGGCGCGTACCACCCGCAGCCCGAACATCAGTTTGCCGAGAGTACGGCCGCGGCCGATGGTCTCACTGGCGACGGGATAGCCGACGAGCACGATGATGACGGTGGACAGCACCGCGGTGGCCAGCCATGCCGAGTCCAGATCGCTGGGCAGCAGGACCGCGACGATGCCGAACATCAACATCCAGCCGATGATCAGCTGTAGCACCACATCGACGAGAAACGCCGCCGCCCTGGTGGGTATGCGCGCGATGGGCAGCTCCAGGGCCACTGCTTCGCCGGTGGTGAACTCAGCCATGTCGCCTAGCATTCTTCCCAGAGCGGGAGTGGGAGGCAACCGAATGGACGTGGACGCATACAGCTACGCGCATCGCGGGTCCTGGAACCGGCTGGATTTCTTGGCCCGTAAGGGCAAACTCACCGGTGCCGAAGCCGACGAGCTCGTCGCGCTATATCGGCGCACCTCCCAGCAGCTGGCCCGTTTGCAGACCCACAGCCCCGACCCGGAATTGGTCGCGGGCCTGAGCGCGGTGCTGGCCAGGGCCAGGGCGAAGGTGCTCGGCACCAGGGCCGACACCTGGTCGGAGATCGGGCGCTTCTTCACCCACCGCTTCCCGGTCGCGGTGTATCGCGCCTGGCCGTGGTGGGCGGCGGTGGCGGCGGTATTCATCGTGGTCTCCGCGGGTATCGGCGGATGGGTGGCCGAGTCCGATTCGGCGCGTTCGGTCCTCGGCATTCCGAAGAACACGGAGGCGGTCACGGCGCCGGGTGGCGCATTCGAGACCTACTACTCCGAACATGCGAACGAGGCGTTCGCGGCGCAGGTGTGGACCAATAACGCCTGGGTATCGGCGATCGCTTTGTTCACCGGTGTGCTGATCCTGCCCGCGGTGTATCTGCTGTTCATGAACGCGCTCAATCTCGGTGTCACCGCGGGCCTGATGGCCGAGGCCGGGCGTCTCGACTCGTTCTTCGGTTTCATCCTGCCGCATGGGACTCTGGAGCTCACCGCGGTTTTCGTCGCGGGTGGTGCGGGGCTGAAGCTCGGCTGGACCCTGGTCGATCCGGGTCGGCTGAGTCGACTGGAGGCGGTGGCGCGGCAGGGCCGGGCGACCGCGACGATTGCGCTCGGACTGGTCGGGGTGCTGCTGGTGGCGGGGCTGCTGGAGGGTTTTGTTACGCCGAGCGGGTTGCCTGCGCCGCTGCGGATCGCGATCGGGTTCGCGGCCGAGGCACTGTTCCTGCTCTACGTGCTCGGCGCGGGGCGGCGGGCGGCGCTGGAACGGGACCGCTATGAAACCGACCAGCCGGTAGTTGACGCGGTTATCTCGTCGCGATAGCCATCGCTGAGCACACGGTGAGCGATCACGGTTCGGGCAACCGGTAGCTACGCCAGGAATCGGATTGGTGAAGAACTCCCCCATTTGAGTTCCGCTGGCCGCAGCGAGTCGTGCTCAGCTGCGGCCAGCGTTGCCGTTGACTCTACACAATCGTTATGCCCGTGCAACCCTCCACGCGGGCGTCGAGCGTATAAAGCAGCTCACTGGCAAACCCATGTGAAGACCTCGTTTTTCACGGTTCCAGCTAACTCACAGCGGTCGATGTGAACCGCGATTTGGTCCTTTCATCTGCAATTGCATTTCGTTTTTCGAGGTCACAGACCCGCCTCTACAGGACACCCTCAGGCGGTTAGCCACGCCGCCTCGTCCACTACCGGTCGGTACTCACAACAGGCCCGTCTACCTGGGGATTTCCTGTGGATAATGGGGATAGCTGAACGAACTATGAACCGAAAGCGACCACAGGTTTGTTTATAACGGAACAAACACGATCAACATCATGCAGTGGTGGTCCTACAAGTACTCACACACAGTTAACCGGCGGGTTATCCGGTCACGAAAACGCCCGCCAAGGACAAGCCGGCCGGCATGGATCAGCAGCGTCAGGGCTACCGAAATCGGTGCTGTGATCTTCGCCTCATTGGCGGGTCACACGGGTGAATCGGACAGATCAGGCGGTGTCCCATCGATTCGAGCAATGCCGATGACAGCCCTCGTAAGAGCTTGCCGCTCTTGGTGATCAAGACAGGAATCCGTGGATGATCAGCGACGGCAGCACACCGTTCGCTCGCACGCCACCGGTTTACCGCGTCGGCCCACCTCGGCCGGGCATTCATATCCGGGGTTAACAGTATTGAGGCATAGGCGATTCCGAGCCGCTCGACGCGATGGCCGCATGAGTGGCGTCCGTGATCGCATCTGGACGGCCGACGTCGGCCGGCTCGGCAATCCGCGCGGCCCGCCGCGTCCTGACCGCGCGGCGACTTACATGAGTGCGCCGCCGTCGACCCGGATCTCGGTGCCCGTCATATAGCGGCCGTCATCGGAGGCGACCATCGCGACCACACCGGCGATGTCTTCGGGGCTGCCGAGCGCGCCGCCGTTGAGCCAACCGGTGAGGCGGGCGAACAGGCTCGGATCGAAGCCCTCGGGCTGCTCCAGGATCGACTTCGTGGTGATACCGCTGGTGATGCCCGCGGGCACGATGTTCACCGCGCGCAGGCCCTGCTTGGCATATTCGAGCGCGATGGCGTGGGTGAAACTGGCGACACCGCCCTTGGACGCGGCATAGGCCGCGAGGTAAGGGGAGCCCTGGAAGGCGGCGGTGGACGACAAGTTGACCACCACGCCGTGCCCGGATTCCAGCAGGGCGGGCAGCGCGGCCTTGGTCATCAAGAAGGTGCCGGTGAGGTTTACCCTGATGACGGTCTCCCACGCATCGATCGGCATCTCGTGGGTGCGGGCGGGGCGAAGAATGCCGGCGGCGTTCACCAGCACGTCGAGCCCGCCGAGGAACTCCAACGCCGAATCGGTGCCGGTACGCACGGATTCCGGATCCGCGATATCCAACCGAACCGTCCGCAGCCGATCGGCGGCGTCACCGGCCTTGTTCGCGGTCGCGGCCAGGCCGGGCTCATCGATGTCGACGGCGACCAGTTGGGCCCCCTCATCGAGCAGTCGCAATGCGATGCCCTGTCCGATACCCGATCCGGCACCTGTCACCACCACCCGGCGGCCGTCATATCTGCGCATACCAAGAATTAGAACAGGTTCCGATCGGGGGTCAACCCGCTTCAGCGATTTCAACCGCGCAAAACTGGAACGCGTTCTACTGCGATCAGTAGGACCCGTTCAGCGCCTGCGCCGCCAGGCGAAGAAAACTCATCACCGCCAGCTGCTCAGTCCGGGACAGACCCGTGAACGCGGGCGCGAGTCGAGCGCCGAGATCCCGATATGCCTCGGTGATGAGTGTGCGTCCGGTATCGGTCAGGCTCACCAGGATGCGCCGGCGGTCATGAGGATGCGGTGCGCGGCTGATCCACCCGCGGTGTTCGAGCCGGTCCACCAGTTCGGTGACCGATGCGGTGGTGACACGCAGTCGTCCGGAGAGCTCAGTGGGCGATTGTGGGCCATCGACGAACAGGTGGCCGAGCGCGACGATATCGGTCACCGCGACGCCGCCGATCGCGGCAGCGCGCTCGCCTCGATAGACGTCGACCCGGCGGACCAGCTCTCGTATGGCCAACGCCAGTTCCATTTCGTCGCCCGCCATAGTCACTAGATTACCTTGCCACTAGGGAACCTAGTGAAATAGGATGTGCTGCGTACCACATTCTCAGCGTCGAGCGTGTGCGGGAGCCAAGCGCACCGCCAAGGAAGTCGGTGACGCGGCGGGGAGTCGGTGGCGGTGCCACGGCTCGAATACCAGTGGGTCGGGGCCACGTGGCTGGAGAAAGCTATGACGCAAACAGTGCGCTCCGATCTGGGAGCTCTGCGATCGACGATCAGCGGACCGGTATTCGGTCCCGACGACGCGGGCTATGACACCGCGCGCGGACTCTGGAACGGTGACATCGACCGGCACCCTGCCGCGATCGCCGGATGCCTGACTGCCGAAGACGTGGCAACGGCCCTGTCCTTCGGCAAACAACACGACCTCGAGATCGCCGTACGCGGTGGGGGCCACGCCTTCAGCGGATCCTCGGTCGTCGACGACGGGCTGATGGTGAATCTCAGCGGGATGAACCGCGTGGTGGTCGATCCCGAGGCCGAACGCGCCACCGTCGGCGGCGGGGCGACGATGGCGGATATGGATGCGGCCACCCAGGCCAACGGCATGGCGGTACCCGGCGGTGTCATCAGCCACACCGGCGTCGGCGGCCTGACCCTCGGCGGCGGCATGGGTTGGTTGACGCACAGCTTCGGCCTGACCATCGACAATCTGGTCGGCGCACAGGTCGTACTCCCGGACGGCAGCATCGTGCATGCCTCCGAGAGCGAGAACGCCGACCTGCTCTGGGCGCTGCGCGGTGGCGGCGGCAATTTCGGGGTGGTGACGGAGTTCGAGTATCGGCTGCACCGCCTCGGACCCGAGATCCATTTCGGGCTGTTCTTCTGGGACCACTCCGCTGGCGCCGACATGCTTCGGATGTGCCGTGAGTTCATCCCCACGTTGCCCGAGCGAGCCGGCGTACTGATGGCACTCGGCCTGTCCGCGCCACCGGAGCCGTTCGTGCCCGAGCAATTCCACATGATGCCCGGCTATGCCCTCCTCGTCGCCGGTTTCGGTACCGCCGAGGAGCATGCGCGGATGGTGGCGCCGATCCGCGACGCACTCACTCCGTTGTTCGAATTCATCACCCCCATGCCCTACACGGGTTTGCAGAGCCTGCTCGACAACTCCGCCCCCTGGGGCATCCTCGCGTATGAGAAGGCCTTGGATATCGACGAGCTATCCGACGAGGCGATCGCGATCCTCACCGAATACATCCCGAAGACGTCCTCACCGCTGTCGTTCATGCCGTGCTTCTCTCTCGACGGCGCGTTTACCACGGCAGGCGGCGACGACACCGCGTTCGGTGGCGCACGTACCCCACATTTCGTCTGCAATTTCGCGGCGGTGGCCCCGGATCCCGAGCTGTTGGCCAAAGATCGGGAGTGGGCGCGGGCCGGCTACGACGCGCTACGACCGCTGTCGTCCAACGCGGGCTCGTACATCAATTTCATGGCCGAACCCCGTGAGGATCTGGTGCGTACGTCCTACGGTGACAAGTACGCGAAGCTGGCCGGGCTCAAGGCTCAGTACGATCCCGGCAATCTGCTCCATCGCAATGCCAACATCAAACCCGCCTGACCCGGGAACGAGAAAGCCGCAGATCAGATACACAATCTGATCTGCGGCTTTCCCGCATTTGTGGGCGAAGGGGGACTTGAACCCCCACGTCCCGAAGGACACTGGCACCTGAAGCCAGCGCGTCTGCCATTCCGCCACTCGCCCGAGCGACTGGGTGACAGTATCACGGAGGCGGCACCGAAACGAAATCGTGGTTCCCACCCAAGGACGACCCGCGGGAACCCGGTACGGCTTCCATCAGTTACAGGTGTGGACGATCGTGGATATCATGCAGTGAACGTGCTCGTTGAACGACACGCCACGTCCGCGTGTCGTCATTGCGAATGAGGAGACATCTCACCGAAGGGAGGCCGAGATGGGCATCGTTTCGAGATTCGAGCGTCGCCTGCAAGGCGCCGTCGGTGACGTGTTCGCCAGGGTCTTCGGTGGGAGCGTCGTGCCACAGGAGGTGGAGGCAGCCTTGCAGCGCGAGGCCACCGATCACGTCCAGGAACTCGGCGGCGGGCATCGGCTCGCACCCAACAGTTATGTGATCACGATCAACTCGTCGGACCATCAACAACTCGACGCCGATCACGACCTCACGACGCGCGCGTTCGCCAAGCATCTGCAGGACTTCATCCGCGATCAAGGGTGGCAGACCTACGGCGAAGTACACGTGGCGTTCGAGGCATCCCCTACGCTGCACACCGGACAGTTCAGGGCGAGCGGCCGGGTCGATCCCGACGTCGGCCGTGCGGCTCCCGCAGCTCGCAGCCCGGAACCCCCGCCACAACGACCCGCACACCCGCAACCAGGAGCTGGCCCCATGACGCAGAACTCTGGCTACGACCCGAGCCGTGAGCCCGCGGAGTCCGATCCACGCAACCGCGGGTACGCACCCCCGCCCGCGGGACGCGGGCCGCAGAACGGCGCGTACCCCGAGGACTACGGCTCGGGCGCGCCCTACGGTGGCGGCGCCGACTACCGCGCTCCCGATTCACAGGGCTACGGCGACTACCAGCAGGGTGGCGACTACCAGAACGGCTACGACTACCAGCAGGGTGGTCAGCAGGGCTACGGCCAGCAGGGCGGCTACCCAGAGCAGGGCTACGGTCAGGCCGAGCAGGGCTACGGCCAGCAGGCCTACGCCGATCAGGGCTACCAGCAGCAGGGCTACGCCGACCAGGGCTACGGCCAGCAAGGTGGCGGCTACCCCGAGCAGGGCTATGGCCAGCAGGGTTACGCCGACCAGGGCTATGCGCAGCCCGCAGGTGGCCAGCAAAGCCAGGGCCAACCCGGCTACGGCGAACAGGGCTACGCGGACCAGGGCTATGGCGGCCAGCAGGGCTACGGCGCGCAGGGCGGTCAGCAGGGTTACGGCCAGCAGGGCTATGCCGACCAGGGTTACGCCGATCAGGGATACGGCGACCAGGCCGGCTACGGCGACGACCAGAACTACGGCCAGGCGTACTCCCAGCAGCCGGGCTACGGCGCACAGGGCGGTTACGGCGGTGGCGGCTACGCGGCAGGCGCAGCGGCAGGCTCGGGCTACTCGGCAACCCTTCAGCTCGACGACGGTAGCGGCCGCACATACCAGTTGCGCGAGGGCAGCAACATCATCGGTCGTGGTCAGGACGCCCACTTCCGCCTGCCCGATACCGGTGTCTCGCGCAGGCATATCGAGGTGCGCTGGGACGGCCAGACCGCGATGCTGTCGGACCTCGGGTCCACCAACGGCACCCTGGTCAACGGCTCCCCGGTTCAGGACTGGCAGCTCGCCGACGGTGATGTGATCCGCGCCGGGCATTCCGAGATCCTGATCCGCATCGTCTGATCCCGTAAGCTCGCGATGCAGGTCACGACATGACTGGCCGGAAATGGGCGGTCATGGCGTGTCCGTATCGGCTGACGGCCCTATGATGTGCCAACACACGCGAGGCACCGCATACGGAGCCGGCAAGACCAGCACAGCGGTGGGGGTGGGTCGAACCACACCTACGGCACCGACACACGGTCGAACAGGAGGTGGAGCGCCGTGCAGGGACTGATTCTGCAGTTGACCCGTGCGGGCTTCCTGCTGCTGTTGTGGCTGTTCGTCTGGGCAGTGTTGCGAACCTTGCGCAGCGACATCTACGCGGCCTCCGGCATCCGGGTCCAGCCAAAGGCCGCTCGCGGTCCCGCGGTACTGCCGTCCCTGCGCCGAGGCCAGAAGGGCGCCAAATATCTTGTGGTGACTCAAGGTTCACTAGCCGGCACCCGCATCACGCTCGGCACCCAACCGGTGCTGATCGGCCGTGCGGACGATTCCACGCTGGTACTCACCGACGACTACGCTTCGACCAGACATGCGCGACTGTCACAGCGTGGTGACGACTGGTACGTCGAGGATCTCGGCTCGACGAACGGCACTTATCTCGACCGCGCGAAGGTCACCACCGCTGTCCGCGTTCCGCTCGGCGCTCCCGTCCGGGTCGGCAAAACTGTGATCGAGCTCCGATCGTGACACTTGTTCTCCGCTACGCAGCGCGCAGCGACCGCGGTCTGGTCCGGGCCAACAACGAAGATTCCGTCTACGCGGGCGCCCGCCTGCTCGCCCTGGCCGATGGCATGGGCGGACATGCGGCGGGTGAGGTGGCATCGCAGCTGATGATCGCCGCCCTCGCCCACCTGGACGACGACGAACCGGGCGATGATCTCCTCGGCAAGCTCGACCGCGCCACCCATGAGGGCAATGCGGCCATCGCCGATCAGGTCGAGGAGGAACCCGAACTCGACGGCATGGGCACCACGCTCACCGCCATCCTGTTCGCGGGTAAGAAACTCGGCCTCGTCCATATCGGCGACTCCCGTGCGTACATGCTGCGCGAGGGCGAGCTGGCCCAGATCACCAGGGACGACACCTTCGTCCAGTCACTGGTCGACGAGGGCAGGATCACCCCGGAACAGGCGCATACGCATCCGCAGCGGTCGCTGATCATGCGGGCGCTCACCGGAAACGAGATCGAGCCGACCCTCATCATGCGTGAGGCGCGTGCGGGCGACCGGTATCTGCTGTGTTCGGACGGCCTCTCGGACGTGGTCAGCGATGAGACCATCGCCAACACCATGCGCGAGGGCAGCACCGACGAATGTGCCGATCGGCTCATCGAGCTGGCGTTGCGCAGCGGCGGACCCGATAACGTCACCGTCGTCGTCGCCGACGTCATCGATCTCGATTACGGGCAGAGCCATCCGATCGTCGCGGGCGCCGCTTCCGGTCAGGACGAGGACACCCCGCCGCCGAATACCGCCGCGGGCCGGGCCGCCGCCATGCGTCCGCCCCGTGCGGCGCCGCGTCGAGCCGCCTCCGCTCCGGAACCGCCACCTGCGGCGAAATCGCATAGGTTGCGCTGGATCCTGCTTGCCGTCGCCCTTGTGGTCGCGGTCGGTGTCGGCCTGCTGGTCGGCTACAAGATGATCCGGTCCAACTACTATGTGGGCGCCGATAGCGACCGCGTCGTGGTCATGCGTGGACTTCCCGGCTCGATTCTCGGCTACTCGATCCACGAGGTCGATCTGGTCGGCTGTGTCGATCCCGACGGCGCGCTCACGCTGGTCGGGGCCGACGCCGAGATGCCGTCGGACTGCAGCGAACTGAAGGTCGACGACCTGAAGCAGACCGGACGCGATCAGGTGGACAAGGGTCTGCCGCCCGGGTCGTTGGACAAGGCCAAGGACCAGATGAAGGTGCTGGCTGATCGAGAGCTGTTGCCGCCGTGCGACACCAAGAGCTCGATTCCGCAGCCGGGAGTCGTCGTTCCGCCGGTCGCGCCGCCGCCCGGCCCCGCGCCGACGACCACCGCGCCTGCGCCACCACCGACTCCGGCACCCAACGGTGAAGGCGCGCCGCTGCCGGCCACGCCGACGCCCGCGGCGCCGACCACAACGGCTCCGCCGACCCAGCCCCAGACCGCGGGGGAGAACTGCCGGGTGACGGACTGATGTCCGCACCGGCACCACCGTCCGCCGGGGCCTATCCAAGTCCCCCGGGCGGTTTCGCTCCCGCGCCTGCGCCGAGCACAAGACGCAACACCGAATTGTTGTTGCTCGGCTTCGCGGCAGTGGTCACCACCGCATCGCTGTTCCTGGTCGAGGCCAGCCAGGAGCAGTCGATCACCTGGGATATCGCCAAGTACGGTCTGGCCTACCTCGCTCTCTTCGCCATCGCGCATCTGGCCATCCGCCGGTTCGCACCCTTCGCCGACCCCCTGCTGCTCCCCATCGTCGCGCTGCTCAACGGGATAGGCCTTGTGCTGATCCATCGCCTCGACCTGGCCGATCAACAGACTGCCGCCTATAACGACTGGGCGATCCCCTCCCCCGACGCCACCCAGCAGATCCTGTGGACCGCCCTCGGCACCATCGTGTTCATCACGTTGCTGATCGTGCTGCGCGACTACCGGACACTGGCCCGCTACAGCTACACCCTCGGTCTGATCGGGCTGGTCGCGCTCGCCATCCCCGCCATCCTGCCGAGCCGGTTCTCCGAAACCAACGGCGCCAAGATCTGGATCCGGCTGCCGGGTTTCAGCATGCAGCCGGGCGAATTCGCCAAGATCCTGCTGATCATCTTCTTCGCCTCGGTGCTGGTCGCCAAGCGCGATCTGTTCACTGCCGCGGGCAGGCATTTCCTCGGGATGGAGTTCCCCCGAGCCCGCGACCTCGGTCCGATTCTCGCGGTGTGGATCGTCTGCATCGGCGTCCTGGTGTTCGAGAAGGATCTCGGCACCTCGCTGCTGATCTTCAGCACCGTGCTCGTGATGCTCTATATCGCCACCGAACGAGTCGGCTGGTTGGTCATCGGCGGCGGACTGCTCGCGCTCGGATTCGTCTTCGCCTATCAGATGTTCGGGCACGTACGGGTGCGTGTGGAGACCTGGCTGCATCCGTTCGACGACTACAACAACACCGGCTACCAGATCTCGCAGTCGCTGTTCGGCCTGGCCACGGGTGGACTCGCGGGCACCGGCCTCGGCAGTGGGCGCCCCTCGCAGGTGCCTTTCGCCAAAACCGACTTCATCGTCACCACCATCGGTGAGGAACTCGGCCTGATCGGCCTGACCGCGGTCCTGATCCTGTTCCTGATGTTCGTCATGCGCGGTATGCGCACGGCTCTGGCGGTGCGCGACAGTTTCGGCAAGCTGTTGGCCGCGGGTCTGTCATTCACCATCGCGGTGCAGTTGTTCGTCGTCGTCGGGGGTGTCACCAAGCTCATCCCGCTGACGGGTCTGACCACACCGTTCATGTCCTACGGTGGTTCGTCGCTGCTGGCCAACTACGCGCTGCTCGCGCTGCTGATCAAGATTTCCGACGCTGCCCGCGCGCCAGCGCCGATCCGTAAGCGCGAAGCCGCGCCACCACCGATCGCCGAGGCACCGACCGAAATGATGCGGCGTGACCAGAACCGCCAGGAAGGGGAGCCGAGACAGTGAATACTCCCCTGCGCCGGGTCGCGGTCGCGGTGATGGTCATGGTCGTCGCGCTCTTGGCCAACGTCACCTACGTCCAGGTCATCAAGGCCGACGATCTGCGGGCCGATCCACGCAATTCCCGGGTGTTGCTCGACGAGTACTCACGCCAGCGCGGCCAGATCTCGGCAGGCGGCACCGTGCTCGCCAGCTCGGTCGCCACCGATGATCGCTACAAGTACCTGCGCACCTATCCGACTGCGCCGTCGGCGTTCGCGCCGGTCACCGGCTTCTACTCGATGCAGTACGGCAGCACCGGACTCGAGCGTGCGGCGGACCCGGTGCTCAACGGCTCGGACAACCAGCTGTTCGGCAGCCGCATCGTCGACCTGTTCTCCGGTCGCGATCCGCGCGGCGGCAATGTGGTGACCACCATCGACCCGGTCATGCAGCAGGTCGCCTACGACGAGCTGACCAGCAAGGGCTACACCGGTTCGGTGGTCGCGATCGAGCCGAGCACGGGCAAGATCCTGACGATGGTGTCCACCCCGAGCTACGACCCGAACCTGCTGTCGGGCCACGACGGCGCCCAGGGCACGCAGGCGTGGGAGCAGCTCAGCTCGGACCCGGATCAGCCGATGCTCAATCGCGCCGTCTCCCAGACCTACCCGCCAGGCTCCACCTTCAAGGTCGTCGTGACCGCGGCGGCGCTGTCGAATGGCGTGGCAACGCCGGAGACCCAGTTCACCGCGGCGCCGAACATCGAGCTGCCCGGAACCACCACCAGGCTGGAGAACTACAACGGCATGAACTGCGGCTCCGGCCCGACCGCCTCGTTGTACGACGCCTTCCGGATGTCGTGCAATACCGCGTTCGTCGAGCTCGGCGTCGACGTTGGGGCGTCGAATCTGAAGGACGAAGCCGCCGCGTTCGGTATCGGGCCGCATCGTGGAGTGCCCATCCCGGTTGCCGAGAGCACCGTCGGGCCGATCCCCGACGACGCCGCGCTCGGCGTGACCAGCATCGGTCAGCGTGATGTCGCGGTCACCCCGCTCGACAACGCGGTCATCGCGGCGACCATCGCCAACGGCGGCGTGCGGATGGAGCCGTACCTGGTCGACCAGCTGCAGGGCCCGGATCTGAGCGTGCTGTCGGAAACCACACCGGTGTCGGTCGGGCAGGCTGTCAGCGCCCAGGTAGCGTCAACCATGACCAACCTGATGGTCGCCTCCGAACAGAACACCAAGGGCGGTGGCGGGACGCCATACCAGATCGCGTCCAAGACCGGAACGGCCGAACACGGCTCGGACCCGCGCAACACGCCACCACACGCCTGGTATATCGCCTTCGCGCCCGCACAGAACCCGAAGATCGCCATCGCGGTCATCGTGGAGAACGGCGGTGACCGCGGGGAGGCGGCAACCGGTGGGTCGGTCGCCGCGCCGGTAGCCCGTGCGGTACTGGACGCGGGCCTGCAAGGGCGCTGAACGAGATGGATGTGCGAGTGAATCTGCGGGGAAACCGATGCTGAACAACGGTGCGATGATCGCGGACCGGTACCGGCTGCAGCGGCTGATCGCCACCGGCGGGATGGGCCAGGTCTGGGAGGCCCTCGACACCCGTCTCGACCGGCGTGTCGCGGTCAAGGTGCTCAAGGCCGAGTTCTCCGCCGACCCCACCTTCCGGCATCGGTTCCGCACCGAAGCCAAGACCACCGCGCAGCTCAACCACTCGGGCATCGCGGGCATCTACGACTACGGCGAGACCGTCGACCCGCAGGGCGGGGAGGTGGCCTACCTGGTCATGGAGCTGGTCCAGGGTGAACCGCTCAATACTGTGCTGAACCGGCTCGGCAGGCTGTCAGTGGCCCAGGGTCTCGACATGCTCGAACAGACCGGTCGCGCGCTGCAGGTGGCGCATGCCGCCGGCGTCGTCCACCGCGATGTGAAGCCGGGCAATATCCTGGTTACCCCCGCTGGGCAGGTCAAGATCACCGATTTCGGCATCGCGAAGGCCGTGGACGCTTCGCCGGTGACCAAGACCGGCATGGTGATGGGCACCGCCCAGTACATCGCGCCCGAGCAGGCGGTCGGCGAGGACGCCACCGCGGCCAGCGACGTCTACTCCCTCGGCATCGTCGGCTACGAGGCGTTGGCCGGTCAGCGGCCGTTCAGTGGTGACGGCGCGATCACTGTCGCGATGAAGCATGTCCGCGAGACGCCGCCGCCGATGCCCGGCGATCTGCCCCCGAACGTGCGGGAATTGATCGACATCACGATCGGCAAGGACCCCGCCCAGCGATACGCCGACGGCGGCGAGTTCGCCGATGCGGTCGCTGCGGTGCGCGCGGGCCGCAGGCCACCACCGCCGCGCGGCCTCGGTACCGGCCCCGCGCCCACCGGTGCCACCAGGGTGCTGCCACCGGGACCGACGGTCGTGCTGCCCTCAGCGCAGCCCGCCTACGACAACAGCGCGACTGTGCGCTATCCGACCGCGCCGTCGACCGGTGCGGCCACCCCGACCACTGTCGGCGCGACCCCGACCTCCGGCCACGCCCCACCGCCGCCCGAGGATCACAAGCGCGGCCTGACCTCCACCCAGAAGTGGATGGCCGGGCTCGGCGTCGGTGCCGTACTGCTCGGCGGTCTGGTGATCTGGCTGCTGTTCGGCGGCGATACCAATCCGGATCCGACCAGGTCGCCCGACTCGACGACTGTCGCGCCGCACACCACCAGGCCGCTCCCCCCGCCGGTCACCACGACCGTCCGGCCGGTGCCGCCCCCGGTGGAGACCACTGAGGAGCCGACAACCACCACCGAGGCTCCGACCACGACCACCGAAGCGCCCACGTCGACGACGACCACCACGGAACCGACGACGACCGAACCGACCACCACCGAATCCACCACGACACGGACGACTACCACGCGTGGGCGAGTGCCGACCATCGACATACCATTGCCCGAGATTCCCGGCGCCCGACGTCCTGTCGTCACCGAAACCAGTACGCCGGCTACTTCTGAGCAAGGAACGCCATGACGACCCCGAAGAATCTCTCCTCCCGGTATGAGCTGGGTGAGATCATCGGGTTCGGCGGGATGTCGGAGGTCCACAAGGCACGCGACGTTCGACTGAGCCGAGATGTGGCGATCAAGGTGCTGCGGGCCGATCTGGCCCGCGACCCCACGTTCTACCTGCGCTTCAAGCGCGAGGCGCAGAACGCCGCCGCGCTGAACCATCCGGCCATCGTCGCGGTGTACGACACCGGTGAGGCCGAGATCGACGGCGGGCCGCTGCCCTACATCGTGATGGAGTACGTCGAGGGCGATACCCTGCGCGATATCGTGCGCGGTAAGGGCCCACTGCCGCCGCGCCGGGCGATGGAGATCATCGCCGATGTCTGCGCCGCACTGGATTTCAGCCATAAGGCCGGGATCGTGCACCGCGATATGAAGCCGGCCAACATCATGATCAACCGGGCCGGTGCGGTGAAGGTGATGGACTTCGGCATCGCCCGCGCTATCGCCGATGCTGCCAACCCGATGACGCAGACCGCCGCCGTGATCGGTACCGCCCAATACCTGTCTCCCGAGCAGGCGCGCGGCGAAACGGTCGACGCCCGTTCGGATGTGTACTCGGTAGGCTGCGTACTCTTCGAGATCCTCACCGGTGAACCACCTTTCACCGGTGATTCGCCGGTTGCGGTGGCCTACCAGCATGTGCGCGAGGATCCCCGGTTGCCCTCACATGTGCACAACGGCGTACCGCGCGAACTGGATTCCGTGGTGCTCAAGGCGATGAGCAAGAACCCGGCCAACCGCTATCAGACCGCTGCTGAGATGCGCGCGGACCTGATCCGGGTACTCGGCGGGCAGAAGCCGAGCGCGCCGATGGTCATGACCGACGAGGATCGCACCACCATCCTCGGTTCCGAGGAGCCCGCGCCGCGCTCGTTCCACACCGTCGATGATTACGATCGCGCCGGAAACGACCCTGATGACACTGGCGAGCAGGAACCCGTCGAACCATCGAATCCACGCCGCACGGCCTATTTGGTCCTCGGCGCGGTGGCGGCGGTAATCGTCACCATTGCGCTGTTCTGGGTGCTGATCGGGCCGGGCAGCAAACCCGATCAGGTGGCGGTGCCGGATCTGTCGAACAGTTCGGTGCGCGACGCCGAGCAGAAGCTGGAGAACCTCGGCTTCCACGTCGCCATACAGGAGAAACCCGACGCAAAGGTCGGTACGGGCAACGTCATCGCCACCCAGCCGCTCGGCGGTTCTCGGGTCGACGAGGGCAGCACCATCACCCTGCAGGTATCCACCGGACCCGCGCAGGTTCAGGTGCCGAGGTTGACGGGTCTGACCCAGCAGCAGGCCGAACAGAAGCTCAACGCCATCGGGCTTCGCCTCGATCCCCAGGTCGACAAGGACGCCTCGAGCGAGGCCGAGGTGGACAAGGTCATCGGACAGAATCCGGCCGAGGGCGCGAGCGTCGAGGTCGACCGGGCCGTCAAGATCACCATCGGCAGCGGTCCCGAGCAGGTCCGGGTGCCCAACGTGGTCGGCCAGGACATCGACGTCGCCGAGCCGAATCTGGTGGACGGCGCCAAGTTCAAGGTCGTCGTGCAGGAGGTCGCCTCCTCCAGGCCGAAGGGCGAGGTCATCGCGACCAGCCCGGCGGGCGGCTCGAATGCGGAGAAGGGGTCCACCGTGACGGTGCAGGTCTCTCTCGGCGCCGAGTTCACCATGCCGAGCCTGGTCGGGCTCAACGCTTCGCAGGCCATCGACCGGCTGCGGCAGGCGGGCTGGTCCGGCTCGACCACGCAGATCGTGCAGAACACGCAGGTCACGCTTGATTCGGCGAGCGTGGGAAAGGTGCTCAATCAGCAACCGGCCGCGGGTAGCTCGGTCGGGCGCAACAGTTCCGTCGTCATCTACACCGGAGTACTGCCGCTCGGTCCGCCGTGATCCGGTGACGGACCAGCAGGTCGCCGAATTCGAGCGAACCGGATGCCGATTCGGCGAACCGGCCGGTCCGTACGGTGCGACAATTGATGGGCTCCATCCCGATCAGCACAGCTGAGCAATGAGGAGGTAGCCCAGATGACCACTGCCAGGGACATCATGAAGCCCGGCGCTCAGTGGATTTCCAGAGATCAATCGGTCGCGCAGGCGGCCCGCGTCATGGCCGAACTCGGTGTCGGCTCGCTCGTCATCGCCGACGAGAACGAACGGATGTGCGGCATCATCACCGACCGCGACATCGTGGTGAAATGCATCGCCCAGGGGTTGTCCCCGTCCGGCACCCGCGCCGCCGAACTCTGCGAGGCCACCCCTCGCTGGGTCTCCGCCGACGCCGATATCGGCGAGGTGCTCGACGAAATGGAGACCCGCCAGATCAAACGCATGCCGGTCATCGAGAACAAGCGACTGGTCGGCATGATCAGCGAAGCCGATCTGGCCAGGCATCTCGATGACAATCAGCTCGGCGAGTTCGTCACCGCGGTCTACGGCAGGCCCTGAGGCATAACTCGTCAGGACAGGTCGAGGTGGCGGTTCATCGACATCGCCGCCTCGGCCAGTTCCGATAGCTCGACCACCTCGACGTCGCGCTGCCGTAGCAGTTCCACACCGACACAGTTGGTGACGAATGTCGAGGGTTCGCGCCAGGCGATGACAACTCTGGGAATCCCGGCACGAAGGATCCGCTCGGTGCACGGCAGCCGCGTCGCCGTGGCGCGCTGTGAACACGGTTCGAGGGTGCTGTAGATGGTGGCACCCGCCAACCGGGGGTCGTCTGCGGCTAGTTTGTCCAGCGCGGATTCCTCGGCGTGGATCTTCGGGTCGGTTTCCCTGGAGTAGCCGGTGGCGATCTCGGCGCCGCCGCCGACAATAACCGCGCCGACGGAGAAGGCGGTCTCGCTGCGCGGACACATCCGGGCCAATTCGATGGCCCGCATCATCCATACGCGATCATCCGGTGATGCATCACTCACCGTGGTCTCCTTCTCTGGTCGCCACCGGCAGATGGGGGATCACCCGGCAACCGCCGACCCACCGGCCCGGCCGCCGGCCTTCGGCAAATAGCGCAGGACGGCGACATCGTCGACGCGCTCGACACTCATCAGCGTCATTCGTCGCTGCGCGCCCCCTGGATAGGCGGCAGGCCCCAACACGCGCGGCGCCGACGTGTCCCCGACGATCAACGGCGCGATGGCCACGCACAATTCATCGGCGAGATCCGCGGCAAGGAATCCGGTGAGGATTCTCGTACCGCCCTCGACCATGAGGCGGCCGATACCGCGCGCGCCCAGATCATCGAGCAGCAGGCCGAGGTCGATCTCGGCGCCGAGGGCAACGACCTCTGCGGTATCGCCCAGCCGATCACCGAGCCGCGCCGCACCGGCGGCGGTGGTGTAGACGAGCTTCTCCCCGCCGTGATGCCAGAACCGCAGCCCCGGATCGAGGTCACCGCTCGCACTCACCGTGACCTTGAGCGGGTATTCGGGCTTCCCTGCGGCGACCCGATCGGCGCGGCGGACCGCATCGTTCACCAGCAGTCGCGGATTGTCATGGCGCAGCGTCTGCGCACCGACCAGCAGGGCGTCGGATTCGGCCCGTACCTGATCGACTCGGTCGAGATCGGCGACGCCGGACAGCAGCAGACGATCCGGGCTCGCATCGTCGATGTAGCCGTCGACGCTCGTCGCGACCGACAGCAGCACATAGGGCCGGGTCACGAGACCGCCAGCGCCGCGACCTCCGCCTCGAGCATCTCCACCAGCCCCTCGGCCGGCCGTTCCCCGCACACTTCGAGCCAGTTCGCCAGCATGCGATGTCCGCCCTGGGTGAGTACCGATTCCGGATGGAACTGCACCCCGTGGATGGGCAACTCGTGATGGCGCATGGCCATGACGATGCCGCTCTCGGTGCGGCCGAGGACCTCGATCTCGTCGGGCAGGGTGTCTTCGAGGACGGTGAGCGAATGATAGCGAGTGGCGGTGAATGGGTCGGGCAGCCCGGCCAGCACGCCCGCGCCGATGTGGAAGACCGAACTTGTCTTGCCGTGCAGCAGCTCCGGCGCCCGGGTGACGGTCGCGCCGAAGGCCGCGCCGATGGACTGATGGCCGAGGCAGACACCCAGCAGCGGGGTGCGGTGGCGGGCCGCGGCGTGGACCAGATCGATGCTGGCGCCCGCGCGGTCGGGGGTGCCAGGCCCTGGGCTGATGAGAATGCCGTCGTATTCGGTGGCGACTGCGTCCAGATCGGCCAGTCTCCGGTCGTCGTTGCGCCAGACTTCGGCCTCCGCGCCCAGCTGGCCCAGATACTGGACCAGGTTGTAGACGAAGCTGTCGTAGTTGTCGACGACCAGAACACGCATGGTTCGAGATTACGTGGCCGACCCACAGGCCGTCGCATCCATTACCAGTTGGGATAGCCTAGAGGGAACCGGAGGGACGCCGGTATTGCCCTGTTCGCCGAATTCGAGGACGTCATGCCCAAGTCCAAGGTCCGTAAGAAGACCGACTACTCCAGCTCCCCCGCCAGCCGGACCCCGGTGAAGGTGAAGGCCGTCGGCCCCTCGCCGGTCTGGTACGTCACCATCATGCTCGGGTTCATGCTCGCGGGCCTGGTGTGGCTGCTTGTGTATTACCTCGCGGGCGATCAGCTCAGTTGGATGAGCGACCTCAACGCCTGGAACTTCCTCATCGGCTTCGGTCTGATGGTGATCGGCCTGATCATGACCATGCGGTGGCGCTGAGCCCGGTTTCTGCCGACCGCATTACAGACGTGTCATTCATACACACCTGTGGATGAACCTGTGGACAACTCGAGGAAACCGTGAATCCTGAGCCGCGCCTCTCGTGGACCACCCCGCTGTCTGCGCTGGTCGCCGCGACCGGAGGCGGGGTCGTTCTGGCCGTCGTCGCCATACTCAACAGCGATCCGCCCGGACGTCTGCTCATCGGGCTGGCCGCCGTGCTGCTGCTCGGGCTGGCCGGGCTCGGGTTCCGGCAAAGGCCACGGTTGTCGGTGATTCCCGGCGACGACCCGCGGCTGGTCGTCCGGTCCTTGACCGGCCCCACCGAATACCATCCCGAGCAGATCCTGCGGGCCCGCATCGTCTACTACCGTCGCCTCGGCCGCCGGATGCCGATGCTGGAGATCGAACTCCTGCACCACGACGCCGAACGGCTGTTGATCTTCGGGCGCTGGGACGTGGGCACCCACCCCGAAGATGTCTATGACGTGCTGGTCGAGCAGCTGCGGCTGAGCGGGGATATCACTCGGTCCTGAGCCGCATCGCCACATTTCCCTGCGGCGGCGTGCGCCGGCAGCGGCGCGGTGCGGTGGTCGTTGTTTCGCGTGAAACATTCAGGGCAGCAGCGACGCCGCTGCTCCGCCGATCACCGCCAACGAGATTACGGTGATCGCGGCGAGTGCCGACCAACCGATGATCTGCGCGTTTCGTGTCGAACCGGCCCGCAACCAGGTCGGCAGGAACAGGATGCCGAGAGCGCCCAAGGTGCCCGCCGCGAGACCGCCGAGATGCCCGAACAGCGAGATCCCTGGCAGCGAGAAGCTGATGAACACGTTGATGCCGATGAGAATCAACATGCTGTTGGCGTTCTGCCGCAGCCGAATCAAGATCACCGTGATCGCGCCGAACAGACCGTAGACCGCGCCCGACGCACCTGCGGTGAGGCTGTCCTGCGCGAACACCATGACCGCGGCCGAACCGCCGAGCAGCGAGACGAGATAGACCGCGAGGTAGCGCAGCCTGCCCAACACCAGCTCGATATCGCGCCCGACCACGTACAGCGCGAACATATTGAGCAGCAGATGGAGCGGACCGTAGTGCAGGAAGCCGGACCCGATCACTCGGACCCAGTCACCATCGGCGACCGCGGGCGGGAACATCACCCAGCGAAGAAACAGCGACGAACCGTTGTAGTTGTCGATCAGGCTGCGCGACTGCGCGGCGGTCACCGCGAACACCGCGACGTTCACCGCGATCAGCGCATAGGTGACATACGGAATCGTGACTCGCGGCGCCGCGGCCGTCGACACCGTGCGCACCTGCGGCGTGCTGCGCTGATCCGAGCGCAAGCAGTCCACGCAATGCTGGCCGACCGAGGCCGGGCGCAGGCATTCCGGGCAGGCGGGGCGGCCGCATCGGGTGCAGGACAGACCGGTCGCTCGGTCCGGATGCCGGACACACGTCGTCGCAGGGGGTTGGGGATTCATCGGCTCATTCGAATCGTGCCGGGGTCGCCGACGCGGTCATGGTTACCCGACCATCGTGCCATGACCAAGCCAGCAGCGCGCTGACCTGGGGTTCGGTGCACGAACCCGGGGTCTGTGTCAGAGTTGACCCATGAGCTCGAGGTCCATGCACCTGTCTTCGCGTTCCCGTAATCGGCTTCTGACCGCCGCCGCTGTCGCGGCCGCGGGCGGTGCCGCGTGGCTGGCTCGCGCCAAGCGTCCGTCGCCGCCTGCGCCTGCCCCGGCGCCGCCGCGGATCGGCTACTCCCGAAACGGCTCCGCGCCGGCCCCCGAGGCGGGAACCGGCGCGGAATCGCAGGGCTGAGGTTCAGCGGCTGACGCTGCGCTTGTACCTCCAGAGCGTGAGCGGTACGAAGATCGCCAGGATCACCACCACCCAGATGAGGGTCGTCGCGACCGGATGCTCCATCGGCCAGGTGTCGGGCGGCGGCTGAACCGGCGAGGTGTTGCCGAACAACTCGCGGATCGCCTGCGTCACCGCCGATACCGGGTTCCATTCGGCGAATACTCGCAACACGGTGGGTAGTTCTTCGATCGGCACGAACGTGTTGGCGAGGAACGTCAGCGGGAAGATCACCATGAAGCTGGCGTTGTTGAACACCTCCGGCGCCCGGACGATGAGCCCGACGAACGCCATGATCCAGGAGATCGCGTAGGCGAACAGCAGCAACAGCACGTACGCGAGCACCGCGTCGAGGAACGAGCCGCGGATCCGCCAGCCGACGATCAGGCCGGTCAGCGACATGACGACCAGGCTGACCACATTGATGACGACGTCACTGATGGTGCGCCCGATCAGCACGGCGACCGGCTCCATCGGCAGCGACCGGAACCGGTCGATAATGCCCTTCTGCATGTCCTCCACCAGGCTGAGCCCGGTGAAAGTCGAGCCGAACACGCAGGTCTGCGCGAAGATGCCCGCGATGAGGAACTCACGGTATCCGCCCTCGAGGCCGGGCACCTTGATCGCCGTACCGAAGATGTAGGCGAACAGCAGCACGAACATGATCGGCGACAACGTACTGAAGATCAGCACATCGGGTACGCGCTTGATCTTGATGACATTGCGCTTGGTGATGGTGATGGTGTCGGAAAGGATGGTGGTGAGCCGTTCCCCGACACCGGGGCCGTGATCGGGCACGACCGTCGTGGTGGTGACCGCGGTCATCGGGTCTTTCCTTCCGTTGCTTCGAGCTCGGCCAGGCCCTCGCCCGCATCGTCGGCGCCGACCATTTCCTCGGCCTCGTGTCCGGTGAGGGTGAGGAAGACATCGTCGAGCGAGGGCCGCCGCAGCCCGACGTCATGAATCTTCACGCTGTGATCGTTCAGTTTGCCGACCGCCTCGACCAGTGCCTGCGAGCCGTTGCTGACCGGAACGATGATGCGCCGCAGACCCGGCTCCAGGTGGATCTCGCCGTCGGCGAGACCGGCCAGCGCCTGCTGCGCGACCACGAGGTTGTCCACATGGTCGACGGTCAGCTCGATTCGGTCGCCGCCCACCATGGTCTTCAACTCGTCGGCGGTCCCCTTGGCGATCACCGTGCCGCGATCGATCACCGCGATGGAATCGGCGAGCCGGTCGGCCTCCTCCATGTACTGGGTGGTCAGCAGCAGCGTGGTGCCCCCGGCGACGAGTTCTTCGATCACATCCCATAGATCCAGGCGAGCCCTCGGGTCCAGGCCGGTGGTCGGTTCGTCGAGGAACAGCACCGGTGGTTGCGCGACCAGCGCACCCGCCAGGTCAAGCCGCCTGCGCATTCCACCGGAGTAACCCTTGACCGGTCGGTCGGCGGCGTCGCTGAGCCGGAAACGTTCGAGCAGTTCGCGGGCACGTTGCTTACTTCGCTGCACGCCCATGTGGTACAGGCGCCCCACCATTTCGAGGTTCTCGAAACCAGTGAGGTACTCGTCGACCGCGGCGTACTGGCCTGACGCCCCGATATGGCGGCGCAGGGCCCGCGGATCCCGCAGCACGTCGATGCCCGCGACCGTGGCGCGGCCGCCATCGGGGATCAGCAGCGTGGTCAGCACGCGAACGGTGGTGGTCTTGCCCGCCCCGTTCGGGCCGAGCAGTGCCGTGACGGTGCCTTCGGGCACGGTCAGGTCGAGTCCATCGAGGGCGACCAGCGGGCCATAGCGCTTGACCAGGCCCTCGGCGACTATTGCGTCACCCATGATTCTCCTGAAGTTCGTATAGCTCGATGACATGCGGTATCGGGCGGCCGGCTTCCTCGGCGACCTGCAGATATGACGCCGAGCGCGGCCGAAACTAATCGCCGCGACCGGCAACCGCAAGGGTCGGATCCACCGGGCGATCGACCCGATCTGATGTGAGTATTGCGCCTGACGCGTCCGATTTCACCCGATTTGTCCGGCTGTCCGGTTACCCGCGGGCAACAGAGAAAGGTCGCACCTCGATCCGGGCGGTGCTCGGGGGTTCCGGATCGAGGTGCGACCGATTCGATGATGCCGGGCGCAGCGGCCTCCGGTCGTGCGTATCCCACTACTCGATTCGCCGCGTGCTGGTACTCGTTCGAGCACGCGAGCTAATCACGTCCGCGTAACCCGGTAGGGGAATACACGAACGACGACATGTTTTCCGGACCGAAGTCGTCCACGCGCGGAATGCTGCCACGGGGGTACGACACATTTGAGATTCCACGGTGGTCTCCCGCACGCCCTGGTTCCCGGTGCAGCGACACGCGGACTGTCCGCCCTCCAGCACCGCCACACGCGTCGCTACAGCGACCGATCGGCATGTTTTACAGACTATCCAGGACACCCTGGCCAACCGCGTATACAGCCCCGTAAGACGGTGCGTGCCAGGGATTTTGGCAACCACGGAGCCATCTTCGTGATCGTCCGGGCACCCAGCGAGTGTCAGTTTCGCCAAAGGCTGGGCCGTAACTCTGTGAATTACCCCGAAAAAACTTCGAAACCGCCTGTCCTCGAGCACACAAAAACGCGGATCTTCGCGTAGGATCGTTCACGTCGGCCCCTCCCCCCCGGGCCGACCTTACGCGGGCCTCGGCTAACTCCCCCCCTTCGCCGAGGCCCGCTCTCATGTCCGGACCCGGTTTCCGGAACGAGTTGGCGGAACCTCGTTTCCGGCACTAATCAGCTGAGCCGCGCACCGTTTGCCACGCTGCCTCCAAGCGCAAGCCGCGCACCTTCCCGGCAACCCGCAGCAGTGGCAGATCTCGTTCCCAGCGCTCACGATCGACCGGTTCGGCCCGCTCCCAGATCGACACCGTCGACTGCGGCAGTTCGTCGAACCGCGCCAGCACACCGCCGAGCGCGATATGTGCGCCGGGCGAACTCGCCGACGTCCGGCCGAGATCACGCAGGGTCGCGGCCGTGGCCAGCAACTGCTCCAGCAACGGTCGCGCCACCTCGCCACGGCGGCCCATCCGGATCAGCCAGCCGAGCGCGGCCGCGAGCACATGGATGTCCTCGATGGTGCGAAAGGGTTTCAGATATCCGGAGTAGCCGTCGCCGGGCAGCGCCCGGGCCCGCGCACCGGTGAATGTCACCACGGCGTGCGGTATTTCCGGAATGAACGGGGTCTCGGGCAACGCGGTGCGCGCGACCGATGGTTGATCGGAATCCACCAACACCGCACGCAACCGGTTACGGCCGTCTGCGTCCGCACCCACGCTGCCGATCACCACAAGCCGGTCAGCGGGCGCGCCGAGTGTTGCGAAGGTCTTCGTCCCGTCGACGAACGATTCGCCGTCCCGCTCGATCACCTCGGTCCGGATGGCCGCCGGATGCCCGCCGCCCTGCTCGGTCGCACACAACGACACCAGCTCCCCCGGTGCGAGGTCCGGCACCATCGCCCGCAGTGCCGCTTGATAGCCGGACAGGAACGCATAGCCGAGCCGGTCCGCGCCGAACCCGCAGGCCAATGCCGCATCCACCGGGGCATCGAACAGCTCGGCGGTCTGCTGATGCCGCTGCCAGGCCTGGGGCACGCTCGTGAGCGGCCCTACCTCCGAAGACGCGGTGAGCAGGTAGTCGAGTACAGAATCCACCCCTGCACGCTAATCGGCGCCCACCGCATTCGGCTCGACTCGACTCGCCCGCCCTGCAATCATGAGAGAGTTAGAGTATTATTTTCTCACACTCGCTCAATCGTCGATCAAGGGAGATCGCCATGACAGCGTCCGTCGAGGTCGAGTCCAGGCCCCCAACGCTTCCCGAACGCCGCGCCTTCGGCCCAGGAACCCGAATGTGGGAGGAAACAGGACTTGTCACCTTCTCGCTGACCGCCGGATCCGCGTTCCTGCTGCAGACCATGGAGCCGACGATCTCCGCAGTGGTCGACGCCCACTCCACCTTCCGCACCGATCCGGTCGGACGCGCGGTGCGCAGCCTGTCCGCGGTGATGACCTGGACCTACGGCGGCCCCGAGGCCCTGGCCGAGACCGAACGACTGCGCGCCATGCACGCCTCGCTCAACACCACCGACGCCGCGGGCGTCAAACACCGCGCACTGTCGAGCGGCCCTTGGGCATGGGTGCTGCACACGGGGACCTTCGCCTTCAGTGAGAACGCCAGATACTTCGCCAAGCGCCCGCTGACAGCACAGGAGAAGGAGGAGTACTACCACGAGACGCTGCAGCTGATGCGCAACTTCTCGGTGCCGCCCAAGGAACTTCCCGCAACCTACGCCGATTTCGAGAAGTTCTTCGCCGACCGGGTGGAAAACCACCTCGTCGCCACCCAGACCGCACACGACTACCTGCGCGTCATCCGCTCGGTCGGCGCGCCACATCAGCTGCCCGGCTTCCTGCGGCCGGTGTGGCGGCGGGTCGTGGCGCCGGTGGGTGCGCTGCAGTACTTCGTCACCGTCGGCACCACACCCGAGGCCGCCCGCCGCAAACTGGGACTGACCTGGTCGGAATCCGACGAACGCAAGTTGCGGGCGATCGGCTGGGTGATCGCCCGCGTCGTGCCAATGCTGCCGGAACGGGTGCGCTACTTCCCCATCGCCTACGAGGCACGCAAGCTCGAACGCGACCGCGACCGGTTGAACAGGGTGATCGCCAAACGTCCGATCTGAGCGTTCATCGGGCGATCGGGGTGGGCCCGGCCGTGACCTCGGCCGGCGCCTGCCAGATCCGGCTGCGCAGGTCCCTGCCCCGGATGACCTGGATCCGCCACGGCTCCAGTCGCATGATGTGCAGCTTCGGGTCGTCGGGTGAATTCCAGAACTGCCCGAGGTGATATCCCGCCCCGCGGGGGCTGGTGCGCGCGTACATCCGCCAGATCCGTTGTCTGGTCTGCGGATCGTGCACACCCTTCGCCGGATCGTCGATCCATTCGGCGGTCGCGTCGACGGCGACGGAGTTATTGCTGCCCTGGGCCCAATACGAGAAGTTCACATGCGGATTGCGGGCGATATGCGCCGATTTGATCGGCGTCCGGTACGTCGCGAGCCAACCGACCGGTGTGCCGTCGACGTTCTCCCACACCGGAATCAGCACCCGGGTGCGCGGCCGGTTCTTACTGTCCACCGTCACCATCGTCGCGTACACGATGCGCCCCACATAGGCGTCGAATTCCGATTCGATCTCCGCGAACGACCTCACCTTGCCGGTCATTACGCCACCTCCACCCTGGTTCCCGAAACAACTGTCGGTTACTTCTTGTAACTGAGAGCATCATCGGTCACTATCGGTATTCATGGAAGACGGCACTTCTGAGTCACTCGGTTACTGCGCGGATACCGACCGCTACACGGCCAAACAGTGGGACCCCCGCGAGGATTGCGATGTGCGCCAGATCCTCGACCGCATCGCCGACAAATGGTCGCTGCTCACCATCGCGCTCCTTGCCGGGCGGACCATGCGATTCACCGAATTGCGGCGCGAGATCGACGGTGTCAGCCAGCGCATGCTCACCCGCACATTGCGTCACCTGGAACGTGACGGGCTGGTACATCGCACGGTGTATCCAGTGGTTCCGCCCCGGGTGGATTACGCACTGACCCCGCTCGGCGCGAGCCTGCACGAAACGATCCAGGCCCTGGTCACCTGGACCGAAACGCATCAGCGGGAGATCGCGCAGGCGCACGCCGACTACGACTCCCGTGTCGAAATCGCTTGATAACCGGCGGTTGTCGCCACCACCAGGAAACGTCGCAGCGGGCCGCTACGGTGTCGCCGTGACCGACTTCGAGGTTCCCAACAACTGGACCGATGCTCGTCCGCTACTGCGGCCGGTACTGCGCCCCGTGACCTACCGCTCTACCGTGCCCGCGGCCGATCAGCCGCTCGGGCGCACGGTGTTCCCGTTCGTGGACGAGCTGGTGGCCATCGACCTGCCCGACCGTCGTGTTCTGGTCCAGGGCGACCATCGCGCGGCATGGGGTGTGTCCGACGCCGAGGTCTTCGCCGCGTCGCAGGCGAATCTGGCCGAGATGGTGCAGCCGCCGGACGTGGACGACGAATCCATCCTTCGCTTCGTCGACGACGGTGACAGCTACTTCGCTTCCTGGATTCTGGTGCCGGGCTGGCTCGACAGCTTCCGCGCGGGTTACGGCCGCCGCGCTGTCGCGTTCCTGCCCGATGCCGACACCTTGTTGGTCGCGCCCGACGATCCGGAACTGATCGGCGACCTGTTCGAGATGATCGAAGAGCAGTACGGCGAGTCCGAGCGTCCGCTGTCCCCGCAGGCCTACACCGTGGACGACGACGGGCAGGTGGTGCCGTTCGATCAGGCAGGCGCGCATGAGCAGCTGCCCGCCGCACATCGCGCCCGCTGCGGTCTCGCCGTCACCGAGTACGCGGCCCAGTCGGAGTGGCTGAACGAAATCCTCGACATAGACCTGGATTTCGAATCGCTCGACGCCGATCTCGCTGATCCGTCCACAGCCTTCGTCGCCACGTTGATGTACTACGACTCGGATGACGGTCCGCGCACCATCACCGCCTGGGGCGAGGGTGTGGACTATCTACTGCCGGAGGCGGATCTGGTCGTCTTCTGCGATACCGACGACGACGGCAACGAGCGCACCCTGTTCGACGCGCCTTTCGCCCGCGTGGTCGAAATACTCGGGCTGACTCCGGTGCCGGGCCTCGCACCGCCCCGCTATGAGATCAGGAGCTGGCCCGAACCCGAGGTGCTTGCCAGAATCGAGCAGGCCGCAGTCACCGGCTGAGTGCAGGTCAGCGGTCCCGGCGCCGCCTGAATCGGATGTTCAGCGGCGCCGGGTCGCGCACCTGCGTGCGTTCGGCCGGCGCGACCAGGATCACCGCGAGCCCGAGGATCGGCAGCAGTGCGGCCGCGACAACGCTCAGGGTGAAGCTCAGCCCACCCATCTCGGCCGGTTTGTGGAAGGCGTGGTAGATCAGGTGCGGCACACCGAAAACCAGCCACCCCAGCCCAGCGACCCGAGACAACAGACTGTCGCCGTAGTACAGCGCCGCACCGGTGACGGCCGCGAGGGCGAGAAAGAATGCCCCCACATCCCCGGCCAGATGATGGTTGTAGGGCCCATCCACCCCCACCCACTGCATCCCGAGCCCGGGAAAGCTGGTGTACCAGGAATGCGGCGCAAGGGTCGCCCACACTCCGACGATCAGCCCTTGGATCGCGAGTATCCACAAGATGATTCGCGTAGCCAGCCACCGCCGCCGATTGACGTCGAGTCGCATCCGCACCCGAATCCCGTCCCCATCCCCATGCAGCGAAATCCGCATCGGCCCCTCCATTCCACACCCGCCCCATGATCGAGTGCAGTAACGGTAAGCCCGCAGAAGCGCCGAGGCAATAGTGCTCGGCGGCCGGGAGACCTGAGAGAGGGCTGCGGTCACAGCGCGCGAGCTGGCGGGTCGTAGACCTGTGAGGGGGTCCGGGGGCGCAGCCCTCCGGTGGGGTTTGGGGGCTTCGCCCCAAAAACACGCGGAAACAAAAAACCGGCGAGCGCTCTCCGCGAGCACAGGCCGGTAATTGTGGTGGAGCCTAGGGGAATCGAACCCCTATCGGACCCCAGCTGAGCGGCCATCCGCCGCGCCAACCTGCGCGTTCGTGAATCTCAGTGAAATTTGGTGCGTCTGACTGCGCCAGATTACGGCCCGGATGTGGACCGCGTCCACACCCTGGTCCACACCGGCGCCCCCTGCGCGAGCTAGGCCCGCACCAGCTCGATGTCGCTGTCGAGAGCGAGGTCGCCTTCGTGCTTGGCCTTCCAGCCCCGGTCGGCGAGTACCTTGGCCGCGCGGTCGAACCAGGCCGCGTCGTCCTCGATGTACCCGAATCGGCCCTTCTCGGTCGGCTCCAGGGTGTCAAGGATGATGCCCTCCTCGCCATGCTGGGCGACCGTGCCGATGACCCAGCGGGTTCCACCGGCCGGGGTCTCGGTGAACAGGGCCATGGCGATCTCGATGCACTCGGCGGCGGCGATGTTCTCGGGGAGGTTTTCGGCGGTGGCGATCATGTCCATTTCCTTCGGTCAACGCGTTGTGTATGACACTACATTAGACCGCACCCCCAGGAGGTCGCAACCCCTCATTCTCTAATCAGATTCGAGACTCGCAATACTCGACCGATCCGTCAATTCCCCCGGGGCACTCTGGCGCTTAGAAATGTAGCCCTACCTGCGCAAACAATAGGGGTTGCGTAGTGTCATACACTACGCTATAGTTATTCATGTGAGGGCAGCCAGCCCCCACAGAACACAACACAAGAGAGTGGGTCCGCATGGACAAGGGAGATGTTTACTTCATCATCGGCCTGGTTTGGACAACGGTATTCGGGATTTACCCGGTAGCCGCTCCAAAGTTCTCGGAATGGCGCGCTAAGCGACGCTACAAAGGGAAGCACCGAAGGAAGTAACACCCGCTAGGAAGGCGGCCCGGGTAGCCACTAACTACCCGGGTCACCGACCACCAAGTAGACCCCTCTCTCTGTGTTGAGTCAACCAACCACCACCACCTGAAAGGCACCCCATGAGAATCTTCGCCCTGCTGGCCGGCCTCGCCGCCCTCGGCGCCGTCCTGCTTGTCGACAACTGGCACCCCGTGCGCGCCGCGGCCTACGCGGTAGCGTGGCTCGTCGTCGCATTCCTGCTGATCAAGTTCGCTCGGAGGTAGACCCCCATGCCCAGATCCGGCCCCCGCCGACCAGCGATGTCGCTGCGGATGAGTGACGAGATGATCGACGCCCTGGATGACCAGGCTGTCGCGGAGGAGCTGCTTACGAGGGCCGGCGAACCGAACCGGTCCGAGCTGATCCGGATCATGGTCGCCTACGCTCGCGAGACCATGCCGGCGGGCTGGCGGCCGGAAGGCTGGGTCTACCGCGGCTGACTGCAGCACCAACACAGAACCGCCCCGGCCACTCGGCCGGGGCGGTTCGTTGTGCGGGCTACCGTCCTGGGTGCCAGTCGATCTCGTCCGGCACCAACGGAACGCCGTCCCGGGTCGCTCGGCCGAAGACTTCGAGCCCGTTGTCCAGCCGGATGCGCGCGTTTGTGCCGACCAGCTGGATGCCCGCCAGAGTCGTCTCAACGGTCGAGCGAATCACGCCCGCCGCGCGCAGGACGGCGAGGATCTTGGTGGCCTCGGCCTCGCTGTAGCCAGCCTCGGTGAGCGCGGCGATGGTGGCCCTGTCGAATTCGACGGGCGACTGAGGGGGTGGCATGTCGGCGGCCATCAGTCGGCGATCCCGGCGGCGTTGGCCAGCGAGCGCAGCGACGACGTCGTCCGGCGCTGCTGGTCGGCCGTCGCGCGAACGGCGGCCTTCACGGTGCCGGACGCTCGGAAGTGCTCCGGTGCCGCCTCGCGCGATTCCATGAGTGCTTCGATCGCGGCGTCCGGATCGCCCGCCAGAAGATGGGCACGCGCGGTGTCGACCCAGTAGTAGGTCTTGCGCTCGCTGGCGAATCCCTTGGGCATCCGCACCTTCCTGGCGATGTCGAGCGCTCGGCCCGCTTCCCCCAGGTCGACCTCGGCCGCGATGCGGTGCAGTGCGACGTTCGTCGAGCCGACCACGGTGTCGAGCACCGTGATGCCGTCCGGGATCCCAGCCACCAGCCGCTCGGCTTCGTCGAGGTGGGCGCGCGAGATGTCGCCCTGGCCGATGGTCGCCGAGATTGTGCCCGCCCGCATGTGCAGGGTGGACAGCACCGCGAGCGCGGCGCGGTCTTGGCCAGCGCGCGCAAGCGGCTCGATGTCGCTGACAGCACGGTCGAGCAGCTTCATCGCCTGCCGCTGTGCACCGATGCGGGCCAGCGTCGCGGCCTTGAGGTATTCGACGCTGGCGATGCGCAGCGGGTCGCTGGACTTTCCTGCAGACCACAGCATCCGCTCGACTGCGGTCATCGACAAATCGGGATGTCCGTACTTGTGCGCCAGCGTGTTTGCCGCACGATAGGCGTCGGTGAGTAGGCCGTATACCGGTTCGCCGTACTCGTCAGCAGAGACCAGCAGCTGGTCAACCAGGCCGGGCAGGGCCTCGCCAATGCGCCGGTAGCGGGCACCGCGGCGCCAGTTGCCGATCTCGGCTACGCGTGGCGCAAGTTCGGCGACCGCCAGCGGTTCCAGGTCCTCGTCCATCAGGTCGACTGCGGCCAATGTACGACGTATGACCGGCACGATGTCCAGAGTCTGGGTATCCTCCGAATCCTCGGCATAGAGCCTGCTCATGTCGACACCGAGCGCCTCGGCGACCCGTCCGACCCAGAATGTGCTCGGCGAGGTCCGACCGGCTTCCACCTTGCGCAGGGGGTCGTGTCCGACACCGGCGCGTTCGGCGAGCTCCTTGGCCGTCCAGCCTTTGATTTTTCGGTGCTGGGCGATGCGTGCGCCAACCGAATCAGCTTCTCTCACCCCCAAACCGTAGCACCCGAATTTGGCACACAGATGGCACATTCGGACCCTTCACCCAGGCTTAACGTGATGTTGCGTCCGGTGTTGGGGCCCCGATCCATTGCCCAATGGCGGCACCGGCACCGGGCGCCCGTAGCCAAACCACGCACCCGGGGGTCCGCCATGACCAGAACCGAGGCAGCCGTTCTCGACGCAGTCCGCAGTCGAGGCCAGCTCTCCACCACGATGCTCATTCGTCATCTCGGTCGGCCGAGGTGGCGCATCATGCGCGCCACTCGCTCGCTGCACCGTCAGGGCCTGATTGTCCAGGGCTCGAATCTTCGGTGGCGGATGTACTGCACCGCGAGCGTCCGATGACGGGCGAGGCCGCGCCCCGGCGGCTGTCCGTTGAAATCTGGACCCTGCAGCATCTCGTCGCCTACGCCACTATCGACGCCACCTCGCCTGAGATCGCCAGCGCCATGGGCGTAGGTGACCGCCAGGTCGAGAACACGATGCGCAGCCTCGCCGAGAAGGGCCTGGTCACCGGCCGAAAGACGATCTACGGGATCGCGTGGGAACCAACCCCGCGAGGACTCGTCGCAGCGTGGCCGCGCGGCAGCACGCCGAACCTAGCGGCGACAGCGTGACGGCGCGCCCGGTCGGGCGGCTGCTACGGATCCGGTTCCGCGCGCTCTTCGGGCGGCTGCTGAGGATCCGGCGGCGCGCACCGGCGATCGGGTACATCGTCACCGAGGCGTCCGGGCCTCGCTGCCGGTGGGACGAACAGCTGCTGCGGTCAACCGCTGACCGGCTGGGCTACACGCTCATGAAGACCATGGTGATCAGCGGCGGCACGTCCGACCCCGTCGATCTGCTGGTCGACCCGATCGACCAGCTCGTGACGATGGTCCGCGCGAACGGCGCCCACGCGGTGCTCGTGCCGAACTTCCGCCACTTCTTCGGCGGGATCGTCCCGGACCGCCTGGTCCTCGCCGCCGACGTCATCCCGGCCTACGACCCCGCGAAAGCTCGCGCACGGTGGGAAGTCCCCGCCGTGCTCCCTGACGACCTCGAGAGGAGGTGACATAGGAATGCAGATCCTCGTGACTGCTGGCCCCGACGGCAACGCAGGCGGCTCCGCAGACGGCAACGGCAGCGCCTCTGATCAGGCCCTGTTGGAGATCAGCTACGGCCCGGGCGGCTGGTCGACCCCGCGTAAGTCGGGCGGCCCCAGCTCGATCGACCAGCGCAACGAGTGACCCGCGCAGTACCGTAGTTTCGCGCCCCGCCGGTCCCCTTCCGGCGGGGCGCACCTGTATCACCAGGTCGGTTGCGAGCGATCACCCTGCGACACATCCGCATCCGCAAGGGGGACCGCGTGACACAGCCGCCGCCGACCATCAAGCCTGCGAAGTCGCAGCGAGGACTATGGATCGCGCTCGCAGTACTAGCGGTCGCCGCGCTCGTCGGCGGCGGCATCCTGGTCGCGATGACGGTCACCGACGATCCGCCGGCCACGACAGCGGCCGCGCCGAAGACCACCGCTCTCGGCATCGGCACGCCTGTCGCGTTCGCCCGCGCGGACACCGGCGCCGCGATCGGCACGATCACATTCACCGACGCGACCGTGGTGCCCGCCGAATGCGTGATCGACCCGGTGCCCGGGACGCAGGCCTTGGCGCTGCATGTCGAGATCGACAACACCGGCACGGTGGCGCTGTCCACTCCGGACATGTACTCGATGACCACACTCGACGGAGCTGGAGTGACCCAGCCGACCGAGAACGGCACCCTGACGAGTGCGTGCCTGCCACGCTGGCCCGAAGGCGCAGACGCGGGCGTCGGGCGCAAGACCGTCGAGTGGGTCGTCCTCCAGGTCCAGCCGAACCCGGTTGTGCTGCAGTACACGCCGCTCGTCGCCAGCGAGAACGCGAGCCTGGAGAACTGGGAATTCGTCAAGGCGTCGCCGCTGACGGCGAAGATCGCCCTGCCCGCGCCCCTGGCAATCGCGGCGCCAGCACCAGCGCCGACCACCACGGTGCAAGTCGAGACGACCGACCCGACGGTAGCGCCGACCACCCGCGCGGCCGCGCCCACGAAGGCGGCCCCGGCTGCCGGAGTCGGCTGCGACCCGTCGGTCGATAACTGGGCGCTCGACGCCGCCGGTGGCCAGCTGAAATGCGCGTACGCCGGTGGGCCGACACCGAAGTGGGTGAACTCGGCGCCGTTCATCGGGATCCGTCAGCCGGGGTCGCGGTGCTCATACGACGACGGGGTCGCCGAATCACCGTCCGGGCAGACGCTGATGTGCACCGGTGACCGCGACAGCGCGGTGTGGACCCCCGGGCCCTGACACGACGAAGCGCGCCCCCACTGGACGAATCCAGCGGGGGCGCGTTCGTGTTCGGATCGGTCAGGATTGGGTGACGCGCACCCAGCTGGTCGCGCCGGTGACGATGCTGGCGCTGGCGCCCGAAGATGCGAGCGCTTCCAGCGTGACGATGTCGCCTGCGGCCACGTCGACGGTCGCGTCGAGAGCGATCGTGTTGGTCCCACCGAACCCCGGAATGCTGACCGGCGACCCAGTGACGACGACAGTGGCGCCGACCTTGAGCCGCGCGGTGATCGTCCCGCCACCGGCGGATGCTGCCGTGCCGATCACCGAGCACGCAACCTTCGCCGCCACCCGGTTGTTCTGCACCACCAGCCCATTGCCCGACACCGACGACCCCGGGTAGCCCGTCGTGTCCGCGGTCCACGTGGTGACCGTCGCGTAGGACGTCGACAGCCCGAAGTTCGACCCGGACTTGGTCATCCCGGACGGCGCGAACGGCGCACCGCGGCCGCCGGTGACGATCGCTCCCATCAGGCCAGCCCGGTGATGTCGGCGACCAGGCCCTTGCCGGGCGTGGTGCCGATGCCGGTCACCTGCACGGTGAGAATGTCGCCCGCGGCGAACGACCAGCTGCCAGTGGCCGTGCCACCCGCGACCTGGTTCGCCGCGGCGATCGTGGCCGAGCTCCCCGACACGGCGCTGCCGTTCTTGCGGAGCTCGACGACCAGGTTGCCGGACGCGTCTGGTGTCGACACCCGGTAGGTGACGCTGGTGAACACTGCCGCGCGCTGCAGCTTGATTCCCATCGGGAAGTCGCCGGTGCCGGTGGCGCGGGTGGTGTCCTTGCCGAACGCGCAGATGTACGGGTCGTACGGGCTCGTGCCCACCGTCGGTGTGCGAGTGTCGGACAGCCGGGTGTCGTTGCCCGCGCACGCAGTGGTGCCAGTGGTCCCGAGCGCCGCAGCGCTGAGGGTGGGTGCGGCCGCGGTGCCCGCGAGGTGCCCGGCCAGCTGCACGATGCCCTTGGTGCTGGTGCTCGCGTCCGGCGCGGCCGGACCGGTGGCACCGGTGTCGCCGCGTGGGATCGTCATCGACAGCACCTGGTTCGGCGGGGTGCCGGTGACTGACGCTGACGCCGAGCTGCCCGCGGCGCCGGTGGTGACGGTGCCGATGGTGAGCTCGTTGGCCGGTCCGGTGGCCCCGGTCGCGCCGGTGGTGCCTTGTGGTCCGCGGATGACCACTCCCTGGCCGTCGGCCATCCATCCGTCGCCGGTGCGGTACACGTACAGCAGCCCGTCGGCGGCGACGACGTACTGTGCGCCGTCGCCCTCGGGCGGGGTGGCAGGCAGGTCGCCGTATGTGGCGACCCGGCGGTCGACCTGGATGCCCTCGCCCTGCGGGCCACGCACGACCGCGTCGCCAGCGGATGCGGGGACGGGCGATACGACGGTGAGGTCGACCAGCCCGGTCGATCCGGTGTCGGGATCCTCGGGGTCCGGACCGGGCAGGTACTCCGGCACGGTGAAGCTGAACGGCTCGATGACGACGGGGTCGCCGTCGTACTCCAGGTCGAAGGTGACCCGCCAGGTCCAGTCGGCCGGGTTGGTGTCGGCGGACGGCGCCACCAGGAAGACACCGCGCTCGCCGCGCCAGGTCAGGTAACCGAATTCGTCGAGGGATACGACGTAGTGCTTCGGCAGCTGGACGTACGTGGCCGGCGCCGGGCTGCCGTCGACGACAAGGATCTTCGGCGCCTCGGCGGTGAACGTGACGGTGCCGGTGAGCGGGTAGAACTCGGGGGTCCGGTCGATGTCGGGGCCGTCGCTGGTGTTCGCGAGGAACCGCCCGACGACCTTGCCGTACACGAGCGGGGGCAGATCGGCCATCTCAGATCTCCTCTTTCAGCAGCTCGGGTAGTTCGGGCTGCGGCGGCGGCTGGGTGCCGCGCTCGTGCGCGACGTCGCGCTGATCGGACCATCGCCACAGCTTGCGGATGTACTTCATGGCCGCGCGGCCGATTGCGTGCGCGGCCTCCAGCTCGTCCTCGAGCTTTTCGATGCGGCCCTGCAGCTCGGCGACCTTCTTGCCCTGGGCGGCAGTCCAGGCACCGAGGACAGCGGCGATGATGCCGCCGATCGCTGCGATCTGCTCAGGGCTCACGCGGCACCCCGGTAGTGCTGGTCTTCGACCGGAGGTAGCTTGCGAGTCGTGGGCAGGCCGATGCCGAGCTCGTGCAGACGGGCCATCGACGCGACCTTCGGCCGGATCAGCAGGCCCGTGATCAGCGGAGCCGCCAGGACGTAGGCGTTGGTGATGGTGTCGATCCAGCCGGGATCGACCTCGCGACCGACGACCGCGGCGATGATGGCGGTGATCGCGACCAGCAGGCCGCGCACCACAGCAGGCTCCAGGCGGAGCAGGCGCACGATCATCGCGCACCACCCGCACGCAGCAGCTCGAGAATGGCGTCGGTGTTGCGCCGAGCCAACGTGGCCTCGCGGTACGTGGCGAGCACGTAGCCGATCAGCGAGGACCGGCGCGCGGCGTTCGGCGCGGTCGGCTCCTTGTCGGGGTCGGGGCGGCCGTCGATGAGGTCGATCGGGTTGACGTAGCCGTCCCAGACCACCTCATTCCAGATGTCGGCGAGACCTGCGCGGGTCCAGAATTCGCCGTTCTTCACGTTGTAGAAGGCCTTCTGGAAGACCGTGCGCACCGGGTGCGGTTTGCCGATCTGGTTGTGGATCTCGGCGATCGGGTCGCTCATGCTGCCTCCTGGCGTCGGCCCGGTCACCGGGCGGTCGATGAGTTCTTGGACGTCGCGACGGAAGTCGTCCATGTCGATGCCAGCGGGGTCGATCTTGCCCTCGCTGCTGTACTCGCGGTGCGCCACACACGAATCGGCGCCGCGGCCGATCCGGCGCAGGATCGCTGCGCAGCCGCGCCGGTAGGCGTCGAGCTGTGCGGGGGTCCAGTCGGTGCCGTCGCCGCGGGAAACGGCTTCGATTCCGATGACGTGATAGTTGGCGTTGTCGGTGGGCCAGCCGGGCCAGCTGCCGCGCCCGGCGTGCCAGCACACGCCGACCGCGATCAAGCGGTACGTGCCGTCGCGCTCCAGGACCAGCTGGGCGAGCGGGCCGTCGAGGCCGGGGCGGCCGTTCTGGACGATGCGCCAGTCGTTGGCGCCGCCGCCAGCGGTGTGGTGGCAGAGCACGCCGCGGATGTCGCGGAAGTCGCCGTGGCCGCGGTCGCGCCAGCCGTCGTGCTCGATGACGCGCAGGCCTGCCGCGCGCAGCACATCGGCCAGCCAGACGGGATCTCCTGTCCATCCCATGGGCTTGCCTCCTTCGGGTCGGTCGGGCTCGCGCGCATCGGCGAGCCAGGTCACGGGGTCGAGCCGGTCGGGGCCGGGTGGCGCCCACAGGCTTCGGTGGATTTCCAGATGCAGATGCGGGTCGACGCCGCCATTGGTGTCCGGGTCGGGGTTGATGTGGCCGATGCGCTGCCCGGCCTCCACCCGCTGGTGGAGGGTGACTTCGGGGACGATGTGGCCGTAGACGCTGTATCCGGCGCCGTCGGCTTCGGGGTGGTCGAGGCAGACCCACCAACCGAATCCGCTGGCTGGGCCGACGCGGTCGACCCAGCCGCCCTGCACCGCGTAGACGGGCATGCCCGCCGATCCACCGGTGCGACCGAAGTCGGTACCCCAATGGAATTCCCCGGCGCGCGGGCCGAATCGGCTGGTGATGTCGCGGCCTGCGCCGAGCGGCCAGCACCGCGCCGCGGTCACTCGGCCTGCTTCTTCGCGGCCGCGATGCGCTCGCGGATGGTGTCGACGATCCCGGCCAGGGCTTCGGATTTCGTCGCAGCCTGGAAGGCGACGCCGCGCGGGTGCTCGGCCTTCCACGTGCCGTCCGGCAGCTGCTCGGTCGTCACGTCGTCGACGTCCCAGTAGGCCTCGGGATCCGGGATCGGCCACTCGCCGTTCTCATCGCGGCCGTAGTGCAGGCCGGTGTCGTACGGGCCGGGCAATCCGCCGGGTGTCGGTGCCCAACGCACCACCTCGAGCGCGGGGTCTCGCCGCCAGCCGCGCTGGATCAGGTAGTCAGCGATCCGTGGAGCCTGCGCCACCTGGATCACCGTCGGGTCGGCCAGTTTCCGGCCTGCCGGGTTGTGCCACTCGGGCAGGTGGACGACGGCGAGCTCTTCGGCGAGCTCGCGGACCTCGGGCGCAACCTCGGGCACGTCGAGGGTGGGCAGGGTCCCCTCGACGACGTGGCGCAGGAACTCCTGCATCTGCGCGGTGACCCGCACACCGTCCTTGCCGGTGGCGTGGTACTTGAGCGCTTCCTGGTCACGCCCCGCCTCGGTGATGACTTCCTCGATGGTCTCGTCGCTCACGGCTGGCCTTCCAGTGGCTGAGCACCGACGATCAGCTGCGCGCCGGTGGTGATGATCGAGTAATTCCGGTCGCCGAATTTGCGGACAACCACATAGATCTGGGCGGTCTGATTCGCCGCCACCGTGGCGTGCGTCGACCCGGGGCTGATCGCCTGCAGCCAGCGCGGCCAGAACTGGGCCTGGCTCTGGTTCGCGCTGCCGCCGCCCGCGCCGTAGCCGATCAGGTCGCCGTCGGCCGCGCCCAATCGGATCTCGACGTCCGGCCTGGTTTCGTTGATGGCGTTGACGTGGGACTGGAGGTTGAGGCAGCCGCCGAGCACGATCGGCCGCCACGGGATCGGCTGCGCCGGAATCGTCATCGTGGCGATCGTCTTCGGCGAGGCCGACAGATTCGAGCCGCCGGTGAACTGCGACCCGGCGATCGCCCACGGACCCCCGAGCCGCGGTGCGGGGATCGGCCGCCATTCGCTGGCGGCGGTGTCCCACGCGAGCACCGCGCCCTGGCGCGCGGTGGTGAGGTCGCCGACGTCCTCGGCGTCGACGATCGCGCCGGGCTCGCCGGGGTCGCCCTGCGGGCCGGTCGCGCCGCGCGGGAACTGCACGTGCAGTACCTGGTTGGGTGCGGTGCCGGTCAGCGATGCGGTCGCGGAGCTGCCGGTCGCGCCGATCGTCGCGACGCCGGTGAGTACGTTCGGCGGGCCCTGGTGGCCGGGCGCCTGGAATGCAGCGGTGAAGCGCACGAATTCCATTCCGGTCCACAGGATGATGCTGTTCTCGGCGACCACGCGCCACGCTCGCCGGGCCTCGGCCTCCCCCAGCCCGAGGGCCTGCAGCGCGGCGAGATCCGCGATGTCGCCCATCCACTGCCAGGGCCAGGCCGGATCACCCTGCGGTCCGGGCCCACCGACCGCGCCTTCGCGGATCTCCAGCAGCGCCTCGCGGCCCGCCAGCTCGAGCGGGTTGACGGTGTAGGGCAGGCCGACCGGGTCGGAGACGCCGCGCAGCACCAGGGTGATGTCGCTGTCGTAGACGATGGTCATGGCGCTCCCGTCACGGGCACCGCCCACACGGTGACGTGCGCGGTGCCGCGGTTGTAGGTGTAGCTGCCGGTGCCGAGGTTGCGGCGCAGCACGATCGCGATGGTCGCGGGCACGCCTGCGGCGATGACACCGACGGTCGATGCCGGGGTCATCGCGGCCGTGCTGAACTGGGGGCTGAGCTGGTTGAACCAATCCATGCCGAAAGGCAAACCTGCGCCGTAGGCGACGATCTGGCCAGCGTCGTTGGTGAGGTGCGCCTGGATGTCGACCCTGTTGCTGTTGTCGGTGGCGGTGGTGCGCACGAACGCGCCGCCGGTGACAAACGGCCTCCACGCGACATCCTGCGCGGGGATGGCGATGGTGCAGATCGTGTTCGGCGTGGTCGACACCGCTGATTGGGTGGCCGCGAACCCGGCGGACCCGTCCCACGCGTGGTTCTCGTGCACCGTCCACGGTCCGCGCCAGCCGGGATAGGGGGTCGGCACCCACTTGCTGGCCGTCGGATTCCACAGCGGCACGGCCTTGTTCACCGGTGCCGAGGTGTCGTCGTAGTCGGTGGCGTCGCGCAGCGGTCCCGGGGACCCGATCGGGCCCTCGCGGCCCTGCACACCGCGCGGGATCACGATGTCGAGGGTCTGGGTCGGCGGGGTGCCGGAGATGGTGATCTCCAGGTCCGATCCGGCGGCGCCGGTGGTGACAGATCCGATGGTCAGCGTGTTCGGTTCGCCGGTCGGTCCGTGCCCGCCGAAGGCCTCCGGGAAGGTGTCGAACGACGCCCCGTTCCAGTACATCAGGGTGTTGGTGCTCTCGACGCGCCACGCACGCCCGGCCTGTGCGGGGCCGAGCGTTTCGGCGAGGGCGGCCAGGGCGATCGGGTCGGTGATGTCGCCTTCCCAGCGGAATCGGTACGCGGGCGGTCCTGCTGGACCGGTCGCGCCCGGTGAGCCGGTGGGCAGCTCCAGCGTGCCGTCGACCGGGGTGCCGTTGAAGCTCTGCACCACACCGGGGTCGCCGATGCCTTCGTTGATGCCGCGGATCTGGGTCTGTGCGAAGTACTCGCCGACGGTGGTCACGTGGTCGCCTCCGGGACTGGCTGCGCCCACACGGTGAGCGCGGCCGCGGTTTGGACATGGCCGATCTTGTAGCCCGCACCCGAGCCAATCCGCTCCACACAGACCTGGAGCACACCGGCCTGGCCAGCGGGAACGGTGGCGTAGGTGCTCGACGGCGAGAGTGGTTTGGTGCCCTCGTCGCCGAATGCGGGGGTGAATCCCACCGGCAGGTACTGCGGGCCGCTGATGCGGTGGCCGGCGCCCGAGGCGACCATCACCCCGGTCGCTGTGCCGATCCGGACGCGGATCTCCGCGCGCGCCTCGCTGCCCTGCTCCATGAAGATCCTGAGCTGGCCATAGACCATCGGCCGCCACTGGTACGGCAGCGCGGGCACGGTGAATGTGCCGGCCACGTAGGCGGGTACCGATTCCTCGCGGGCGGCGGCGAACTCGCTCTCGTACCAGCCCCACGGTCCGTGGCCCTGGGGTGGCTGTGTGGCCTGCCACCGGCGACCGCTCGACGTCAGTGCGAAGGCGGAGCGGTGCACCGGTCCGACCGTGTCGTCGTAGTCGGTGGCATCGGTGATCGCGCCGGAGGTGCCCGCCGGTCCGGGCGGTCCCTGCACACCGGCGGGGACGGTGGCCTGCAGTGTCTGCGCTGCGGTCGTGCCCGAGATCTGCAGCGCCGCGCCGATCAGCGCCGGGTCGTGCGTCGTCGACACCGCGATGGTGTTGCCCGGGGCGACGGGGCCCTGCACGCCGACGGCGCCGGGCGAGTGCACCCACGCGGCACCGTCCCAGAAGTCCAGGCCGTCGTCGTCGAGCCGATGCCACCACTTCCCGCGGTCGTCGGCGGTGAGCCCGGTTGGCCGCGCGGCCGCGTCGACGATGGCGCCCTGCTTCGCGAAGGTAGTGCGCGCGACGCCGCGCGGGCCGGGCTCGCCGGTGGGCCCGGCGGGCAGCGGCATCGAGGCGGCGTCGGGCGATGGGGTGATAGTGGCGGTGAGGATCGGCAGGCCGTCCAGGTCGGTCGCCTCGGTGGCGACCAGCCGGGCGGTGATCTGGGTATCGGACACGCAGGCCTCCTAGAAGATGATCAGGTCGAGGTCAGCGCCGACGTCGGTCGCGATGGACTGCACCGCGGTGGCCAGCTGCGACAGGCGATTCCACGCCTTCGTGACCGTGTCCTGGTCGTCGCTGCCGTCGCCGATCGTGAGCTCCCATCGGGCACCGGCGTCGCGGGTGTCGGAGAATCCCAGCTGGTTGACGTGGTCGGTGAAGATCTGGTCGCCCAGCTGGAACCCGATTTGGTCGCCGAGGGTGAAGTCCTTGCCCAGCAGGTACGGCGCACCGTCGCCCACCGACACCTTCTTCGAGGTGTAGCCGCGGGTCTGGTAGAGCCCGGCCCGCCCGGCCATCACGCCGTCAAGGGTGAAGGCCTTCGTGCTGTTCGCGACGACGTGTTCCTTGAAAGCGAACGGGCCGGCCTCGCGGGTGCGCTCGCTGTTGCTGTAGGACATCCACGCCAGGAACACATCGTCGAGCTGGCCCTGATACAGGCTGTCGAGGCCGGGCAGACCGATGAGCAGGCCAACCCAGGCGAGAAGATTTTTCATCGCGATCTCGATGCCCGCATTGACCCAGCCGGGAGACTTGCCGCCGACGATCACGCTGGTCGCCAGCGGCTTGTGCACCGCGACCTCGGACGCGCCAATGCCGGAGTACTCGCCCTCGAGGTACCAGACGTGCGGCAGTCGACGGGTCGTGCCGAACGGACCACTGTTCGCGTAGACGGCTTCGTACTCGCTCTGCGCGTTGAAGTTCGGGTACCGCACCGGCGTGGTGTCGTCGATGAAGTCCTCGAACCAGGACACGAGCCCGTCGATCAGCGTGCCGGTCGGGCCGGTGACGCCGGACTTGTCGGTGGTCCACAGCACGACGGTCGGTTTGTCGAGGTGGAACCACTCCGGTGCGGGCTGCTCATCCTCGCCGGGAATGTGAAACTTCGCCTCGAGGATGACGCCGGAGTCGTCGAGCCACTGCGCGAAGAAGGCGTCGGCCATGTCGAATCGCGCGGTGCCCGCCGCCCATTTCGAGGTGTCGGTGAGGATCCACACCGGGACCATCGCGATCGGCCACAGCGAGTCTCCCGCGCGCACCCACTCAGGCGCGTCCGACCACTGGCCCGGGTAGGCGCTGCTCTGCTGCCGAATCAGGTTGCAGGACATGTAGATCCCGATCAGGGACTCGGTCGGGCCGAAGAGGACCATGTGCCGGGGCCACTGCGCGAGGATCGGCGCGAACGGCGAGGCCCACAGCGCGGTGGTGGCGATGTGCTGCCAGCAGTGGATCGCCTCGATGTCGATGTACTCGGTGCCGTCGTCCTCGCGCACGATCGCGCACCGCGTGATGTAGCCGTCCCACCGGAAAGCCTTCGTGTTCACGGTGATCGGGGCCGTGCGGTTCTCCGGGCCGACACCGTCGGCGTCGACGCGGAAAAGGTGATCGAAGTAGAGGGTGTCGCGCTGCACCCGCATCTTGAGGCCGCCCGCGGCGTTGCGGGTGTAGGTGAATTCGAGGTCGATGTATCGGCCCTCTTCACCGACCTCCTGCATGTACTTGTCCCAGTACCGGACCATGACGGTCTGGTCGGCGCGGTCGGCGTCCTCCTGGCGCTGGGCCAGGTCCATGCGCCGGATCTCGAGCTCGCGATTCCACGTCATCAGAACGGCCTGCTGCTGCGTGGGGTCACGGTCACGGTGATCTCCGATTCGGTTGTGCCGCCCTCAGTCACCGCGACCGCGATCGGCAGCGACGACCACGCGTCCACGCTGCGGAACCAGCGGCGGCCCGCGAGCTGGCCCCACACGTTGCGGCCGGACGGCGCCGCGGCGGAGTAGACGCGGGCGGTGCGGTGGCGGGGGTGGCTGTCGATGCGCAGGGTCTCCCCCGCCGCGATCACCGGGGTTTCGACGATGCGGGTCGGGTCGTCGTCGAGCGGGTCCCCGATCCTCCACCTCCCCGGGCCGTTCATCGTGTAGCGGGGCCAGGCAGGCTGGTCGGCGGCGTTGCGCGCCATCACCACGCCCTCGCCGAACGCGTTGGAATTGATCCAGGTGGTCGATTCTTCGAGGTGGTGCTCGAGAGGGTCCATCGCGACCGCCGACATCTGGTATTCGAGGGTGCAGTTCGTCGTCGGATCGATGTCGCCGATCGGCTGTGGGGGCCCGTCGAGCTGGAACAGCTGGAATCGCCACCCCTGGTGCCGGGTGAACCATCCCAACTTCCAGGGCTTGTCGGTGGACCAGCCGCGGAACCACGCGTCGTGCACCGCATGGAATCCGCGCACCGTCGGGCCCTGCAGGAGGACGTTGAAGTCCCATTCCTTCTTCGACCGGACCGACCGCAAGAACGTCGCACCGTCCTGGCGGGCGCCCTCGCTGATGAGCAGCGAGGTAGGCGCGAACATGTGCCCGGTCTGGGCGGTGATCCGGGCGCCCTCACGCCCGGCGCCGACACCGTGCAGGTGCCAGCACCGGCCGTGAATGTCCCAGCCCACGATCTTCGAGGTTTCGCGCTGGAGCAGCGGATTCATCGACCGAAACCTCCCTGCCGCATGGTCGCGAGATTCGTGCGGCGGATCTGGCGCTCGACCGCGGCCGCCGCACCTTCCGGACTCATGCCGTTGTTGGTGACGTTGACCGTGGTTCCGCCGCTCATCGCGCCCATACCCAGCAGGCCCGCGCCGGTTTCGAACATTTCCTGCCAGTTGTCCTGGAAGAACCCCTGCACGTCGGAAACGGTGGACTCCAGCTGTGTGCTGGCCTGGCTGGCCAGGTTCACCGCAGCCTGCTCGGGCGAGCTCGCCAGGTACCAGGGAGAGCTGCCGTTGAACAGCTCGCCGGTCAATGGCGCGCCGGCGAGGGGGTGTGTGCTCGTGTCGGCGGTGAGCGTGTTGTGGGTCGTGGTCGCCGGGACTTGGGTCGTGTCGACACCGGTGGTCGTGCTCGGGCTGGTGGTGCTCGGGGTGGCGCTCGACATTCCGGTTGCCGATGACACGGTGGCGCCGAGGCCGGCGGGCCAGTTCGTGATGAACGCGTTGATGGTGTCGCCGCTGCCGGATCCGCCGGTGTTCGACCCGCCACCGGATCCACCGGAACCGCCGGTGCCGCCGGTGCCGCCGGTGCCGCCGGTGCCGCCGGTGCCGCCGGTGCCGCCGGTGCCGCCCGATCCGCCGGTGCCGCCGCCGGTGCCGCCGAGTTTCGGTGAGCGGCCGCCGCTGATCGCGCCCTTCGTGCCGCCGTCGCCGCCCTGGAGCAGCGCTTCTGGCAGGTGCATGAAGTTGGTGAACATCGGGTCGGCCGCGCCGCGGGCATTCGCGCCGATCACCACGCCGTCACTGCCGCGGCTTTCGACGTTGGTGCCGTCGCCGAGGGTCATGGCGGTGTGGCCGTTGGCGCCGCCGCCCTGGTCGTACCAGCCGATGCTGATGTCGCCTTCACCACCGAGGCCGGATTTAGCGCCCTTCGCCTTGAGCCAGGCGCCTTCGTTGACCGTGGACATGCGGCCCGCGAACGGATCGAGACCGAGGGCATCGTTGACGACGGCGGCGACCATGCCGGAGCAGTCGATCGAGCTGCGCGAGAATCCGCCCATCAGGTAGGACGCGGGGTCCATCGACTCAGCGAAGGCCTTGCCTGGGACGCCGCCCTTGGCGAAGCCCGGGATCCCGCCGACCATGGCGGACAGGAACTCCGGCGACGGCACCCAGCCCGAATTCAGCGCCCACAGCAGCGGTGCACCGTTCTCGTATGCCTGCTCGGTGCTGATGAACTCGCCGTTACTCAGCGCGATCGGCTTGCCGCCGAGCATCGCCAGCACCGAGTCCGAGGTGCCGGTGCCCGGGCCGACGACGCGGCGGCCGCCGCTCTCTGGGCGTGCGATTCCCGATCCGGTCGCGAAGCCTCCCTTCGCCGCACCGTTGGCGGTCGCCCACCGGACCAGTTCCTTGCCGGTGTCGGCGACTCCGGCGCTGATGCCCGGGATCGATGGCACCTTCTCTAGGAGTTGGCCGATCTTCTTGACCGCGATGGCGATCGTCTTGACGATCGAGTTCCACCGCTCGGACACGGTCTGCGAAAGGTCGCCGAAGAAGTTCTTCATCCGATCGATCGCAGTGCCGATCTTCTCTCTCACCGTGGTGATTACGGTGGCGACGGTTTCTAGACCGGTCTTGATGCTGTCCGTCATCTGCTTGATGTACGGAATGACCAGCGGGATAACGACTTTCTCGATCAGCCAGGTCAAGACCTCGATGAACTTCTGGACCTGCGGCAGGATCGCGATGACGACGTCGAGGAATGGCGGCAGCAGGCTGAGCGCGATCTCGGTGAGCTGCGGCAGCATCGGCGCGATCGCCAGCACCAGGTCGCCGAAGGTCTGAGCGAGCTGGGGAATGTACGGGGCGATCTGCTCCAGCGCATTGGCCAGGGCGTTGCCGATCTTGGTCGCGACGTCGGCGAGGATCGGCTGCAGCTTCTTGAACACCGGCATGAAGGAGTTGGCCAGCGACTTGATCACCGGTGTCAGTGCCTCGAAGATGGTGGTCAGCGCGGGTGCGAGCGCCTGCACCAGGCCCGAGATCACCTCGGCAAGCACGGGGATGATCGGCGCGACGGCTGAGACGAGCGACGCGAACGCGGTCGCGAGCGGGCCCATCGCGGGCGCGAGCGCGGTGATGGCGTCAGCGAGGGCCTGGCCCACGATCTGCGCGATCTGCGACAGCGGCCCGATCAGCGGGGTGAGGGCGGTCATCACCGACGACAGCAGGTTTCCGATCACCGGGAGCACCGGCGCCAGCCCGGTCAGCAGCGCGTCGATGAACTTGGTCAGGTCCGGCATCAGCGCGGTCAGCGTGGTCGCGAATGCAGCGCCGATCGTGCCGAGTGATGGCGCCAGCTGCTGGATCGACTGTCCGAGCGCGGTGAACAGGGGTCCGATCGTCGGTCCGACGATGTTGCCGATCTCGATCAGGCCCTGGATCAAGGGGTTCAGGCCGGTGCCGAGTCCGGCGAGCACATCGCCGAAGGTGGCAAACAGCTGGGTGAGCTGCCCGTTCTGCATGGTGTCGGTGAAGGCCTGGCCGATCTGGCCGAGCATGCCGGCGAACTGGGCGCCCACCTGGTTGGCAACCGGTGCGAAGGCGGTGCCGATCGACAGGAATCCCTGGGTCAGCTGCTGCAGGCCGGGGCCCAAGCCGTCGATGAAGTCGGCGGTGCCCTTGAAGATCGCCTGGACACCGGACAGGTTCTGCGGTGCGGACCAGAAAGCAGCGAACTGCTTCGTCAGCCCGTTCATGCTGCCCGCGACGTCGACCAGGCCGGTCTTGAGCGTAGGCAGCGCAGCCGTCGCGAGGTCCTTGATACCGGCAGCGGAGTCGGCGAACAGCGCGTCCTGGGTCGCGGTGCGCACGTCTTTCCACGCGGGCGCCAGGTCCTTGACGGCCAGGACCCACGCGCGCGCTTCGGGCGCGAGCTCGGCGAGGGCCTTGGCGGCCTTGTCCTGCGCGGCGCTGGTCTTGTTCGTCGCGTCCTGGAGCGCCTTCTGGGCTTCGGTGACGGTCGCCTGGGCGTCGCTGAGCCGCTGCTCGGCGGCTGACACCTTGTCGGTCGCGTTGGCTACCTTCTCCTTGGCCGAGGTCACGGCGTCGGAGTTCTCGATGCCCTTCTCTTCGGCCTCGCGGCTGGCGTCCTGGGCATCGCGGTTAGCCTCCTGCGCCTTGGCCAGGTTCAGCTGTGCGCGTTCGACCCGCAGAAGCGCCTTCTCGCGCTCCTTCGGTGTCTTCGCGTCGGCCAGGTCCTGGTTGGCTTCCTTGAGCGCCTGCGCCGCTTCCTTCTCCGACAGCGCCGCGTCGGCGGCCGCCATCTTGAGGTCTTCGAGGTTGTCGGCCGCGTCCTTGTATGCGGAGTTCAGGTCCTTCTGGCTGTCCTCCAGATCCTTGTTCGCGTCCTCCAGGTCCTTGTTCGCCGACTCGACGCCCTTGACCGCGGACTGGACCTGCTTCTGCGCTGAGGCGATCGCGCTGGCTTGTGCCGTGGCGTCGGCGCCGGCGGAATCCTTCGCCGACTTGAGCGCCGAGAACGTGTCGACAATCCCGGAAAGGCCCACTGCGACGGTGGCACCGGCGGCCGCCGCCGCGGGTCCGAGCGCGGTGATGCCCACACCCAAGACGCCGATCGCGCCAGCAGCGGCGCCAGCAGCGCCCCCGATCGCCGCGATCCCGGCCGCGGCGGCGCTCAACCCTGCTGCGCCCCGCCCGATGCCGAGCACACCGTCGCGAACCGAGGTGATCGAGCGTGCCGAGTTCTGGTCGACGTCAAGTTCCACGCGCTGGGTGATCGGCGTCGCCTGCGCCTCGAGCGCGGCACGCAGCGCGGCAAACGCTGCTGCGGCACCGGCGGCGTCGATGTCGACACCGACACCGACCCGCCAGTTGTGGCGGGCCTGCTCCATCGCCAGGCCGAGCGCCATCCGGTCGCCGAAGTGCTCGAAGTCGGGGACGACGTCGACCGTGACGGTATGCCCGGTCAGGTTCTCGATGTTGACGCGGGCGTCGATCTCGATCGGGTTGGCGGTGACCCAGGTCTGGGCCTCCCGCATCCCGGCCTTGACCTTCTTGGCGATGCCCTTGTCCTCGCCGATGATCGAGATGTAGGCGACGCCGAGTTCGATCGCTTCGCCTGGCCCTGGTTCTGCCACAGGATCACCCCCATCCGAGGAATCTGTTCATCGCGGCGATGGAGACCGGCTGATTGCCGATGCGCTCCCTGCGCGGCTTCACGCCGGGGCGTGGAATGCGGTCCGGCATGCCGGTGCCGCGTGCTGCGGCCTTGGTTTTCGACCAGACGAGCCAGGCCAGCGAGTCGGCCATCGAGGCCATCAGCAGCTCGGGTAGCTGCCAGCTCCACTCGGTCGGGCGGAACTCGCGGTCGAGGACGGAGCCGGGGGCGACGTGGGTGATGATCGCGTGCAGGTCGTCCCAGGTGAGGGCGTCGGTGCCCAGGTGCCGAAGCCGCAGACCGTGTTCGATCAGGTGTGCGGCGACGGCGGTCCGGTATGCCTCGATCAGCTGGTCGAGGCCGAAGATTCCCCCAGGGAAACTCCCGAGTGCGCGCGCCACTCGTCGAGCAGCGTTTCGTACTCGTCGGGATCCATCTCGTCGACGACCGCGAGCTGTTCCTCTGACAGCGCGATTTCGAACAGGGTGTACATCGCGTCGACGTCGCCCATGCGCCGGATTCGACGCACCAGACCGGGCTTGAGGTAGGACAGCGACGGCAGGACGATGTCGACGTCGCCGACCATCTTGTGGAAGTCGTCCTTGACCTTGGTCACGGCGGGCTGGGTGGATGCGGGGGCCTTGGGAGGCATGCGCAGACCTCTTTCTGGTGAATTGGGTGGGTGCGCAGGCCTTTTCTGGAATGCCCGAGGGGCCCGACGGTGACCGGCGGGCCTGCGCGAAAGGGGGAACCGGCCACCGCCGGGGTCTGGGACTACGGCGCGAAGACACCGTCGTCGTAGTAGCGGTACGCCTTGACGCCGGTCGCGTCCTTGAAGGCTTCGATGGTGACGCCGAAGCCCATCAGTTCGCCTGCGACGTACGCGTTTTCGCTGACTTCGCTGATCTTCGCGTTGGGCAGCACGATGCGCAGCTTCCGCGCGTCGGACAGCATGTCGAAGATGTAGGACCGCGAGGGCAGCACCGTGCCGGTCTCAGTGACGTTGATCAGCGTTCCGGTCGACGAAGTCGGTGCGGTGACCGTGACATTGCCGGCGCCGAAGACTTCGGCGAGGGTGTCGGCGTCGTAGGCCGCGTACAGGGTGAGGGCGAAGCGCACGGAGTGCTCGGTCTGGAGCTGGGCGATGATGTCGCCGTTCCAGTCCTTGATCGCGTTCACTGACCGCTCGCCCTGGGCCTCCAGTCCGTCTTCGGAGACGTAGCCGAGGGCCTTGAAGGCGGCGCCGATGGTGCCCGCAGCGGTCGTGGGCAGCGTGGTGCCCAGCGGCGCGGCGAGGACGCCGCCGGTGGCGGCGTTGAAGGTGCCCGCGCTGATCTTGAGGGTGGATGGCAGAGCCATGGTGTTGTCTCCCTTGGGATTTGCGCAGGCCCTGGGGAGGTATGAAGTTGTCGCCCGGCTAGGCGGGCAGCTCGTCGCCGCGCGTGTACAGCTCGCTGGTCACGAGATAGCGCGGCAGGTTGGTGCCGGGATCCGGGATGAACGCGAGGCCGACGTCGACGGCCCGTTCCACCCACACCGGCCCGACCTTGCCGGGCGCGGCCGCGGTGATCTCGGCGCGCACCAGGCGCGCGAGGTCAGCTGCTGCGGCGCCGGTGGCCGCCCAGCATTCGGCGATGATGCGTGCGCGGTCGGTCACCGCGGTGATCTGGCTGCCGCCGACGCGGACCAGGCGGACAAACTGCGGCGGCCGCTGTCCTGGGACGGCGAGCACGACCGGCACGGTGAGACCGTGGGTGGTCAGTTTCGCTGCGAGGTGGTCGGCCAGGTGGATCTCGACGGGGTCGAACGCGACCGGCTTGTTGAACTTCACGGCGCTCGCATCGCGTCGATGACCGGGCCCATCAGGGTGTGGTCGCGGGCGTTGCGGCGCCGGGCCCGGATGGTGGCCGCGATGACAGCCGCGCGGGCGCGGGTCGGGCGGTCACCGGCGCGGGCGAGGAACCCGTCCCCGGCGGCGTTGGCGCCCTTCTTCGCATAGTCGTACTCGAGCTGCTTGAGCGATTCCAGGCGACGGATCTCCCGGAATCCCCGCAGCTTCCAGTTGATCCGCGGTGTTGCGACCATCAGCCGTCCACCTTTCTGAGGTTGATCACCACTCCGGCCGCCCATTCCCACGGGCCGGTGCCATATCCCTCGGTCTCGCCGATGACCTCGTACTGCCCGGTGGGCAGGTCGACCAGGTCGTGCGGGCCGGGCTGGAAGACAACCGGCGCGAACAGCTCCACGTCGACGACGACGCGTTCGGGGTGGCCGGCCATCTTCGGTTCGGCGTTGGCGGCCGTGGATGGGACGTGCCAGCCGTGCACAGGCACCGCGGTGCCGGGCTGGTCCCTCGGCGGGGTGTAGGTCGGCGGATCCCGGAACGGATCCGCGCCACCGGGGGTGTAGGCGTGCCAGCCGACGGTGTGCGGTGTCGGGAACGGTGAGGCTGCCATGTCACGCCGTCGGCACGTTGATCGCCTTGCGGCGGGGGCCGCCGCAGTACCGGGCCAGCAGGGCCTTGTCGTTCTTCGAGATCCACAGCCCGCCCTGGGTCGTGCCCGGGGTGTAGGCGTTGGTCTGCGAGTACGGGCCCGCGGTCATCGTCGAGGTCTCCAGGCCGGGCGTGACAGTCCCGGCCTGGAGTCCCCGCGCGATGATCCGGGAGGCGACGAGCACGACGCCGGAGGGCGCCGGGTCGGGGACAGTGCATCCCCGATCGGCGAACCACGCGTCGACGAGCTCGTCGGCTTCCTCCTGCATGCCCGACAGCCAGGTGATTTCGTCGTCTTCGAGGCTACGACGTAGCCGATTCTCGACGTCGTCCTGCTGCGCGTAGGGCACTGGCTACTTCTCCAGACCCTCGCCCTCCGGCGACCCGTCGTCGGGGTCGCCGGAGGGGGCATCCTCGCCCTGGTCGCCCGAGGGCACCGGGGCGGGCTTGCGAGTGAGCAGGTGCTCGCCGATCTCCGCGCCTGCGGGGACGCGGTCACCCGCCCACAGGGTGAGCAGCTTTCCTTTGTGGGTGAGGTAGACCGCGCCCTCGAGGTCGTCGCGGATCCGTGCTGCCGCGGCTGCCATCACAGCACCGTGCCGACGAACGACAGGTCGGCGTTGGCCAGGACCGGCAGCGCGATCGCGGCCGAGCGGATCCACGCGGCGATCGGGTCGTCGGTCTTGGTCGCACCGATCACGATGCCGGGCCGATCGGACTCGGCGATGCCCCAGCCGGGCTCGGACGATTCCAGGGTCTCGCCCCAGTAGGTGCCGCCCAGATCGGTGCCCTCCGCGTCGGTCGGGTCGACCGGCGCGGGCAGCATGAAGATCTTGTTGTCCGACAGGACCTTCGTCGGGGTACCGGCCACGTTGACCTTGCGGTCGTAGATGTGGATGGGCGGCAGACTGTGTGCAGCCAGCACCTGCTGGACGGCTTCGGCGCTGACGATGCTGGGGGTGCCCGCCACGGTGGCCGCCAGAGCGCGGAACTCCGCGGTGCGCTGCAGGGCCGCGACGACGCGCGAGCTCAGCGCGATCGCGCCGGGCTCTTCACCGGTGGTGTCGACGTAAGTGGCGCGGAACGCCAGCAGGTCGTCGAGCGGCTTCGCGGTGGCAGACGTCGACCACAGGATCGGCGCGGTGGCGGTGTGGCCGGCGTTGCGGGCCCAGGTGCCGGTCTGCACGAAACCGTTCTCCGAGATCGACAGAGCCGCGGTCTCGATGGCCTGGCCGCGCGCGATCTCGACGCGATTGGCGACGGCCTTGACGGCCCGGTCGGTGACCCGCTCCAGCGCGAGCACCATCTGCTCGTCGCTGTTGGCGCGGATGCGCAGCTGCTCGTATTCGCCGATGCGGAACTTGCGACCGAGCGGCGGGAGCTCGACGGTCTTGCGCTGCCCGCCGGGCAGGTCCCCGATCGGGGTCTCGGCGTCGTAGCTGCGGTACTCGGCGGTCGGCACCAGGCCGTCCTGGCCGACGACCAGGCGCACGACGATGTCGGGCACTGTGCGGTTGGGCAGCCAGCGTGCCAGCGTGCCCTTCTGCTGCTCGTATGCCTCCAGCGATGCGCGGGCGTAGCCGGTGAGCTCGGCGGGGGTGAGCAGATCAGTCCAGAGAGCCATGATTCATCTCCTCTCAGACGAACACGAACTGGCCGCTGGTCGTCGCGTTCGCTGCGACGGCCGACGGGAGCTTGGTCAGGATGACGCGGCCGTGATCCAGCAGCGGGGCAACGACATTGCCCGCGCCGGTGACCACTGCGACGTCGGTGAGCAGGAAGCCCGCGAGGATCTGCGAGCCGTCCGAGGCGCCGGACGCGTACGGCACGGCGAGGCCGGACACGATGGCCAGCGGCTCGCCGGACTTGATCACGCCGTTGGTGATCTTCGCGGCGGCCGCGGTGATGTTGATGGTGACGGTGCGCGCGGAGTTCGTGCCGTGGGCACTGCCGAGCCAGGACAGGTTGCCTGCGCTCCACGATTCGACACGCGGCGAGAGCTGCATGACGGTTCCTTTCGGTTGGCGCGCAGGCGGTTACCTGCGCTGCTACTTCTTGTTGTGCTTCGCGTCCCAGCGGGCGCGGCCCTTCTCGACCGACGAGACCTTCCCGCCGCCGCCGCGGCCCTGCTGGCCGTCGGGCTGGGGAATGCGCATGCCGGTCGCGTCGGCAGCGTCCTGGAGCTCCTTGAGCTCCTTGACGTCGGCGAGGATTTCCTCGGCGGTCGACCCGGAGATCCGCTTGATGAGCTTCGGATCGGTCAGGCCCTGCTCAGCGGCGGTGTCGCGCCGCTGCAGCTCGACAGCGAGCTTGTCGCGTTCCTGCTCGACCGTCTGCAGGCCGGTGGTCTTCTCCTGGAGCTGGCCGGTGAGACGTTCCAGATCGGACTTCTCGCCGTCCTTGAGCTTGGCGAGCTCATCGGCGGCGGCCTTGTAGGTGTCGAAGTCCTTGTACTGGTCGGCCAGCGTGTCCTTCTGCCGGTTCAGCCGTTCACCCACGATCCGATCGAGCTCGGCCTGGGTGAAGGTCTTCCCGGACTCTCCCGACGGCGGCTGTTCGCCTTCGCCGGATCCGCCCAGCACCGGCCAGATCGGCCCGCGCCGTGTGTATCCGATCGCCTGCAGCCCGGTGATGGGGTGGACAGGCAGCATCGTCTTGTCATGCATATGGTTTCTCCCGTAAGCCCGTCGGCATCCGTCCATTGAGCGCCGGACGTGAGCGCGACCCGTCACTGTGTGGACGGGACGATCAGTGCCCAGATACGACGAAACCCCAAGTCGTGGACTTGGGGTTTCGGTATTGGTCTGGGTCTATTCGGTCGGCGGTTCCAGGCCGGCGGCCCGGTACGCCTCGATCTCTTTCGCCGAGGGCGGTATCGCGACGCCTGCCAGGCGGGCGGCTTCGCGGCGGCCTTCGGTCATTTCTTGGGGCGGGACAGGGGTGCGCGCCATCTGCACACCGTCACGTAGTGCGCCCATCGTCGTCACCACCCTCGCTGTCGTCGGCGTTCCGCACGATCGCGGCCAGGCGCCACGCATTGACGCCGTCGGAGTCATCATATCGAACTTGCAGGACCTGTAACCGGGTCCCGGGTGGTAGGAGCAGTTCGCGTTCCTGTTCGAACACCGGCGAGAGGCCTTCGTTCATCAGGATTGCGTGCGAGCCCTCGGGCACGATGATGTCGAGGACGACGGGGTCGCTGCGGAGCGCGATGAACGGTGGCGTGCGGAACGCGCTGGTGGACAGGAATGCCCGGTCTTCCAGGTACTCCTGCAGCAGGCTTTCCGCGTCCGCCGATGAGGCCAGTCCGAGGTCTGATGCTTCCACCGACCGGGTTACCCGGTAGGTCTGCGGCAGCGTGTACCGCTGCATCGCCGATTCGATCAGGCCGATGTGCTCTTCGATGTTGTCGGCGGTCTCCAGGTTTCCGCGCATCACCTCGTTGGTCCGGCGATGCCCGCCAGATGCGTAGCTCCACAGCGCCCGCTGCTCTGCCTCGGGCAGCAGTGAGTTGTCCTGGCTGGGGAAGTAGTAGATGTTCGGGAACACCAGTCCGTCGAACAGGTCGGCCTGCGTTTCGGCGGGCGCCTCATCGGGCTCGGTCTCGGTCGTCGACTCGTCGGTGGTCGACTCGTCGTCGGCCGGTTCGTCGGTGTCCTCATCGGCGGCGCTGGTGGTGCGCTCGATGTCGTTGCGACGCATCTCGCGCAGGATCGCCGCGGTGCTGCCGTCGGTCGCGGCCGAGGCCTGCTCGTACTCGTCGATCCAGCCGTCGACGTATTCCGGTGGCTCGTACGGGCTGTCGGGACGGTCCGGCATCGGCAGACAGTGGCAGTTGTCGTGGTAGGCGTCCTCGAGGCTCTGGTTGCCGCGCGTGCGCCCTCGCCTGCCGACGACCTGCGCAGCGTTCTCGCGGGACAGGTAGACCGCGCCGCGCGTGGCCAGCATCCGACAGAACGCGCACGCGTCCGGTGCGGCGTGCCGGGCCCATCGGACGCCTTCCTCGTCAGCGTTGTCGGTGATGGTGTCGCGGGCGCCGTTCTGGATGTGCCGGGCCGCGGCGCCGACGAGTCGTGCGATCGGCGACCCGGGCCCGGTATCACCTGGCACGAACGCGGGCACGAAGTCGCTGGTGTCGGTCCCGTCGTCGTCCTGGCGGTCGCCGACTGCGGTGCTCGGCTCCGACGTGGCCGACGTGGTGGTGTCGGTGTCGACTTCGCGTTCGGTCGCGGGCGGGGGTACGCGCGCGAACAGCGGCGCCACCGCCCAGTGCGCGCTGCTGCGCAGCTGGTTCTCGGTGGTGCGCACGACAGGCTCGGCCCGGTACTCCGACTCCGGGGCCAGGTCGGTGTACCAGACCGACGCGACGTCCGCGGCGGTCTGCATGAACGCGCCGACGATCTGCGCGAACGCGTCGACCATCAGCGCGGCCGCGTCGGTCGGGGTCATTCCCACCGTCAGCCGCCAGATCGCCGACAGGTCGCCTTCGGCCGCAGCGAGCAGATCCGACAGGATCGACCGCAGCGCATCCGATTCGCGCTTACTGGGCAACCGGGGCCGCCGTGGTCACGCCCTGGCCGCCGCCGACGGGAAGCCGTGCGATCAGGTCGGACATGCCGCCGCGGCGCTTGTCCTCGGTGACCTGGTCGATCTCGGCGCGCGACATGCCCAGCCGCTTGTAGGTGACCGGGGAGTCGGGCGGAAGGACCTTCGCAGCGACCAGCTTCGAGGTGTAGTCGGCGTCGGACGCGCGGGTCGGTGTCGCCGGGTTCATCCAGTCGACGCTGATCTCGCGGAGGACGGCGCGGTCGACGGGCCGGGCATCGCGCCACAGCAGCACGACGTGGGCGAGCTCCATCATGTCGCGCGTCCACTGCCGGTTGCGGTGCTCGGCCTGCTTGATCAGCCGGGTTTCCTCGCGCGCGATCGCATCGGAGCTGGCCGGGTTGTCGGTGTGCACACCCAGGCTCGCCGCCGGGATCGCCGTCGCGGTGGACAGCATCAGCGCATAGGCCCGGATCTGCTCGATGTAGGGCGTCGGCGGCGCCGGCGCGAACTGATGCATCTGCGGGACATGGCCGTCCTCGTCGAACGGCAGGATGTTGAGCCGTCCCATGGTGGCCGACCAGCCCGCGCGCCGGATCTCTTCCGGCGTCATGTCCTCTTCGATGCCGAACATCTCCGGGTCGGCGCCGAGTGCCGCGCGCTGTGGCGCGGTGTAGAACTCGCGGTTGATCTCCATGCCGAGCAAGGTGCGCAGGGCGGCGTCGGTGAGGTAGCGGACCGCGCGGGTGATCGCGCTGCGCCCGCGGGTGTCGCTCGGGCGCGAATAGTTCGGGAACCGGATGATCGGCACGCGGTCGAGGTTGTGCTGATCGCGGTTCGCTACCCGCAGCCGCCCGAAGCTGTCGCGCTCCAGGGTGATCGAGACGTTGCCGAAGTAGAAGCCCTCGGAGACGATCCGGCCGTGCTCGTCCACGGTCTGCGACAGGCCAGAGCGCGCGCGGCGCTTGCGCCGGTCCCAGATCGCTGTGGTCGATGACGCCGATTCGGCGGTCACCAACACCTCGGGCTCGTCCTTGCCGCCGCGGCCGACCTGCATCCAGCCGACACCGGTCAGCAGAGACTCGACCGCCGTCATCGACTGTTCGGCGCCGAGGTCGTTGTCCTCGAAGACCTCGTCCAGGCCGAGCAGCCCGGTCTTGCTGGCGGTGGTCCAGCCCAGCAGGCCGTGCCGCTCGGCGTTGGTGTCGACGACGACGGCGGGCCAGCCATTGACGGTGTCGAGGTCCTTGAGCTGCGGCGGCACGGCGATGTCGAGCTGCTTGGGCTGGTACTCGCCGTCGTAGTACTTCGATTTCAGCTCGTTGGCACGCTGGGCGCGGTAGAGCTGGCCACGCAGCTCGAGCAGTTCCTTCGTCTCTGCGTCGGACAGTTCCAGTTCGGTCGATGCCAGACCGTCGGTCAGGGCGCTGGTCACGCCACCACCCCCCTTCGTTTCGGCTTCGACACCCGGTCAAGGCCTGCGGCGACGGCGTCGCTGCGGGCCTTCCACGCGAGCGTCGCCGCGTAGGCGGAATCGATCTTGTCGGGCGAGTCCGGGTACTTCTTGTAGAGCAGGTATCCGGTGTTCGTCGGGCGCCGGCGGGCGTTGAGCACGTGCCGAGTCAGCGCGCCGGATCCGTCGTGCGACATCTCGCCGGTGGCGATCGCTTGGCGCAGCTGCTCCACGTAGTGCTCGATCCGGGCGTCCTTGCCGCGCGGCCAGGCGTGGACCGGGTTGGTGCCGGTGCCCTTCACCTTCAACCGGCGCCGGTACCGCGCCGCCCAGCGCGTGGTCCATTCCTGCCAGCCGGTCGGGTCCGCATAGAACCCGACCACCTTGTACAGCGCGAAGGCCTGGTGCACCGCGGCGTCGAAGTCCATCGGGTTGGGCACCCAGTTCTGTTCGCCCTGGCCAGCTTCGCGGACCATCACTTCGAACAGGTGCCCGTCGCGAAGTCGGCACCCGATCAGTGCGGTCGCGTCGGCCTTGCCCTTCGTCCGGCCCATCGAGCCGTCGAACCCGAGGGTGACGACGTCGCCGGGCTGGATCGGGGACTTGAGGTTCTTGCGGGCTTCCCACACCGGCGCCGACACCCAGCTGTCGGAAGCGTGGGTGATCTGGTTCAGCAGGTCCGACCGCAGCTGCTGGACATCGGATGCCGGGTCGTAAACCTGCTCGACGAGCGCGTCCAGGTCGACGTGTCCGGGCGGGCAGGGCGGATCGTGGATCACGCAACCGCCGGGGTGCCCGGAGCTGTCGCCGTAGGCGACACGGAACCCCGCGATCAGCGAATCCCGATCGGACATGTCGGTTTCCGGCGGTGCTTCCCGGTGATCCCACAGCAGGCCCTTGGTGCGCGCGCGGCCCTCACGGATGCTCGCGGCGTAAGCCGCCGAGGACTCGGCCACCGACTGCTCGCCGGGAATGTAGGCGTTCGGCGATTCCAGGGTGCGGCCGCCGTTCTTGGCGGCGTTGGTCCGGATCGCCTGCGCGAGCTTGGGCCCGCCGTTCGACGGAACCCATTCCTCAGTCTGGTCGAGCGTCGCGAACACGATCGGCGCGCCCTTCGTGGTCCTGGCCGACGACGTGATCTGTTCGATCGCGCCGCGCGGCAGGAACACCTTCGTCTCCAGCGGATCGACACCTGGGTAGTTGTCGAGCACCGGGCCCTCGCGCAGCATTTCCAGCAGCGGCTGCCAGGTGTTGCGGGTCTGTTCCTCGCTGACCGCGGCGATGTGCACCAGTGGCGTCCGGATCGTCGACCAGGGGCGGCCGACCGGCTGCCCGTCGGCGTCCCAGCCGTCCGGCAAGCAGTCTCCGAGCGCTTCGAAGGCGGCCAGCGCGGCGAGCAGCGGGGACTTTCCCCAGCCGCGAGGACGCCCGAGCAGACCGCGGTGACGAAGAAACCGGCCGGTGGTCGGGTCGATCTCGTACCAGCGCAGGATGAAGTCTTCCTGCTCCAGATACGGGGTGAACGGCTCGTATTCGCCCTTCGCCGGGGCGGCCAGGTTCTCGACCATCCAGTCGATCGCCTGATACCCCAGCGTCGGTACCTCACCCGGGGCGCTGGGCTTCCAGGGCAACTAGATCGCCTTGAGCGGCCCGCGCCGATCGCGCGCCGATCCGCCGGGCGGACGACCGCGCCGCTCGTCGGCCTCATCCGCCGCCGCGAACTGGATCCGCAGGCGCGCGCGGTCTTCCGGCGTCGCGCCGAACTTCGCAGTCCGCAGCCGGATCTCGGCGGCCAGCTTGATGTCGCCCAGCCAGTACCGCGCGTGCAGGACCGCGGTGTCGAGCAGTTCGGACCAGTCCGTGCTGGTGAACTCGGCCGACAGGGGGCTGTCGGCCCACATGCTCCACCACTCGCGGGTGCGCGCCGGCCATTCGAAACGCTGGGCGATCATCTTGCCGTCGACGTTGACCTGCAAGTCGAACTCCGGCAGCTCCGGCTGTGGCACCGGCGCGGCGGTGATCACGCGCAACCCGATGGGGTCCTTGTTCGTGCGCGCCCGCCTGGACGGGTCCTTCGGCGCGGGTCCGCGTCCGGCCACGGTGATCACCTCCTCCGACGGCCCGCCGGAGGATCGGAGGTCAGGCCGTGAACTCGCTCAGGTCCGCCAGGCGCGCAACGGCGCCGGGGAACGGCTTGCCGGTCACGGTGATGTACCGCTCGCGGCTGTAGGTCTCCACCGACAACTCGCCCACCATCCGGCAACGACCGCGCACCTCGGGCATCAGGCCCCACACGTGCAGGCCATCACCCGAGGGCGACACCTCGATGTAGGTCGCGGGCAGCTGGGCCAGGAAGGCAGCCGCAGCAGCCGTCGGGACGCCGTCGACCAGGCAGTGGTCAAGGTCGATGCAGCCGATGCCCTCGCCGACGACGAAGCCGCGGCGCTGCAGGGCCGACACGGACTTCCAGGACGACCAGGTCGACGGATCGGTGCTCGATGCGGCATCGCCGGTCAGCTGCACGGGCATCTTCGTGGTCCGGCCGGCGCGGCGGACCAGCCGCCACGACACCCAGCGATCGCGCTCGCGCAGCTGGGCGGGCACCTGCGGCTTACGCGCGCGGCACGCGGCCGTACGGCACGCGCCTGAGCAGTACTTCGCCGGACGCTTCGACGCCGTCGGGTCGAGTCGCGCGCCGCAGCGCAGGCAGGTCGGGGACATAGCCCCATCCTACCTGAGATGTAACGTTATCCGGGCTCTAACTGGGCGTTCCGATGTGCCCGTGATGGGCATCCGGGAGGCGGCCAGCGGCCGGGGCGCTGACCTGGGCGTTCACGAGCCCAGACCCGTAGCCAGCCTGAGCGCGTATGCCCCTGGGTGGGGCCGCAGGCCCCGGGGAGGGGGCTCCCCCCAGGGTCAGACCAGGCCGGGGTGCTTTTCGGGCTCTATGCGGCCTCTGGCGGCCCTTGCGCGCAGTGCGTCGGCTGACTCTTGGGCGCTCTTGGCTCGATGGCATGGGACGCAGAGGGTTTGGCCGTTCTCGATCACGGTCTGGCCGCCGAGGTAGAGCGGTTTGATGTGGTCGGCTTGGACTTGCTTGGCCCCTGGTGTGCCTTGGAAGCCGCATTGGACGCATTGGTGGCCATCGCGTTTGAGCACTGCGCGTGCCCATGCGCGGTGTCCTGGCCCTCGATCAGTGCCCCATGCAGGCATTGGGCTCCCTTGTGGGTCATGGCCAGTGTTGGCCTATGCCGGTCTTGTCGATGGCCCAGTGGATGGCCCAGACGATCAGACGGTCGAGCCAGTCAGGCACCGTCCGATGCCTTGGTCAGTTCGTCAGCTATCGCCTTGCCCGCGTCGGCGATTGGGCTGTAGTCGGGGATGCGCTGGATGTGCGTGGTGGTGGTCTTATGCACGACGGGCAGCTCTACTGTGGCCACGTTGACCGGTTCGCTGCCGTGGACCTGGATCAGGATGTCGGCCTTGATGGTCTCAGGTGTGGATGCCATCACCAGGTCCAGACGCCGAGGGGTGCGACGTAGTGCATGGGCTGCTCCAGGGTCCGGATGGGTGGGTGGAGCAGGCAGGCGATGAGGTCGGCGAGGGTCATGGGTGGATCACCGACTGTGCGTAGCCGAGTGCGATGTCCTCGGCGAGCGGCGCGAAGAGTTCTTCGCAGACGCTGGCGGGCACGCCGAGCAGGGTTCCGACGGTGCTCATGGTGTCGAGGACAGCGCCGCGGAGTTCGCCGACGGTCATCAGAAGATGGCCCGGATGATGGCGCTGCCGATGGCGCTGGCGATGTCGAGGGCGGCGAGGCCGGCCTGTTCCCAATCGATGTCGCGGGCGGCTGCGGAGAGGGTGTCGAGGATGGCCGTGACCATGGTGGCTCCTTCGAGTTATCCCCAACTTTGGTTGAGTTTGGGGATGGTTTGGGGATAGACGCAGCGCGCAGCATCACTCCCCCGGTCCGCGCTGACCACGTGAGCGCGCGGGTCGGGATCTTGGCTGGCTTGCCGGGGTTCGCGCCGGTTTGACGCGCTGCGAGTTTGTGGGGGCGACATGGCCCGTGACATGCGAAAACCGCCACTGGCGCCGGATTTGGGGTCGGCTCGTCAGTAGCGGTTGGTATTCCCACCATACACCGACCAGGCGGTTTGTCGACGCACGTGGGCCGGCGTCGCGCGTCCGGTATCGACCCCTGGAAACGCGAATGGCCCACCGGTTTCCGGCGGGCCACTGCGGCGGTGACAGGTCAACGGTCTGCAATTTGCTGATTGTCGAGTCCGACGATAGCGGACGAAGCGGTCGGCGGCGCGCCGCGCGCGGGCGCGCGTTACTTACGTGGGCTGCCCTACCTACGCGCCCCGCGTATATCTCTTCTTCTCCTTCTTGTTCGCGGTTTGCTTCGGCATTTGCTTGAGCATTTGCTACAGCAAACGGTGAATCATTTGCTTCGCGCTCGCGGAGGGGTTCGGGGTGCCTTGCCGTGCCAGCGATGCGATATCTGTGCAGCTCACAGCGTTTCAGTCTGCCAGCGGGCCCGCGGCGGGACCGCTCGCAGGGCCTCGAAAACCGGTCGAAAATCGTGCCGTTTTCGCGCACTGGATTCGCGCGGAACAGCGCACTGGATTCGTTCGAAATTTCGCCAGAATCCGAGCAGAATCGTGCAGGCCCGGAGCCTTGTTTGACATGGGCGCGACACTCGATCTGTGAGCAACCACATGTGTCCACGGTGTTGGAAATCAGTCCCCACGATCCCTTCCACGAAGCGCGGCTACGAGCCCTGGTACTTCGCCGAGCACAACCGCGAGGACCCGACCGGGCTCGACTTGCCGGACCAGTGGTGCCCGGGTTCCGGGAAGTCGATGGCCACCTTGAAGGTCGGCGGCTGACATGAAAATGGCCGCCCCGCACGATGCGGAGCGGCCATCAGACCCGGAAGGCCAACCCTGAGAAAGTTGTGCCGTCAGGATACCCCGGACCATTCAGGGCGGAAGTCGGGGTGGTTCGACCAGATCGCCGCGATCGGCGCCAGGTCGGCCACCACCAGGTGTTCGATGTCCTGGTGTCCCCAGCCCTCTTCGATCCGGCGCCTGGTCGAGGCGACAATTGCCCGGAAGGCCTTGATCTGGCGGGCAACTCGTGCAGGGTCATGTCGTTCGATGTGCCCGGTCTCGCACTCCCGAATGCGCGTGACGTGGCTGTAAGGCTGGGCATCGCGGGCGAACACGAAGATGCCGGCAGCGAGTTCGTCGTCGCCGCGAGGGATCTTGTAGACACTCCACTCGTCTCCACGGTCCTCGCCGTCCAGCCAGGCGCCGGTGGCGGCATGGTGGTCGTCCCAGAGGCGCGCATCGATGAATTCTTCGATGGTCACGCGGTTCTCCAATCAGGCTTGCCCAGGTGGGCAGGTGTGGGTGCGTGGCTGTCCGGCCCCACAGGGGTGACAACGTGCACACGGCCAGCTTTGTGCCCGCGGGCGCGGAAGGTACGCGAGCGGGGTGCAGTGAGGTGGGTGCGCGTTGGATGTCGGCTCGGTGGCCTATGTTGTGCGACGGGTCGGGTCAACAAACAGGGAGGTATGTCGTGACAATGCAATTCGTTCGACCCACCGAGGTAGTGACCCGAACCGGGCGTGCGCGAGACCTGTTGACACCGAACAGCCCAGGCGACGAGGGCTATAACCAGCCGGTGCTGTTCCAGCTGCCCGCCGAGGCCGATGGCAGAAGTGTCCAGCGGTCTCGAAGTGTGCTGGTGGAGAAGTGCGTCATCGTGAGCCCGGATCGGCCGCGGGATGACGAGAGGATCGAAGTGTTCTTCGTGGATCGGTCGGTGCCGTCGGTGTTCGTCGGCTACGACGAGGAAGTCACCGTTCACCTGGTGAAGGTCCAGGTCAGCTGACAGCCGTGCCCGCCCCGTCACAGTTCGGGGCGGGCACAGTTGTGTTCAGCGCCGCGGGGAAGCGCGCCGGGGCAGTTGCTGCCCGGCGACATGGTAGGCCGGTGGTCTGACACCGAGCTGGACGGTCACGCTGTCGATCCTTCCTTCTCGCGGCGCATCTCGTCAGCGACCGCGGTGATGTCACCGAGGCGGTAGACGGGTCGGTCGTCGGCGTGGATTCGGTGGTCGGTGATCCGGATGCCGGTGTCGGTGCGGTGCTGGTATCCGCCGGGCAGGATCCGGCCTTCGGCTGCCCACCGATAGAGGGTGGATTTCGTGATCGGGGTGCCGAGCTCGGCGGTGACCCGCACGGCTTCGTACAGGGTGTATCGCATGTCCTGGGCGCCCGCTTTCGCGGCCTGCTCGATGTCGTGGACGTTGTGCTGGCTGCGGCACTTCGGGCAGCGGATCCAGGTGCTGTCGCCGCTGGCGTGGAGCTCGGCCGCGCACACGACGCCGTCGATCTCGGCGGTGCAGGATCCGGCGGGCCGCCGCGGGCCCGGGTCGACGATAGCGCGGATCTGTGCAAGCGCGGTGTCGAGCTCGTCGAGCAGTTCGCCGACGGCGGCGTGCGCGTGCAGGTGTTGGCGGTGCTGTGCGAGCCAGGCCGCGCACTGCTCGCCGATGCTGGCGGGCGTCCCAAGCATCGCCGGGTCGTTCGGCGGTGCCTGTCGGTAGTCCTGGACCAGCTGCACCAGGTGCGGGCCGTGCACCGCTGGGGACACGGCGAGGTCTTCGGCGAGCACCCGCGCCCATCCGACCAGCACGACGTCGAGGGCGGACAGGGCCCTGTCCCCCGCGATCTGGATGCCGGTGCCGCGGCGGTTGGCGCGCACCGGGATCGGTGTCTCGCTGGAGCGGCCGCCGGTGCGCGCGCTGCCGGAGCGGGAAAGGCCGGCGCGGGTGACGCCGAGTTCGGCGACCATCGCGGGCACGGATTCGAGGGTGGCGATGAGCTGGGCGAAGCAGTCGGTGCACAGCGCGAGTCCGTCGGGGACGGGCCGGGCGCATCGGGTGCAGGGTGTGGTGGGCACGGCCATCTAGTCCTCCCAGGTGATTTCGAGCCACATCGAGCCGGGCAGGCCCTTTTCGGCGGGGTGGATGATCGGTTCGGGTTTCGCCATGTACTGCGGGGTGTCGTCGGGCACCAGGCCGTAACCGATGAGCGCGGGCACCGGTTTGCCGGTGCGGCCGATCCGTGCCGGGCGTCCGGCGGCGAGCCCGTCAGCGATCGGCTTGAGGGTGGCGATCAGGTTGTCGGTGTCACGGCGGCCGTTGTCGCGCGGCCGGTAGTGCAGCTGCACGGTGGCGTGGGTGACGTTCTTCGGAAGGCGGGCGGCGTGCGCGAGGGACACGGTCAGCGCACGGATCTCGCGGATCTTCCGGCCGCGCGCGAACGCTGCCCCTCGGGATGCGCCGCGCTCGTTCATGCTCAGGGGCGGGCAGGACCAGGGCAGCGGCAGGACAGCACGTTTCGGGATCACTCCGGTGTTCCTTCCGGGTAGTAGACGCGCTCGGCGTCGAGCAGCGCGGAGGCTGCGGCGAAGGCGTGGTCGTCGGCTTCGAGGAGTGGCAGCACGTCGGCGGCGTGGAACATCGGAAGGACGTCGGGGAAGTGGCGGCCGTAGGCGGCGACCACATTGACGATTTCGCGGCCGAGCATTCTCGGCGGTGGAACGGCGGTGTTGGTGCTGGTCACGCCTTCTCGGCGCGTCGGCGCCAGCCGGTCCAGGTCCGCTTCGGTATCTCGCGGCGCGCGCACGGCAGATCCTGATGGGATGCGTTCAGGCATCCATCCTTGGCGCTGGACATCACGCACCACTCGGACCGGTTCGTGGTGGCCTCTACGACGGGTTCGAGGACCGGCCTGATGAGCGCGTAGACGGCGTCCTGGTCCTCCTTGACGACGATGGCGCGCCCGGCGGCGAGGGTGACGATCGCGCCCGCGACTTTCACTTCGGGCGGCATGGCGAGGAAAGCGACGTCGCCGTCGGCGGGTTCGATGACGGCGATCTCGTGGGGGTCGATGTAGATGCTCTTGTCGTTCCAGGCGGTGAGGGCGATCATTTCGGCTCCGTATCGACGTTGAGGCTGGTGGGGTGGATCGTTCGCAGCTGGATGCGGGCGCGGGCGGCCGCCGATACGCAGCCGCGGGTGCCGGGGGTGTCGCCGTTGGCGAAGGCCAGGCAGATGTCGGCGCCGAGCGCGACCATCTCGGCGTTGCGGATGTGGCCGGCGGCGCGGCCGTGCTGGTCCCAGTCGGCGGGGTGGCGCTCTTCGACGATGTCGGCGCCGGGGGTGTCCGCGCGGTTCTTGCACCAGGTGGCGGCGGCGGTGTCGGCGCCGCGAGCCCCGCCGTGCACCACGGTGATGGTGTCGCCGGGGTGGAGCAGTCCGCGGATCTCGTCGAGCTCGGCCCACACCTGGCTGGGGGTGGGCCACGAACGGGAGCCGGTGACGAGCACGCGGCGAGCGATTCCGGTCATGGTTTCCGCTTTCGGATGAGCGAGATGATCAGGGCGAGTAGACCCGGCACTGGCGGGGTGATCGGCTCGGGCGGCAGCATCGGCGCGGGTGCTGGCCGTGTGGGGCGCGGCGGCTCCGGCCGGGGCGGAGGCGGGTTATCGCGCAGGCGGGCCGCGCGGCGCTCGGCCGCGGCCTCACCGGCGAGGTAGAACGGCTGGCGGGTCACTCGGTCACCGCCTTCGGTTCGGCCGTCTTGTACCGCGCGTTCATCACGTCGTTCAGGTCAGCGCCGTAGGGCACGAACCAGGCCCTGTAGTACTCGGTTTCGTTCGCAGCTCGCAGGGCTTCGACTTCGGTCGCGTACGGGATGACGCAGCCGGGTCCTTCGTAGATCCAGCTGGTACCTGCCACGACCCACACACCCGCGGGCTGGTCCTCGGTGCTCATCCCTGCATCTCCTTCCAGTCGGTGACATAGCGGTGCATCGCCCCGTCGTCGGCCGCGGGCTCGTCCGGGAAGCTGGTCGAGATCTCCTCGCCGGTGGGCAGCAGGTCGCCGAGCGCGTCGACCATGCGTGCTGCCCACCGGCGGTAGGTGTCCCGAAAAGCGGGACGTTCCGACGCCCATGCCCGCTTGTCCATCACGGTCTCGGCCCTGTGGTGCTCGGCCCATTCAGCACGGGCGATGCGCTCGATCGCCTCGGCGCGGATCTCCTCGGCGGTCATTCGGTCACCGCCCGCAACTCGACGACCGCGACCCGGTACCCGCCGTCGGACATCCAGGCGTGGCTCCGGCAGTCGGCGGCGTGGTGGGTGCCGTCCAGGTTCACCGTGTCGACGAACCAGTCGCCGCCGTCGCCCACTGCGACTGCGTGCGCGACGAGCGGACCGGCCGAGGCCGGCGCGCCCTGTGCCCACACGGCCACGCCGCCGGAGATCGATGACTGGACCGGCGAGATGTGCTCGCTCGGCACCAGGGTGCGGCCGGGTTTGGTGATCGGAGGGAGGTAGCCGAGCAGCTTGGGCTCCGGATCTCGGTGCTTGGCCTCCTGCTCGGCGACGCGGGCGCGAAGCCGGTCGATCTCGTCCAGCAGCACGGGCAGTCCGTTGGCGGCGATCACCGCCAGGTCGAACAGGACGTCGGCGCCGCTGGTCTCGGTGACCTTGGCGAGCTGGGCACGGCAGGCCGCGATCAAGGCGTCGAGAGCCTCGTCGGGCGGGCAGTTCCGGGTGTCAGGCACGGTCGGCCACCTCCCGCAGCTCGACCACGCGCCACTGTGCCGACGGCGATCCCGCCTGTGCCATGACCAGCTCACCGCTCGCCGTCTCCGGGCGCCGGTGCAGCAGATCGGACGCAAGGCAGAGGTAGTCGTCTTGGCCAGCGGTCGAGACCACCGCGTACCCGATCAGCTCCCGGGCCGGAGCCGCCTCCAGCTCGGCGGCCCGATCGCGTGCGGCGTCCCGCTCGTCGCGGGCTTCCTCGATCGCGCGCTCGTCGGCTTGAGCCTCGGCCTCCAGCTCGGCGATGCGGGCTTCCGCCCGTTCGGCGCGCGCTTCCGCGTCGCGGCGCAGCGTGTGCGGGGACCGGCCTTCGGCGCGGCGGACATGCACGACGTAGCCCGCCTGTCCAGCCGGGGACACCTCAAACTCCACGTAGTTCGGCGCCTGGTCCTCGTCGAGCATCCGCCCACAGGCCAGGCTCATCGCGAGCACGAGCTGGCGGGCTCGCTCGGTGGTCGGCTTCGTGGTCAGGGTGGACTCCCCGGGCGCGATGGACATCGCCTGGATACCGAAGTCGCGATCGATGGTGTCGGCCTCCAGCTCGGTGATGCGGGCGCGGGCGGCCAGCAGCTCGGCGGCCATCGACTGACGCTCGGACTGCGACAGCCAATCCTTGCCCGCCTCGATCCGCCGCAGCTGTTCGTCGGTCAGGCGGTCAGGCATCGGTGGCTCCGTTCGTGAAATCGATGTAGAGCCAGTCCTCGTGCCCATCGATCGGCGTGAACGCGGCGGTGAAGCCGTGCTTCATCGCGATCAGGTCGGCTTGCGGCCGGTTGTCTGCGTGGATCGAGGTTGTGGTCGGGATGGCGCGGGCGAGGGCGGCGAGTTCGAGGCGGGCATCGAGGGCGCCCATCTCGAACCCGGCGACGTAGGCGGCGTCATCGTGTGGCCCGTTCGCGCTGACCACGGTCACGAACGGCATCAGCAGGCCGTACTCGGCGTCGGGATCAGGCACCGTACTGCTCCTGCCACTCGCGGAAGTCGTCGTGCTCGCGGTCGATCTCGATCCCGTGCGCGTGGTGCAGGTACTCGATGACCTGGGCGTGCTCCCGCGCTTCGCCCTCCAGTGCGGTGATGCGGGCGCGGGCGGCCAGCAGCTCGGCGGCCAAGGCCGTGATGCCGAAGTGGTGGTAGTCGGCATGAGGATCGGCGAGCAGCTGCCGCAGCTGGTCGTCGGACATGCGTGTTCCTGCCGCCGCGGTGCCGACGAGCTCCACCTCAAGCTCGCGCCAGTGGGCGGGGCAGCGGTCGGTGGGCCAGTTCTCGTCTGACAGGTGCCATCCGGCGGACTCGGCGAGGTTGTGGTGTGCGGCCGTCCGGAAGGCGACCGGGACGCCAGGGAGCACGGCCGGGCAGTCAGGGTGATCGCAGGGCAGGCCCGGGCTGATGTTGATGGTGTGCCCGCCGTGGCAGGTACCCAGGCACCCGCATTCGAGCTCAGGCAGCACCGGAGGCGGTGATGGCTCCCCGCACACCGAGCACGGGCCGTGGCCCTGCTCGGTCCAGGAGTGGTGGCCGTTGCGACAGTCCTCGGTCATCGGGTGGTCTCCCATTCGCAGACAGCGGCCTCGATGTCGGCCGTGGACAGACAGGATTCGGGGGACTCGATGGCCCACTGGTACGCCCACAGAGCCCGCGTCAGTCGTTGGGCATTGGTCGGTGGCAGTCCGTTGGGCAGCGCCGCGCGCGACAACCAAGCCGTAGTGGCCACGGACTTCGCGCGAAGGTCCAGCACGATCGGCATTCCCGTGTTGATGGTGTGCCCGCCGTGGCAGTCGCCGGGCGCGCAGGTGCAGGTGTCGGTCATCGGGACTCCTCAGGATCGATGCGCAGGTCGTAGACCGGCTGCTCGCCGTGCAGCGGGCCCGCGGTGAACGTGGCGTCGTAGCTGACGAGGTCACCGTCGGTGGTTGGCTCCCCGAGGGTGAGGTGCCCGAGGATGACCGTGTGCGGGTTCGGCCAGTACCGCACGGGGATTCGCCGCCCTGGCTGCTCTGTGGGCAGGTGCAATGTCAGGCGCTCAGCCACGGCCGCCGGCCTCCTCGGTGGGGACGTACAGGACGGTGACGGGCCCGAAGGTGATCACGTCATCGGCCTCGCGGCCATCGAGGAGGCTGGTGCAGAGCCACCGGCCGACGCCTCCGATCTTGTGGAGCAATCTCCAGGCGTCACCCTGGCGGTCTCGCACGATCGATCCCACGGGCAGATCGGCCAGCTTGGCGGCCGTGGTGATCTCGCGGGCGGGTGGACGCCAGCCGCGCGCGATTGCTGAATCGGCACCGACCGCAGCCGATGCGTACTCAATCCCGGAGATTTCGAGAATGCTGGTCAGGATGTCGCGGTCACTCGCCATCGGACTGCTCCTCGGTGGGGACGTACAGGACGACGAGCGCAGTGCCTGACTCGGCGGCCCGCTGGAGGAGCCACGCGCTGTGGACGCGAGGGTGACCGCCCGGCATGAGCCACTGGCCGTAGCCGCAGTGCTGGTACACCGCGGCGCGCCAGCGGATGACGGCGGCGTACGGCAGGGCATCCATCTGTGCGAGCGTGGTGATCTCGGGGGCGGGTGGACGCCAGCCAGCGTCGGCGACCGCGACGGCGTACTTGCCGAGCGCTTCGTCCCGTTCGGCGATCACCTTGGCCAGGGCGGTGGCCTGGTCGTCGGTGAGCGCCTGCTCGTCGGCCAGCTGCGCGACGGTGGCTGGGTCGAGGGCGCGGGTACCGGCCTCGTCGTCCGGACCGATCGGAATCAGGTCGTAACCCACGGCGAGCAGGCGGTCGATGCGCTCGCGATCCCACTCCGGGACCACCAGGGCGTTTCGCTCATCCCACTCCGGCCGGTCGGCGTGCGGGCTGTGCAGTCGCCACACCGCGACGTAGGCGTGCGGGGCCCCGTCGGCGGGCAGCGGGTCGACGTGGTTCGGGTCCTGGCTCATCGTGCAACCTCCGGCGCGGGGATGTAGGCGACCGGCTCGGCGGTCGTGCGTGTGCAGGCAGGGCAGGCGTCGGGCCCGCTGTCGACGGACCAGCCTTCGGCGGCGAGCTCGGCGCGCAGGGCGCGCTCGGCGGCGGCCTCGTCAGCACCGGCGGCGAGGTACCGGCGGGTGATGGCGCCGCAGTGGTCGCAGGTGAGGGTGAGGGTGCGGCGGGTCATGCGCTGCCGTACCTAAACGAGGTGAAGCACTCGCCGTCCTCGTCGGGGAAGAACCCCCACTCGTCGAGCTGGGTCAGCTCCTCCGGGGTGAACTTCTCCGGATCGGCCATCACGGTGAGGGTGTCGTGCTCGCAGTGGAACGGGCTGATCTCGTTGGCCTGGTGCTTGGCCAGCAGCGCGAGGGCAACGATCAGTTCGGTCCAAGCCGCGGGCGGGGTGGTGTCTTCGAGGGTGGTGTCGCTCATCGGCCGGTCTCCTTGCTGGGGCGGGTGGGGATCTGGTGGGCGGGAAGGCCGCAGACGGTGCAGCGGCCGCCGTGGATGGTCCAGTGCTGGCAGGGAGTGGTCATGCCTGGCCGCCTTCGGGGAGCAGGTACACGGCGGCCAGGCGGGTGTCGGGTGCGCCGTAGGTGCGCGCGTTGTCGAGCCCATCCGCCATCCAGGTGCGGTCGGCCTGCGGATACCACTGGCGGGTCTCGGCGTTCTTGACGTAGAGGTACCCGAGCAACTTGCCGGGGTCGGTGGTGATGCGCAGGCCGTGGGCATCGGCCAGCGATGTCAGCAGGTGGTGAATGGTGTCGACCTGCAGCGCGGACAGCTGGTCAGGATCCGTGCGCTGGATGCGGTTTCGGAGGTCGAACGCCATCCGCCGCAACGGAGACACCCGATTCGCGATCGCATCGAGGGTGTCATCCCCTTCGGCGCCGGACGCGCGCAGGACGGCCAGGGCGGCGGTGATCTCGTCGGGGGTGGGGGTGGTCATCGGGCGCTCTCCGTGATCAGGTTGAAGTCTCGGCCGGTGAGGTGGTGCGCGGTCATCGAGTTCGTGCGCATCGGGGTCGTGACCTTGTCGCCGGTCTTCGCTTCGATGACGGTGAAATGGATGTCGGCGCCGAGGCTGTCGGGATCGGGATCGATCCGGTCGACCCGCAGGGTCCGGATGGTCGCGCCCTTGGCGTCGCGGTAGAGCTGGCCGACGACGATGCGGTCGCCGCGCTGGGTGGTGTAGGCGTTCACGGACATCAGTGGCCTTCCAGTTGCTTTCGTGCGGTGGTGATTCGGCATTGGTGGAGCAGTCGGGTTTCGTGCCGGGCGCCGAGCGCATCGGTGCGGGTGCAGGGTTCACCGGGCTGGGCTTCGCACCAGACGCACTCGACGGCGGCGAGGGCATGCGTGCGGACCGCGGTGTCGTCCTGGCTGAGCCGGACCGGCCGCTCGCCGTGCAGCGGGATCACGTCAGCGGCCATCAGACGGCCTTCTTGTCGGCGAGCTTGCGCACCATCTCCATCACCGCGGCGCGCTTGGCCTCGCTCGCCGGCGGCGCGGCGTTGAGCTCGCGCACTTCGGCGATCGGTGGAGCGTGGCGGCGGGCCGCGCGGATCCGCTCGGTGATGTGGCCGGGCATCAGGTATTCGCCCGCGGTGAAGGCGAAGTGATCGTGCACCGCGTCGACCGCGGCGGCTGCGGTCCAACCGGCGCGGTGCGCGGACTCGGACCAGGCGGCGACCATGACGCCGTCGATCCGGCGGTTGTCGTACGCGGCGGCGGCCTGGAGCACGGTGATGATTTCGTCGCGGGTCATGGTCACGGTGCGCCTCCTGTGATTGCTCGTAGGTGTGGTGTGTGCTCGACGCCAGCGCGCCGGAGGATTTCGGGGTTCGGGTCGTCTTTCAGCAGCTCGGCGTCGACCAGTCGCTGCTCGCGGGGCGACAACTGTCCGGGATTTCCGGATGGTTGGGTGGGGCGGGCGCGGGCCTTGACCACGTCGCTGACGAGCGACGGCAGCAGTCCGGGCCCGACACCGCCCTTGCCGACCCACAGCGCGAGGGCCTGACGAACGTCGTCCTCTGGGGTGCCGGACTTGAGCAAACCGTTCGCGCGCATCGCGAGGTCGGCGCGGATCGGCTGGGGGTGCTCGCCGGAAACCTGTTCGCGCACCAGCCGCCAGCCGTCGGTCACCGGCGGGCTGAGGGGGCCCTCCGGCATCGGGCCCGGTGCCGTCGGATCTGGTGTCGGTGGTTCACCTTTCGCGGCGCGGGCCGCGGCCGCCGCCCGGCGGGACTCGCCGGACTTCTTGCCGCCGAGCCGCCCGGCTTCTGCCTTCGCTTCCCGCTTGCTGGCGAGCGCGGCCGCGGTCGGCTGGTAGTCCTCCCAGTCGTGCACCACGATGTTCTCGCCGTCGAGGTGGACCAGCCCGGCAGCGAGCAGTTCGGCGCGCGGCTTCGCCGTCCACGTCTTCTTCCAGTAGCGCACCGGGATGATGCCGTCGGAGCCAGCGCGACGGCAGTAGCACCAGGCCTCAATCAGGCACCGAAATGCCTTGTCGCCCAGCTTCGCCACCTTGGTGTGCTCCGGCATGCTGGCCTTCACACGGATGTGCAGGCCCAGGTCCGATGACATGCGTCGCTCCTACTTCGGTGGTCAGGTGAGGTGGGCGCTAGCGGAGCGCCCACCTCGGTCGAACGTCAGGACTTCGGGGTTTCGGGGGTGAGGTTGAGCAGGTTGTGGACGATGTCGCGGGCGGCGAGCCATTCGGCATGGTCGCGGGTAGCGCCGGTGGTGCCGAGCGCGGCGACAGCGAGGGCCTGGCGCTGGAGGTCGGCCATTTCGGCCAGGTGCTTCTCGATGCCGATCAGCGCTTGCGACTGGGCTGCGATGAACAGGCCGGTGGCCTTCTCGGCAGCCTCGGCGCGATCGCGGAACGACTGGTCGACGCGGCCGGAATCGATGAGGTACGCGAATCCGGTCTCCCACAGGGACGCCGCCGCGCGGATCGCTTCGTTGTCAATCGGCCCGGTCATGAAGCACCCCCGACGATCGCGTCGTACACCCGCATTGCCCACCGTGCGTCGCCCAGCGCGGTGTGCCGCTCGGCTTCCGGTGTCGGTTCGACACCGATGGCGGCCGTCAGGTCGTCGGACTTCCAGGGCAGGCCCAATACCTCGCGCACCGACTGCGGCATCACGGCTTTCGCCGGTGCCGCTGCGCCATGCAGCCAGCCGACCATCAGTGCCTCGATGTCGATGAGGTGGTAGTGCCAGGCGGGTGTCAGGCCGTGCTCGCGCAACATCGCGGCGAGCACCTCGGTGTCGAAGTTCGGCACCGCGCCGACGATGTGCGCTCCGTGGGTCCAGCGGGCAACAACGTCGGCCGCATAGCCGGGATCGACCGCACCGCCTGGATGCCACGGGTCGACGTGTGCCGAGTCGGTCGCTCCAGCCAGGTACTGGCCGAACGGGTGCCGGTCGTAGAACCGGCCGACCTTGAGGCCGAACGGATCGGCGGTTGACAGGTTGATGTCGAGGAACATCGACAGCTCCCGCTCGCCGTGCTCGTCGCGGCGGATCATGGCGATCTCCCAGACCTTGCGGCCGGGGTGGACGCCGTCGGTCTCGGTGTCCAGGAAGACGATCGGCGCGCTCATTCGGCACCGCCGGCGGTCTCGTCGGTGTTGACCAGGTCGACCGGCTGGCCCTCGTCGGCGGGCTGCTGCAGGAACTCGATCAGCCCCTGCGCCTCCTCGGCGGTCAGCTGCCCCCAGGCGGTCACGGAGCGCCCGAACTGCTCGGACAGGTAGGCCAGGCGCCGCGGCCGGTCGTCCACGCCCGCCGCCTCGAGCAGCTTCGCCAGCTCGACGTGCTGCGCCTTGGTCGACATCGCCTCGGCAGGTTCCCCGGCAGGCGCCGGGTTGTCGCGCTTCTCCCCCGCCGCCTCGGTGTCGATCGGGGTGTCGAGCACCTCGGCCGCGCTCACCCGCTCGGACTCGACGCGCACCGGCGCCGGGTCCAGTTCCAGATCCTCGCGGGTGTACGGCATGCCGAGCAGCACGTCAGGCGCGAGCTTCCGCGCCACCTCGGCGACGGCCTTGGCGTAGAGCATCGCCTGCGGGTCGGTCTGGTACTTGGAGTTCTTGGTGTACCCGGCACGCTCGGCCCGCTCGATGTCCCAGGTGCTCTGCTCGGTCTCGCCGTCCGGTGCGGTGCCGAGCACCGTCACCCGGTCGGCGTTCGACTCGACGGTCTGGAACCGGAACCCCTTGCCGCGCAGCAGGGCGGCCATGGTGCGCGAGTAGATAGCCGGGTTGCCGTGCACCACGAACACCTGCTGCAGGGACTGGATCGGGTTCAGGCCGAGCTCGGCGCCGTACAGGATCGCGGCCGCGGCGTCGCCGGTCTTGTCCTCGCTCCTGGTGGACCGGTAGGCGGCCGGGACGAGGGACGTGTTGGTGAGCGCCTTCGCCAGCTGGTGGGCGGCGTTCATCATCTCGGTGTGGGCGCGCAGCATGTCGAGCGCGCCACGGGCCGGGTTCATGGCGGGCAGCATGCCGCCGGTCGCAAACGCTGCCGTGTCGGTCAGCGCAATCACGTTGTTGTCGGTCACTGGTATGCCTCCTGCTTGTACGTCCATGGGGGAAGGTCGATCTGGTGAATGTCGGCGCCGTAGGTCGGCCACTGCCCGGAGGCACGGCATCGCGCCCACAGGTCGATGGCGCGGCGGTTGCGGATGCGGCCGAGGTCGACGGCCTCGGGCCGGATCTCCATCACGGAGACCAGGTGCGGGCAGGTCTTGGCGACGACGACGAACAGGAACGCGTCGAGCGGCTCGCCCGCAGTGTCGAAAACGTCCTCGTACCAGGGCTGCTGGCAGAAGTAGCCGAACTTCGCGACCTCCTTGGCGAACAGGACCGGGTTCGCCGAGTCCGCCGTCTTGAGGTCCACGCCCACCCGGCGGCCGGTCGGCGCGGTGTGGATCCAGTCGGCGCGGGCGCGCAGCATCTCGCCCGTCTGCTCGTCGCGGGCGTACGCTGACACCTCCGGTCGTCCGGTCGAGAACAGTCGCCCGGCGACCGGATGGTCGTAGACGGCCTGCGCCATGTCCTCGGCACGCAAAACGTCTTCGGTCAGTAGCGGGATACGGCCCGCCTTGATCGCGTCCGCCTTCCGTTTGCGCGCCTTCGCCGTCCGCCAGTCGTCGGCCGCCACCTCGGAGATGTCCGCGCCGGCGCCAAGCACCAGCGTGTGCACCGCGCTACCGAGCAGGTAGTGATCCGGCACGGTGGTGCGCGGGTTCTGCCGGGCGAACATCCACTCCGCCGGGGACACCTCGAGCAGCTCGCGCGCTGCCGACGAGGACAGCGAATCCAGGTCGGCGTGGTAGACGGCCTCGTCGATGTCGTCGTAGACGCCCTCTTCGGTAGGCGCGCTCATCAGGCGACCGCCGATCCAGTGATGACACCGCGCCGCGCCTGCGCCTGGATGCGGCTCTCGGCGATCGCGGCGGCCCGGCCGGTGAGGGCGGACATCGGGCCTTCGATGTCGACCCAGGTCGCCAACGCCATGATCAGGTGAGCGGCGCGCTGAGGATTGCGGGTGCAGACCGCGGTCAGGTGGTCCGCGGTACGTTTCGGGTCGTCGTCGCGCATCGCGGCGGCGATCTGGATGGCCTCCCCCGCGATGCTGTCGACGTAGTCCTGGTGATTCAGATCAGGCATCATGCGGCCTCGCGATCGGCGCGGCCGAGCTGCACCAGCGGCAGCTCGTCGACGGTGGCGTCGTGGACTTCGAGGGACCGGGTACCGACCAGGTCATGGACCCAGTGCGCCGCCATGACGAACAGGACGGCGCCGACCAGCCCCAGCAGCACAGCGATGGTGGCCAGGTGGCCCAGCAGCTCACCCACGGTCGGCGCCGTCCGCAGCGACGACCGGCATCGGCATCGTCGGGTGGTCGGTGGGGTCGCCGGCGGGCAGCGGGTGCCCGGTGCCTTTGCAGGTCGGGCATGGCGCATCGACGGCGAAGGCCAGGCCGCTGCCATCGCAGTCCGCGCACAGCCGCGGCCCGTCGATGATGACCGGTTTCGTTTCGCGGACCTCTGCGGTGAGGCGCAGCCGGTTGTTGTCCATGGTGGCGCTCACCAGGGCCGCGCCGGGCATGCCCTCGCACACCGATACGAACGCGCGCAGAGCGTCCAGGCTGAGGTGTTCGTCGTGGGTCAGCATCATCGCGCGGGATTCCGTCCCGATGACCTGTCCGTAGTAGTCCCAGGGCATCACGCACCTGCCTTTCCGAAGAGTTGTGCGCGGAGGTCGTCGCGGTCTCGTTTGATCCGCTCGGCCCGTTCGCGGGCGCTGCGGGTGGCGGCCTCAGCGGCCAGCAGCTTCCGGTTCGTGGTTTCCAGCTCGTCGCGCAGGCGGGCGATCTCGTCGGCCTGGCGCTGGCACTCGACGAACATCGGCGACGGAATGGTGCTGGTCATTGCGCACCGCCGTAGATGGTGTGGATGTGTCCGGCGTAGAACGTGACGGTCACCAGTGCCGCGCCGCCATCGAGCAGACGGACTCGCGGCCCGGACGATCCGACGTAGTACGGCACCGGCCCGGCGCCGAGGACGATGGTCTGGTCCCGGTAGTCGATCGTCAGGTTGGCGATATCGGGCCCGGTCGGCTGCGGCGCCGAGTCGACGAGCGTCATCCGCTTCGAGACCTTGGCGACGTCCATGCTGACGGCCCGCATCGGCGCCATCACCCGGTCGCCGACGAGCTGCGCGACGACGACCATGACGGCTTGACCCTGGTCGGTGATCTCGTCGACGCGGAGGTAGCGGCCGCGGGTGTCCAGCCAGATCTGGCCTGGCTCGATGGCGGTCATCGCGCACCGCCCAGCGGCTCGCGCTCGGACTTCGAGAGTTCGGCGACAGGAGCTGAGCTGGCGGCCGCCAGCTGGGCGAGCTCAATTGCGGCGGTGAGTTGGTCGCGCAGCACTTCCGCCTGTTTGGGGTCGAACTGCCAGCTCACGAGAGCGCTGTGGGTGTCCTCCGTGCGGACCTCGATCGCGATCGTCCCGACGTGAGCGAGAAATGTGGCCTGCGGAGATCCGTCGAGCCAGGTGGTGATGTAGCTACTCATCGCGCACCGCCGATCATGGTGGCGGCCAGCTCAAGCTCGGACGCGATCTCGGTGAGCTCGGCGGCGAGGGCGGTATCTCCGGTCCACGTCCGCACGCCAGCGATCTCGTGCAGGCGGGCAATGGACTCGTCGCGGATCTGGGCGCCTGCCATCGCCCTGTGGTCTGTCTGGCGGTACATGGGTATGCTGTCCTCCGTTGTCTCTTGAGCGGGTTCACGGCCTGCTCGGGGATGGCGGTTTGGCAAGACGCCCGGCGCGACCTCGGTCCGTCGGGCGTCGACGGTTTTCAGGCCGGTGCACCGCTGGTCAGGGCGATGCCAGTCAAGATCGCGGCGAAGATGCACAGCCCGATCAGCGCGAAGTCGCCGACCACGTCGAGCGCTTCGATGTCACGCCCGAAGAACCGGACGATGTAGGGCAGCGCGATCAGCTGCGCGCAGGCCCAGCCGCCAGCCAGGACGAGGGCGATCACGCGACGGCCTTAGCGGCGCGGGCACGGTCAGCGGCCTGGCGGTCGCGCTTGGCCTCGGCGGCGCGCATCGTCTGCTCCATCGCCAGCCACGACATGAAGCCGAAGCCCTTCGCGATGCAGTCGAGTTCACGTTCGGTGACGACGGATCCGTCGCGGTAGCGGGGTACTGCGGGTGCCATGGTGTTCTCCCTGGTGTGACGTCTGGGCGGTTTGGTGACGGGTGCGCTGCCGGTTGGGATCTGAGGTGTGAGGGGGTCACCTCGGCGGTCCATCCCTGCGCAGCGGCGCGGTCCTCGGTCGGGCGTCGGTGCGCGCCCAGCCGAGGGGGTCTCAGCTGGCGCGCAACATTCGGCGCCGGGTGGTGGGGGTCATGTCGGCGACGAGCGAATCGGCCTCGGTGCCGGGGCCTTTCGCCATCCACGCGACGAGCGCAGCGATGTCGCTGTCGGTCATGCGCCACGTCCGACCGACCAGGCGGCCGCGGATCTTGCCCGCGTTGAGCCGACGGCGCAGCCAGTCCTCGGATGCCACGCCGGTCTCGGCGACGACATGGGCGAGGGGGTGGGTCCTGGTCTCGTCGACCGGGCAGCGGTCAGCGCCGGGGCCTTTCGCCATCCACGCGACGAGCGCAGCGATGTCGCTGTCGGTCATGCGCCAGGTGTGGCCAGCACTCCTGCCGCGAATCTCGCCAGCGTTGAGCCGACGGCGCAGCCAATCTTCGGACGGCGCACCGGTTTCGGCGATCACGTAGGCGAGGGTGCGGGTCCGGGTGTCGATGTCGGTGCTCATGCGGCACGCTCCAGGATCTCGGTGACCAGGCTGCTGCTGGGCAGGCCGAGGTGCTGCGCGATGCGCGCCAGCTCGACGAGGGTGAAAGGCCTGTCACCACGCATCCGGTGACGCCAGGTAGTGGGGGCGATGGCGGCGCCTCGCAGGACGCTGCTCTGTGTAGTGCGGGCTTCGTGGATTGCGTCCCGGACCACCTGGGCAGCTACCGCGTTGATCGGGTCCATGGGATGGACATTAGACCCATTTCGGTCCCCAAGCAACCTGTTTCGGTCCCTATTGAACCCGTTTCGGTCATCAGCTAGCTATCCTCGAACAACTGTTCGAGTGACCAAAACAGACCCCGAAAAGGTTGCATTAGGCCCCAATCTGCCCCCAAACTGGCAGCATGAACCCCACAGCGGACCCGGGCACCGGACAGCCCGAAGACGCCTCCGGGCAGGTCAGACCTGCCGATGGCGATGGCCCCGATCGGGTCGAGCAAGAGATGATGGAAGCGGTCGGCGAGGAAATCGTGATCCAGCGGACCCGCAAGAAGTGGAGCCAGGAGAGACTGGCGAAGGAAACCGGTTACGACAAGAAAACGATTGGCCGGCTAGAACGTGGCGAACGCGCCCCGACGATCATCCAGCTACACCGGATTTCGAAGGCGCTCGGCATCATGCCGGCAGTCCTGACGCGCCCGATAGACAAGATCGCGGACTAGCTCGCCCCGTTGGCGAGGTAGTCCGCGTCGAGAAGTGCATGCCCATCGAGGCCGCGTCTGCGCGCCTCGATGAGCACATCGATCACCGATAGGTCGCCTAGGTCGTGCCCCCGCGTGCCTATGCGTTCGAACCAGTCCTTGCCATATGAAACCCCTGCTGCCTGCAACACGCATTCCCCTCACGCGACACCCGCGCTGTACTTCTTTGTACAACTCTCCGGCAAATTTCCGGGTACCCATAATGTAGGTCCCAAATTTGGGTCCCGCAGGGCCCGTTAGGTCACGATATGGACACGGCGCTGTAATGCGGGGAAGTAGCCTGTGGGTATGGATCGGGGCGCATTGAACGCAGCTTTCGGCGAGGAGCTGCTAGTTCGCCGAAGACTCGCCGGACTACGTCAAGAATCGATGTGGTCACTACTCCTCTGGAAACGAAACACCTACAAACGCACGGAAGGCGGACTGCGCGAGCCATACCTGGCCGATCTGATCGAGGTCGCGCTCGTACTGGACACCACCCCCCGAGAACTTTTCGATGCTGTACTAAACCGCCTGGAAGAGGGCAACTTCCACCGGCCGACCAGCAGCGACGAGTGGAGGGGAATCCTCGGTATGGACTGAATTTGCTGCAAGTTGTCAGAGCAACCTTTTACGATGCCGAGCATGCTCATCGCGTTACCCGTGTTCGCGTTCGTCTCACTGATCAGGCTCGCCGCCTGGCCTCGGAGTCGGCTACTCACGGTCGCGATGCTCATCACCTCGGTCGCCTATCTGTTCGGCGCGCCGGACGTCGACCAGGCAATCGATCAGCGACAACTATTCGGCTTCGCGAATGTTTCGGATCTGACACACGTGGTACTCGTGATGACCGCATGGTGGGCAGCCGGGATTGCGTGGCTGCGAGTCATCCGCCGACACCGCTACGTGAAAGGCCCGTACGACCCGTATCGAGCGCCCCGGAAGGGGCGCTACGCACGGGCCGTACGGGCCTGGTCTCTCTTCGCCGCGTCCGCTCTCGCCACCGCGCTGGTGGCCTGGCTATCGGGCAACATGTCGCGCACCGAAGTGATGCACATGTTCCAGCTGCACGACACGCCCACGCTGGTCTACGGCACGGCCTACCTGTCGATGCTCGCGATGACGTCGCTGCTCGGCCTGACCGCGTGCGCGGCCGCATGGGGCGAGGATGACGCGCCGCGGTTCTGGCTGGGCGTGATGGCGTCCTCGGCAATGTGTGGAGCCGCGCTCGCCCTGCTCAGTGCAACGATGCTGTTGTTGAACCCAGAATGGCTCCGCGACCGGTTCTTCGACCTCGTCGAGGCCCTGACCGCCCCAGCTCTAATACTGCTGGCGGTGGGGGCAGCCGTGATCCTCTGGCACCCCCGCCCCGACGACAGCGTCGACGGCTAAGCCACCACCCTCCCCCACCGGTCTCTGGCCATCGCTGCGCGCAGATCGCGCGCCTCCTCTACCGCGAGGTCCCGCAGGGCCAGCGCGGCGTCACGCTCGCGCCTAGCGGCCATCGCGTCCACCTCGGCGGCCAGGGCCCGCTGCTCGGCCGCCCAGACGACCGCGCGCGCCTCGCGCCGGATCATCGCCGCCGCGGCATAGGCCCGGTCGATCAGCGCGAGCGCACGCGCCAGCGGCGACTCGGTCACGCCCGGCGCACGTTCGGCGCGCAGCCGGGCAGTTGCGTTGTGGGTCGGGTCGTCGCAGTAGACGCGGGGACGGCCCGGCCCACGGCGGGCGGGTACCGGTGCACCGCACACGGCTTCGCCAACAGGCATCGGGCACACGGATTTTGCTACAGCTGTGGTCATGTAATTCGTCCTGTTCACGGCAGGGGTGAATTGAAAATCAGTGCAGGTCAGGTAGGTCAGGCGGCGTCGGCGGCGATCGGTTCGCCCGCTTCGTTGAGCGCGACGTGCTCGACGGCGTCGTCGTAGGAATCGAAAACCGCGGAGCAGATGACGCCGCGCCGGTCGAGCCAGACCGCTTCGTACTGGCCGCCGCCGATGTCGTCGATCTCGCCGAGCAGCCCCGCGCGCACCAGCCGCCGGCGCTTGGCGCCTTCCAGGCTGACGACGGCGCCACGCAGGCTGCCGAGGCGGCCGGACACGGTGTCGGCGGCCGCGCGCGAGGCCTCGGCGGCGATGTGGCCGTACTGCTTGTCGGTGGTCGTGATCGACTCGTGCCCAGCATCGCGACTGACCACCCAGATCGGCGTGCCGTCCTGGAGGCGCCACGAGATCCCGGTGTGGCGGCTCAAGTACGGGCTGAGCTGGAGCAGGGCCAGGCCGCCGACGAGCTCGCCGTGGCGCTCCAGGATCGTCCACGGGTCGAGACCTTCCCAGCGAGCCATCGGGCCGAACTTGGTGAAATCGCCCGCCAGAAGGGCATCCAGGCGGCCCATTGCCGGTGCCCAGATCCGCTTGTACTGGGTGACGACGTCGAGCACGCCGCCGGAGTCCGTCGCGAAAAGCTGCTCGATCGGGCTGCGGCCGTCGAGTCCGAGCCGGTCGACGGTGCTCAGTGGGACGTAGACCGTGCGGACGCCGCGGCGCGACTTCGGGCTGCCGAGCTTCAACCGACCGTTCGCGTACTTGTAGGCCTTGGTGATCCGGACCGCGCCGGTCTCGCGATCGATATCGCCGACGAGCAGCGCGGCGAGCTCGGACGGCCGGGCCATCGACATCACCGCGAACTCCAGGAATGCCTGCCACTGCGGCGCCACGATGTCGGCGAGCAATTCGTACTCGGCGGTGCTGAGATGATCGTGTTCTGCTCCGTAGGCCTTCGGCAGACGGATGCCCGCGCACGGGTTGTAGTCGATGATCGGCTTCGGCCGCTTCGCTGCGGCCGCGCCCATTGCCGCCGACAGCACGGAGTGCTTGTTCGCGATCGTCTTCGGGGCGGCGCCGGCCTCTTGCATTGAGTTGACCCACGCGGCGTCGACGTCGGGCGTCAGTGCGTTGGCGGGTAGAGGGCCCATGAACGGGTCAATGTCGAGATCGACGATCCGGTAGTACTTTCGGCGGGTTTCATCCTCGATGCCGGTCAGTCCGGCGATGTGGGCGCGAACTACTTCGGCGACCGTCGGGACGGCAGTTTCCTTGGCGGCGACCTGGAGCCCATGGATCCGCTCGGCCTCGGCTGCACCGACCTTGTTGATCAGCTTCTGGAATCGGTCAGCGCCGTTGTAGGACTTGAAGCTCTTCGACGACTCGGTCGGCGCGTCAGCGTTGTCGCGGACGATGCGGTAGCAGACCTGGAAGTAGGGAGTGCCGTCTTTGTAGGCACGGGTACGGATGGACATTGCGCAACCTCTGAATATGGAATGGTTGCACCGAATCCCCTCAGATTCGTGTCAATGTGGACCGCTAGGTGTGGACGGCGGGCCATCGGGTTGAAAAATACCCTTTGACCAGCACGTATCGTGTGGAGCCTAGGGGAATCGAACCCCTAACCCCTGCCTTGCAAAGGCAGTGCTCTGCCAATTGAGCTAAGGCCCCGGGTGGCTGCCCGAGCGGTCAGCGGGTGGTGACCTCGTGCCACAGATCCGCGTCGTTACGTTGGCGCAGTTTGGTGATACCGATGAGAACCGCGACCACGACACCGAGTGTGAGGAGAAGTTTCATGATTCCCACCCTACTGTGATGTTCGGGAGTGGGCCTAGGAGGACTTGAACCTCCGACCTCTTCGTTATCAGCGAAGCGCTCTAACCGCCTGAGCTATAGGCCCGTGTGTTTGCCTGTTGTGTTCCGCTATCGACTACACGCAACGCAACAACCGAGAACAGAGATTACCCGACGCACCGACAACGACCAAAACGGCTGGTAGAAGCACTACAGACAACCTAAAACAGTGGCGTAGCGATGACACTGTTCGCAAGTTCCAACCAACCCACATGTCGCCGGAGACCAGAACGGCCGGTACCGGCCCTCGATGGGGTCGGTACCGGCCGCTCAGGAGATCGCTAGTCCGGGTCGGCCAGGGTGACCTGGATGCCGCCCACCAAATCGCAGCACTGGTTGTAGATGAACGTGCCGATGGTGGCCAGCGCGGTGAACAGCACCACGTTGATCAGTCCGATGACGCCGGCGTAGCCGAAGACCGTGCCCGCATCGATCAAGCCGGTGGAACTGCCGTTGTCCTGCGACACCATCTCGATGACGGTGTCGTTGAGCCGCTCCCACACGCCCATGCCCTCGAGCACGATGTAGAGCAACCCGACCGCGAGCATCCACACGAAGAACAGCGCCACGCTGATGACGAGGGTGATCTTCAGTGTCGACCATGGGTCGATGCGGCGAATCTGCACCGTGGCACGCAGCGGCTCACCCGCCACCGCCTGCGCGACCGCGACCGGAACCGCGGGCGAGACGGCCGCGGGGCCGGCCTTCGGTGCGGCCGAGTGCTCCGGCGGCAGCGGATGCCGGATCTCGGAAAGATCCGGCATGTCCTTGGTCAGCTCGGGGCGGGAGATGCTGCGGGTCGGCCCGTCGAGGCCGACCGACTTCACCATTGCCGCTTCCTTGCGGGCCGCCTTGGCGGCGAGATCGGCGGTGGTGCGGGCATTGCCCATACCGCCACCGAGTCCACCGCCTGGAGCGGGCGCGGGGCGACCGGAGGCCACCGGCGAGTGGCCGGGCCGGGACAGGTTGGACTGTGGCTCACGCTGCGGTAGCTGCGACCACCCGTCCTGGTAGCGCGACTGACCGCCGCCGTTGCTGCCCGGCGCACCCGAATCGCCTTGCGGCGCTTCACCGGAGCCGTTCATCCGCACGGTCTGGTCGAAGGAGTTGCCGCCCTCGGCCGGTGCGGGCTTCGCGGCACCTTCGGAACCGAATTCGCCCTGCTTGTCAGCATTTTCGCGCGACTGAGCAGCGGCTTCCTGCGGATTCGCGCCCGCGGGAGCGCCCGCGGGGGATTCGGACTCCGGTCGCTGGATCGGCCGGGGCGGAATCGGTGACGGTGCGATCCGTTCGGTCACACCGTTCGTCTGCTGCCGCTCGTCATTCGGCTGATTCGGAGTGGTCAATGCAATCCTCAGATCCGTTCGTTGCCGCCGCTGTGTTTACTGCTCGGAAGAATCGCTGGTGTCGTCGCCGATCTGATCGGGCTCGTCGGCGTTGCGCGCGATCGCAAGCAAGGTATCGCCCTCGCCGAGGTTCATCAATCGCACGCCCTTGGTCTGGCGGCCTGCCTTGCGAACTTGCTTCGCCGCCGTCCGGATGACACCACCCCCGGAGGTGATCGCGTACAGCTCGTCGTCGTCGTCGACGATGAGCGCACCGACCAGCGTGCCACGTCGGGTGTCGTACTGGATGGTCAACACACCCTTACCGCCGCGGCCCTGGGCGGTGTACTCCTCGATCGCGGTCCGCTTCGCATAGCCTCCGGACGTCGCGACCAGCAGATACGTACCCTCACGGACGACATTGAGCGAGAGCAGCTCGTCGTCGGCGTTGAACCGCATACCCTGCACGCCCGAGGTGGCGCGGCCCATCGGGCGCAGCGCCTCATCGGTGGCCGAGAAGCGGATCGACTGGCCCTGCGCCGATACCAGCAGCAGGTCGTCGTCCGCCGAGCACAGCACGGCACCGACCAATTCGTCGTTGTCGCGAAGGTTCACCGCGACGATGCCTCCGCTGCGGTTGGAGTCGAAATCCGACAGCCGCGACTTCTTCACGAGGCCATTCTTGGTGGCCAGCACCAGATACGGGGCGTCTTCGTAGGATTTGATCCGAATGATCTGGGCGATCTTCTCGTCCGGCTGGAAGGCGAGCAGGTTCGCCACATGCTGACCGCGCGCGGTGCGGCTGGCCTCTGGCAGCTCGTAGGCCTTGGCGCGATACACCCGGCCCTTGTTGGTGAAGAACAGCAACCAGTCATGGGTCGAGCTGATGAAGAAGTGCTTGACCAGGTCGTCCTGCTTGAGCCCCGCGCCCTGCACACCCTTACCGCCGCGTTTCTGGCTGCGGTACAGATCGGTCTTGGTGCGCTTGGCGTAGCCGGTTTCGGTGATGGTGACCACCACGTCCTCGCGGGCGATCAGATCCTCGTCGGCCACGTCGCCGTCGGCGGCGATGATCTTGGTACGCCGTTCGTCGCCGTACTTCTCGACGATCTCGGCCAGCTCGTCGCGCACGATCGCGCGCTGACGCTCCGGCTTTTCCAGGATGTCCTTGAGGTCGGCGATCTCGGCCTCGATCTTGGCCAGTTCGTCGACGATCTTCTGCCGCTCCAGCGCCGAGAGCCTGCGCAACTGCATATCGAGGATGGCGGTCGCTTGGATCTCATCGATCTCGAGCAGGTCCATCAGGCCGGTGCGCGCGGTGTCGGTGTTGGCCGAGCGCCGAATCAGCGCGATGACCTCGTCGAGCGCATCGAGCGCCTTGACCAGGCCACGCAGGATGTGGGCGCGTTCCTCGGCCTTGCGCAGCAGATAGCGGGTACGCCGGACGATGACTTCCAACTGGTGCTCGACGTAGAACCGGATCATCTGATCCAGGCGCAGGGTGCGCGGCACACCATCGACGATGGAGAGCATGTTGGCGCCGAAGCTGGTCTGTAGCTGCGTGTGCTTGTACAGGTTGTTCAGCACGACCTTGGCGACGGCGTCACGCTTGACCGTCACCACGATCCGCATACCCGCGCGGTCGGAGGACTCGTCGTGGATATCGGAGATGCCGGCGATCTTGCCGTCCTTCACCTGCTCGGCGATCGAGTTGATGAAGTTGTCGGTGTTGACCTGGTAGGGCAGTTCGGTGATGACGATCGTGGTGCGGCCGCGGCTGTCTTCCTCGATCTCCACCACACCGCGCATGCGGATCGACCCGCGGCCGGTGGTGTAGGCGTCGTGGATGCCCTGGCCGCCAACGATCAGGCCCGCGGTCGGGAAGTCGGGGCCCTTGACCCGCTCCATACAGGCGGCAAGCGTCGACTCTTCATCGGCTTCGTAATTGTCCAGCGCCCAGTAGATCGCCTCGGCCAGCTCGTTGAGGTTGTGCGGCGGGATATTCGTCGCCATACCGACCGCGATGCCGTTGCTGCCGTTCATCAGCAGCGCGGGGACCCGGGAGGGCAGCACGGTCGGCTCCTGCGAGCGACCGTCGTAGTTGGGTACGAAATCGACCGTCTCGTGGTCGATCTCGCGCAGCATCTCCATCGCCAGCGGCGTGAGGCGGCACTCGGTGTATCGCATGGCGGCCGCGCCGTCGTTGCCGCGCGAACCGAAGTTGCCCTGCCCGTCGACCAGTGGATAGCGCAGCGACCACGGCTGAGCCATGCGCACGAGGGTGTCGTAGATCGACGAGTCACCGTGCGGGTGGTAGTTACCCATGGTCTCGGCGACCGGACGAGCCGACTTCACGTAGCCACGGTCGGGCCGGTAGCCGTTGTCGTACATCGCGTAGAGCACGCGCCGGTGTACCGGCTTGAGGCCGTCGCGCACATCGGGCAGCGCGCGGCCGACGATCACGCTCATCGCGTAATCGATATAGCTGCTCTGCATCTCGTTCTGGATGTCGACCGGTTCGATCCGGTCGCCCGCCCCACCGTTCGGGGGCAGCGTTGTCTCAGTCATGCGGTCTCCTTCAGAGGGCCTGGCGTGGAGGGGCAGCGATCACACGCCGGCTACACGTCGAGGAAGCGAACGTCCTTGGCATTGCGGGTGATGAAACTGCGACGCGCCTCGACGTCCTCGCCCATCAGAATGGAGAACAGCTCGTCGGCCGCGGCGGCATCGTCGAGGGTCACCTGGCGCAGCACCCGGACCGCGGGGTCCATGGTGGTCTCCCACAGTTCCTTGGCGTTCATTTCGCCCAGACCCTTGTAGCGCTGGACACCGTCGTCCTTGTTGATCTTCTTGCCCGCGGCCAGACCTGCCTCGAGCAGTCCGTCGCGCTCGCGGTCGGAGTAGGCGAATTCTGGATCGGCACGCTGCCACTTCAGCTTGTACAGCGGCGGCTGCGCCAGGTAGACGTGCCCGTGCTCGATCAGCGGTCGCATGAACCGGAACAGCAGCGTGAGCAGCAGGGTTGAGATGTGCTGGCCGTCGACGTCGGCGTCGGCCATCAGCACGATCTTGTGATAGCGCAGCTTGGCGATATCGAACTCGTCGTGGATGCCGGTACCGAACGCGGTGATGATCGCCTGGACCTCGTTGTTCTTGAGGACCTTGTCGATACGCGCCTTCTCGACATTGATGATCTTGCCGCGCAGCGGCAGGATCGCCTGGTACATCGAGTCGCGGCCGGACTTGGCCGAGCCGCCTGCGGAGTCACCCTCGACGATGTAGATCTCGGACTTGCTCGGATCCTTGGATCGGCAGTCGGCCAGCTTGCCCGGCAGACCGCCCAGGTCGGTGGCGCTCTTGCGGCGCACCAGTTCCCTGGCCTTACGCGCGGCGACACGCGCCTGCGCCGAGGAGACCGCCTTGTTCACGATGGTCTTCGCATCGGCCGGATTGGCCTCGAACCAATGCGCGAGGTGCTCATTGCAAGTGCGCTGCACGAACGACTTGACCTCGGTATTGCCCAGCTTGGTCTTGGTCTGGCCCTCGAACTGCGGTTCGCCGACCTTCACGCTCACGATGGCGGCCAGGCCCTCACGGATGTCGTCACCGGTGAGGTTGCCGTCCTTCTCCTTGAGGAGCTTCTTCTCCTTGGCGTACCGGTTGACCACGGTGGTCAGGGCCGCGCGGAAACCTTCCTCATGGGTGCCACCCTCATGGGTGTTGATGGTGTTGGCGAAGGTGTGCACCGACTCCGAGTAGCCGGAGTTCCACTGCATCGCCACCTCGAGCTCATGCCCGGTGCCCTTACCGGTGAACGCGACGACCGAGTTGTGGATCGCCTGCTTGGTCCGGTTGATGTGGCGGACGAAGTCCTCCAGACCACCCGGGTAGTGGTAGGTCCGCGACTTCACCTTGTGTTCGGTCTTCGACGACTCGTCGTCGGCGTGCTTGGGCGCCTCGGCGGTCTCGCTGACGACCTCGTCGGTGACCTCGGTGTCGGTGACCCGCTCGTCGGTCAGGGTGATGGTGAGGCCCTTGTTCAGGAACGCCATCTCCTGCAGACGCCTGGCCACCGTCTCGAAGTTGAACGAGGTGGTCTCGAAGATGTTGGGGTCCGGCCAGAACCGAATAGTGGTACCGGTGCGCTTGGTCGGCTCGCCCTGGATCAGCTTGCCCGGGGTGGCGTCCTTGTACTCCTGGGTCCAGTGGAAGCCCGCGTGGTCGATCTCCGCCTCGAGCCGGGTGGACAGCGCGTTCACCACGGAGATACCGACGCCGTGCAGACCGCCGGAGACCGCATAGGAGTCGGAGTCGAACTTGCCGCCGGCGTGCAGCTGGGTCATGACCACCTCGATGGTGGGCACGCCCTGGGCATGCATGCCGGTGGGGATGCCACGGCCGTCGTCGATGACCTCGACACCACCGTCGGCGAGCAGCGTGACGTCGACCCGGCTGGCGTAGCCTGCCATCGCCTCGTCGACGGAGTTGTCGACCACCTCCCAGATCAGGTGGTGCAGACCGCGCTCACCGGTGGAGCCGATGTACATGCCCGGACGTTTACGGACGGCCTCGAGCCCCTCGAGAACCGTGATGGAGGAGGCACCGTAGTCCTTGTTGCCCGCCTTACCCGAAGACGCCTTGGTCGAGCCCGATGCATTGGAGTCGTTGGCAGCCACTGGTCGGTAGCTCTCCTTACTTGCTGATCCTCGGCGCGGCGTCGCCAAGCACACGTTGGGGCCGGATTCTGAGCTGGTCGAGATTCACGGTCCACCGCGCGGGCTGTGCGGAACGCGCCGAAGGTATCGCCGCTAGTTACGTCACCATCCTACTGGTACGCCCAAACTACAGCGCACCTACGACACCCCTGACGGCTACGAGAATGCAAGAAATCGGATCACGGCGGGTCCGATCCGCCGCCCGACGGTTTCGAGCCATCAGGGTTGGCGTGAGAGTTGTGTTGCGGTCTGCCCCGTTCCGGGCGCCTCAGCCCTGCGCGGGCGCACCCACCCGATCGACGAACTCGGCGGTGAGCCGAGCCAGATCGGCCGGATGCGACAGCGGCGACCAGTGCCGGGCGGCGATCTCGCGCCTTGTCAGGTCCGACACCCAATTATCCGCCTCGGCATGCACCACAGGGCGCACCGCGCGGTCGCCTGTCGCGACGATCACCTGGACCGGGAGGTCGATCGGGCGCGGGCGAGGATTGCCGAGACGTGGCCGGATATTGGCGCGATAGAGCTTCAGGTTGTTGATCATGTCGGCGCGCAGGGTTGGCGCGGGATGGACCAGGGCTGGATCGATGCCGTCGAAGAAGGCGAGGAAGCGCGGCCACCGGCCAGACAGACCGCGCAACACCGGATTCGGCAGGCCCGGGATCTGGAAGGCGACGGTATAGGCCGAGGCCACACCCTGTGCGAGCGAATTACGCAGGCGAGCGAGGGAGAACGGTCCACGCAGATAGGCGCCGAGGAAATCGAGATTCGGGCCGGACACCGAGGTGAACGACGCGATCGACGCGCCCGCCTCTGGCATCGAGGCCAGTTCCCAACCGATCACCGAACCCCAGTCGTGGCCGAGCACATGCACCTGTTCACCAGGGGCGACCGCGGCCGCAACAGCGCGCACGTCGGCGGCCAACTCCTCGATCCGGTAGGCGTCGACCTCGGCCGGGACCGTACTCGCGCCCGCACCACGGTTATCGAAGGAAATCACTCGGTAGCGTTCGGCCAGCCCGGTGGCGACGCCGTTCCACAGGGTGTGGGTATCAGGCCAGCCGTGGACCAGGATGATCGCGGGGCCCGCGGGATTTCCGCATTCGAACACCGCAAGTTCGATATCGCCGCGGCGGACGGTCCGGGTCGGCCGGGCGGGGAATGGCTCGGTGGCGGCGATCATCGACTTCACCTTTCGACAGTGACGGTCCGGAGGATCCGGATCGGCGCGCTGTTCCACGTGAAACCGCTGTTCGTGGCGGTGTTGCGAACTTCGGCGGCCGACAGCGGAATCAACGTAACACCGAGTACCACATACTGGCCAGGTATCGGCTCAGCCGTAGGTGTCGCGCGGCCCTCGACCCTTGATATGGCGTTCCCCCTTACGCCAGCTCGGCGCCGCCGGGCCGGAGATCCGCAACGACGTCACCACGCCCTGCCCCACCGCAGCATTGATCTTGGCCAGAATCTGCGCCTGCAGCATGCGCAGCTGGGTCGCCCAGGCCGTCGATTCGGCGGTAATGCTGAGCACACCGTTCTCCAGCTTGACCGGCGTGGCGTGACTTGCGATGTCCTCACCCACCACCCCGGACCAGCGGCCGAGCACCATGCCCTCGGCGACCTTGGTCGACCAGCCTCGGCTCTTGGCAATCGAACCGGTCAGCTTGGACAGCATCTGTGGATCACGCTCATCGGGTCTCGGCCCGGACCATCCGGTGCGGCGTCTGGCGCCGGTCCGCAGCCCGCGACGCGGTGAGGAACGCCCCTGACCGACCGACTTTCCGCTGGCCTTGGCCGCGGCACGGGCCTCTTCCAGCGCCCGGCGGGCCAGATCGATACCGCGCAACTCCGGTTCCGGGTTCGAGCTCGAGGGGCCCGATGGCTCCGGTTGATCGGTCATCGTCGCTCCGTTCGCCTCGTCGAGTTGTCCCCAACTGTGGTGAGTTGTCCCCAGGCTCCGACACGCACTGCGCAACAAGCTGTTCCGTTGCGGTACCGGGACGACATTCTCACCGCAACCTTGGCATAACCCCAGGTAGAACCTATTTTTTCGACGTTTTCACACTCAGCGGTTGCGGCTGCTGTCGAGTTGCGGACGTCCGGCGTGTCACCTGGCGAGCCCAAGTTATCCACAGGCTGTTGACAACATGGGATCGATGCGTGCGACCAGGCACGAAGGTCGGAGCGCATGGAAAAACTGTACGGCAGCGATCCCGAAGCGGAGCCGACGATGGACGGTGTGCGGCGCATCGGTCAGCCTGCGGCGGACGAGTCGACGGCATGGATGATCCGGGAGGTGCGGCGGTCGGCGTCGCCGGTGGTCTCGACCCGCAGCGTGGTCGCCGACAACTCCGCCGGGACGTCCTCGGGAACGGCCGCGGTGATGAGCACCTGCTCGGCGGCGGCCGCCACCGAGGCAAGCGCGGTACGTCGACGGCGGTCGAGCTCGGCGAAGACGTCATCGAGCAGCAGTACCGGATCGGTGCCACCCTCGCGCAGCAGCTCGAACGAGGCGAGCCGCAGGGCGAGGGCGAACGACCAGGACTCGCCATGGCTGGCGAAACCCTTCGCGGGCGCGTCACCGAGCATCAGTTCGAGATCATCCCGGTGCGGGCCCACCAGACACACCCCGCGCTCCAATTCACGCGGCCGAGCAGCGGTGAGTTCGCGCAGCAGGATCGCCTCCAGTTCCGCGATATCACCGGGAGCAGGTGGACGGGTCGGGTCGAGGTAATCCTCCGGCAGCGCGGCACTGCGGTAGCCGATGGCGGCAGGACGCGACTCCGGAGCGATCGAGGCATAGGAGTCGGTCAGATGTGGGGACAGCTCATGTACCAGGCGTAGCCGCTCGGCCAGCAGCTGCGATGCGTGCGCGGCCAGATGCCCGTCCCACACATCGAGGGTGCCGAGATCGGCGCGCGAGCGGGCCTGCCTACCCGCGCTCTTCAGCAGTGCCGATCGTTGCCGCAGCACCCGGTCGTAATCGGCGCGGACCGCAGCCAGGCGCGGGAGTCGGGCTGTGCACAACTCGTCGAGGAACCGGCGCCGCTCCCCCGGATCGCCGCGGACCAACGCCAGATCCTCGGGTGCGAACAACACGGTGTGCAGAATCCCCAGGATCTCCCGGGGCCTGCGCACCGGCGACCGGTTGATCTGCGCACGGTTGGGTGAGCCCTGATTGAGTTCGATATCGATGCGCAGTTCACGGCCGGTATTCACCACGGTGGCACCGATCCTGGCTCGCTCGGTCCCCATCCGCAGCAGCGGCGCGTCACCGGAGACCCTATGGGAGCCCAGAGTGGACAGGTAGCCGGCCGCCTCCAGCAGATTGGTCTTCCCGTTGCCATTCGCGCCGAGGAAAACCGTTCCGCCTGTGGATAACTCGATATCCGCGTGCTCCCAGGAACGGAAGTCACGAACCGTCAGAGCTCGGATGAACATGCGCTCAGCTCGCCAGATGGTATGTCACAGCTGTATCCACAACTGTGGACAAGTGTGCTTGTGCCGCACCACTTTCCATTGCCGATCGGTTCCGGTAACCCGAAACGTCGTACCGCACAGCCGGTTTCGGATCCTGCTCGCACCCGACGGTCACACTCGCACTCAGCCCGGGAGCCGGACCGGCATCAACAGATAGGTGTAGGTGCTGTCCAGGGCGGCGAACGCACCGGAGTCCAGTGCCTGCGGCTCCTCCTCGGACGCGGGCAGCAACACCGCGGGACGGCTCGGCGTGGTGAACCCGAAGGTGACCCGATCCGAATGCAGAGCCGACAGACCGTCGATGAGGTAGCCGGGGTTGAACGCGATGGTCAGTGGCTCGCCGCGGAAGTCGGCCTCCAGCCACTCCTCGGCCCGACCAGCGTCGTCGCCACCCGCTGACAACAGCAGGCCGTCACCGGAGAACTCCAGCCGCACCTGGGCACCACGCTCGGCAACGAGGGCCACACGCTTGATGGCATCGGTGAGGGTGGCGACCTGCAGAGTCGCGAGTGAGGTGTGCTCCTTGGGGAGCAACTGACGGAACTTGGGGAATTCCGCATCGAGCAGGCGGGTGGTAGTGCGCCGGCCCGCATTGACGATGCCGAGCAGCCCGTCGGCGCCCGATCCAGTGCCGAGCGACAGCTGCACCGGCGCGTCGGTGGCGCCGAGGGTCTTCGCCGACTCCGACAGTGTGCGCGCCGGGATCAACACGGCGGTCTCGATATCGGTACGAGCCGGCTGCCATTCGATGTGGCGCACCGCGAGGCGGAAGCGGTCGGTGGCCGCGAGAACCACCTGGGGACCTTCGATCTCGACCCGGATGCCGGTGAGCATCGGAAGCGTGTCGTCCCGGCCTGCGGCGACGGCGACCTGGCCGACTGCCTCGGCGAAGACATCGGCATTGAGTTCACCGCTCTGCTGCGGCACCTCGGGAAGCTGGGGATAGTCCTCGACCGGCATGGTGGGCAGGGAGAACTTGGCGCTACCGCAGCTGATCAGCACGCGGGTGCCGTCGACGGAGACATCGACCGGCTTATTGGACAGCGCCTTGGTGATATCGGCCAACAGCCGCCCGGAGACGAGCACCTGGCCAGGGCCTGCGACCTCGGCCGCGACCCGCATCTGTGCGGAGACCTCGTAGTCGAAGCCGGAGACGGTCAGCCCGTCTTCATCGGCAACGAGCAGCACTCCACCGAGCACCGGGACCGGCGGCCGGGACGGAAGGCTGCGCGCGACCCAGGCGACCGACTCCGCGAAATCCTCACGGGCGACCCGAAACTTCATGCTCGAAAGCTCCATCGCCCGATCTGTCCTCTCCCGGTTTCGTGATCTTGCAGCGGCCCGACGATGTCGTCGGCCCCCTGTCGGCTGGTCAGCGTTGGTTCTCGAAAGACGTGCTGTCGCGGCCGCCTTCGAAAGTGTGGCACAGACGACCGACAACCAAACGGTACCGCGTTCGAGCCGAGCACCGGGCCCGACCCTCCGGTCCGGCTCGCGCGCTCTGCTGTCCGGCCCTGCCTGATGCTCCTTCTCCTTGCTTGTGTGCCGGGACCCGATCGTGAAGCCGAGCCTGCCCGACCGACTTTCCACACAGCCTGTTTTGAAGAGAGATCTATTAGAAGAAGAACTGAAGTAGTAATAGGCCCTGTGGATTCTGTGGAATGAGGTCGTCTGCGCAGGTCACAGGGCGTGGTGCGGTGGGGATGAGTGTTGAGTGTCTCGAGGATGAACAGCGGGGGTCTGTGGAGGCCGGAAGTTTGTCCCACATCTATCCACCGCTGATCCTCGAGTTGTTCCACCGGATTCACCCGGTTGTTCACACGTGTGCACGAGATCGTGGACAACCAGTGGAATCCTCGAGGACTCCACAAGGATTCCTCGAGGAATCCACAGGGACAACAACGCAGATCGCCCGGTCAGCGGCTGTGGAGGCAGCACCCTGTGGACTCTGTGGACAGATGCCCTGTGTGCGGACACACGTCACCCGACCCGCCGGGCTGTGAGCAAAACGGTGGACAACCATGGGATTCCTCGAGGACTCCACAGGAATTCCTCGAGGAATCCACAGCCCATGGACATGGGTCACCCCAGGTCAGGGGCTTTCACAGGCTGTGTATGCGGATCAGCGCGAACGCTGTTTGATTCGGGCTGTGAGTTCTTGAACCTGGTCGTAGACCCGGCGCCGTTCGGTCATCTCCTTGCGGACCTTCTTCTCCGCGTACATGACCGTTGTGTGGTCGCGACCGAATGCCTGGCCGATCTTCGGCAGGGACAGATCGGTGAGCTCACGGCACAGATACATGGCGATCTGGCGAGCCTGAGCCAGCGGACGGGCCTTACCAGGGCCGGTCAGCTCCTCGAGCGTCGTATTGAAGTACTCGGCGGTGACGGCCATGATCGTGGCCGCGGTGATCTCGAGCGCCGCGGTATCGGGCATCAGATCGCGCAGCACCACCTCGGCCAGCGGCAGATCCAGCGGCTGACCGTTGAGCGAGGCGAACGCCGTCACCCGGATCAGCGCGCCCTCCAGCTCGCGGATATTGCGCTCGACCCGGCTGGCGATGAGTTCGAGCACGTCATGCGGGACATCGAGGCGGTCCATCCTGGCCTTCTTGCGCAGGATCGCGATCCGGGTCTCCAGCTCCGGCGGCTGCACATCGGTGATCAGGCCCCATTCGAACCTGGTCCGCAACCGCTCCTCCAGCGTGGCGAGCTGCTTGGGCGGCCGGTCCGAGGACACCACGATCTGCTTGTTGGCGTTGTGCAGGGTGTTGAAGGTGTGGAAGAACTCTTCCTGGATACCTTCCTTGCCCTCGATGAACTGGATGTCGTCCACCAGCAGGATGTCGGTCTCCCGGTAGCGGCGCTTGAACGCCACCTTGCGGTCGTCGCGCAGACTGTTGATGAAGTCGTTGGTGAATTCCTCGGTGGAGACGTACTTGACCCGCATCCCGGGGAACAGCCGCTGGGCGTAGTGCCCGGCCGCATGCAGCAGATGGGTTTTGCCCAGACCGGAGGCACCCCAGACGAACAGCGGGTTGTAGGCCCGCGCCGGCGCCTCGGCGATCGCGACCGCCGCGGCGTGCGCGAATCGGTTGGACGCGCCGATGACGAACGTCTCGAAGGTGTATTTGGCATTCAGACTCGCCGACGAGGTCTGCGGCGCCTGCGGTTCCTGCGATTTGGCGAAGTAGGTCGGCCAGGAGTCGCGGACGTTGACCACGGGTTCGTCGTCGTGGTCGGAACGCTGGCCGTCACCGGCCGGCTCGCGCACCGGCTCGCGGACGGTGTCGTGTGCGGCTTCGCGGATCGGCTCGTGCGCCACGGCGGGCGCCTGATCTTCGGCAGGGCCGGACTCACGCAGGTCGGCGGCGATCGGCGCGCGCGGCGTGGGCTCCGGGGTGAACAGCGACTCCTGTCCCGGCGGTACCGACTCACGACGCGGCGCGGGCGCGGACTCACGGCGTTGAGCCGGTGAACTCTCGACCGCACCCGTGTCCGTCCGTTCGGCGTTCGGCGCCGGGTATTCGCCGCGCGGGGCGTACTCGGGCCTGCGGAAGTCGTCCGCGGGCCGGTAGTCCTGATCGGATCGGCGCTCGCTCGCCTCGGCGAAGTCAGAGCCGTACTCCGGTCGGCCGAAGTTCTCGCGCTGTTCGTAGTTGTCCCCCGAGCCGTATCCGTCGGACTCGGCGAACCCGTCGGCGCGCCCGTAGCTATCGGGCCGATCGAACTCTTGAGCCTGTGGATAATCCTGGCCGGGTGGATAGGTGCGGCCCGCTGCGTAGTCGGCGCTGGGATAGTCGGGGGCGTAGTCGTTGCCTGCGGCATAGCGCGGTGGACTGAACTCGCCGCGGCCTGCGAACTCCGCATTCGGATATTCGGGCCTGCGGGGCTGCTCGCGCGGCCGTTCCGGCCTGCTGGTCATCCTGGCGTGCCGGGGCGGGGGGCTCGGGCGTTCGGTACCCGGCGTGGTCGGCGCGGCGATGCGCACCCCGAGACCTTCGACCTGTGGACCCAGCCGTCGCGCCAGCGAACGCAGGATCGGTTCCCGCAGATCGCGCTCGATCGCTTCCTGGGCCAGCGACGACGGTACCGAGAGCAGTGCGAACCCCTGTGCGACTGTCAACGGCTTGACGAGCTTCAACCACGCCTGTTGTGCGCGGGAGACCGACGGGATGGCACCATCGGGAGAGCCGGTAGTGAGTTCGGCGACCACCTCCGGCCAAACGGTAGCCAACACGTTCTGCTCGTCGTCCATGCAGTGTCCTCCCCGGAAGTTGGTCGATGGGAGCAGACGGCCGGGGTACGCAAGACGTCTACCGTGGTGGTTCGATCCGATCCCGCGCGGGTCGTTACCGGTTCGGTCGCATCCCGGAATCGCGGTGTTTCCCGGTGGCGGCGCAGCACCGTCGGCTTAACGAATATGCCACTCACGGGGTCTTTCCACACAATTATCCACAGATGTGGAGAACTCCTGTGGATTGGGGATCATGGCGTCGCTGACCAGCCGCAGTGCCCCGACCTGCAGCGAAACCGGCTATCGTCCGGCTACGCGGTCATCGGCCGGACGCGCTGACCGATCAGGGGTGTGGACGAGGTCACGGCCACATACCGCTGATATGGGCGAGTTTGACCCGTTCGTGGCCGCTGAGTACCCTCGTACAGTCACCCCTTGGTGCGGTGGCTGCCCTGTGCTGACTGTTCGCCAGGATCGCCGCGCGCCGAGGATGGGCGAATCACCACAAGCTTCGGGCGCATCTGGCGCCCACCAACTCGAGGAGTGTTGACCGTGGCCAAGGGCAAGCGGACGTTCCAGCCGAACAACCGTCGTCGGGCGCGGGTTCACGGCTTCCGTCTCCGGATGCGGACCCGTGCGGGCCGCGCCATCGTTTCCGCGCGCCGCCGTAAGGGCCGCGGCGCTCTGACGGCCTGATCCTTCTCCCGGATTCGGTGTCGGATGCCCGGTTCGCCGAACGCTGCGCTCCTCTTCCCTGATCGCTCACACGCCCCCGGACTCTCGGGTGCTGCCTGAGTCGTATCGGCTGCATCGTCGTGCCGACTTCTCCAGGACGGTGCGTCGCGGCCAACGAACCGGGAGGCGTGACCTGGTGGTGCACGCATTCGTGCACACCGTGGATCCGGCTGCCGAATCGACCGAGGATGCGCTGGTTCGCGTCGGCGGTCCGCGCTTCGGATTGATTGTCAGCAAGGCGGTGGGCAACGCGGTGATTCGTCACCGGGTGGCCCGCCGCCTGCGTCATATCTGCGCCGAGGTCCGCGCCGAGATTCCCGTCGAGGCCGATATCGTCATCCGGGCTCTACCCGGCGCTGCGACCGCCGATTCTGCGGAGCTGCTGCGCCAGCTGCGCGGCGCAGCTCGCAAGCTTGGTCTCGGCGCTACCGCCCGGCCCGCCGCGCGCTCGGGTGAACCGGTATGAGACCGCCCGCGGCTCTGGTCCGATGGCCCGCCAACATTCTGATCTTCCTGATCGAGCTCTACCGGACCTATGTGTCCCCCACCCGCATGCCGGTCTGCCGGTTCACACCGACCTGTAGCGAGTACGCGGTCACCGCGTTGCGCACCCGAGGGCTGTTCATCGGCCTCGGATTGACGGTCGTGCGTCTGGCCAAATGTGCACCCTGGCACCCTGGTGGGTGGGACCCCGTTCCGGAGCGGAAGCGCCGCGACGAGCACGGGAACGAGGCAACCGCCGAATCGTCACGGGATACGACCCCGCCGGCCGACTCGGAGCCGGAGGCCAAGGCTTGTACAGGATCACCGTCCGCGGTGATCGGCGATACGAACGACGGGAGTGCATAGAGCCGTGCTCGACTTCATTTATTACCCGGTGTCCTGGATCCTTTGGTTCTGGCACCGGGTCTTCGGGTTCGCGTTCGGCGCGGACAATGGACTCACCTGGGCACTGGCCGTGGTGTTCCTGGTCTTCTCGCTGCGGCTGTTGCTCTACAAGCCGTTCGTGAAGCAGGTGCGCACTACCAAGCAGATGCAGGAACTGCAGCCTCAGATCAAAGAGCTGCAGAAGAAGTACAAGAACGACCGCCAGAAGATGGCGCTGGAGATGCAGAAGCTCCAGAAGGAGAACGGCTTCAACCCGCTCATGGGCTGCCTGCCGATTCTGGCCCAGGTGCCGGTATTCCTCGGTCTGTTCCATGTGCTGCGCTCGTTCAACCGGACCGGTCACGGCCTGGGGCAGCTCGGCATGGACCCGGTCACCAACGCGAACACCCCGAACTACGTCTTCAGCGCGGCCGATGTCCAGTCGTTCCTGAGCGCCCGTATTTTCGGCGCGCCGATCTCCGCGTTCATCACCACCCCGGCTAACGAGCTGCTGGCATTCGAGGACTGGGGCGGGATTCCCAGCCGCATCTCCATCGCCGCTGTCGCCATCCCGCTGATGGTCATCGCCTCGGTCGCAACGCACTTCAACGCCCGCGCCTCGGTCCAGCGGCAGACGCCGGAGGCCGCAGCCAACCCGCAGGCCGCGCTGATGAACAAGCTGGCGCTGTGGGTGTTCCCGCTCGGTGTGCTCGTCGGTGGTCCCTTCCTGCCGATCGCCATTCTGTTGTACTGGGTCTCCAACAACATCTGGACCTACGGGCAGCAGCATCTCGTCTTCGGCCGGATGGCCAAGGAGGAAGAGGCCAAGAAGCAGGCCAAGCTGGAGCAGCGGGCGCAGAACGCTCCGAAGCCGGGCGCCAAGCCAGTCGACACTCGAAAGAAGCAGGCGACCCAACCATCCACCGCAGCCGCCGAGGACGACGCCGCCACCACGAATGGTGCGGCCCCCGCGGCAAAGGCAGCGGGTAAGCAGTCGGGCCAGAAACGGCCGGGCGGCCAGAAGAAGTCGGGCAATCGCGGCCGGGCCAATCAGAAGCGACGCCGCTGACTCCATTCGATCGGTGGGAAACCACTATCACCGAGCAACCCTTGATCGCGGCACCCGGACAACCGGCAGCCGCGACGAGCAGATGAAGGAAATCAAATGACTGTTGAGACCGACGGAGGGGACGCCACTGTGGCAACGACGATGGTTGATGCCGACACCGAAGCGGGTGACGTCGCGAGCGACGCCGAGGAAGCGTTGATCGAAGAGGGCGAGATCGCGGGCGACTACCTGGAGCAGCTGCTCGATGTGCTCGACTTTGATGGCGATATCGATCTGGACGTCGAGGGAGACCGTGCGGTGGTGAGCATCGACGGCGGCCGGGACCTGTCGAAGCTCGTAGGCCGCAACGGCGAGGTGCTCGATGCGCTGCAGGAGCTGACCCGCCTCGCGGTGCAGCAGGCGACCGGTGTACGCAGCCGGCTCATGCTGGACGTCGCCGGCTGGCGGGCCAAGCGTCGCGAAGAGCTGAGCGCGCTCGGGACTGCGGCAGCGAAGCGCGTGCAGGAATCCGGCGCACCTGAATCGTTGGCGCCGATGACGCCGTTCGAGCGCAAGATCGTCCACGACGCTGTTGCGGCTGTCGATGGCGTCGCGAGCGAGAGTGAGGGCGTGGAGCCGAACCGGCATGTGGTTGTCGTTCCGGCTTGATGGATAGTCCGGCACGCCCCGTGCGCTGACGGGGTGCGCAATGGTTGGATAGGGCCTCGGGTCTTCGGACCGGGGCCCTTGTCCATATCCGGGTGCCGGTGCCCATTTCCGATAGTCGACGAGTGCTCGGAAGGATGTTTCACGTGGAACGAGATCTCGGCGGAGCGACCGAGTTGCCGGCCGAGCTGGAGCCGCCGGCGGTAGCCGCCACGGTTTTCGGTGACCGTCTCGATCTCGCCCGCCGGTACTGTGCCGCGCTGGCGACGGCCGGAGTGGAGCGTGGGTTGATCGGGCCGCGCGAAGTCCCCCGGCTCTGGGATCGCCACATCCTCAACTGCGCTGTGATCGGTGAGCTGATTCCCGAGGGCGCTTCGGTGGTCGACATCGGCAGCGGGGCGGGTCTCCCCGGTATCCCCCTGGCCATCGCCCGGCCGGACCTTCGCATCACGTTGGTGGAACCGTTGTTGCGGCGCACGATCTTTCTGAGTGAGTTCATCGAAGAGGCGGGGCTAGAGGTCGCCGTCGTTCGTGGTCGTGCTGAGCAGTCGGGTGTGATTCATGAAGCCGGTGGTGCCGACGTTGTCACGTCGCGTGCCGTGGCCCCGCTGGCGAAGCTCGCACAGTGGTCACTCCCCCTGGTTCACGACCACGGCCGGATGCTCGCGCTCAAGGGCGTGAGTGCGGCCGAGGAGTTGGTGCGCGATGCGGATGCGCTCGCTCGTGCCGGCGCAGGTTTGGCGGAGGTGGTCGAATGCGGCGTCGGGATCGTGGAGACGCCGACGCTCGTCATCAGCGCGGAGCGCCTCCCGCGGTCCGAGCGTGCGCCCAAGCCGCGCGCTGAGAAGTCCGTGCGCCGAGCGGTACGGGCCGCAAGGAAGGCGAAGTAGCTGCCTTTCGTGGCCGATGTTTCACGGGAAACATGGTCCGGCGCATGCGAATGGTCACGGATCCGCGTGTCGTGCGCGAGTCACCGCGATTCAGCTTTCTAATCGCGCTCGGGGCTGGCAAGCTAATGGGCGTCGGGCGTGAGCGTTGGTGCCACGGAGGGATGTGGATGTCACAGCGGCAGGAGCTCCGCTCGGTCGATCGGGCGCCGCGGTCCCGGTTGAGCATCAAGTTCGATCCGACACGGCTTGTTTGAAGACACGGCGCCGACGCGGTCGGTCAGCACGTGATCTGGAGTTCTCGCGTTAGGAGCTGTCTATGTCGAGCGGTTCAGCGAATGTTTCACGGGAAACATCGCGAGTTCCGGGAATGCTGGATTCCAGCAATGCCGGTCCGGAAGCATTCGGAAGCACACCGTTCGGGAACATCTCCCCCAGTGAGACCCCGATTGCGGCGGAGGCGCACCGCGCGAGTCAGATACTGCATCCAGGAAAGGTGACAGTGCCGAAACCGCATGAGCAACGGATCATCACGATCGCTAACCAGAAGGGCGGTGTCGGCAAGACGACCACCGCGGTCAATCTGGCGGCGGCCCTGGCGCATCAGGGGATGAAGGTGCTCGTGATCGATCTCGACCCGCAGGGCAATGCCAGCACTGCACTGGGGGTCGAACACCACTCCGGTGTGCCGTCGAGTTATGAACTGCTCATCGGCGAGATCTCGGTCAAAGATGCGATCCAGCAGAGCCCGCATAGTGAACGGCTGCTCTGCATTCCGGCCACGATCGACCTGGCGGGCGCCGAGATCGAGTTGGTGTCCATGGTTGCTCGCGAAGGCAGGCTGAAGGCCGCCATTCAAGAAGCCAATATCGCCGGCTACGACATCGACTACGTGATGATCGACTGCCCGCCATCGCTGGGTCTGCTGACGGTCAATGCGATGGTCGCGGCAAAGGAGGTGCTGATCCCGATCCAGTGCGAGTACTACGCACTCGAGGGCGTCGGGCAGCTGATCCGCAATATCGGTCTCGTCCAGTCGCACCTGAACCCCGAACTCCATGTTTCCACCGTGATTCTCACGATGTACGACGGCCGGACCAAGCTGGCCGATCAGGTCGCCGAGGAGGTGCGTGGCCACTTCGGTGACGTCGTGCTGCGATCGGTCATTCCGCGCAGCGTGAAGGTCTCCGAGGCGCCCGGCTACGGCATGACGGTGCTGGACTACGACCCGGGCTCCCGAGGAGCGATGAGCTACCTTGATGCCGGTCGGGAAATGTCGGCCCGCGCTGCGGCGAAGCGCGCAGCCGTCACCGAAGGTGCGGAGTGACGCAGGTCGTACCGACCTGTGGCGGTGGTGGAACGAGAAAGGGGTAGGCCCGATGAGTCAGGCTAAGAAGGGTGGGCTGGGACGCGGTCTCGCAGCGCTGATCCCGACCGGACCGGCATCGACCGGCCTCGGCGATGCCGCGGCGAGTGTGGTCATCGGGGTCGATCCCGGACCGCTCCAGCCGGCCACTACATTCCTGCATCGGGTTCCCGACTCACCGGACACCACCGAACTCGACTCCCCCGGCGATGCCGTCTACCGCGAGATCCCGCCGGACGCCATCGAGCCGAACCCGAAGCAGCCGCGTCAGGTCTTCCAAGAAGACGCGCTCGCCGAGCTCGTGCATTCGATCCGTGAATTCGGGCTCATGCAGCCGATTGTGGTGCGCCGCCTCGACTCCAACCCGGACCGCTACCAGCTCGTCATGGGTGAGCGCCGTTGGAGGGCCTGCCAGGAAGCCGGCCTGACCACGATTCCGGCCATCGTCCGGGAGACCGACGACGGCTCGATGCTGCGTGATGCACTACTGGAGAACATCCACCGCGTGCAGCTCAACCCGCTCGAGGAGGCAGCCGCTTACCAGCAGCTGCTCGAGGAGTTCGACGTCACCCATGAGGAACTGGCGGACCGGATCGGCCGCTCACGTTCGGCGGTGACGAATATGATCCGGCTGTTGAAGCTGCCGGTGCCGGTGCAGCGGCGAGTTGCCGCCGGCGTATTGTCCGCGGGGCACGCCCGTGCGGTCCTCGGCCTGGAAGCCGGCCCCGATGCCCAAGAGGTGCTCGCTGCCCGCATTGTCGCCGAGGGGATGTCGGTGCGAGCGACCGAGGAAGCCGTCACGCTCGCGAACCGGGAACCCGAGAACGCAACTCCCCCCGCTCCCCGCCGCAAGCCGCTGCACGCGCCGGGATTACAGGATGTGGCCGAGCGACTCTCGGAATCGTTCGACACTCGCGTGACAGTGAGTCTGGGCAAGCGCAAGGGAAAAATTGTCGTCGAGTTCGGCTCGGTCGACGATCTCGAGCGCATTGTCGGTCTGATGCAGCAGAACAACATCGGAACCTAACGAAATCGAGCCTGTGCACCCGTGAGGACAACCCTGGCGTCGAATCGTCACTGTGACGGCAGCCGAACATCGCACAGAGCCCCTGACCGAACAGCACAGTGACGTGGAATGAGGCGGGTTCGCTTTGATCGCATATTCTTGCTGGCGAGAAGACAGTGATGCGGCGTGAGCGTGGATGAATCAGACAGCTGGAGGCTGAGCAGAGCGGTGTCGACCAGCGTCACGGCATTGACCCTGGACGGGCTGGACCAACTGCCCGCACATGCGCGGCGCTGTGTGTTCTGGGAGATGGATCCGGCCGTGGTCGCCGACTCGCAAGAGTTCAGCGATCCGGTCTTCGAGAAGGAGGCCTGGCTCTCCACGGTCATGCTCGAATGGGGTTCCTGCGGGCAGGTCGCGACCGTCGACGGAAATGCCGCCGGATGTGTCCTCTACGCGCCGCCGAGCGCCGTGCCGCGAGCAACGCTGTTCCCCACCTCCCCCGTCAGCCCGGACGCCATCCTGCTGACCACGCTGCGGGCCGAATCGCCGCATCAGGACCCCGATATCGCCTACCGGCTGATTCAGGCCGCGGTGACCGATCTGATGCGCCGCGGCGTCCGGGCGCTCGAGGTCTTCGGTCTTCGAGCGGACCCGCCGAGCACGGCCCTCTCGGATCGCTCCATGGGTTCCATGACCTTGATGGAACGTATCGCGACGCCGGTGCGTGACCGATTGCGTAGCTCCGGCCGGGCAACTGCGCGCTGTTCGCCGGAGACGTGCATGATCGACGCCGACTTCCTGGAGGAGGCCGGCTTCGAGATCGTCGCACCGCACTACCGGTTCCCCCGGCTGCGGTTGGAACTCGATTCCGATCACGGGTGGAAGGAAGACGTGGAGCGAGCGCTGGATCAACTGCTCGCGGCCGCCTCGATGACGGTGCCGACGCGCGTACTCAGCCTCTGACGGCACCGAGCCATCGAGGCCTACCAACGACACTGCCCCGCCTGCACCATGTGCGGCGGGGCAGATTCGTGCGTGGTGTGACTATCCGCGATCGGCCGCGGCCAGCTCCTCGGCGAGCAGCTCGGCGAAGGTGTAGGTGCCGGTCGGTTGATCGTCCTGACCCAGCAGGTACAGCCGCTTCACCGACACCAGGATCGCTTCCGCGATGACGTCGCGCATGCGTGGGTTGGTGAGCACGGACGCGTCGTATTCGTTTGTGAGATAACCGATATCGACCTGCACCGTGGGCATTTTGGTGAGCCGCAGCAGATCCCAGGTGCGCTGATGGGTCCGGCAGTCCTGCAACGAGGTTCGTGCGACCACCTCACGCTGGATGAAACCGGCCAGCACCTGCCCGATCATCGAGACCGAGCCGTGCGAATTGCCGAAGTAGAAGCCCGCGACACCGTTGGCCGACGAGCTGGGATTGTTGGCGCAGCGCAGCGAGATCATCAGGTCGGCGTCGAACGCGTTGGAGGTTTCGGCCCGTTCGGCGTCGGTGGGGTTGGCGCCCCACGGCCGCGACAGGAAGGTCTCCATTCCGGTCGCGGCCATCCGGCCCTCGAGCCGACTGGCCAGATCCCACAGAATTTCCGATTCGTACACATCACCGAACTCGGTGGGCACGGCGTGGCCTTTGTCCGGCCCGCCCAGACCCGGGTCGATCACGATCCGCTTGCCGGTCAGCTGCGGGCCCGCACGGTGCACCACCTCTTCCTCGGCGATGCGATGCGGATTTCCGCCGGTCACCCTGGCACCGAGCAGTTCGAGCGAGCGAAGCGTGTCCGGGCCGCAGATGCCGTCGGCGGACAGCCCGATCTCGCGCTGGAACGCAGTGAGGCCGTCGTGGGTGTGCGGACCGAAGTAGCCGTCGACACGGTGCACGTAGAAGCCGAGGTCTTGGAGCCGCCGCTGCAGCGTCGCCACGTCGTCACCGTAGAGCGGCGCGGACAGCTGATAGATCAGCGTGCGCGCGCCGAGCCGGTAGGAGGCCTCTTTGAGGGCCCGATACGTCGCAGGACCGACGACACCGTCCACGAGCAGCCCACGGTGCTGCTGGAAAGCACGCACCGCGGAGTCGAGCTGGTGATCGAAGGTGGCGTCGGTGTCTTTCCAATATTCACGCGCGTCATCGCCATCGACGTTGTGCGCGTGCAGGAAACCCAGACTTGCCAGGGTGCTCCGAACCTCTGCGACGGCTGGACCGGTATCGCCGTGACGAAGTCGGTGCATGCGTGAGAGCCCTTTCCCTTCCGTCAGCCCGGGTACCCACCAATGCGAAGGGTTACACCCTCGCACCACCGGAGCGTCGGTCGATTGTCTCAGACCCGGGCCGGATTTCGGCAATTCCGGGTCTGGGCATACTACGGCGCGTCGCCGATGTGCGATGCCTTACGGCGGAGTTCGCCGTCGTCGAGGGAGTCAGATGACGCCGTCGAGTTCGCGCAGCAGGGCGGCTTTGCCCTTGGCTCCGACGATCTGCTTGACCGGCTTGCCACCGGTGAACAGCATCATAGTGGGCAGCGACAGGATCTGATAATCCTTGGCGGTGACCGGGTTGGCGTCCACATCCAGCTTGGCGACGGTCAGCTTATCGGCATGGGTGCCCGCGATTTCCTCCAGCACGGGTGCGACCATCTTGCACGGTCCGCACCAGTCCGCCCAGAAGTCGACCAGAACCGGCTTCTCGCTGAGCAGGACGTCATCGGCGAAGGTGGCGTCGGTGACGGTGATGGTGGTCTCGGACATGGGTGTTCTCCTTGTGAAGCAGCAGGTCAGGCAGATCAGTTGGCGGGGACCGCGACCGGGCGGCCGGCGTGGTCGAGGGTGTTGGCGGTGATATCGCCCTGGTCGGCGAGCCAGCGCTCGGCGTCGATGGCGGCGCGGCAGCCGGTGCCAGCGGCAGTGATCGCCTGACGGTACGTGTGATCGACGAGGTCGCCCGCCGCGAAGACGCCGGGCACCGCGGTGGCGGTGGACGGTTCGACCACCTGCACATAGCCCTCGTCGTCGAGCTCGACCTGGCCGCGCACCAGTTCGCTGCGCGGATCGTGGCCGATCGCGACGAACATGCCGGTGGCGGCGAGTTCGGAGGTTTCGCCGGTGCGGGTGTCGCGCAGGGTGAGACTGGTCACGCTGGTGTCGCCGTTGACCTTGGCGACCTCGGCGTTGGTGACGAAGCGGATCTTCTCGTTGGCCTTGGCTCGCTCCAGCATGATGCGCGAAGCACGGAATTCGTCGCGGCGATGCACGACGGTGACGCTCGAGGCGAACTTGGTGAGGAAGGTCGCTTCCTCCATGGCCGAGTCGCCACCGCCGACCACGACGATGTCCTGGCCCTTGAAGAAGAAGCCGTCGCAGGTGGCGCACGCGCTGACGCCGCGGCCGAGCAGTTCCTGCTCACCGGGGACGTCGAGGTAGCGGGCGGCCGAGCCCATGGCGAGAATCACGGCGTAGGCCTCGAAGGTTTCGTCACCGACGGTGACCTTCTTGATCGGTCCACTCAGGTCGATGGCGTCGACGTCTTCGGTGCGGATGTCGGCACCGAAGCGCTTGGCCTGGTCGCGCATCTGCTCCATCAGGTCCGGGCCCATGATGCCGTCGCGGAAACCGGGAAAGTTCTCCACCTCGGTGGTGGTCATCAGGGCGCCACCGAACTGGGTTCCCTCGAACAGCAGCGGCTGCAGTTCCGCGCGGGCCGCGTATACCGCGGCGGTGTAGCCGGCGGGGCCGGAGCCGACGATGATCAGGTCGCGAACTGGCGTGCTCATGGGGCCCTTCCGAAAGACATCAACTGGACGTGTCGGTCAACAACAGCGTAAACGCACTTGTTCCCCGGGTGAGCGCGCTATCCGATGTCGGTGACGGCCAACACTCTCGGGTCGCCCACACTGCAGCCCGGCTCGACCACGAGGGCGGTGATCTTTCCCGGTGCGGTGCCCGCGACCAAGATCAGGACCGCATCGGCTCCGCGGAAGGTGATATCGGAGGAGCCGAGGACTGTCCGGTCGTATCCGGCGGCCGCGACGCAGCCTGCCAGCCGGGTCGAATCGGCGAGTGGGCCCGCGACATCGTGGCGGCCGAGAGCGCCGAGGGCGACGGTGGCGTTCAGGTCGTCTCCGGGTGACGTATCGACCGTGGTCGGGGCGGCGGTGGGGCTGACCGAGCTGTCGTCACGCACGGTGGTGACCACGATGGCAGCGCATGCGATGACCGCCACGGCCGCAGCTGCCGCGGTGAGCCTGCGCATCCGGCGACGGCGCCGCTCATCGAGCGATACCACCGGAGCCACCGAACCCGTTGGCGTGGCGGGTGATTCGACGTCGGACTGCGGTGCCTCGGGTAGCCGCGGCAGGTCGGTTGTCCGTAGGATCGGTTCCGCGTCCGGTTCGGCGTGTCCGAGTTCCTCGGCCCATTGCCGCAGTCGCGCGGACACATCGTCGGGCATCGGATGGATGATTCGGTCGTCGCGGCCGAGGGCGCGCACCTGCGCGCTGACCTCGTCGAGCGACCGTAGGTACTGCTGGGCCTCCGGATCGCCGTGGACCGCGGGCCACAACTGTTCGCTCTGTTCGCGCGAGAGGTTGTCGGCGTGCAGGTCGGCGAGCAGCTCCGCCGAAAACGGAGGCTGCGGAACGGATCGGGTCGCCATCGCACCTCCAAAGTGTTCTTACATTTGACCTTGCACGCAGCCCGGCGGATGCCAGACGGCGGTTACATCGTCTCGTGGTTCGTCACTATTACTGACGCAACAGGGTCACATCCGGTTCCCTGGATCCCGCAGAAATTCCAAACGTTCTCCGAGCCGCTGCCTGGCGCGGGCGCACCGGCTTTTGATGGTCCCCTCCGGCACACCGAGCATTGCGGCTGCGTCCGACACGCTATACCCCTCCAAATCCACCGCGACGATGGCGGTGCGCTGGTCCGGTGGCAGTGAGAACAGGGCGCGGTCGACCACCATCGACATCTCCAGCCGGGCGAAGTCGTCACGTTCGTCGGCGGGCTCCGGCATGTTCTCCGGGGTCAGCGAGAACGCGCGCCTGGTCTTGTTGCGCCGGATGCGGTCCAGGCAGGCATTGACCACGATCGCGTGCAACCAGCTGCGCACCTCGGATTCGGCACGAAACGAGCCAGCGGTGCGGTGCGCCGACAGCAGGGCGTCCTGCAGCGAGTCGGCGGCGTCCTCACGGGTATAGGACGTGCGCACTGCCGTCTGCCAGAGGTGGTCATTATGCCTGCGTAGCAGTTCGGCGAAGGCGTGCGGAGCCCCGCTCGCATGGGCTCGCAGCAGTTCGGCATCGGTGGCCTCGCCCAGAACGAACGCGCCCGCGCGCGCGGCGCCGGGCTGTGGCCTCCCCCTGCGGAAGCCCTCGTTCACTTCGGACGACAATGCCAACCCCTTGGACGCGCTCACCAGAGTGACCGGCCGGCATGGCCGAACACCGAAGAAATAGCAGCATGCAGGGATCGAAACGCCTGATCCCGAGAGGCTCCCCTGCTGAGAGCGCGAGCAGAATCATAACGTGGGTAACGATTCGGTAGCAACCGAACCATGATCAGCCGGACAGCGCGACCTTGCCGTGATATTTGCGGCGTTATGCCTGGTGAGAGGCGGTCTGCTCGGCTGGGTCAGCGCGCGGCGTCGAACCGGATATCGGCGATAGAGGACTGGAACTGCCCGTCGGAGTTTCCGAGGCCGGTGATCCAGACCAGGACATATCGGGCGGCCTGATCGGCCTCGACGGGGATCTGGGTGACGCCGTCGACGAGGGTCGCGGTGCCGATGAGCTGAGTCTGATCGAGCGTCGGTGAGGTGGTCGGCGAGGTGCGGATCTCCACCCTGGTGCCGGGGCTGGGCGAGTTGATCGCGACATTGGTCAACTTGGCCGGGCTCGGCAGCGTGGCCAGCAGGCCGACGCCCTTCTTCAGCGCCGGGAACTGCTGGAAATACTGATCGGTGCGCCACACGGTGGACGCATTGTTGTCCAGGACGGAGCTGACGCCGCTGACGTTGTCCGGGGTGCCTTCGGGAGAGAACACCGACACGCCCGTGACCGGGACCGGCACGCCCGCCTTGGGCGCGGGAGCACCCGGTGGCGCGGCAGGTTCGGCCGGCGCCGAATTGGCGGTGGTCAGGCCGATATTGCGTTGTTCATTGAGCGGCTCATCCGAGGCGCCGGGTGCGAAGACACTCACCATCCACCAGATGATGATGCCGACCACCAATGCGGTGAGGATGCCGAGCCCCACCATGATCCACATCATCCGCTGCGACTTCTCCCGTTCTGCCGCAAGCAGTTCGGGATCGGCCAGCGACTCGTCGGCCGGAGCGGTGGCGCGCTGACCAAGACGCAGCACCGGAATGAAATCGGTCTTCTGATCGACCACCGAGGCCTGCTCGAGCACATGCTGCACGGTCGCAGCGGTACGCACACCCTTGTTGGGCTCGAGCGACCTGACCGCGACCGCTGAGATCTCGAACGGCACCTCCGGCCGGATCTGACGCGGTTCGACCGGAGTGCCATCGGCACCGAAATCGGCCAACCGCAGCCCGCCGACGGTGGCGGCACTTCCGGTGACGCCGCCGGCGCGCAGCGGCCAGCGGGCGGTGATCAGTGCGTAGAGCATGGCGCCGAGACCACGGACGTCGGACTGGGCGTCGGAATCGGCCAGGGTGCCGGGGAATGCGAGGACCGCATCGCCCGAGGCGCTGATCCGCACCCGGTCCGGATGGTCGATCGACAGTGAGCCACCGCCACGGTGGGCCATTTCGGCGGCCGAGGCCAGGGCCCGGATCGCGCGAGCGGCGCCGATCGGGGACGGCACGGTTTCGGCCATCTCCCGCAGCGAGCGGCCGGGAGTCCATTCGGCGACCACGATGCCGCCCGAGCTGCCTCGCACCACATCCAGGACGCGGGCCAGGCCGGGCGAATTGATCCGGCCGAGGCGCAGCGTTCGCGACAGGATGGCCTGGGGGCCGTCATGGCCGGAGTTGTCGGAGGCCTGCTGGTCGGCGTCGACGAAGGTCAGCGCGACCTCGCGATCGAGCTTGATGTCGAGCGCCTGCCAGAACTTCAGACCGCGGGCACCGCCGTGACTGGCGAGCAACCGATAGCGGCCGCCCGCGACAGAGGCGCCGGGCAGCAGCTTCGGGCCGCGCGGACTCCGGCGCGCACTGCCGCCGTCACCGCCGCCGACGGGCGGCATGACCGGCAGCATTCCGGTGTCGTACATCGGATCGCGTGGCGGCGCATGACGTTCGGTCCGGTCGTCTGGCTGATCGGCGTCGTACGCCGATTCCGCGGCCTGCGGGTCGATGTCGCCCGGCTGCTGCGCGGATGCGGAATCGGGCTGCTCCCCTGCGGCGAGCGGAACGTCGGTGGAGAGCCCGCCCGCCGTATTCGCAGCTGATTCGGCGGCTGGGACGCCGCCCACCGCGTCGTCGCTCACCCTCGGTCCTCCTTCGCCCTGATGTGTCGCAACCCCGGCGAATTCGCCACTTGTGCTTCTCTGCCGAACAGGGTACGGGAACTCGCCGACCCCGGTGATGTCAACAGCATTCGAGCGGATAACGGGCAGCACCATGGTCTGTGCATCCATGGGGTCGTAATGGGAGTACGCCAGGTAGGGATCCGGCCTCCGCAGAATGGTGGTGGCGTATTCATCCTCGACCGGTTCGTCCAGACCCAGATCGGGTGCGGGCGGAGTGATGCCGAGCTTGCGTGAGATCGCCACGGTGATGGCCACGATCTCCGGGATGCCGGCCAAGCGCATGAGACCGAAGGCGACACCGAACATCACCAGTGAGGTGATGGCGACCCGGATGAATGAGCCGGGCCCGTGCAGTGCATCCGACAGCCGGTACAGGCCGAGCACCTTGTCCACGATCAGCATCACCGCTCCACCGGCGGCAGAGGCCAGCACGACGCGGGTGATGGTGTGCCCGACATTGGCCATCCGCAGATCGCCGAGACTGCGATGCAGCAGGTAGCCACCGATGAAGGCACCCGCGGTGAAGCCGATGCCGGTGGCCGCGCCGAGGATCATGACCACCTGGTCGCCGTTGCTCGCGAGGACCGGCGCCAACGCAGAGCCGATGATCTTGACCGTGACGATGCCGAGAATGATCCAGGTCGGCGTCCAGGCTTGTTCCCTGGCGTAGAAGACACGCAGGTGGATCAGCACCAGCGAGTACGGGATCAGCGTAAAGGCCGACCAGCTGACCGCCTGGCCGAGGCGTTCGGCGTCCTCGGCGAACCGGGCGTAGCCGAACAGCGCGTCGCCGACCTGCGGGCCTGCCAGGGTCAGGAAGATGACGATCGGGATCAGCGCGATCATCGTCAGCCTGGTCGCGGCGGATAGGTCGTCGACCACCGCGGGGGTGTCGTCGTTGGCGGCGTTGCGGCTCAGCCGCGGCATGATCGCGGTGAGCAGGGTGACCCCGAGCACGCCGTAGGGCAGCTGTAGCAGCGCCCATGCGTTGTTGTAGATCGCCGGGCCCGCCGCGTCGGCCTGCGAGGAGATGTGGTTGGCGAAGATCGTGCCGACCTGGCTGATCAGCACGTAGAGGATGATCGCTGCGCCCATGGTGCCGAACTGCTTGAGCCGCTCGTCGACACCCCACAGCGGGCGCAGGTCGATCTCCTCGCGCCGGATGGCGGGGATCAGCACCAGCGCCTGGGTGACGACGCCGAGGGTTACGCCGACGCCGAGGATGAGCAGCTTGGGATCGCCCATCTTCACCGGGTCCAGCGAGATCTCACCAGGGGTCAGCGCGTACAAGCCCAACGTGACCAGCACGACGATGTTGTTGAACACCGGCGCCCAAGCACCGGGCTTGAAGTTCTGCCTGGTGTTCAAAATGGCCGTGAACAGGGCGGACATCCCGTAAAAAAGGATGGCAGGCACCAGCAGGTACGTCAGCGCGGTGGTCAGTTCGGTATTGACCTCGCCGTCGGCGGCGACGAACAGATGAGTGGCAAGGATCGGGGCGGATGCCGTCGCCAGCAGGGCCGCCGTCGCGAGCACCACGAATGCCGCGGTGACAAGTCGCCGCACGAATGCGGCACCACCGTCGGGATCCTCCTGTTCGGCGCGCACCAGAGTCGGCACAACGATCGCGGTGAGCACGGCACCGAGCACCAGTTCCGCGACCATGTTCGGGATCAGGCTCGCCGAGAGGAACGCACTGGCGATCGCAGGGCCGAGAATGGTGAGCAGCAGCAGCTGCTTGCCGAAACCCGTGATGCGGCTGATCAGGGTGGCGAAGGCGATGGAGCCGGAGTCACGCAGCAGGCGAGCGTTGGCGCTCTCCTTCGTTTCGGCCTTCTCGGCCACGACGACCGGCATGCCCTTGGTGCTCGGCCTGCTGCCGGATCCGGCGCGGGACGGCACGCGCTCGGGCGGTGCGGGGCGCTGGGCGGGACGGCGCACTTGTGGCTGCGGCTGCGTCGGCGGGCGGTTGGGCGGTTGTTCGCCCCGATACGCCGGACGATTCTGTCCCTGGGATGGCTGTGCGTGCTGCGGCCCGGCGGGGCGCTGGGGAGGCTGCGGGCGGCCCTGGCCTTGCGGCGGTTCGGGACGCGGCGGACGGCCGGGCTGCGGCGGCCGGCCCTGGTGTGGCGGTGCCGCGGGTGCGCGACGCTGCTGCGGCATCTCGCCGCTCCGAGGATGGCCCCCACCCTGCGGCGGCATGCCCTGCGGTGGAATCCGCTGCGGTGGCGGCATGCGGTGGGGTTGCCCCGGCTGTACGGGACGACCGGGCTGCGGCGGCGGACCCGGCCGCTGCGGACGCAGTTCGGCCGGATAGCTCTGCTGCCCGGGATGTGCGGGCCGTTGTTGTGGTGGCGGTGGCACGCGGCGGCCGGGGCCGGGAGGTTCGGCCGGACGGCTGATGCGCGGTGCTCCCTGCGGACCACCGCGGGAATCGCCGGTCATCCCTGGCTCCGAATGCGGCCCGCGCTCCCACGGCGCCGCGGGCGCCCGGCGGGCCGGCGGTCCGCCGGGGCGGTCGTCAGGTCGCTGATGAGCGAATTGATCATCGTCGCCCATCATGCCTCCTGTGCATCGCCGGGCAGCGGAACCAGGCGGTTGTGATGAGCTGCGTCGTGCCGAAGCACGCCACGGGTAACTCGCTCATCTACACCTCCTGTTGCTGTCCTTGCTGCCGAAGTACGCGCTTACGCGCCCGTCGGTACCTGTTCACCCGTCGCCGGATGCCAGGGTCGACGCCCTTGTCGGCGGGATCCGGCTCTCCGTGGAACCGGCGCCACAGGCGGCGTCCGGCCAACAGGAACAGCAGTATCCCGGCACATGCGGTAATTATCGCCAGCGTTTGACCGTACGCGTTCGAACGCACCGATACCGACGTGGCGTTGCCGAGCGGCACCCCCTCCGGCGTGGTAAGCGAAATCGGAATGACCAGGTTACGGGAGTCGCTGACCTCGGTGGGGATCTGGAAGGAGCGGGTGCCGCGGGGTGGCAGCTGCTGTTCGCCGATATCGGTGATCTTCGTCTCGGCCGGTGCGTCGATGCGGAACCTGATCCGCACCGCGACCGGTAGATCGTTGCGGGCGACCAGCAGCAACGGGCTCTGCTCGGAGGCCAATGTGTACACCCCGCCGGGCGGCAGCACGGTGACCGAGCGGAACATGTTGTCGAGCGCGACCGTGGTCTGTTCCAGCCGACGTTGGGCGAAGGTATCGGCCAACGCGGTCTCACCGCGGCGATCGGACAGGCTCAGCGTGCGCACCAGATCGTCACGCAGCGGGGTGAGGAACTCCTGTGGCGTCGGCTCCGACTGCGGCACTTCGACCAGCGCCCGCATCAACTCGGTGATCCGATGTCCCTGATCGCGCACCGGCGCGACGAATCGGTCCGGTGCCGCGTCCTGGGTCGCCTGCGCGAGATAGTCGACCTGATAGGGCGCGGTGTCGGCGGGCTGGGCAAGCAGCTGGGTGAAGGTACGTGGGGTCGCCAGGTTGTTCTCCAGCAACAGATCGAGCTGCCGCAATACCGCGACGGCCTCGTCCCGGTTGGCACCCCATTGCTGCGGAGGCACCAGCAGCGCCGAACGCGGCCGGTCCGGACGCGGATTGAGCGCGCTCCACGACACGGCGCCGAGCGCGTCCTGCAACCGGGCGGTCCTCGAGTCCTTGGTGACTTCGTAGCGGACCTGATCGGGGGTGAACGAGGGCGTCGGCGGGTTGGAGCCCATCGCCGCCAGCGCCGTCGCGGACCAGATATCGAAGGTCGCGGCCCGGAGGGCCGGATCGTCGGCCGGTTCCGTTGTGCGTGGCGTCGGGGCAGGCGCGGCAGAGGGTGGTGTTCCGGCAGGCGGAACGGGAGCGGGCGGCGCGGGTGCGGTGACGCCGGGCAACCGGACCACATCGGGAGTGCCGGGCTCAGGCTCGGTGCGAGCGGTGCGGGTCGCGGTGGAACGTCCGGTGACGCCGGTGCGGGCCGAGGAGATCTCGGGGTTGTCGGCCGGTGCGACGGCGTTGTCGGCCAGCACCGCAGTGTTGAAACCAGCGGTCCGCAGCAGCACGCCTGCGCTCGCGTCGATAGTGCCGGAATCGGGCAGGCTCACCCCGCGCACCGAGCGGGTGGACAGGATGGAATCGACGACGTCGGCCGGCGCTTTCAAGGCCCGCGCCGTGAGCTGCGGATCGTTCACCGCGGCCAGCGCGGATACGTCCACCTGCGCGAAGGGCAGCGCGACCGTGCACACGGAGGAGGAGAGCGTGCGGAGCCGGTCCAGCCAGGCCTGCGCCTGTTCCGAACCGGTCCCCGCCCTTGTCGCTCCGTCGGGGTCCGATGGGCTGGCCAGGACCCGGTAGTCCTCGGTCATCGCCTGCACCGTGAGCAGCAGATCCGGGTCGACTGCCACACAGACTGCCGACGCCAGTCGCTTGTCCCGGCCCGCGTCGGTGCCGAGCGCGGTCTCCAACGCATCGAGCAGCTGTTCGAGCCTGCCGCCCTTGCCGAGCGATGAGGCCAATTCGTCATCGGTCAGTTCGGGGATCTCATCCACCGTCCCCGGCTGCCCGGCCACCAGCCGCGGTCGATCCGCCAGCGGCCACACCAGCGTGGTCGCCACCGGCGGCGCGGGTGGGGCAGGCACGGGATGGGTGTCCCCGGCCGAGGCGGGTGGCAGGCCGAGCACCGGGAGCAGGAATCGGGCGTCGTCGAGGCGGGCCTGATTGCCGTAGGCCGGTTCCCCGTTGACGTTCAGCAGCAGCGGGTACACCCCGGGCTCGGTGATACCGAGCGAGGCGCCGGTGTCGTCGGCCCGCAACGCGATGCTCAGTGTGAACTGGCGGCGCTGACCGGGGCTCAGCCGTTCGGCGACGTCCTCGAAGGGGCCAGCCATGTCGTAGTTGGCCTGATCGAGCCGCAGCGCGGTGCGCAGCCCACTCGGTTCGCTGACCGCACGCGCGCGCTGCACCCGGACGCTCACGTCGTCCACCACGCGGTCGCCGATATTGGTGACGGTGCCGGACACGGTCAGGACCGGATCGCTGGTCGTGGTCACCGCGGTCGGGGTCACCGAGTCGAGCGAGAGCTTGAGGAATTTTGGCGACGAGGCTTCACCGGACTCGCTCGGCTGCGCGTCCGCAGGCGGTTCGCCCAGCACCGGTAGCGTCGCCACCGCGCCGAGGATCGTCAGGACCGCCACGATGATTCGCAGTCCACGCGTCATTGCTTGCCGGTCTCCATCCGGTCGATCAGCCGGTTCGCCACCTCCGCCAGGCGCCGTTCGTCGGCGTAGGCGAGCCGGGAATCCAGTTCACTCAACGGGACCCACGCCACCTGGGTGACTTCGATGTCCGCGTCGGACAGTTCACCACCGACCGAACGCAAAAGGAAATGGTGCACCGTTTTGTGTACCCGCCGACCGTCGGTGACGAACCAGTAATCGATGCTGCCGAGTTCGGCGACCACCACACCCTGGATGCCGGTTTCCTCGGCGACTTCCCGGATCGCGGTCTGCTCGGAGGTCTCGCCCTCCTCGATATGACCCTTGGGTAGCGACCACAGCAGCCGTCCGCGCCGATCGGTGCGGCCGATCAGTGCCGCGCTGCGCTGTTCGCGTGGCCCGTCGAGGCCATCGACGACGAGCCCGCCCGCGGAGGTCTCCTTGACCGTACGCATGCGTGGTCGCGCCGCATTTCCGGCCGAACCACGGCGCCGGGGCTGGCGGCGTCGACTGTTCGCGCGATCGGCCGGGGACACCAAGCAATCCTAATGGACGCAGCCGGTGCGGCCCTCCACAGACCGCGCACGGCCGGAGCGAATGCGGAGGTCCGTCCCGCCGCCTCGCTGGGTAAGGTTCACGTTCGTGGTTTCGACCGGCCCCGACCCTGCCCAGCTGCCTGCGCAGTCCGATCATGCGCGGCTCGCGCCCGAACAGCGCCGTACCCGACTGCTCGCCGCGGCGGCGGTGACCCTCGGCAGGCTCGACGATGTGCTGACTCCGCTCGGCGAGTTGTTCGCCGCGCGCGGATTCCACCTGTATCTGGTCGGTGGCAGCGTCCGGGACGCGGTCCTCGGCAGACTCGGCACCGACCTCGATTTCACCACCGATGCCAGGCCCGAGCAGGTACAGGACATCCTGCGCGGCTGGGCCGATCACCTGTGGGACACCGGGGGCCTGGCTTTCGGCACGGTCAGCGCGGCCAAGGCCGACCAGCAGTTGGAGATCACCACCTTCCGTAGCGACAGCTACGACCGGGTCTCTCGCAATCCCGATGTCACCTTCGGTGACACGCTGGAAGGCGATCTCGTGCGCCGCGATTTCACCGTCAACGCGATGGCGGTGAAGATCGCCGCGGACGGTTCGTTGGAGTTCGTCGACCCGCTCGGCGGGATGGACGCCTTGCTCGAGGGCCTGCTCGACACCCCGTCGACGCCGCAGGAATCCTTCGGCGACGATCCGCTGCGCATGCTGCGTGCCGCCCGATTCGTCTCCCAGCTCGGTTTCGAATTGCATCCGCGGGTGCGTACCGCCATTTCCGAGATGGCGGGCGAGATCGAGCGGATCACCGCCGAACGAGTTCGCACCGAGTTGGACAAGCTCATCGGGGGCGCGCATCCCATCGATGGCATCAACATCATGTGCGAGACGGGCCTTGCCCAGCTGGTCCTGCCCGAGGTGCCTGCGATGAAGCTGGAGATCGACGAACATCACCAGCACAAGGACGTGTACTGGCATTCGCTGACCGTCCTCGACCAGGCCATCGACCAGGAGGAAGGCGATCCCGACCTGGTGCTGCGCTGGGCGGCGCTGCTGCACGACATCGGTAAGCCGGATACCAAGCGCAACGAAGCGGGCGGCGGCGTCAGCTTCCATCACCATGAAGTGGTCGGCGCCAAAATGGTGCGCAAGCGCATGCGTGCGCTGAAGTATCCGAAGCAGTTCACCGAGGACGTGGCCCGGCTGGTCTTCCTGCATCTGCGGTTCCACGGCTACGGCAAGGGCCAGTGGACCGATTCGGCGGTGCGCCGCTACGTCACCGATGCCGGTGATCTGCTCCCCCGACTGCACAAACTGGTGCGCGCGGACTGCACGACCCGCAACAAACGGCGCGCCGCGGCCCTGCGCGCCACCTACGACGATCTGGAGACCCGGATCGCGCTGCTGCAGGAGCAGGAGGATCTCGCTCGGGTCCGCCCGGACCTCGACGGCAACGCCATCATGGAGCTGCTCGACCTGAAGCCCGGCCCCGATGTCGGCAAGGCCTGGCGGTTCCTGAAGGAGCTTCGGCTCGACCGCGGCCCGCTGACCAGGGACGATGCTGAAGCCGCGCTCGTCGAGTGGTGGAAAACCCAGAGCTGAGCCCGGTCAGAACACGATCAGCGTCGTCCCCGCGACGATCGCCGAGCGCATCTGCGCCAGATCGAACGAACCGCTGACCTCCGGTAGCTCGACGCGGAATCGCACCAGCTCGCCATCGCGGGTGGCGTGCACGACGCGTGCGTTATTGGGCAGCTCGGGTAGCCGGATCGGGCGCAGGGTGCGCATCCGGCGCGGAATCGGGATGCCGAACCAGCCGGCCCGGCGGACATCGAGCGCGAGCATATTGTTCTGCACCGTGGCATCGGCGATAGCGGTGATCCGGCGTTGCCGGTGCACGGCTTTGATCAGGCCGTCCGGCGCGACCGACAGTTTCCAGTCCAGCTGCTGATCGTTGATCCAGTCGATCAGCGCGGCTGTGGTGACGGTGCCCTCGATATCGAGCTGCGCGGTCCGCACCCTGGTCGGCACGCCGGGGATGAGCCGGACACCGTGTGCGATGACGGTCATCTCGCGGATCGGGTGTCGATCCCAGCTCAGCTCGGTCAGCACGGTTTTGGTTTGGAAATGTGCGCCGCGGCGGCGGACCTTCAAGACGTCGAGAGTCGCGGTCAGATCATGTCCGAGCAGGGTGGCGCTGACCTCTTGGCCGCCGAATCGGCTGAGAATGCCCTCGCTGAGCATCGTCATCAGCACGTCCGGCATGAGCGCGGTGACGGTGCCCGCACCCAGATCTGCGACCGGATCCACCCACGCGGTGGTGTAGGAAATCCACTGCTCCAGCCAGGATTGCTCGAACAGCCGCTTGCCGAAGTCCACTGCCCACAGCGGTGACCAGGACTTCGGGTCGAAATACGTGGCCATGATTGCTCCGAGAGTACTGGCCTACCCGTCGCGCGACCACGGACGAATCCGGCATCGACGGCTGCCGATACCTCGCGACCGGCGTTGAACTGCGATCCTTGTCTCGGGAATCACACCCCGAGGAGAATGGGTACCGGACGGGAAGGACGCGCATGGCGCTGGATCTGAACAGCGATCTCGGCGAGGGATTCGGGCCGTGGACGATGGGCGACGACGAGGCGATGCTCGATATCGTCACCAGCGCCAACATCGCCTGTGGTTTCCATGCCGGTGATCCGTCGATCATGCGCCGGACCTGCGCGTCGGCCGTCGAGAAGGGGGTGCGCATCGGTGCGCACGTCGGTTACCGCGATCTCGCGGGGTTCGGCCGCCGGGTGATCGAGGTGGCGCCGGGCGAGCTGCGCGACGAGGTGCTGTATCAGATCGGTGGCCTGGACGGTTTCGCTCGCGCCGAGGGCGACAGGGTGCGCTATGTGAAGCCGCACGGGGCGCTCTATCACGCGGCGGCACGGGACAGGAAAGTCGCCGACGCCGTGTTGGCCGCAGTGGCAGAATACGATCCTGAACTCGCGCTGCTCGGCCCCGCAGGCACCCATCTCGAACATGCGGCCGGCCATATCGGGGTGCGGTTCATCGGGGAGGGTTTCGCCGATCGCGGCTACACCCCGTCCGGTGAGCTCGCCGATCGCGGTGCGCCCGGCGCATTACTGCATATGAACGAGGCGGTCGCCCAAGCGGTCTCGATCGCCATGTCCGGTACCGCCCGCACCGTCGGTGCGCCGGGCGAGGTCACCGTGCGCGCGGCCAGCATCTGCGTCCACGGTGATACGCCCGAGGCGGTGGGGATGGCGCGGCTGATCCGGGAAACCCTCGACGAGGTCGGGGTGGTGGTCGCGCCGTTCAGTTGAGGTGGTGTTGTCCTTCTGCGCTGCCCTGCGTTGTTGTGCCGATTCGGCGGGTGGCCCGCGAACGGCGGTGTGTGACGACGGGATCGGACACCCTCGATCGCCGACGTGGGTCGCGTCAGGGCCGTACCATCGTTGGCCTGGAGGGAGGCGCTGATGACGACATCGACAGGTCCGGCGCCGCACGGGGCGCAGTCGGGGACCGATACCGGAGTGATCCGCGCGGCCGGTGATCGGGCCTTTCTGATCATCCCGCATCCGGTGGCAGCGGTCACCGAACTGGCTGCGACACTGCGCCATCGGCCGGTCGACGGTGTTCAGGACGTCTTGCCCGCCGCGGAAACCGTGCTGGTGACACTGCGGTCGAGCCGAGATGCCGAGCGGGTCCGCAAGGCCCTGCACACCGTGGTCGCCGAGGTCGCGGAGCACACCGATTCCGGCGACGTTTCCCGTGGAACATTCCCCGAGAGCGATCCGGTCCTGATTCCCGTGCACTACGACGGCACCGATCTGGCTGACGTCGCCCGCACCCTCGAGTTGACCGTCGACGAGGTGATCGCCGCGCATACCGGAACCGTATGGCGTTGCGCCTTCGTAGGTTTCGCGCCGGGCTTCGGATACCTGTGCTCCCCCGACGAACGCCTCGCCGTCCCACGTCGGGCGGAGGCGCGCACCACCATACCGGCCGGAAGCGTTGCGCTGGCAGGAGGTTATTCGGCCGTGTACCCCCGCAAGTCGCCGGGAGGCTGGCAGCTCATCGGACACACCGAAGTCGACATGTGGGACGTCGATCGGGAGCCGCCCGCCGTGATCCGCGCCGGTACAGCGGTCCGCTTCGTCAACGTTCAGGAGGGGTGATGAGTGCGGGCCGTGCACCGAGCGACGGTGGAGCGGGGTGGCGACGATGAACAGCGCCGGTGCTGCGGTGAACAGCGAAGATGCTCGACTGCTGGTCGAGCGGGTGGGCCCGTTGGCAACCATCCAGGACCTCGGCCGTCCCGGCTGGTTCGATTCGGGGGTCGGTGTATCGGGCGCGGCCGATCGTGGTGCGCTCCGGCTGGCCAACCGGCTCGTCGGTAATCCCGAGGGCCACGCCGGAATCGAGGTGCTGCTCGGTGGATTGACGATACGGACGCGCCGGCACACCACGCTCTCCGTCACCGGCGCGCCCGCCCCGGCCAGGGTCGATGGTCGCCCGGTCGGGCACGCGAGTGTGCTCGAACTCGAGCCCGATCAGGAGTTGTCGCTCGGCATCGCCGCTACCGGGCTACGCAGCTACGTCGGCGTGCGTGGCGGCGTGGATGTCACTCCCGTGCTGGGATCGCGCAGTCGCGACACCATGTCCGGAATCGGTCCGGCGCCACTACGTCCCGGAATCGAATTGCCGATAGGTCCTGCACCACGGTCGTTTCCGACCGTCGATCTCGCACCGGTGCCGGATCTACCTGCCGTATTGGATGTTCGAGCGATACCGGGTCCACGCGACGACTGGTTCACCGATGCCGACGTGTTGTTCGCGGGCAGATGGACGGTCAGTGCCGACGTCGACCGGATCGGGGTCCGGCTGCGGCGTGAGGCCGGCCCCGTGTTGGAACGCCGCCTCGGACAGGAGCTTCCGACCGAGGGTATGGCCCTCGGCGCCGTTCAGGTACCGCCGTCCGGGCAGCCGGTGGTGTTCCTCGCCGATCATCCGATCACCGGTGGTTATCCCGTGATCGCGGTCCTCGCCGACGCCGACGTCGACGTGATGGCCCAAGCGCGACCCGGTCAGACGCTGCGGTTCCGGCGCGTGTGAGCGGAGGTCAGGGCGGATCCAGGCGGGCGTGCACGAGGTAGACGTTGTAGCTGTCCCAGGCCGAGATGGTGAAGTACAGGTCCTGTGCGGTCGACCACGGGTGAATGAATCCGCCGTAAGACTTCGGGTATTCGGCGGTCGAAACCAGTGGTACCGCATCGGTCCACGCGCCCTGCGGTGCGGCCGCGGTGCGCAGGACGATCGCGCCACGCGCCGAATCGAGATACACCATCTGCCACCGATCCGATTCCGGGTCATAACGGACCGAGAGCTCCGAGGCGATTCCGGGCACCAGTGGGGTGGCGAGGTTTTCGGCGGCGGGCGCCCAGGTGCCGCCGACCCAGTACTGGTAGGCGGACTTGTTGAGCACCTCGTCCTTGGGCACTCTGGCCAGACCGATGACACCGATGCGACCGTTGGGTGTGCCGAACATGTAGACGTAATCACCCTGCGGCACCATCGCCGCCACTTGGAACCGGCCGAGGCCGAACAGGTTGTCCCACTTGGCGTGCTGGTCCTTGACCCAGGTGCTGCCGTTATCGTCGGAGTAGGCGATGCCGCCGTAGTTGGTCCACCACAGGCCGGGAATGCGGCTCCAGCGGTTCACCGACATATAGCTCAGATACTGTCGGTCACCGAGGGCGAATCCGGAGGTCGGGATGGTGGTGGTCTCCCAGTTCTTCAGCTTGCGGCTGCCGAGGAGTTCGGCGGCATGGCAGCGGCTGTCCTGCACCATCGTGTCGAGCTTCAGTCCGTCGGACAGATCTCGGTCGGTGCTGTAGCCGAGGACGTTGCTGCGCCAGTCCTCGTCCTCGCCGCCGGCTCCGCCTGGGCTCCAGCCTTTTCCGAAGGTGTCGCCGAACACCACCGCGACCTCACCGGGCCTGGTCTCCCACATGAGTCCGAGGTCGGTGCCGTCGACTTGCCAACGCATATCGGTACGGTTCGCCGAGCCGGGGCCGGTCACCTGCTCGACCAGCCGCACCGACTCCACCCGGGCCGGTGCGACCGCCGCGGACAGCGGGCCAGGCTCTTCGGGATGCACCACATGCGGCGGTGCGGGCTGCGGTGGGTCGCCCGGTTCACCGGGTACCGGAATCGGGATGGGCTCGATTTCGGGTTTGATCTGGATCTTCGGCAGTTTGATCGGTTCGGCCGAACCGGAGGCGCTTGCGCTACCCGACCCCGATCCGGAACCGCTACCCGAGCCGGACCCGGGTGCGGGCGGTGGTTGCGGGACGGAGGCGGGTTCCTCGGGTTTGTCGGTATCGCGAATGTCCGGGCACGGATTCCGGCACGGGTCCGTGGGCAACGGCTCCGGCACGATCCTGGTGTTGTCATGCGGCGGATCGGGCACCGGCACCGGCGTGAGCTGCGGAACCGGGATCGGAATATCGATCTGCGGTGGTAGCGGCGGTGCGGGCGGTTGCGACGGATCCGGTTCGCGCGCCAGCGGATCGAAACCGACCTCACCGCAACTGTTCACCGGCGGCGGCGCCCACGGATGCGGTGCAGCCTGCACGGGTGCGGGAACCGCGAGTACACCGGTGATCAGCACGCCGAACAGTGCGGGGCGATAGGGGGTGGCGGGGCGGGAGCGGGTACCGAGCGGGTTCGGCAGAAGTCCCATGACGCGGCGGCTCCCGGGTCGGATCGGATCGGGCGTATGCCTGATCCTGCGGCCCTGCGTGGTGACGCGAACGCTACCGCCTCCTGGCCCGACCGGATCAGTCGAAGATCAACTTACCGCGCGCGGCAGTGAATCCCGGGGATGAGGCATCGCCTCGACGAATGTTGTTCGAGCTGGAACCGGATCGGCCCCAGCCGCGTCCAAGCAGATATGAATGAGATCGAGTACGCCTTCGGAACCGGCGACGGCACCGTCGACGTCTGGTCGACGCAGGCGGATCTGGAACTGACCGGATCGCCGGACGCCGTGCAGCTGGACTTCGACGGCGACGGACTTACCGACGACGCCATGTGGGACACCAAGGGCGACGGCGTCGCCGATGTGGCCGCCCTTGACCTGAACGACGATGGCGTACTCGACGCCTTCTTCACCGATCCTTCCGGCACCGGCGTCTGGGACCACCAGATCACCGGCTCCGCCGCCGATGCGGCCAGCGAACCGTTGGACTGGGTCGTCCGAGGTGAAGCCCCACCTGCCCCCGACATCACCACCGCGACCGGTGGTTTCGATGCACCTACGGACCCACTCGCCGGGCACGCATCCTCGCCTCCGGCCACACCCGCGGACCCGGCTACCTGGCACGCCGCACCGCCGCATCCCGCGCCGCCCGCGGATCCGTTTGCCGGGCCGCGGGTGCCGGCACCCGCGGAGCAGCCGGGCGAGTATCCCGTGCCGCCGCCGATGGATCCGTTCGGCGGGCACCCCACACCAGCCGCGGACCCGTTCGCGCGGCCGGACGTGCAGCCCGGCACTCCAGCAGGCCTGCTGGTGCAGGTCAACCTCGAGATGCGGGTGAACGCGTCGCTCGGACTCCACGGACCGCCCGATCCGATCGGGTCCGCAGCCGACGGGCAGGCCTGATCGGTCAGTTCGTCCAGCCGGTCCGGGCCGGATCGGGACTTCGCCGACGTTTCGAGGGGGCGATGCGCGGAGTCGAGCCGATCCGCCTGGATACCGGGCTATTCGGCTCGGGCCGCGCGTCCCCTGCGGGTATTCAGTGCGATGGCCACGATTCCCGCGCCGTAGATGGCGGCCCCGGCCGACACCACCGGTAGCGATCGGCCGTCGGCGGGGACCACGAGTGCCGCCAGTGCGATGGCCAGCACGAACGCCACATTGAATACGGTGTCCTGGAGGGCGAAGACCTGGCCGCGGCGGGTGTCGTCGATGTCGATCTGCATCGCCGCGTCACCGGTGAGTTTGATGGTCTGGCCGGCCAGCCCGAACAGGAACGCCCCGGCCAGCAGTAATTGATGCGCCCGCCGCGCGGCATCGCCCGCCTCGGCCACCGCGATGGGTGTGACAAGCAGCAACTGCACCACCGTCGCGGTCACCAGGCCGACAACCACCGTGCGCGGTCTGCCCAGCCGCGGAATCAGCACCGGTGCGACCACCGCGGCCACCAGCATTCCGCTCGCCGTCGCGGCGATCGCCACTCCGAAACCGATCAGCCCACTATCCACCCCGGAGCCGTCCGAGGGTGCCTGCCGCAGCACCAGCACCATGGTCAGCGTGTTCACCCCGAACACGATCCGATGGGTGCCGATCCCGATCATGGCGGTGGTGACCTGCACCGATTCCCAGACCGCAAGGGCTCCGGTGCGCAATCCGGTGGCGATCGCGCGCACCGCCCCGGTCCGCGCGGCCGCACCTGCCTCGGGGCCGAGCGCACGCGGTGCGAAACCCGTCGCCAGCAGCGCGCCTGCCACTGATCCGACGGCGCTGGCCGCGACCGCGACCGCCGACCCGGTATCCCCCGCACCGATCAGCCCGATGACCGCGACCGAGGCCGCCGCACCCACCCCGGCACATCCCGAGGCGACGGTGGCAAGTACCGAGTTGGTCGGCACCAGCCAGCGTTGCTCCAGCACTCGCGGCAGTGCGGCCGACACCCCGGCCATGACGAAGCGGCTGATCCCGACAACGGCCAGCGCGAGCAGCAACAGCGGCGTCTCCCCGATCCCCGCCAGCAGGCCGATACTCACCACCGCGATCAGCACCGCACGCAGCACGTTCGCCACCAGCAGCACAGCACGCCGATCCCAGCGGTCCAGCAGCGCGCCCGCGTAGGGACCGATGAACGAATAGGGCAGCAGCAGTACCGCGAACCCGGCCGCGATGGCCAGCGGATCGGTTTCGCGTTCGGGGTTGAACAGGATCGCGCCGGAAAGCGCCGCCTGGAACATGCCGTCACCGAATTGGCCGGTGAACCGGACCAGGGCCAGCCGCGCCACACCGGGGCTCTCCCGCACGGCGATCCGAAACGCCCTGGCCTTCTCTCGCGCCGTCATCGGGGCCGTGTCGGGTGTGACCGGTGGTTCGCCGGATTCGTCCGCCGCGTGGCGGTTGTCGGGGCGAGCGCTGGACACGGCCGTGACGCTACCCGTCGCGGTCCGCGCGCATATTTCCGATTGCGTGTGGTGCCGCTCGCGGCTGGTCGGGCCGGATCAGCGAATTCCGGTGCTGACCAGCGAACTCACCGTTTGGCGCATATCCGGCGCCATGGGGAGATCGGCGAGTGCGGCGGCGTCGATCCAGGCATAGGCGTCGTGTTCACCCGGTGCCAGTTCGACCTGGCCCGGTTCGGTTTCCACAACGAAAGCGAATTTGCGGACCCGCGGCTTGGTTCTGGTGGCGTAGTCGAAGCTGCCGAGGAAGTCGGTGATCGCGCGAACCCGCAGACCGGTTTCCTCGAGCAGTTCCCTGGCGACACCGTCGGCGAACGTTTCCCCGGATTCGACGCCGCCACCAGGTAGTTCGTACATACCGCCGTGATAGTCGTCGGGCACGCGTCGCACGACAAGCAGTTTCTGTTCGCGAAATACCGCGACACCGACCACGAAGTCGGTGATCCCGTCGCGCTGCGCCTCGGAGCGGAGCTGCCGCTCGACGCGTGCGAGTGTTTCCGGTCGCATCCGGCCCATCCCTCCGGTTCCGTTGGGGCACATTCTGTTACGCCACCGCACCGATTCGACAGATCGGCCGGTACTGCTCACCTACCGTTCATCCGCTGGTCGCTCGCGTAAAATGCCGAGTGCAGACAATTTACTAGGCGTACCTCCGCATTCGCTGCGGCCATGCGCAGGCTGAGGTCGGACTTCGTCCGGCTGCGCCCGATTATGAATATGGAGTATCGCGAGCCCGCGGTCGCGGCGTGGTACTTCGACCGGAAAGGCGATGGTGCCAGGGCCCGAGAGGAGGACCGCGATGTCAACACTCACGACTCCACATATTGATGTCCATCGCGGCGGCGATCGCATGAAAACGCGAATTTCGTGGCTCGATTCGAAACACTCGTTCTCGTTCGGACAGCACTACGACCCCGATAACACTCATCACGGGCTGTTGCTGGTTAATAACGAGGATATAGTTCTTCCAGGTCAGGGCTTTGAAACGCATCCGCATAGGGATATGGAGATCGTGACCTGGGTGCTCGGCGGCAGTCTGGTGCATCAGGATTCCCTCGGCCACAGCGGAATCATCTATCCAGGTCTCGCCCAGCGGATGAGTGCTGGCACCGGAATTATGCATTCGGAGAAGAACGATTCCTGGCGGCTGGACGGTAACCGCCCCGAACACGACGAGCCGGTCCATTTCGTCCAGATGTGGGTGTTGCCCGACGAACCGGGTGTGGACCCGGGCTATCAGCAGCTGGAGATCGACGACCAGCTGTCGGCGGGCGGCCTGATCACCGTGGCGTCCGGGCTGCCCCGCTACCGCGACCGCACCGCCATCGCCATCAACAGCAGCCATTCCGCGCTGCACGTGGCCCGGCTCGCGGCCACCGAGCCCGGCAGTTCGGATTCGGTATTCGAATTGCCCGACGCGCTGTACCTGCACGTCTTCGTCGCGCGTGGCGAGGTCGACATGGAGGGTGTGGGTGCGCTGTACGAGGGTGACGCAGTGCGGATGACCCGCTCGGGCGGCCAGCGAATCACCGCAAGGACGCCCTCGGAGGTGCTGGTCTGGGAGATGCACGCGCGCCTTGGCGGTCCGTAGCCGCCGGTAGGGCCGGTGCGCCATTAACATTGTGGGGCGGCAGACACGATCAACCGACGCCGGACCCACCGACCAGCGGCCACCGCTCGAGAGGACCTCCATGTCGCAGTATCCGCCTCCTCCCGGTAATTACCCGCCCCCTCCGTCCGGTCAGTACCCGGGTCAGCCCGAGTACTGGCAGGAGTCGCCGCAGCGCAAAGGCCTGGCGATCACGGCGCTGGTACTCGGCATCCTGGCCGCTGTGTCCTTCTGGTCGGTATTCGGCGGTGTGCTGTTCGGGGTGTTCGCCGTGGTCTTCGGTGTCATCGCGGTGATCAAGGCGATGCGAGGAACAGCCGGCAGCGCCGTCATGGCCTGGATCGGGCTCATCCTCGGTGTGCTCGCGATCATCGGCGCTGTCATCGCGGGAATCATCTACTGGGGGTTCGCCGAAGACGCCGGCGTCACCGACTTCTACGACTGCGTGACCAAGGCAGGCAACGATCAGGCCGAGATCGACCGGTGCGAATCGGAGTTCAACCAGCGGCTAGAGGACAAGCTCGGCGTGACGGTCACCCCGACTCCTGCGCCCTGATCGCGACGGCCCGGGTCGCGGCGACGACGTCGCCGAACTCGGGCCGGTAGTCGCGTTCGGGCGGGTTGATCCAGACCCGGTAGCCGCTGTGCTCATCGGCCGGTGACGGCAGCACGATCTGGCTGCCGGGCAATGCCACCGACGCGCATTCGCGGAACAGGTCCGCGAACAGCTCGGTGTCCAGATACGAGTTGTCGATCGGCTCGGTCAGGAAGGTCCAGCGTGACGAGCGCGGATGGGCGACGATCGGCCCATTACGCATGCCTCGGCTGTCGAGCCGATCGTGCACCTGCTTGCCGAGCGCGGTGGGCATGGCGACTGCCCCGACCGCCCCGATCTCGAGCATGATGCGGCCGAGCGTCTGGTCGACGATGGCGAACAGGCCGTGTTCTTTGCGGTAGCTGCGGCAGCGGGCAATGGCGTCCTGGACCGCGAGGAAATTGAGCGGCGGATCGGACGCGGGATAACTGCCCGGTTCGGAATCAGTGCGGGACGTACTCATGACGAACCTCGCCTCGGCGCTGGTGGATCTCGTGCAGGAAGGGATCGACCGCTGACTCCGACAGTAGACCCGACCACCAGCCCTGACAATAGTCACACGCCGATGACTTCCGCGGGCGTAGCATCGGCAGCCATGGCACCCGTTTCACCGACAGTTGCCCGCTGGGAATTGGTGCTGCGGCTCCGTGAGCTGCGCGAACAGCGCGGCTTCGATTCGGCCGGATTCGCAAGGCAGGTCGGCTTCACCCCTGCCAACTGGTCGCATGTGGAGAAGGGCAGGCGGGTGCTGACCGCCAACACCATCGGCCCGGTGCTCGACCTGCTCGAAGTGGATCCCGAGGAACGCGCCGAACTACTGAATCTGCTGCGCGCGAGTAAGCAGCGCGGCTGGTGGGCGAAGTCGTCGGCGCTGATCGGCCCCGAACTGCAGCGGCTCTACGGTATGGAATACGGCGCGCAGAGCATCCGCAGCTACGACAGCTCGGTGGTGCCGGGACTACTGCAAACCGAGGATTACGCCAGGGCACTGATCAGCGCCGATGTCATGATCCGGCCGGTGCAGGTGGAGCAGCTCGTGGCGATACGCATGCACAGGCAACAGCGGCTGCGTGGACCCGATCCGGTGGAGCTGACCGCCGTCGTCGGGGAAGGCACCCTGCGTCAGGAGACCGGCGGTCCGGATGTGCTGCGAGCCCAGCTGCGTCATCTGGTCGATCTGATGACCGCACTCGACACCCTCGAGGTGCGCGTCATCCCGTTCACCGCGCCTGCGGGCGCGGTGCTCGGCGGGTCGAGTTTCCATCTGATCGACTTCGCCGGTGAGCAGGTGCCGACCTTCGGTTGGGCCGAGGGTGCCGTGTTCGGCGGCGCCGTCGACGATCCGGAGCAGGTACGAGATCTGAGCTTCGCCTATGTCCGCGCACTCGAGCAATCATTGCCGCGAGAGGAGTCATTATCCCTGCTCAGGCGGTATGCGGTCGGGTAAAATGCGGCACATGGCCATCACCGCGAAGTACCGGCCGCATGCCAGCGGCTGGTTCACATCGAGCAGATCCAACAACGGGAACCAATGTGTCGAGGTTCGGTTCGATGGTGATGCGGTGCTCATCCGTGACAGCAAATATCGCCGCAACCCGGCCAATCGCTCCGACGAAGAGCCCGTCATCACCGTCACCGCATGCGAATGGACCGCATTCATCGACACCGTCTCCGGACGAGGGCACACCACCAGCGTCCTGACCGTGCACACTGCCGAGGACGGCCACACCAGGCTCGGCCACGGCGCCACCACCCTCACCTACACCCCCGAGGAGTGGGAGGCATTCCTCGCCGGCGCCACCGACGGCGAGTTCGACCGCATCATCCTGCCCGCTTGAACGTCACCCCACGGAGGTCACGCCCACCGGCATACTGGTGGTCGTGACCTCCGAACTGACCAGTCCCTCCGGTATCGACCTGTCCTACCTCGACCCGGGCGTTCGGGTGCAGGACGACCTGTTCGCGCACGTCAACGGCGCCTGGCTGCAGTCGTATGAGATTCCGGCCGACCGTGCCGTCGACGGCGCCTTCCGTACGCTCTACGACCAGGCCGAACTCGATGTCCAGGCCATCATTCAGCAGGCGGGCGGTGCACCGGGCACCGAAGGCCGCAAGGTCGCCGACCTGTACGCGAGTTTCATGGATACCGAACGGGTGTCCGCCGCCGGGCTCGTGCCGATCACGGGTGAACTGTCGGCGATCGGCGAGGTCGCCGATCGGACCGCGTTCGCCGCACTGCTCGGCAGGCTGCAACGCACCGGCGTCGGCGGCGCGCTCGCGGTGTACGTCGACACCGACGATAAGGATTCCCAGCGCTACCTGGTGAATCTCACCCAGTCCGGTATCGGGTTGCCCGACGAGTCCTACTACCGTCAAGACGAATTCGACGCGATCCGCACGGCCTATATCGCCCATATCGACCGCATGTTCGCCCTCGCGTCTGCCGACGAGGCCATTGCCGGGCTGCTGCCCTCCGAACCCGTCGGCCAACGGGTGTTCGAGCTCGAACGCAAGCTTGCCGCCGGGCATTGGGATGTGGTGCGCCGCCGCGAGGCCGAACTGAGCTACAACCTGCGGACCTTCGCCGAACTGGCCGCCGAACATCCCGAATTCGATTGGCACGCTTGGTCGGCCGCCCTTTCGGAGACCGCGGCCAAGGATTCCGGCGAACTGTTCGCCGAGCTGGTCGTCCGCCAGCCCGACTACCTCGGCGTCTTCGCACGCACCTGGGAGCAGGAATCGCCTGCCGATTGGCAGGCGTGGGCGATGTGGCGGGTATTGCGTTCGCGCGCCGCTTATCTCACCGATCCGCTGGTGGATGAGAGCTTCGACTTCTACGGCCGCACCCTCACCGGCGCCGAGGAGAATCGGGAGCGCTGGAAGCGGGCGGTCTCGCTGGTGCAGGATCTGCTCGGCGAGGCGGTCGGCAAACTGTATGTGGAGCAGCACTTTCCGCCCGCGGCCAAGGAGCGGATGGTCGAGCTGGTGGAGAACCTGCGGGAGGCCTACCGCCGGAATATCTCCGAGCTCGAGTGGATGGGACCCGACACCAGGACCGCCGCGCTGGCCAAGCTGGACAAGTTCACTCCGAAGATCGGCTACCCCGACCGTTGGCGCGACTATTCGGCGCTGGAGATCGCCGCCGACGATCTGGTCGGCAACTACCGGCGCGGGTACGCCTTCGAAGTCGACCGTGATCTGAACAAGCTGGGCGGCCCGGTCGACCGGGACGAATGGCATATGACGCCGCAGACGGTCAACGCCTACTACAACCCCGGCATGAACGAAATCGTCTTCCCCGCAGCGATTCTGCAGCCGCCGTTCTTCGATATGAATGCCGACGATGCCGCCAACTACGGCGGTATCGGCGCGGTGATCGGGCACGAGATCGGCCACGGCTTCGACGATCAGGGCGCCAAGTACGACGGCGACGGCAATATGGTCGACTGGTGGACCGATGCCGACCGCTCCGAATTCGCCAAGCGCACAAAGGCATTGATCGACCAGTACGGAGTGCTGTCACCGAAGGATCTCGCGGACGAGCACACCGTCAACGGTGAGTTCACGATTGGCGAGAACATCGGCGACCTCGGCGGCCTCTCGATCGCGTTGGCGGCATACCGGATCTCCCTCGACGGCGGCGAGCCACCCGTCATCGACGGGTTGTCCGGTTTGCAGCGGGTGTTCTACGGCTGGGCGCAGGTGTGGCGCACGAAGGCTCGTCCGGAGGAGGCCATCCGCAGGCTGGCCACCGACCCGCATTCGCCGCCGGAGTTCCGCTGCAACGCGGTGGTCCGCAATATCGACGCCTTCCATGAAGCCTTCGATATCCAGCCGGGTGATGCCCTGTACCTGGAGCCGGAAGAGCGCGTCAAGATCTGGTAGTGACGACAAAACAGCGGCGGGGAATGCGGGTCGGTGGCCAGCCTGCGGATGGCCTCCTCCGGACGAGCCTTCGTGCGCCACACCTGCGCCCAGCCGTAGAACACCCGCTGCAAA
>NZ_JAAGUY010000002.1:266244-529095 GCF_010868145.1 Nocardia cyriacigeorgica
GTCCTGGATGGACGCCCCGCCGCTGTGCTGACTCGGGAAGGTCAGTTCCAGTCGCCGAGGCCGTCACCCTTGTTCAGGGTGCCGCCCGCGGTGTTCTGCACGACCACCGCATCGCCCTTCTTCACGTTCTCGAAGAACCACTTGGCGTCCTCGGTGCTGACGTTGAGGCAGCCGTGGCTGACATTCGCCACGCCCTGCTGCCCCACGGACCACGGCGCGGCGTGCACGAAGATGCCGCTGTAGGAGATACGGGTGGCGTACTCGACGTCGAGCTTGTAGCCCTCGGGATCGTCGATCGGCACACCGTAGGTGGAGGAGTCCATCACCATCTCGCGACGCTTCTCGCCGACGATGTAGGTGCCGTTGGGGGTCTCGTGATCGGTCTTGCCCATCGACGTCGGCATGGTCTTGACCACCTCGCCGTTGCGGGTGACCGTGATGGTCTTGGTGTTGTCGTCGGCGGTGGCGATCAGCGACTCACCGATCCGGAAGGCGCTGCGGCTGCCGCCCGCCTCCACCACCACGTCGGTTTCGGCCGGCCAGAACTCGTTGGGCCGCCAGCGCACCTGCTTGTCGTTGATCCAGTAGAAGTGGCCGTCGGCCGGGTTGGACGAGGTGATCTTGATGGCCCGCTCGGCGGCTGCCCGATCGCCCACCGGCTCCTTGAAGTTGATGATGATCGGCTGCGCGACACCAACGACCTCACCCTCACCGGGGTTGAGGCTCGGCGGCGCGAAGTTCGCCTGCGGCGGCACCGGCTCGGTGGCCATCTCCGCCGAACCCGAGGGCAGGTGGGGCGCGGCCTGGGCAGGAGCGACGAGCAACGCACCCGCGGCGGCGATCGCCGCGGTCAACAGGACGCCCTGGCGGAGCCGGTGCGCGCCACGGCGGCGCGCTGTCATCGACTCGGTGGTCTTGGCGGCATACATATGTTCTTCGTCCATTCCATCTCTCGGTCGCACCTGACGCACCGTGGATTGCACGGCACGGTCGTGCGCGACCTGCGGAGCGGCCCGGCGACTACTCACCGAACCTGCGGAGCACCCCACGGATCGGCATCGAACATGCGCGGCACCCGCGGCGAGCGCATCGATCTCGGCGCACCGACGGGTTCGTGGAGCCCGGAGCGGCCCCGACCGGGTATCCGCGGATCCGCTGTCGATGATGACGGCGACCCTGGCGGCTACACCTACCGCTCCGCCGACCATTCCTACCGTCCACGCGCCGACGTTTCCAGCCGGGTCCGCCGGTCATAGGCAGTCGCCACCGGTTGTTCGATGGCGCATGCCGTGCGACGACCGAAAGGCCCACCGCGAAACGCCCCGCTCACAACGGTGAGTCGCGCCCGGTGCGGAAATCCTGCCGCGCGGTCGGAGATCGGTGACGCCAAACATGTTGGTGAGCTAAATCACGCGAGGACCTCGAACCGAACCCGACGGCCGGGTCCGGTCGCGATTCCGCGCGGGACGGCGCGGGGCAGTCCACCGCGGCGCAGCGGGGGCGTGAGTCGCAGTTCGGTCCGGGCAACGATCGTCGCCACGGCGATGCGCAGTTCGAGTTCGGCCAGGGCGGCGCCGACACAGCGGCGATGGCCGCCGCCGAACGGCGCGAACTCGAACGGGGTGTAGCGACGCTCGATGAAGCGTTCGGGCTGGAACCGGTCCGGCTCGACCCATACCGCTGGATCCGAATGCAGCAGCGGCACCGCGATACCCATGATGGCTTCGGAGTCCAGCCGCACACCGCGCAATGTGAACGGTCCGGTCAGCCTGCGCAGCACGATCGGCACCGCCGGATGCAGGCGCAGAGTCTCCTGGCAGACCGCGTCGAGGTAGGGCAGCCGCGTCGGATTCTCCCCATCCGCCGCCCGCAGTTCGGTGCGCAGCCGCTCCAGCACAGCAGGTTCGCGGTGTAGCCGTAACAGTGCCCACACCAGCGTGTTCGCCGTTGTCTCATGTCCCGCGACGAGCAAGGTCCGCAGTTGATCGCACAGATCGCTGTCGGAGATCGCGCTGCCGTCCTCGTAACGGGTGTCGAGCAGAGTCGAGAGGATATCCGCGCCGCCGCCACCGTCGCGTCGCTCTGCGATATCGGTGAGCAGCAGCCGATCCAGTTGTTCGCGCGCCGCGACGAATCGGTCCCACGGCGCCTGGCCGAACAGGCCGTGACGGAGTGCTGGTAGCAGCATGAGCGGCCCGGAGAAGCTACCGAGGAACGCGCCGATCGCGGCGGCGTACGCGGCGCGACGTTCGCCCCCGACCCCGAATACGGCGTCCAGGATCACCCGCAGCGTGATGGCGGTGGCGGCCGAGCGTGCATCGATCACGGTTCCCTGGCGCCATCGGTCGACCTCGAACCGCACCGATTCCTCGATGAGCTCGCTGTATGCGCGCACCCGCGACCCGTGTAATGCCGGTGCGAGCAGGGCGCGGTCACGGCGGTGCCGTTCACCGCCGGTGAGGATGAGCGATGCGGTGCCGACCAGCGGTTCGATCGGATTGGGCCGCGGCGGCACCAGCGCGGGGACCGGGGCGCGGAACAGTTCCCGCGCGCCCTCCGGGGTACCGGTGAACACCGCTTCCCCGAGTCCGGGGAAACGCAGCAGGAACGGATCGCCGTCCCGCTCGCGCCGCCTGCGGAAGTACCACTGGAAATCGATGCCCGCGGCCGCGGCATGCGCCAGCGCCGGGCGTGGGCGCCGTAATGCGACCGCGCCGCCGCGGGAGGTCGAGTCCATACCGCTGGATACGGACCGTGGCCGGTGGCGGTTCAGTGTTCGTGGATCGCGTCGAGGTCGTCGACCGGTCGTTCCTTACGGACCGTATTGCGTGCCATCGCCGCCAGCCGTGCCAGCCGTGCGTCGCCGAGTGCGGTGACCGCGTTGCCGAGCCGGTTGGTGACGAAGGCGACCGACATCCCGAGCAGCGGATCCGCGTAGGCGCCGGAACCACCGATGCCATAGTGCCCGAACGCCTTTCGTGGCTGCTGTTTGGTCATCAGCACGGGACGGTGATAGCCGAGGGTGAAGCGCAACGGAAACCCGAGCACGTAATCCCGGCTCTCGGTCGGCTGCACCTGATTGACCTTCTCGATGGTCTCCGGTTTCAGAAAGCTGATCATGCGCCCGCTGTCCGCGCCGAGCCCGGCGACCTGCCCGCCATTGGCGAGCGCGCCGTACATCCTGGCCAGGGCCCGCGCCGAGAACACCCCATTCCAGCCCGGCATCACCGCATCGTGCACGCGCGGATCGCGCACCAGTTCATCGAAACTCTCCGGCATTCCGGCCTCGGCCAGCCCGCGCACCGGCCGCACCCAGGACAGCACCGACGACGCGGTGTTCCAGCGGATGCCGGGCGGCGCAAGATGGGGGAAGGTCTTGGCGATTCGATAGCGCTCGGATTCCGGCACCCGGAACCAGAATTCGTCCATCCCGAGCGGGACCGCGATCTCACGCCGCAGCACATCGGTGAACGGATCGCCGGTCACCCGCTGCACCAGTTCGGCGACCAACCAGCCGAATGTGATCGCGTGATAGCCCGACGTGCGGATCCGTCGCGGATCCGGCGGGCTGTCGGCGAGGGCGCGCACCACCGACCCGTAGTCGAGGATGCCCTCGCGTCCGGGCACCAGCCCGCGCACCCGGTGCAGGCCCGCGCGATGGGAGAGCACATCGCGGACAGTGATGTCTTCCTTGCCATGGGCGGCGAACTCCGGCCAGTACTCGGCTACCGGCGTCTCGTAGTCGATGAGGCCGCGTTCGGCCACCCGGTGCAGCACCGTCGAGGCGACACCCTTGCCGGTGGAGAACGCCAGCGCCACGTTCTCGCCGTTCCAGCGCTTGTCCTTGGCGGCCCAGCCTGCCCAGATATCGACGACCGGTTCGCCGTCGAGATAGATCGCGAGCGCGCCGCCACCCCGGCTCGGCTGGGTGAACATGGCGAAGAAGTGGTCGGCCAACCGGATGAAGCGAGGGTCGACGAGCATCTCGCGCGGTGCCGAGAAACCGCGCGCCGGTTCTGCCGTGCTCACGATCGCTGCCAGCGGCCCACCGGAGTCGCCACACAGGCATCCCCCGTACCGGCATTCCAGGCGAACGCCGCGACACCGAGGCACACCACGGCATCCTCACCGGAGAGGACTTGCGCGCGCGATCCGTCCAGCGCCAGCGAGACCGCCACCGCCGAGGAACTCGGCGCATCGCCAACCGGCAGCACCGACGTCAGCGCGACAGCATCGGGTCCGAGGCCGACCGCGATCGGCACGCCGCCGACCCCTTCACTCGCGCCGAGGCCACCGTTCGCGCCGATCCCGACGGCCGTGGCACCGGAGGACGCTATGGCGTAACCGATGCCGTCCACTCCGGCCGATCTGGCCTTGCCGACCTCACCGGTGCGCGCGCGACAGCCGTGGTCGCCGTCGAGGATCATGATGTCGGCGCCGTTGTCCGCAGCACATTGCACAGTATTTGCCGAGGCGACCGTCGGTGCCGCGAGGCAGGCTCCGGCTGTCGCGGTGGCGCAGACGATCGCACTGATCAGCTTCATGTCCGACTCCTCTCGCACCGGCCTTCTCACCATAGGCGAGATTGTTGCTGCGGGGGCGGTTCCCGCGCTCTCGGCGACGCGCGCCGCGCCGTCCGACTCGACCTCGTCGAAGCTGTGGTGTATTCATTTCGAGGTATTTCATGCACAGTTGTGGACTTCGGATTCTGCGGGGGTATGAGTTCGGCGTTGCTGCTCGGGAGGACTTTTCGTGTCAGGTCGATCGAACCTTGCCCATCGCGCGCTCGCGGCCTGTGCCGTCGCGGCGACGCTCGTCGTACCCTTTGCCGCCGGGTGTAGCAACTCGATCTCCGGCACGGCACAGCCCGCGCTCGACAACGCGGTCTCGACCACGAGTAGCCCCGAATCGTCCTCCGATTCGGAGCCGACGAGTACCCGCACCCCCCGCTCGACCACGAGTACCGCACCCACCGGCGGCACCACCTCGTTCGAAGCCGAGATCGGCGATTGCGTGACCCTTGGCGGCACCACCACCGACGCCGAGATCGACAAGGCCTCCTGCGGCAGCCGCGCGGCCAACTACAAGGTCATCGGCAAGGTCGCCAAGCGATCCGAATGCGTCACCGACGCCGACAGCTACTACGCCGAGACCGTCAACGGCGTCGAGCAGGGCGCGCTGTGCCTGGATATCGACTGGGTCGTCGGGGGATGCATGGATGTCGGTGGCGAGGACCCCAAGCGCGTGGACTGCACCGAAGCGACCATCGACGGGGTGAAGGTGCTCTCGATCGAAAAGGACGCCGACGACGCCAACGCCTGTGGTGACGGCGGCAGCGGCTACGTCTATCCGGAACGCCGTTTCGTGGTGTGCGTCGAGGAGCTGTAGAACAGCCGTATCTTGGGTGCGGTGAGCACCACTGAGCTGCCACGTCTGAGTTCGGGTACCGGCCGCTGGATTCTGCTGGCCACCGTGCTCGGGTCGTCGGTGGCGTCGCTGGACGCGACCGTGGTCAATATCGCGCTGCCGCGCATCGGCACCTCCCTCGACACCGATGTCGCTGGCCTGCAGTGGACGCTCAACGGCTACACGCTGACCCTGGCCTCGTTCATCCTGCTCGGCGGTTCGCTCGGGGACCGGTTCGGCCGGCGCAAGGTATTCGTGTGGGGCGTCATCGGATTCGCGATCACCTCGGTGCTGTGCGGTGCGGCGGTGAACATCGAAATGCTGGTCGCCGCGCGAGTCCTGCAGGGGGTCGCCGGCGCGATGCTCACCCCTGGCAGCCTGGCGTTGATCTCCTCATCCATCGATTCCCGTGATCAGGGTGCGGCGATCGGGCTGTGGTCCGGTTTCGGTGGGGTGGCCGGTGCGTTCGGACCGCTGTTGGGTGGGTGGTTGATCGAGCTGGCCGGATGGCGATCGATCTTCTTCCTCAATGTCCCGCTGACGGTGATCGTGGTGCTGGTGGCCCTGCGGCATGTACCGGAGAGCCGCGACCCACAGGCCGACACCAGGCTCGACATTCCCGGTGCGTTCGTCGTCGCGGTGGCCCTCGCCGCGCTCACGCTCGGTTTGATCGATGCCATGCCGTGGCTGGTGGTCGCCGGTGCGGTACTGCTCGGCGTGTTCGTGGTGATCGAAATGCGCAGCGACCATCCGCTGGTGCCGCCCACCTTGTTCGCCTCGCGGGTGTTCACCGCGGCGAATCTGGTGACACTGGTCGTCTATGCCGCGCTGGGCGGCGTGTTCTTCCTGCTCGTGCTGGAACTGCAGGTGGTCGCGGGATATTCGCCGTTGCAGGCTGGGATGGCGACGGTACCGGTCACCATTCTGATGCTGCTGTTGTCCGCGCCCGCGGGCCGGTGGGCGCAGCGGCACGGTCCACGGTTGCCGATGACGGTCGGGCCGATACTGGCCGCGCTCGGGCTGGTGCTGCTGATCGGCATCGGCTCAGGCACCAAGTACCTGGTGGATGTGCTGCCCGGCGTGCTGCTGTTCGGTCTCGGTCTCGCGGTGCTGGTCGCCCCGCTCACCGGCGCGGTGCTCGGTGCCGTCGCACCGAGTGAGGCGGGCATCGCCTCCGGGGTCAACAACGCCGTCGCCCGCACCGCGCAATTGCTCGCGGTGGCCGCGCTGCCCGGTCTGGCCGGAATCTCCGGAGCCCTCGGCGATCCCGCGGAGTTCGACTCTGGTTTCGGGGTCGCCATGTGGATCTGTGCGGGCTTGCTGCTCATCGGCGCGCTGCTCGCCGCGGTGCTGCTGCGCGAGCCGAGCAAGCGCGCGCCGACGTTGGACAATGTCGATTGCATGCCGCAGTGCGGTGTGTCCGCCCCCGCGCTGGCTCCGGCCGTCGATCGCAGCGGGTAGCCACGCTGGTCGCGGGAGCACTCCCCCTGAAATGCCGAATGAGCGGGCATTTCTGCCCGCTCATTCGTCAACGATCTCGAGTCCGAAGGACTAGATCGGCCGGAAACCCGCTCCCGCCCCGCCACGCGCGTTGACGTCGTCCATGATCGCGGTCAGGTTGGTGCCGACCTCGGGACCGAAGCAGGCGATGGCGAGGTAGGCGTTCACCATGCCGACCAGGGTGGACCCGACGACGACCGGTGCGCCGGAATCGCCCTCGACCACGCACATCTGGGCCCAGGTCTCGTAATTGGTCTGGAAGATATCGCCCCAGGTGACGCCGCAGGTATTGCCGGTGGTGCGGCCTTCCTTGCAGACGATTGTCGGGAACTGCGGCGGCGCGCCGATCCCGGTGATGGTGACGTTGCCGATCCGGTTGACCGGGGTGATGCGGTTCGGGTCGAACTGGATGACGGCGTAATCGAGTTCGCGGTTGGAGAAGACGAACTTGCCGATCGGGCCGTAGCCGCGGTCAACCTCGGCGTATACCTGTGCGCCCGCGTCGCCGCAGTGCCCTGCGGTCAGCCCGACCAGGCGTCCCGCCGCATCGTGGCCGACCGTGGTCACCGTGCACTCGAACTGATTGTCGATGACGATTCCAGATCCACCGCCGATGACCGGCGCGCCTGGTGCGGCGCCGGCGGCGCCCGCGCCGGTCCCGAGCAGCGCCGCTCCGATGGCGACGGCGAGGACGGCGTTGGCCGCCTTGGCGAGTTTGCTGAACATGTCCCTCCAGACGTCGGAAGCCCGCACGATATCAATCTGTGGCACCCATCGTGTCAGTATTTGCGCTCGGGCGCGTCACCGGCTTCGCGGTGCCCGCCGAGACGTCGATTTCAATACATCGCGATTGATTTGTCTCATTCTAATGAAATAGCGATTAGCTATCAATGCTCGCATTATTTCCATCGAACTTTACAAACCGGGTGCGATCATGGTCGGTCGTCCAGAATTGAATCCGCGCAATTTGGATGAATGGTTTCCCTATTAATAAGGAACAACCCTCCGCGCCGGGTCCGGCGTTCGCGCAGGTGAACTGTAACTCGTTCCAGTTCTTTTCCATGAAAGATTGGGATCAATACCAACCCGAGATCGATAACTCAGTGGTCGCGGTGGATAGTGACAACGGTCTATGACCGCAATCACATGTCTATGGTGTGTTCTGCGCTACTCCGTAGTAAGGTGCGTCAAGCAAACAAGTCGTCGGGGCAGGTAAACCGACGTCGAGAGGGGTTAGTCAGTGCAGTCGACCAAGAGTCCACCAGCAGGTTCGCGGTTAAGCGATGCGGTCGAGTGGACGAAGGACTACTGGCGCGACCATCCCAAAAAGTCGCTGGAAACGCTCGGCCGGCAGATGACCATGGGCGCGCAGGCGATCACGGAACTCGTCGTCGCCATCTTTCGTCGCCGGTTTCCCTTCGGTGAGTTCATTCGACAGTGCGCGTTCATGGCCAGTGTCGCCGCGGCGCCCACGTTGCTCGTTGCCATCCCGATCGGTGTCATCGTTTCGATTCAGGTCGGTGCGGTTGCCAGCCAGGTCGGTGCCACCTCCTTCATCGGTGCGGCCAATGGTCTCGGCATCATCCAGCAGGGCGCGCCACTGGTCACCGTGCTGATGATCGCCGGCGCCGTCGGTTCGGCAATCTGCGCCGACCTCGGATCCCGGACCATCCGTGAGGAAATCGACGCCATGAAGGTGATGGGCGTCGATCCGATGCGTCGGCTGGTCGCCCCCCGGCTCGGCGCCGCGATGATCGTCAGCGTGCTGCTGTGCGGCTTCGTCGTCTTCGTCGGCTTCCTGACCGGCTACATCTTCAATATCTTCGCCCAGGGCGGCACACCGGGCTCCTATATCGCGACCTTCTCCTCGTTCGCGGTCACCCTGGATCTGCTGGTGGCACTGATCAAGTCGCTTCTGTTCGGTCTGCTCGCCGCGATCATCGCCTGCGACACCGGGCTCAACACCCGCGGTGGTCCCGGCGGTGTCGCGAACTCGGTCAACACGGCCGTCGTCATGTCCGCGGTGATGTTGTTCGGCGTGAACGTGATCTTCACGCAGGTCTACAACACCCTCTTCCCCCCGACGGTGGTGTAGCCGGTGTCAGCAACCTATGTGCCGCCCCTGCTGCGGCCCTTCCAGAAGCTCAAGTCCGCGGCGAATGCGCCAAAGGACATGCTGGCCCGCCTCGGCCACCAGGTGTTCTTCTTCCTGCGCTCGCTCGGCTCGATGCCGTTGGCGTTCAAGCAGTACCCGAAGGAAGTCTGGCGGCTGCTCTCCGATGTCACCTGGGGCAACGGCAATCTCGTCGTCGGTGGCGGCACCATCGGCGTCATCCTGATCCTGTCCGCCTTCGGCGGTATGACCGTCGGTATCCAGGGCCACACCTCGCTCAACCTGCTCGGTCTGAGCCCGATCACCGGCGCCATCTCGGCCTTCGCGACCACCCGTGAGCTCGGCCCGCTGCTGGCGGCGCTGGCCTTCGCGGCACAGGCAGGCTGCCGCTTCACCGCGCAGCTCGGCGCCATGCGTATCTCGGAAGAGATCGACGCGCTCGAATCGGTCGCGATCCGCCCGCTGCCCTACCTGGTCAGCACCCGGATGATCGCGGCGATGATCACCATTGTCCCGCTGTACTGCCTTGGCCTGGCCATGGCCTACATCTCCTGCGCGGTCACCGTGCAGTTGATCGGCGGCACCGACAGCGGTACCTACATGCACTACTTCTACCAATTCCTGATACCGACCGACGTGCTGTATTCGCTGCTCAAAGCGATCATCTTCGTCGCGATCACCACGTTCATCCAGTGCTACTACGGCTTCTTCGCCTCGGGCGGACCCGAGGGTGTCGGTGTGGCAGCGGGTCGCGCGATCAAGATGTGCATCATCGTCGTCGTGTTCGCCGACCTGTTCATGACCTTGGCCATCTGGGGTGTCAACCCCGGCATCAGGATCTCGGGGTAGGCAATGATCATCGATCCGAGTGGGCGCGGGCCCACCATGCGGCAGCTGCTCATCGCCGGCGTGTGCGGGCTCATCGTCTTCGCGGTCATCCTCGGCTTCCTGATGGCGCGCTATCAGGGCTACTTCGTACCCAAGGTGCTGGTCACCGCGAACCTGACCACCACAGGTGACGGGCTGCCCCAGGACGCCGACGTCAAGTTCCGCGGTGTCCTGGTCGGCGCCGTCGACAGTGTCTCGGTCGCCGCCAAGGGTGAACTGCAGGAAGTCCATATCGAGCTGAAGCCGGAGTTCGTCGACGGCATCCCGGACACCGTCACCGCGCGCGTGGTACCGAGCAACCTGTTCGCGGTGACCTCGGTCGAGCTCGTCTTCAACGGCACCTCCGACGGGCACCTCGAAGAGGGCTCGGTCATCGAGGAAGACACCAGCAAGGGCACCGTCGCGCTACAGGACACCCTCACCACGGTGCAGAACATCCTCGACCAGATCGACCCGATGCAGTTCGGCCGCGTGCTCGGCACCCTTTCCTACGCGCTCGACGGCAGCGGCAGGGTCCCCGGCTCCACCATCGAACGCCTCGATCGCTGGCTGCTCACGGTCGACGAGTCCATTCCCGATCTCGGTGCGCTGCTGGGTGATTTCTCCGCCTCGGCGCACGCGCTGAACCAGTCCGCGCCCGAACTGATGGACGTGCTGGCCAGCTCGGTCACCACCGCACGCACCATCTCCGACCGCCGGTCCGATCTCGCTGCGCTGATCAGCGGGGCCTCGGCCACGATGGACAAGGTCAACGGACTGTTCGCGGCCAACCCGAACTCGGGTAAGGAAGTCACCGCGGGTCTGAACGCCACCATCGGCGCGCTCGCCTCGGACCCCGCCGCGATCACCAACTCGATCGCCAACCTGAACAGCTCCACCCGGAAGCTGAACACGGTCTTCACCTGGGGCCCGCAGCGGCAGATGGTGTGGAATGCCGGCGTGACCTTCACGCCGTGGAAGCCGAACACCGTTGCGGACTGCCCGCGCTACGGTGATCTCGCAGGCCCGAGCTGTGCCACCGCGCCCGTCGTCGCCGATCCCGGTGTGCTGCCGGAATCGATGCGGCCCGGCCGGTTGAAGTCGGCCGACGGACTGCCCGTGCTGCCGCCGCTTCCTGGTATGCCCGCCATCCCCGGGGTGACCACGCAGGCCACCGCGCCCGCACCGGCCGCACCGACGGCGGCCATTCCGAATCCGTTCGCGGGCACCCCGCTCGAGGGCCTGTTCCCGAACCTGCTGCCGCCCGGTGCGCCCGCGCCTGCCGCGCCGCAGCCGGATACCGCACCCGCGGCACAGTCCGAGCAGGACACACCGGCACCCGAGGGTGACACCCAGCGTCCCGGTGTGAAGCCCGCAGCCAGGCCGATCGCCTACACCGACGATCCGGCGCTGACCGCGATGCTCGGCCGGCGGGCCTCCACCCTCGAGTACATGATGTTGAGCACGATCCTGGAAGGCGGCACTGTGCAGGTCACCGGAGAGGGGGCCGGCCGATGAGTATCCGCAAACCGCTGATCGGCTTCAGCCTCTTCGCCCTGGTATCGGTTCTGGTCACCGTGGTCATCTGGAACACGCTGGCCCGCACCGTCGACGGCGATACCAACACCTACTCGGCGACCTTCACCGATGTACTCGGCCTGCGTGAGGGCGACGACGTCCGCATGGCGGGCGTGCGGGTCGGCAAGGTCGAGAAGATCGAACTCGACGACAACAACGATGCCCATGTCTCGTTCATCGTGCAGGACGAACAGACCCTGTACGGCAACACCAAGGCCCTGGTCCGCTACCAGAACCTGATCGGTCAGCGTTACATCGCGCTGGCGCCGGGTACCGGCGGAGACGCGATCCCGTTGGAGAACAACGCGACCATCCCGTTGGAGCGCACCGAGCCGTCATTCGATATCTCGGCGCTGCTCAACGGATTCCAGCCGTTGTTCCAGGCGCTCGAGCCCGAGCAGGTCAACCGCCTGTCGGAGACGTTCGTGTTGGCATTGCAGGGTGATCGGCTCTCGCTGAGTGCGTTCATCACCCAGGCGGCGACGCTGGCCACCGATTTCGAGCGCAGGGACGCGATTCTCAGCGATGTGATCACCAACCTCAGCGGCATCATGTCGGGGTTGGCAAAACGAGGGGACGAATTGGAGACGCTGATAACCCAGACCCGGGCGCTGATCGGCGGGCTCTACGAACAGGGCCAGTCGCTGCAGCAGTCCACCGTGCAGATCGCCGACGCCACCACAGCTCTGGTCGACATGGTCGGCACCATCCAGCCGAAGCTGGACGCCGCGCAGAAGTCGACCACTGACGCGCTGACGCTGCTGCTGGCCAACGGTGCCAAGCTCGACCAGGCCGCAATCGACCTGCCGTCGGTGCTCGCCGATGTGGGCCGGTTCACCTCTGAGGGTGCCTACGCCAACGCCTACATCTGCCGCCTCGATGTGTCCCTCTACGGAATCCTCTTCCCGCGCGGGCTGTTCTCGCAGATCGGCGGCAACGGACAGTCGGCGGTGTGCCGCCCATGACCAAGCTCAAAACCTGGTTCAACGCCAACCGGTACTTCGGGCTCGGCATCATCGGTGCCGCGCTGGTAGCGCTGCTGGTGATCGTGTCCTCGGGCTTCCAGAGCCTCGGCCTCGGTGAGCAGAAGATCAAGGCCGAGTTCGTGCAGGCCGCCGGTATCAAGGTCGGCGACAAGGTCGACGTCGCCGGTGTTCCGGTCGGCCGGGTCGCAGGCGCCGAGCTCGAGGGCGACCACGTCGTGATCACCCTGCAGATCAACGACGATGTGAAGCTCGGCCCGGACGCGCACGCCTCCATCAAGATGGCGACGCTGCTCGGTGCCCGCTATGTGGCTCTGGAGCCGGGCGACGGCTCCGGCCTCGAGGGTGACCGGATCCCCAAGTCCAACACCACCGTTCCCTACAACCTCGCCGATGTCGTGCAGCGCGGCACCCCGAAGTTCGAGGAACTCGATACCGCCAAGCTGGCCGAATCGCTGAATCTGTTCAACCAGCAGCTCGGTGGTTCGCCGGAACTGATCTCGCAGGCGCTCAACAGCGTCGGCGCGCTGGCCAAGACCATCGACTCCCGCAAGACCCAGGTCGACACGCTGCTCAAGGATCTGGATCGGGTCACCACCATCCTGGCCGACAACCGCAACAGTGTGCTGCTGGTGGTCACCCAGGGTGAGGCGATCGCCAGCCGGGTGATGGAACGGCAGAACTTGCTGCGCCAGCTGCTCGACAACGTCGCCACACTGACCGCGCAGCTGCAGCAGATCGGTGCGCAGAACGACAACCAGTTCTCGGGCACCCTCGACCAGCTCAACACCATGGCCGCGGGCTTGCAGAAGAACAAGGACAACCTGGACCGGCTGCTGTCGATCATGCCGCCGGCGGTGCGTTACCTGGCCAATGCCTGGGGTAACGGCAACTACGCCGAGGTCGGCATCCCGTGGCTGTTCCCGGACAACTGGTTGTGCTTCGCCCAAGTCGCCGAGGGGTGCGCGTGATGAGACTCAAAACGATCGCCCAGTCGATGTTCGTCGGTGCCACAGCGCTTCTGGTCGGCAGTTGCTCACTGCTGCCCGGCCCGTTGAACAACGACATCAAGATCACCGCGGACTTCGAGAACATCGCGGGTATGTACGAGGGCAACAGCATCCAGGTACTCGGCATCGATGTCGGCAAGGTCGACAAGATCGTGCCGCGCGGCACCTTCGTCGAGGTGCATATGACCCTCGACGGTGATGTGAAGTTCCCCAAGGACGCCATGGCCGTGGTGATCTCGCCGTCGATCGTCACCGATCGGCATATCGAGATCACCCCGCCCTTCACCGAGGGCGAGACACTGTCCGACGGCGATCATCTGCCGCTGGACCGCACCGATGTCCCGGTCGAACTCGACACGATGATCAAGACCATCGATCAGTTCGCCGCCGCGCTCAAGCCGGAAGAGGGCCAGGAGGGGCTCGGCCCGCTCTCGGGCCGCGTGCTGTACCCGATGCTCGACGGCAACGGTGGGAACATCCGCGACACCTTGAACGCATTGTCGAGTGCGCTCAAGGTCGGTCTGGACAACAAGGACGCGATCTCGACCATCATCATCAAGCTCAACGAGCTGACCACGATGCTGGCCGAAAACGATCAGTCGGTACGGGATTTCAGTAACCAGGCCACCCAGATGACGACGCTGCTCGCCGAGCAGGCGCCGGGTCTGCAGGCCACGCTGAACCAGCTCAACAGCTTCCTGACCAACACAAGCTCGATCTTCGCCGAGCATCAGGACCAGATCTCCGACACTCTGACCAGGATGACCGCGGTCACCGATCAGCTGCGTCAGAACGCGCGCGGGCTCACCGAAGTCATCGACGTCGCGCCGATGCTGTTGCAGAGCATCGACAAGTCGATGAACAAGGAGCTCGGCTACATCCGGCTGCACGGCCTCGTCGGCACCACCCTCGCAGGCGAGCAGATCAGCCTGTTCTGTGAGCGGATCCAGATGCGAGCCGACGGATGCCGCACCGGCCGCATGGAGGACTTCGGCCCCGATTTCGGACTCACCGCCGCACTGCTTGGACTGACGAAATGATGAATCGAATCAGCAGACGAGCCCGCCGCAGCATGGTCGCGGTCGCGGCGGTCGGGGCCATGTCGGTGACCTCCGGCTGTGGCCTCACCGTGGAGAAGCTGCCGCTGCCCAAGCCGGGCGCCTCCGGCGACACCTACTCCCTGACCGCCGTGTTCGACAATGCGCTGAACCTGCCCGACCAGGCGAAGGTCAAGGTCGGTGGCTCCGACGTCGGTGTGGTCACCGGGATCAAGACCTCGAACTTCCAGGCGATCGTCGATATGGATATCAGCACCGATATCCAGCTCCCGGTCGGCAGCACCGCGGAACTGCGCCAGGCCACCCCGCTCGGTGACGTGTTCGTCGCGCTGTCCATGCCGCCTTCCGAACCCGGCACGCAGATGATGCAGAGCGGTGACACACTGCCGTTGGAGCAGACCTCGGCGGGTGCCACCGTCGAGGAACTGCTGCTGTCGGTGTCGCTGATGTTCAACGGCGGCGGTATCGCCCATCTCGCCAGGCTGGGCGCGGAACTCGACTCCATCGTCGGCGGGCGCAGCGATCAGGTGGTGCATCTGATCAACGAGATGACCGGCGTCGTTACGAGCCTGAACGATAATTCCGCCCATATCGACAGCGTGTTGTCCGAATTCGGCGCGCTGGCCACCACTCTGGAGTCCAGGCGCTCGGATCTCGGTCAGGTCGCCGACACCCTGCCGAACATGATCGGCGCGGTCGCGGAGAACAACAAGGCCATCGGCGATCTGCTCACCAAGATCAGCACCGCCAGCGCTGCCCTCGGCGACTACGCCAACACCTCGGGTGGCGATCTGGCCGGCCTGCTCGACAACCTGGACAAGTTGATGGGGGCGCTGGCCGCCACCGGTGACAATTTCGGCGCGGTGCTCGACGCATTGCACGAGATCAAACCCGGAGTCAACTCGACCTTCCGCGGCAACAGCCTCGCCGCGCAGGTCAACGTCACCAACCTCGACATCGCCTTGCTCACCGCCCCCGGCACCAGCAAGTTCTTCGATCTCAACGATCTGAACGACTTCGCAGGCAGCCTGGTCCAGGTGCTCCAGGTCGTTTACGGCCGGGTGACGGGAGGCCACCGGTGAAAAACCACAAGATCCTCTACTCGACCGCGGGCCTGGTACTCGTCCTGATCATCGGTGTGGCATACCTGATGGTCAACGTCATGCGGATCAACCCTTTCCGCGGGACCTACTCGGTCACGGTGACGCTGGACCGCTCCGGCGGTTTGCAGCCGGGCAACGATGTCACCCTGCGTGGTTTCCGGGTCGGTAAGGTCGATTCGATCAAGCTGATCAACGGCGGCTCGGCCATCGCGGCCACCGCCGAGATCGACGACCGCTACGACATCGCGGTGGACACCATCGTCGCGGTGCAGGCGCTGTCGGCGGCCGGTGAGCAGTACATCGACTTCCGTCCCGATACCGATCAGGCGCCGTTCCTGACCGACGGTTCGGTGATCGAGTACAACCCGGAGACCGTGCACACCCCCACCCCGGTGTGGGCGGTGCTCGATGACACCAGCGCGCTGATCGCGCAGGTCGATCCGAAGCATTTCGATGTCATCCTGAATGAGCTCGATATCGCGCTCAGCGGTGGCCCGGATCAGCTGCGTTCGCTCATCGACGGTGTCAGCCTGGTGGTTGCGGGCCTGGATTCGTTGCTGCCGCAGACCGCGAACCTGATCGCGAACTTGCGGACCATCGCGGCGACGACGTCGAATGCCCAGCCCGACCTCGGGACGCTGACCCGCAACTCGGGTGTGCTGTTCGAGCAGTTCAACAATGCCAACGCCGAGCTGCAGTCGGTGCTCTCGCAGGCGCCCGCGCAGTTCGCCAGCCTCGGCGCGGTGCTCGATACGACCACCGATCCGATCACCGGGCTGGTCAACAACTTCGTCGCCATCACCAAGGCGGCGCAGCTGCGCACCCCCGCCATGCAGGCGCTGTTCCCGTCGCTCGAACTCGGCGGTGCGGCGCTCGGCGTGCCCGCGCACGACAACGAATTCCACACCATCCTCGACATCTGGTTGCGGCCCTACTGCCAGTACCAGTCCATTCCGGCCAGCCCGCAGGTCGTCTCCGACGGGACCATGCCGATGTGGAACTACTGCGAGAACCCGGCGCCGGGACAGCAGATTCGGGGCGCGGTGAACGCACCGCGGCCGAACATTCCGAACAACGGCTCGCATATGCCGCCGGGTGTGGATCCGAACGAACGGACCATGCCGCCGGTGCGGTAACCCCGACCGGCTGATCGGTATCGCGTGCGCCGGGGCATACTCGCAGTTGAATGCCTGCGGCCCGGCGCGCGTGGCCGGACGAAATACACGGCGCACTCGAATGTGCGCCGGGAAGGTGTGAACAGTACTCATGTCCAAAGATGACGCCGCTTCCGACGCGGACGCCGTGAAGGATGGCGCGACGACGGGATCGGCGGGCGACGCCGAACCCGCCGAGGCGACCACACCGGCCGCGGACGTCGACGCCGAGTCCACGGACGCTACTGAGAGTGGTGCCGACAAAGCCGAGGATTCCGGCCAGGACGAGGGCGACGCGGCGGCCGAGAACGCCGAGTCCGGCGCCGACGAGACCGTGAAGGCCGACACCGCCGCTGCCGAGTCGAAGACCGAGGCGGCGGACGCGGATGACACCGTGAAGACCGACAAGGCCTCGGACGCCGACGCGACGGTCGAGACCGGCAAGTCGGACGCGGATGCCGCCGACGACGCCGACAAGACCGTCAAGGTCACCAAGGCGGCCAAGAAGGACAAGGCCGCAAAGGCCGACGACGCCACCACCGTCAAGGTGCGCACCCCCGCCGCCGCCAAGGCCGCCGAAGCCTCCGGCCGCCGCAATCCGATGATCATCGCCGCGGGCGCGGCACTCGTGCTCGCCATCGCCGCCGCGATCGCGGGCGTGGTGTTCTTCTTGCAGTCGGGCAGCCGCGAGGACGAGCTGGACACCCGCGCCGCCGCAACCAAGGCGGCCTGCGATTTCGGTAGCCAGTTCGCCACCTACAGCGGCGACAAGGTCGACGACTATCTCGCCCGGTTGAACGACACCGCCACCGGTGAGTGGAAGCAGATGGTCGGCCAGCTCGGCCCGGATCTGAAGGCCAGGTTCGAGGGCAGGCAGGTCGACTCGAGGGCCGATGAGGTCATGTGCGGTTTCGCCTCGGGTGACGACACCAAGGCGACCGTGGTTCTGGTCATCGACCAGGCCTTCTCCACAGCGGATATTCCGAACTCCCCCCCTGGCAAGGTCCGGGTGGCGGCCAATGTCGAGATGGAAGAGGTCGACGGGCGCTGGCTCGTGGCCAAGTTCGACTTCCCGGCAATGCGATAGCCGACCGGCGTGATGAAAGAGAGTGGGACCGGACCTATGGTCGAAGACGCCAACAACAGCGGCGATGAGCGCGGTCTGCTGCCCGTCGTCCTCGCGTTCGTGGCGGGTGTGGTGCTGGTGGCATTGGTCGTCACCGCCGTCGTGTTCTTCATGCAGTCGAAGGAGCGCGGCGATGAACTGGCGGCGCAGGACGAGTCGAGCCAGGCGGCCTGCGATTTCGCGCGGGTGACCAACACCTACGACTACACGGGCAACCTCGACAGCTTCCTCCCCGAGCTCAAGGGCCGGGCGACCGAGAACGTGGTCTCGGATCTGGAGCAGAACTGGGAAGTGCTGCGCGGGATGCTCGGCGAGAACCAGGTCAAGGCGTGGGTGGACAAGTCGACCTGTGGTTTCCGTTCCGGTGACGCGGAGAACACGCAGGTGCTGGTGAACCTCAGTCTGATGAATACCAACAAGGCCACCCCCGAGCCCAAGCGCCTGGACATCGCGGTCATCGCCGGTATGGAGAAGTCGGGTGACAAGTGGCTGGTCAACAAGTGGGAGCTGGCCATGCTGCCGGGTCTCGATCCGAGTGCCACCGAGCAGCAGCCGGCCCCACCGGCTGATCAGCCCGCGCCGGAGCCCGGTAACTGATCTGAAGAAAGCGACCCCCGGCGGTGGGTCGAGCCACCACCGCCGGAGGTCTATTCAGGTGGTCGGTACGGCGCTCAGAACAGCGTCAGTGCCCCAGCGGCCGGCTGCTTCGCGATTTTTCGCGTGGCGGCCGGCTTTTCGCTTCGCAGGGGCTTGTCCGGCCGTTTCGGCGCAGGGATCGAGGCGCGCATCGCCGGGATCTCGACGGTCGACGGCTCGACGGTGGCGGGATCGACGGTCGCCGGCTCGCCGGTAGTGGGATCCGCTGCGACCCGCCGGGCGGCTTGACCTGCCAGTGTGTCGGCCTGTTCGTTGAAATAGTTGCCGACATGTCCACGCACCCAGCGGAACCGGACGGGGCCCGGCCGGGAGGCGATGGCTCGGTCGATTCGCTGGATGAGCTCGGCGTTCTTGACCGCCCCGCCGGTGGAGGTGCGCCAACCGTTGCGCCGCCAGCCCGCGATCCACTCCGAGGCGCATTTGATGGCGTAGAGCGAATCGCTTTCGATCAGTAGTGGCTCATCGCCGGGGTGGGCGAGGATCGCCTCCAGTAGCGCCCGCAGCTCCGCGATCTGATTCGTGCCCGACGCGGCTCCCCCGCTGTCGGCGGGTCCCTGGTGATTGACCCATGCCCAGCCGATGGCGCCGCCGGGATTGCGCAGGCAGGATCCGTCGGTGCTCACGATGATCATGCCTCGCACCCTACGCAATCCGCCCGACAAGATCGGTACCGTGGAATTGCTCTATCTCCCTTCGTAACCGGGACTCCGTGCGGCGCAGCGCCGAGCGGACACCTGATTCGATGGGGCGCGCGAGCATGCGCCCGGTGATCCCGCGCGGTGGTGCGTACTCGATTTCCGAGGTGAGCACCGAGCGGCCGTAGCCGAGGGGATCGAATCGCAGTGTCAGAGTGCCGGACAAGCGTCCACGCAGCGTATACCCGATCACGATGTTGCGCCGGTACTCGGTGATCTCGCAGGTCAGTGTGGTGCGCAGCAGGCCGAGTCGGGCGCTGGTGTGGAAGCGTGCGCCGAGCCCGCGGTCGACATCACCACTCGGTTCGAACTCGGCGACGCCGAACATCCAGTCCGGTACGAACAGGTGGTTGTCCGTGTAGGTGAAAGCGACCTCGACAGGTGCGCCGACGTCACTGGCATATCTGATGCGGCCCATGGGCCCTCCCTCCACGGCTCCGACAAAAGTACTACAGCTTTCCTCTTTATTGGAGGGTTGTGTCCAGATTTGGCGAGCGGGATTGCCAGATTGCTACCGACTGGTTGCTTGGTCGCCGGGCACCTGGAGCAGGTCGACGATGTGATCAGCGATCGGCAGCGCCGAGGTGGCCGCCGGTGACGGCGCGTTGAGCACATGCACCATTCGCGGTGTCCGTTCGACCAGGAAGTCGTGGATCAGGGTGCCGTCGTGGGCCACGGCCTGCGCACGAATCCCCGCCTCCCGCGGCCGCAGATCGTCCAGGGTCAGCTCCGGGCAGTAGCGACGGCATTCGGCCAGGTAGCCGCGTTTGAACAGTGAGTTGCGCAGCTCTCGCAGCCCGGTGCGGACATTGGCCTTGGCTACCCGGTGGAATCCCGGATAGCCGAGGATCTCGCGGGCGTCGCGCAGGTCGAGGCTGCCCTTGCGATAGCCCTCCCGTGCCAACCCGAGGACCGCGTTCGGGCCGACCGTGAGATCGCCGTCGATGGTCGGGCTCAGGTGTACGCCGAGAAAAGGCAGGTCCGGATCCGGGATCGGATAGATCAGCGTGCGGACCAGCCCGGCGCGCGAGGCAGGCAGCTGGTAATACTCGCCACGGAACGGCACGATCCGGGTATCGATACGTAGGCCCGCAAGCCTGGCCACCCGATCTGCCTGCAAACCGGCACAGGCGACCAGCGCGCGTGCGGTCCAACTGCCTGCCGGACCGGTGGCGGTGACGCCGGAATCGGTCTCGGTGACGGCATCGATCTGCGCGCCGAGCACGATCTCCCCGCCTGCCGCCCGGACCTCATCGGCCATCGCCGCAGTGATCCTGCGGTAATCGACGATTCCGGTGTCCGGGACGAACAGTGCACCGACCCCGCTGATCCGAGGCTCACGCCGGGCAAGCTCCGCGGCGTCGACGAGCTCGACGTCGACCCCGTTCACCGTCGACCGCTCGTGCAGCGCAAGCATTCTCGCGTGTTCGGCGGCGTCGGTGGCCACCAGCAGCTTGCCGCACTCCTCGAATGCGATCCCGTGCGCGGCGGCGAACTCCTTGGTCGCGCGGGCGCCCCGCCTGCACAGCGTCGCCTTCAAACTGCCCGGCGGATAGTAGATGCCCGAATGGATGACGCCACTGTTGTGCCCGGTCTGATGGGTACCGAGCGCATCCGCCTTCTCCAGCAGCACCAGACTCACACCCGGATGCCGCTGAAGAATCCGGTAAGCAGTGGCCACACCGACGATGCCGCCGCCGATCACGCAGTAGTCGTACATGCGGGGCGCTACCAGCCGAACAACAGCAGATGTACCCCGCCGACGAGGAGGCCGAGTAAGCCGCCGTGGACGTAGAGCAGCCAGGCGTCCTGTTCGACGGAGGCGTAGAACATTTCCATGAACTCGCCGGGTGTCAGTTGTTTGAGTTTGCGGGCGGCGAACTCATCGATCTTCTTGGCCTGTTCTTCGGTGAATTCGGCGTCCTGCACCATCGTCGGGGCGAGGCCGACCGCGGCGCCGGCGGCGCCGACCTTGAGATTGTCGAACTGACGTCGGCCGAAGGCCGCGCGCACCATCGAGGTGGTGCGGCCGAGCTGGCGGTGGATCTCGTCGGAGATCAGCCGCTCCAGCAGTTGACGGGTCTTGTCGCCGTTGGGGCCCTCGAGCAGTTCCTTGGACAGGTTGGGCAGGGTGAGCACCTGGTAGGCCAGGATGTGGGCCAGGTCTACGGCCGCCTGCGGCTGGCGTTTGGCCAGTAGGGCCTGCCGCCACAGGTACTTGTACCGCGGCTGTGGTTCACCCGGCTCGAACACCATCTTGATCGCGATCAGGTTGACAAGCACGCCGATGCCCGCCGACACCAGCAACACGATCACCCACGCGGGCACCCAGCCGAGCACCGGGATGCTGCTGTGCACATGCAGATACAGCGCGAGCAGCAGGCCGAAAGGTGCACCGAGCAGGCCGATCCGGACCATGAACTTCAGCTCGGGTGCTGCGATCGTGGTGGTCAGGTCCTTGAGGATGATCGGATTTTCCTGCAGGTACCGGATGACGAAACCCTTGACGTCGATCAGCTGGTCGACGTTGTCGCCGAGGGATTCGAAGGCCCTGCGGCACAGAGTCGGCAGTTCCCGATCGACCCGCTGATAGACCAGCTGCTTCATCGCCCGCGGCAGCGACCCCCACAGTTCCGGATTCTCCCGGTACATCACATCGTCGACGATCGCCCGGACCTGCTTGTGCGCCATCTCGGCGACGTAGTCGGCGATCCCGTCGAGATCCAGTTCATGGATGAAGTCGCGTGGGCTGCCGATCCGCATCAGCGCCTTGTCGACGCAGATGCTGGCCATTTTCTCCGCGCGAGCAGGGATGAACCCTTGGAACCCGAACTGGGAACCGTCCTCGGAGAAGACGGGCAGCACCTGCACCCGGCGCGGCAGATAGGGATAGAGCACCTTCAGGCCGGGGACACGGACGCCGCGGAATTGCAGCGGCCAGAACAGCATCAGCACGCCGGTCCAGTTGGTCAGCCAGCCCGCGATTCCGGCGAAGATCGGAAAGCTGATCAGGTCGACGACGAACTTCGACTGCCCGGTCATCTGCTCCCAGTCGATGAACACACCGGATGCGAGTGTGATCACGCGGGCTCTCCCTAGGCCGGCCGGTACGAGTGCCCGGAATGGTTGTCTGAGACATCGAATGAGACTCGAGGTCCCAACATTCTCATTGCCCCGTAGAGGTGTCAACGATTCGGGGCATCGCCGCGGTAGCGCCTATCGGATCACGATCCCATCGCACTGCGGGCAGGTAGGGCGGCGACCGCATGTTCGGCCGCGACCAGGGCACACGGCCCGGGCATCGACGTCTCTCTGCACAAGGAGAATCCATCGACACGGCCGACAGGCGCTACCGCGAAGACGTTCATTGATCGTCACCGAACGGCAGAAGGGAGAGCCTCGCAAATACAAGCACGCATGCTTGCTTCTTTAATTCGAAGCTGCGATGCTGAAATCGCGACGTCACAGTCCGTGGCGCTCGGCAAAGACGGCGCGGGGCAAGGAAACCATGGCTGACCTCGAAGGACTGCTCGGCGATCTGGCCGATGAGAGCAACGACCTGGAGCAATTGGTCGCCCCGCTGGCCCCCGGGCAATGGACAACGCAGACCCCGGCGGAGGGTTGGTCCATCGCGCATCAGATCGGGCATCTGGCCTGGACCGACGAGATCGCCACCATCTCGGCGAGCGACGGTGAGCGGTTCGCGAAGCTGGTTGCCGAGGCCGGGCCGCGGGTGCTGACCTTTGTCGACGAGGCGGCCGAGGAGGCTGCGGCGGAAGAGCCCGCACAACTGTTGCAGCGGTGGCGGCGCAGCCGGGCCGAATTGTCTGATGCGCTACGTGCGGTGCCCGAGGGCACCAAGGTGCCGTGGTTCGGTCCGCCGATGAGCGTGGCATCGATGGTCACCGCGCGCACCATGGAGACCTGGGCGCACGGTCAAGATGTGGCCGATGCGCTCGGTGTCACCCGCACCCCGACCGCCCGTTTGCGGACCGTCGCGCATATCGGCGCGCGGACCAGGAACTTCGCCTACATGGTTCGCGGCAAGCAGGCGCCGGCCGAGGAGTTCCGGATCGAGCTCACCGCGCCCGACAGCAGCTTGTGGACCTGGGGTCCGGAGGACGCCGCGCAGCGTGTGACCGGACCCGCGCTGGATTTCTGCCTGTTGGTCACTCAGCGCAGGCATCGAGATGATCTGGCGTTGACGGCGGTGGGTGAGGATGCGGCGGAATGGCTGACGATCGCGCAGGCGTTCGCCGGTCCCAGCGGAGAGGGCCGCGCCGCGGGCCAGTTTGCCTGATCCGGCCGGCCCGCGTCGCTACGCAAAGCGGGCGAGCGCCAGTCTTGGGTGCGTCGTGACGACGATCGGACGTCGTTGGCCGGGTGTCTCGATGTGGCAGTCGAGAATGACGCTCGCCAGCCACCTGGGAATACCCAGGCCTCGGTGGCCCGAAACCTCCCGGATGCGGGCGGTTCACCACCGCGTCACGCAGGCGCGGCGATGACGCACAGACCCTGTGACGCTGCTCTCAGCAATGCGGCACGCCAACCTTTCACACCGTAACCTGGACGAGCGTACGGCTTTCAACGATGCGGGCCGTCGACCCCAGGGAAACCAGGGCGGAGGGAAAGGGAACGCATCGTGTCAGTATTCGAGTCTGCCCAGATCGTTCGTCATACCGCGATCGTGCTCGCCGGCGCGGCCAGCCTCAGTCTCACCGTTGTCTCCGGCGCCTATATCGCCACGAACATGCCCAACCTCGAGCGTCCAGGACAACTCGCCGCGCCGTCGGCGCCGATCATCCGGGACGGAACGCCGCGTGTCACCCCTGTGCAGCGCACCGGGGCAGGCCTGCTCGGCGATGGTTCGGGTCAGGCCGCTGTTTACCGTGACCGGCCCGTCGTCACACCCGACAGCATCGCTGATCCCCCGATCACCACATCCGCCGAAACCCGCGCCGCGGATCGTGCCGGCGTCGGTGGCCGCGTAGGTCTCGGCACCACATACGTCGGCGCTCGCGTCGCACCGGTACACACCAACACCGTGTCCATCACCGTCGACACCAACGCGCTGACGGTGCTGAGTGGATTCCTCATGTCGGAACCGGTCCGGGAGCGGCTCGGGGTGTCGACCGATCCGGCCGGCGTCACCCAGATGCGTACCGATGTCGATACCCGCCGCGGCGAGGTGACGTTGATGTTCTCGGATCCGACTCTTGGCGATCACGCGCTCGAACTGGACCGCAACCCGGCACCGGGTGATGCGGGACGGCCCGAGGCCGGCGTTGCCGATTCCAGTGCGCAGCCCTCGGATGGAGAGCGGCCCACACCCGATGCGCGCTTGGTTCCGGCAGCCGGAAGCGACGTCGTCACAACCTGATTCTCCCGACCGGGTTCGGGCGTCGGACCCGTGAGGGCGCGTACTGCGTCGTGCATATGGAGGCGGCATATCGCTGCTGCTGGAAGACGACGGCTGGCGATGACTGTGCAGACCCTCTACCGCAACGCCTCGCCGATATCGGCGGCCGCGGTCATGACGACCAGTAGCGGAACGACCTTCGGGGCCGGGATCCGGTAAGCCCCGCGGGTGTGCTGTTCGATGACCTTCGCCGAGGTGAGGGCTCGGATGTGGTGGTAGAGCTGGCCTGCTGAGGTGAGCGAAACTGCTTCTGCGAGTTCGGTGCCCGTGCGTGGGCCGTCGAGCAGGGTTTCGACCAAGGCTCGGCGGACGGGATGGCCAAGCGCTGCGAGGACATCGACGCGGGCTTGGGCGGGGAGTTGCGGGACGGCGGCGGCGCTGTAGCGGATCGTCCAGTCGATGGGGCCGCCGCCCAAGTCGACGCTGCCGCTGTAGTCGATATAGCCGCGCGCGGAGTCATCGATGTGGCGCCGGCCTTCCAGCTCCTCGATCCGCGCCTCCAGTTCGGCCAGTTTGGCAGCGACATCGGTCATGTGGCGCATGCTAACCGGCGCCACATCGCCGGTTCCGTCATGGCCCTGACCAGTACCTCCTGCTGGCTCAGCGTCGCGAGAGCGGAAGCAAAGGTGGCCTCGGGCATGCGGCGGTTGAGCAGGACGGCGGTCGCGACGGTGCCGTCGGCGCGGCGCAGGTAGATGGCATCGGCCAGGACGCCGGGATAGGAGCCGCCCTTGAATCCGATCGCGGCGAATCCGGCAGGCGGCTGCTGCCATTCCACGTGGGCGCGCGCCACCTCGCTGCCCGGTCCGAAGCTGCCGGTCGCGATGGCGCGATGCATCGACGCCAACTGGCGAGCCGATCCCGTCGCGGTCGTTTCGGCCCACGCCCATTGAATGTCCAACGGCGGCATCGTCTTCGACTGGATGGTTGTGCGGTAGTCGGCGTCGTTCGTATAGCGCTCGGCCAGCGCCCACTCGTCGTCGCTACCGGGATCGAGCAGGCCGATCATCTCGCCGAGCTTGCTGCTCGGGGTGTAGTCGTGCCACCCGCCGGCGGCTGCGGCATCGATGAGCGCCTGGTCGCCGAGGCGGTGGCGCAGGTAGTCGGGGGCGGCATTGTCACTTTCCCGGATCATCGTGCTCACCAGCTGATCGAGCGTGACCGTCTCTCCGGTGAGTCGTGCGCGTGCCGCTGGATGTGCTCCGCCATCGGTCCCTGGCAGGTACCAGCGTTCCCAGTCGCTGACGGGCACCGGTTCGTGTGGGTCGAGCGCGCCTGCCGCGACCGCGCGGGCGTATGCCGCCAGCGACACCACCTTCACCGCCGAGGCGATGGGCTGCTGGTCATCGGCCCGGCGTTCGATCGTGTGCCCCTGCCCGTCGTCGATCGCGAGGGAGATGTTCGCCGGGTCTGCGTGGACCCGGCCCAACCATTCGTCCGCCGTCGCTACCCCTGCCGCCGGCGCCGGCTCGCACGACTCATCGGCAGCGCTCGGGCTCGAGCACCCCGCGATCAGCGGAATCACCGCGGCCACGACCATCGCCAACCTACGTACCACAGCTTCTCCTGAATTCCGTAATTCCGTAAAAACGAACATTCGCAACGTTAGCCGTGGTCGGCGGACCTGTCGAGCCGCTCACTTCGCTGTGAGTGAACGGCGCCACTCGGCTGGAACAAACCCGAATACCCCGGGGTTGAGTAGGCATCGCTCAACTTTGAAAGGGTCGAAGAAGTGACTACAGCTCAGAACTTGCCGGTGCTGTTCCTGACCGATCCGATCGTGCTGCCGGGCATGGTCGTGCCCATCGAACTCGACGAATCGGCGCAGGCGGCCATCGACGCCGCCCGCGCCGCGAACAAGGATCAGGTCCTGGTCGCGCCCCGGCTCGATGAGGGTTACGCCGCCTACGGTGTCGTCGCCACCATCGAACAGGTCGGTCGGATGCGTGGCGGCGCGCCGGCCGCGGTCTTGAAGGCGGAGCGGCGCGCCAAGATCGGTCACGGCGTCACCGGGCCGGGTGCCGCGCTGTGGGTGGAGGCCGAGCCGGTCGACGTCACCCCCGCCGACGGCCGGACCAAGGAACTCGCCGCCGAATACAAGAAGCTGGTCGTCTCTGTGCTGCAACGCCGCGAGGCCTGGCAGGTCATCGACGCGGTCAACCAGCTCAGCGAGCCGTCCGCGATCGCCGATACCGCAGGTTACGCCCCGTACTTGAGCATCGAACAGAAGCGGGAACTGCTGGAAACTCCCGAACCTGCCAAGCGACTGGCCACGCTCATCGAATGGACCAAGGCGCATATCGCCGAGACGGAGGTTTCGGAGAAGATCAGCGAAGACGTCCGCGAGGGCATGGAGAAGAGCCAGCGCGAGTTCTTGCTACGCCAGCAGCTCAACGCCATCCGCAAGGAACTCGGCGAGGACGAGCCCGACGGCGCCGACGATTACCGCACCCGCGTCGAGCAGGCCGACCTGCCCGATTCGGTGCGCGAGGCCGCGCTGCGTGAGGTTGGACGGCTCGAGCGGGCCAGCGATCAGAGTCCGGAATCGGGCTGGATCCGGACCTGGCTCGACACCGTGCTCGAGCTGCCGTGGACGGTGAAAACCACTGACAGCACCGATGTCTCGGCCGCCCGTGCCGTGCTCGACGCCGATCACCACGGTCTGGACGAGGTCAAGGACCGGATGGTCGAGTACCTGGCGGTGCGTTCGCGGCGTGCCTCCCGAGGCCTAGAGGTCGTGGGTGGACGTGGGTCCGGCGCGGTGCTGGTCCTGGTCGGCCCGCCCGGTGTCGGTAAGACATCGCTTGGCGAGAGTGTCGCCAGGGCGCTGGGCCGCGAGTTCGTGCGCGTCGCGCTCGGCGGTGTGCGCGACGAGGCCGAGATCCGAGGTCACCGGCGCACCTACGTCGGCGCGCTGCCCGGACGGATCGTGCGGGCCATGAAGGAAGCCGGATCGATGAATCCGGTGGTGCTGCTGGACGAGATCGACAAGGTCGGCTCCGATTTCCGTGGCGACCCGGCCGCTGCACTGCTCGAGGTGCTCGATCCGGCGCAGAACCACACCTTCCGCGACCACTACCTGGATCTGGATCTGGACCTGTCCGATGTGCTGTTCATCGCCACCGCCAATGTCATGGAGACCATCCCAGGCCCACTGCTGGACCGGATGGAGCTGATCACCGTCGACGGCTACACCGAAGACGACAAGGTCGCCATCGCCCGCGACTTCCTGGTCCCGCGCCAGCTGGAACGCAACGCGTTGACCGCCGAGGAGGTCACCGTCACCGACGGTGCGCTGCGCGAGATCGCGGCGAACTACACCAGGGAAGCCGGTGTCCGGCAGATGGAGCGGTTGATCGCCAAGGCATTACGCAAGGCGGCCACCAAGTTGTCGGAGGGCGGTTCGGTGATTACCGACTCCGTGCCGTCGATCGGTCTCGGCTATGACGCCGAGCTCGGCTATGACGACGTGGTCTTCGAAAAAGATACGGTTGCAGTGCGTTCCGGACAATCACTGACCATCGGCGTCGGCGATCTGAAGGACTACCTCGGCCGTCCGCGGTTCACCCCGGACTCGGTGGAACGCACCGCCGTCCCCGGCGTGGCGACCGGACTGGCGGTGACCGGCCTCGGCGGCGATGTGCTCTACATCGAGACCAACGCCGTCGATGGTGAGCGCGCACTGACCCTGACCGGCCAGCTGGGTGACGTCATGAAGGAATCCGCGCAGATCGCGTTGACCTACGTGCGGTCGCACCTGGAGGAGATCGGCATCGAACCATCGGTGCTGGATCGCAATATCCACGTGCACTTCCCGGCGGGTGCGGTGCCAAAGGACGGCCCGTCGGCCGGTGTCACCATGGTCACCGCACTGGTTTCCTTGGCACTGGGCAGGCAGGTGCGCTCGGATGTCGGGATGACCGGTGAGGTCACGCTGAACGGGCGGGTGCTGCCCATCGGCGGCGTCAAGCAGAAGCTGCTCGCCGCACAACGGGCAGGTCTGAAGACGGTGTTCATCCCGGCCCGCAACGAGCCGGACCTGGACGACGTCCCGGCCGAGGTACTCGCGGCACTGGACGTCCGGCCCGTCACCGATGTGGCCGACATCCTGGCCTACGCCATCGAACCGGTTGTGGAACCGGCATTGGACGGACGGGCGTTGGCGGCTACCGCCTGATAGGTGCGGGGCCGCGCCGGCCGAACGAGCTGTGTCCTGATTCATGGGGCGCAGCTCGTTCGGCTGTTCGGAGTCGCGCGAGGCCCGCTGAAGCGGCCCTGGGACGGGTAACCCGGTAGCGCATCGCACGTGTCAGTGCAGCGTGGCAGGGGCCTATCGCTGTGACAGCGCGTTTTCGAGTTCGGCGAGATACTCATCGACGGGTCCGGCCGTGAGGATCCCGCTGCCGGCACCTGCGATTTCTCCTGCGGCGGGGGCCAATCGGACACGGGCCCGCGTCATCGTCGCCTGGTTGCCCAGCGCGATCGCGGCGCGCGCGATGAGACACCACAGCGCCTCCAACAGCAGATCCGGTGGTGGTTCCGGAGCTCGGCGCAGCGCTTCGGCCGCTTCCTCGCGTCGGCCTTCCGCGATCAGCAGTAGCGGCCGAGCCCACGGCTCATAGGGACCCCACTCGGTATCAGCCGCGAAATCCGCGGGCGCACCATGCCATACCCGCAGGCACAGCAGCGCCAACGGCAGCACACCCCGCTCGAACCCTGGCATGCCGCAGTCTCGGAACCGCTGTGCGACTGTGCGATAACCCGATTCGGCCTGCTCGATCGTTGCGCCGGTCGCGGCGGCCCGCATAGCGCGATACCACTCGGTGAACACCGCTACCAGCGGACGCTCGTGGCGAGCGCCGAGCCGGTCGGCGGTCTCGGCATGAGCATCGGCCGCGCCGGCGTCGCCGAATGCGCTGCGTGCCTGCATACGAACAAGATGGCCGAGGATCTCGAACGGCACCAGGTCGTGACGGCGGGACAGTTCCACCAGTTCCCGCCCGATCTCGTCGCGTTCGTGAGCAAGACCGGTGCGGTGGCAGGTCTGCAGGAACAGGCCGTTCAACGCGAAAGCGAGTAGGGCCGGATCATCCAGTGCGCGTGCGAGTCCGGTGGCCGCGCGGGCAGCCTCGTAGCCTCGGCCGGTGCGGATTCCGCGTGATTCGATGGCGATGGTCGTCAGCAGTCGGGCGCTCAGGCCCGCGGATGCATCCTCGGTCAGCCTGGCGATCGTGCGTTCGGCGGCGGCAACGATCTGCGCCGCCTGGGCGGGATCATCGGAGCGGGTCCAGATCGCCGGCACGTCGTAGCTGCCGATAATCCGTGCGGTGAGCTGCGGATCGTCGTGTTGTTCGGCCGCGGTCACGGTGTCGAGGCGTTGCGCTCGGGCGGCGGCGAGGCCTTCGCTGCCGGTCATGGCGAGACTGTTCAGCAGCCCGACCGTCGATTCGAGCCGGGCGGTGGCGCCCCCGGCGACCGTGCGGTCGTATGCCGCAGTGGCCTCGGCCCACATACGGTCGGCCGCGTCGTCGAACCCGGTATCCCGGCGCAGGATGCCGGACTCGGTGGCGGCAAGCCGCAGGCCGGGATCCAAGCCCAGCTCATCGACGAGAATGCCACGCGCCCTGCGTAGTACCGCGAGAGCATCACCCTGGCGTCCGGACCGGTACAGGGCGAGTGCGAGCAGTCGCCACCCCTCTTCTCGCCATGGATGAGTGCTGACCATGGCATCCAGATCCGGCACCGCGTCGGCGGCGCGGCCGAGCGTCAGCCGCGCCTGCGCCTGACGTTCGGTGGCCATCAGGCGCAACTCCTCCAGCCGGGCGGATTCGGCACGTGCCCAGGCCATATCGGAGAAATCGGCGTAGGCCGGACCGCGCCACCACCCGAGGGCTGCCGACAGCGACTCGAGGGCGCGGGCAGGAGCGAGATCGGCCGCATCGCGCAACACCTGTTCGAAGCGCCACGCGTCGACCGTGTCCCGGTCGGCCCGAAGCGCGTATCCGCTGCCCTCGGTGACCAGCAACCGGGCGGCGGTTCGGGCCGGGCGCTCCGGTTCGAGGGCTCGACGCAATGCGGCGACGAAGGTCCGGACGGCGGCTTTGGCGCCGTCGGCCGGGTGCTCCCACAGATCGTCGACGATGACCTCCACCGGCACGACCCGTCCCCGCGCAACGATCAGCCGCGCGAGGACCGCCCGATGCCGTGGACCCTTCAGCTCGACACGGCCGCCCTCGGCGTCCCAGGCGAGCACGGGTCCGAGCACGCCGAACGAGACAGTCACGCCCTCACGGTATAGCGCACTCATTCGATGCTCATCGGGCCACGCCACGCTGGACACCGTCAGCGAACCGATCAAGGAGAAACCCCAGATGACCTCGACGATCCCCGGATTCGACTACCATCACGTGACCGTCGCCGACGGAGTCGCCCTGAATGTCGCCGTCGGTGGTTCGGGCAGTCCGATCGTGCTGCTGCACGGATTCCCGCAGACCCACCTGATGTGGCGGCATGTGGCCACCGAACTCGCCGATCAGCACACCGTCATCTGCCCCGACCTGCGCGGATACGGCGCCAGCGACAAACCCGCCGAACGTGACCATGAGGTGTACTCGAAGCGGACCATGGCCGCCGATATCGTCACCCTCGCCGAATCGCTCGGTGTCGACCGTTTCGCACTGGCAGGCCACGACCGCGGTGCCCTCGTGGCGATCCGTGCCGGGCTCGACCACCCGGGCCGCATCACCCATCTCGCCTCGCTGGACGTGCTGCCGACCCTCGATATGTGGGAGGTGCTGCACGGTGCCGATGCGGCCGTCGCGTTCCACCTGTATCTGATGGCGCAGCCCGCCGGTCTGCCCGAGCAGATGATCGTGGGCAGCGCGGACGCGTTCTTCGGCTATTTCCTCGACGCCTGGACTCGTGACGCGACGGCCATCCCCGCCGAGGTGCGCGCCGAGTATCTGCGCGCGTCGCGGGAAGCGGTGCCGTCGATCGTTGCGGACTACCGTGCCTCCGCGGGGGTGGATATCGAACACGATCGGAAGGATCGGGCGGCCGGAAACCGGCTGACCATGCCGGTCACTGTTATTCAGCAGGACTGGGGCGCCGCGCTCGGCTTCGACGCAGTTGGCCTATGGCAGAACTGGGCCGTCGACCTCGACCACACCACGCTCGACGCGGGCCACTTCATGGCCGAAGAAGCGCCGGGCGAGATCATCCGCGCGCTGCGCGAACTGCTCGCCCGATAGCTCAGCTTCCGTTGCCGAGCTCTCGGTCGACGGTGCGCGTAGTGCCCTGCGCGACGGCGCACAGCACCGCAGCACCGTCATCGCCTTCGGCATAGATCTCGCAGCTGACCACCGCCTGCCGCCGCGTCGACCCGGTGACCTTCGCCTCGGCCCGCAACAGGTTCCCGCTCGCCGGCCGCAGATAGGTCACCGAAAACCCACCCGTCAGCACATTCGCCCCCAGCACCGTCCCTGCCGCGAAGGTGATCGCATTATCGGCCGCATACGCCAGCACCCCACCGTGCACGAACCCGAATTGCTGTCCCAACTCCGACCGCAAGGCGATCTCCAACGTCGCCGCCCCACCCCCGAACGCGGTCAACTCCGTCCCGACCAACTTCGCAAATGGCTGCGCAGCCAACACCTGCCGCGCTTGCTCGATATCAAGTTCTGGGGTGGTCATCAGCAGTTCTCCTCCGGCCGACAGTGATTACAGCAGACCGAGTTTCAGTATGAGGGTGCCGGTCGGCGGCGTCGAGAGCTCGACCGTGCGCTCACGCAGGAAGCCCAGTCGCGCGTGCCGTTCGACCGCGGCGCGCAACGGCCCCACAGCGGCTCCCCCGCAGCGAATTTCGTCGCTCCGATGTCCAGTGCGAGCATCGTCAACGCCGCCACTCCCTCGTGCCGAGCCGGCGGACGCTCGCTGTGAGACCTCACAGGAATGTGGTACTCGACACTTTTACTACTGATTGGTACGCGCGACCCAGTTTGTTGGATACTTCATCCCGGGTCGGGTCTTGTCAGTTGGGCAGCACAACTCTGATGAAGGATAGCTGTGTCGAAATTTGTTGTACTGGTGGTGAGCTTGCTATCGGTGGGCTTCCTTGCCGCGCCTGCGGGGGCGAACCCGTTGTATCCGACGCCGGACCCCGATCCGTTCTTCGCGGCGCCGAACGACATCGGGGAGTTCTCCCCCGGTGACGTGGTGCGGATCCGGCGCATCGACAGCTCCCTCTACGTCGGCACCGAGGGCTGGCAGGTCGCCTTCCGGTCCACCAACTCGGCGGGCAACCCGATCATGGGCGTCACCACCGTGCTGATGCCGATCGGGGTGAAGAACCCGCCGCTGGTGTCGTACCAGGCGCTGATCAACTCCATCGGCACCCGGTGCAACCCGTCGAAGTCGATGTTCAACGGCGAACTACAGGACGCGGCGGGCGCGATGCTGCCGATCGGCCGCGGCTGGGCCGTCTCGGTGCCCGACTACCTCGGCCCCACCGTGGCCTACGGCGCCGCGAAGATGAGCGGCATGGTCACCCTCGACAGCGTGCGCGCCGTCCGGAAGGTCGCCGAACTCGGCGTCGGCAACACTCCGGTCGCCCTGGCCGGGTACTCGGGTGGCGGCATGGCCACCGCCTGGGCGGGCGCACTGCAGCCGACCTACGCCCCGGAGCTGAAGCTCGACGCGGTGGTCACCGGCGGCATCCCCGCCGACCTCGAACTGATGGCCGATGCGCTCGGGTTCGCCCCGCATCCAGGCTTCGGTCTCGCCTTCGCCGCCGCCATGGGCATCGAGCGCGAGTACCCGGACAAGGTGCCGGTGTCGGACTCGCTGAATGAGAACGGCCTGTGGTTCCGTGAGTTCACCAAGGACGCCTGCCGGCGCTTCCTGCTCTTCCACGGCATCTTCCGCAATGCCGAGCAGATGGCGGCGTCGAAGGAACTGATGAACAGCGAGGTCGCGCGCGGCGTGCTGCGGGAGAACAGCATTGTCCACTACGAGGGTGCTCCCACCGCACCGACCTATGTCTTCCAGGGTAAGTACGACATCCTGACCCCGTACTCCCCGGTGAAGGAGACCATCGAAGGATGGTGCGCGGCTGGATCCCCGGTGCAGCTGGAGACGATCGAGATCTCCGAGCACATGACGGCCGCGGTGGCCGGTTTCGTCGACGCGTGGAACTACGTGGAGTCCCGCTTCCGGGGTGACCCGGTTCCGTCGAACTGCTGACCCGCTTCCGGCGCCGCCGAACCGCGGATGCGCCGGATGGGACTTATGAAACAGGGCCTAGCTGTGACGCCCACGACCTCGCTCATCGTGGCCATGGGCGGAAAGCGGCGGCGAAATTGGCCCCTGCTGGTGTTTGTGCAAGACCTGGCCGCTCGCCGAGCGGCCAGGCAGCATGAGCCAGGAATCTCCTCCCTCCCGGGAGGGGAGGAATCAATCCACCCCCATGAATCGCTGGATCGCCAGTAGCCATCAGCGGTCCTCCTCGAGGCTGATAGTGACTACAGCAAGCCGAGTTTCGACGTCATGGCCACGATCACGGTCATCGCGTTGTCCCCTCGCTCGGTGTCAACGGCATCGTAAGAACGTGGCCGATGCGGCGAGGTCAGGTTCGCATCAGCCCGCGATGCGGTAAGACGGACATATGCCCAGGTGGCTGTTGCATGTCGATCTCGACCAATTTCAGGCGGCGGTGGAGTTCCGTCGTCATCCGGAACTGCGCGGACAACCGGTGATCGTCGGCGGGAACGGTGACCCAGAGGAGCCGCGCAAGGTGGTCACCTGCGCCTCCTATCCGGCGCGCGCCTATGGCGTGCGGGCAGGCATGGCATTGCGCACGGCGGCTCGCAAATGTCCGGACGCGATATTCATGCCGCTGGACATGGCAATCTATGAGGAGGCATCCGACGAGGTCATGGCCGTATTGCGGACCTTCGGCCCGGTAGAGGTGTGGGGCTGGGACGAGGCGTTCCTTGCCGCCGACACCGACGACCCGGAGGCGCTGGCCCGTGAGATCCGCGCCGCCATCGCCGAACTGGACCTGACCTGCTCGGTCGGCCTCGGCGACAACAAGCTCACGGCCAAGCTCGCCACCGGTTTCGCCAAATCCTCCGGTAAGGATTCCGCGCAACCGGGTGCGGGCGCCGAGGCCGGCATGTTCCGGCTGACCGCCGCCAACTGGACCGAGGTGATGGCGCACCGTCCGACCAGTGCGCTCTGGGGTATCGGCAACCGGATCGCCGCCAGGCTCGCCGAGCTCGACATCAATACCGTCGGCGACTTGATGGCATCGGATCGGCATCGCCTGGCCGACGTTTTCGGCCCGAGCACCGGCCCGTACCTGTGGGTGCTCGGCAAAGGCGCAGGCGATACCGATGTCGTCACCGAGCCGCGAATCCCCGTTGGCCGCAGTAAATCCGAAACCTTCCCGCACGATCTCACCGAACGCGAGGAGATCCGCGCCCAGGTCGAGCGGCTTGCGGGCGAGGTAGCCGATGAGATGTCCGCCGCAGGCCGCGTCACCATCCGGGTGTCGGTGACCGTGCGCACGAATACCTTCTATACGCGCAGCAAGCAGTCCAAACTTCCCGAGCCGACCACCGACCGCGCCGCCATCATCGAGACGGCGCTGCGCATCATCGACCGCTTCGAACTGGATCGGCCGGTTCGGCTGCTCGGGGTGCGGCTCGAATTGGTGCCGGTCTGACCTCGCGGACGGGTCACGCTCGTATGCTCGGGCACATGGAATTCTGGGCGATGGTGGCACACGAATCGGACAACGGCGTCGTGCTCGCGCGACAGGAGGTCGGGGCGGAGTTCCTCGGGCCGGGTGCGGTGACGATCAAGGTGCACTACTCGAGCGCCAACTTCAAAGACGGGCTCGCGATCACCCCTGGCGGTGGTGTGGTGCGCAATTATCCGATCGTCCCTGGCATCGATATCACCGGCGAGGTCGTGGAATCCGAATCCGACGACTTCGCCCCCGGCGATCAGGTGGTGGCCCACGGCTACGAGATCGGCGTCTCGCACAACGGCGGTTTCGCCGAATACGCCAGGGTGCCCGCCGAATGGGTGGTGAAGCTGGACGGTCTGTCCACCCGAGACGCGGCGGCTCTCGGCACCGCCGGTTTCACCGCGGCATTGAGCGTGCAGGCCCTGCTCGACCGCGGTCTCACCCCCGATGACGGCGCCATTTTGGTGACCGGCGCGACCGGCGGGGTCGGCAGCGTCGCCATCGACATCCTGTCCGGGCTCGGCTACGAGGTCATCGCCTCCACCGGCAAAACCGACGCCGCCGATCACCTGGCCGACCTCGGCGCCAACGAGGTGATCGGGCGGTTGCCGGAACCGGATACGAAGGTGCGCCCGCTGTCGAAGGCCCGCTGGGCGGGTGCCGTCGACAGCGTCGGCGGTGCTTCGCTCGCCTACGTGCTGAGCGCGATCGGCTACGGCGGAGCCGTCGCGGCCAGCGGCCTGACCGGCGGCACCGACGTCCCGACCACTGTCATGCCGTTCATCCTGCGCAATGTGGCGCTGCTCGGTATCGACTCGGTCAACCACCCGATCGACAACCGTCGTGCGCTGTGGACCCGGCTGGCCAACGAACTGCGGCCGCGCCATCTGTCCGATATCGAGAACTTCGCCCCGATCACCGACGCCGAGCGGGTGCTGCGCTCCATCAAGGACGGCACCCACTCGGGTCGGACGGTCTTCGGCGTCGCCGGCGAGTTCTGAACGTTCAGGCAGTATTGGATTTGCCTGTTCCGGAGGGCCTGCGTGGTGACGCTCCGCTACCGCCTCCGGCCCTTGACCGGGTCAGGCGGCGACCGGAGCGGGTTCCTCGGCGAACTGCGTCCGGTACAGCTCCGCATAGCGACCGTTCGCGGCGAGCAGCTGCGGATGGGTGCCGCGCTCGACGATGCGCCCGTCTTCCAGCACCACGATCAGGTCGGCGGCGCGAACGGTGGACAGCCGGTGGGCGATGACGAGCGCGGTGCGGCCCTCCAGTGCTTCGGTCAGCGCTTCCTGGACCGCGGCCTCCGAGGTGGAGTCCAGCGAGGCGGTGGCTTCGTCGAGGATGACCACGCGCGGTTGCTTGAGCAGCAGCCGGGCGATGGTCAGCCGCTGACGTTCACCACCGGAGAGCCGATAGCCACGCTCGCCGACGACCGTGTCGAGCCCGTCGGCCAGCGAGGTGATCAGATCGCGCAGCCGAGCCCGTTCCAGGGCATCCCACAGCTCGGCCTCGGTCGCCTCCGGCCGGGCCAGCAGCAGGTTGGCGCGGATGGTGTCGTGGAACAGGTGCCCGTCCTGGGTGACCAGGCCGACGGTCTGCTGCAGCGACTCGGTGGTCAGCTCACGCACATCGACGCCGTTGATCCGGACCGCGCCGTGGTCGACATCGTAGAGCCGCGAAACCAGCTGCGCGATAGTCGATTTACCGGCGCCGGAGGAGCCGACCAGCGCCACCAGCTGGCCCGGCTCGGCCCGGAGCGAGATGTTGTGCAGCACCTCGACTCCGCCGCGGGTGTCGAGGGTCGCGACCTCTTCGAGCGAGGCAAGCGACACTTTGTCCGCCGACGGGTACCCGAAGCGCACCCCGTCCAACTCCACCGCGGCGGGCCCGTCCGGTACCGCGACGGCGTCGGGCGCTTGCTCGATCAGCGGTTTCAGGTCGAGCACCTCGAACACGCGCTCGAAGCTCACCAGTGCCGACATGATCTCCATCCGCGCGCTGGCCAACGCCGTCAGCGGCGAATACAGGCGGGTGAGCAACAGTGACAGCGCGACCACCGCGCCCGCATCCAGCTGCCCGCGCAGGGCGTACCAGCCGCCCAACCCGTAGACCAGCGCGATCGCCAGCGCCGAGACCAAGGTCAGCGAGGTGACGAAGATGGTCTGCAACATGGCCGAGCGCACCCCGATATCGCGCACCCGCCGGGCCCGCAGCGCGAACTCGTCGGATTCCTGGTGGGGACGGCCGAACAGCTTGACCAAGGTCGCGCCGGGTGCGGAGAACCGTTCGGTCATCTGAGTGCTCATCGCCGAGTTCAGGCCTGCGGCCTCGCGCTGGATATCGGCGAGCCGGTCACCCATCCGCCGCGCCGGGATCACGAACACCGGCAGCAGCAGCAGGGCGAGCAGGGTGATCTGCCAGGACAGCTGGATCATCACCACCAGCGTCAGCGCGACCGTCACCAGATTGGCCACCACTCCGGACAGGGTGTCGCTGAAGGCGCGCTGCGCGCCGATCACATCGTTGTTCAACCGGCTGACCAGCGCACCGGTGCGAGTTCGGGTGAAGAAGGCGATGGGCATCTTCTGTACGTGATCGAAGACGGCGGTGCGTAGATCGAGGATCAAGCCCTCACCGATGCGGGCCGACAGCCAGCGGATCACCAGTCCGAGCGCGGCGTCGACGACGGCGATCGCACCGATGGCCACCGCGAGCAGGACCACCACCCGCGGCGCCGCACCGTCGACGATGTCGTTCACCACCCGTCCCGCCAGCAGCGGTGTCGCGACGGCAAGCAACGCCGACACCACGCTGAACAGCAGGAACGCGCTCATGCGCCGCTTGTGCGGTGCGGCGAATCGCAGAATCCGCCGGGCCGTCGCCATACTGAACGGTCGCTGCTCCTCGGGCGCGTTGATCCGCCGATATATCTGGCTCCGCGCCACCGATTCGATGCTCACCTCGGTATGTCCTTCCACTCCCCGCCAGTCAACCTCAGGCCACCGACACTAAGACCTCAACAAAGGTTGAGCGCAAGTTGTTTCCTCGGGTAGATCGGGTCACCAGGCGGGCGGCATAGGGTGGACACCGTGACCGACGAGGACGGGCGGGTTCGGCTGGCGCGGGCATTGCGTCCGCGAATCGGCGGTGAGGTCGACGTTTCGGATCGGCGTCGCGCCGAGTACTCCTCGGATGCCTCCAACTATCGAGTGCTGCCCACCGCGGTGGTGTTCCCGCGCGAGGATGCCGATGTGGCGGCCGTACTGGAATTCGGGCGGGCCGATGGCATCCCGGTCACGGCGCGCGGTGCGGGAACATCGGTGGCGGGCAATGCCATCGGGCCCGGCATCGTGCTGGATTTCAGCCGGCATATGGACGCCGTACTGGAGCTGGATCCCGTCCACCGCACCGCCAGAGTGCGGCCAGGCCTCGTGCTGTCGGGTTTGCAGCGCCGGGCCGCGGCGCACGGGTTGCGATTCGGCCCCGACCCATCGACCCAGAACCGCTGCACGCTCGGGGGCATGATCGGCAACAACGCCTGCGGCCCGCACGCCCTGGCCTGGGGTCGCACCGCGGACACCGTCCGCGAACTGCGCGTCATCGATGGCACCTGCACCGAACGACGACTGGCGGGCGATCTGGCCGCCGTACCCGGCCTACCCGAATTCACCAGGGACGCACTGGCTGTGTTGCGCACCGATCTCGGCCGATTCGATCGGCAGGCCTCCGGCTACGGGCTGGAACATCTTCTGCCCGAACGTGGTTCGTCGGTCGCCAAGGCGTTCGTCGGCACCGAGGGCACCTGCGGTCTGCTGTTGGAAGCGACGGTCGAGCTGGTGCCGGTGCCGTCGGCGACAGTCCTCGCGGTGCTCGGCTACCCAGATATGGCCACCGCTGCCGACGATATCGCCGCGGTCACCGCGTGCGCACCGATCGCGGTGGAAGGTATCGATGCCCGGCTCGTCGATATCGTCCGCGCGCACCGCGGCACCGTGCCCGACCTACCCCGCGGAACAGGCTGGCTGTTCGTCGAACTCGCGGGCGAGACCCCGGAACACGCCTATGCCGCCGCGATGACGCTGTGCCGTTCGGCAGGCGCCCTCGACTCCACGATCGTCACCGATCCCGCTGCCACCGCGGCCCTGTGGCGCATCCGCGCCGACGGGGCCGGGCTCGCGGGCCGCGCCCCCGGCGGACAGCCCGCGTGGCCCGGCTGGGAGGACGCCGCCGTCCCGCCGCAACATCTCGGCGCCTACCTGCGTGATTTCGCCGACCTCACCGCCGAGCATCAGGTCGACGGGCTGCTCTACGGCCATATCGGCGACGGTTGCATCCATGTGCGGCTCGATCTGCCGATCGCCGATGCACCACAACGGTTCCGGAACTTCCTGTTCGACGCCGCCGAGCTGGTGGTGCGTTACGGCGGGTCGCTGTCGGGTGAACACGGCGACGGCCGTGCTCGCTCGGAACTACTCCCCCTGATGTACTCCCCTGCGGTACTGGTATCGTTCGCCCGATTCAAGGCACTGTTCGATCCGGATGGCGTGCTGAACCCGGGAGTCCTGGTCGATCCAGCGCCGATCGATAGGGATCTGCGCCTGACCGGACTTCCGCAGGTCGCGGCCGACGGTGGCTTTTCCTATCCCCACGACGGCGGCGATCTCGGCACGGCAGTGCACCGCTGCGTGGGTGTCGGAAAGTGCCGGGCCGATACCAGAGCCGCAGGTGGGTTCATGTGCCCGTCCTATCTGGCGACTGCCGATGAAAAGGACAGCACGCGTGGTCGCGCCAGGGTCCTGCAGGAGGTGGTGCGCGGCGCACTGCCGTGGTCGTCGCCTGCCGTCGCGGAATCGCTTGACCTGTGTCTGTCGTGCCGGGCCTGTCGTTCGGATTGTCCGGCCGGTGTCGATATCGCCACCTACAAATCCGAAACCCTGTATCGCCGGTACCGGCACCGTCCGCGGCCGATGGACCACTACACGCTGGGCAGGTTGCCGCGCTGGCTTGCACTGGCGGGCCGCGCGCCGAGGTTGACCAATGCCGCCGCCGCGGTCGGGCCGCTGCGCCGGTTCGGTCTGCGTGCCGGTGGAATGGATCCGCGTCGTGAGGTGCCGTCGCTGGCACCGCGGAGCTTCCGGCGGATCTGGCGGGACTCGCGACCGCATGCGGCGCCGGCCGACGGTCCCGAGGTGATGCTGTGGGTGGACACCTTCACCGACGCCTTCGATCCCGAGATCGCACTGGCCGCGGTGCGGCTGCTGGAGACACTTGGCTACCACGTCCGGATTCCCGGCAAGCGGGTCTGCTGTGGGCTGACCTGGATCAGCACCGGTCAGCTCGACGGCGCAAGGGCACGGTTACGCGCGACGCTGGACGCGCTCGACCAGCATGTCCGCGCCGGCGGCGTCGTGCTCGGCCTCGAACCCTCCTGCACCGCCGCATTACGCGCCGACCTGCCCGAACTACTCCCCGACGATCCCCGCGCCGCGTCGACGGCGGCGGCGGTGCGCACGCTCGCGGAGTTTCTGGCCGAGCATCCGGACTGGACGCCACCGGACCGTTCCGGACAGACGGTGGTGGTGCAGCCGCATTGTCACCAGCACGCGGTCCTCGGCTTCGAGGCCGATCGCCGAATATTAGCCAGAATGGATACTGCGGTGACAGAAATCGCCGGATGCTGTGGTCTTGCCGGAAACTTCGGTATGCAGAAGGGCCATTACGACATTTCGGTCGCGGTGGCAGGAAACGGACTGTTACCGGCGCTGGAACGAGCCGGCGACGATTCGATCGTGGTCGCCGACGGCTTCTCCTGCCGCACCCAGGTTACGCAGCTGGCCGGGCGTCGGAGCAGGCATCTGGCCCAGTTCATCCTGGGCGACTGACGCTTTCGCGTCGTCGGGTTCGTGGGCCCGACCACGCGAAAGCGTCAGTAACATGCTCAGCTGCCGAAGGGTAGGGTCCCCGGCGGAATCTGGTAGCCCGAGCTGCCCGCGGAAACTCCACCCCAGGCGTTGAGCAACCAGTTGAGCGCGTTGGTGATCATTGTCGAAAACCTCCGTAGTGGCGACTGCCAGCTGTTTGCCAATTCGGGTTCATATCGCCTGATATTCCGAAACTGTTACAAACGTGTCCTGACCTGCGGGTACGTCGACATCGGAACGTGATGGCGGCGGCCACGCCCGTCGGTGGTCCCGTCATGTCCACCGGCCGACCGCAGACGAGGCCTCGCGATCGATTCACCCGGCGGCATCGTCCGATCCGGTCGTCGCTCGCCGGTCCATGAGCACCCGTACCGCGCTCGCGGGACATCGGAGCGCACAATGAACCCGTGCGTGATGTGACTGCCGACCGGGAAACGAGCTCCGCCGGCTCGGCCCGCACAGTGACCGCCGACCGCCCGGTCGATCTCGCGCACACCCTCGCACCGCTGAGCCGCGGCCCCGGTGACCCCTGCTATCAGGTGACCCGCGACGGCGCGCATTGGCGCACCGCCCGGATGCCCTCCGGCCCGGTCACCTACCGGCTCGCGCAGGCCGATCCGTGCGCCGTCGACGCCCGCGCGTGGGGGCCGGGCGCGCAGGAGTTCCTCGACCGTTTGCCATGGATGCTGTGCCTGGACGAGGACCTGTCCGGCTTCGTGCCCACCCATCCCAAGATCGTCGAGGCACATCGCCGCCACCCCGGACTGCGCATGCTGCGCACCGGACTGGTGTTCGAGGCGCTGGTGCCGGCCGTGCTGGAACAGAAGGTGCACACCGTCTCGGCGCATGCGTCATGGCGGCGACTGGTGCGGCAGTTCGGCACAACACCGCCGGGCCCGGCGCCCGACGGTATGCGGGTGGCCCCGGACGCCGACGGCTGGCGCTGTATCCCGTCCTGGACCTTCCACCGGGCGAACGTGGGTCCGCAGCGTTCGCAGACCATCGTGCGTGCGGCCCGAGTGGCGCAATCGCTGGAGCGTTGCACCGAGATGGAGCCCGCTGCGGCGGCCCAGCTGCTGCGCAGCGTGCCGGGGATCGGCGAGTGGACGGTCGCCGAGATCTCACAACGGGCCTTCGGCGATGCCGACGCCCTGTCGGTGGGTGATTTCCATCTCGCGGCGATCGTCGGCTGGACCCTGCTCGGGCGTCCACTCGACGATGCCGCGATGGTGGAGTATCTGGAACCGCTACGGCCGCACCGTTATCGCTCGGTCCGGCTGTTGTCGGTCAGTGGTCAGGCGCGCAAACCGAAGTTCGGCCCGCGCACCCCGATCACCGACCATTCCTGGCACTGATCACCGAGCGGCGACCGTGCGCTGCCCCCTCACTACCGCAGCGCTCGATCATCGAGGACGCACCGGCCCGCTTCGACCAGTGTCGCCCGCGCGCGCCGTCGTACCCGGCATTCGTCGACTGTGCAGTCCAGATGTAACTGCATTGCCGCGTGGGCTTGTTCGGAGGTCATGACGCCGGGATCGTTACCGCACGCGAGTAGTGACGCGACGTGCATGTTGAGATTGGTCAGCTGCATTTACGCGACCTCCGTCCACGCGGCGCGGTGGGCGTCGGGGGCGGCTCGGTCGCTGGACATCGGCGACGACTCGGTGAGGTGTACGGTCATGACTCTCCCCGTTCTGCGTGCGATACCTGGTGCTCGACTACCTGTTCTTTCGTGATCCCTTGTGCGAGGCAATCTTCCGGCCTGGCACACTTCCAGCACACCACCGCCGCCCACCCGAGAAGCGGTAGTTCTCGGACTTCTCTACTTTTCGCGCGAATTCCCAGCACAAGATCCGTTCTGGAGTGCAGGATTCTCCATAGTGGACGAAAGATCCATAAGCCCAGGCGAAGTGTGACGGGGGACCGCGCTCGTGGCTCCCCCGGATCGACGGCGCGGGGCCCATCCCAGAGCAGAACGGAGCATGCGGTGCCAGCTGGTTCGGTGAGTTCGGGAAGCAAGACCACGAGTCTGCCGCGACGTCAGCTCGGCCGGTATCTGCGCGATATGCGCACCCAGTCGGGGCTGACGATCGCCCAGGCGGCTCGGCTGATGGAGTGGGGTGCCAGCACCCTGCAACGGTTGGAGAAGGGGCAGGCCGACCGGATCCGCACCATCGATATCCGGGAGCTGTGCCGAATCTACGGCGTCCCCGATCCGCTGGCCGAAGGGCTGGCAGGGCTGGCTCAGCAGGCCGACACCCCGAGTTGGTGGCATGCCTTCGGCGACCTCATTCCCGAAACCTTCGACGTCTATGTGGGTTTGGAGGCCGCAGCGGAGGGGGTCATGGCCTATCAACCCGAGATCGTTCTCGGGCTGCTGCAGACCCCGGACTACGCGCGGGCGCTGTATCGCCTCGCCCATCCCGGGGACACGGACGCCGCGCTGGAACAGCGGGTCCAGGTCCGGCTGCAACGTCAGGCGTTGATCACCCGCAGGGTCGCACCGGCCACGGTGGATGTGGTCCTGCACGAATCGGTACTGCGCCGGATCGTCGGTGGCACCAAAGTGATGTCGGCTCAGTTGCGTCATCTCGCGGACGTCGGCACCCGGGGCAATGTGACCGTGCGGGTGCTGCCGTTCGCCGCGGGCGTCCCGCTCGGCGTGGGGACCGGAGCGTTCACCATCCTCGATTTCGGCACCGATCGCGCGGGCAGGCCTCTGGAACCACCGGTGGTGCATGCCGAGGGTCTGACCGGGGATCTGTATCTCGAACGGCCCGCCGATGTTCGCCGGTACCATCGTGCGCACGAGAACCTCCGGCAGAGTGCGCTGGACGGTCAATCCAGTAGGCACCTGCTGCGGCAGCTGGCGAAGGAGTTCCTGGCATGAGTATCGACAAGGGCGCCGAGATCGATCTCTCCGGCGCCACCTGGCTGCGGGCCGGCGAGGGCGAGGGTGGCGACAGCGTCGAGGTGGCACTGCTGGCCGATGGCCACGTCGGTATGCGAGACGGCAAGGATCCCGACGGCCCGGCATTGATCTTCACACCCGGTGAATGGGCCGCCTTCACCGCCGGTGTGCAGGATGGCGAATTCGACCGGCCGGGCCGTTCCTGACTCCGGTCCCGAGAGCCCACGGCCTGCCTGGGGTTTGACTGCTCAGATAACGGGTAGACAACAACTTGTGGACCGTGGGCTGAAAAACTCCCACCCCTTGTACCGCAGATTGCGGCCGCATGATTGGGTCGAATGGCTCATCATCGCGCTGCTCTTCGCGGTGTCGGCGGTGGGTATCTATGTACTCACCGGCTCGTTGGCGTCGGCATTGTTCGTCGGCGCACTGGTATGGCTGGTGGCAGCGGGCGTGGTAGCCCTGCTCTGAATCGGCTCAGCGACGAAACAGCTTGTTGCCCAGCCAGACCAGCGGATCGTACTTCCGATCGACCACCCGTTCCTTCATCGGGATGAGCGCATTATCGGTGATCTTGATGTGTTCGGGGCACACCTCGGTACAGCATTTGGTGATATTGCAGTAGCCGAGACCATGTTCTTCCTGGGCCATATCTCGACGGTCGGCGACATCGAGCGGATGCATCTCCAGTTCGGCGATGCGCATCAGGAAACGCGGACCGGAAAATGCATGCTTGTTGTCCTCATGATCGCGCACGACGTGACATGTGTTCTGGCACAAGAAACATTCGATGCATTTGCGGAACTCCTGCGACCGCTCCACATCGACCTGCTTCATGCGATAGTCGCCCGGTTTCAGATCCGCCGGCGGAGTGAACGACGGTATCTCCCTGGCTTTCTCGTAGTTGTACGACACGTCGGTCACCAGATCCTTGATGACCGGGAAGGTTCGCATCGGCGTGACGGTGATGAGCTCGGCCTCGGTGAAGGTCGACATCCGGGTCATGCACAGCAGCCGCGGCCTGCCGTTCACCTCGGCCGAACACGAACCACATTTGCCTGCCTTGCAATTCCAGCGCACCGCGAGATCGGGCGCCTGGGTGGCCTGCAACCGGTGGATGATGTCGAGCACCACCTCGCCCTCGTGCACGGGCACGGTGAAGTCGTGCAGCTCGCCGCCGTCGATATCGCCGCGCCAGATGCGGAACCTGGCGTCGTAACCCATAGTCAGGCCTCTCCGTCGGTGGAAACTCCGGTCGCCGGATGTCCGGCGAGTTCGGCTGGGGTGTAGTACTTCTCGAGCTCGGAAAGATCGAACAGTGCCAGCAGTTCGGGCCGCATCGGCACCTGATCCTCGACCGTCACCGCCACACCCGGCACGACATCGTCGGGTCGAGCCGGATCCAGCGCGCAGACCAGAAGTTTGTTGCGCCACGCCGGATCCATGGCCGGATGATCGTCGCGGGTATGCCCACCGCGGCTCTCGGTACGCAGCAGCGCTGCCTCCGCGACACATTCGCTGACCAGCAGCATGTTGCGCAGGTCGAGTGCGAGATGCCAGCCCGGATTGAACTGGCGGTGCCCTTCGACGGTCACCGTTGCGAATCGCGTGCGCAGTTCGGCCAGCTTGTCGACGGCCTCACGCACCTCGTGTTCCTTGCGGATGATGCCGACCAGATCGTTCATGGTCTGCTGCAGATCGGTGTGCAGGGTGTAGGGGTTCTCGCCGGTGCCGGTGGCGGGTGGATCGAACGGCGACAGCGCGATCTTCGCGGCCGTGGCGATATCGCCGTCGGCGATGGACGGCCGACTCTCCAGGCCTTCCACATAGGCGGCCGCACCGAGTCCGGCTCTGCGCCCGAAAACCAGCAGGTCCGACAGCGAATTGCCGCCGAGCCGGTTCGAGCCGTGCATACCGCCGGAACACTCACCCGCCGCGAACAACCCGGGGACTCGCGCGGCACCGGTGTCGGGGTCGACCTCGATGCCACCCATCACGTAATGGCAGGTCGGGCCGACTTCCATGGGTTCTTTGGTGATGTCGACGTCGGCCAGCTCCTTGAACTGGTGATGCATCGACGGCAGCCTGCGTACGATCTCGTCGGCGGGCATACGGGAGGCGATATCGAGGTAGACCCCGCCGTGTTCGGTACCGCGACCGGCCTTGACCTCTTCGTTGATGGCGCGGGCCACCTCATCGCGCGGCAGCAGGTCGGGGGTGCGGCGCGCGGAATCGTTGTCGCGCAGCCACTGGTCGGCCTCCGCCTCGGTTTCTGCGTACTGTCCCTTGAACACGGCCGGGATGTAGTCGAACATGAACCGCTTGCCGTCGGTGTTCTTCAGTACACCGCCGTCGCCGCGCACACCCTCGGTGACCAGGATGCCCTTCACACTCGGCGGCCAGACCATCCCGGTCGGATGGAACTGCAGGAACTCCATATTGATCAGGGCGGCGCCTGCCCGCAGCGCGAGGGCGTGACCATCGCCGGTGTACTCCCAGGAGTTCGAGGTGACCTTGTAGGACTTGCCGATGCCGCCGGTCGCCAGCACCACAGCGGGGGTCTCGAAGAGAATGAACCGGCCCGATTCGCGCCAGTAGCCGAACGCGCCGCTGATCCGGTCGCCGTCCTTGAGCAGCTCGGTCACCGTGCATTCGGCGAAGACCTTGATCCGCGACTCGTAGTCGCCGGTCTCGGCGAAATCCTCCTGCTGCAACGAGACGATCTTCTGCTGCATCGTCCGGATGATCTCGAGGCCGGTCCGGTCGCCGACATGGGCGAGGCGCGGATACGTGTGGCCGCCGAAGTTGCGCTGACTGATGCGACCATCGGGTGTCCGATCGAACAGCGCGCCATAGCTTTCCAGCTCCCACACCCGGTCGGGTGCTTCGCGCGCGTGCAGTTCGGCCATCCGCCAGTTGTTGAGGAACTTGCCACCGCGCATGGTGTCGCGGTAATGGGTCTCCCAGTTGTCCTTCTCGTTGGCGTTGCCCATCGAGGCCGCGCAGCCACCTTCGGCCATGACGGTATGTGCCTTGCCGAACAGCGATTTACACACCACCGCTACCGACAAACCGTGTTCACGTGCCTCGATTACCGCGCGCAGTCCGGCGCCACCGGCACCGATCACGACGACGTCGTATGCGTGCCGTTCCACTTCTGGCATAGCCGCGAAAACTCCTCAGTCGATGAATCGAAGATCCGAAATCGTCCCGCTGGCAACCAACATCACGTAGAAGTCGGTCAGCATGAGCGTGCCGAGAGTGGTCCAGGCCAGGGCCATGTGCCGGGTGTTGAGCTTGGAGATCTGGGTCCAGAACCAGTACCGCACCGGGTGGGCGGAGAAGTGTTTGAGCCTGCCTCCGGCGATATGCCTGCAGGAATGGCAGGACACGGTGTAGGCCCAGAGCAGGATCACGTTGCCGGTGAGGATCAGGCTGCCGAGGCCCATCCCGAATCCGCCGGTCGCGCCGTGATAGGCGCCGATGGCGTCGTAGGTGTTGATCACCGAGATGATCACCGCGACATAGAAGAAGTAGCGGTGCACGTTCTGGATGATCAGCGGCAGCCTGGTTTCGCCGCTGTAGGTCTTGTGCGGTTCGGCGACCGCGCAGGCGGGCGGTGACAGCCACACGGACCGGTAGTAGGCCTTGCGGTAGTAGTAGCAGGTCAGCCGGAAACCGAGCAGGAACGGCAGCGCCACGAACCCGAGCGGAAGGATCGCCGGGATCTCGCCGAACGGCGTGCCGAAATGGCTGGATCCCTCGACACAGGAGGTGCTCAGGCACGGTGAGTAGAACGGCGTCAGATAGTGGTAGTCGGCGACCCAATATGCCGTGCGCACATAGGATCTGACCGTCGCATAGATCACGAACGCGGCAAGGCCGAGCACCGTGAACAGTGGGGGCACCCACCATCGGTCGGTACGCAGCGTCTGCTGCGAGATCCGGGCCCTGGTCCTGCTGAATACGCCGGTTCCCGATTCGGGGGTCACGGTCGGTGCGGCACTCACCGGTCGATCCCTCGCTGATCCGCGGTGCGGGTGGTCATCATTACCTCCGCGATCGAATGTGATGAGGAGCACCATACGCCGCAGGTGCTATCGCATGAGCAGGGTCTCGCCAACGCGGCCCCCGCTACATGCGGGTGATTTGTATCACAGTCGACCGCCGGCGAAGCTCTGCGCACCGGTGCGGTGAACCGGCGGCAACTCGTCGATGCGGGAACGAATCCGGAGGTGAACGCACGACGTCCGCCCGCGCGGGGCGGGCGGACGTCGGCAGGGCTACTTCGTTCGGGGACGCGAGTGGAAGCCGAGGCCTTCGTCCTGCGCGCCCATCCAGGCGGCCTCGTCGGACTTGCTGTCCGGGACGTAGATGGGAGCCTGTGAGCGCTTGGGCACCACCGGCGGTGGTGACTGCTCGAGCTCGTCGGTATCGATGGCGAGTCGCTCCAGATCGTTCTCCAAGCGGCGCACCGTATTGGCGTCGCCGTAGTTCGCGCGCAGTGCCTCTATGGACTGCCGGAGTTGGCCGACGGCGTAGCGGAGATCCGCGAATTCGCTGCGTGTCATCGATTCCTCCTGAGTTCATACCCGGTCATCCGGATCGGCTACCGCGCGGACCTCGCTGGCCGCGTGACGGCGTGTCGTTGTGACCGACCACACATCGTGATCTACAACACAGTAGCTCGAGTTCTCGGATTCGGCTCGTCGGATACCGGTGAGTAGCCGAACGATCATCCGGCGACCGCGTAGTCCCTGCTGTGTCCGCGTGCCGCTGTGAACGCGCGCTCGACCAGACCGGCAACCGAGGCGGCGACCTCCTCCGAGCGTTCGAGGATCACGCTGTGACCGGCCCCTTCGAGCCGGACCAGTTCCGAGCTCGACAGCTGCGAGGCGAGTACGACCGAGTGTGTGAACGGCACCATGATGTCCGCGGTGCCCGCGAGCACCAGTGCGGGGATCGCGCCGAGCCGATGCAGCACGGCCGTCTCGTCGAAGGCCATCAGGGAGGCGAGGAATCCGGCCATGGTGAGTAGTGACGTCTCGTTCAACATGGCCGTCGCGAGGGCGACCAGACGCGGATTCACCTTTCTGGTACCGAAATTCGCCTCTCGGAGGATAGGTTCGAGGATTCGCCGCGACAGGCTTTTCGATGCCTGCAACAACCGGGGTGCCCGGCGCACCGCGAAATGTAGCGAGTTCACCGCATGCCGGTTCAGGAGTCGGCCGAGCCCGACCTCGGTGAGACCATTGGCCGCGCCCGAGATGAGCCCGACCCCGACGACACGGGTGCCGATCGCTTCCGGGAAGAGCCGGGAGTAGGCGAGCACCACCATCGCGCCCATGGAATGACCGACCAGCACCACCGGACCGCGTGGGGCCACCGTCCGGAGCACGGTGTCGAGGTCGCGGCCGAGCTGTTCGATGGTGTAGGTCGCATGGTCGCCTGCACCGGATTCGCCGTGGCCGCGGTGGTCGTAGAACACCATGCGGGTGGCTTCGCCCCACTGGCGCAGCAGGTGTTCGCGCAGGAAGGACCACGATTCGGTGCGCAGGCAATGTCCGTGCGCGAAGACAACGGTCAACGGTGCGTCGTCGGAGCCGAAGGTGCGTACGGCGAGCGGGACGCCGTCGTCGGTGGACACGGTGAGACGGTGGCCGTCGTAGTCGGCGGCCCGGCGGGGGCGGGTCATCGTGGACATGACTTTCTCCTGTCTGGCCCCACCGTCGGGCGTGCACCCGCACCGTGGTCGGAGTGTTCTTGCCGGGTTGTCGCTGTGCCTTTCCGCCTCGTTAGCTGCTCGTACCTGGTGTTATGCACACGTTGCCGAACCGAGTCCGGTGGTCGATCTGGGGTGGGAGCCGAGATCGACAGGAAAATCTCGCGTTGTCTAGTAATTCGGCTAGAGATATTAAGAGAGTGCTGAGCTGAGACGCCAGGCTTCTATTCGCAAATCGAGCAGATTTGCTAGATTGCCGAAGATTGTCATCGCATCGCTCGCCTGGTGGCTGCGCGGGTGCCGTGATTCCATTCTCGAAAGCGCGAAAAGTCTTGTAGCGTATGCGAACCGGTAGATCGCCGTCGCTCGGCCGGGTCGTTTCGTGCGAATCCGGCCCTCGGGAACTCAGGGGACGACACGTGGTACTGCGGTTGGGTGAACCGTTCGCCGATTACCGGATCGAGCAGGAGCTCGGTGCGGGCGGCATGGGCGTGGTCTACCGCGCCACGCACCCGCGGCTACCGAGGACGGTGGCGCTGAAGGTGCTCGACCCGGCGAAGGCGGGCAGGCGCAATATCCAGCTGTTCAGCCGGGAAGCCGACCTGGTGTGCGGGCTCTCGCACACCAACATCGTCATGATCCTGGATCGGGGCGAAACCGACGGCGTCTGCTGGATCGAAATGGAGTACGTCGACGGCCCAAACGCCGCCGAGCTGCTGTCGCGCGAACCTCATGGGCTCGACCCCGATCGCGCCGTGCACATCATCGGCGACGCGGCCGCCGGGCTCGATTACGCCCACCGCAACAACGTCGTCCACCGCGATATCAAGCCGTCCAATCTGCTGGTCGCGACGGTCGACGGTCGCGAGCGCACCCTGGTCGCCGATTTCGGAATCGCCCGCAGCCTCGCGGACGGGGCCACCCTCACCAGGGCGGGGATGCGCGAATACACCCCGCACTACGTCGCGCCGGAACGGTTCGTCAGCTCCGTGCCCGACCATCGATCCGATATCTACTCCCTCGGCGCGACGCTCTACCAGCTGCTGACCGGCTCGGTGCCCTACCCGAGCCGCGGTGATCAAGAGCTGATCAACGCCCATCGCAACGAGCCGGCCCCGGTCCCGACACTGATACGTCCCTCGTTGCCCGCCGCCATGGACGAGGTCATCGCCAAGGCCATGGCGAAGGATCCCGGCCAGCGGTTCCAGTCCTGCGGCGAGCTGACCGCGGCTGCCCGCGCGGCGCTCGGCGGTGCGCCGCCATACCCGGACGAACCGAGCGGAAACCCGGCGCCGGCTCGCATGGCTCCGAGCGACCCCGCTCATGCCGGGTCGGGCGACGCCTCGCCGCACGATACGACGAGCACCACGCGCGAATCCGTCGCCCTCGCGACAACCACCGCCGATCCGACGCCTCCCGATACCGCCGAGCTGCCGATCACATCCGGTGTCGCGGCCAGCGCCGACCCGACGAATGCCGGGGTAGACGGTGCGGTAGCAGTCGCCGGCGCGGCCGCACCCGTGACGCCGGAGGCGGCCGAGACCAGTCGTGGACCAGCTGCGCCGCGCGAACAGCAAGATTCGGCGACCTCGGCTGCCGGTGCGAATGGGATGGCCGATACCAGCGCCGAGAAGCACGCGAACAGCTCATTCTCATGGCGAGCTGTTCCGCGTCGGCTATGGCCTATCGCCGGGACTGTGGTGGTGGGCGCGGTGGCGGCAGGCGTAGTCCTGTTCAGTGCGGGAACCGAACCCGGTACGCCCGCCGAACCAGGCGCCGGCACGTCGACGGGAGCGGCCGCGGAACTCGGCGGGCGCATCCGGGAACGGTGCTACTGGCCGATCCGTATACCCGCCGATAACGGCACGTATTTTGAGCTGCCCAGTCGCGAACAAGGCCACGTCGACGCGCAATGCATCCTCAATCAGGGCGACCGTGGCGATGGCGTCGCCGCCGTCCAGCGTGCGCTGACGCTGTGCCACTCGATTCCACTGAGCGTGAACGGGATCTACGACCACCCAACCATGACGGCTGTCCGCCATCTGCAACAGGAGAGAGGCGTCAAAGTCGACGGCATCTACGGCCCGCAGACTCGGACCGAGGTGCTCGAATGGCCGGTCTTTCGCGAGTCGGACGGTGAGTTCGACGGCACCTGCGGGCGGTCGGATTGAACGCTGTGGTGGACGTCCGTCTGCTCGGACCGGTCCGGCTACTTGTCGGCGGCCGACCGCTCGATATTCGTGCGAACCTGACATTGACCACTGTGGCCGTGCTGGCCGACGCCCGCGGCGTCGCACTGTCGCCGGAGCAGCTCGGCAACCACATCTGGGACGACAATCCACCGCAGACGTACCGGAAGGCGCTACAGAACCGGATCGCCGAGATCCGATCGGCCCTGCGCGCGGCCGGAGTGGCCGATACCGAGCTCCTGCGCACCGACAATGGCTGCTACCGGTTTGCCATCGGCCGAGATCAGTGCGACGCGAGCCGTTTCGCGGACACCCGTGTGCGTGCCGCACAGGCCCGCGACCGTTGTGACTATCCGCGTGCCGCAGCACTGTTCCGGCAGGCACTCGACGAATGGTCCGGGTCGGGATTGGACGGGCTGGCGCCCTCGAAGTTCGTCGACATGTTCGTCGCGCAGGTCGGCGAGGAACGCAAACAGACCCTCGCCGACCGGATCGATATGGACCTGATGTGCGGGCGCGCGGCCGAGATCATCGGTGAGCTGCGGGTGCTTGCCGAGGCCGCACCCACCGACGAAGCGGCCTGGATCCGCTTCGGAACCGCGCTATATCGATGCGGCAGAGACGATGAGGCATTGGATGCTTGCCGGGCCATCCTGAACCGACGCCGTGCGGAGGGGAAGGATGCCGCTCCGGCACTGTGGGCGTTGCAGGAACGGATCCTGCGGCACGAGCCGTTGCCTGAGGTCGCGGGCGTAGTGCTCGCGCAGCGTGCGGTCGCCGATCACGCCACCGTCCAGGAGTCGCCGGGTGCGGTCGTGCTGGCCACCGCCGATGGTCAACGCTTCGAAGTGACCGCCGCAGGCCTCACCATCGGGCGCGGCGCCGATAACGACATCCGCCTGATCGATCCGAAGGTCAGCCGCAACCACGCTCGCGTCGACACCGACGGTGAGGTCGCGCGGATCGAGGACCTCGGCTCGTCGAACGGCGTCTACGTCAACGATCGCAGGCTGAACCCGTCCGGGGTCGTCGAGCCGGGTGACCGGATCCGGGTCGGCTCCACCCTGCTGCGGGTCTGTCCGGCGGGCGCACTGACGCCGGACTGGTGAGTGCGGCATTACCGCGGCATTACCGGGGCGTTGGCGTCGGTTCCTACATTCGGTTCATCGGATTCGGAGCAGGTCCGAATCACTTGCCCAGCAAGGGAAGACGAGGAGACAGAGATGAACCGACTGGTGCGGATGCGACGCAACGGGACCCGGCGTGTGCTGCGCGCGGTGATGATCGCGGCGGTGGCGTCGAGTGCGTTCGGCACAGTCGCACACGCTTCTCCCGGCAATGCGTCGCCAGGCGCTGACCCGGCGGGGCCCGGTGCGGCCGCGTCGGCAGGGACGCTGGTCGACTGCGCCGTGGAGGAGACAACGCTGCGATCGGGTTCGCGTGGCGACTGTGTCTCAGCGGTGCAGGCATTCGTCAGCGGGTACTACGGCAACGGCACCATCTCCATCGATGGCAAGTACGGCGACGACACCGCCGAAGCGGTACGTAATTTCCAGCGCTACAGCGGTATCCGCGCTGACGGCGTCGTCGGTCCCGACACCTGGCGGCTGGTGATGCACAGCTGCGGCAAGCGCGGGGCCTGCTGACCGTCGCGCCGTCGACCCGTCAGGTCCCTACCCCGCGGGTCGACGGCAGGAACGGGCGCAGCAGGTTGGTTTCGGTGGACGGCCCGAATTGCCATTCGGCGATCCACGGGCCGGTGCCCTCGCTCTGATCGAGCACACCGTCCTCGAGCCAGTCGTGCTGACCGTCGAGGATGCCGCTGGTGAGGGTGCGGTCTTCGTCGTCGGTGTTGTCCCACAGCGCGTCGAACAGCGCACGCACCCGCAACCGCGACTGCCGGCAGAAGGTGTCGGCGAGTTCGGTGGCCGACCGTGCCTCCACCGCGCCGGACGTGCGCAGGTCCTGGGCCCGGACGCAGGCCGCCGACATAGCGAACAGCTCCGCGCCGATATCGACGATGCGGCCGAGGAAGTTCTGCCGGTATTCCAGACCGGCCTGCCAGCGTCCCATCGCATACATCAGCGACCGTGCCTGCTTGCGGGCATTGCGTTCGACGAAACGCAGGTGCCTGGCCAGCGGGCCGAATTCCGGATAGCTCGCGGGTACCGTGCCCGCGCCGACGGCCAGCTGCGGGAACCATTTGGCATAGAAACCACCCGCGCCGACCGCGGCCTTGGCCTTGTCCTTCAACTCCGCATTGCGGTCGACCAGCGCCCCGGCGGCGGACATATGCGCATCGGCCATCTCCCTGGCGATCAATAGCCGCATGATCTCGCTCGACCCCTCGAAGATCCGGTTGATCCGCAGGTCGCGCAGCACTTGTTCGGCGGGCACGGCGCGTTCTCCGCGCGCGGCCAGCGATGCCGCGGTTTCGTAGCCGCGGCCGCCGCGGATCTGGACCAGTTCGTCGACGACCTTGCAGCTCATCTCGCTGGACCACAGCTTCGCCAGCGCGGCCTCGATCCGGATGTCGTTGCGTCCCTCGTCGCACATGGTGGCCGACAGATCGAGCACCGCTTCCAGCGCGAAGGTGGTGGCGGCGATGAACGACAGTTTGGCCCCGACGGCGGCATGCTCGCCGACGGGCCTGCCCCACTGCACCCGCTGGGTACTCCATTCGCGGGCGATCTTGAGCGACCACTTCGACGCCGCCGTGCACAATGCGGGAATTGCGAGCCTGCCCGCGTTCAGGGTGGTGAGCGCGATCTTGAGGCCGTCGCCTTCGCGACCGATCAGATTGCGTGCCGGCACCCGGACGTTGTGCATCCTGGTCACACCGTTCTCGATACCGCGCAGACCCATGAACGTATTGCGCCGCTCAACGGTCAATCCCGGCGAATCGGCCTCGACGACGAAGGCCGAGATCCCACCGCGATGGCCTTCGCTCTTCGGCACCCTCGCCATCACCACAAGCAGCTCGGCGACGACACCGTTGGTGGTCCAGAGTTTCACCCCGTTGAGTTCGTACGCCTCACCGTCGTCGGTTGGGGTCGCGGTACTGGCCATGCGAGCCGGGTCGGAACCCACATCGGGCTCGGTGAGCAGGAATGCGCTCACGGCGCCTGCGGCGCAGCGCGGCAGGAACTCGGCCTTCTGCTCGTCGGTGCCTGCGAGTTTGAGCGGTTCGGGTACGCCGATGGACTGATGCGCCGACAGTAGGACCCCGAGGCTTGGATGGGTCGAGCCCACCAGCATGAGGGCCCGGTTGTAGCCGTATTGGGACAGTCCCTGCCCGCCGTAGTCGCTCGGAATCTTCAGCCCGAAGCAGCCGAGGCGTGCCAATGCGCTGACGTAGTCGTCGGGGATCTTGGATTGCTCCTCGATCACCGCGCCGTCCATGGATGCGCAGACCGGCCGTAGCCTGGCCAGGAATTCGTCGGTGCTGTCGGCGTCCTCGGCGGTGGGCCGCGGGTAGGGGTGGATCAGATCGAGCCGGAATCGCCCGAGAAACATCTCCTTCGCGAACGATGGCTTGGCCCAGCCGGTTTCGCGGGATTCTTCGACAAGTGCCCGGGCCTGTTCCTCGGTGGCGTCGACTTTCGCGGTGGTGGCCATATCTGCTCCTCGGAAGTGATCGGGATCACATTCGAGTGTAGGAAAGTTAGTTACCCGCCGGTAGGTCTCGAGCTCACGTATTTCTACAGGTTTCTAATGATCTTGATAGAAGAGCGAATGGCGGGCAATCAGACGCTGCGCAGATAGCGGCCGAAATGTGGCACGGTGAACCCGATCGTGCCGCGTTCGGCCGAGTAGATCAGGCCTTTCTTGATCAGGCCGTCCCGCGCCGGTGACAGTGACGCCGGTTTGCGGCCCAACTCCGAGGCCACCGCCGAGGTCGCGACCGGGCCGTCGTCACCGGACAGGTCCGCCATGGCCCGCATGTATTCGCGTTCGGCCGGCGTCGCGCGTTCGTAGCGTGAGCCGAAGAATCCGACCGCGAGCTCCTCCTCCGCCGTCGGCGCGGCGACCTCCACGTCTTCGGCGGTGATCGGGCTGCCAGGGGCCTGATCCCAGGTCGCTTTGCCGTAGGCCTGCACGAAATACGGGTAGCCGTCGGCCTTCTGGTACAGCGCGTGCAGCGCCTCGTCGGTGAACTTCACCTCCTCGCGTTCGGCGGGTGCGATCAGCGCCTGATCAGCCGATTCCCGGTCCAGCCGGTCGATCCGGTGATAGCTGAACAGCCGCTCGGAATAGCTCTTGGACGCCGAGAGCACCGCGGGCAGATGTGGCAGCCCGGCTCCGACCACGATCAGCGGCGCCGCATCCTGGCTCAACTCGTGGCAGGCGCCGCAGATGGCAGAGATATCGGCGGGGCTGAGATCCTGCATCTCATCGATGAAGATGGCTATCCCGACGCCGATATCGGCGGCAAGTGCGGCTGCTTCGACCAGCAGTTCCACCAGGTCGATCTCGATATCTCCGGAGTCGGCGCGGCCGGTCACCGCGGGTACGTCGATGCCCGGCTGCCAGCGTTCCCGCATGCCCTTATCCGCGGTGGAACGCAGCGCGAATGCCTTGAGAATGCCGAGGAAGTCGTCGACCCGTTCGGGATTGCGGTGCGACATGGCGATGGCCCGCACCGCCATATGCAGTGCCGAGGACAGTGGCCGGCGCAATTCCTGGTCCGGCCTTGCCTCGATCTTGCCGGTACCCCAGCCGCGCGAGACCGCCGCGGAACGAAGCTGGTTGAGCAATACCGTTTTCCCGACGCCGCGCAGTCCGGTGAGCATGACGCTGCGTTCCGGCCTGCCACGCGCGATCCGTTCGAGCACGATATCGAAGGCGTCGAGTTGTTTGCCGCGCCCGGCCAATTCGGGCGGGCGCTGACCGGCGCCGGGGGCATACGGATTGCGCACGGGGTCCATACCCCGACACCGTAGCGCGTTCGGTCATCGATATCTGGGCGTCTCTACGGCGTGTCCTAGATATGGCTATCGGATCATCATCGCGGAGCGGCGGCCGCGGCATTGATACCGCCGAAACTAAGCTGGGTCTCCCGCGAGGATTGGAGACAACTATGTCCGGCGATGAGGACATCCCCTCCGGCACCGCCGAGGTCGTCGAGTCATGGGAGGTCCCGGCCGGATCGGTGGTGGCGAGCCGGATTCGTGCCAATATCCTGGTCGCCATCGAACGCGGCTACGACGATCCGCAGCTGGTCGCCGACCTGGCGGTCGGTCCACTGGTGATGGCGGTCGGGCAGCTGGAAGTCGAGCTGGCGGCCGCACGCCGTCGTATCGAGGAACTCGAGCGTGCCGTCGCCGATCGTTCAGGTGGATCGGCGCACGCCTGACGCAGCGCGACCCGCACTCGGCGCGACCGGTCCGGCATCGGCTGGATAACGGACCTCTTCGGTGATACCGCTCCGTTATCCGGCGAATGGTCGGTCAACTCTCCGGGTTTTCACTGTGTTTGCCGCCGTAATGCACCTCGAGGAAAGTCCCGGCTCTGTGCGCTGGACAACATCGCGTCGGCACCGTAATCTTCTCGTGACTTAGTGGAGTCTGTCGCTTCGTAAGAGAAGCGGCGCCACCGGAGTCACCGCTTCATCGTCGGTCGGGATTCGTGGATCTCGGCTGTCGAACCGGGCATCGAGAGGTTGTACCCAACCTCGCTCGGTCGGCGGGAGAGCACGAAGATCGGAGACGCAGCTCAGTGGGTAAACACAGCTTGCAGCGGGATTCTCGTTTGCCGAATTCCGTCAAGAGTGCGCTCGTCATGGGCGCGGTGGCAGCATCCACAGGGGCCATGCCGGCCATTTCGGCTTCGGCGGCCACGATCGACATCCCCGGCGTCGGCAAGTTCGAGGTGGACGTTCCGCCCGAGTTCCAGCAGCCGGTGGAACAGCTCAACAACCAGTTGCAGGCCGCGATGGCCCCGCACGCGCAGGGCGGGCCGCAGGCTGCCGCCCCGGCGCCAGGCGTTCCCGGTTTCGCCCCGGTCATGCCCGGCATGTTCGACAACTCCCCCGGCGATATCGCTCTCAATGCGGCCAAGACCAAGGTCGGCGCCCAGTACTCCTGGGGTGCGGCCGGTCCGTTCAGCTTCGACTGCTCCGGTCTCGTTCAGTGGGCCTACCGGCAGGCCGGTATCAAGTTGCCCCGCACCAGCTTCGAACAGTCGCACGTCGGCGCACCCGTTGCCTTCAACGATTTGCGTCCCGGTGACATCGTCATCACCAACGGTGGCGGTCACGTCGGCATCTACGCCGGCGGCGGTCAGCTGCTCAACGCGGTGCAGTCCGGTACCCCGGTCTCCTACACCACGCTGACCCCCGACGAAGTGGTCACCGCACGCCGTATCGTGTAACGAGTGGCCCACGCCGAAACCGGCAATCAGAACACCGCGACCCAGGCCCGAGTGGATTCCTGGACGTGGGCGGTGCGTCTGTTCAAAACCCGCTCAGCAGCAGCTGAAGCCTGCCGCGGCGGACACGTCCGCGTCAATGGAGCCGCGGCCAAACCCGCTCAGCCCGTCCGGCCCGGCGACGAGGTCCGGATCCGGATCAGCGGAATCGAACGTATCGTGATCGTCGAGCGCATCATCACCAAACGTGTCAGCGCTCCGATCGCCGCGCAATGCCTGATCGATCGCAGCCCGCCGCCACCGTCGCGGGAAATTCTGGCCACCATGCCGCGCCGCGACCGCGGTGCTGGGAGGCCGACCAAACGCGAACGCCGGGAAACCGACCGGCTTCTCGGTCGCACCGACTGACCGCGTCCACTCCCCTGCGCTCAGAGCGTGCCCGCGGTATACCGGTCTCGGCACGCCGATCGACGAATCTTGCCGCTGCTGGTGAGCGGTAGTCTGCCGCGACCGGTCAGCACGATCTCCATCGGTGCGATGTCGTGGGATGTCGTGACGGCGGTTCGGATCCGCCGAGTCACTTCGGCCGACCCGATCTCGGGGCCCGACACCTCGGCGACCAGAACCAACCGCTCGCGAACCCCGTCATCGTGGCCGAACGCGGCGATCCGCCCGGTCCGTATTTCCGGTGCGCAGCGCGCCACGGTCGCCTCGATATCGGCCGGATAATGATTGCGGCCGTCCACCACGATCAGATCCTTGCGACGCCCTGCGATATAGAGCTGCCCGTCGTGGCGGAAGCCGAGATCTCCGGTGCGCAGCCATCCCTCGGCCGATTCGGAAAGAGCGGCACCGAAGGTGCTTGCGGACGAGGCCGGGTTCTCGAAGTAGCCGCGGCATACGTTCGGACCGGAAACCCAGACCTCACCGACCCCGCTCGGACCCAGCTCGACGCCCCGGTCCGGATCGACGATGGCAATCCGCTGCCCCACCGGCGCACCACAGCCGACCAACCGCACCCCGCTCCGATCATCGTAGGCGGCGACCGCGCGTCCTGAACCGAGCGCCGCGCGATCGAACACCTTGGTTACCGGTTCCGCATCCTGGGCGGCGATGGTCACCGGCAGGGTCGCCTCGGCGAGGCCGAAGCCGGGAGTGTGCGCTCGATGCCGGAACCCGTGCGCGCCATAAGTTTCGGTGAATTCGGTGAGAGTATCCGCTCGTACCGGCTCGGCGCCGTTCAGAATCACCTGGAGCCCTGAGAGATCCAGGTTCACACGCTCCTCTGGTGAGGTCTGGGCAATGGCGAGGGACAATCCGAAATTCGGGGTAGCCGTGGCCCCGGCGCGATAGTCGGCGCAGGCACGCAACCAGCGCGCCGGGCGTTTGACGAATTCGCCCGGTGCTATTGTCACGGCGGGCACGCCCGAATACAGCGGCAGCGACAGGCCGAAAACCAGGCCCATATCGTGGAAGAAGGGTAGCCAGGACACCGTGGGCGCCCGCGTCGTCGCAGGTAGCGCCGTGCGCAATTGATCGAGTGCGGCAGCGAGATTCGCATGTGATACTTCGACGCCGGCGGGTGCTCGGGTGGAACCCGACGTGTACTGGAGATAGGCCGTCCTTTCGCCGCGGACCTCCGGTAGCTGCGGGTCACCATGCGCGTCGCCGACGACGTTCACGCCGACCGGGAAGTCGACGACTACCGCCGGGACCTGGCCGGTGGCCGTCCCCGTTCGTAGATCATCCGCGCTGATCAGGGCGACGGCGGGGCGAGCGTCGGCGAGAACGGCGGCGAGACGTTCCGAATCATTGCGCCGTGCCATCGGAAACAATGGCACCGCAATACGTTCGGCGTACAGACAAGCAAGGAAAGCGATCGGGTAGCCGAGTCCGTGTGGGCACATGATCGCCACCCGATCGCCGGGTGCGGTCATCTCGAGCAGCATCCTCGCGTATCTCTGGGCGCATCGGACCAGATCGGCATAGCTGATCATCGCCGGGTGACATTCCGTTCCCCGGTAACGCAATTCGACGAAGGCTGTCCCCTCGGGCCGGTCCCGCGCATGGAGGGCGACACGTTCGTGCAACAGCTCGCGCGCTGCTGTCATGAGATCCGATCGGAGGCAACGGGTTCGATGCGTTCCGCGAGAGCGGCCGCGAGGACCTCGACGGTCGGATGACGGAACAGCTCGGCGGTCGCGATGCGTATTCCCAACTCGTGTTCGAGCGTCCGCCGCATCTCCACCGCCAGTAGTGATGTCAGACCGAGATCGTTGAAATCCGCTGCGGTATCCACGTGCTCGGTGGAGACGCGCAGTGTCGTGGCGAGGATCCGCCGGATCAGTGGAATCAACGGTTCCGGCTCGGTGACATTGTCCTCGCGCGGGGAGGATCGAGGGTCTCGTTTCGCTTCCCGGCCGACCTGGCGCGGGCCCATCAGCTCGGCCAGCCGCACGGCAATCGGTGATGGGTCCGCGGTGGGCCGGTAGTCCATGGCCACCAGGTGCGGTGCCTGATGGCTGATGGCCTGATGCAGCAGATCCGCGCCACGCCTGCCGTCGAAGGGCACGATGCCCGCCCGACGCAGATGCTCGGCCCCGCCGGCGGCTTCGGAGAGACCGGAATCCCACACACCCCATCCGATACTGGTGATCCGGCGCTGTGGATAGCAGTGGGAGAGGGTATCCATGGCGGCGTTCGCGCAGGCGTAGGCGGCTTGGCCCGGGGCGCCGAACGCACCCGTCGCGGAAGAGAACAGCAGCACGAAATCGGTCGGGTCGGCGGCGGTGAGTTCGATGAGATTGGTGGCCGCTGCCACCTTCGGCGCGAACATCCGATCCAGTTGCGCGATGGTGACGTCTTCGATCAGCGCGTCTTCCAAGGCACCCGCGGCATGCACGACACCGCGGATGGTGGAACCGCATTCTCGAATGTCGCGCAAGGCGTGATCGAGATCGGTCCGATCGGCGGTATCGCAGCGCACCACCACGATCCGATCCTCGAGGCCGTCCAAGATCGGCGGCACCGGTCGCGGCGCGCGCGTTGGCACCACCACATCGCGGGCCCCGCCGTCGAGCAGCCACCGCACCGCCACCGAGCCGAGCGCGCCGAGCCCACCGGAGACCACATAGGTGCCGTGCGGGTCGATGGTGGCCGGCAGCGGCTGCGGGTCGGCGGGTACGAATCGCCGCGCGGCAGGCACGCCGCCGGTGAGCCGTAGCTCGGGGGGCAGGCCGGGTGCCGAGTCGATGATGAACCGGGCGAGCAGTGCCGGATCAGCCGCCTCGTCGGCCCACACCAGCCGCACCGTGCGCCCGGATTCCAGCTGCACCGAACGCAGCAAGCCCGCGACCCCGCCCGCCACACGCGGCTCGCCGCCGCGGTCGACATCGGTAGCAGGGTCGGGCAGCACCACCGTCAACGACCCGGCGGCCGGACTCCGCACAACGCGCTGCACCAGGTCGAGCACCCGCCCGATCCGCTCGACGATCGGTCCGGCTTCCGAAGCGGTGGCCTCTCCATTACTCGCGGGCCACACCACAACGACCGCCGTCCGTGCCGCCGCCGTCCTACCCGCGAGCACTGCATCCACGGTCGGTCCGGCCGCATCGACCTCGCGCGCTACCCGCTCGCTCGGCAAGAGTCGATCCAGCTCCCGCGTCAGCTGAACAGCCGTCACCGATTCGCCGACCACCAGTGCCCGCCGGATCTCGGATCCGGTGCGGTGCACCGATTCCCTCGGACCGCTGTCGACGTGCCCGCTTCCGGTTCGCCCGCTACCGGGCTCGACGCCGATCTCCGGTCCACTGCTCGCCGGTGCGATGTGCCGACCGACCGCCGACCGGCTGTGTGCCCGACCGCCAGCGGTCCTCCCGGCGCCGGTCCGGTCGTCACCGCCGATCTGCGGCTCCCCGCTCGAGCTCACCGAGTCGACTGCCGGGACGATCGAGAAGGGTTCCCACACTTCGCGCCACCAGATCGTCGGCGCATTCGAACTGCCGCCCCCCGGCTCGGGAGGGTGATTTGCCGAGTAGGGAAGTGCTCGCCTCGACTGGCCGATCCGTGCCCGCCGCACGGGATCACGATCGTCCCGGGCTGTCGGGTCGTACCCACGTCGATCTGCCGAGCGGTGGTCCGTCGGCTGCCCGCTTCGTCGCACCGGCTCGCCCGCTGAGACGCTGTCGCCGAGCACGGGCGGCGCCGGCTGCCAGGGATCGCGCCGACGGTTGCCGGAGTTCCAGACGTCGCCGATGTGTGCTGAGTGTGCGGGTGTCCGATCCGCCGACGGCCCACGCTCATTCGACGGCGTTTCGGAATTCCCCTGAGACTTCGAGACCGGGCGAGAGGGCCGGGTGAAGCGGATCTGGACACCGGTGAGGGCCAATGCGGGGGCGCCGTGCTGGTCGGTGGCGATGACGTCGCCGACGAGGCCGGTGCCGGTGCGGGTGCGCAGCAGGGCGTGCGCCTCGTGGATATGGCAGTTCGGTGCCGGGGACAACCAGGCGGAGCCGACGGTGATCGGCAGGGGAACGGCGTCGGCGGGCAGGGCGTTGTGGTCGAGCGCGGCCAGCAATTGCAGGCAACCGTCGATGGTTGCGGTGAGTTCGATATCGGCGGCAGTGAAGGTGCCGATCGCGCGGTCGCGCCCGCCCGCGATGGCGCGCAGCGGCCGGAACGCAGGCCCGTATTCGAGCCCGCGCTCGCGCAACGCTGCGTAGAAGGCGGTGGGCGCGATGACACGCAAACTGCTGCGGCCAGCCCGATTGGCGTCGACCACCCGCATCCATGCGATGATGTCACCGGGTGTGGGGTCATCGGTGAGCCGTGCTTTAGCCAGCGTTCCGGCACCCGGGGCCTCCGCCCGCACACTTGCCGATTCGCGCCGGTAGACCACCCCGGACGGCGCGTCTGCCGCGAGCGGTTCGTGCACGACGACCTCGGCGATCGTCGACCTGCCCGACTCCCGTGCCAGCTGGGTGAACCGCCGCAACCAGTACGCGGCGGGCACCAGTGTCACACCGTTCACGATATGGTCCGCGAGATCGTCTGTGCGCACCGGCGCGGCGCCGGCGATCAGCGGAAACCGACGTCGCCGCCACCGCCTGCGCGGTGCGCCTTCGAACCGGCCCTGGGTGGACCAATCCACCGATCGGCCTTCGAGATACAGCTGTGCGAGGCAACTCAGCAGGCCGGTCGCCTCGTCCTCGCGAGTGGTCGCGGGATGAGCGGACGCACCGACATCGGGTTGATCACGGACCGCCGGGGTCAGCAGGGGATGCGGGCCGATCTCCACGACTGTCGACATTCCCGCCTCCGCCGCGCTGTCCAGCGCCCGCGCGAGTTCGACGGTGCCACGCGCATTGGCGATCCAGTACTCGGCATCCATCGCGTCGGTGGTGATGACGCGGCCCGGATGGGCGGTGGAGTGCAGCGGTATCCGTGGTGTGCGGGCGACGAGATCTCTGATGGCAGCGCCGAATTCCGGCAGCACGGCCTCGACTTGCGGGCTGTGTGCTGCGAACTCGACCGCGACCCGCCGGGCAAAAATCCCGCGCCGCCTGGCGCGCCGCACCACGGTATCCACCGAGCGCGTATCCCCCGACACCACTACAGATCGCGGACCGTTGATCGCCGCGATGCCGACCGACGCGCGCATGGGCTCGACCATCAGCGCCGCCTGGTCCGGTTCTGCCTCCAGCACCGCCATCGCACCACGACCATCCAGCCGAGCGAGCGCGCGGCTGCGCGCGACAATCACCCGCGCCGCATCGCCGAGCGTCAATGCCCCACCCACCGCCGCGGCCGCGACCTCGCCGAGGCTGTGCCCGGCCACCGCATCGGGACGCACGCCCAGCGAAGCCAGCAGCTCGGCCAGCGCGATCTGATAGACGAACAGCGCGGGTTGTACGAAATCGGTAGCGCCGCGATCGGTTCCGTCCGCGGTGAATCCTCGTCGCGGCGTCCACACGCGCGGTCCGCCCGCCGTCGCCACGGCATCGGCGGCATCGGTCAGTGCACTCGCGAATACCGGATAGCGCCCGGCCAGTACCCGGCCCATCCGCGCGTGCTGGCCACCCTGACCGGAGAACAGGAACAGCAGTCCACCCGGTCGCCGCCGCGTCGCGGGTCCGAGCACCCGAGGATCGTCGGCACCCGCCGCCACCGCCCGCAGTCGCACCACCGCGTCCTCGCGATCATCGGCGAGTACGGCCGCACGTGCCCCTTCGCCGATCAACCGCGAAGCACCGGCAGCCAAGTCGGACAGAGAAGTTCCTTCCCGGCCGTCGTCGGCACCAGCTGCTTCGCTTGTGGCCCGCGCCTGCTCCAGTGACTTCGCCATGCGCAGCGCCGCGTCGCGCAGTTCCGCTATATCGCGTCCGGACAACGGAAGCAGGAACGGCGACGCCGCCTCGCGAATGGGTTCCCGCGGCGCAGCACCACGTAGAGCCAGGTGTGCATTCGTCCCGCCGAAACCGAACGAACTGACCCCGGCATACCGCTCGGCGGCAGGCACCCCACTCCAGTCGATCGGCTCCTGCGCTACGCGGAGACCACGCTCGTCCAGGCGCAGCATCGGATTGGGTGTCGCGAAATTGGCGGTGGGCGGGATGGTTCCGTGATGGACGGCCAGTGCGGCCTTGATCAGCCCGGATACGCCAGCGGCCGCCTCCAGATGGCCCACACCGGACTTCATCGAACCGATCCAGGTGGTGCCCTCCGGCTCCCCGCGCACTTCGGCCAAGGCGCCTACTTCGATGGCATCACCCAAAGCGGTTCCAGTGCCATGACATTCGAGGTATCCCATGATGGCGGGCCTGGCTCCGGCCCGCTCCCACGCTGCCCGGATGATGTCGCGCTGGGCCCGCCCGTTCGGCGCGTACAACCCGTTCGACCGTCCGTCCGAGCCGACGGCGGAACCGGTGATTTCGGCATAGACGCGATTACCCTCGCGCACGGCGTCGACACTGCGTTGCAGCACGACGACAGCGCATCCCTCACCACGAACATACCCGTCGGCGGCGGTGTCGAACGGTGCGCAGCGGCCCTCGGGGGAGAGGAAACCGGCCTCGGCCAGATAGTCAGTGGTGTGTGGGAGCAACGTCAGATTCACCCCGCCGACCACAGCGAACGGCACCGCCGGATCGGCGAGCAACCGCACGGCGAGATCGACCGCGACCAGCGACGACGAACAGGCGCTGTCGACCACCATGCTCGGTCCGCGCAGGTCGAGGACATAGGAGAGTCGATTGGCGATGATGCTCGACGCCGAGCCGGTCACCGCGAACGGCGGGTCGAATCCGCCCCGTCCGAGTACCACACCGCCGTGCTCGAATCCACACGCACCGAAGATCACCGCACCGGCGGAACCTTGTGCACGATAACCGATCCCCGCGTCGTCGAGTGCCTCGACCGCCACTTCCAGCGCGATCCGCTGCTGCGGATCCATCAGCGCGGCCTCCCGGCCCGAGATGCCGAACCATTCGTTATCGAACCGGTCGATATCGGTCAGGTATCCGCCACCGCGATGTCCCGCGCGGCCATCGGGCGGCATACCTGTGGCGTCCCGACCGTCGAGCATCAGCTGCCAGAACTCGTCCGCCCCGGCGGCGCCGGGCAGGCGGCAGCCGATGCCGATAACCGATATCGGCGGCGGTGTGGAATGGGGTGTGGTCATCGCATGAGGGAGTCGACCAGTTGTTCGATATCGGGATGGTCGTACAGGGCGGTGAGCGGCACCTCGACGCCGAAGGCGTCCTCCAGATGCGCTGTCAACCGGGCCAGCTGCGCCGAGCTCAGGCCGAGGTCGGTGAACGGGGCGGTGGTGCTGATCCGCGACGGGTCCACCGCGAGGATGTCGGCGATGGTCGCGACCGCCGCGCCGGTCAGTACAGTGCGTCGAAGAGGTTGGCCACCTGACTGATTCGCCCGCATCCGACCTCCCTCCCCGAGTCACGTATCGGCGGCCGCGCACCGCGGCTGGTACCCACGCGATTATGCCGGAGAATCCGGTGTCGGCAAGGTGCGATTGTCCCTGCCTGCGCGCCCTTTCGCCGACACGCCGGAGCGTCTACCGTGACACCGTGGCCGATATCCGCGAAGGGCGAATTCCGACCGTGCCGACCGTGCTGCGCTGCTGCGCGGCGCTGGCCGCGACGCCGCCTCGGCTGCTGCGTCCGCGCCGCCCCGATACGGCACTGCTGGCGAGTATCGAGCAGGCCCCGCTACCGCAGGCCCGCGCCACCGTCCGGCTGCGGGTGATTCCGCAGGCGACCTTGGCCGCGCCCGCGACCATCGTCGCCGAAGGGGTGCGCAGCCTGCGTGAGCTGCCGATGGCGATGGGGTCGTATCTCGTCGAACATCCCAGCGCCCGCTTTCTGGTCGATCCCGCGCTGTGCGCCGACCCGCACAGCCGTGTCCTACCCGGCCTGCCGTTCCCCATCCCGATGCTGGTGGCGCCCGATAAGCCGGTGCTCGGCCTGTCCGATGCCTTGGCCGCCCGCGATATCGCGGCTTCCGATATCGATTTCGTGTTGCCGACCCATCTGCACTGGGATCATGTCTCCGGGCTGCTCGAATTGCCGAGCTCCATCGAGATCAAGTTGCCCGCAGCGGAATTGGCGTGGGCGACCACCGGGCCGCAGGCCCCCATGTCGGTGGTGCGGGCGACGCTGGACAACCGGCCGTGCGCACCGTTCGAACTCGACGGCCCGCCGGTCCTGACCTTCCACCGCAGCAAAGACCTCTTCGGCGACGGGTCGGTGGTACTGGTCGATCTGGCGGGCCACACCCCCGGCAGTATCGGGGTGCTGCTCGCCGTGGACGACGGCTCCCGCGTCCTGCTGGCCGGTGACGCCGTCTGGAACAAACTCCAGATCGAATTGATCCGCGAAAAGGCGCCCATGCCCGGCCTGCTCTTCGACGCCGACCGTGACGCTACCTTCGCGACCATCCATCGCCTGCACGCACTTCCCGACGGCATCGAAGTCGTCGCCGCCCACGACCACGACGCGGTGACGGCGCTGGCCGCCCGCCACCACTGACGTTCACCGCCGCGGGATCTGTGCGGCACCGAACCAACGCCGAAGCGCCGCGTCCAGGGCGTCCCGGCGCCCGGTTTCCGGTCCTGACGCCGAACCAGCCCACGCGACATAGGAATCCGGCCGGATCAGCAGCACCTCGGGCACCTCGCCAACCGCATCGATCCAGCCGGTGACGACGTCCACGCGATCGCCCCACCCGGCCACGACGTCTCGTGCCATCGAGCCGCCGCCAAGATCCAGCAGCAGCGGACGGCCGTTCCTGACGAGCTCCGACAGCCGTACTGTGTTCTCGCCCAGGTGTATCGGCAGATCAGGCGCGAAATAGCCGACCAGCGGATGCGGCTTGGCGACACCCATGTCGTAGCGCGTATCCGTGCCTGCGATCAGATCGGCCAGTCTGCGCACCGTCGATTCATCGGTCAGCAGTTCGCCGAAGACCTCTCGCAGCGCGGTGACATCGCTCCCCGGAGCCACCAGAGCAGACTGCGCCTGCGCCGAGACGACGGTGCGGTGGGCCACCTGCCCGCGCTCGAGTTCGTAACTGTCGAGCAGGCCGTCGGGTGCGGTGCCGTGCAGGGCTGCTGCCAGCTTCCAGCCCAAGTTGATCGAATCCTGTAGTCCGACATTGAGTCCCGGCCCGCCCATGACCGAGAAGACGTGCGCGGCGTCGCCGACGAGGAAAACGCGCCGGTCGCGGAACCGCTCGGCCATCCTGGTGTTTCCGGCGACGAGCCGCCGCAACAGATGCGGCCCGTCGCCGGTTGGCGGGGTCAGTGGGATCTCGGCGCCGAGTACACGTGTGACGCTGGCTTGCATCTCGTCGAGCGTCAGCGGCTCGTCGGACTCGGGCTGGTCCCATTCGCTGGTACTGATGAGCGGCGGATGTCCGGGGAACGGGGCGTAGGAGAACCCGCCGGTGTCGGTGCGGTGCGGCAGAAATGGCCGGATCACACCGATGCCGGGAACACGTAGCCCGCCGGTGGCCGGGTCGACCCATTCCGGCGGCACCGTGGCGTGCACGGTGCGTGCGGTGGTCCGGTCGTAGCTGACACCGGGGAAGTCGATGCCGGACAGCTTGCGGATCACGCTGTGCGCACCGTCCGCGCCGACCAGATATCGGGCCCGGATCTGCTCGCGCTTGTCACCTTCGGACACCTCGACGGTGACGTGGTTCCCATCCTGGGTGAGACCGACGATCTCGCGATCACGCCGGATCTCCACACCGAGTTCGCCGGCCCGTTCGGTCAGCACCTCAACCAACCGAGCCTGCGGTACCGGCAGGTTGTACACCGGGCTGTGCGCTAGCACACCCAGGTTCAACGGCATCGCAGCGAACATGAAGTACGACGAATTCGGTTGTGGGGCAGCACTATCCCCGCTGATCGCGGTATGCAGGCCGCGGCGGTCGAGCATCGGGACGACCTGTCCGACCAGTCCGTTCGCCTTGGGTTCGGCGCTCGGTTCGCGGAGCCGTTCCAGCACGATCGGTCGAATACCGGCCAGGCTCAGCTCACAAGCCAGCATGAGCCCGGTCGGGCCTGCGCCTGCGATAACGACATCGGTGATCACTGGTTCTCCTCAGGGCGCGGGGAATCCGGCAGCCAGCCGGTCGAAGGCTTCGCGCATCAGCGGCCCGACCGGCCGCGGCGGTTCGGACCGCTGACTGTGGTCGACGGCGACGGTGCACGCCGCACCCACCATCGCGGCCACCAGATCGGGATAGAGATCGCGATCCGGGTCGGTGCCGGTGCGCTCGGCGATGACGACGGCGAGTTCGCGTTGGGCGATCGTGCCTGCCTCGAGGACCGCGCGCTGCACGGCAGGTTCGGCCAGCATCGTGCGTACGCCGGCGACCCAGCGGGCATCGGCACTCGACGCGTCGAACATGTCGTGGCCCAACGCGAATCGGTTCTGCACCGACGCGGAGATGGCCTCCCATAGCGGTTCGCTGACGGGCCGCTCGCGCAGTTCCTCCGCGATCTGACGCATCCGCTCGAGATGGCGTGCGGCGATGGCCTCGGCCTTGTTGGCGAAGTAGTTGCGGAAGGTGCGCACCGAGACGCCGGCCGCGTCGGCGATGTCGTCCACCGTCACCTCGGCCCAGCCGCGTTCGACGCAGAGGGCGATGGTGGCGTGACTCAACGCGAGGCGCGTTTCTCGCTTCTTGCGCTCGCGCAGGCCCATTTCCGTCGGCTTCGGCATACCGCCGAGTGTAGGAGAATATTGCCTAATAGGCAATATTGCTGTTCAGGCAAAATAACTGCCGGGGCCAAGAGGTGTCTCCGCGGCCCCGGCATGCGGTGGATCAGCTCACGACGACGGTCTCGGCAAGACGTGCCGTGATCAGCTCCTCGGCCTCGCCGACCATGCGCTCGATGAGTTCGGCACAGGTGGGGATGTCGTGGATCAAGCCCTGGCACAGACCGACCGACCAGATGCCCGCGTTCAGGTCGCCCTCGTCGAAGACCCGGCGGCCACGGGCGCCCGCGACCAGATCGCGCACGTCCTCAAAAGTGCCTCCGGCCTTTTCGATCTCGACCACCTTGCGGCTGATCTCGTTGTCGGCGACGCGGGCGGTATTGCGCATGGTGCGGAAGATGAGCTGGGTGTCGCGCTCGCTGCCCGCGACGATCCGCTCCTTGACGATGTGATCGATGCACGACTCCTGCGTGCACAGGAAACGGGTGCCCATGTTGACGCCGTCCGCGCCGAGGGCCAGTGCGGCGACCAGACCACGGGCATCGGCGATACCACCGGAAGCGATCATCGGAATGCTCAGCTCGCGGGCCGCGGCCGGGATCAGCACCAAGCCGGGAACATCGTCCTCGCCCGGGTGGCCCGCGCATTCGAACCCGTCGATGCTGACGCCGTCCACGCCGATTCGCTCGGCCTTGAGCGCGTGCCGCACGCTGGTGCACTTGTGCAGCACCTTGATGCCCGCGTCCCGGTAGTACGGCAGGAACGGTTCCGGGTTGCTGCCCGCCGTCTCCACGATCTTGACGCCGCTATCGATGATCGCCTGCACGTATTCGGCGTACGGGGGCGGGTTGATCGAGGGCAGAATGGTGACGTTGACGCCGAAGGGCTTATCGGTCAGCTCCCTGGTGCGCTCGATTTCGCGACGCAGATCGTCGGGAGTCGGCTGGGTGAGCGCGGTGATGAAGCCGAGCCCGCCCGCATTGGCGACCGCCGCGACCAGTTCGGCGCGACCGACCCACATCATGCCGCCCTGCACGATCGGATGTTCCACACCGAAGGTCTCGGTGAACCTGGTCCGCAGCATTGCACTTCTCCCTCTGCTCGTCGCGGGCGTACCCGCTTTCGGGGAGATCGTGGCATGCGAATCATGCTCACGACAAGGTGGAAGTGAGTCGTGATTCGCATGCGGATGCGATATTGCTGGTGGCATCAGCCAGCTCGTCGAGCGGGATAAACGCCAGTCGACCAGGCAATATTGTTGATGACCTCGTTCGGGCCGTGAACTCGAAGGATTAACGCGGAATCAGGTGCGTGAATCCTTGTTGAGAGGTAAGTTACTTGTTATTCTTCGCACAGGTTGAGCCCGTCACCACCGTCGGACGCTCCGGCGGCCACCGTGCGGGAGAGGAGTGCCTGGGATGACCACCGGTGTGCAAGCGTTGGACGAGCCGATCAGATCGCGGCGCAACCATTGGAACAATCAGATCGCGACCCACGCGGCCATGCGGCCCGACGAGGTCGCGGTGCGGTTCCGTGGTGCCGAAACCACCTGGCGGCAGCTGCACGAACGCTCGCTGAAATTCGCCGACGCGCTGGCCCGCCGCGGCGTCGGCTTCGGTGACCGGGTGCTGATCCTGGCACTGAACTATCCCGAATACCTCGAGTCCGTCTTCGGGATCAATGCGCTCGGCGCCATCGCGGTTCCGGTGAACTTCCGGCTCACCCCGCCCGAGGTCGCCTACATCGCCGCCGACAGCGGCGCCAAGGTGATCGTCACCGATACCGTGCTGCAACCGCTGGCCGCAGCCGTGCGCGCGCAGACATCGTCGCTGGAGAACTGTGTCGTCATCGGCGGGCAGTCCGGTGACGGTGTGCTCGGCTTCGACGAGCTGCTCGCCGAGGAAGGCCAGGCCCATGTGCCCCTCGATATCCCCGAGGACACGCCGAGCCTGATCATGTACACCTCGGGCACCACCGGTAGCCCCAAGGGCGCGATCCTGTCGCACGCCAATATGAACGCGCAGGCCCTCACCTGTATCCGGGCATTGGCCATCGATCAGGAGTCGATCGGCTTCTGCACCTCGCCGCTGTTCCACATCGCGGGTCTCGGCAGCCTCGCACCGTATTTCGTGGTCGGCGCCAAGACGGTGCTGCATCCGCTCGGCGCCTTCGACGCCACCGAATTCCTCGACGCGATCGAAGCCGAACAGGCCACCACTGCCTTCTGCGTGCCCGCGCAGTGGCAGCTCATCTGCGCTGATCCCACTGTCAAGGAACGCAAGCTCGCGCTGAAGGCGCTCAGCTGGGGCGCCGCGCCCGCCTCGGACACCGTGCTGCAGGTCATGGCGGACTGTTTCCCCGACGCGTTCAATGTCGCGGTGTTCGGTCAGACCGAGATGTCGCCCATCACCTGCGTGCTCGATGGTAAGGACGCCATCCGCAAGCTCGGTTCGGTCGGCAAGCCGATCCCGACCATTCAGGCCCGCATCGTCGACGACGAGATGAACGATGTCGCCCCCGGAGAGGTCGGCGAAATCGTGTATCGCGGACCGACTCTCATGCAGGGGTACTGGAACAAACCCGAGGCCACCGCCGATGCCTTCGCCGGCGGCTGGTTCCACTCCGGTGACCTGGTTCGCCAGGATGAGGAGGGCTTCATCTATGTGGTGGACCGTAAGAAGGACATGATCATCTCCGGCGGCGAGAACATCTACTGTGCCGAGGTGGAGAACGTGCTCTTCGCCCATCCACGGATTCGCGAGGCCGCGGTGATCGGCCGCCCGCACGAGAAGTGGGGTGAAGTCCCGGTCGCGGTGGTCGCCCTCGCCGATCCGGAAACCGATCTGAGCCTTGCCGATCTGGAGTCGTTCCTCAACGACAATCTGGCGAGGTACAAGCATCCCAAGGAACTGGTCGTGGTCGCCGAACTGCCCCGCAACGCCAGCGGCAAGGTCGTGAAAGTCGAACTGCGCAACAATCATTCATAGTTTCACGTGAATCATCGCCGCCGCCTGCGCCATTGACGGCGGGTCCGGGCCGCCGTCGGCCATGCCGCCCCGGGGATGGTGCCGCCCACCTCTGAACCACAGCGAAACTCGTTGTCGCTCAGGGGTGGGCGCAACCTTGTGCCGAGTGCGAGCGGCGTTGTCGGCTCAGATCATGTTCTTGTCGGTCATCCACCGCATGACCTGCCAACCGCAGAACACCGGCAGCCAGCAGGTGAGCACGCGGTAGAGCAGCACCGACGGCACGGCCACCTCGATGGGCAGGCCGAAGGTCGCCAGACCGCCGATCAGCGCGGCCTCGACCGCGCCGACACCACCGGGCGTCGGCGCCGCGGAGGCGAGGGTGCCACCGATCATCGTGACGATCGTGACGGTGACGAAGGTCGTCCCGCCGCCGAAGGCCTCCACACTCGCCCACAGCGCGAGCGCCTGCCCGAGGGTCAAGGCGGCGCAGCCTGCGATGATGATGGCGAACCGCTTCGGGTCGCGCGCCAGATCGGTGAGCTCGCCGAGCACCTCCTGCAACTGCGGCCGCACCGAAGTGTTCAACCAGCGGCGCAGTTTCGGCACGAACATGAAGGTGCCGATAATGCCGACGCCGACGCCGGCGAGCAGGTAGAGAATCGTCGCGTCGGGGACGAAATGCGACAGATCCGCCGAGGTTCCCGCAGCGATACTAAAGAACACCAGCAGGCTGATATGGGTGATGACCTGCACCGACTGCTGCAACGCCACCGCGGCCGTTGCGCGGACCGCGCCGAGCCCGCCTTTCTGAAGGAAACGCACGCTCAAGGCGAGCCCACCTACGCGCGCGGGAGTGGTTGTCGCCGCGAAGGTATTCGCGATCTGCATGATCAGCAGATTGCGGAAGCTCACCACCCCCGACGCACATGCCCAGAGCGCCGCCGCGGTGCCGATATAGGTCAGCGATGACAACGCGAGGCCCGCGAACGCCCACCACCAGTTCGCCGTCCGCAGCTGGCTGAAGAACGTCGGCACCGCGCTGATGAATGGATACGCGACGTACACCAGGCCGATCAGCAGGACCAGCTGGATGATGCTGTTGCGGCTGAACCGGGTGATCTGCTCGGCCTCGATCCGATCCTGGCCGGTTTGTTTGCGCACTTCCTCGCGGGTGCCCGACACCACCGACTTCCAGTCCGGCACCGATTTGCGAATCCCGGAGGGCATGCCCGATTTGGTCAGCCGCCGCGAGGCCGTGAGCACGGACTTCTCGCCGAGACCCGCGATCGCCGTACGTACCGCGGCCTCGCGGCCGAAGATCGACGCGGTCGAGACCAATAGCTGCGCGACGTCGGATTGCACCTGTGCGTCGGTGGCACCGAGTTCGGCGCCGACGAACCCGCCGAACCGGGTGACACCGTCCTCGATGCGGATCTCGTCGGGGCGAAGATCACCGACCGCGATCTGCCTGCGGTGTAGTGAGTCCAGCGACTGCCACAGTCCTGGCAGGACCTTCTCGTCAAGCTCGGCCAGCGGCTTTCCGCTCGGCACCGTATGCGCGTACAGCATCCACCCGCGGTCCATCGCCGCCACCGCGACCGGTGCGTGTGCCGCCATCCCCAGGTCACCGATGGCGATGGCCATCAGTGCGCGATGCTCGACCGCCCGATGCATCGAACCGTGCAGCGGCGCGGTCTCGCTGGAACGGAAGGTGAGCCAGCGCCACAGCTGCCGCAGCGCGCCGTGACTGCGTTGATTCTTGCCGTACAGCTCCACGGTGAGCAGTCGCTGCGGGCCTGCGACGGGCGCCGACAGCATCAGTGGGCCCGGACCCGAGGGGCGAACGACGGTTAACGCGGTGACGGTGAACCCGCGCTTGGCGAGCACGCGCACGGCGGCATCGAGGGGAACCTCCAACGCGGGGGTGCCAACGACGAGCACGATCACCGCACCGACCAGCCAGCCAACCGCCAGCCCGAACATCGCCCGCGCCGGAACGACGGTACTGACCACGAGATGGATCGGCGCGAACGCCAGCAGCAGAAACCACATCCATCGCCGCACCCGCACCGGCAGCCAAGGACTGGACACGGTGAGCACGGCGGCCAGCATGGCGATCCAGCGCGGATCGTCGAGGAACTGCTGTAGGAAGGTGTTGTCCAGTTTGTCGGGAACCTGAAAATGCCATTTCGGCGCCGACAGCCCGGTGCCGGTGATCGAGAGCAGCAGTCCGGCGACCAACCCCGCCGCGGCATATCCGGCCAGCAGTTTCCAGTGCCTTCCCAGCACGAGTTCGATCAGGATCGCGAACGGGAGGATCAGGATGGCGATGCCGTAGAGCAGGTAGACCAAGTTGGACTGGGCGGGATTGAGGACGTCGACGATAGGTGATATCGAACGTTCCAGCGCCAGCCACTCCGGCCGGGTGATCATCGAGCCCGCGATCACCACCCCGACCCCGATCGCGGCGAGTACGACACGAACGATGTCGCTGGTGCGCCGGGTCAACGGCTGCAGCAGGTTGCCCGTGACCGGGATTTCCCGCCCATCGACTCGCATGTCGTATCGGTACTTTCGGATCGAGTTGAAGCTACGCCGGCCACCCTCGCTCACTGCAGGTGAGTATGCAGGAGGCCGACGCGGACGATACACACCAACACGCCGCCCCGATGTCCGCCGATCGGTTGCCCGGGCGGGCGCGAGGTGGTATCGGCGGCGCGTGTGCTGTTCCCGGTCCGATGCGACCGGACTACCGGACTCAGGCGCCGCCCATGCGAGCGTGGCGACCGACCGGAGGGCCGGCCGGTGGGACCACGCTGAACACCGTGCCCGTCATCTCACCGCTGTCGAGTTCGACGATGGCGCGTACGACCTTGGTGGTGGCGATGGAGCCGGGGAACGCGTCCGGTGCGATCGCGTTGACCCGCACGCCGAACTCGTCGAACTCGTCGGCCAGGTGACGGGTCAGCTTGTTGAGCGCGGCCTTGGAGGTGCCGTACAGCGTCTGACCACCGAAGACTTCCGGCCCCGACATGCTGGAGACATTGACGATATTGCGGTTGTTCGCGCGGTTGGCCGCATCGTCGTGCAACCAGGACCGCTGCGCCAGCCGGGTCGCCAGCCGCAGCGGCACCTCGACATTTAGCGTGAACACCGGCGCGAACGCGTCGAGCGCGGCGTCGCCGTCGACCACCCCGAGCGGATGCAGCGCCATATTCGCCGCGTTGTTCACCAGTAGATCCACCCGGCCGAACTTGGCCAATGCCAGGTCGACTACCCGTTCGGGCTCGCCGGGCTCGGTCAGATCCGAGTGCACCACGAAGACTCGCGACTCGTTCTGCGGAACCGTCCGGTCCGGCTCCAGCGGGTCGACGAACCACTCTTCCTGCGAGGGCGCCGCGGGAACCCGATTGCGGCAGACCGCGACGATGTCGTAGTGGGTGTAGGTGGCGCGGCAGAAGGCGTCACCCAGCCTGCCTCCGGCGCCGGTGATCAGGCAGACCCGGCGCTCACCATTGGACAATGCGGTCTCCTCCCCAACGCCGCACCACGTCGGCCTTCGGCCGGTGCAGCCACATCACCACGCAGTTGCGTTCGGCGGTGTTGGCACCGGCGAAGGCATGCCACGAGCGCGGTGTGCATTCGAACATCACCATCGAGTTGTTCAGCGGCGGGACGGCTTTCGCGGCTCGCGCGCCGCGCTCGCCCCGGCTGAACAAAGCGGTCTCGCCACCGTCGCCCGGCTCCCACGGCGAATTGGCCAGATAGAACAGCAGCGTGACGGCGCGGACCGTTTCCCTGGCTTCGACGCCGGCGGTGCGCGGCCCGGTTTTGGTGTCAACGGTCGAGTCGGGGACACGGACTTCACCCGGGCCGGGTGCGGCGCCCGCAAACCACGCAGGCGCGAGATCGTTATGTGGCCAGCCGCGCGGGCTGTCGACCGGATGGCAGTGCAGCGACGCCTCGACGTCACCGGTCGCATCCACCCCGGCGACGCCCGCGATCACGTCATGCCATTCGCGGGACTGGAACACCGCGAGCGGCCCGTCGCTGAGCTCGGTCAGCCGAATGCCGGTGGCGCCATATCCTTCGGCGACCTTGCCGAATCGGTCCGGATGGTCGTCGCGAGCCCGCTCGAATTCGTCGGCGAGACGCTGATAGAACTCGGGCGCGAATACATCGCGCGCGTAGACGTGCGGAAACGGCTCGGTACGGCGTATCCAGTGCCGGCTGCCGAGCAGATCCGCGAACCATTGCGGGGCGGCGGCCCGCCGCTCCGATTCCCCTGCCACGATTACTCCCTCCCGGACGAACACCGCGATCTTATGGCACGACGGCGCCGCTGCACGTCCGTAGTAGGCGGACCGCTCTCGGTAGTGGAGAACGGGGGTGCACTGCCTCCGGGCATGATCATCCGGTGAGTCGTGATACCCGTATCTGTTTCGTCGGCGATTCGTTCGTGGCAGGCGTCGGCGATTCAACGGCGCTCGGCTGGGCCGGCCGGCTGGTCGCCGATGCGCACGCCGAGGGCTTTCCGGTCACCGCATACAACCTCGGTGTGCGCAGGCAGACCTCCACCGACATCCGTTCGCGCTGGCTGGGCGAATGCCTACAGCGCCTGCCGGAGGGTGTCGACGCGCGCGTGGTGTTCTCGTTCGGAGTCAATGACGCCATGTGGGAGAACGGCCGGGAGCGGGTCCCGCCGGAGGATTCCGCGGACAACCTGACCGCACTGCTCGCCAGCGCCGCCGCGCACGGCTGGCGGGCGTTGGTCATCGCACCGCCGCCGATCGATGACGAGGAACACAACACGCGCACAGCCGCGCTGGACGCCCGGTTCGCCGATATCTGCGCCGCAGCCGACGTCCCCTATGTACGTACTCACCAGCCGCTCAGCACGGACCCGACGTGGCGGGACGAGGTCCGTATCGGCGACGGTGCGCATCCAGGCGCGGCTGGTTATGGCGTTCTGGCCGAGCTGATCCAACCGTCCTGGCGAGAGTGGTTGTCGCGCTGATCTCTCGGGGCCGGCAGCGGTTGACCAGGGCGCTGCCGGTCTGACGACCACCTGTCTGGGACACGCTGCCGATTGTGATGGCTGTTGGTCTGTGCCTGCCCAGCTGGGTCCATCAACCGATGGAAACCCGCTGCACCGCACGTATCCGCCGCTCAGCCGCCAGATCGATCGCCCGCGCGTCCGTCGCTGCGGCCGCCCGCTGAAATACCTCGTCGAGGAACGGCAGAGCAGCGACCACCTCGTCGAGATAGGAACCCTCGGCCTCCAGCTGGCTCAGCGCGCCGATCAAGGTGAGCCCGGCCCGGGCGAACGGTGTGAACGGCGCCGGCATGGCCAGTTCCCGGACGACGTTCGACAACCGCGGATTCGTCGTGCGCACCACCTGCTTACGCAACCAACGCGTGGTCAGCTGGAATGTCGCGTGCCGAAGCGGTTCCCCGCATTCGCCGAGCGCCGAGACGAGCGCATCGGCATCGAGTGGGTGGCCAGGCGCGACGAATCCGTGTGCGCGCACCGCGGCTTCGAGTTCGGGCGGGCCGCCGGTGAAGAAGGCGTCGCAGAAATCGTAGGCCAGTGCGCGGAATTCGGACGGCCACGGTGAGCAGGCGCCGAAATCGACGATGCCGAGCCGCCCATCGGGCAGCAGCCGGAAATTGCCGGGATGCGGATCGCCGTAGAGCAGGTCGTGGCGCCAGCCCGACAGCACGAACCGCGTCATCAACATGCCGACCCGATCGCGCTCGGGCTCGGTGCCGGAGGTGATGATTCGCGGCACGGGCGTGCCGTCGAGCCATTCGGTGATCAACACGTCCCCGCGCTGCTGAACCACCGCGGGGATGTGGAACTCCGGGTCGTCGGCGAATGCGGCCGCGAAGGCATGCTGATGGTCCGCCTCGGCGCCGTAGTCGAGCTCGTCGCGCACACCGTCACAGATCGCCTCGGTGACGGCCTTGACATCGGCGCCGGGCAGGAACACCGATGCCAGCGTCGAAATGTGGCGCAACTGCCTCAGATCGGCCTCAACGGCCGCGCGGCCGCCCGGATACATGATCTTGACCGCCACCGGCCTGCCGTCATGCCACACCGCGCGGTGCACCTGGCCGATGGAGGCTGCGGCGGCCCGGCGATCGTCGAACTCGCGAAACGACGCACGCCAGCCGCCGCCCATGCTCGCCGCCATCGCGGCGTCGACCGTCGGCGGCAACATGATCGGCGCCGCGTCCTGGAGCCGAGTCAGCGCTATTTGATAGGGACCGGCTATATCTTCGGGCAGCGCGAGCTGATAGATGGACAACAGCTGACCGAGTTTGGTTGCGCAACCCTTCAACTCCCCGAGGACCTCGAAGATGTGCTGGGCGGTGCGCAACTGGATCTCCCGGTTCACCTCGTCCGCCGAACGGCCGAGTGCGCGCCGCCCGACCCCGGCCGCGCGTCGGCCCGCATAGGCGACCGGAAGGGCCGCCAGCCTGGCATTGCGCGTGGCACGGCTCATCGGAGGGGTGCCGCCGGGGCGTGCCGGGAACAGGCCGGGACGCTCCGTCGCCTCGCCTCCCGCCCGGCCGTTGCCCCATCGAGTGGTCATGATTCACCTCACACTGCGCCGCCCCGTAGTATCCATGTGCAGTCTGGCACATTGCGCCTAGACTGTCTGGGACGTATGGATGAAGGTGAGAGGTACACGATGGGATCCCGGACGGTGGTCGCCGATGCTGCCGATGAACTGGCACGCCGGGTTGCCGCGGGGGAGTACCGGCCCGGCGAACTGATGCCCTCGGTGCGGCAGGTTGCCGACGAATTCGAGATGAACCGCGCCACCGCGCAGCTCACCCTCGGCAGGCTGGAGTCCTATGGCTTCGTCGACGCGCGCCGCGGCAAGGGTTTCACCATTCGCGATGTCCGCGAACTCGGCGGTATTGATGTCTACCGGCATCTGTTCCGGTACTCGGTGCCGATGCCCGAGGTCGCGATCGAGATGTTCCGCGACATCGTCGAGGTGGAGCGCGGCATCGTGATGGACGCGCTGCTCGCCTACACCGCGGGCCGCTGTGATGCCGATCCGGTGGCGCTCAAGGCCGATATCGACACTCTGGAAGCGCTTGCCCGCCTGGAGGTTCCGGATTACCGGGAGATTCTCTCGGTCGAGATCGGGTTGGTGCGCAGGCTGCTCACCGCGCTCGGCTCCAGCATGCAGCGCGCGATCTTGAACTCCATCGGCGAGATGGTGCTGGAAGTGCCGGAGGCGATCGAGGCATACTTCGCCGGCGCCGCCGACCTCCATGTGCTGGTGTGGCGAGCGCTGATGGCGGTGTGGGAATCGGATTCCGGGCCGTCGCAGGCTCAGCTCGCCCTGTTCGAGGACCTGTTCGGGATGTATCACGAGAAGGTGCTCGCCCGCTTCGCGGAGTTGCTGGACGGTGTCGAGGAGTCCGGTACCGCCCACGCTGCCACTGCCTGAGCTCGGTAGCTCGTCGATAACTGTCTGGTAAGGCCGCCGAACCTGATGGTCCGGCGGCCTCAGCACTGTCGTGCGATTACCTCAGAGCGCACCGTTGAGCTTGTTCAGCCGCTCGCAGGATTCGACGTACTCCTCGACCAGCCGCGCCATCACATCGGCCGAACGCTCCACCTTGTTCATCATGCCGACCACCTGGCCGACCGGATTGAAGTTGACGTCCTTGGCGGCCTCCGGATACCGGTGCCCACGCTTGACGCCGTCCAGCGCGACCATCATCTGCAGCGGCATCGGCAGCGGATTGGGGGTGTCGGACTGTTCCCACGCCTCGGTCCAGTCGTTGCGCAGCATGCGCGCGGGTTTACCGGTCCATGCCCGCGAACGCACCGTGTCGTGGCTGGTGGCGTCGATGAGGCTCTGCATCTGCGCGGGCGGCACATTGGCCTCCTCGACGGTCAGCCAGATCGAACCGGTCCATGCGCCCGCCGCACCCATCGCCATCGCGGCCGCCACCTGACGGCCGTCGCCGATACCGCCGGCAGCGAGCACCGGCATATCGCCGACGGCGTCGATCACCTGCGGCCACAGCACCAGCGAGGACACTTCACCGCAGTGCCCGCCACCCTCGGTACCCTGACAGACCGCGAAGTCCAGGCCCGCGGCCTTGTGGTTGAGCGCATGCTTGACCGAACCGCACAGCGCGCCGATGAGGCGACCGGACTCCTGGATCTTGCTCACCACATCCGGCGGCGGCGTACCGAGCGCATTGGCCACCAGCTTGGCCTTCGGATGACGCAGAATCACCTCGATCTGCGGCGCAACGGTGGTCGCGGTCCAGCCGAGCAGCTGCGGGTGTACCTCGTCGGAGGGCAGTTCCGGCACACCGTGATCGGCGAGCAGCTTCGCCGCGAAATCGCGGTGTCCGGCAGGAACATGCTTGGCCAGTTCGGCCTCGAGCTGTTCGGGCGAGAGCCCGTCGATGCCCTTGCCCTCGTACTTGGACGGGATCACCAGATCCACGCCGTAGGGGTTGTCGCCGACGTGCTCGTCGAGCCAGCTGAGCTCGACCTCGAGCTGTTCGGCGGTGAAGCCAACCGCGCCGAGCACCCCGAGACCGCCGGCATTGCTGACCGCGGCCGCCACGTCGCGGCAATGGGTGAAGGCGAAGATGGGGAACTCGATCCCCAGGCGGTCGCAGATTTCGGTACGCATGGCGGTTCTGGTCTCCCTATGCCCTGGAACGGGTTGCATAATGTTCAGTTCGCCGGCTCATGGCCCGCGAATTCTCTGCACGGCCCGTCGCGTTCGAAACCGCCGCGTACCGCATTAATCGCCAATATGCGGACGCGGCGCCCTCGATCGGCATCGGTGCCATGAATCGAATGTAACACGTTCTAATTTTGCCCGGGAGGGGAAATTTCAGCGCGCGGCGTCCTCCAGCGTGGTCAGCGCATCCTCCAGGTGGGTCAGCAGGCGTGACAACTGGGGCACGCTGCGTCGGCAGCCGACGATCCCGAAATCCAGATTCCCCGCGTTCGTGGTCAGCGTGATGTTGACCGACTGCCCGTCCAACGGGATCGACATCGGGTACGCGGCATCCAGCCGCGCGCCACCCCAGAACATCGGCTCGCGCGGACCCGGCACATTCGAGATGACAATGTTGAACGCCGGATTGGTCATCGACACCAACCCCGGCAGCAGCGACAACGCCAGCGGGCTCACCATCAAGGCCGACAGCGCGATCGACTGCGTACTGGACAGGCCGGCATACACCTGCTTGCTGCGCCGCATCGACTCGCCGATCACCCGCAACCGCTCGAGCGGATCGGCGACGTCGGTGGCCAGATTGCACAGGATCGCGCCGACCTTGTTGCCGCCGCTGTCACCGTCATCGTCGGCCGGACGCAGCGAGATCGGGACCATCGCGATCAGCGGCTTATCCGGCAGCGCGTCCCGTTCGGACAGATAGGCGCGCAGCGCACCGGCAGACATGGCGAGCACGACATCGTTGACCGTCGACCCGGTCGCCTTCTTCACCTGTTCGAGCCGCTGCAACGACCACGATCCGGCGACGCAGCGTCGAGCGCCACCGATCGGCACGTTGAGCATCGTGCGCGGGGCCGCGAACGGCAACGTCAACTGCTGCTGTACCAGGGCCGAACGCGCCACCCGCAGCAGCGCGGGCCCGGATGAGGCCGCCGCCACCAGGTTTCGCGCCATCGTGCCCAAGCCCGAATCCGCGCGCGGCGGTCGCTGCCCGCGCGGCAGGTTCCACGGCACCCGGACCTGCGTCGAGCTCGCGTCGCTGGTCAGCGTCCGCCGCAGCAATCGCTGCGCGGAGACACCGTCGATGAGTGCGTGGTGCATCTTCGAATACACCGCGAACCGGCCGTCCGCGAGGCCTTCGATCAGATGTAGCTCCCATAGCGGCCGATGCCGGTCCAGCAGACCGCCGTGGAGGCGGGAAGCCAGGTCGAGGGCGTCATCGGTGCGGCCGGGATGTGGTAGCGCCCACCGTCGTAGGTGGTACTCGAGATCCACCTCCTCGTCACGAGACCAAGCCAACTGCGGGGACCCGAACAGCGCGGCCGGCCGTTTACGAAAGGTCGGGTGCAGCTCCCGTTCCGCTACCAGCGTGTCGTGCAATTGCCGCACGAAACCGGGCCCCGCGCCCTCCGGCGGCTCGAACAGCTGCATCGAACCGACATGCATCGGATGCTCACGGGATTCGCCGATCAGGAAGGCGGCGTCGATCGGTGAAATCAGTTCCATGGCGGTCCTCTGACGATGGCGGTGAATTCGGCGATCGACCACGTTGTCGGAGCTTGCGCGCACCGGGTGCGGCTCCCTCAACGTACCCGGACGGGGGCGTCGGGTTGATCTATCCAGTGCGAGAGGGGACTTTGGTCACCAGCACGGAGGCCTGACCGAATCGTTCATCGGGTGCCGGTTCGCGAATCATGCGCGTGACCGGGGCGAATCCGGCGGCCTCCAGCAGTTCGAGCAGTCGCTCCGGCGCCCACCGGTAGGCCTCGGTGACCTTGTGGTCGAAGGCCGTCACGAGCTCGGGTGGATCGGTTGCCTGGAAACCGAGCAACGCGTATCCGCCATCGACCAGGACCCGGTGGAACTCGGCGAATACGTCCGGCAGACGTTGCGGCGGCAGGTGGATGATCGAGTACCAGGAGAGTACGCCCGCCAGTGAACCGTCGGCGAGATCGAGCCGTTCCATTGTTCCGACTTCGTAGCGCGGGCCCGGGTACAGTCGATTGGCCAGCGTGATCATCTCCGGGGACAGGTCGATCCCGAAGGCATCGAGCCCAAGTTCTGCCAGATACGTCGTCAGCCGGCCGGGACCACAACCGATATCGGCGACCGGCCCGGATCCGTTGTCGCGCACCAGCTCCGCGAAGATACCGAGTATGGCGCGGTCGAACGGGTTGCGGGCCAGATCGTCCGCGGCGAAGTCGGCGTAGATTTCGGCAATATCGTCATAGGCGGTGCGAGTGAGGTCGATGTCGGCGAAGTCGGTCATCGCACCATTGTCCACATCCGGGCACTCAGCCGACCGGTACGAGATCGCCGGAGTCGCGGTTCGGTGCTGGTGGCGCGGTGGGTCTTTCGGCTCGCGGGGCCGCCCGCACGAAGACGAAGAACAATACGAGTAGCAGTCCGGCGCGACCCCACACTCCGAACTGCACGATTGCCTCGGTCACTTCGACAGAATTCCCGGTGCCGAGTGCATAGAAATACCGGAACACGCCAATGCCTATCGCCGCATCGGCCAGCAGATAGGCGCCGACCAACGTCCACGGCACCCGCAGCAACACCAGGAACGGAATGATCCACAGGGTGTACTGCGGTGAATGCACCTTGTGGAACAGCAGGAATCCACACAGCATCGCCCCGCTCACGCCCACCCACGGAAACACACCCGTCGTGCTGAACCGGCGCCAGCCGAGCCACATCGCCAGCGCGAACGAGACCAGGATCAATGCCGGTGAGGCGCCCGACACCACCTGCTGGAAATTCTCTTCGCTCACCGCGTCCGGCCCGAACAGCGGCCGCAATCCCCAATACCAGATCGAATTGGTGGTGATATCGGCCTGACGCAGCTGCTGGAAGGTGATCGACGCGCGCCAGCCCTCATAGCCGGCCAGCGCGAACGGCAGATTGACCGCTACCACCGTCGCCACCGCCGCGGCGCCCGTCAGCAGCGCGCCACGCACATCGAAACGCCGGTCGCGGAAGCCGCCGCTCGCGACACTCGCATCGGCTCCCCCGGTGAGCACATACGCCATCAACGGCAAGACGAAGATCCCCGGATACAGCTTCAGACAGAACCCGAGGGCGAGCAGGACCGCGGCGAGCACACCCCTGGTACGCAGCGAATACCGCGGCAACGCCGTCACGACGTAGATCGCCGCGACCGCTGCGCACACCACCGGCAGCTCCCAGTTGTGGAACGCGTAGAGCACCAGCGGCGGCCCGGCCGCCCACAACAGCGCAGGCCAGCCGGCCATCCGGCCGAGCAGCCATGCGGTGAGCAGCGCGAACGGTGCCAGCAACAGCGCCGAATGCAGCAGGAACATCGCGTCGTTGTCCGCGCCGAGCGCACCGAGCCACATCAGCACACCGCTGAGCACCGGATATTCGACCGCACCACCGACCAGCGAACCGTCGCCGGTGATGCCACCGTGGATATAGGGGAAGACATGTTGATCGATATCGCGGCCGAGCCACAGGAACTGGATATCGGAATAGCAGACCTTCGAATCCTTGAACAGGTCGAAAGCCGGCGAACGCCCGTCCTCGCGGAACGGTGGGCCCGCGCAGCGCATCTTGTTCCAGAAGGCGGCCAACAGCGTCAGCCCGCACAGCAGCACGACCACCGTTGCCGACGTCACGCGACGTGGCAGGCGACCGGCGACGAGCTCGCCTGCTGCGGGTCCGTTCGGCATGCAGACCAGCGTAATGGCGGGGAGATCGATTTCGTCGGTCAATACCTGGTCAGGTAACCTTGCCGGGTTGCTGACGCGACGACCCTCCTGCCACGGACCGTCCGTGGCCGTTTCCTAGTCCACAGGAGGTGATTGGTCCGTGCGTCATTATGAAGTAATGGTCATCCTCGATCCGAGCCTGGACGAGCGCACCGTTGGTCCGAACCTGGAGAACATGCTCAGCGTGGTTCGCACTGAAGGCGGCAAGATCGACAAGGTCGACATCTGGGGCCGCCGCCGGCTCGCCTACGAGATCAGCAAGCAGGCCGAGGGCATCTACGCCGTGGTCGATCTGACCGCCGAGCCCGCGACCGTGAGCGAACTCGACCGCCAGCTGGGACTCAACGAGTCGGTGCTGCGCACCAAGGTCCTGCGCCACGGCAAGTAGTTCTTTGTGCCTCGTTTGGTCGGTGCCTGTCTCTAGGCTCTAGCACGACAAGCGAGTGCACCCGGGAACTGCACACCGAGCAGGAGGAACCTCATGGCAGCAGGCGACACGGTCATCACCGTCATCGGAAATCTGACGGCCGACCCCGAGCTTCGATTCACGCCCGCGGGCGCCGCGGTGGCGAACTTCACCGTCGCCTCCACGCCCCGCGTGTTCGACCGTAATACCAATGAATGGAAAGACGGCGAAGCGCTGTTTCTGCGCTGCAACATCTGGCGCGAGGCCGCGGAGAATGTCGCCGAGAGCTTGACCAGGGGTTCTCGTGTGATCGTGAGCGGACGGCTCAAGCAGCGCTCCTACGAAACCCGCGAGGGTGAGAAGCGCACGGTCGTCGAGCTCGAGGTCGACGAGGTCGGCCCCTCGCTGCGTTACGCCACCGCGAAGGTCAACAAGACCAGCCGCGGCGGCGGGGGCGGCGGCGGATTCGGTTCCGGTGGTTCCGGCGGCGGTGGTGGCAACTACCAGCAGGCCAACAGTGGTGGTGGACGTTCGGGCGGCCAGGGTGCCGCCGACGACCCGTGGGGCAGCGCGCCCGCGGCAGGCTCCTTCGGGGGCGGCCGCATGGATGACGAACCGCCGTTCTGAGAACGGCTCATATCGGCCCGCGACGGCGGGCCACCAAGATTACGGAGTAGAACACCATGCCTAAAGCGCCCGCGCGCGAAAAGGTGCTCAAGAAGAAGGCTTGCACTTTCTGCAAGGAGAGCAAGACCGGACTCGTCAACATCGACTACAAGGACACGGCGCTGCTGCGTAAGTACGTCAGCGATCGCGGCAAGATCCGTGCCCGCCGGGTCACCGGCAACTGCGTGCAGCACCAGCGCGATATCGCGGTTGCCGTCAAGAACTCGCGTGAGGTGGCGCTGCTGCCTTACGTGTCGACGGCTCGCTGAGCAAGGGAGGCACGCAAATGAAGCTCATTCTGACCGCTGATGTGGACAACCTCGGTGCCCCCGGCGACACGGTCGAGGTCAAGGACGGCTACGGGCGCAACTTCCTGCTCCCGCGCGGCCTTGCCATCGTCGCCAGCCGTGGCGCGCAGAAGCAGGTCGAGGGCATTCGCCGGGCGCAGGATGCCCGTCGCGTGCGCGACCTGGACCACGCCAACGAGCTGAAGCAGGCCATCGAAGGCCTGGAGTCGGTGTCGCTGAGCGTGAAGACCGCGGGCACCGGCAAGCTGTTCGGTTCGGTGACCCAGTCCGACGTCGCCGCCGCGGTGAAGTCGGCCGGCGGCCCGGTCGTGGACAAGCGCAGCATCGACCTGCCGAAGTCGCACATCAAGTCGACCGGCAAGCACAAGATCTCGGTGCATCTGCACCCGGACGTGGTTGCCAAGTTCGACCTGGACGTCGTCGCAGTCGAGAGCTGAGTCCGCGCACTCGCGCTGATTTCTCCATAGTCGAAGGCCACGCTCGTGTTCGGCACGAGGGTGGCCTTCGACTGTGCGCTGCCGTCTTTCCGGCTCATCCCCATGCTGTTAGCCGTGGGATAGCTCGGCCTTCTGTGGGTTGCTCCGCTACTAGGGGGGTGGCTTCGTGCTGCCTGGGCGACGGGAAGTTATCCCCAGATGTGCATGCTGTGGATCACTGCGGAAACCAACCGCTCGTAATGTGATTCACCTCATAGCTTGTCTACCGTCTGTTAACTCAACACGCCCGGCTGTTCAACTCCACCGACACGCCGAGACTTTATTTATCCACACGTGCACACCTGTGGAAATGCGGACCTATCTGCGTGTTTGTGGTTGCTGACCAGGGTTTTCCCCAAGTAGTGCACAGGAGGTGCACACGGTTGGGTAAACAGTCCACAAGTTATCCACAGATATGTGCACAGCCGGGTTTGGCGTGTGAATGGGCGGTCGCCTAGGTTCGTCGCATCGCCGTGCGCGAAGCCTTCAGCGGTCACGGTCCGGCCCAGTGCCGGAACGGTAACTGAGCCCGTGACCGGGGGTGGGCAACGGTGCTGGTCATGCCTGTCCGACACGCCGAAACTGTCGTACCACGGGGGTAGAACCAGTCGTCAATAGGGTGAGCCCTGTCGGGAAGAGAGGACGGTCGAGTCTGGTGGCAGTCGTCGATGACCGTGGGCATACCGATTACCCACCCGAACCGCCCGGCGAGGACTTCGGACGGCAGCCGCCGCACGATATGGCCGCCGAACAGTCCGTGCTCGGCGGCATGCTGCTCAGCAAGGACGCCATCGCCGACGTCATCGAGGCCTTGCGCCCGGGCGATTTCTACCGCCCCGCCCATCAGGCGATCTACGACACCATCCTCGACCTCTACGGCCGAGGCGAGCCCGCCGACCCGGTCACCGTCGCCGCGGGCTTGGACCGCCGCGGCGAACTCAAACGCATCGGCGGCGCCCCCTACCTGGTCACCCTCACCCAGACGGTCCCGACCGCCGCCAACGCGGGCTACTACGCCGAAATCGTCGCCGAGAAGGCCATCCTGCGCCGCCTCGTCGAAGCGGGCACCCGCATCGTCCAGTACGGCTACGCCGGAGCGGACGGCCAGGACATCGCCGAGGTCGTCGACCGCGCTCAGGCCGAGGTCTACGAGGTCACCGAACGCCGCACCACCGAAGACTTCCTCCCCCTCGAGGAACTTCTCCAGCCGACGATGGACGAAATCGACTCCATCGCCAGCCGTGGCGGCATCTCCCTCGGCGTCCCCACCGGCTTCACCGAACTCGACGAACTCACCAACGGTTTGCATCCGGGCCAGATGATCATCGTCGCTGCCCGGCCAGGTGTTGGAAAATCTACGCTGGGAATGGATTTCATGCGTAGTTGTTCCATCAAACATGGCCTGGCGAGCGTGATTTTCTCGCTGGAGATGAGCCGCACCGAGATCGTGATGCGCCTGCTGTCGGCCGAGGCGAAGATCAAGCTCGGCGATATGCGCTCGGGCCGAATGAGTGATGACGACTGGACCAAGCTGGCGCGGCGGATGAGCGAGATCAGTGAGGCGCCGCTGTTCGTCGATGATTCACCGAACCTCACCATGATGGAAATTCGGGCCAAGGCGAGGCGGCTGAAACAGCGCCATGACCTGAAACTCGTTGTGGTCGACTACCTCCAGCTGATGACCTCCGGTAAGAAGGTCGAATCCCGCCAGCAGGAGGTCTCGGATTTCTCCCGAAACCTCAAGCTGCTGGCCAAGGAACTCGAAGTCCCCGTCATCGCCATCAGCCAGCTGAACCGTGGCCCCGAACAGCGAACCGACAAGCGCCCCATGGTCTCCGACCTGCGCGAATCGGGATCGCTCGAACAGGATGCCGATATGGTCATCCTGCTGCACCGCCCCGACGCTTTCGAACGCGACGATCCCCGCGGCGGTGAGGCCGACCTGATCGTCGGTAAGCACCGTAACGGTCCCACCGCCACTATCACCGTCGCCCACCAGCTGCATCTGAGCCGGTTCGTGGATATGGCGCGCGGCTGAGCTGATCGCGGCGTCTGTCACCGTGACAGCCGCATGACAGCCTCGTGTCAGCTCTGCCCTCGATCGTTGTCCGCATGAGAAATTCAGCGATTGCGGTTTCAGGACTGCGGAAGAAGTACGGGGACAAGGTCGTGCTCGACGGGATCGAGCTCGATGTCGCTGCGGGCACGGTGTTCTCGCTGCTCGGGCCGAATGGTGCCGGTAAGACGACGACAGTGAATGTGCTGAGCACGTTGCTCGAGCCCGACGGCGGGTCGGTGCGGGTTGCCGGTCATGATGTCGTGCGCGAGGCCAAGGCGGTGCGGGCGGCGATCGGGGTCACCGGTCAGTTCGCGGCGGTGGACGAGCTGCTGACGGGGCAGGAGAACCTGCAGCTGATGGTGGACCTCAAAGGGTTCGCCACCGAGGATGGCAAGCGAACCGTCGCCGAGCTGCTGGAGCGCTTCGATCTGACGGAGGCGGCGGCGAAACCCGCGTCGACCTACTCCGGCGGTATGCGGCGCAAGCTCGATCTGGCGATGACGCTGGTCGGCAAGCCGCAGATCATCTTCCTCGACGAGCCGACGACGGGCCTGGACCCGCGCAGTCGGCGCACCATGTGGTCGATCGTCAGTGACCTGGTCGCCGATGGTGTGACCATCTTCCTCACCACCCAGTACCTCGAGGAAGCCGATCAGCTTGCCGACCGGATCGCGGTGCTCGACCAGGGCCGCGTTGTCGCCGACGGTACGCCCGACGAGCTCAAGCGCCGGATTCCCGGCACGCACATCCGGCTCCGGTTCGGCGACGCCGCTCAACTCGATGCGGCGGCAAGGCTGTTCGCCGAGTCCACTCCCGACACCGAGGCACTGACCCTTCGCGTTCCCGGCGACGGAGGCACGAAGTCGCTGCGGGCGCTGCTGGACAGGCTCGACGAGTACTCGCTCAGCGCCGAGGAGTTCTCCGTGCACACCCCCGATCTCGATGATGTCTTCCTCGCCCTGACGGGCCAGACCACGGAGGTGGCAGCGAAATGAGCACCACACCCAAGCCCCATTCGATGGTGATGCTGCGCCGCAACTTCACCCACATCGCCCGCAACCCGGTCTCGGTGTTCAATGCGGTCCTGATGCCGATCATCATCATGCTGATGTTCGTCTACATGTTCGGCGACGCTTTCGACGTCGGTGTCGACTACATCGACTACGCGACACCGGGGTTGATCCTGCTGGCCGTCTGCTACGGCCTCGGCGCCACGGCGACGGCGGTGAATTCCGACATGATGAACGGCATCATCAGCCGTTTCAAGGTTATGGACGTCTCGCGGGGCGCGGTGCTCACCGGCCATGTCATTGCCACCGTGCTGACCAATCTGATCGCTATTGCGGCTCTCATCGGGGTGGCGTTCCTGCTGGGGTTCAGCCCGTCGGCGAGCTTCGTCGAATGGCTCGGTGTGGTCGGCATGGTCGTATTGCTCGGATTCGCGGCCGCCTGGCTCACGATTGCGTTGGGACTGGCGGCGAAGTCGCCGGAAACCGCGGGGCTGGCGTCCGTGCCGTTGGTCATGCTTCCGTTCTTCAGCAGCGCGATCGTGCCCGCGGACAAGATGGGCCCCGGCCTGCGGCAGTTCGCGGAGTACCAGCCGTTCACGCCGATCATCGAAACCCTGCGCGGATTGCTCGGCGGCGCACCGGATGCCGGCGATGCGATCCTCGCCGTCGCCTGGTGCATCGGGATCGGTGTCGTCGGGTACCTGTGGGCGCGTTCGACGTTCAGCAAGCGAGCGTGATCGCGACCAATTCCTGCCAGTTCGTGCGCGAACCCTCGTCAGTCGCCTCGGTGAACCCCGTGTCACCGAGGCGACTTCGTGCGGTCTGCTTGATCCTGGCAACGTCCGGGTGCGAACGATCGGGCATACCGCGGACGCCGATGCTCGCCCCGAGCAGCCGCGCTGCCTGCTCATCCTGTTCGTTGCGCAGCGCCAGATCCGCGATCCCGATGAGTACTCCGGCGATCAGGGGAGCATGGCCTGCCTCCGACGCCGCTCGGAAGGCTGCGATGCGGTGCTCGCGGGCTTGGTCGACATCGTCGGCGAGGTAGCCGAGCAGGTCCTGGACGACCGCGCGGATGATCGGCCGCTCGGCGTCATCGCCGAGCATGGCCGTGGCCACCTCGAGGTGTCGATGTGCCTGCTCGGCATTGCCACTCCAGCGCGCGAGCTCGGCCTTCGACAGCGCAAGCTCGGCCAGCACGGTCGGCCAGGCGACACGATCCGCGGACCGCTGGGCCTCGGCTATCGCAGCGGCGCTCGACTCCTCGTCACCCAGTAGCCAGTACAACTGAGCCTGCCGTGACCGCATGACCGCGACATCCTCGATGGCACCGACTTCGGTGACGACGGCGATCGCCTGCTCGTAGTGCTCGCACGCGGCGGCGAACTCGCCGCGCACCGTGATGCGATTCGCCAGCTCGGCCAGCGCGAACGACATCCCCCACCGGTCACCGATCGCACGAAACTCGGTGAGCGCCTGCTCGAGATAGGTGTCGGCATCGCGGTCGGCGTGGCCGAGTTCGATCCGCAACTTGCCCAGTTGTAGCCGGGCGAGAGCGCGAACCCAGGGGTCGTCGTCGGCCAGCAGTGGTTCCCATGCGGGCAAGAATTCCTCCGGCCCGTGCAGCATGCGTTCCAGTGGGGCGGTGAACCGCAGCGCCGGGTGACCACCGTGAACATTCCGGCTGAACTCGTTGGCTTTGCGGATCCACTCCGCCGCCCGGTACTGGTCACCCTCTCGTCCGGCGGACACGAACTGGACGGCCAATGCGTACACCACGGCGCGGATCTCGTCGGACACGTCGCTGGGCAGGGCGGTCGCCGCGATGATCAGCTCGTGGCCCTCGGCCTTGTGCCCGCCGAGCCACCAGTACCAGCCCGCGGCGGCGGCGAGCCGCATGGCACCGTCCGCCTCGCCTGCCGCGAGCGCCCCACGCATCGCGGCAGCGATGTTGTCGTGCTCGGCCTCGAGCGTGGCAAGCCATTCCAGCTGCTCGGCGCGTCGCAGATGCGGTTCCGCGAGGTCGGCGAGGTCGGTGAAATACGCGAGGTGCGCCCGCCGTGCCGACTCCGATTCGTCCGCCTCCGCGAGACGCTGCTCCGCGTACTCCTTGATCGTGCCGAGCATCCGGTAGCGCGGGATCCGGTCACCCTCGGTGACCACCAGCGATTTCTCGGTGAGCGCGGTCAGCAGCTCGAGGACCTCGCCCGGCTCGACCGCCGCGTCCTGCCCGCGTCCCGGGTACGCGCAGACTCGCTCGGCCGCTTCCAGAGTCGCCCCGCCGGAGAACACCGAAAGCCTGCGCAGGACCACCCGTTCGGGGTCGGTGAGCAACTCCCAGCTCCAGTCGATCACCGCCCGTAGAGTGCGGTGCCGTGGCAGCGCAGTGCGACTGCCGCCGGTCAGCAGGCGGAATCGGTCGTCGAGCCGATTGGCGAGCTGATCGAGGGACATGGTGCGCAACCTGGCCGCGGCTAGTTCGATGGCCAGCGGCATACCGTCCAGCGCCCGGCATACACGTGCCAACGTCGACAGGGTGTGCGCGTCGGTCTCGAGGTCCTTGCGCACCGCGCCGGCGCGGTCGCGTAGCAGCTGAACCGCCGGGGAGGATTCGATCTCGGCGGGTCCCGCGGTACCGTCCGGCAGGGCCAGCGGCACGACCGGCCACAGCGCTTCCCCGGTGATACCGAGCGGTTCCCTGCTCGTCGCGAGGATCCGCAGCCGACGGCATTCGCCGAGCAGACGATGGGCGAATGCCGCCGCGGACTCGATCACATGCTCGCAGTTGTCCAGAATCAGCACCATCGCGCGCTCGCGGAGCGCGGCGATGACCCGTTCCGTCGGTTCAGCGTCCGGTGCCTCGCCCAGCAGGGCATCGCGCAATTTGAGTGCGGCGAGGGTTGCCTGCGCGATGTTGTTCCCGTCCGGTCCGTCGGGCCCATTCCGGGTGTCATCGTCGGCGCCGATGGGCGCGAGTTCGACCAGCCAGACCCCGTCGGGCAGATCGCCGAGCAACGTGCGCGCGGTTTCCGTGGCCAGTCGGGTCTTCCCCGAGCCGCCGGGACCGATCAGTGTGGTCAGCCGATGGTCGGCGGTGAGTTCGCGGACGGCGGCGATATCGGCGTCCTTGCCGACGTAGCTGGTCAGTTCGGCCCGCAGGTTGGTCTTACGGCTGTCTTCCTGCCGGCTCATCTCGCCGCGCAGCAGGGCGAGGTGCACGTCGGACAGCTCCGGTGACGGGTCGACGCCGAGCTCGTCGGCCAGGCTTTCCCTCGTGCGCTCGTACACCCGCAGTGCCTCGGTGTCGCGACCGGCCGCGGCCAGGGCACGCATCAATGCGGCGACCAGCCGTTCTCGCACCGGGTGCGCGGCCACCAGGTCGGTCAGTTCGGTGATCAGCTCCGCACCGTGGCCGAGGTCGATCTCCGCGTCGAACCGATCCTCCATGGCGGTCAGGCGAAGCCCCTCCAGCCTGGTGACCACGGCGTCGAATGCGGCGCTCTCCTGTAATCCGATGTCCTGCATGGCCGCACCGCGCCACAAACCGAGGGCCTCGCGCCGCTGCGGCAGTCCTCGGGAATCCTCGTCGTCGCGGGCCTTGGCGAGGAGCCGTTCGAACCGGACGGCGTCGACGGCGTCGGGTTCAACTCGCAATCGGTAGCCGTCCGGCTGTCCCTCGATCGACCCTTCTGGCAGGACCTTGCGCAGCCGGGAAACCAAGCGTTGCAGGGCATTCGCCGCGTCTGCCGGGGGATTCTCGCCCCAGATCCAGTCGATGAGCGTCGCTTTGGGAACCGCGTGACCTGCGTTGAGTGCGAGGGCGATCAACAGCCCGCGCAACCGCGCACCAGGAACTTCGGCGAGGACGCCACCGTCCGTACGAACCTCGAACGGTCCGAGCATCCCGATCTGCACCCGGCCGATCTTGCCATGGGCGACCGATCGGTTGCGACCGTTGACGCAGCGCAGAAGGTCGGTCGGGCCGTCGTAGCACCGGCCGTCCAGTCGCCGGGGTCGGTCGGTGTCAGAGCCGTGACAGGGGTGTGACAGCGCAGTCGGCGACTGTGGCAACCAACGAACAGCCACGGAAAGGAAGTCGGATGACTCGAACGGTCCCCGTCCCGTACGGCCTCCCCACAGAGCGCGATGCGACCCCCTTCGACCCGCCCAGCCAGATCACCCGGCTGCGCGATGCGCACCCGGTGAGCCCCATCGTCTTCCCCGACGGTCATGAGGGCTGGATCGTCACCGGCTACGAGGCGGTCCGCAAGCTCATGTCCGACACCCGGTTCAGTTCCCGCCAGGACATCGGCATCCTGCACACCCTGGAGGACATCCCCGATATGCCGGCGCCTACCGAGCCGTCGCCGCAGATTCCGGGCATGTTCATCGCCATGGATCCGCCGGATCACACTCGGCTGCGGCGCATGCTCACCGGCACGTTCACGGTCAGACGGATGAAGCAGCTGGAAGAACACATAATCGAGGTCGTCGAGCGGCAGTTGGACGAGATGGCGCGTCTGACCCCACCGGTCGACCTGGTCGAGCAGTTCGCGCTGCCGGTGCCCTCGCTGGTGATCTGCGAACTGCTCGGTGTTCCCTATGCGGACCGGGAGACCTTCCAGGTCAACTCCGCCAAGTTCTTGGTCACAGGTCAGCCGCTCGGCGAGAAGATGGCCGCCTACGGCGCGATGATGACCTATCTCGCCGAACTGGTCACCCGAAAACGCGCCGAACCCGGCGACGACATCCTGTCCGACCTGGCGCGCGATGACGATCTCGGCATCGACGAGCTGACCGGCATCGCCTTCCTGCTGCTGCTCGCGGGCCACGAGACCACCGCAAACATGTTGGCGCTCGGTACCTTCGCGCTCCTGGAGCATCCCGATCAGCTGGCCGAATTGCACGCTGACCCGGAATTGATGCCCGGTGCCGTGGAAGAACTCCTGCGCTACCTCTCGGTGGCCGACATCTTCTACCGCTACGCCACCGAGGACATCGAACTCGGCGGCGAAATGATCGGGAAGGGCTCGACCGTCGTCGTCTCGCTGCTTGCCGCCAACCATGACCCACAGCGTTTCGACAACCCGGACACCCTGGACATCCACCGCGCGACCGGTGGTCGCGTGGCCTTCGGGCACGGCATCCACACCTGTCTCGGCCAGCAACTGGCCCGCATCGAGATGCGCGCGGGTTTCGCCGGACTGCTGCGCCGCTTCCCGAGTCTCGAGCTGGCCGTTCCCGCCGGCGAGGTGAGGCTCAGGACCGACATGAATATCTACGGCGTCCATGAACTGCCGGTCATGTGGACCGATCCGGCCGATGGTCAGGGAGGCAGATGAAAGTCCCTGCTCACGAGCCCGCACATCCAGCACTGAATGGAGTACAGCCATGCCCACGTTCCAGACCCCGGATGCCATCACCGTCACCATCGACGTGCCCAGCGCTGACGTCAGGGTTATCGCCTCCGATCGGACCGACACCGTCGTCGAGGTCCGGCCGGCCGACGCAACCAAGAAGAACGACGTCCGCGCCGCCGAGCAGACCCAGATCGACTACGCCGCAGGCAACTTGACGGTGCACACGGTGAAGGGGCGGCGGGAGTACACACCCTTCGGCGGCAACGCGTCGATCGAAGTGACCATCGAGGTGCCTACCGGCTCCCAGCTGAAAGCCACAGCGGCCCTTGGTCGATTGGTGGGTTCCGGTGAACTCGGCCAGTGCGACCTGGAGATCGCCGCCGGCGACATCATCGTCGAACGCCCGCTCGAATCGGTGACCGCGAAGACCGCCAAGGGCGATATCCGGATCGGCGAAGCCTCGCGCGGCGAGCTGCGGCTGGAGACGTCCATGGGCGAGCTCGAGGTGGGCATCCGCCCTGGCAGCGCGGCACGGCTGGAAACCGACGCGAAGTACGGCAGTGTGCAGAACGCGCTGGAACCGGTCGATGGCGCCAAGGGCACCGTGCACGTCTACGCGCGGAACTCCTACGGCAACATCATCATCGGCCACGCTGCCTGACCGCGGCGGGTGATCCGGTCGGTCGAGGTCGTCCCGCTAGTGGGAGTGCCCGACTGCGGGCCGTCGGCTGAATTCGCGCACGACGGCGCCGGATGCCGTCGCGACGACATCGTCGACCCACTCCGGAATCGGGGCGGCGCGCGCGATGAAATCTCGAACCAGGCCGTAGGGGATGGCCTTGACCGCGGCGCCCGCGATGGCCATTCCCTGCTCATCGGCGGTGCCGAATTGCACGGCAACGGCGTCGCTCAGTGCGGCATTCATCTCGTCGTTGACGTTGGCGATCGCGGCCCGTAGGTCGTCGGGGCCGGTGTCGAGCAGCTCGTCGCGGTGGTACATCTTCATCGCCCGCGCCTCGGCCGGATGGGCGCGGCAGTAGCGCGGTAGGTACGCCGCGGCGGTGAGCAATGGGTCGGGTCCGGTCAGCGCTTCGATGAGCCCCGCTTGGAAGCGGCGGATCGAGCGCAGCCACAGCCGCGCGAGCAGCTCCTCACGCGAGGCGAAGCGAACGTAGATCGAGCCGGTGTGGACGCCGGAGGCAGCGCTGATCGCGGCGATCCCCGGCCGGGTGACCGCCGGGTCGCTGAGTAGATCGCGGGCCGCGTCGAGGATCTGATCATCGGTGAACCGCCTGGGTCTTGCCACCCGTACAGCCTAGGGCTTAGTTTTGGAATATGAATTCAAAAATACGTCCGGTAGTCGGCAGCATGCTCACGTTCATCGGTACGGCACACACCGCCATGGGCGCCGTCATGTGGGCCGCGAAAGACCAGGATGCGGAACTGTTGTTCTGGTACAACGCCTTCGGTATCGCAGCCATGGCCCTTGGCATCGCCGTTATCGAGGTAGAGCGGGCCCGCGGTTACGTCACCGGCCCGATCCTCGCCGCCATGGTCTTCCTGGCCGGTTTCGGAATCGCTATCGAACCGCTGTCGGGCTTCCTCACGGTGCTCGTCCCTGTTGCCGTCGGCTTCCGAGGTTGGGTCCGCCGGCGGAACGCTCCGGTTGCCGTCGCTTAGTGCGAGGACATCCTCTTCTGCCGAGTGGTCACCGGCTGGGGCGCGCTTACATACGCCCGAGGAAGTCGAGGATCGCGGTGCCCGCGCCGCGCTGGGCCGCCGCCTGCCCGGAACCATTGCCGCCGAAGGCGATCCCGCTGGTCCATTGGGCGGCGACGGGGAAGATGCCGGGCCGGATGAGGTGGCCTGCGCCCGGGAATCGCAGGTGGGCGTCGCCGGCGTCGGATCGGCGGTCCAGCAGTGCGTCGGCCATGGTGCCCGACGGCCACACGGCGTCGTCGTCACCGGTCAGGCACAGGATCGGGTAGTCGATATGCTCGGATCGGATTTCGGTCTCGGGTGTCGCATGGTCGAGCCCTTCCTCGTAGGCCGGTCGTAACCGCAGCAGTATCGGCTGGTTGCGGGCAATGCTGCCGTGCGCCGACCAGGCGTTGCGAACCAGCTGTGGCATCAGTTCGCCGGATGGTAGTGCGCACCAGGGCAGGTCGGTGCCGTCCAGCGTCCACGAGGGCGTGCCGGGAATCTCACCGTCCGAACCGATGGCCTGCCAGGACACCGAACTCGGGCTCACCAGTATCAGGCCGGCCAAGGAAATTCGACTGTGCGCGGCCGTAGCGAGTAGACCCTCGGCGCCGCGGGAAACGCCCATCGCCACCGTCCGGCGCGCGTCGACTTCTTCCTGTCCAGCCAGCCATTTGACGCCGCGCACGAAACGTTGGAGCGGAATCTTGGCAATGTCGGCATTCTCGTCTACCCACGAGAATGCCAGCGCCGCATAACCATTCGCGGCGAGCATGGCGACAGTGGATCGCTGCGAATCGCATCCGCCCTCCGACCCGCCGAAACATGCGACGGCGGGCCTGCCGTTCGGCGGCGGCGCGCCTGCGGGCGATGCGTACACCGCGGGCCGTCCGTCGATCGACACCTCGGTGAGGTGCACGTCCGCAGCGCCCGCTACCCGCGCCACGGTGGTGCGAGAGCGTTCGGAACCGCACCGAACGTCCATCGTGACCTGCCAGCCGTGCGCGGGTGGTACGAAAAGTTCAGGGGCCCGGTCGGATTCGAAACGCATGGCCCATAGCGCGGCGTCGGCATCGGGTGCGCTCCAGTCGCCGGTCACAGGTGCGGTGGTCACCGCGTGGACCACACCGTTGGCCGATGCGGTAAATGTCGCCGCGGATTCCCACTGGGCGCCGAAGAGATCGGTTCCGGACGCGCGCACATCCACGCTCGCATTCGGCGGGCAGCCACGCACGCCCCAGGCGAAAGGTTCGTCATGCCGGGAAACCTCGGGCGCGGTGAGGACGAGCGAAGCGCTGCGGATCGACGGTGGCGGGGCAGTCTGCGCGACGGGCGCACGCCGATCCTCGGTATGTGCGGCGACCAGCTCCGATCGCCGGGCAAACCAGGTCGGAAACAGCGCCGAGACCACTCCCGCCGCGCCCATCGCGGTGTACGGGACGACCCAGTAGCAGAGCACCGACAGTGTGTGTCCGGTGTCGCGGATGGTCGCGTCACCGTCGACCAGCGGCGGTATCAGCGCGGACACTGTCATCACACCGAATACCGCGATCCACATCCATGTCATCGCGACCGTGATCACCCGGAAACCGTCGGTGACCGCGGTCTGCGGATCGACCGATTCGGCGGCGTACTCCTCGACGAAGGGCCTGCCGATCAGTACTCCGATGAGCGCGATCAGGAGCAGCGCCAGGCTGGTGACCGGCTGTAGCCAGCGCTCGAGCACCTGATCATCGACAGTGATCGCGGCGATGAGCAGCAGCGCGAACACGACGGCGGTGCCGATCTCGAGTGAATGCCACGACCGTCTGCGCAGTCGCAGCACGAGTGGGCCAGCGACCGCCAGTGCGAGGGCGATTCCGACCGCGGCCACGAACCCGGTGTTTCCGACCAGGATCCAGTAGACGATCCACGGGGCGAAACCGATCAGGAAGCCCACCTGCGGATTTTATCGCCGATGAACCGCCTGCGGAGTGCGATCGCAGGGTGTCGTACGGCGCTCCCAGCGCATTCACCACAGGAACCTCAGGCACACACCCAGTAACACTCTTCTCCCCTGCCACGACCTCATACGTGACACATGGCCCGTCGGGGGGCCTGTCCTTCCACTTGTCGGTTACAGGAATATGGGGATCTGGACATGGCTCTTCGTGAGTTTCTCGCGCGACATCGGATGGCCTCAGCCGTTGCCGCGCCCGCAGTTCTCGGGGTCGCGGCGGCCGTAGCCGCCACATTCGCGCTGACATCCACGCCGGAAAAGGTGGATACGCAGCTGGTGGCCTCCGTCACCGAATGCCGCGACATGGTGACCATCTCGGTGGCCGGCCGCAACGACACGCCGCGTGAGGGGACGACGGCGATGCTCGTCGACGCCAATGGCAATCCCCTTCCCGCCGCGCTGTCGGGCGATCACAGCAGCGAATGGCTGGATCCGGTGGTCAACGCGCCGCGCGATGATGTCGCGGAGGGCTCCTACGCGGCCGTCTACATCGCCTACCCCGCGAATATGTCCAGTTACGAGGACGCGGTGAACGCGGGCGTCGCCAATGCCAAGCAGGTGATGTCGGAGATCGCGGCCGCCTGCCCGGACACCAAGTTCTCCATCGTCGGGTACAGCGAGGGCGCCGATGTGGTGCGGCGCGTGGCGATGGAGGTCGGGCACCAGGAGCCCGGTGTGGGTGGCGAGTACGGCATCGTCGACCCGGAGAACGTGGTCGGTGTCGTGATCCTCGCCGATCCGGGCCGTTCGAAGGGCGACGGGCCGTTCCCCGGCTCGCAGGATCCCCACAGCAATCCCGACGGCTTCGACCAGGACTATCAGAACGGACAGAAGCCGGTGCCCGGTCAGGGCGCACTGCCCGGCACCAGTGGCGATTTCGGTGCGCTGAACGGCAAGATCGCCTCGTTCTGCTCCGATGGCGACCTCACCTGCTCGGCACCGGACAACATCTCGCTGCTGAATCTGGCGGTCAATGTCGGCAGGCAATTGAATGTCGACGATCTCGAACGTGAGGGATTGACCCCAGCGACCGGCCAGGATGTGGCCGTGGTGCTCGGCCGGATCGCGATGACCGCGTTCGCCGATATCGCGTCCCAGCCGAACTGGATGGCCAGCGACGAAACCTTCCTCGAGGTGCTGCTTCGGGTCTCGGATCCGGCGTACAAGCCGGGTGAGGCGCCGAAGGAGCAGCCGAAGGCCGACGCGATCGCGGCCGATCAGATGTCGCCGCTGGCGTATTTGCCGCAGAAGATCCTGAACGAGATCGTCGGGCTGATCGTGACGAACCAGAACACCATCCCGGTGATCCTGAGCGACCCGTACAAGCAGACCCTCGGCCCCAACCACACCGGTCACCACTTCGACTACTGGGATGATGCCGACCCCGACAACGGCAGGCCGATGACCTCGGCCGAGTATGCGGCGGCCTGGATCACTCACCTGGCGAAGCAGGCGCAGGCGGGCGAGAAGGTGGACACCAACTCGAAGCCGACCGAGGCCGACCTCGCCGCGGCGTACAAGGCGGCGGAATCGACCACTTCGGCCGCTCCGACGACCGAACCGGCCGAGGACACGACCACCACCTCGGCGCCGACGACGACCACGAAGCCGAAGGACGAGGCCGATCCGTCGACCACGGCCCCGACTACAACGGCTCCGACGACCACGCGGTCGACCGAGGCCGCGGCCACCCCGGAGGTGACCACCACCCCGGCAGCGCCGACCACCACCACGGCGCCCGCCGAGACGACGGAATCGACCACGACGGCTCCGTCGACAACCACCACCACTACAAAGCCCGCGGCGCCAACGACCGACGCCCGAGCTGAGGCAAACAACTAAGCAAAGTAGCTCCATCGCTCTATCGAAGGCGGCGAACTCACACCCGGTGGGTTCGCCGCCTTCGCGTTTCGCCTGCCACCGCACCCATGCGTCGGAGGGTGTCGCCGGTAGCGCAGCGGTCTCGATGTCGTCGAGCGCCGGGACCGGCAGCCACGACGGTCCAGGCCGCCGCGTTTGCCTGCGCGAACCACATGGGTGCGCCCGCCATCAGTTCGTTTGCCGAAACGCGAACAGAAACTGGAACGCGTTCTACAGTGTGCCGATGGAGACTGCGGGGATGGGGCACCTACGAACACGCCGAGTGGGCCGCGTACGAGGGTGGCGAGCACGGATCACGGCGCTCGCTGTCACCACCTCTGCGATCTGCGCGTTTGTCGTCGCTCTCGCGAATCCCGCTGCGGCGATTCCGAACACCACCGATGCGTTCTACCAACCGCCCGTCGGCTACGAGTCCACCGAGCCGGGCACCATCCTGCGGACCCGGTGGATCACTCCCGCTGCGCTACAGCTACTTCCCATGCGAGTGCGCGCCTGGCAGCTGCTGTACCGGACCACCGATTCCGAAGGCAAGCCCTACGCCGCGGTGACCACCATCTTGATGGGCGATCACGGTAGATCACCGACCGCGATCCTGTCCTACGACAGCATGATCGACGCCATCGCGCCGAATTGCATGCCCTCGCAGGTCCTGCAAACTGGTGCGCCGTGGTTCGACTTCGCCAACGACGGCGGGCCGATCACCCTGTCCACCACCGCGAGCGAAGTGCCCATGATCGCGGCGGGGCTGGCTCAGGGCTGGGCGGTATCGGTGCCGGACCTCGGTGGGGTGGACAATCACTTCCTGACGCCTCGGGAACCGGGCTTCGTGGCGCTCGACGGTGTTCGGGCGGCACAGAACTTCGCCGAGCTGGGGGCAGTCACGGATACGCCCGCTCTGTTCTGGGGATACTCCGGCGGCGGCATCGCCACGACCTGGGCCGCACAGGTTCAGCCGAGCTACGCGCCGGAACTGAACGTCGCGGGAATGGCTGTCGGCGCGCCCGTCCCGGATTTCGCCGCCGCGATCAGGAACGGAAACGGGGCACCGGTCGCCGGCCTGGTGGCGGTAGGCGTCGTTGCACTGCAACAGGATTCGCCCGAATTCGCCGCGCTGCTCGACCGGGTGGTCACCGATGAAGGTCAGCGGCTGCTGGCCGGAGCCGCGGCGAGCTGCACACCGCAGAATCTGGTGAGCTTCCCGCTCCGCAATTTCGACACCCTGTTGACCGAGCCGTTGCAGCAGGTCATGAGCGCGCCGACCACCCAGCGTCTGCTCGCCGAACGAGCGCTGGGCGCGACTGCTCCCACCGCTCCGTTGTATGTATACAACGCGATAGACGACGAGCTGAGCACCATCACATCGACCGATCAGCTCATCGACCGGTATTGCGCCGCGGGAACTTCGGTGACCTATCGCCGCGACATCGTTCCATCGGTGGTCTCGCCGCACACCTTCGAATGGGGTCTTGGCGCGCCCGCCGCATTCGCCTGGTTGAAGGACCGCGCTGCCGGCCAACCGCAGAGCGGTTGCGATATCCAGACGGTGACGACTCCGGTGACGCCTGGTGCGTTGAATGCGCTCGGCCCCGACTTCATCGGAGGACTGCTGGCGGCGATGCTCGGCCATCGGTGATCTCCGGCATTCGCGCTGTCAGCGCGGCCGTAGCCGTCGATAAGCCGTGGCCACCCGCGACGAATCGTCGAACGGTCCGCGCCAGATGCGCTGGTCGAGGATCTCGAGGAACGTCGGTACGCCCTGATCACTCAATACGATTCCGGACTCGTCGATCTGAATGCCCTCTGGAAGCTCCGGGAACTTGTCGATCTCGGCCTGCAATGAGGCCAGGGTGACCTTGGGTAGATAGTCGACGCTGTTGAGTCGCTTGAGGAGCTTCGCGTAGCTGGGGCGTTTGGCGCAGACGGCGATGATGGTGTCCTTGACCGGTGCCGCCAGATCGAGGCCGAGCGCCTCGCTGATGTGGTCGACGAAATCCGGTGTGGCCTTGGTGAGCAGTTCCAGATCGGTGAACAAGCGCAGGAAGGTATCGGGTTTCAGGATCGCGATCTCGTCGGCCGTGACGACCAGATCGAATTCCTCGGCGAAGGCGAACACCGGATCGCCGACCCGGTTCAGGCGTTCACCGAAGGTGGCGAGGATGCGGTGCGCGGAGGCCACCCGCAGTCCGTGCTGTAACCGGACGAACGCGGTGCGGTGCCGGCCGGGGCCTGCGGATTCGCAGATCAGCACGTAGAACAGGAAGGTGCCGTCGCGCATCTGCCGGGGCAGGACGGTATCGAGGGTCGCCGATCGTGCGATGAGCTGCAGTAGCTGAGTGATGTGAGCATCGGGTTCGCCGGGCGCCGCAGCCGCGGCGAGCTCGTCGAGTGAGAAGGAGAAGAACTCTTCGTCGTCGACGAGCGTTGCGGTGGTGTCGTAGTCGATCGGTGCCATGGCAGCGATCCGGTCCAGCGTCGCAGCGGCTATCCTGCGCAACTCCGCACCGAGGGCCGCGGCGAACTCGATGCGCAACGCCTGCAGGTGTTTACGCCCGTCGCGCCAACCCAGGAGCAGGTCGATCGATTCGCCGCCGATGTCGATATCGGCCCACGCCGCGCTGGTCCGCATGGTCACCCTCCTTCCGTCATGACACGAATACCCGCATGCTGGGCCACCGTCACGGTGTCGCCCGGCCTCGGCACCGACCGCACGATCACATACGCGGTGTCGCCGGTATCGGTCTGCACCTTCACGATTCGATGCAGCAGCAGATAGATCATCGGGTTGACCTGGATCAGGTCGGTGCGCACGTAGATCAGCAGCAGTACCAGCAGGAACAGGCCGTAGGCGAGGGCGTCGAGGGCGTCCGGGGTTTCGACCGTGAGGAACGGCAGCACGTAAGAGACCAGATAGCCGCCGGATTCGGTGCCTGTTTCGTGCACCTTTGTCACCGTGATGCTCGACCGCGCCGACGAGCCGATCAGATACAGCACCCACACTGTGCAGGCCGTGCCAACGACCATGAGCGCGAGACAAACGATCGACAGCCACGGCGTGGCCGCGAATCGGGCCGCGAGGATCGCGAAAAGCGGGGTATAGCTCGAGAAGAACAGCGGTGTTCGCGCGGCGATCTGCACCAGATCGTCGGCTGCGCGCCGCGGTGCGGGGCCCGGCGCGGAGTGAACCGCTGCTGCCATAGCGACACTGTATAGCCGGGTACCGACATGATCGACGCACTACCTGCCAGGAATACCGGCACCCTGGGCAGGCTCGACCCGTTGTGCTTCGATCGGTGACATGAACACCGCAGCAGAACAGGACCGCATCGTCAGCGCCGAACGCGAGATCGTCGCGCCTGCGTCGGTGATATTCGAGCTGATCGCCGATCCCGCGCAACAGCCGCGCTGGGATGGCAACGACAATCTGGCCCAGGCGCCGACCGGTCAGCGGGTTCGAGCAGCCGGAGATGTGTTCACGATGGTGATCACCAAGGGGAGCGCTCGGCAGAACCATGTGGTGGAGTTCGAAGAAGGACGCCTGATCGCATGGCTGCCCGCCGAGCCCGACCAACAGCCGCCGGGCCATCTGTGGCGCTGGGAGGTCGAGGCGCTGGACGAAAGTCGTTGCCGCGTGCGGCACACCTACGACTGGTCCCGGCTGACCGATGAGAAGCGGCTACCGCGAGCCCGCGAGACCACCTCGGACAAGCTGGCCGCGTCTATCGAGCGCCTGGCCGAACTCGCCGAACGGGTCTAGCCGGCCCGCCCGGACTCGCCGATCCTGGTTTCGCGGAGCCGAGTGCCGCGGTAGGCCAGACTGAGCACATGCTGCATGTGCGGATAATGACGCCTGCCGATAAGACCGATCAGCTGGTCGCGATTCTCGAGGCCGAAGACGCGGTCAGCGGGCTGGCGGTGATGCGGGGCGCGGCCATTCGCCCCGACGGTGATCTCGTGCTTGCTCATGTGGCGCGTGAGGCGGCCAACGAACTGGTCGACGCGCTGCGGGCGACGGGCGTACACAAGTGCGGCAGTATCGAACTGGAGCCGGTGCGAACCTGGTTGTCGCTGGCCGGATTCGAAGCCGAGGTCCGCACGCCTGGTAGCAGCGCCGACGCCGTGGTCTGGGCGGATGTCGCGCAGCGCTCCTATGAGGAGACCGAGCTCAACTGGACCTACCTCAGTTTCATGACGCTGGCGACCACACTGGCCGCCATCGCCATCGTGGTGGATTCACAGATCCTGGTGATCGGCGCAATGGTGCTCGGGCCCGAGTTCGGTGCGATCGCCGCGCTCGGTGTCGCGCTGGTGCGGCGGCGGTTCGTGCTGTTCGGGTTGGCGATTCGCACCCTGGTGCTCGGCTTCCTGACCGCGATCGTGCTGACGTTCCTGCTGGTACTGATCGCGCGCGGTCTCGGCTGGATCACAGCGGCCGATATCGAGGCCGGGCCCGAGACGGCCTTCATCTACACACCGGACAAGTGGTCGTTCATTGTTGCCGTGATCGCCGCCGCGGCCGGTGTGCTCTCGCTGACCTCGGCGAAATCGGGCGGTTTGGTCGGCGTCTTCATCTCGGTGACGACGGTGCCCGCCGCGGGCAATATCGCCCTCGGTGCGGTGTTCGGCGCCTGGAACGAGGTGTGGGGCAGCACATTGCAGTTGGCGTTGAACTTGTCCGGGATGGCATTGGCTGGTTGGGGGACATTGGCTTTGCAGAATGCCTTGTGGTCGCGGGTCGCGGTGCGCAGTCCGAAGGCCAGGCTGTATCCGCGGCGCATGCTGTGAGCGTGGTCGGCAGCGTAGGCGGCGCCTCGGAATCGACGCTCAGGCGCGCGCGGAATCCAAGTCCATACCCCAGCGATAGGCCGCGACGATCTCGTCCATCGCGCCCGAGAGGTACTGGGCTTCCCGGTAGACGGTGACCCCGGCGCCCGCGTTCTGTAGCAGCGCGATCGCGCAGGAACGGGTGTCGGCCACCGGCTCATCCAGCGACACTTCGACACTCGGGCCGATCGTCGGGGTCAGCGAAAGAACCCCCTTGGCGGCAGCCCAGTTCGGCGCCTGCGCACCGAGGGCGAAGATCAGCACCCGCCGGAATGCCTCGGGCCGGGCGAGATCCATATTCAGGCCGGCGCTGCCGGGGCGGGCACCATCGCGGTCGAGCAGGATATGCGGCTCGAATTCGAGCGCTCCCGTGTCCGTACCGGCGCGCAGGGCGCCGGTGCGCCCGTCCGCGAGTTCGTAGAGGCAGCCGAGTTCGAGCTCGACCGGAGTGGATCTGCGGAACAGGCTCTTGGCGCGGGCAACCCACGTCAGCTCGACCCGCATGACACCCTGCAGCTCGCCCGGCCGGGTCAGATTGATACTCGGCGTGGCCTTGGACAGGGTCACTTTCCCCCCGCCGGCCCGCTGATCGCCGATCGCCATTGCCGCGATCCCCCCTCAGGAGATGAGAACGGCAGCGGCCCAACAAGGCCGCTGCCGTTCGAGTATTCGGTGTGCGTCCGCCGGTCAGCCTACCGGTGTCGGCTCTTTTTCGACGGCCGCTTCCGGCTCGCCCTCGCGCCGGTTGCGCATAACACTGGCGATGAACGCCGCGCCGATGAACGCGACGCCGATTCCACCGGTGATGAGCTCGTTGACGTGCACGCCGATCGAAACCAGCAGGATCGCGGCCAGCGCGCCGATCGCCCAGTGCGCACCGTGCTCGAGGTACACGTACTCGGCCAGCGTGCCCTTGCGGACCAGGTACACCGTGATCGACCGGACGAACATGGCGCCGATCAGGCCGAGGCCGAGCGCGATGATGATCGGGTCGGCGGTGATGGCGAACGCGCCGATGACGCCGTCGAAGGAGAACGACGCGTCGAGCACCTCCAGATAGAGGAACAGGAAGAAGCCCGCTTTACCGGTGGCCTTGACGGCGTCCGACGGGCCCGCGTGGTCCTCGGCGTGGAACATCGAGCCGAGACCGTCGACGGCGATGTAGGTGATCATGCCGAGCAGACCGGCGAGCAGCACCGTGGAACGGACCTCTTCCTCGGCGAGGAACTCCGCGCACAGGATCAGGCCGAGGCCCGCGACGACCACCGACAGCATGTCGAGCTTGCCGGCCTTGGCCAGCGGCTTCTCCAGCCACGACAGCCAGGTGATCTCGCGGTCCTCGAAGATGAAGTTCAGGAACAGCAGGGCGAGGAACATACCGCCGAACGCCGCGATCTGCGGGTGCGCGTCGGTCAGCAGGGTCTCGTAGCTGGGGCTGCCGTCCGGGAAGGTGGCGGCGCCGTCGGGGGGCGGGTTGAGCGCCAGGTCGAAGGCCTCGACCGGGTTCAGTCCGGCGGTGATCCACACGATCGCCAGCGGGAAGACCAGCCGCATGCCGAACACCGCGATCAGGATGCCGATGGTCAGGAACATCCGCTGCCAGAACTCACTCATCCGCTGCAGGATGGTGGCGTTGATGACGGCGTTGTCGAATGACAGCGACACCTCCATGATGCCGAGGATCGCGCAGAGCACCAGGGCGGTAGGGCCACCGTAAAGAATCGCCACGACCAGTGACACGACGGTGACCAGGAAGGATAGGCCGAATATGCGCAGGACCACGCGGGGACCTTTCGTGTGCGGCGCCGGAGTCGGTCGTCATCCGGGCGTTGTGTACGTCTGAAGCTGCTGCGTGCGATCGCCGACAGGTGTGGACGGCGCTCGACACGACCGTACCGGTCGACGGTGAACCCGACATTTCGGGCCGACGCCGAGGGTGACCGTGGTCGCTGTGCCTGGTCGCCGGACTACGACTTGTCCAGTCGGACCTCAACGAATGAGGCGACCGTGTGGATGTTCGAATGAGCCCCCCGGGTGGAATCAGTTTCCCACGGGTGTCAGCGCATGTGGAAGGGGGGCCGTTGCCGGGCCCCCTTCGCTACCGAGGGTGACCTCGATCAGACGTTGACGCCGTAGTCGCGGGCGATACCGGCGAGGCCCGAGGCGTAGCCCTGGCCGATGGCGCGGAACTTCCACTCGGCGCCGTTGCGGTACAGCTCGCCGAACACCATGGCGGTCTCGGTCGAGGCATCCTCGGACAGGTCGTAGCGGGCCAGCTCTTCGTTGCTGGACCGGTCGACAACGCGGATGTAGGCGTTGCGGACCTGGCCGAACGACTGCTGACGGGTGTCGGCGTCGTAGATCGAGACCGGGAAGAAAATGGACTCGATGGTCGGCGGGGTGCCGGCCAGATCGACGTTGATGACCTCGTCGTCGCCTTCGCCTTCACCGGTGGTGTTGTCACCGACGTGCTCGATGGAGCCTTCCGGCGACTTCAGGTTGTTGAAGAAGACGAAGTGCTGGTCGGAGACCACCTTCTTGTCGGATCCGGTCGCGATCGCGCTGGCGTCGAGGTCGAAGTCCGTTCCGGTGGTGGTACGAACATCCCAGCCGAGGCCGACCGCAACAGCGGTCAGGTTAGGCGCCGCCTTGGTCAGCGAGACGTTGCCGCCCTTGGACAAACTGACACCCATGCGGGATTCCCTTTCGATAGTCGTCTGTGATCCCCAGCATGTCCGAATCGCCGGGTACGAGATACGACAGTAGTAGGTTTCGGCGATCTTGCGCAGAAACCAGTGCCAAGACCGGTAACCCGAGAGATCTCATACGATCGGGTCGTGGCAGGCCGCAGGCGTGGATGGTTCCGGTCATCCGGGAATACCGAGTGGATCGAGCAGGCTCGGCAGTCACTCGCGTCGGCATTCCTCGATATGGACCGCCGCCAGAGCGTCGCCGAATCGGCGACCGTCGCCGCCGAGCAGATCTTCCCCGAACGCGGGCTGACCCGACGCTGGGAGCCGGTCCGGGCCCGCTGCTATACCGCCGCCGATGCCTATCTGACCTTGACAGAGCAGCTGGATCAGGCCGAAGCCACCGGCACCTCGCTGCCGCAGGGGCAGGCCCGCACCGGCGATGTGGTGCGCAGGCTGACCGAGGCGGCGCGCGGGGTCGACGAGTACTACCGCGGCAATCAGGCGCAGCTGGAGGAGGCTGTCGCGGTGGTGGCGATGGTTCCGCGGCTGGCCGATCAGGTGACCGCGGCGGCCGCATCGGTGCGCGGGCAGGCTGCCGAGTCCCCTTACGCGCACTATCCTTCGGTTCGCCGCGCCACCACCGCAGTGGATGAGGCACTGGTCACACTGCGCGCGGCCCGTGACGGCGCCGCGGTCGGGGCGGTGCGGGGATCGGCGAATCGGCTGGAGGCGGCGACCAAGGAACTGGCAGATGCTTTGGCGCAGGCGCCATCTCGGGACGGCACGGCGAAGAATGCGGTCACCTCGGTGCGTACTCGGCTGGCGGCGGTGCGCACAAGGGCCGACGGGTTGGCCGCGGCCTACTCGACGCTGCTGCGTGAGTTCAATGCTGCGAGTTCGGCGGATCTGGCCGACAATGAGCGGGAAAGCCAGCGGGCCATAGCCGCCGCGGATGACGCCCTGAGCAGGGCCCGCGCGGCGGCGGCCGAGAACGACCCGGAGTTAGCCCTTGAACTGACCACTATCGCGCGCGGCAACCTCGCCGAGGCCGAACAGCAGGTCGACGCCGTCACCAAACGGCTCACGCTGCTGCGTGAGGTCCGCGAGAATCCGCACGACAAAGCCAAGGCCGTACGATTCCGGCTGCGGGACGCGCAGATGCTCGCGGTGGGCCGCGGGCTCGTCGCCGAGTGGGGATCGGTACTCGACGCGCAGGCGGAACGGATCGACCGGGTGAGCAGCGCGCTGACCGGGCGTCATCCCGACTATTGGGCATATGTGACGGAACTCGACGCCGTCGCCGATTTCATAGCGGGCGTAGTGGATCGCATGAGAAAACAGCAAGAACCACGACGAGAGTGAGGGGTGGGGAGACGATGACCGCAGGCATCGCCGTCAAGCAGGAAGTTTCCCTGCGGAAGCGGGTATTGCTGCGCCATTTTCGGCAGTTGGAGGGGCCCGATGCGAGAACGCTGTTCTATCGCCAGCCCGAGCCCATCGGCGGTCAGACCGACCGTGAACTCCTGGCCATCGCCCTCGGTGCCACCCTGTACGCGCCCGCGACCAGGGCCGATCTGACCGCCACGATCGCCAAACGCGCCGCCCGCGGCGTGTGCTCGATGGTCATCGACCTCGAAGACGCCGTCGCCGACCATGAGGTGGAATCGGCCAAGGCGCAGGCGGTGCGCACCCTCGATGAGCTCGCGGCGGGCCTCGAACCCAACCCGATGCTGTTCGTACGGGTGCGTGACGCCGACACCATCGTCGAGCTCGCCGAGCAGCTCGGGCCGGGTGCCGAGGTGCTGACCGGTTTCGTCTTCCCGAAATTCGATTCCGCGTCCGGTTCGAAATACCTTGCCGCGCTGGAGCACGCGCGGGCGCTGCTCGACCGGCCGCTGTACGGCATGCCGGTGCTGGAATCGCCGGCGCTGGTGCATCGGCAGACGCGCGATGCGGAGCTCACCGAGATCGCGGCGCTGCTGGCCGAACACCGTGATCAGGTGCTGGCCGTGCGGGTCGGCGCGACCGATATGTGCTCGACCTTCGGCATCCGGCGCGACCGCGATCTGACCATCTACGACGTCCGGGTCGTCGCCGACGTGATCGCCGATATCGTCAACTATCTCGGTCGTGCCGACGGCACCGGTTTCGTGATCACCGGCCCGGTCTGGGAATACTTCGCCGACCACGAACGGATGTTCCGGCCGCTGTTGCGCACGGCGCCGTTCGAGGAGTCCGATGCGGTGCCGTTCCGGCGATACCTGGTGAGCCGGGACCTCGACGGCCTGCTGCGGGAGATCACCCTCGACCGCGCCAACGGCATCCAGGGCAAGACGGTGATCCATCCCTCGCATGTGGCGGCCGTACACGCGTTGTCGGTGGTGACTCATGAGGAGTACGCCGATGCCCTCGACATCCTGCAGGCCGACGTGGGTGGGGTCGCGGCGTCGGAATACCGGAACAAGATGAACGAGATGCGTCCGCATCGCAGTTGGGCGCGGCAGACGTTGCTGCGCGCGAGAGTGTTCGGAGTGGCCAACAAGGGAGTGTCGTTCGTGGATCTGTTGTCGGCGTTGGTCACGGTATGAGCGAGCAGTTCTCGGACGCAGCGGGCGGCCGTGCCGGTGACCACTTGGATGCGGCGTGGGCCACACGGCATCTCGGGATCGAGCTGCACCACAACTCGTCCTATCGGCACGGGGCCGAGCTCGGTGTCCTGCCCGCGGAGCTGTCGATCGAATCGCTGATCCAGCCCGGTCTGCGGCGTAATCCGCGCCGTGCTCATCTGCTGGTCTCCACCGTGCTCGGCAAGCATCTGCCGACCGATCCACGGGTCGTGCTCGACGCGGGAAACCGGTTGGGCGATCTGGTGCGCGGCACGCTGGGGGATCGCGAGGCGGTGGTGCTCGGGTTCGCCGAGACCGCGACCGGACTCGGTCATTGTGTGGCCGCCCGCATCGGCGCCACTTGCTATCTGCATTCGACGCGGCGTGAGGTGCCGCTCGCGGACACCCTCACCGGATTCGAGGAGGGCCATTCGCACGCCACCTCGCATCTGCTGCAGCCCGCACCCGCCGACATCTTCGTCAACGATCTGCCGCTGGTGCTGGTGGATGACGAGATCTCCACCGGTGACACCGCTATGGACGCCGTCCGCGCACTGCACGCGTTCGCACCGAGATCGCACTATGTGCTGGCTTCCCTGGTGGATATGCGCACCGAATCCGATCGCGCCAGGTTCGAGGCGGCGGCACAGGAGCTCGGCGCCCGGATCGACACGGTGTGTCTGGCGTCCGGGCGGACGATGCTGCCCGAAGGTCTTATCGATGCCGTCGCGAGTCTGCCCGATCCGCAGCTCAATCCGGTAGCACCGCAGCGCGGTTCGTTCCGGCGTTGCGAATTGCCGTGGCCCGCGAATGTTCCCGAGGGCGGGCGGCACGGGATTCTCAACTCCGATACCGCGGCGTTCGAAGGGGCGGTCGAGGCGGCGGCCGAGTCGCTGCGTGCGCGCTTGGCGGCCGAGTTCGCGGATCGTCCGGTGATCGTGCTCGGACATGAGGAACTGATGTATCTGCCCCTGCGGCTGGCTGTCGCGCTGGCCGATTCGGGCGTTCCGACCAGGTACCAGACCACGACCCGTTCCCCGGCGTATGTGCTGGACGAGCCGGGCTACCCGCTGCGCCGCGGATTCCGGTTCACTGCACCGGAAACCGGCCAGGAGCAGCCGCGCTACCTGTACAACGCGCATTGGGCGGAGGATTTCATCGCCGAACTCGATGCGTGGACCGGCGATGTCGCCGACGTCGACGCGGTGCGCGGGGAACCAGTGTTGGTGGCTGTGATCGACGCGCCTGCCGATACCGATGAGCTGATCGCCGCGAGTGGTCTCGTCGATGTGCTCACCGCGTCCGGGGCGGATGTGTTGGTCGCAGTGCTGCCCGGTGCTGACCCACGTCTGTTGCACGCGGGGCGGGCGGATGCGGTCGCCGATGGTCCGGCGGATGCCCGGCCGTTGTACGGGCCCGGCTTCGGCTCGTACGCCCGCGAGGACGTCGCCTGGCTGCTGAAGGACCTCTCGGACGTCGATCTCGAGGCCGATGTCGCCGAGCGTGAACGGCGGATCCAGGCGGGCGTAGCGCATTACGCGGAGTCGCTGCCGATCGAATATCAACCGGACGCACAGTATCGGGAGCTGTTCGATCAGGTCCTGGCCGACAGCGCGGAGCGGCTCGCGCTCGCGGTCGGGGCAGTAGCGGAACTGGTCGTCGCGGAGCGCGGGACGGATATCGTGCTGGTGTCGCTGGCCCGCGCGGGTACGCCGGTCGGGATTCTGATGCGGCGGTGGTTGCTCGAAGGGCGGGGTCCGGGCGCGCAGAGCCTCGATATTCCGCACTACGCGGTGTCCATCGTCCGCGATCGCGGCATCGACGCTGCCGCGTTGGATTACCTCGCGCGCCACCATGATCCGGCGTCGGTGGTCTTCGTGGACGGCTGGACGGGTAAGGGCGCGATCACGCGCGAGCTGTCCGAAGCATTGGTGGCCTATCACGCGGCGGGGGGCCCACAGTTCAACGACGACTTGGCCGTACTCGCCGACCCGGGCCATTGCGTGCGCACCTACGGCACCCGCGACGATTTCCTCATCGCCTCGGCCTGCCTGAATTCGACGGTGTCCGGGCTCATCTCGCGCACCGTCCTCAATGACGAGTTGATCGGTCCCGGCGATTTCCACGGCGCCAAGTTCTACCGTGAACTGGCCGCCGATGACGTCTCCGGACGCCTCATCGACACGGTGACCAGCGCTTTCGATGCCGTCCGCGACCGGGTGCCCGACGCCGTGGCTGCTATCCGCGCGGGCGACCGCACCCCGACCTGGGCCGGTTGGTCCTCGGTGGAGCAGGTGCGGACCGAATACGGGGTGTCGAGTGTGAATTTCGTGAAGCCCGGTGTCGGCGAGACCACCCGGGTGTTGTTGCGCCGGATGCCGTGGCGTGTGCTGGTGCGCGCGCCCGACGCTCCCGAGCACGCCCACATCCGTTTGCTCGCCGCGGCCCGCGGTGTACCGGTCGAGGTCGTCGAGGACCTGGCCTATTCGTGTATGGGACTGATCAAGGATGTGCAGCAGTGATACCGCCTCGAAGACAGGTACTGGTCGCCACCGACCTGGACCGGACCATGATCTATTCCCGCAACGCGTTCAGCGCCGACGATGACCTCGCCACCGTCTGCGTCGAGCACCTGGAGGGCGCGCCGCTGTCGTATATGACGACCACCGCGGCTTCCCGGATGCGCACTCTCACCCAGCCCGCGGCGGTGGTCCCCACCACCACCCGGACCATCAAGCAGTTCGGGCGCATCCAATTGCCCGGCGCCCCCTGGCGATACGCCATCACCAGCAATGGCGGGAACATCCTCGTCGACGGCATCCCCGATATGCGCTGGCGCATCGATATCGACGCCGAGGTCCGGGCCGGTGGCACCACCCTTTCGGCGATCAGCGCGGAACTGCGTTCCCGCATCGACGAGAGCTGGGCCCCGAAATTCCGGATCGCCGACCACCTCTTCTGCTACCTGGTCGTCAAACAGAAGGCCGTTCCCGACGGCTTCCTCGCCGAATGGGACGCCTGGTGCCGCCCTCGCGGCTGGTCCGCCTCCCAGCAGGGCCGCAAGATCTACACCATGCCGCTGGCAGTGTGTAAGAGCCGAGCCGTCGGCGAGGTCCGCCGCCGCCTCATCGAATCCGGCGAACTCGCCGATACCGCACTCACTCTCGCCGCGGGCGACGGCGCATTGGATGCGGAGATGCTGCGCTCCGCCGATTCGGCCATCCGCCCCCGCCACGGCGAACTGGAACTCCTCAACTGGACCCATCCGAACCTCACCGTCACCGAGGCGTCGGGGATCATGGCGGGGGAGGAGATCCTGGATTGGTTCATCGAGGCTGCGCCGGCGGCGGCGTGAGGGAAGTCAACCGGCGGGCCGATGCGGCGGACGGGCTGATCAGATCTGCCCGTCCGCCGCGCGAATAACCCCGTCGAGCACGTCTCTGGTGCGGTGCAGGTCCCTGATCGCGGCATCGATGCGGTCGCGTTCCGCAGTGAGGGTCTCCGCGAGGAACGGGGTGGCGGTGGCGTTGGGACTGCCGTCGGCGTCGTGGATGCAGGGGAGTAGTGCGGCCATGGTGCGGCTGTGCAGTCCGGCGGCGAACAACTCCTGGATGCGGATGACCCGGTCTACGGCGGTGTCGCGGTAGTCGCGTTGGCCGCCGCCGGTGCGGGTCGAGGTGAGTAGACCCTGGGTCTCGTAGTAGCGCAGTGACCGGACGCTGACTCCGGTCCGTTCTGCCAGTTCACCGATGCGCATCACGGCACCTCCGGGTTCGGGCTTGCACCTCACATTGATGTCAGGTCCTACGGTACGCTCATGTTGCTTCTCACCGATTACCGCGACCAGAACCTCGACCTGCCGAACCGGGTGGTGATGTCGCCGATGACCCGCCTTCGCTCGATGCCGGACGGTTCGCCGACACCGGATGTCGTCGACTACTACGCCCAGCGCGCGAGCGCGGGACTCATTGTCACCGAGGGCATCTGGCCGCATTCCAGCGGTCAGAGCGAGGCATGGGTACCCGGTCTGCAAACCGATGCGCAGGTGGCAGCCTGGCAGCGGGTCACCGACGCGGTGCACCAGGCGGGCGGACGGATCTTCGCTCAGCTCATGCACGGTGGACGTCTGGGCCATCCGCTGGGCCGCATCGCTGGAACGCTACCGGCCGGGCCGTCGGCCGTGGCCGAGGATGACCACGTGCATCTGCTCGATGGCTCCAAGGCCGAGCCTGTCGTCCCCGCGGTGATGACGCTCGCCGATATCGCTGCCGCCGTCGAGCACTACGGGGCCGCGGCCGCAAACGCGATCGACGCGGGCTTCGACGGTGTCGAAATCCATGCCGCCAACGGCTACCTCGTGCACCAATTCCTGGCCGACAACACCAACTTCCGTAACGACGAATACGGTGGGTCCATCGCCAATCGCATGCGCTTCGCCCTCGAGGTGACCGATGCCGTCAGCGCGGCCGTTGGCGCCCACCGGACCGCGATCAGGCTCTCACCCGGCAACCCGCACAATGGGATGGTCGAGGCCGACCCCGCGCCGCAATACCGCCCCCTTGTCACCGAACTCGACCGCCGCGGCCTGGCCTACCTGCACCTCATCGACAACGACGACTACCCGGCCCTGACCGACCTTCGACCGCTCTGGCACGGCACCATGATCGCCAACGTCGGCGAGAACCGTGAGCCGACCGCCGCGTCGGCGGCTGAACGTGCCCTGACCGAAACCGGTGTCGACTTGGTCTCTTTCGGCCGCGCTTTCATCGCCAACCCCGACCTCGTCGACCGCATCGCCCGCGACCTGCCGCTCGCCCCGATCCGCGAATCCCATCTCTACGGCCGCACGGCCGAGGGGTACTCCGACTACCCGCGTTGGGCGGAAGCCACCGGGAGTCGTGGCGAGACCGCGGCCTAGATGACCGGTGGTGCCGACGTCAGCGAAGCTGTCGGCACCGCCGGGAGGTATCCGACGGTCCCGGCGCCCGACCCCGCGGCGGCATAACGGCGGGCCAGACGTGCGAACGCCTCGGCCAGTTCGGCCGGTCCGACAACCTCGATATCGGCGTCGAAATTGCCGATGACGGCCGCCAGTCCCACCCACGACCAGGATCCGAGGGTGAGTTTGCAGCGGTTCGGGCCGAGTTCTTCGACGATCCAGTCCTGGTAGTTGTGACGCAGAACCCGGGTGGCGGGCAGGTCGAGGATCACCTCTCCTCGGCAGGGCCATTCGCCCGAGGCGGAGCCGCGAAATCGGGTGGCCAGGAAGGCTGATACCGACCCTCCGGGCAGTTCACGTGGTGTGAAGCGAGGGCCGGTCGGGATGCGCGGGGTGATTCGATCGACGCGGAAGGTGCGCCAGTCGGTCCGGTCCAGGTCCCAGGCGACGAGGTACCAGCGGCCGGCTCGGGTGACGAGGTGATGGGGCTCGACTGTGCGCGGCAGGGGTGCGACAGCTGTCGCGGTGGCGGACGCGTAGTCGAAACGCAGGACCTCACGGGCATGAACTGCGACGCCGAGCGCCGTCAGCACCTCGGTGTCGACCTGACTCTCCGCGTGGTTCGGCCGCGCGTCGACGGCGGCGATGCGCAGGGTGTCGATCCGGTGGCGTAGCCGTGCCGGCATGACCTGGCGGAGCGTGTTCAGTGCCTGTGCCGCGGCGTCCTCGATGCCGACGCCCGAGGTGGTGGCCAACCCGAGCCCGATGGTGAGTGCTATCGCCTGCTCGTCATCGAACAGCAGTGGCGGAAGATCTGTGCCCGCCTCCAACCGGTATCCGCCATCCGGCCCTTTGGTGGTCGCGATGGGATAGCCCAGCTCACGCAACCGATCGACATCGCGGCGCACGGTGCGCGCACTGACCTCCAGCCGCTCGGCCAGCACGGCGCCCGGCCAGTCCCGGCGCACCTGAAGTAGTGACAGCAGGGCGAGCAGTCGCGCGGAGGTCTTCGGCATGTTTTCCAGTTTGCCCGCAGTAGCGGACACATCCTGTCCGCTACTGGTGCGATTGTTGGTCACGTACCGAAAGCACACCGACCGGAAGGGCCGATAGCCATGACCGCTACCCCGACCTCGCCCACCACGCTCGACGCCGAACGATCGGACCTGTTGGACGCGCTCGCCGCCGCGCGTTCTGCCCTGATCCAGACCGTGCGCGGCCTCACCGACGAACAGGCCGGCCTGCACCCGACGGCCAGCGAACTGTGCCTCGGCGGCCTGATCAAGCACGTCGCTTCGATGGAAGAGGCGTGGATACGTTTCGTGGTCGACGGCCCCTCGGCTATGCGCTATGACCTGCCCGAAGGCGTCACCTGGGCCGATATCGCGGGCGGCACGGCACGCGAGTTCCCGCAGTGGATGACCGACCACGCCGCCGAATTCCAGATGCAGCCCGCCGACAACCTGACCGAGATCCTCGCCCGCTACGAGCGCATCGCAGCCCGCACCGAAGAAATCATCACCGCCATCCCCGACCTGTCGGCGAAACACCCACTGCCGGAAGCGCCCTGGCACGAGCCGGGAGCCGCACGCAGCGTACGCGGAGTCCTGGCCCACCTCATCGCCGAAATCGCCCAGCACGCGGGGCACGCCGACATCCTGCGGGAGACCCTCGACGGGGAAACATTCTCGTGAGGGCCAACTCATGTAAGTCGATCGACGATCCCCGGATGCCCGACCTCAGCTTTGGTTGGGCGACGACCGAATCACCACGGCCGTCCGCCGTGTCCTCGGCCAGGAGGCATTCGCGTCCGCCTTCGCCGCCGGATACGACGACCGAGATCTGTTCGCCCGCCAGACCTCGTGAAACCCTGCGCCAGCTCAGTACTGCTGCTGCCCCGCCAGCTGCTGAGCGACCACACCTTGGATCCGTTGCAGCCCAGGCACGGTCATCCCGCTCTGCAACTGGCCCTCGATCGTGCGGACCAATGCCGAATCGCTCATCACCTTCTCGCTCGACTGAATCAGCACGGTTCCAGCGCCGGTGAAGTCGAACTGGCGTTCCTCGCCGGAGTTGACGCCGAACCGGGCGGCGCCCGCGGCGAGGAAGCTCGAGACCCAGCGTTGGTCGTAGTGGTGGCTGGGGGAGGGGCAATCGGCCCAGCCGACAAGAGATTCCGGGTCGACTCGCAGCGGCGGTTCGGCGAACATGACCGGGCCGTTGGAGGAGGCGAGGAATTTGCCGGTGCCGATGAGGGTGAGGAAGCCGGGCACGATGGACTGGTTCAAGGCCAGCCCCGGCTCGAAGGCGAGCAGGTTGGCGGCCCGGATGGTGAGGTTGCCGTCGTCGAGATCGTAGGAATTGATGTCGTAGCCGCGGTCACCGATGATCAGAGTGCCCTGGCCCTCGGCCACGACATAGTCGCTGGTGAACAGTGGTGCGGAGAACTGCTGCGACACCATGTGCATCAGCGAGCCCTGGAGTCCGTGGGTGAGCAGCTGGAACTGGATCTGCCCGTAGTAGGCGATCATCGCGCCCTTGCGCATGAACCACGGCTTGTTCAGGTCGATGCAGTAGGCGTAGCTGTTGTCAGGGATGTTGTCGCTCTCACCGAGATTCATCGGGTTCAGGATCTGGCTCATAGTCACAATTTCTCTTCGGAGGCCTGGACGTAGACGACACCCTGTCCTACGCAATGCAATTGCATGGCTTCGCCGGAACCTCGACCGACGGCGTCGCGCCAGCTCAGCGCGGATTTCAGCTCGGTCTGCACATTGCCGTAGGCGGCGACGAACGCCTGCGGATCCACCACGATCGGATTCGGGCCACCGACCGGCAGCTCCAGGAAACCGCCGTGCGCGAGTAGTACCGCACTGCCCTGACCGGACAGCTGGGTGGTGAACATGCCCTGCCCGGTCATCGCGCCGGAGGCGGCACCGCGCAGCGCGCCCATCAGACCGCCGCCCCCGCCCCCACTACCGCCACCGGAGCTCATCACCGACACCACCGAACTCTGTAGTCCTGCCGTATGGGCAAGCAGGCGTGAGGCTTCCACCCGCAGCGTCGCGCCGGGCTGCATCTGCACCACCTGGACTTCGAGCCCGGCGAATCCGTAGTGCACCTCGCCGTTGCCCTGGGCCAGCATGGTGCTTTCGTGCTCGCCCTGCATCATCCGGCCGGCGATCCGCATGATCCCGCCACCGCCCATGCCCTGGCCGCCGGGAATCTGATGCGGCGCAAAGGAGACGTCGCCGGTGTAGAACAGCATCGCCCCGGCGCGGGCGGCCACACCGCCCGCCATACCGACGTTGACCCTGACGACCTTGCCGTTGACCTTCTCGAACATCGTCCCTACCGTTCCGCGGGCTGGATCGCTACGACGCCCTGGCCATCCCAGCGCAGCGAGAATGCCTCGCCCGCATCCTGTCCGACGACGGTGCGCCAGGAGACGTCGGTGACGAACGACTGATTGAGATTGCCGCGCGCGGCGACGAACGCGTCCGGGTCGACCACCAGCGGGAACTGCGGCGTCACTTCCAGATGGATGAGCGGCCCGCCCGCCGACAGCAACGCGACCTGGCCTTGACCGCTCACCGTTGTGGTGAACAGGCCTTGACCGCTGGAGGCCCCGCGCAGCCCGGCGAAGCGGACGTCGGTGCGCAGGTTGCCGCAGAAGGCCAGTAGCTGTTGCGATTCCACTTGGAGCGTCTCGTTGTTCAGGTTGATGACCGAGACGTGCTGGCCGTTGACCGCGAAGAACACCCGGCCGTGGCCGCCACATTCCATCAGCGAGAGCTTCTCGCCGGTTGCCCGTCGCTTGAGCCCGGCGACCACGCCGTCACCGCCGCCGAATCCGGCGGACTTGAACTGGACGTTTCCTTCGTAGGCGATCATCGACCCGGAGATCGCGCGCAGGCTGGTGCCCGCGAGATGAGCTTCGATCACCTTCTTCGACTGTTCGAACAGTTGCGCCATGGGGAGTTTGCCTGTCGTGTGGATGAGGGAACACGGGCAATCCCCCCATGCTCCGAAAGCGTCGCCGCCACCCTAATCGACGTCGGCGACCGATGTAGACGTGAGTCTGGAGCCGGTGGCTGTCCACTCCCGTCGTGCTGTGCGCCACGGAGGGGCGAGTCTTACGAGCCCCGCGAACACGTGGCGCCGCAGGCGACACAAATTAGACAGAGCTTTCTCGTAGAGTGGCTTCCGTACGCACCGACAAGCGAAGGGTCGAACTTGTCCGCAACACTCGCCAAGGGCCAGAACGGTCCGCTGCCCGGCAACGACGTGGTGGTTTCCATTCAGTTGACTGCGCAGGCCGATTTGTCCGCGCTCCTGGTCACCGAACAGGGCAAGGTGCGTTCCGACGCAGACTTCGTGTTCTTCAACCAGCCGAGCGGGCCGGGGGTGAATCTGCAGCCGGGCCCGGCCGGTCAGCCCGCCTCGCTGGCGGTGTCGTTGAACGCGGTGCCCGCCGACATCGATCAGATCCGCGCCGTCATCACCCTCGACGACGCGACCAGCAACTTCGGGCGGTTCCCGGCCCCGACGGCCGTCGTATCGGATTCGTCGGGTAACCAGCTGTTCGAGTACCGCATCGACGGCCTCGATACCGAGTCGATCGTCATCGCGCTCGAGCTCTACCGGCGTCAGGGCGCGTGGAAGGTACGTGCGGTCGGACAGGGTTACGCCGGTGGGTTCGCGGCCCTGGTCACCGACCACGGCGTGACCGTCGACGACTCGCCCCCTCCTGCTCCTGCGCCGCAGCCTGCTCCGGTCCCGCCGCAGCCTGCTCCGGTCCCGCCGCAGGCGCAGCCCGCGTACCCGACGCAGCCGCCGCCGCACGCCGCACCACCGCAGGGCGGCTACCCCGCGCCCCCGCCGGCCACCGCGCCCTACCCGGCCCAGGGTGGCGGGTATCCGCCGCCGCCGGGACCGGGTGCCGGCTATCCGCCGCCCGGCGCGCCGGTGCCACCTCCGCCGCCGCAGCAGCAGGGCGAGGTCAGCCTGAGCAAGGACCGGCCGGTCAGTCTGCAGAAGGGGCAGCGGGTCACGCTGCGCAAGGAGGGCGGCACCGCGCTCACCTTCGTCAAAATGGGTCTTGGCTGGGATCCGGTGCGTAGCCGCGGCATGTTCGGCAACCGCACCGTCGATATCGACCTGGACGCGTCGGTGGTCATGTTCGCCGATATGAATCCCGCGGACGTCGCCTACTACGGGCAGCTGAGCTCCAAGGACGGCTCGGTCCGTCACCAGGGTGACAACCTGACCGGTGAGGGTGAGGGCGACGACGAGATGATCCTGGTGGATCTGACCCGGATCCCCGCGCACATCAGCACGCTGTTCTTCATCGTCACCTCCTACAAGGGGCACACCTTCGAACAGGTGCAGAACGCCTTCTGCCGCCTGATCGACGGCGGCAACAATGCCGAGCTGGCCCGCTACACCCTCGCGGGTGGTATGCCGTTCACCGCGATGGCGATGGCGAAGGTGTACCGCGTCGGCGGTGACTGGAAGATGCAGGCGCTCGGAGAGGGCTTCCACGCCAAGCATCCCGGCGAGGCGGTGCCACAGCTCGGCCGTTTCATTTCGGCCAACTGAGGGAACCGACGGGGGTTGTGGACGTGAGGCAACTGACGGCAGGGCAGAACGTACCCCTGACCGCGGAGGTGGTGCGGTTCGGTGTGCATGCCGATGCCGCACTGGACATCTCGGCGTTGGTGGTGGCCGATGACCTGCGGGTCTCGGCCGCCGACGATGTCGTCACCGGTACGAGGACCGCGACGACGGGCGTGCAGCTCGGCGAGGACGGGATCACCGTTACCCTCGCCGAGGTCCGGGCAGACGCGCAGGCGGTGCTGCTGGTGGCGAGCACGGCCGGGCAGCCGGTCGAACTCGGCAAAGTGGTCGCCGAACTATCCGAGAGTGGTACGGCCACAGTCGAGTTCGCCATCGCACCTGCCGCTGGTGAGCGCGCGCTGATCTGTCTGGAGGTGTACCGGCGTCAGGGCGCGTGGAAGGTGCGTGCGGTCGGGCAGGGTTATGCTGGCGGACTCGCCGAACTGTTGCAGGCGCATGGCGCAGCAGGATTCGTTCCCGCTGCCGCGGCTTCCGCTGCCCCGCACGCGGATCCGTACGCCATGGCACCGCCCACACCGGGCGGCAACCCGCTCGAGGTCGGCCACGGTCTGGAACGGCTGTGGATGATCTTCGAGGACGCCGCGCGGTCGGCCGCGGCGCTGATCTCGGCACGGGATTACGCCGCCAAACGCCTCGATCAGGAACTGTCCGAAGCGGTGTCCGACCCGGCAACAAGGAACACCCCGGCCGCGGAAACCGCACGGGTGAACGCGCAGCGTCGCCACGACGAGCTCAACGCCACCGCCGAAGCCAACCACGGCCGCGATAGCGAGCAGTTGGTGCGTGAACTCGCCGAGGCCGACCAGGCGTTGCCGCGCTCGCTGGCTTCCTGGGAATCACCGGCCTGGGATCGTGCGCCCGTGACGTCGGACGGGATCCGGCTCGGCGAGCTGTACGCCATCGACCGTGGCGCGCTGCGGATTCCGTACTGTGTGCCGGTCCCGCTGAATCGTCCGCTGTGGATCGATACCGAATCCTCGTCGGCGGTCGCGCCGGTCGTCGGTGCGCTGCTGGCCCGTCTCGTGGCCGCCGCACCGCAACGCAGAACCGTCGTCGATGTCATCGACCTGACCGGCGCCTTCACCGGCCTCACCGATCTGTTGGCTCCGGTACTCGGCGGTCCGCCGATCACCGACCACACCGAGATCTCGGCCCGGCTGAAAACTCTGGCCGACGCCGCCGAACTCGCCGAAATGGCCTACAACAGCGGTGCGGGTACTCCGCCGGCTGAACACCGGGTCCTGGTGGCGGCGGATTTCCCGCACGGCTATCAGGCCACCGATGTCCAGCGCCTCGGCTCGCTGCTCACGCGCGGTGATCTGATCGGGCTGTCCACGGTGATCGTCGGCGGCAATGAGTCCGATGCCGAGGACGCGATGGTCGCGGCTCTGTCGCAGGCGTGCCGTCATCTGCCGACGGTAGCGGGAACCCCGCTGTTCGATCCGTGGACCGGCAGCGCATGGGAGCTCGATCTCGATCTGCTGCCGCAGGAACCGGAGCGACAGGCACGCATCCTGCGGGCCCACTGACGCCGCGCGGCCGAGCCGGTGCGTACTCCGGCTCAGCCGGTGCGGACCGGCCCCTCCTTGGGCCGCAACCTTTCCGGCAGCCAGGGCAGCAGCGGGTCCGGTGCGTGGTCGAGCTGCCCGCCGACCGGATCGTCGACGAAATCGTGGCGCACCAGGTCCTCGTCGGGACGGTAGATCTGCCGCACGATCAGCGCACATACCGTGATCACCGCGATATCGCGCAGCACCACCGCACCGGTGAACCACTGCTCCGGCAGGCCCTTTCGGTCGATCCCGAGGTAGTAGAACATGCGTGGCACCCACACAAGGGCATCGATCGTCATCCAGGCCAGCAGGATTCGGCGATGCGGTAGCGCGAGCACGGCCAGCGGAACCAGCCACAGCGAATACTGCGGGCTCCACACCTTGTTGGTGAGCAGGAACGCGGCGATCACCAGGAAGCACAGCTGTGCCAGGCGTGGCCTGCGCGGCGCCGTCAGGCCGATGTAGGCGATCACCAGGCAGGCGATGACGAACAGCGTCAGCGACACCAGGTTGAGGATCGTCGGTGGCTCACCATGTTCGAGCACACCGTCGAAACCAGGCCAACCGGTGAACGAGGTGATCACGTTGTAGATCGAATCCGGATCGGCGTGCCTGCTGGTGTTGAGCCGGAAGAACTCCTGCCACCCGGTCGGATACAGCGCGGCGATCGGGAGATTGACGATCATCCAGGTGCCCGCCGCGGCCCCGACGGTCAGCCCCGCCGCACCGAGGGGGCGTGTGCCGAGAATGCGTACCCGATGGGGAATCTCGCGGACCCATGCACGCGCCGCCGGTAGTCCGTCGATTTCGTTCAACCGGATCTTGATATGTGCGCTCGGCGTGCGCTGCATCGGGTCGGCGCGCAGGCACAGCACCAGAATCGGGCCGAGAAGCAGCAGTGGATACAGTTTCGCCGCACCGCCAAGACCCAGCAGCACACCCGCCAGCACTGGGCGTTTGCGTGCCCAGGCCAGCAGGCCGGTCGCCGCGAAAGCCGTTGCCAAGGCATCGAAATTGGTGAACCCGTGCACGATCACCAGCGGCGAGCAGGCCGCCAGCGCGGCATCCCAGACCCGGCGCCCGGCCAAGAGCGCCGTCGCCCATACGGTGACCAGCCAGGCAAGCGCCAGGCCTACGGCAATCACATTGAAGTAGATGACCACTTGCAGTGCGCCCGGTAGTGGCCCGGCATCCCAGCTCTTGGCGATCTGCATCGACACGTACTGGTACAGGCCCGACAGCACCGGATACTCCATGTGCCGGGTTTCGGTACCGCCGTCGGGCGTTTCCTCGATCCAGGACTTCTTGTACGGGAACGCGCCTTCGTTCAACCGCTCCGCACCGTAGAGCGGGACGGTGTCCGAATAGCACATGGCCACGTACTGACGGCCGTCGTTCCAGTCGAGGGTGAGCCCGCCGTTCGCGCTCTCGGTCTGCTGGATGCAGGCGGCCTTGGTGCCCCAGCCGAGAGCGAGGAACAGCACCGTGAACAGGAACAGCACCCGCACCGGTGTCCAGAACCGCGCCCGGCCGATCAGCGCATGATCACCGACCGGACCGCCGACCACCGTGCACAGCTGTGCCGTCAGGGAATCGTTGCGGCTTGGCCGGTCTCGGGCGTCGGCCGACCGGAGATCGGGGGCGAGCGGAGCAGGGGAGTCGTACCGCACGCCACCGGACCGGTCGGCCGTCCCACCGGTGTGCGCGCTCCCATTGGTCGGCTCGCCCACCAGTCGCTGATCGGTCACGGCACCCGAGGCTACCGGGAGCGGCCGGGCGGAGCTCCGCGTGCACCCCCGGAATCGTCGGCGCCTCCGCCTCCGCCGCCACCGGATTCGTCGCCGCTGTCGGAACTGTCGTCGCCGAATTCGCCCTGGTCTCTCGACGGTGAGCCGTCGGCGGGTGCGGTCGGCTGACCCGGCAGTGGCCCGGAGTCGGACGGTTGCTGCGGTTGCGGCCGCACCTGAGCCTGCGGATTCGGCTGCACGCCGGGCACCGGGATGACGACACCGGGCAGGATCTCCACCTGACTAGGCGTGATCACCACCGGCGGCTCGAACGAGGGGGCCTGCGTGGTGGACGGCGCGGTGTACGGCGCGGTCCACGACGGGACACCGGCTTGGCCCTTGATCGGGGCCGGCTTCGGGAAGGTCTCCTTCGGCGTGCCCTCGAGCGCACCGTCCATGGTGTCCTTCCAGATATCCGACGGCAGGCTGGAGCCGTAGATCATGGCGCCGCCGAAGTTGCGCAGCGGCTCACCCTGCTCGGTGCCGACCCAGACCGCGGTGGACAGCGACGGCGTGTAGCCGACCATCCAGGCGTCCTTGTTCTCGCCGGTGTCGCCGAGCTGGGCGGTACCGGTCTTGGACGCCGACTCCCGGCCACCGGCCAGGCCGTGGTTGCGGGAGTAGGCCGCGATCGGCTTCATGGCCGCGGTGACGTTGTCGGCGACGGCTTCCGAGACCCGCTCCTCGCCGGCGACCTCACCGCGGTCGAGCAGCACCTCACCGTCGGCGGTGACCACGCGCTGCACGAAATGCGGTGCGTGATAGGTACCCGACGCCGCGAGCGTGGCGTACGCCGAGGCCATATCGAGCACCCGTGCCTGGTACTGGCCGAGCACGATGCCGTTGTTCGGACCCGCTCCATCCGCCTCGGTCAGGGTCTTGCCGACACCGGGGATCTCGTCCGGGATGCCGAGCTTGTGTGCCATATCGGCGATCTTCTGCGGGCCGTTCTGCATATCCAGCTGCATGCGATAGAAGCTGGTGTTCAGCGAACGTTTGAGTGCCTCGGCGATGGTGCACATGCCGCAGGACTCGCCCTCGACGTTGCTGATCTTGATGCCGTGCACGGTCAGCGGTGAGCTGTCGTACATCTGCGACAGCGGAAGGCCCATCTCCAAGTTCTGCGCCAGACCGAACACCTTGAACGACGAACCGGTCTGCAATCCCGCGTTGGCGAAGTCGTAGCCCTGGCCGTCGTTGCCGCCGTAGTAGGCGCGCACCGCACCGCTGCGCGGATCCACCGACACCACGGCGGTGCGCAGCTTCTCCGGCTCACCCTGCATGTTCTCGGCCACCGCATCGAGCGCGGCCTGCTGGGCCTTTGGATCGATGGTGGTGGTGATCTGCAGGCCGGCGGTGTTGAGCTGCTGCTCGCTGATGCCCGCGGCCGACAGCTCACGCAGCACCTGCTGCTTGATCAGGCCTTCGGGGCCGTCATCCATGGTCTTGTCACCGAGCGTGTCCAGCGGCCGAACAGCCGGGTACTGCATCGACTTGCGTTCGGCGGCGGCCAGATTGCCCTCCGACACCATGCCGTCGAGCACATAGTTCCAGCGGGTCTTGGCGCCCTCGGGGTTCTTCTCCGGATCGAGCGATGACGGCAGCTGAATGGTGGCGGCGAGTACCGCGCCCTCGGCCACGTTCAGTTCCTGCACCGGCTTGTCGAAGTAGGCCTTGGCGGCGGCGTCGATGCCGTAGGCACCGCGGCCGAAGTAGATGGTGTTGAGGTAGGCGGCGAGGATCTCGTCCTTGCTCCACTGCCGCGCCATCTTCGCCGAGATCACCAGCTCTTTGAGCTTGCGGTTGAGCGAGCGTTCGTCACCGACCATGGCGTTCTTCACGTACTGCTGGGTGATGGTCGAACCACCACCGGCGCTCTCCTTGCCGAGCACGTTGTCACGCGCCGCGCGCACGAAGCCCGACACCGAGAAGCCGGGGTTGGTGTAGAAGTCACGGTCCTCGGCCGCGGTGACCGCGTTGCGGACATGCGGCGGCACCTGGTCGATGGTGACGTCGGTGCGGTTGCCTTCTGGCGGGACCACCTTGCTGATCTCGGTGGTGCCGTCGGCGGCGTAGATCATCGCGACCTGGTTGGTCTTGAGATCGCCCGGCTGCGGTACCGAGACGGTGGAGTAGGCGATGAGAAACACGGTGCTCGGCACCACGATCGCCAGTGCGATCAACACATAGATGGTGCGGCGCACGATCCGCCACGGCGACTTCTTCTTGCCGCCGGGCCTGCGCCTGCCCGGACCGTCGGAACCGTCGCCGCCGTCACCACCGCGACGCGGGGGCGGACCCGAGGGTGGGCCGGAACGCGACTGCGCCCGGCGTTCGCCGGTGCTGGCTGCCCCGGCACCGGCAGGCCGGCGTTGAGCCGGACGCGGACCGGTAGTGGACGCTTTGCGATCGCGCTGGGACACCGCCTCGGAGAGGGAGGCGGGACGGCTGATCTTCTGCGTCGACTGAGCCTTGTCGCCCTCGGCCCCCGGACGGCCGATTTTCTGCGTCGACTGCGCGGAGTTCGGCTGCGCCGGATTCGGCTGCGGCGGCCTGCCCTGCGGGGGTCGACCCTGCGGCGGGCCGCCCTGCGGAGGCCTACCCTGCGGCGGACCCGGACGATGCGGTGGCTGCGGGCCGCGCTGGTTACCCGGCGGAGGTCCGCCCTGCGGGCCACGGGGACCCTGCGGACCCGGCCGCCCGGCCGGGCCAGGGCGCGGTCCGTTCGGGCCGGGCACGGGTCCGCCCGGGCGCGGTCCACCCGCACCGGGGCGGGGGCCGCTCACCTGCGGACGCGGGCCACCGGGACCACCCGAGCCGGGACGACCACCGGGGGGCGGTCCCATCGGACGGGGGTTCTGGCCTGGTTGTGGACTGCGCTGCGTTCGGGCGTTCGGGTCATCGCCGGGGTTCTCGTAGGGCGAATTCACTGACAAGATCTCCAAAGCTCGTTTCGGTCTGGGTGGCTCGGTGCCGCCGAGGTCATCACGGACCCGGCTCGGCCCCATAAGTCACCCGACGGGCAGATGACCAGGTACTTCATTCGGCAGCGGTGCGCCGGTTGGCTCGCGTTCCGGTGCGCCGTCGTGGCGGCGCCGGTGTGCTGCCGAGCACATATGACTGCACCAGATGGTTCCAGCTGCAGGTCCGGCACACCTCGACCACATGAACCGAGAACTCCTCGCGAGTCTCGGCGAGACGGACCAGCTCCTCCGGTGTGCGAGCCGAGCCCGCTATCGGGCCGAGGCCGTCGCCGTAGACCCAGGATACGAGCGTGAGCTGTTCTTTCCGGCAGATAGGGCATGTGACCTCGCTCCCCCGGCCGTGGAATTTCGCCGCACGCAGCAGATATGGATTTGCATCACACACCTCGGCGACATCGACACGGCCCGCATAGACGTCAGCCAGCAGCGACCGGCGCCGGAGCGCATAGTCGACCACTTGCCGCTGAATTCGCACGCTCCCCAGAGTAGCTGTGTCCAATTCGTTGCGCTGGCGCGCGGCGTGTTCGGTAGGCGCTCGTCCGTCCGGTGCGCTGTGGCGTATCTGCGACACCGGACCAGCGGGATTCGCCGGCCGCGTGGCCGGCGTGCTTGATCATCGTGTCGACGCGTCCGGCAGGTGGTCGGCATGCCCTTTCCGGCTGGTGCGGCCGGTTTGACCGAGAAAGCGAAATGCGAGTCTGTCCGATTAGACTGCGCTGGTGTCGACGTCAGTCCCCGGTCGGATGCGTGCACGGGATCTCGACCGCGCCCACACCGCGAGCGTGCTCGACGCCGCCTATGCGGAGGGACAGCTCGGCGCCGACGAATACCACGACCGCACCGCCCAGGCCAGGGCCGCGAAGACGGTGGGCCAGCTATCCGCCCTGGTGGACGATCTGCAAACGCCCTCAGCGGCACACATGCCCGGACCGCTGCGGTTCGCCCCGAGGGCCACGCCCGCCGCGACGGGCTATCCCTCGTCGACCAGGGCTCGCACCGCCGATCGCGCCGCGGCCGCTGAACTGCTCGACCTGGCTCGCAGTGAAGGCCAGCTCACCGACGACGAAATCCGCGCCTACACCGAACTGCTCGCCGAGGCGAAGACCCTCGGTGATCTGGCCGAACTCACCGCTGACCTGCAAGGACCGCGCCGCGCCCCCGCACCGCCGCGGCGGGCGAAAACCACCGGTCAGGGCGGGTATCTCGCCGCGCTCACCGCAGCGGCACTGCTCGTCGCGTTCGGCGCCTTCGCGCTGACCGGCCGCGCGGACGGCCCAGCGCCCGCCGAATCGCCCGCGGCCGCCGTGCCGGAGGCCGGCGCCCCAGAGGCCGAGTTCCCCGCACCACGCGCCGAGCTCGACGACGTCGAACCGGTGGTGATCAAGACCCCCGATCTGGTCACCGGCGAGGGAATGGCCCACTTCATCGCCGACTACCGGGCCGAATTCGGCGACACCATTGCCGACGAGATCTCGCTGTTTCCCGAACACGGCGACGTCGACCGCGCCGTCCCCGGACAGCCGAATCGTCGGGTGTCGTACGACTACCGAGGCGGCTTCCAGCGGCCGAGCGATCCGACCACTCGCAAGGTGGACACCCCGACGGTCGACCTGGGAGTCCTTGATACCGCCGCGATCGGCGCCGCACTGGCAAACGCCGCGACGATCGCGACGGTGCCCGACGGCAAGGTCTCGCACCTATCGGTAGAAGTCCACAGCTTCCCGCCGAACGAAGGCCGCATGGTCGTGGCCGTGTATGTCGGCAACGAATTCAACGAGTCCGGCCATTTCATCCTCGGCCCTGCCGGCGAGGTGCTTCGTGTGTGGCCGTTCGAGGGGTAGGTGCTGGTGATGACGAGAAACGACCAGCTCAGGGCCCGCGACAGCGATCGAGTCGAGGCGTGCGCGCTCATCGACGCGGCCTTGCAGGACGGGCAGCTCACCGAGGACGAACACGCCGAGCGCACCCGGTCGGCGATGCGCGCCACATACTTCGGCGAGCTGAACGGGCTCATCCGCGATTTACAGATTCCGAGCGATCTCGCCGGCTCGGCGGTCCTGCATCGCGACCGTCCGAATCGCCGCTGGTGGATTCCGGTCGCAGTGCTGACGGTCGCCGCGGTGATCGGCGCGACGGCGGGAGTCCTGCGGCCGGAGGGGGCCGACGCACCTGTTGTCGCGGTCGGCTCGGAGCAGGCCGAGCACGTAGAGCCCGCGCAGCTGCCGAGTCTGGTCACCGGTTCCGGGTTCGCACTGTTCATCGACAGCTACCGGCGCGAGTTCGGCGACGCCATCGCCGACACGGTCATGGTCTTTCCTGAATTCGCCTTGGCCCAGCGCCTCGAGGCCGATCGACCCGTCCTGTACCGATTCGATGCGGAAGGTTTCGAGGCGCAGAGTTCCGCGACGGTGAGCTGGGCCAACGGCCGGCCGATCGATCTGGGAGCCATCGACCTGACCGCGCTGGCGGGTCTCCTGCGCGGCGCGCCCGAATCGGTGCGATTGCCCGACGGCGCGGTCGACGATCTCGACATCGGCTACGAACTCAGCGCCCCGGGCGACGCCGGACCGGTGATCGACATCTCCGTCGATGACAACGGCCGGACCGGTCGGCTTGTGGTCGACCCGGCCGGCAAGCCGCTGGAGATCTTCCCGGCCGACTGACCACGGCCCGCCACAGTTAACCGAGCCGCACCGGCACCCACAGGCCTCGCTGGAGGTCGCGATCCGGGGATCAATCGGGATCACAGCGCCTGTGGACAGCTCTGCGCGCCAGCTCTCCCACCTGCGAAAATGCGGGATGCATCACGAAGAACTATGCGTGGTTATATCGCTCCGATATAGTTGGTAGTCGCATCCATCGGTTAGGTCTGCACACAGTCAGGGGGTGAAGCCCGATGCTCGAACTCGCAATCCTCGGGCTGCTCCTCGAATCGCCTATGCATGGTTACGAGCTGCGCAAGCGGCTGACGGGCCTGCTCGGTGCGTTTCGGGCCTTCTCCTACGGGTCGCTCTATCCGACACTGCGTCGAATGCAGGCGGACGGGCTGCTCGCGGAGGAGATCCCGGCCGGTGCGACCACACGTCGCGCCCGGCGGGTCTACCAGCTGACTCCGGCCGGACGGGAGCGTTTCAATGAGCTCCTTGCCGACACCGGACCGCAGAACTACACCGACGACGGCTTCGGCGTTCATCTCGCCTTCTTCAGCCGCACCCCCGCGGAAGCGCGGATGCGGATCCTCGAAGGCAGGCGGCGTCAGGTCGAGGAGCGCCGAGAGGGGCTTAGGGAAGCGATCAAGAAGGCGAGTGGCTCGCTGGATCGCTACACCCGCCAGCTCCATCAACTCGGACTCGAATCAAGCGAGCGCGAAGTGCGCTGGCTCAACGAGTTGATTGCGGCGGAGCAATCGACGAAGGCGGCACCACAGAAAGAGGGAAATACCGGCCATGAGTGATGTCAAAGCTGCTGAGAGCGCCACAGAGGTTCGCGTCGCCATCGTAGGTGTGGGCAACTGCGCATCCTCGCTGGTCCAGGGCGTTCAGTACTACAAGGACGCGGACGAGAGCGCGACCGTTCCCGGTCTGATGCACGTCAAGTTCGGCCAGTATCACGTGCGCGATGTGAAGTTCGTCGCCGCATTCGACGTCGACGCCAAGAAGGTCGGCTTCGACCTCTCCGAGGCGATCTTCGCCAGCGAGAACAACACCATCAAGATCTCCGACGTGCCGCCGAGCGACGTCGTCGTCCAGCGCGGCCCGACCCTCGACGGCATCGGCAAGTACTACGCCGAGACCATCGAGGTCTCCGAGGCCGAGCCGGTCGACGTGGTCAAGGCGCTGAAGGACGCGAAGGTCGACGTTCTCGTCTCCTACCTGCCCGTCGGTTCCGAAGAGGCCGATAAGTTCTACGCCCAGTGCGCCATCGACGCGGGCGTTGCCTTCGTCAACGCGCTGCCGGTGTTCATCGCCTCCGACCCGGAGTGGGCCGAGAAGTTCACCAAGGCCGGCGTCCCGATCGTCGGTGACGACATCAAGAGCCAGGTCGGCGCCACCATCACGCACCGCGTGATGGCCAAGCTGTTCGAGGACCGCGGCGTGCAGCTCGACCGCACCATGCAGCTCAACGTCGGCGGCAACATGGACTTCAAGAACATGCTCGAGCGTGAGCGCCTGGAGTCGAAGAAGATTTCCAAGACCCAGGCCGTCACGAGCAACCTGAAGAAGGAGCTCGGCGCCAACGACGTGCACATCGGCCCGTCCGACCACGTCGGCTGGCTCGACGACCGCAAGTGGGCCTACGTGCGCCTCGAGGGACGTGCCTTCGGTGACGTGCCGCTGAACCTGGAGTACAAGCTCGAGGTGTGGGACTCGCCGAACTCGGCGGGCATCATCATCGACGCGGTGCGCGCGGCCAAGATCGCCAAGGACCGTGGCATCGGCGGACCCGTCATCCCCGCCTCGGCGTACCTGATGAAGTCCCCGCCGCAGCAGCTGGCCGACGACGTCGCCCGCACCCAGCTCGAGGCCTTCATCATCGGTGCTGAGTAGGATTTGCCGCTCCTTCGTCGCGGCGTGTTCGCGGCCCCTTGATGGCTCGTGCTTCCGCGACCGCTGCTTGCCTTCGGCTTGCACAGCGGCCGCGGAAACACGAGCCGGGCCGCGAACGGGCTCCTCGAGGTCGCCCAGTGGTGGCGGGTAGGTCGTCGGAGTCGCGTATATGCGAGCAATGAAGCCGGTCGAGACATCCTCGGCCGGCTTTACTGTCTGCTGACTGCGCTCAGTCGAGCGAGACGTAGACCTCGACCGAGGTCGGACCGGTGTAGCGCTCGATCTCGGCGGCGTGGGAGCGGGTGATGGTGCCGGCGCTTTCGGCCTTGCGCACCTGTGCCCATGCAGTGCGCAGCAGGTCGTAGGGCTTGTCGGAGACGACGAACTTGGCGAACCGGCCGCCGGGCACGCGGGTCACCACGTCGCCTGCGTCCATCTCGTCCATCGACGCCACCTCGTAGCCGAGCACCGCCACCGCGTGATCGTTCTGGCCGATATAGGCCGCGACCCGGGGCACGTTCTTCTCCCTGACCAGGTAGCGGTCCCAGGTGAAGTTCACCAGGTCGAGGTCGCGGGCGGCGACCTCGCGTCCGGCCAACGGCACGGTGAGTCCGGCGACCAGGCTTTCGTCCAGGGTGACTATCTCGAAGTCCACAGCGTTGTTCCTACCCGTCCACCGAATCGTCCGCCAGCGCCACGAAGACCTCGACTGTCTGGTTGTCGGGGTAGCGCTCGAAATCGCCTGAGTAGGAACGCTCGAGCCGACCGGCGGCTTCGGCGTCCCAGATCGCGCGCCACACCGTCACGACCGTGTCACCGAGATCGTCACCACTGAGGGTGAACCGGGCGAACCTGCCCGCCGGGATGCGGGCGAGCACGTCGCCGGGTAGCAGGTCGTCGAGGGTGCGGCATTTGTAGCCGACGATATGGGTCAGATAGGAGTTGATCTCGGGCGCGTGGTCGACGAACGCGCTCGCAGGCGGACCGGGCAGCGCCCGCGCCAGATTGCGCTTCCACGCTTCTTCCACCTTGGTGCGCCGCGGCCCCTCCACAGCCAATGCCGGGCTGCGGAGCACGGTTCCCGCCACCAACGTCTCTTGGCGGTCAACGACATTGAAATCCACCGGCGTAGCCCCTATTTCTCGTCTGTCGTTCAGTTGGCGGCACGCGCCGGGCCCTCCGCTCGTGCCGCGGTATCCGTTCGGCGGCGCTCCCCGGCTCTGCGTGGGTACGCAGGCTAGCGCCTGCGGGCCGCTTGCTGGCGCCGCTGTCGTGTCGCTTGTCAGCCCATCCTTCCGCATCATGCCAGCGGCGTCGGCGTCGGGCCGGTGCCGCCGTCGCGCGGTCATGCTCTCACCCTGGCAAACGATGCTGCCATGCCGGGCGTTCCCCTGGTGTCATCCCGGTACCGGAATTACGATTCCGGGCAGGATCTCCACCTGCCGCGGCGGCGGCGGTGGTGGTGGCGGTGGGGGCTGCGGCGGGAAGATGACGATCGGTTCCTGCGGCTCCGGCGCCGGGGACTGCGGCGCGGGCGGAATGATGATTTCCGGCCCGCGCGGTTGCTGACCTGGCGGCGGATTGAGGATGTCGTAGGGGCCACCGGACTGTTGCGGCGGCCCGGCCGGGATGATCGGCAGCCCGGAACCACCACCCTCGGGGACCGGGAAATTTTCGACCGGCGTGTCCTCCAGAGCACCGTCCATGGTCTGCTTCCAGATATCGGAGGGCAGACCCGAGCCGTAGATGCGCCCGCCGCCTGCGCTACGGATGGGCTGCGAATGTTCGGTCCCCACCCAGACCGCGGTCGACAGCGACGGGGTGAAGCCGACCATCCAGGCGTCCTTGTTCTCGCCGGTGTCGCCGAGCTGCGTGGTGCCGGTCTTGGCGGCCGACGGCCTGCCGTGGAGCGAATGGCCGTTGGAGTAGGCCGCGATGGGCAGCATGGCCTGGGTGGTGCGATCGGCGATCGAATTGGGGAAGCGCTGCTCGCCGGGCGGCAGCTGCTTGCCCACCTGATGCTCCGGTGCCCCACGGTCGAGCAGCACGCGGCCGGTGCCGGTCACCACTCGCTGCACGAAGTGGGGCTGGTGGTACATACCGGACGCCGCGATCGTCGCGTACGCCGAGGCCATATCGATCGGTCGCACCTGGTACACACCCAGGACGATCGAGGGTGCCGGCGGCCCGCCGTTCTCACTCAGCGACAGGCCTGCCACGCCGGGAATCTGCTCCGGGATGCCGGCCTGGTGCGCGGCGTCGGCGATGGCCTGCGGCCCATTGAACATCGACTGGGTGAGCCGGTAGAAGCTGGTGTTGAGTGAACGCTTGAATGCCTCGGCCAGCGAGCAGGTGCCGCAGGATTCGTTGTCCACATTGCGCACGACCACGTCGTTGACCTGCACCGGTGAACTGTCGAACTGCTTGACCATCGAGATGCCCTGGCGCTGGGCGGCCAGCACAGCGAAGGTTTTGAACGCCGAACCGGTCTGCACCGGCGCCTGCGCGAAATCGAATCCGACACCGTCGGCGCCGCCGTAGTAGGCGCGCACCGCGCCCGACCGTGGATCTATCGACACCACCGCGGTACGTAGGCCGGGCGGCTGGCCTTCCGTGGCGTCTTGCGCCGCCGCGACCGCCGACTGCTGTGCTTTCGGGTCGATGGTGGTGGTGATCTGCAGGGCGCCGGTGTTCAGCTCGTGCTCGGAGATGCCCGCGGCCAGCAGTTCGCGCAGCACCTGGGTGCGGATCAGCCCTTCGGGGCCGCGGGCGGCGCTGTCGTCGGCCACCTCGGCGATCGGAATGATCTGCGGGAAGGTCGCTGTTTCGCGGTCGGCGCGGTTCAGCACACCCATCTCGACCATGCCGTCGAGCACGTACTTCCAGCGGGCCTTCAGATCCTCGAGATGGGTTTCCGGATCCAGGATCGACGGTGACCGGACCAGCGAGGCGAGTATCGCGCCCTCGGCCAGGGTCAACTCGGGTACCGGCTTGTTGAAGTAGGCCTTGGCCGCTGCCGCGATCCCGTACGCGCCGCGCCCGTAGTAGATGGTGTTGAGGTAGGCGGCGAGGATGTCGTCCTTGCTCCACTCGCGCGCCATTTTGGCGGCGATCACCAGTTCTCGCATCTTCCTGGTCACCGTGCGCTCGGAACCGAGGAAGGCGTTCTTCACATATTGCTGGGTAATGGTCGAGCCGCCGCCCGCGTTCTCCTTGCCCAGCAGGTTGTCTCGTGCCGCCCGCAGGAATCCGGGGATCGAGTATCCGGGATTGGTGTAGAAATTGCGGTCTTCCGCCGAGATGACCGCATTGCGCACGTGCACGGGCACATCCGAGAGCGGGACCGGGGTGCGGTTGCCTTCGGGCGGGACCACCTTCGCGATCACCGTCGTGCCGTCGGCGGCAACGATGGTGGCGATCTGGTTGGTGCGCATCGCCGATGGCGAGGGGATCTCTGCGCTCCAATAGAACAGCGCCATCAGCAGCGCAGGCACCGCGATGAAGATGACGAACAGGGCGAGGATCAGCCTGCGGATGCGCCTGCCGCGGCCGCTACGAGGTCTTCGGTCGGCGTCCGGCGCACCGTCGCCGCCGGATCTTGCGCCGGTGCGGCCTCCGTCGTCCGACTTGCCCCCGCGCGGGTTGAATCCGCTGATCGAGGCATACTCCGGCTCCGGGGATCGGCCGCGGGCAGTGCGCGGTCGCCGGTCACGAAACGAGCTCACGATCATCTCCTCCCGGAGCGTCGGCAAAACTCGGTTACCCCAGTGTCTGTTGACAGCGTCGCCGAACTACACCCGCCTGGGTACCGGGAACGGGCACAGACTTACCCGCCGATCATAGCTGGAGGGTAGCTAGGCGTACCTCCGCATTCGCTGCGGCCATGCGCGGGCTGAGGGCGGACTGCGTCCGGCGGTGAATTCGGGCGAGGGTTTGCTGTGCGCGGGCAACGGGTTGTGCCGCGCCGAAGCGGACCGCAGCCGTGCCGCGCCCGAGCTGGCGGTGCCCTGCCGGAGCGGCGGGTGCCCTGCCGGAGCGAGTGCGCATCGGAGTGGGCGTTGGCCGTGCCGCGATCAGCTCTTGATGCCGCCCGCCGTCAGGCCGGAGATGATCCGACGCTGGAACAGCAGAACCATGATCACCAGCGGAATCGTCACGAGCGTGCCTGCCGCCATGATCGAGGCGTACGGCTGGACCAGCGGATTGTTGCCGGAGAATCCGGCGATGGCGACCGTGACGGGTTTCGTCGACTCGCTCGAGAGCAGCCGCGCCAGCAGGTATTCGTTGACCGCCGCGATGAACGCCAGGATGGCCGTCGTGAAGACCGCAGGGGCCGCCAGCGGCAGCATGACCAGCCGGAACGCCTGCATCTTGGTGGCGCCGTCGATACGAGCCGCCTCCTCGAGCTCCCACGGCAGCTCGGCGAAGAACGCCGCGAGGATGTAGACGGTCATCGGCAGCACAAAGGAGATGTTCGGGATGATCATCGCCTGGTACTTGCCGATCCAGCCCAGATCGGTGAACATCTGGAACAGCGGTGTCACCAGCACGACCACGGGGAACATCGACGCGCTCAGGATCAGCCCGGACACCAGGTACTTGCCGCGGAAGGTCAGCCGGGCCAGCGCGTACGCGGCGAGCACACCGAGTACCAGCGCGATGATCGTGGTGATCGAGCCGATGATGACGCTGTTGATCATCGCCTGGCCGAAGTCGTTACCGCGGCTCGTGTCGAACACATCGCGGAAATTCTCCAGCGTCACATGCGTGGGCCACGGTGTGTTCTCGAAGGTGTATCGCGGATCGCGGAACGCGGTGACCGCCATCCAGTAGAACGGGCCGAGCCCCCACACCAGCACGATCAGCGCGCCCACATACAGCCGCGCTGAACCGAGCCTGCGTGTCCACGGTACTTTCGTGGTGACGGGCGGGGCGGGCTTCTCTTTCGTCATCGTCGTCGCGGCCATCATGCCTTCCGCTGTTCTTCCTGGGTGCGGACCGCGTTCGCGCCCAACACCTTCACCAGCACGAATGCCACCGCGAAGATCATCAGGAAGGTGATCGTCGACAGGGCGGCCGCACTGTTGGGGCCTTGCCGGACCTGTTCGACCACCAGCATCGAGACCGTGCGGGTGGCGGGGTTGTCGGCGGTCATGATCGCGGGCAGGTCGTACATTCGGAGCGCGTCCATGGTGCGGAACAGCACCGCGACCAGCAGTGCGGGCTTGAGCAGCGGCAGGGTGATGTGCACGAAACGCTGCCAGGCCGAGGCGCCGTCGACCCGCGCGGCCTCGTAGACATCATTGGGGATGACCTGCAGACCGGCCAGCAGCAGCAACGCCATGAACGGCGTCGTCTTCCACACGTCGGCGGCGATCACCGCGAACCGGGCGGGCCATTCGTCGGAGGTCCACAGAATGCCGGTGCCGAGTACCCGGTTGACGACACCGTCGTACTGGAACATGAACTCCCACAGCCGCGCCGTCACCGCGGTCGGGATCGCCCAGGGGATGAGCACGGCGGCGCGCAGCAGCGCCCGGCCACGGAAGGTCTTGCCCATGACCACGGCCATGGCGAGGCCGAGGATCACTTCGAGCGATACCGTGACCACCGTCAGAAACAGCGTGACGCCGATCGCCAGCCAGAACTGCGAACCGAGATTGCCGGTCGGACAGTCGACGGTGCCAGCCGCGGTCTCACACTGCTGGAACAACCAGTGCGTGTAGTTGGAGAACCCGGCGCTGCCACCCTCGATGAACATCCCGGTTTCGGGATCGATGCCGCCGGAGTCCTGCTGGAACGACATCCACAGCGCCCGGAACACCGGGTAGCCGATGACGACCGCGAGCGCGATCAGCACCGGCGCGACGAACATCCACGCCTTGCCTGAGCGGCGCAATTCGTCCGCGATTACCGAGCCCAAGCCACGCTTGTTCTGTGGCGGTTCACCTGTCTCGTCCGTGCGCCGCTTCTGCACGGCCGTATCCGTTCCCGAAGGATCCGACACCGTCTATCTCTCCTCATTCGGTTGGTCGGGTCCGTCTGAACTTCCCGCTAACCGGCCGCCTCGATGCCCTTCTGCATGCCGATGATCGCATCGTCCACGGACTTCTCGCCCCGCAGGGCGGCGAACGCGTTCTCCCGGATGGCCTTCGACACCGCCGGGTAGAACGGGGTCACCGGGCGCGGCACGGCGTTGGAGATCGAATCCTTGAGTGCGGGCAGGTACGGCATCTTGGCGATCAGGGCCGGATCGTCGTACATCGACTCACGCACCGAGGGCAGCGCACCGGAGGCGACGATGTGCTGGGCGTCCTCGCTGATCAGGAAGCGAAGGAAGTCGAGCGCGGTGGCCTTGTTCTTGGAGAACGCGCTGATCGCGGCGTTGTAGCCGCCGAGGGTCGAGGCGCCGATACCCGACTCACCGGGCAGCGGGGCGACCGCGAAGCGGTCCTTCACGGCTGAGGATTCCGAGCCGGCGTCACCGAAGGTGGACGGCCAGGAGCGCAGGAACATCAGTTTGCCCTGGGTGAACGCGGCACCGCTCTCGGTTTCGGTGAAGGTGAGCGCCTCCGGCGGGATGTCGCCGCGGTCGTAGGCCTCGACCAGCTTGCCGAGACCGGCGCGTGCCTGCGGGCTGTCCACGGTCGGGGTCTTGCCGTCGGCGCCGACGAAGGTGCCGCCGTAGGCGTTGATGACCTCGGCGGTGTTCACCGTCAGGCCCTCGTAGTTCTTGAGCTGACCGGCGTAGCAGCCGATGTTGTTGTCCCGCGCGATATTGCACATGCCGAGCATCTCGTCCCAGGTCTTGGGCGGGTTCGGCACCAGATCTTTGCGGTAGAACAGCAGACCGCCGTTGGTGTTGCGCGGCGCGGCGTAGAGGGTGTCGTTATAGGTGGCGCTGGCGACGGTTGGCGGCAGCAGCGCCGAGGTGTCGATGGCGAAGGAATCCTTCAGCGGCTGGATCCAGCCCTTGGCCGCGAATTCCGCCGTCCACGGCACGTCCATCGCGAAGACGTCGTAGTCGGCGGACTTGGAGCGCATGTGCTCGACCAGGTCGTCGTACTGCTGAGAGGCGTCGTTGGACTGTTCCTTATAAGTGACCTGCTCGTCCGGGTGGGCCGCGTTCCACCGGTCGATGAGCTGCTTGACGACACCCGTCTCGGTGGTGTCCTTGCCCTCGACATAGGTGATGGGCCCGCGTCCGGTGAGGTTCTCACTGGTCGGGTTGCCGCCGTTGTCGCTGGTGCACGCGCTGGCGAAGGTCGCGGTCAGCAGCGCGGCCGAGGCCACGGCGAGCGCGGCGCGGGGCACGAGTGCGGCACGTAGGGACACCTTCTTCAAAGCCATCGCGGATACTCCAAGGTCGAGACGTGAGCGGCAGCACACCCGGCGGTGCACAAGGCAACATACCTGTTGATCATCCGACGCGCCCGACCATGTCGGTCAGGGTGCTTAGGCTGGACCGCGATGACTGCCGCGAATCCCGTCCCCGATCGGATGCTCACCCGCATCGGCGGGCTGCTCCGCAAGGCCGAGTCGACCGATAACGAACACGAGGCCGAGGCGTTCCTCGCGGCGGCGCAGCGCCTGGCGACCCGCTCATCGATCGATCTGGCCGTCGCGCGTGCGCACGTGGCAGGTCGCGAACGCAGGCCGACGCCGATTCAGCGGATCATCCCGATCGGCGAGCCGGGACGTAAAGGGCTGCGGACCTATGTCCAGTTGTTCGTGGCGATCGCCGCAGCCAACGATGTGCGCTGCGATGTCGCCAGGACCTCCACCCAGGTGTACGCCTACGGTTTCGACACCGATATCGATACCTGCGAGGCGCTGTACAGCAGCCTGCTGGTGCAGATGGTGCGAGCGTCGGACCAGTACATCAAGTCGGGTGCGTATCGGTCGGCGACGGTGGAGAAGGTCGTCGTCGAGGTGCGCGGCGGGCGCAGGGTGCGTCGCCGGGTGCAGGCGCCGGTCGCGGCGGTGACGGCCAGGCTGAACTTCCAGATGGCGTTCGCGGCGCGTATCGGTAAGAGATTGTCCGAGGTGAAGTCGGAGGTCGAGACCGAGGCGCGCGCCGAGCCGGGCGCCGCGTCCACGGGGACCGCCTTGGCTCTACGGAACAAAGAGGTCGAGCTGGTCGACTTCTATGCCCGCACCTCCGAGGCTCGCGGCACCTGGCGTGGACCGCAGGCGTCCGCTGGCTACGCACCCGCCGCACGCAGCGCCGGCGACAAGGCGGGTCGCGCCGCACGCCTCGGCACCTCACCTGAACTCGCCACCCCGCGCGGCCGCCTCACATCACGCCGAGCGAAGTGACGTGCCCCGGATCCGCGCCGGCGAGTGGCGCACCACCGTGTGGTCTTCTCGGCGGATGCCTCGCTCATGTCCTCCTCGGGACTTCGGCGCGACGCATCCGACCCCGCACACCCGAGGCGCGGTGTGGTCGGCGCAGGTGCCGCGATGACTGTGCGAGACACTCAGCGCGCCAAGGTCTACGACGCGGAGCAATTGGTGCGTGGTGCGTTCGATCGGGCCGACGAGTTCGGCAACCGCACCGTTGAGGTGTTCGGTTCACAGATCACGTTGCCGGTGGAGCGGCGGTTCGCCTCGGTCGATTCGGTGCAGAGTTACTGCGATCGGGTGCTGGCATTGAACTGGGTTGCGGCGCAGTGGAGCCGGGCGAGCTCGCCGGTGCGAGTCCGGACGCGGGCGGGGACCACCGCCGCGCATTACGAGGCCGATGGTGCCGTACTCGCCGTTCCGCTGCATACCGGTGGGGCGGCGTGGGCGCTCAGGGAATTGGTCGTGCTGCACGAGCTGACCCATCATCTCGAACCGCAGCCGCGCGAGTGTGCTCCGCACGGCCCGGAGTTCTGTAGCCGCTATGTCGAGTTGGTCGACGGTGTGATCGGCCCCGAGGCCGCATTGCTGCTGCGCGGCACCATGATCGGCTGTGGCGTCGGATTCGCCTGAAGTCCCGCGCCCACCTGCCGCGCTCGGGCTGTCGACCGGCGGCGAACACTGCGTTGGCGTAGTGATGGGTGTCACGGTTTCGGCGGTGCGGAGCGCGGTAACGGTCAAGGGGCCTGGACCGACAGTGAGTTGTCCGCCGAGTGCGAAACCCTCTGGCCGAGGCGGACCTTCACATTCTTTCTTTTCCCGTTCGACGAAAGGCAGTCCACCACCATGTGGTCACGCAAGGTTCGCTCCAGCAGGGTTACCGCGGCCAAGGCTGCCGTGGTCGTCGCCGCGTCCGCCACCGCGTTGTTGTCGGGCTCGGGCACTGCGGCGGCCGCCGAATACTGGGGTGACATGGTTGCCGGACTCAGGTGCAGCGGTGTCAGCCCCAACATCATCGACATGCCGTACTCCAGTTCGATCTACGCCTCCGGGTCCAGCGACCGGCCGGGCTTGGCGCACCTGCAGGTCAACACCGGTGGCAGCATCTGGGGCTATGACACCCATCCCACCGTGAACTGGACCAACCTGAACACCGGCGCCTCCGGCTCGGTCACCGGGCACGGCAGGGTGTCGCTCGGCGATCAGACGTCCGTGTGGTTCGACATCCCGACCGGCGCGGGCCAGGTCCGGATCGACCTTTCCGTGGTCAACACGGGATTCGTTCCTGTGCCGCCGGTGACCTGCTCGGGTACCACGCACGTCCGCTGACCCTGGCCGGGCCCCGGGTCCGCACCGCCGCCCCACATGGAGCTCGACGATGCGTCCAGGCGGCCTGCTGTCGCAGTTGCCGCCCGCCGCGTCCCTAGGCGTGGCCGAGCAGGGCGTGGACGCGGTCGAAGCGTTCGCGCCACCATGCCGTCCGATCCGGATCAGGGTGCCGATAGCGCTGCAGCAGGTCCGGATCGGGCACCGGCGGGGTGGGCGGAACCGGCAGGAACCCGTCCACCGGCAGCAACGGTTCGGCCACCACATCGCCCTCGAACAGCGCAACGGTCCCCAGCCCGCAGGCGTAGTCCAGTTCGGGAAGGGTCGCCGCGAGGGCGAGTTGCGCGGACAGGCCGACACTGGTTTCCAGTGCCGAAGACACCACGCACGGCAGCCCGGCGGCCGCGGCCACCTCGAGCGCACGGCGTACACCACCGAGGGGCGTGCATTTCAGCACGGCGATATCGGCGGCGCCTGCGACGGCAACCTTCATCGGGTCCTCGGCGCGGCGAATGGATTCATCGGCGGCGATCCGCACCTGGACGCGACGTCGCACGGCCGCGAGCTCGTCGATGGTGCGGCAGGGCTGCTCGACGTACTCCAGACCACCGGCGGCGCGGTCGATTTCGGTGATGTGCCGCACGGCGGTATCGACATCCCATAGTGCGTTGGCGTCCACCCGCACCGCACCGTCGGGCCCGAGCGCATCGCGCACCGCCGCTACCCGCGCCATATCTTCGGCCAGCGAGCCGGGATGGTCGGCGACCTTCACTTTGGCCGTGCGGCATCCCGACCCCGCGACGATGGCATGCGCGCGTTCCGGCCCAACCGCAGGCACTGTGCAGTTCACGGGTACCCGATCCCGTACCGGCGCGGGCCAGCCCACCGTCACCTGCTCGACGGCGGTGGCCAGCCAGTGCGCGGCTTCCCGGTCGTCGTATTCGGGGAACGGGCAGAACTCACCCCAGCCGAGCGGGCCGCGCACCAGCATCCCTTCTCGCACGGTGATGCCGCGGAACCGGGTGCGCATGGGCACCGCGTACACGCCGACGGCTTCGACTTCGCTCATCGTCAGCAGGGTAGCCCGGTCCACTGTGTCCTGCCCCCAGTTGGGGATTGCCGAGCCGCCGGTGTGGCCGCACACTCGAATTGTGCGGTGGCGACTTCTGGATCTCGCGCGTGCGGTACCGGCGACCCTGATCGCGTCCGGATTCGCCTGGGTGGCAGTGCACTTGCTGGATTGGTATGAGCTGGCGGGTCGCACATCGACCCGCACACACGATCTGACGGCCGCCTATTCCGTTGCCGCTGTGGGCTTTGCGCTCGCCACCGCCGCTGTCGCCGCGACCGTACTGGGTGCGGTGAAAGGGCGGCGTCCCATCGGCTGGGCGCCGCTGGTCGGGGTGCCGCTGTTCGCGGGAGTCTGGGTGTGCGGATTCTTGGTCGCGATCCTCACCGCACCGGGTTGAGGGCGCCGACTCGGCCTCTCGGCACCCCCGGGCGAGCCCATCCCTCAGTTCAGCCGGCCTCCGTCATCGGCCGAGAAGAAGTAGGTGTGCTCCGGATCCGCCGTCAGCCGCACCCGCGCGCCCTTCGCCGGGGGATTGCGCCAATCCGCCCGCGCCACGATCGTTTCCCCCGCACCGTTGGTGGAACCGTCCGCGAGGGTGCGGCCGTAGATGTAGGCGTCGGAGCCGAGCTCTTCGACCACATCCACCTCCATCTCGATCCCGACGACACCCTTGGTCAGGCCGGAACCTTCCCCACCGATCTCCAGGTGCTCCGGACGCACACCGACGGTCACCGAACCATTGCTCGAATCCGCCACCGAACGCGGCAGCGCCAGATCGTGCCCGCCGAGCGCCACCGAACCGGCGGCGACCGGGAGGGTGAACAGGTTCATCGCGGGCGAGCCCATGAATCCGGCGACGAACACGTTCGCCGGATCGCGGTACAGGTCGCGCGGCGAGGCACACTGCTGCAACAGCCCGTCCCGCAGCACCGCGACGCGATCGCCCATGGTCATGGCCTCGACCTGGTCGTGGGTGACATACACCGTGGTGGTGCCGAGCCTCCGCTGCAACTGCGCGATCTGGGTGCGGGTCTGCACGCGCAGCTTGGCGTCGAGGTTGGACAGCGGTTCGTCCATGAGGAAAACCTGCGGCTGGCGCACGATGGCGCGGCCCATCGCCACTCGCTGGCGCTGACCACCGGAGAGCGCCTTGGGCTTGCGGTCCAGGTACGGCTCCAGATCCAGCAGCTTCGCCGCCTCCAGCACCCGTTGTTTGGTCTCCGCCTTGCTCACCTTGGCCAGCTTGAGCGCGAAACCCATGTTCTCCGCGACCGTCATATGCGGGTACAGCGCATAGTTCTGGAACACCATGGCGATATCGCGTTCCTTCGGCTCGGCGTGCGTCACGTCCTTGTCGCCGATCAAGATCCGCCCGCCGTTGACCTCTTCCAGTCCCGCCAGCATCCGCAGCGAGGTCGACTTCCCGCAGCCGGACGGCCCGACGAGCACCAGGAATTCTCCGTCTTCGATCTCCAGGTTCAACTGGTCGACGGCCGGCTTACCGGCACCCGGATACAACCGGGTGGCATGGTCGAAGGTCACCGTAGCCACGGCAGATCACTTCCCTTCACCGGCAGGAACGTGCCGGACGATCCGAGTAGAGGGTTCCGGCGGATCTTACGTGGAGGGACGGGAGCACGCCCGACCGGCAGCGGACCGGGCATCGAGCGGAACTGGCGGATTCACGGCCGCGTCGGGCGGCGGGGAGTCCGACAAGCCGATCCCTGAGGCTCAGGAGCCGACGGCATGCGCGTCTTCCGTCGGCTTCCCGGCTCCGGTATGTCCCCTGGCGCGGCCGCTGAGAACGGCGAGCGCCAGCATCGCGCCGACGGTGGTCCAACCGGTGACGGTGGTGCTGAACGCGCTCAACAGATAGCCCGCGAGCAGGCCGCCGAGCGCCATCGCCCCATCGGTCACCAGGTGTATCGAACCCACCGCACGGCCGAGCGCCTCCTCGGGGATCACATTCACCCGGAACGTGGTCAGCGAGACATTGACCACCGTGCCGATCGCACCGACGCCGCCCCACGCCGCCGCGAGGACGAGTGGATCGGTGCCGAGGGTGATCGGGACCAGCAGGGCCGACCACGCCCACAGCGAACCGCGATACACCGCTGGCGCCGACAACCGACTGGTCAGTGGAGCCGCCACGAACGAACCGAGCACACCGCCGACGCCCGCGGCCGCAAGCACGGCGCCCACCGTCCAGGCCGGATGTCCGGCGCGCGCGAGCCCGAACATCATCAGCAGGATGATCACCTGGATGACCAGATTCGACGCACCGCTGATCGCGGTGGAGATGCGCAGGAACGGATCGGTCCAGACGATGCGGATACCCTCGCGCACCCGTATCGCCGCGGTGGCCCGATCGGTCGCCCCGTCCCGCGCGGAGAAGTCCCCGCGGATCGCCGCGAGCGTGGCCAGGCAGAACAGATAGGACACGGCGTTGGCCGCGAATGGCAGCCATTTGGCGGCGCCGTACACCGCGGCGCCGGCTGCGCGGCCGATCACGAGTGCGATGGGTTGCTCGGCCTCGAAGAAGGCGAAGGCGGCCGGACGCTGCTCGACGGTGACGATATCGCGGATGGCGCCCAACTCGCTGAGAGTGAAGAACACATATGCGGTGCCTTCGATGAACGCGGTGATGATCAGCACCGGACCGGGCGAGGCCAGATCGGCGAGGATCACCATGGTCGCCACGAGAGTCGACGCGAGGCCCGCGAGCACACATCCCGTCAGTACTCGCCGCCGGTCCGCGTAGTCGGCGACGATTCCGGCCGGGATCTGAAAGATCAGGCTCGGCAGGGTGAGGGCGAACATCACCCAGCCTGCGAGCCCGGCCGACCCCGTGATCGCGAGCGCCAGCATGGGATACGCCACGCGCACGCCGTGAAATCCGACCAGGGAGACAGCGTTGCCCGACCACAGCAGCAGAAAATCTCGGTTGGTGTGGACGGAGCCGGCGCTGGTCATGGTTCGGCGCCGGGCCCGATGACAGCTGCCAGCTGGCCTCGCACTCGTGCGCTGATGTGATTGATCAGTGCCGTGAGGTCACCGCAGTACACCGATGGATTGCGGAAACCGGTGTCGGGGCGATACCGGTGCGCGTAATGGCCGCCACCGCAGACGGTGTGCAGCGCGCAGCTTCTGCAGGTATCGCACAGCGCGTCGGCGCCGATCTGCCTGGCGATCACCGCGGGCTCCCACAGCGCCTGGTCCAAGCGGTTATCCCCGGTTGCGCTGTGAATCTTGGCGGCGCCGGTGAAGGCGGATTTGAGTGCGTCCACTTGCTCGAGGGTGCCGTCGGTTTCGATGACGGCCAGCCGCATCGGTGCGAGGCCGACCGATTCCGCGGCCCCCTGACCGCCGAGCAGGAGCTCGATGATCTCGTCGAACAGCCGGACTTGGGTCTCGAGGGTCGGCGAATCGTACCAGCGGTCGAATATCGTGATCAGCCAGTCGGCGTACGGTGTTGCGTCGGAGGTGGGGTCTTTGGCCGGTGGCGGGGTGTTCCAGTTTCCGTGTGGGAGCAGAAAATCTATTCCGGGTGGTGCGAAGCGGACCAGACCCTCGTAGGTCTCGATGGGGTCGTTCGCGATGTCGATCGTGCAGAGCAAACCCGAGTAGAGGTGCAAGAAGTCCTCCTGGCGAACCAGATCGATACCGCGCACCACATCGTGATAGCTGCCGGTACCACGGCGGTATCGGCGGTGCCGGTCATGGCCGCGCTCATCGCCGTCGATACTGACGCCGATCTGAATCCCCCATCGGTCGCAGATGCGCAGGAACTGTTCGTCCAAGAGGACACCGTTGGTCTGGATGCCAAGCCGAACCTCCGCGATCGGCTCGATCATCTCGCGTGCCTGTCTGGCGAACTCCTCGAGGCGGGCATGGCCGGCCAACAGCGGCTCGCCGCCGTGGAACACCAGGCTGACAGAGGTCAGCCTGTGTGTACGGGCATGCTCACCGATGGTCGCGCATGCTTCGGCGAAGACCTGCTCGGTCATGACGATCGGCTGATCTTGCCAGCTCTGATCGGCCATCTCGTACACGTAGCAGTAGTCGCAGGCGAGATTGCAGCGGCTGTGGATCTTGAGGATGAACTGCGTGAACGGTAGTGGGGACCAACCCTTTTCGCGTAGCCGACCGACATCGAGTCCGGTTTCGGGCCACGGCCTGCCCGGCATGGATAGATGCACCGGCTGCGAATGTGAGTCCATCTCATCGTCTCCTCGGGCACTTCGGTTCGATGGACGGGTGTGGGTACGGGCACGGTCCGATACCCACACCCGGGTGACCAGCGGCCGGGATCAGATGAAGGAGTTGAAGTTGCCCTTGTTCGCGGCGCTGTCTTCGATGAAGGAGTTGAAGTTCCCCCGGTTCGACGCGTTGCGCGGCGCCAGATGTCGACGCAGCGCAGCGGACAGGGTCGTGGATGTGTCTGCGCGCAGGCGCTCGGCCATCTCGATCATGTCGATGGATGGGTTCGCGATGGTCGCCGATCGAGTTGACATGGTATTCCTTTCGCCGATGTTATGAGCATTCGAACGTTATCGGCGCAGATCGGCGGTTCGGTATCGGACGGGTTACCCAATCCGAGACCGGTTGTCGTCAGGTACTACTCGCGCTCGGAATGTCCGGCATCGGTACCCAGATCGAGCCGAGCCAGTGCGCCGCGATTGGTGACGCCAAGTTTCGGGAAGGCTCGATAGAGATGGTGTGCAACAGTTTTCGGGCTCAGCCACAACCGCTCGCCGATCTCTCGATTCGTTGCTCCCGAGGCGGCCAGCCGCACGATATCCAGTTCTCGGGCCGTCAGTTGTCCTATCGCCCGTGTGTCCGGTCCTCGATCGGTTGTCGTTTCGCCAGCGGCACGTAACGTGGCGTCGACGCGTTGGACCCATGGCCGGGCACCGAGGCGCCCGAATGTCTTTGCCGAATTGCGCAGCGCTGTTCGCGCTTTGGTCCGGGCGCGAGCGCGATGCAGTAGCTCTCCGTAGAGAAGTTCGGTGCGCGCGTGGTCGTACCAGCGGCTTTCGGCGGCGTAGCGATCGAGTGCGACAACGAAGGAATCGGGGTCACCGTAGACAAGGCCATGACAGCGCGAGAGGTGCGCCTGGATCCAGTTGTTGTCGGTGGCGGCGGCCCACCGCTGTATCTCGGCCATCGGCTGGGCCGCGCGTTCGGGTCCACCCAGCCGTACCGCCGCTTCCACCCAGTCACTCAGCAGCGGTACCCATTGGCCGAGCGGACGGAACGGTCCGCTGGCCAGAGCTTCGAATCGTTCGGTTGCCGACCGATAGTGGCCGTGCACCAGATCATCGAGGCCGAGCGCCCATTCGGCGAAGGTGACAGTGGTGGTCCGTGACTGTGCGGTGGAACTGCGCAGGCATTCTTCGGCGTAGCCGTGCCAATCGTCGGTATCGCCGCGAATTGCGGCGATCACGGCGAGGACGGAATGTGCCTGTCCGGTGCGGTTGGGCTGATCGAGCCTGCGGGCCAGTCGCAGGCAGTCCTTCGCCGCGGCGTTGCTCTCGTCAAGGTGTCCGAGGAGCAGTTCGGCAATCGCCAGTTCGCCGCATGCCGCAGGCAACCACCAGTTCGCCGTGTGGTGATGACACCGGGCGCGCGTGGCGCGCAGCAGTTTTCGTGCCGCCCCGAGTTCACCTGCGTGGATCGCCTGCTGGGCGAGGGCGAAGATCGAGGCCGGTTCGTCATAGCCGATATCGGAGACCCGGATGTTCTGCGCGGCCAGTCGCACTCCTGCGGCTGGGTCCGGATCGAGCAGAGCGGCCATCGCGGTAGTCACCGAGAGATGATCGGTGGCGGTCGGCAGATGGTGGTCGCGACGGCCGTCGTAGGTAAGGGCATGGAGCGCGTTATGTGCCGCGACGACGCCATCCGCCTGTCCGGCGGCCCAGGCGATCGCGGCAGCATTGACCAATATGCGTGCCGACCGCGCCGGCAGTATCTCAGCGGTGGCGCCCGCTGCTTTCAGCATCTGGAGGTGCGCGGATCGTAAGGCGCCTCGCTCGGCTTCGATGCGGGCACCGATGTCCAGCAACCGGGCATGGTCGCTGGCACCGATGGGAGCGTGCGCCGGTATCCGCTCGGCGAGCAGGAGCGCGTCTTCGGGCCGGCCGGCGTCGGCCGCGGTATCCATGGCAAGCAGCAGGCGTCGGCGTTGTTCGGCCGGGGTCGTGGTCAGTTCGGCCGAACGCGTCAAGGCCGCGGTGGCGATGGTGTACGCGGTTCGGCGCCGGGCACGGTGTGCTGCGGCCTCCAGTGCATCGGCTGCGGCTTCGTCCGGCCCGGTGGCGGCCTCGGCGAGATGCCAGGCGCGCCGGTCCGGATCGGTGAGGGCAGTAGCGAGCGCGGCATGGACGGCTGCCCGCTGGGTGAACGGCGCCTGGTGGTAGACAGCCGCCCGTTGTAGTGGATGAATGAACGAAATCGCCTGTCCAGAGATTCTGACCATGCCGGTCCGCTCTGCTGTGGCGAGTGCGTCGACGGATGATCCGAGAATTTCGAGGGCCGCTATGGCGGTCGCCAGCTCGGTGCGCATTTCTGCGGCGATGGTCAGCAGGGCCGATCGGGTCTGTGTTGTTTGTCCGAGGGCGCATTTGCCGAAGCGGGATTGCAGGTTGTCCGGCAGTGTCGGCGCGCCGACCGGTAATGCGTCGTCCGGGATTGCGGGCAGCTCGAGCAACGCCAGCGGGTTCCCCGCCGCGTGTTCGAGCAGCCGGTCTTGCCCGTCGGCCCGGAGTTCGGGGCGTCGTTGTTCCAGTAGCCGCCGGGCCGCCGCCGAGTCCAGCGCGGGCAGCCGGAGCTCCGGAAACCCTGCGATCGAACTGTCGTCCGGAACACCGGCGAACAATACTGCGATCGGTTGCTCGGACAATCGGCGAGCCGCGAAGGAAAGCGCGTCTACCGAGGCGCGGTCCAGAAGGTGCGCATCGTCGATCAGACACAGCACCGGAGATTCCGCCGCAAGCAGGGCAAGCAACGAATGGATACTCACTCCGGCCGGAAAGCTGTCGGGCCGCCGGCCCGTTGCCAGCCCAATGGCGGTGAGCAACGCGTTCTGCTGGCATGCGGGGAGCTCGGCGATTCGGTGCTGCACCGGTGTGACCAGCAGATGGAGACCAGCGAACGCCAACTGTGCCTCGCTGCGTACGCCGGTGCAGCGCAGCACTGTCCACCCGGCCTCGGACGTGGCTGCCGCATAGGCCAATAGCGCCGACTTGCCGATACCCGCAGCGCCGAGGATGTGCATCGCACCGCCGCGTCCGGTCGCCGCGGCATCCAGCAGCGCGCGGATCCGCTGCTGTTCCTGCGATCTTCCGTGGAGCACGTCAGTAAACGTAGGAGCCGATACTGTCGATACAGTTCCCGATGGTGGGCAGTACCGAGAATCATCGGCTCCATGCTCGCGGAGCTTCTGTCTGATCCGGAAGCCGAAGATCGGTTCAGCACGACCGGTGGGACCCGCGGCGGTAGCCTCGGTCGGGGAGCAAGCCCCGAGCGACGAGGAGTCAATGCGATGAGTCGACCGGTTCGTGTGGGAATGCAGCTACAGCCGCAGCATGCGCCCGAGTACGGGCTTGTTCGGGATGCGGTGCGGCGCGCTGAGGATGCCGGCGTCGACATCGTCTTCAACTGGGATCATTTCTTCCCGCTGACCGGAGACCCGGACGGCGCGCATTACGAGTGCTGGACCATGCTCGGTGCGTTCGCCGAGCAGACCGAGCGGGTCGAGATCGGTGCGCTGGTCACCGGCGGTGGATACCGGAATCCGGACCTGCTCGCGGATATGGCCAGGACCGTCGACCACATCAGTGGTGGCCGGCTGATCCTCGGGATCGGCGGGGGCTGGTTCGAGCGCGACTACGCCGAGTACGGCTACGAGTTCGGCACCCCCGGCACCCGGCTGGACAAGCTGAAGGGTGCGCTGGCCCGGATCGACGCCCGGCTCGAGAAACTGAATCCGCAGCCCACCCGCACGATCCCGATGCTCATCGGCGGTGGAGGTGAGCGTAAGACGCTGCGTCTGGTCGCCGAGCACGCCGATATCTGGCACAGCTTCGGCGACCTAGAGGTGTTCACCCGCAAGAGCGGCATCCTCGGCGAACACTGTGCGGCCGCCGGCACCGATCCTGGCCGCATCGAGCGTTCGGTGAGCTGGCCGGGAGCGAGCCGGGCGCCGGAATTCTTGGCCGCGGGCGCGACGCTGTTCACCGTCGGCGTCAGCGGGCCGGACTACGACCTGAGCCGGGTGATCGACGCGATCAACTGGCGTGACGAGATCAACCCCGAGCCGGTCAGCGGAATCGCCTGATCGCGCGTCGGCCAGGGCGGGGAGCCGCGATTCCGCGTGGTCGGGTGCGGTGGGAACCGAAGATCACAGCAACTGGTCGTGTGGCGTCGGATAGCAGCACATTGTCCGGCAGGGGTGATGGCGGTTTCTCGCACCGTGGTCTAATCGACCGAATCCGGGCAGTTTCCATGGTCACCGACATTCACCTGGCCCGGCACGGGCTGGTAGCCGCCGGTTAGCCTGAGCTGGGCGGCTATGGTGTTCTCCCATGGTTGGTCTGCTCGCTGTGCGGTCTCGTGCGTTGATCGCCGTGATATTGCTCGCCGTCGTCGCCTTGGCGACGGCCTGTGGTTCCGGTGACGGCTCCTCGGCCCGCGACCTGTGTGCCCCACCCGGGGTCGAGGCGGCGTCGGCCGCGCCGACGAACCTGGCGTCACCGACGCGTGCGGGCGTCGATCGGTTCACCACGCCGACGACCGTTCCGCTGGAATCCATCGACATCAGCAAGCTCGGCCTGATCACCCCGGGCAAGCTCAGCGTCGGCACCCTGTCGGACGCCCCGCCGAGCATCTGCGTCAACTCCGCGGGCGCGTTCACCGGTTTCGATAACGAACTGCTGCGTGCGGTGGCCGCGAAACTGGGTCTGCAGGTGGAGTTCTCCGGCACCGAGTTCGCGGGCCTGCTGGCGCAGGTGGCGGGCGGACGCTTCGATGTCGGCTCCTCCAACATCACCACCACCGATGAGCGCAGGCGGATGGTGGACTTCACCAACGGCTACGACTTCGGTTACTTCTCGCTCGTCGTGCGCACCGGCAGTCCGATCGAGGGGTTCGACGATCTCGGTCCTGGTAGCCGGGTCGCCGTGGTGCAGGGCACGGTGCAGGACGAGTACGTCGTCAACCAATTGGGTCTGGACCCGGTGAAATTCCCGGACTACAACACCGCCTACGCCAACGTGAAAACTGGCCAGGTGGATGCCTGGGTGGCACCGTCGGCGCAGGCGGAGGGCGCTATCGCGCCGGGTGACGGCACCACGATCATCGAAAACTCTTTCAGTCTCGATAATTTCGCGGCATGGGCGGTCGGCAAGAACAAGCAGCCACTGGTCGACGCGCTCAACAGCGGTCTGGACGCGGTGATCGCCGACGGCACCTACGCCGCGCTCTACAGCGAATGGGTGCCGCGTGAACTCCCGCCCGGGTGGAAGCCGGGATCGAAAGCCGCTCCTACGCCCGAACTTCCGGATTTCGCCGCCATCGCCGCCGAACGCGGACCGGTTGAGCAAACCCAGGATCAACCCAAGTCCACCCTGGAACAACTGCGTGACACCTTCTTCGACTGGTCGCTGTATCGCCAGGCCTTCCCCGACCTGTTCAAGACCGGCTTGCCGAATACCCTGATCCTCGCGGTGGTTTCGGGCGTACTCGGCACGGTGCTCGGCATGCTGCTCGCGGTGGCGGGCATCTCCAGGTCGCGCTGGCTGCGCTGGCCTGCCCGCGTCTACACCGACATCTTCCGTGGCCTGCCCGCGGTGGTGATCATCCTGCTGATCGGTCTCGGTCTCGGTCCGGTGGTCGGCGATCTGACCGGCAACAATCCGTACTGGCTCGGTGCCGTGGCGCTGGCATTGCTGGCGTCGGCCTATATCGGTGAGATCTTCCGATCGGGGATCCAGTCGGTCGAACCGGGGCAGCTCGAGGCCGCACGCGCCATCGGCCTCGGCTACCGCCAGTCGATGACGCTTGTGGTGATCCCGCAAGGTGTGCGGCGCGTGCTGCCCGCGCTGATGAACCAGTTCATCGCGCTGATCAAGGATTCGTCGCTGATCTACTTCCTCGGCCTGCTCGCCTCGCAGCGTGAGCTGTTCGCTGTCGGGCGCGACCTGAACGCACAGACCGGGAACCTGTCGCCGCTGGTCGCGGCCGGTCTGGTGTATCTGCTGCTGACGATCCCGCTCACCCACCTGGTGAACTACATCGACCGGCGCATGCGCACCGGCCGACCCGATCAACCCATCGACCCGGCCGATCAGGCCGCGATCACGGAAGGGCGTGGGTAGATGAGCGCGTCACTCACCGGCACCGGTCTGCGGCTGAAGCTCGGCCACAACGAGATCCTGCGTGGGGTGGACATCCACGTCGACGCGGGTAAGACCACGACCGTCATCGGACCGTCCGGTTCGGGCAAGTCCACGTTGCTGCGAGTGCTGAACCGGCTGCACGAACCGGACGCGGGTGACATCCTGCTCGACGGCGAGTCGGTGCTGACCGAGGACCCGGACAAGCTGCGTCAGCGCATCGGCATGGTGTTCCAGCATTTCAACCTGTTCCCGCACAAGACCGTCGCCGACAATGTCGCGCTCGGCCCGCGCAAACTGCGCGGATTGTCCAAGGAGCAGGCGCGGGCGCTGGCCATCGAGCAGCTGGAGGTCGTCGGTCTGGCCGGTAAGGCCGATTCCCGGCCGGCCAACCTGTCCGGTGGGCAGCAGCAGCGGGTGGCGATCGCGCGGGCGCTGGCGATGAAGCCGGAGATCATGTTCTTCGACGAGGCCACCTCGGCACTCGACCCGGAGCTGGTCAAGGGTGTGCTCGCCCTGATGACGGACTTGGCGTCGGGCGGAATGTCGATGGTTGTGGTGACCCACGAAATGGGTTTCGCGCGAAGCGTTTCCGACAGTGTGGTGTTCATGGACGCAGGTCAGGTAGTGGAGACGGGCAGCCCGGATGCGCTGTTCGACAATGCGAAGACCCCACGATTGCGACGCTTCCTCGACCAGGTGCTCTAGGCGGCAGGGCTGTCCCGGCTTCGAGTCGCCGGGTTCGTCGTCGATTCTCATATGTGGGGAGTCCCCTATGTTGAAGAGAGCCGGTCATGTTCACGGCGTGATCGGCAGGTGCCGGTGTGGCCTCGGGGGTTTGCCGGATTTCGGGAGGAAATTCAGAGGTGGGCGGCCGCTCGCGCGTGATTTGGCGTGCCCGAACCCCCTCACCTCGGACCGTGAATCCGAAACGCAACAGAAAAGGACATATGTTTTCAGCGATTCGAGTGACGACAGCTCTGGCGGCGGGTGCGCTTGCGACTCTTGCCGGACTCACCCTCGCGCCGGCGGCGCAGGCGTATCCGGTCGGACCCTGGGGTATCGAGGGGCCGTGCCAGGGCAAGGCTCCTGCCGAATGCGACTACGTACCCTCACCCGATGGCATCGAGTGGAAGTGGTACTCCAAGTCGTCCGTCCATAGGGAACAGGCGATTCAAACGAACGTCTACGACAAGACCGGCGCTCTCGCCTGCGTCAACAACATCGGCGCCCCACCCACTTTCAAGATGTGCCCGCAGATCGCGTCGCTGATCCGCGCGCTGCCGCCGATGCGTATCGGCCCCTCGACCGGCAGCAGCTGATCAACGCCGCGTTGAAGCGATAAAGACGGCCGAGTTCGTCCTTCTCTCGTGGCCGCCCATGGTGGCGGCTGGGGAGAAGGGCGATTCGCCCGCACACTCACCGCTATTCTTCATTCATGCGCACTTGGTAATGTGTGAGGTGCTCTTCAGTTCCACCTGTCCACTGCGGAAAGAAGGATTCTGATGACCACAGCGCATGCTCAGCACACCGAACACGAGCATCAACACGGCCCGACCTGCGGTCATGTCGCCGTCCCACACGGCGACCATGTGGACTATGTCCACGACGGCCATCTGCACCGAGAACACGAGGGTCACTACGACGAATGTGAGCGAGCCGGCCACACCGAATGCAGTCCGCACGACCACGTCCACGGTGAGGGCTGTGGGCATGTGGCGGTCCCGCACGGCGACCACGTCGACTACATCCACGACGGCCACCGGCACGCACGGCACGACGGGCACTACGACGAGCACTGAGGTTCTCCCCATCCGCGCTATTCACGGCTCCGAATGGGTAATATGTTCAACATGAGTACACACAGCCTGCGTGATCTCCGGATGCAGCTGGGTGGGATCGTGCGCGGTGTCGCCGCGACCGGGGAGGAAGCGATCATCACCGACAGCGGCAGCGAGGTCGCGGTGATCATCTCGATGGCCGACTACGAGCGGCTGCACGAGCACGCCGATCTGATCGATGCGTTGCGCCTGCGAGATATGCGGGTGGCGGATTACACGTCGATGTCGATGTCGGAAATGCTCGATCAGCTGGGTGTGGACCCGGCTGAGCTACTGGCCTCGTGAACGTCGAGTTCCATCCCGACGTCCTGAAACAACTGCAAAAGCTGCCTCGCGATGTACTCGAGGCAGCGCTGCACGCGATCATCGCGTTGACCAAGGACCCTCGTCCGTCCGGCGCCAAGAAGCTGGTCGGCCGCAGCGATTGGCGAATTCGTATCGGCCAGTACCGCATCGTCTACGAGATCGATGACGCCGAGTCGATCATCCGCGTTTTCGCCGTCGCCAAACGTTCCGACGTCTATCGCTGAGCTGATATCGCCCGCAACCCGGTGGTTGTCGAAGAGGTGGCGAGGAGACCTGCGAAGGCGCAGGCAACGCCGGCTAGAGGGTCCCGTTCGACGCGGTGCTAGCAGCGTTCGTACTGACGAACGAAGGGCTCCGCCTCCGGTGCAACCTCGCGCCCGGGTTCTGGGCAACCGCCGACGAGGACGGCGAAACTGTGGTGGCCGTTGCGCGTGATGATCGTGTAGTCGACCACGCCACCGCGCTGGGACAAGTAGCGAAGATGCTGGTCGGCGAGTTGTGTCGCCTGCGCGGCGCTGAATTCCTCTCCAACGGGCGGGAACACCATGACGTCCAGTGTGCGGCCGGCAGTGCCGGGCGGGTCGTATATCGACAACTGGACAATTGCCGAGGTGGGTTGATCGTTCAGGAACCACTCCCACATTTCGAGTTCACTACTGGACGGGAAGCGGGGGCGGCTGTCCGGGTGGGTCACACTGGGTTCCAGACTCGAGTGGTTCTCACCCGAGCCCAAGCTCTCCCTATAAATGGGGGACACCGTCCAGTTGTTGGATGCCAGGTCAGGGAAGTCCTGGATGATTCGGCGCATCGCCGCGGTGGCACGGTGGGGTTCGGCCTCGGAGCCCGCCCGGACATCGATGGAATGGGTCACTCCGGTCGCTTTGTCGCCGCCAACGGACAAGTGAATCTCCGCGCCGGTGTTCGCCGATGACACTCGGGTCCAGGTGGCTGCCGCGTTCGCTTCCACGTCCACGTCCTGCCCGAACAGCCAGCCTCCGTAATAGGAGTCGGTCATCCGGTGGACCGTGACCAGGGTCGAGTCGCCGTGATAGTGCGGCGGCAGCTGCTGGGCGCCCATAACGCGCACCACAGACGCGGCCTCGGCTGGTGCGGCGCCATCCTCGAGCTGTACGTCGAGCTTGGACGTGTAGTACGAGTTGGGGCCGTACGGGTGGTACTGGAACTTATGTGACGCGTCTGCCACCCCCGGAATGGCCTCGATGGCCTTCTCGATCACCTCCGACCAGTTGTCACGCTCGTCCTGATCGGGCCCCTGCGCGTAGAGCGAACATCCAGTCAGCAGGACTGCCGCCATCGTCAACACGATGGTCGTCACGGTGAAGCGCATGGCGTTCATCCTGCCAACGGATACGGCATCAGCCATTCCCGGACGTGGCCCTAGCTGGACTGCCTGCGGCCGTGCAGCTCGGTGGCGCGGCCGGCCAGCCAGGCGAAGTCGTCCCACAGTTCGGGTGCGCCGCGGTCCGCGCGATACTTCTCGACCAGCGGGCGCAGGACGCTCCAGCAAGTGCGCAGGGAGTCGCCCCAAGAGTCGGCCACCACGTCGGTCGGGATGTAACCGTTGCGGCACATGATCGCGACGCAGTCGTAGCTGTGGCATACCCGCTCGGCGCGCAGGATCTCGTCCTCGGTCCAGGTCTCGACTGCGCGAATTCGCAATTCCCGCATGACGAGTCGCCGATCCTGCCGGACGGCGTCGGCCTGCAGCATGTCGTACACCGCTTTGAATGCGCTCGCATTGGTGGTCTTTCGCATCTCCGCCACCTGCCAGACGACCAGCGATGCCGCGACGAGGGCGATCACCGCCGTCGCAACACCGGCTGCGGCCGCGATAGCCGACGAGTCCATCCACTACCTCGCATGCCCGATAACAGAGTTTCCGGCGGCAGCTTATCGGAAGTCCTTGTCCGGACACGTGCGGCCGTCAGCCGATGGTTGTCCGAATCACCACGCGGAGTGTGTGATTCGAAGACCGCGCGCCAATTGCCCTCGCCCGGATGCGGACGCAAGGGGCGATGCTGGTCAGCGGTCAGAAGCGGGTGAAACCGGTCAGTGCGCGACGGGTCAGGCGCTCGAGTGGATGCCGAGGCCCGAGCCCGATGGTCATGCCCCGGCGGCCGCCGACGCTCGGGAGGTCATTGTGGTGATCACGGCGGCGATTCCGATGGCGCCGACGGCGATCGCGGCTGTGGCCGGCCAGCCGAACCACTCGACGGCCGCCGCGCCGAAAGCGGTGCCGAGGCTGCCACCTACGAAGTACACCAGCATGTAGGCGCTGTTGAAACGGGCGGGCGCCGTGGGGTCGATGGCGAGGACGGTGCTCTGATTCGCCACTTGAGCGGCGAAGAGTCCGGCATCGAAAAGTGCCAGGCAGACCAGCGTCACGATGATGTTCTCGAGGGTGAGACCGGCGACGACTATGGTGGCGCCGGCCAATGCCAGACCCGCCAGGATGACGCGTGGTGCGCCCACTCGGTCGGTCCAGACGCCTGCGACCTGTGTCGCTGGAATTCCCGCGAGCCCAGCCAAGGCGTACAAGCCGATCTGTTCCGCCGAGTACGAGAACGGCGGCTCCGACAGCGCGACCGCGAGTCCGGCCCACACCGCGCAGAACGCGAAGAACCACAGCGCGCCGCGTATCGCGGCAACCCTCAGAGTCGCGTGCCGCACGAACAATCCGGGGAGGGAGCGCAGAGTCGCGAGATAGCGGAGTTCGGTCGTGCCCACGGCGTCCGGCAGCGCTATCAGGCAGCACCCGGCGGCAATCAGGCACGCGGCAGCGAATACCAGAAGCATTCCGCGCCAGCCGATCTCGTTGGACAGCCACCCTCCCGCGATCCGCCCTGCGAGAATCCCGGCCGAGATCCCAGCTGTGACGATGCCAAGGATCGTAGCCCGTTGATGAGCCGGAGCGAGCCGGCCCGCCAATGAGCTGAGGCTCGCGCCGACCGCCGAGCATGCACCGATCAGGCCGATCAGCAGTCCCAGCTGCCAGGCGCGCCCAGCGGCAGCACCCACCGCCAATACCGCCGCCAGTGCTGCGAACTGGACCGCGAGAATCCGTCCGGGCGGGAATCGGTCGACCAGCGGGACAAGCAGGCCCAGACCAACCAGATATCCGACCGGACCGCAGGCGAGCGAGAACCCGACCGCAGCGATCGACGAATGCAACGACCCCGCCACGTCCGCTATTGCCGGTTGGAGCGGATAGATAGTGGAGGTCCCGAGCGCGGCCGCAAGCGCCATGAACAGTACGACTGGGCCGCGCAGCCGACGGTCATCGCGTATCTCGGTGGCAGGAATAGTCACAACGAACGACGGTAAGAATCACCGGCTCTCGAAGCTGGCGGGAAATCGACGCCACCGTCATCGAGATTGTCCCGGATTCCGTTCGCATCTAGGACATAAATTGTCCTATTTCGATTTTAAGGTAGTGGCAACAGCGAAACAGCATCGAAAGGAACTCCACCATGAACGATCTGCGCAAGGGCGTCCCGACCGGCTACACGAGCGTCGCCCCCTGGGTCGTCACCACCGATACCGGCGCATTCCTGGACTTCGTCACACAGGCGTTCGACGGCCAAGAGATCGCCCGGGTGGCGACCGAGGACGGATCGATCGGTCACGGTGAGATCCGGGTCGGCGACACCGTCGTGCTGGCCTTCGACAGCCGGCCGGAGTGGCCGGTCATGCCGAGCCTGTTGCGCGTGTTCGTTCCGGACGCGGACGAGGCGTTCGCGAAGTCGATCGCCGCCGGCGCCCAGGTGGTCACCGAGCTGGGAGACTCCGCGTTCGGTCAGCGCGGCGGGCGCGTCAAGGATCCGTTCGGCAACATCTGGTGGGTGACAAGCCACGTCGAGGACGTCGCCGAGGACGTGGTCTGGCAGCGAATGCAGGACCCGGTGTACGCCGACCAAATGACGATGGCACAGGCGACGCTCGACGCCGAGCTGAGCGGCAGGACACACGGACGCAGCAGCGCGCCGGTGCGTTAACGCTCGTCGCGCCAGTGGAGGTGGTCGTGAGCGGCACCGCGAGAACCTCGCGGTGCCGCTTGTCGGCGAGTATCGGCGGCGATGGCCTATGCAGGTACGAGACCCACCTGGCGGCAGAGATCGTTGACGTCGTTCCTCATGCCCGAGGGGGGATTTCGCATCAGGACGTGCAGGATGTCGCGGGCATGGCCGTTGTACTTGATCGTTTCCGGTGCGGTGCGCGCCGATTTGTCCAGCAGGGCAAGCGCGGCCACCGGTTCGTCACGCTGGTAGTGGGCGCGAGCGACCTCGATGAAGTGGCGGCTGCGCCGGGGGATCGAGGTGATCTGGTCTGCGTCGAATCCCCTGGCCGCTCGAAGTGCCTCGCCGGAGCGGCGCAGCTCGACGCCGAGGGTCGTTGCATGGGCCGCCATCACCGGAATCGAGAACGACGTCTGGACATGCCGGTAGCTCGGGCCGAGGAGCCGCGCGGTCGTGGCTGCGTTTTCCCAGTACGACCAGGCTTCGCCATGGCGGCCGCGGCGGGCGTGAACGTAGGCGATTTCGGCATGTAGAGCGCCAGAGATGCCGCGCCAGTCGTCGATGGTGTCGTCGCGATCGAGGTAGGGTGTGAGCCGCTCGATCGCAGTCCGAGCGATCGCGATGGCTTCTTCCCACCGGCCCGAATCTCGTAGCGCTTGAGCCATCGCCCATGCCCCGCAGGCGATTACATACGGATCGTCGGCTTCGTAACCCTCGGACAGGGCGCGATCGGCCACCATCCAGACGAGTTCGGGCGCCGGTTGGTAGGCGACGTAGAAGTCGGCCAGCTGATAGACCCCGGCCAGCGTGCGGCGGGCCGTACGGCGGTTCGTACCACCGGCTCGCACCGCTCCCTGAGCGTCCCTGATCAATGCGGGCAACAGCGTTCCGAGCTGGGTCCGATGATCCGGACTGGCGTGCCGGACCGTCCAGGCCTGCCGCAACCGTTCCTCGAGATGGACGACGTTCGCAGCGCGTGCCGGAGGTGCCAATCGGTAGTCGGTGAGGGCTGCCTGTACCTCCGTCAGAGCGCCATGCCGCTCACCAGCGAACACCGCCACCGGAACGGCGTGCCCATTTCCGGTCAGCTCGGCCAGATCGGCGAGCTCGAGCGCATGCGCGATGTGCAGCAGCATCGGCAACCGGGGTGGTTGCAGGCGGCCGTTCTCGACGGCTTTCAGCCATTCGGTGGATCGGCCCACAAGGCCGGCGAGAACCGCTCTCGACATGCCAGCCCGTTCCCGCAGGCGCTTGATACGCGATCCGATCGGAGCTTCCTCGACAGGGTTGATCCCCACGGCATCCCTTCCGCTGCTGAACCCTTTTTCCCAGCGTAGCCCCGGGTAGCAATGCCTGAGGTACGAAACGTACCTGTCGGTGGCACGCGGCCTTCCTACTGTCGCAGAGCACCGGCGCCGGGTGCGTGCCTCACATTCCCCGGCGCCGGTGGTTCCCAAAAACCAACAACCGCAGGGGGTTCGATGTCGAATTACATCGCCGCGTTCGCTGTGGCGGGCTCGATCGCCGTATTGCTGCTCGGCTTGATCTACGTGCTTCCCTACACCTTCGGCGAGGATGAACCGCCGATCACGGCGCAAGCCCCGCGGATGTCGGCGCGGACGGCGCACAGCACCATGCAGGTGCATCGGCGGTGCAGTATCGAGGATTGCCCGCATAAGCGGGATGCCTACAGCACGTTGGTTGCGGTGGGGGCGATCACTCCGGATCGGCGGGCCGAGCGGTTCGTGCGGTGACCGATCCGGAGGACGAGACTTGTGGGTGGGTGCAGTGGGACGACGGCACCTGGTCGACGGTCGACAAATACGGGATGCCGGGTGAGCGGCGCACGCTGGAGGAGATTCTTCAGGCTTGGGAAGGTGGTGAGCCGGTGTGAACGACACTCGTATGCGGCAGTTTTCCCAGCACACGTAGATAACTGAGGGTTGCCTAATTCGATCGACGTTCATCTTGTCGTCGTCTCGGAATCGCCCTCGTGGTCTACCGTGCGGCCGTCAGCTTGATCCAGGAGGCACCGTGAGCTTCACCCCACTCGCCCTATTCGTGCAGCACGACGGCAGATCGTCGCGCTCCGCGGTCACCTGCGCCTACAAGTGCGGTAACGCCTGCTTCCACGAGGTCTCCAACAAGTCCTCGGGTGAGTACTTCGGTGACATCGTGGCCGCCATGTCGCGGCGCGGGGTGCTGAAGGGTGGCGCGGCCGCGGTGCTCGCGGTGGGTGCGGGTAGTTTGCTCGCGGCTTGCGGTGACGACAACGGCGCCGGTGCTGCGTCGAACGGCGAGGCCGGATCGGGCACCGGGTTCACGCCGGTTGCGCCGAACAAAGAAGACGCCGTCGTCGTCCCGGAAGGCTACGAGCAGGGCGTGGTGATCCGCTGGGGCGACCCGATCTTCGAGGACGCGCCGCCGTTCGACTTCGACAAACAGACCGCCGCCGCGCAGGCCGAGCAGTTCGGCTACAACAACGACTTCGCCGCCCTGCTGCCCATCGAGGGTCAGGCCAACCGCTACCTGCTGGTGGTCAATCACGAGTACACCACCGAGCCCTTCATGTTCAAGGGCTTCAACGGCGACACCATGACACCCGAACAGTTCGGCATCGCCATTGCCGCGCACGGGCTTTCGGTGGTGGAGGTCGTGGGCGAGTCGGGTTCCGGCAAGCTCGCGCCCGCCTTCGGCAAGTACAACCGGCGCATCACCGCCGATACCGAATTCCTGCTCACCGGTCCTGCGGCAGGTAGCGATTTCGTGAAGACTTCCGCCGACCCCACCGGTACCAAGGTCGCGGGTACCTTCGCCAACTGTGCCGGTGGTGTGACCCCGTGGGGCACTGTGCTTTCCGGTGAGGAGAACTTCAACGGCTACTTCGTCGGCACACCTGCCGATCCGGTGGCTGCCGAACGGGCCGAGCGCTACGGCGTCGGCGAGGTCGATTCCCCGCATTTCTGGGAGAAGTTCGACAAGCGCTTCGATGTGGCGCAGGAACCGAACGAGTCCAACCGGTTCGGCTACGTGGTCGAGATCGATCCGTGGGATCCGGCGTCCACGCCGGTCAAGCATTCCGCGCTGGGGCGTAACAAGCACGAATCGGCCAACATTCATGTCACCGAAGACGGCACCGTTGTCGCCTACAGCGGCGACGACGAGCGCTTCGAGTACATGTACAAATTCGTCTCGTCCCGCACGATCCAGCCCGGCACCGGCGCCGCGAGCCGCCGTCACAACATGACCATCCTGGACGCGGGCACCCTGTACGTCGCCAAGCTCACCGGCGATCATCCCGACCGTATCGACGGCTCCGGCAATGTCCCCTCCGACCAGGGCTTCACCGGTAAGGGTCAGTGGGTTCCGATCCTGGAAACCGCCGAAGACGGCAGCGGGAAGTCGCTGGTCGACGGAATGTCCGCCCAGGAGGTCGCGGTATTCACCCGGCTGGCCGGTGACAAGGTCGGCGCTACCAAGATGGACCGCCCGGAGGACTTCGAGGCCAACCCGAAGACCGGCAAGGTCTATGTCGCGCTGACCAACAACACAAAGCGCGGCGAAGATGGCAAGGCAGGCGCCGACGAGGCCAATCCGCGGGTCAAGAACAAGAACGGCCAGGTCCTCGAGATCGTCGATGATCACAAGGGCACCGACTTCACCTGGTCGCTGCTGCTGGTCTGTGGCGATCCGGCGGCGGCCGACACCTACTACGGCGGCTTCGACAAAACCAAGGTCAGCCCGATCTCCTGCCCCGACAATGTCGCCTTCGACCCCTACGGCAACCTGTGGATCTCGACCGACGGCAATGCGCTGAAGTCGAACGACGGGCTCTTCGCGGTGACGCTGGAGGGTGAGCGTCGTGGCGAAACCAAACAGTTCCTCACCGTGCCCGCTGGCGGCGAGACCTGTGGTCCGGTCGTCACCGAGCAGCGGGTGCTGGTGTGTGTCCAGCATCCTGGTGAAGAAGACGGCGCCTCGGCCGACGCACCTGTGTCGCACTGGCCCGACGGCGGCGATACTCAGCCGCGGCCGTCCGTGGTGGCCGTGTGGAAAGCCGACGGCGGCCGCATCGGGATGTAGCCCGGTTCGGCGGCGGTCAGCTGCTACCGAATAGCCCGGCCATATTCGCGAACTGCGCGAAGTTGCCCTGGGCGCCGCTGTAGACGTTCAGGTCGGTGCCGCCGGCAATACCGGGGACAGACCCGCTGTCGGTGGTCTGCCAGAACGTCCACGTCGGCCAGTCGCCGGGGACCTCCGGCTGTGGATTGCCGCGATAGTCGGCGATCCACAGCGGGTACCGGTGGAACTGATTGCTGTCGGCCATCGCGGTGCGCCAGAAGGTGGGATAGGTGTAGATGATCGGCACCCGGCCGGTCAGTGCCTGGACGGTGTTGAGGTAGCGGTGTGTCCAGTCGATCAGCGCGGCCGGTGCCAGCCCGCCGGAATGCTCCAGGTCGAGCACGGGCGGCAGATCCAGTGGCCCGTTCTGGCCGAGCACCACTGCCGCGTACATCGCGGCCTGCGGTTCCGGCGGCAGATTCGGTCGCGCGTAGTGGTAGGTCCCACGCGCCACACCCGCAGCGCGCATCAGCACGCTGTCGGGCACGAAGTACGGGTTGATGTAGCTCAGTCCCTCGGTCGCCTTCACCATCGCGAAGTCGTGCCCGGAACGCTTCACCGCGAACCAGTCGATCATCCGGCCGTCGATGTGCTGCCAGGACGAGACGTCGGGCCCGGTTTGCTCGGCGTGCGCCGTCGCGGGCAGGGTTGCCGCAAGGATGCCGCCCACGGCGAACGCGGACAGTGCAAGCTTGCTGGTCGCTCTCCATCGGGTGCTGTCCATGCCGTCCGACGATAGCTACTCGGTGTCACTGTGACCAGTGTTACACCTGATGCTTTTGCCGACTGTTCACCCGTCGAATGCTGGGATCGGTGTCCGGCGCTCGGCGTTGATTCACCTGGAATCGCGGGTGTCGTTCCACGCGGGGAACGCGGGCGGGCTTCTGCCGGATGCGGCCCGCGTTACGTCCGGTCGGCGCAGGCGGGGCGTTCGAGCTGGTCAGGCAGGCTGGCAGGTGTCGCGCAGCGAGCAGGCTCCACACGACTGCCCGCAGCCACCGGTCTCTGCGGGCGGGGCGAGAGCGGCGGCCGCACGGGCACCGGCGGTGGCGCCCGCACCCAGGGTGAACAGGGCGATGACCCCGACGCCGAGGGCGATCAGGACGACAGCGAAGCCGCCTGCGGCCAGCGTCACGAGTCCGCCGCAGAACAGCAGGGCACCGGCAGCGAGGGAGGTGGGGGCGGCGACTCGGTTGGCGACGCGGAAGACCTCGTCGGTGCTGAGTGCCTCGTCGGTGTGGACGCCGACGAATCGGTTGCGGGGCAGTTTGCCCGCCAGTCCCAGCACGCCGATCGCCAGCGCTACCGCGGCCAGCAGGAACAGGATGATGGGGACGACAACCACCCCAGCAGGCTACCGTAGGCCCTCTCACCAGCGGTCGACCGCTCCAGGAAGGTCCGGCCGATCGTGGTCGGCATCACGTGCCGAGGACCCCCGCAGCCCCTTTTTGGGGTTGTCAAGTCCCAGGTCTTACCCTGTTCGACGACGTTATTTCTCCCGATCGGCGCGTAAAGAAGGCAGGACCGTGCAGGAATCCCGTGCAACCGAAAATGCGGCCGGGCAGACCGCCGCGACCGATGACGCACCTGCGCACCGCTACACCGCCGAGCTCGCCGGCCGGATCGAGCGTCGCTGGCAGCGGAACTGGACCGAACGCGGCACCTTCCACGCGCCGAACCCGGTAGGTCCATTGGCCGGGCCGACGCCGCCGGACAAGCTGTTCGTGCAGGACATGTTCCCGTACCCGTCGGGCGCGGGCCTGCACGTCGGTCACCCGCTGGGTTATATCGCCACCGATGTGTTCGCCCGCTACCACCGGATGCACGGCCGCAACGTGCTGCACGCGTTGGGCTACGACGCCTTCGGCCTGCCCGCCGAGCAGTACGCGGTGCAGACCGGTGCGCATCCGCGCGACACCACCGAAACCAATATCGCGACCATGCAGGGTCAGCTGGACCGGCTCGGCCTCGGCCACGACCGGCGCCGCTCGTTCGCGACCACCGACCCCGAGTACTACAAGTGGACGCAGTGGATCTTCCTGCGCATCTACAACGCCTGGTACGACCAGGAGCTGGATCGGGCCCGCCCCATCGTGGAACTGGAAGAGCAGTTCGCCTCCGGCGCGCGTGCCGTCCCGGACGGCAAGGACTGGGCGAGCCTGTCCGCCGCCGAGCGCCGCGCCCTGATCGACTCCTATCGCCTGGTGTACCAAACGGATTCGGTGGTCAACTGGTGCCCCGGCCTGGGTACGGTGCTGTCCAACGAGGAGGTCACCGCCGAGGGCCGCAGTGAGCGCGGCAACTTCCCGGTGTTCCGTAAGCGCCTGTGGCAGTGGATGATGCGGATCACCTCCTACTCCGATCGTCTGGTCGACGATCTGGATCGGCTGGACTGGCCGGAGAACGTCAAGGCCATGCAGCGCAACTGGATCGGGCGTTCGCGCGGTGCCCAGGTGCGGTTCGCGGCCGACGGTCACGAGCTCGAGGTCTTCACCACCCGCCCGGACACCCTGTTCGGCGCCACCTACGTGGTGCTGGCCCCCGAGCACGAGCTGGCCGATCAGCTGACCGCGGCCGCCTGGCCCGAGGGCGTCGACCCGCGCTGGACCAATGGTGGCGCCGCCACTCCCGCCGACGCCGTCGCCGACTATCGCAAGGCGATCGCCGCGAAGTCGGATGTGGAGCGGCAGGAGAACAAGGAGAAGACCGGCGTCTTCCTCGGTAGCTACGCGACCAACCCGGTCAATGGCGCGCAGGTGCCGATCTTCGTCGCCGACTATGTGCTCAGTGGTTACGGCACCGGCGCGATCATGGCCGTTCCCGGTCACGACCAGCGCGACTGGGAGTTCGCGACCGCGTTCGGTCTGCCGATCATCGAGGTGATCTCCGGTGGTGACGTCACCGAGGCCGCCTACTCCGGCGACGGCGCCCTGGTGAACTCCGGCTACCTCGACGGCCTGAGCGTCGACGAGGCCAAGGCCACGGTTATCGGCCGCCTGGAAGCCGACGGTCACGGCACCGGCACCGTGCAGTACAAGCTGCGCGACTGGCTGTTCGCTCGGCAGCGGTACTGGGGCGAGCCGTTCCCCATCGTCTACGACGAGGACGGCGCACCGCACGCCCTGCCGGAATCCATGCTGCCCGTGCAGCTTCCGGAGCTGGACGATTTCGCTCCGGTCACCTTCGACCCCGACGACGCCGATTCCGAACCGTCGCCGCCGCTGGCCAAGGCCACCGACTGGGTGCATGTCGAACTCGATCTGGGTGACGGTCCCAAGAAGTACCGTCGCGACACCAACGTCATGCCGAACTGGGCGGGCAGCTCCTGGTATCAGCTGCGCTACGCCGACCCGGCGAACTCGGAAACGTTCTGCGCCAAGGAGAACGAGCAGTACTGGCTGGGTCCGCGTGCCGAAGGCCACGGCCCCGACGATCCGGGCGGCGTCGACCTGTACGTCGGTGGTGTCGAGCATGCCGTGCTGCATCTGCTGTACGCGCGGTTCTGGCAGAAGGTGCTGTTCGACCTGGGCGATGTTTCCGGATGCGAGCCGTACCGCCGCCTGTTCAACCAGGGCTATATCCAGGCCTACGCCTACACGGACGCCCGTGGTGCCTATGTGCCAGCGGCCGAGGTCATCGAGCGGGACGGCACGTTCTTCTGGACCGATGCCTCCGGTACCGAGATCCAGGTGAACCAGGAGTACGGCAAGATCGGCAAATCGCTGAAGAACGCCATCTCCCCGGACGAGATCTGCGATCAGTACGGCGCCGACACCTTCCGTTTCTACGAGATGTCGATGGGTCCGCTGGACACATCGCGGCCGTGGGCGACCAAGGATGTCGTCGGCGCGCACCGGTTCCTGCAGCGGGTGTGGCGTCTGGTGGTGGACGAGGAGACCGGCGCAGTGCGCGTCACCGCCGCGGCACCCTCCGATGAGACGCTGCGTCTGCTGCACAAGACGATCGCCGGTGTCGACGAGGATCTGGCCGCGTTGCGCGACAACACCGCAGGCGCCAAGCTGATCGAGCTGACCAACCACCTCACCAAGGCCTATCCGGAGGGCGCGCCGCGTTCGGTGGTGGAGCCGGTGGTGCTGATGCTGGCTCCGCTGGCCCCGCACATCACCGAGGAACTGTGGGAGCGCCTCGGCCACACCACCGCGCTGGCTCACGGCCCCTTCCCGATCGCCGATCCGGCACTGCTGGTCGACGAGTCGGTGGAGTACCCGATCCAGGTGAAGGGTAAGGTGCGCAGCCGGATCCAGGTGCCCGCCGACGCCGACCAGGCAGCGATCGAGGCGGCGGCGCTGGCCGACGAGAAGATCGCGGCGCTGCTGGAAGGTGCCGCACCGCGCAAGGTGATCGTGGTGCCCGGGCGAATGGTGAACATCGTTCCCTGATCGGTCCGCCCGTTCGTCGACCGACAAGGAGAATCAGCGATGCCCGATCCGGACGACGAACGGGTGCCCGCACCTCAGGGCACAGCGGCTGGAATGCCCTACGACTGGCGCCGCCCGACCTGGGCCCGAGTGAAGGCCCGGGTCTGGAATCCGGACGATAGGCGGTTGTTCACGCCGAAGGCTTTCGGGTGGGGCTACGACCTGAACCTGCACCGGCTGGTGCACTGGCGGCGCCGGTAACCGCATTCAGGCTTGGACTTGCAGCACATCGTTCAGCGTCACCAGTGACAGATTTCGCTCCCGAATGATGTCGATCAGCTGACCGTAGCAGCGGGTGACCGGCGCGAAATTCGCGTGCCCGATGACGATGGTCTGCGGATTGAAATACTTACGCGCGCATTCCATCAGGTACGCCTCGGTGATCAGTCCGGAGTCCGACAGCGAGCCGTACCACATGACGGGCACGGTGTAGCCGAGGTCGGCGGCGACCGCATCGACGGTCGCGTTGTGCCTGCCGAACGGCGGGCGATAGTAGGGCGTGCCGTCGACGCCGAAGTTATTCCATAGGAACGTCTTACAGCGCTCCAGCTGGGTGGTGGCCGCCGAGGTGGAGCTAGCGGTGAGGTCGGCGTGATCCCAGGTGTGATTGCCGAGCTGGATCTGCCCGGAATCGACCATCGATCGCAATTCGTCGCGGTGGGCGCTCCAGGATTCGTAGTAGGCGGTCACGAAGAAGGTGAACCGTGCGCCGGTGTCCTTGGCGAATCTGATGTAGGCGCCGACCACTTCGGGACTCGCGCCGTCATCCACGGTGAGCGCCATGCTCGTTCCCGGACCGGGCAGCGCGGTGATGGTGGCGGCCGGAATCGGCGTTTTCGGCCCACCCGGTGGTGGAGGCAATAGCGGCGGCGGCACCGGCGCCGGAACGGGCACCTCCGTCATCCCCGCCACCGCGGGCTCACCCTGCGCCGCACTGCATCCGGCCACAGCCACCGCGGTCCCCGCAGCCAACATCGACAACATCCGGCGTCTGTCCATCACGCAACCCCGCTCGTTCAACCGAACCGTGCTACCGAAAAGACCACACTGACGTGCTGTTATGCAGCGGGAACTCTACCGATGCCAGCGGGTTTCTCCGGGATCGCCACGCAAGGTCTTCGCACGACGGTTGCCCCTTGCGCTGACTTGTCGAAATTACGCGTTGTGGTTGCGCCGATGTTCTACACGGGGACGATCCGGACTCTGTCGCCGCAGAGCTTGGCCATGTCGTCGCGGTCAGAGGTCACGAGCGCTACCGGGCCAGGTTGACGCAACGCCGCTGCTGCGACCGTCGCGTCGATGGCGTGCCGATGGCCATGTAACCCTGCCTCTTTCAGCAGCGCAGCAGCAGACCTTGCTGCGGACTCGGTGACCGGTTCGACCCGTACGCGTGACAGGATCCAACTCAGCCGAGGCAGATTCACCTTCGCGTGGCTGACTTCGACGATGGTGTTGGTTCCGATCACCAGATCAGCGCCGATCTGGTGAAATACGTGGATCTTCGCCAGCATGCCACGATCCTCACCAACCCACAGGGCAAGTCCTTGGCTGTCGAGGACAACGGTCTCGAAGTGTCCGATCACGCGGCGTTGGTCCCGGCTTCGTCACCGAAGATCTCGGCCCGGGCTCGGGCGAGTTCTTCGGCGCTGAAGGCGCCATGCTCTTCCTGGTACGCGCGTAGATCCTCGGCAAGCAGTTCATGTCGCAGTTGTCGAGCAACGGCAGCTGCGACGTACCCCGAGAGATTCTCGGTGCGTTGCCGCAGCTCCGCTACCTGCTCGGAAGGGAGCGTCACCGTAATCCGCGTTGTGTCCGACACAAGGCGAGCATACCGTGATATGCATCGAAGGCAACGTTCAGCGCGCGATCGGGCGCAGGACTATTTCCGTCGGATGTGCGTCGCGCGCGGTGTCGACGGCATTGCGTACCGCACGTGCGACGGTTTCGGCGGTGAGGAATTCCTCCGGGCGGTACTCGCGCCCTTCGCTCGCGACGATCTCGCGCTGCATGTCGGTGGCGATGCGGCCGGGATGGATGGACGTGACGCGCAGGTCGGGTTCCTCGAGGCGCAGGGCGTCGCCGAATGCGCGCAAGGCGAACTTGCTGGCCGCGTACGAGGCCCAGCCGGCGTTGGCGCGCAGACCCGCACCGGAATTGATCAGCACCACATGCCCGTTCGCGGCGCGCAGGGCGGGCAGCAGCAGGCGGGTCAGTTCCGCTACCGCGATGACGTTGGCTTCCATGGTCGTACGCCACTGCTCCACCGAGGATTCGGCGATCGTGCCGAGGTCGGCGACACCCGCGTTGTGCACCAGGACGTCCAGCCGCTCGATCGACCTTACGGCCGCCGCGACGCCCGCATAGTCGGTCAGTTCGACCGGCACGCCGACAGCGACTGGCAGCTCGGCCAGGATCGCTTCGAGCGATTCCGCGGACCGTGCCCCGAGCAGCAGCTCATGAGTGGGGGCGAGGGTGCGGGCGATGGCGGCGCCCAAACCCCGAGCCGCACCGGTGATCAACGCTGTCGGGCGGGCTGAGTCAGCAGCGGAGGCAGTGGTCATGCGGCCAACGCTAACCGGCGGTTCAGCGCGAGGGCGGGCGGTCCCGCTCGGGCCCGGATCCTGCGCGTCGCCGGCTGTGCTCGGACCGCGTCCAGGCAGGGCCGGTCGCAACAGGGCTTCGCTGGACCGGTACGGATCCCAGGCAGAGTTGGCGGGCCGCCTGTTCCAGGGCTCCTATAGACCTCCGGACGACAGGCCCGACTCTCCATTCGGATATGCAGCGAGGGCCGGGCGAGGTAGTTTCGCCCTATGACGGATCCGTCGCACAACTACGGGCGGGAAGACCCGCACCAACAGCCGTACACGCAGCCGTACACCCAGTACTCGCAGCAGCAGCAGCAGTACGCACACCAGCCGCAGCAGTACGGGCAGGAACCGCAGCGGCAGATGCCGCAGATCAATCTCGGCAGACTCTGGGCGGGTGGTCTCGGTACGGCGGTTGTCGTCGCGCTGGTCATCGTCGTTGCGATCATGCTGGTCCGCGGGATTCTGAAGATCTCGGTCCTCTCGCCCGAAGGGGCAGGCGCCTACGGCACCGTCTCCACCACTTCCTACGCGGTGGCCGGTGCCGCCGCCGCTATCGCCGCCACCGGTCTGCTGAACCTGCTGCTGGCGTTCATGCCAAGCCCCATGCAGTTCTTCTACTGGATCACCGGCCTGCTCACCGCGCTCGCGGTGCTGCTGCCGTTCACCCTGGTCGCCGACCTCGATGCGAAGATCGCCACCGCGGTGATCAACCTGATCGCCGGGCTGTGCATCATCACGCTGCTCGGCTCGATCGGAGCCAGCGCGATTCAGCGCCCGCAACAGCAGTACTGATCGGCTCCGTCGGCTCCGCGTGACATCGCGCCGGAGCCGGCGTCCGGCCGGTGACGCACCGAAACACCACGCTCACCGGCACGTAACACCCACACCCCTGACAAGCGTTTCCGCCGGTCAGGCCGCAGAATAGGGGCATGGTGCACCCCGGCTTCACTCCGACTCAGCTCGCCGCCCGCGCGGCCTATCTGCTGCGGGGCAACGACCTGGGCACCATGACCAGCGCCGCGCCCCGGCTGTATCCGCACATGTGGAGCTGGGACGCCGCCTTCGTCGCGGTCGGTCTGGCGCCGCTGAGCGTGGAACGGGCGGTGATCGAACTCGACACGCTGCTGTCGGCGCAGTGGAAGAACGGGATGATCCCGCACATCGTCTTCGCCAACGGTGTCGACGGTTATTTTCCCGGCCCGGCCAGGTGGGAGTGCCGCACGCTGGCCGCGAACGCGCCGGACGGTCCCGACACCTCCGGCATCACCCAGCCACCCGTGCACGCCATCGCGGTGCAGCGCATCCTCGATCATTCCCGCAGGCACGGCCGCAGTACGCGCGCGGTGGCCGAAGAGTTCCTGAACCGGCGCTGGCCCGATCTGGTGCGCTGGCACCGCTGGCTCGCCCACGCCCGCGACCCCAAGGAGAACGGCCGGATCACGCTCTATCACGGCTGGGAGTCCGGGATGGACAATTCGCCGCGCTGGGATCGCGCCTACGCCAACGTGGTCCCCGAGGATCTCCCCGCGTATCGGCGCGAGGACGTACTGGTCGTCGCCGACCCGAGCCAGCGGCCCACCGACCGCGAATACGACCGCTACCTGTGGCTCGTCGAGCAGATGCGGCGGGCCGGATACGACGACTACCAGCTCACCTCGACGATGAGCTTCGCCGTGGAGGACGTGTTCGTTTCGGCCATTTTCGCGATGGCGTGCGAGGTACTCGCCCAGATCGGCGAGGATTACCACCAGCCCCATGCCGATGTGCGCGATCTGTATCGCTGGGCGAAACGGTTTCGCACGGGAGTCGTCGCTTCCGCGGATGAACGTAGCGGTGCGGCGCGCGATTTCGACGTTAGATTGCAGCGCTGGATCCCCACCGAGACGCTGTCGATGTTCGCGCCGCTGCTGTGTGGCGGGCTGGAGCGTGACGCCGAACGCGCGTTACTCCGCTCCTTCGAGGGACCGCGCTTCTGTGGCCACCCCGACCTGCGCTACGCGCTACCGCCGTCGACGTCACCGGTGTCCAAGGACTTCCGGCCGCGCGAATACTGGCGCGGCCCGGTCTGGCCGGTGATGACCTGGTTGTTCTCCTGGGCCTTCGCCCGCCGCGGCTGGGCCGAACGCTCCTACATGCTGCGCGCCGAGGGCCTGCGACAAGCCAGCGACGGCAGCTTCGCCGAGTACTACGAACCCTTCACTGGCGAACCGCTCGGCAGCATGCAACAGTCGTGGACGGCCGCGTCGGTGCTGGACTGGCTCGGCTGAAAACTTGCCGGTCACGCGAGTTTTACTGTTCCGCCACCGGGCGTCGTGACGCCGCACACCCGCTACCCCGATACTCGGGTACAACGTCGACCCAGGTCGGAGGCCGATGATGAGGGCGAGGGCGCGGTTCGCCGCAGCGCAATCCGAGGTGGTCGGCCGGGCGTGCAGGGCGAATCGTCGTGGCGGTCGGCCCCATTCGTCCGGATACTGGGTGGAACGCCATGGCAGGTCGGAGGCTCGGATATGACACAGGCACAGCGGTTCGCGCCCGAGGTGATCGCAGCGGGCGAGACCTGGGGCATCTCAGGCGGCGACTTCCTGCTGGTGTACATCCCGGTCGCATTGCTCGCCATCGCGGCAGGGCTGTATTTGCAGCGCAAGTACACCTACCGGCGGGCGTCCGAGTGGGACGGCGTCTCGCTGGAGAAGCTGACGGCTCCGGAGACCGCGATGCTGTTCGGCGAGGAACGCGCGGTGACCACGGCGGTGACGCTGCTGCGCAGCCACGACATCATCGATTCGGAGGGCACGCCGACCCGGCTACCGACCGTGGCCGACCGCGCTCAACTGGATTGGTTCACCCTCGCGATCTATGACGCGATCAGCCATAAGAAAGAGACGATCGCCGATATCACCCGAGAGGCCGCCGTGCCGCTCGGACAGCTGCGCACCGCACTGGTCGAGCGCGGCTACATCACCGGTGACGTGGATCGGCGCGACGCTCGTGATGCCGGTATGCCAATCCTGATCGTCGGTGTCCTCGGGCTCGTCCGTTTCATCGCCGGGATCATCGCGGGCAATCCATCGGGATTCCTGGTGCCGTGCCTGCTCGTGCTGGCATTCACCGCATGGTGGGTGATGACCCCTGATCCGCTGACACCGCGCGGTGAGGCGGCCAAGGCACGCGCCATCTCCGACAATTCGCATCTGCGCCCGTCGAATTCGCCCGCGTACACCACCTACGGTGTCGGCGCCGCCGCGGTCGCGGTCGCGGTATTCGGTGTTGCGGCCCTGACGGTGCTCGATCCTGGTCTCGCGCAGGCGGTGCAGCCGCCGACCGGGGGTGCCGATGGCGGTGGGAGCGGCGGCGATGGTGGCGGTGACGGCGGCGGATGCGGTGGCGGTGGCTGCGGTGGCTGTGGTGGCTGCGGCGGGTGAGATCGTGAACGGTCTGCTGCCCGACGAGGCGCTCGGCATCGGCTGGCGGCCCGAGATCTGCGGGCTGATCGACCAGCTCGATGGTCTCGGTTTCTGCGAGGTGATCGCGGAATCGCTGCCCGCTGCCCGTGTGCCCCCTGAGTTGGCGGCTTTGCGCGCGCGGGGGACGGTTGTTGTCCCGCACGGTGTCACGCTGTCGCTCGGCGGCGTCGACCCGGTGGACGACAAGCGGATCGCCCGCCTCGCGGAGTCCGCGAACCGGGTGTCCGCGCCGCTAGTGAGCGAGCATGTCGCGTTCGTGCGCGCCGGCGGACTCGAAGCCGGCCACCTGTTGCCCGTGCCGCGAACGCGAACCTCGCTGGAGGTGTTGACGCGCAATATCGTCCGTACCCAGGAGGGCCTGCCGGTTCCGCTCGCGGTCGAAAACATCGCCGCGCTATTCGACTGGCCCGATGACGAATTCACCGAATCGGAATTCCTCACCGAATTGGTCGAACGCACCGGCGTGTACCTGCTGATCGATATCGCCAACGTCTACGCCAACGCCCGCAACCGCTCCCGCGACCCGATCACCGAATTACGTCGGCTCCCCACCGACCGGCTCGCCTACTGCCATGTCGCAGGCGGCACCGTATCCAGTGGCCGCTACCACGACACGCATCAGCATCCGGTGCCTACCGAAGTGCTCGCGCTGGTAGCCGAATTCACCACCACCTGTCCCGCGCCGTTGATGCTCGAACGCGATGGCAACTATCCGCCAGCGGATGAACTGCTCGACGAACTCGACGCCATCGCCAATGCGGCGGCTCGTGCGTCGATCACCGCCCGCGCCCGCGCCGCGGCCCCACCGCTGCGGGGAAGAGTGTGATTACCGTGGGCTTCAGGACTTCTCGAGGACAGCTGCCCCGTCGGTCCGGCGTTGGCGAAGCCGGTGCCGAAGCTTCGGGCCGGACCATGAATCGCGTATCGGGACAATCCGCGGACTTGGCGACGGAACAGTGCGTCCCGCAGGGTGCTTCGCTCGCCGCAGTTCATGCTCTCGGCGAGCAGCAGGCCGCACTGGTCCGCGCCTTGGTCGCGGGCGCCGCGCCCCCACCCGGTTTCGATGACGATGCCGTCCTCGCAGCGGAAACCGCTCTCCTCCGAAAACGTGCAGGGATCGTTGCCCGCCACCACCCGATGGTCGCCCACGCAGCGGGCCCTGACTTCGAGCAGCGGTTCGCATCCTGGGCGCGAGGACGACCGAAGATCTCCACCGACGCCGACATCGCCGGTTTCGCGAAGCATATGGGGATCGAGCTGCCCGATCGGAAAGACAGCATCGGATTCCGGATTCGCTCGCTCCTGCGCTCGATGTGGCGATGACGCCCCACACCACTGGCCGCCTCCTACAACCCCGCCGAGGTCGAACAAGCCGACGCCGAGGTCCAGGAATGGATCGCCTTCGACGGTGAAGTCCGCGAGGCCGGAATCTTCGTGCACGAGGCAGGCCTGCACCCCGGTCACGACGCACGGACCGTCACGGTCCGCGACGGCGAAGTCGCAGTCGACAAGGGTGTCACCGGCAATGTGGGCGCAGGGTTCTACGTGCTCGATGTCCCCGACGTGGACACCGCCATCCACTGGGCCCATCGCATCCCCACCGCCCGCTACGGCCACGTCGAAGTCCGCCAGGTCGTGGAGTTCTGACCACCAGGCGTGCGATCAGAGCGAGCGAGCGCGCATCCGCACCGCATCGAGTACCGCTCGCCCTGCCTCCACGTCACCCACAGCAACCCGGACACTTCCATCGGGATATGCCCTGGCCCCTATTCCAGCTCGGCGCAGAGCCGTCGCGACGCCTGGACCGGGCAGGTAGAGGAAGTTGGCATAGCTGTAAGGGACCTCGATGCCCATGTGGCGCAGGGCCTCGCGGAGAGATTCGCGTTCCTCGGTGATCCGGGCAACGCGGACCGCGAGTTCGGGTTCGGCGGCGTACGACGCCGAGACGGCGGTGACTGCGAATGTCGGGGTTCCGAAGGGGAGTTGCAGGTGGCGGATGCGGGTGATCAGCTCGGTGTTGCCGATGGCGTAACCGATGCGTAGGCCTGCCAGGCCGTATGCCTTGGAAAAAGTCCGCAGGATCAGCAGATTCGGGTGGCGGGCCAGCAGGGTGCTCGAGTCGATGCGGTCGTTGGCGGGGAGGAATTCGACGTACGCCTCGTCCAGGATCACCGGGACGCTCGTCGGGATCGCACGTAGGAACGAGCGCAGGTCGCGCTTGGAAACGAGGGTTCCGGTGGGGTTGTGTGGACGACACAGCACCACCAGCCGCGTTCGGCTGCTGACGGCGCGTGCCATCGCTCGGAGGTCCTGGTCGCCCGCGGCGTCGAGCGGCACACCGACGACGTCGACGCCGGTCATCCCGGCCATGATCGGGTAGCCGTCGAACGTCGGCATGCCAAGCACCATGTCCGCGCCGGGCCCGGCCAGCGTGTGGAGGATCTGCATGGCCACCCCGGTGGCTCCGGAGCCGACAACCACCTGGTCCGGGCGCACACCGAGTTGGCCGGCGACGACGCTTGGCAGCCGCGCGGGCAGGAACTCGGGATACCTGTTCGCCCGCCCCAGTTCCCGCTGGATCGCCGCACGCACCGAAGGCAAAGGCGGGAACGGATTCTCGCTCAAACTCAGATCGAACCGGACCGACGGTGCAGCGGTGTGACATCGCCGCGACGACCGGCTGCGGTCTGCCACCTGAATGCTCATCGCGCTGGGCTCCACATATTCATCGCCCCGCACCCCAGCGCACCGCAGCGGCGGCGGCGAAATCACCGGCGTGGGCGAACGCTGACATGAGGACAACAGATCCGTTGCGCAGCCGACCTGCCCGGTTCTCGACATCCAAGGTCACCGGAATCCCCGCGGCGAACAGGTTTCCACAGCTGTCGAACGTATCGGGATGACGCTCGGCCGGCAGCTCCAACGCATCATGCCAATTGCGCAGGAACAACCGATTGGGCTGATTGGTGATGAAGGTATCGATATCGCGGCCCTTCACCCCGATCCGATCGCACACCGCCAGCGCCACCTCGGGAACCAGCCGATTTCCGCGCGCGAAAACCTTGGTGATCTTCGATTCGGTGAAGCTCACGCAGCCCTGTCCCTCGCCGGGCTCCCAGTACTTGCGGTCGCCGTTGGTGGAAAAGTCCATGTCGCCGGCGAATTCGGGATAGGTGCGGCATTCGATGTCCAGAATCGGCGCGCTGTCGTCGCGCACGAGCAGACCGACACCACATCCGTCACCGGGCACGGGTGCCTGGGCGAGTTTACGGATATCAGGCTGGGTGAATACCGGGCCCGCGCAATTCTGGGTCGCGGCGATGAGCGCGGTTCTGGCGTCGGTAGTGCGCATGATGGTCTGGGCCAGCGCCATCATGTGCACGAACGCCGCGCAGCCGCCGTTGTGCAGGTCGAAGACCCAGCCGGGCTTGGCGCCGAGCCTGCGCGCCACTTCGGGGCCGCAGCCCATGACCGGATTGTCGGGCAACTGGGTATGAGTGAGGAGAATGTCGACGCTCGACAGCAAGTCGGTGCCGTGTCGTTCGATCAACGGGGCCACCGCGCGCTCGACCATATCGACAGCGGTCTCGTCGCGGGCGACGTGATGGCGCGTCTTCGGCGAACGGAACATGACATTCTTCGCCATGCGATCCGACCGGGAGAACTGGGTGAAGTACTCCGTCCCGATCGGCTCGCCGGGCAGATAGCTCGCCACATCGATCAGGCTGACCAGCGGCGGGCGTGGCGCGTCAGGGTCTGTCATCAACTCATCCATTCCGGCTTGATCGGCAGCCCGTGCGCGGCACGGTATTCACAGATCGCCTTGAGATTGTCCATTTCCAATTGATGTCCGGCGGAGAACATTTCCCAGAAATCGCCGACCCAGACCGGCCGCTTCGGTGGCGCCGTATCCGGGTAGCCGTTCTCGTCGTAGAAGGGATGGCGGCAATTCACCCACAGCACAACAGACCCCGGCTTGTCCAACACCACCTGTGCATCCACCACGCGCATCAGGTAGACCATCCACAGGTGAAATCCCTGGTCCCAGGCGCAGTGGTAGTCGACGGTCATGGCCTCGGGATTCGCGACCGTGCGGGTGTAGATCTTGGTCGTGTCGCCGAGCCGGTCATGCGCCAACCACAGGCCCGGCTCATCGGTTTCGGCGAATCCGCGCAGGCTGTAGGTCCATTCCTCCAGTGACCTCGTGTCGGCCAGGTATTCGTACACCTCTCGTGGCGGTGCGGCGATATAGGCCTGAACCGGGCAGAAATCGCCGTAGATCTGATCGTGCGGATACACCGACCGGAGCATGTCCATGATGATCGGGGTGGTGGCCTCCTTATCGGAATTCTCGATGCGGAGCAGACCCGGGATCACCTGGTCCGTAACGTCACTGAGGGCGGGCAGGGCGCTTGTTGTCACGGTGTACTCCTGAGAAATGGCAAGAACGGTGGGATTTCGTCCGGGTCACAGTCGATCGAGAGGAACGACGGGCCCGAACCGCCGAGGCATTCGGTGAGTGCCCCGGGGAGCTCGGCCAAGGTGTGGACAGAACAGACGCGCAGCTGGGGAAACATGGCCGCGACGCCGTCACCCAGCCGGGCGGGCTGGAATCTGTTGAAGCTGTACCGATCCCGATACAGCAGTTGTTCGCGCGTCACGCACATGGCGTGCGCGTTGTTGTTGAACACGATGAAGGTGATGGGCTGTGTGTGCTCGACCGCGGTGTGCAGTTCCATGCCGTGCATGAAGAACGAGCCGTCGCCCGCGATCACCACGGTGCGGTGGCCGTCCGGTGCGCGGGCGAAGGCCGAACCGATACCGGCGCCGAACGCATACCCCATCCCGCCCATACCGAGAGCGACCACGAAACGCCCGTCGCGCGGCACCCGCAACTGATGCACCACGGCCGCACCGGTATTGCCCGCGTCGACGAACACGTCGGCGCCGTCGGGCAGTGCTGCCTGGATCGCGGCCACGATATGCCGGTAGCGCAGTCCGGGACCATGCGATTCGGGTACCGGCATCGGCGACAAGGTGCGGGCGGGGGCGGTGCGGGTGACGCGAGTCGTGCGCACCGCGGTGGCGACCGACGACGTCGGATCCGGCGCCGGGGCCGGGGCGATGACAGACTCGGCGAGGTCGGTATCGGCGTGCCCGTCGTGTCCGCCGCGCAGCCGCTGCAGGATGGTGCGCAATGCGAAGGCGACATCGGTGCAGGTGGCGTGGACCGCGGGCAGATGCGGCATGGCGAGCCCGATGCTGGCGATGGTGGTCCGCGCCAGCAAATCGTCGAGTCCGGTGCGTGCGGTGACCGGCATCGGGGTGCCGACCAGCAGGCACAGCGTGGCGGCTTCCAGAGCATCGGTGAGTTCGCGGTGACCCATGGTGCCCGCGACACCGCAGAACGCCGGTTCGGAGTTGTCGTAGGTGTCCTTGGCGTCGGGCGCGACGCCGACCAGCGCGCCCAGCTCCGCGACCAGTTCCGCGAGCGCGGTGCGCGCATCGTCTCGAGCCACCTGGTCGCCGGCGATGACCACCACCGTCCCGAGATTGTGGGCGGTTTCCAGCGCCGTCATCACGCGCTCGAGTTCGTCGTCGTCGAGCCAGGTGGCACGCGGATCGGGACGGAACGCCGCGATACCACCCATCTCGGCCTGCTGGACATCCTTGGGGATGAGCAGCACCGACGGCCCGCCGCGGCGAGCCGCACGCAGTGCCCGCGCCAGCCGTTCCGGCAGTTCGGCCGGGGTGGCGACCCGGGCGCAGTAGCGGCTGATCGTGCTGAACAGCCGGACCGCGTCGATCGCGCCGGCTTGGCCACTCGAATCCTGGAATGCGCCGTGCCCCTCCAGTGCGGTCGGTGGTTGTCCGATCAGGGCCAGCACCGGAACCCGTGACGCATACGATTCAGCCAGTCCGGCAACGAGATTCATTGCGCCTCCGCCGGAGGTCGCGGCGACGACGCCGAGCCCGCTTGTGGAGCGGGCGTACCCGTCGGCCATGGTCGCGGCGGAGAATTCATGTTTGGCCACCACACCCGTGACCGCGCCGCCCGCGTCGAAGATGGCGTCGTAGAGATCCTCGATATTGGCGCCGTCGACGCCGAAGATATGTCGCACGCCGAGGTCCGGCATGGTGCGCACCAGATAGTCCACAACTCTGTCGGGCATCGAACCTCCTTGCCGCGCCGAGTCGGCAGCGCCGTGCACCGCCCATGAGGAGATACGGGGCCGGTCGCGTCACGGTTCAGCCTGATCGAGGGCACTTTTCGCGGAGCACTTGCGTGTACGTATACATCTACGTATAGTCACTGTCATGCCCAACAAGACGATCTACGTTGCCGACGACGACCTAGCCCTGTTCCAGCGGGCGCAGGAGCTCGTCGGCGGCAATCTGTCGGGGGCCGTTGTCACCGCATTGCGCCGGTTCATCGAGCTGGAGGAGGGCAGGCAGGAGGGGTTCGAGGACATCGTGCTCCGGGTCGGCCACAACGGTGCCCGGCAGGTGCGGTTCGAGGGTGCGTTGCTCGGGGAGTGGCGCGATGTCAACGACACCCGCACCGAACACGTTCGGGTTTTCCGCAGCCGCAAGGGCAAGTTCGTCCTGCATGCCCAGTACTCCAACTGGGACGAAGTGCCGGACATAGCCATGAACGGCTGGAAAGACTGGAAGAGCTGGCGGCGCATGCTCGGCGTCGGCGATCAGGATTGGGGTGATTTCATCCTGGAAATCGTTGATTCCCTCGCCGAACTGAAAGGCAAGATGCCGGACAAGCTCTATGAGCGGGTCGCCGATATCGCGGACCGCCCGCCGATCGAAGAGCTGGACATCTGAGGCGCAGGTCGTCTCCACTGCGGTCTCGCCTGCCGATTGCTCGGCCATCGGCGTGACGGCGTGCTCGGCGATCCGCCGACCGCCTAACTGAACATCCACATCCGAGAACGCCGCCCCCTCGGGGAGCGGTGCGGAGTATTCATGCTGTCATTCGCATTATTTTATGAGAAATTCGTGGAAGGAAAGGCCATGTCCACAGGTGGACGCGCATCGGCAATCTGGGCCTCGGGACTCCGAAAGGCCTACGGCGACAAGGTGGTACTCGATGCCATCGATCTGAACGTGCCCGAAGGCACGATCTTCTCCCTGCTCGGCCCCAACGGTGCGGGCAAAACGACCACTGTGCAGATCCTCACCACCTTGATCAGCGCCGACGGCGGCGAGATCCAGGTCGGCGGATACGATCTCGCCACCGACCGAGACGCGGTGCGCACCGCGATCGGCGTGACCGGCCAGTTCTCGGCCGTCGACGAGCTGCTCACCGGCCGGGAAAACCTGGTGCTGATGGCGGATCTGAACCATCTGCCCCGGCGGGCCGGCCGAAACCTGGCGGCGGAACTGCTCGAGCGCTTCGACCTCGTCGAGGCCGCCGACAAGCCCGCGTCCACCTACTCCGGCGGCATGACCAGGCGGCTCGACCTGGCGATGACGCTGGTCGGCGACCCGCGCATCATCTTCCTCGACGAACCGACCACCGGGCTCGACCCCCGCAGTAGGCGGTCGATCTGGGAGATCATCCGAGAACTGGTCGACGACTACAGCGTCACCGTCTTCCTCACCACCCAGTACCTGGAGGAGGCCGATCAGCTCGCCGACCGCATCGCCGTCCTCGACCATGGCCGCATCGTCGCTGAAGGCACCGCATCGGAGCTGAAGCGGCTCGTTCCCGGTGGGCACATCCGGTTGCAGTTCGCCGATCGCGCCGATCTGGACGCGGCGACCACGGCCTTCGGTTCGGCGGCCCGCCCGGTCGACGACGAGCTCACCCTCGCCGTTCCCAGTGACGGCGGAATCGGTTCGGTGCGATCGGTGCTCGACCGTCTCGACGAATTCCACATCCCCGCTGAAGGACTGTCGGTCCACACCCCCAACCTCGACGACGTCTTTCTCACCCTGACCGGATCCCCCGTCGCAGACAAGGAGCCCGTGCGATGACCACCGCAACCTGGCAGGCCGAGCCCAGTAGATTCACCGGCACCATGACGGACTCGCTGACCATGCTGCGCCGCAACTTGCTGCACGTCAGGCGCTATCCGAGTATGGCTTTCAGCATTCTGATCATGCCGATCGTGCTCATGATGATCTTCAATTACGTCTTCGGTGGAGCCCTGGAAGCCGGCCTCGAACCGGGCGCGAAATACATCGACTACCTGGCACCGGGCATGTTGCTGCTGCTCCCGGCCTACCTGACCGTCTCGGTGGCGGTATCCCTTGCCACCGATGCGACCAAGGGCATCGTCAACCGGTTCCGGGTGATGTCGATCGCTCAATCGGCCATGCTGACCGGGCACGTCGTCGGCACGCTGATCCAGGGCGCGTTCGCACTCGTTGGCATGCTCGGGGTGGCCATGCTGATGGGCTTCCGCCCCGATGCGACCCCGATCGAGTGGGTGGCGGTGATCGGACTGCTGCTGCTCGTTGTGTTCGCCTTCACCTGGCTGGCCGTTGCGTTCGGGCTCGTTGCGCCGAATCCGGAGAGCGCGAGCAATATGCCCTTCCCGATCGTGATGCTGCCCTTCCTCGGTAGCGGCCTCGTCCCCACCGACACCATGCCGACCGTGCTGCGCTGGTTCGCCGAATACCAGCCGTTCACGCCGATCACCGAAACCGTTCGCGGACTGTTGATGGGTACCGAGATCGGCGCCAATGGGATCATCGCGCTCGGCTGGTGTGTCGGCATCGCGGCCACCGGCTACCTGTGGTCGATGACATTGTTCAAGCGGCAATCCCGCTGAACACGGCCCCCTCGATCCCCCGTCCCCGGCGGGGGATCGTCGGCGTGTTCAGGGGCTTTCGGCACGGGCTGCGTGGTGCCCTGTCCGCCTTGCCGACCTCAGTTGCGCTCGAGCTCGATCGGGTGGGTGGCCAGCAGCGACAATGGCAGCGGCTGCCTGCGCAACACATGCGCCCACAGGTCGGTGCGGCGCGTGGTGATGGGATCACTCGGCAGGGCCGAGAGCACGATCCAGTCGTCCTGCTCGAGTTCGCCCTCCAGCTGGCCGAAGGTCCAGCCCGCGTAACCGGCGAAGACGCGGATCCCCTCCACCAGCGGGGCGACCACCGCTGGGTCGCTGTCGAGGTCGATCAACACCATCCGGCCGTCGATGCGGCGCAGGCCCGCGACACCATCGATGGAAGCACCGACCCGTAGCGTGCCGAGGCACAGCGCGGCATCGCGTTTGACCGGGCCGCCGACGAACAGGGTGCGCGGCGCCGCGGCGACCTCGGCCCACTGCGGCAGCACATCGTGGACGGCGGTATCGCTCGGCCGGTTGATGACCACGCCAAGACTGCCCGCATCGTTGTGCTCGATGATGTAGATGACGGTGCGGCGGAAGGTCGGCTCCACGAGTTCGGTCGAGGACACCAGCAGGGTGCCCGCGCGGACTATCTGTTCGCCGCGGTGGGAACTGCGCCGGCCCTGTTCATCGCCACCGCCGCGACCGCCGCGAGTTTGCCGATCATCCGGGTCTTCTGCGCGTGCCACTCCGTCATCATCGCAGTTATCGCGCCGTCGCGCCGCTTGTCTTCGCGTTCCGTGTCGCGGGGAACCCCCGACGCGAGCGTGACAAGATCAACATGCCAGTCGACCGGGTGGGGCCGCGTCGTAGAGTCGGCGACATGCAACCGCCCGAGGTCGTCCTCGACAACAGTGACGCCGTGTACGACTACTACCGCGCACACCAGCAGCGGCGGTTCCAAGCGCGCGCGGCATACGCGCTGCTCGGGCGGCGTTTCCGGCCGCGCATCAGCTACGCCACAGGTGCACGGGCGCGGATCACGGAATTGGTCCGCTCCCGCAAACCACTGCTCATCGCGATCAACCATCTCTCCCAGCTCGACCCGTACACCGTGGCCGCGGCAGCCTGGCGTAGCGAACTCCGCCCGATCATCGGCAAGGTGCGCGTGCTCGCCAAAGACGAGCTGTTCCTCGAACGCGATCAGCGCCGCAAGATCGACATGATGGGCGGCATCCCCGTCTTCCGCGGCCGCGACCACGGCCTGCGCGCGGTGAACGCGGCCGGCCAGCGCATGATGGACATCTGCGCCGAACGCCTCCACGACGGTGACGGCATCGCGGTGTTCCCCGAAGGCACCTGCAACGACGTCGATCCGACCCAGGTGCAGCCGATCGGCAGCGGCATCGGCCACATCGCTTTCCGCACCATGAAGCTCGGCACCGAACCCGCACTGCTCAACATCGGCCTCAGTTACGGGCCGCGCGCCGATCCGGCGATCGAGCCGACCAAGGACGAAGCCAAGTCGGCAAGCTTCTACTTCAGCGTGCCGATCACCGAACTGCCTGCCCGTCCCGCGGAGATCGCGCGGTTGGTGCGCAGCGATCTGCAGCTGGCTTTGGACGGAGCCGTCGCGGCGTACTGAACGCGGCTCAGTCGAGGTGGTCCGCCTTGTCGCGTAGGTAGCGCTGTTCGACCTCATTGCTCGTCATATCAGCGGCCTGCCGGAAGAGCACGGCCGCGGCAGTGGTTTCGCCGGCCTGCAACAACAGATGGGCGCGGACTGCCCGCTCCCGTTGCTGGGTCAACGGATTCCGGTCGAGACGGTGGCGCCGATCGAGGTCGTCGAGCAGGGCAAGGCCGCGTGCGGGCCCATATGCTCTCGCCACCGCCACCACCCGGCCGAGCTGGACCGGCGCCGTGGGTGTGAGGTGTTCCAACCACAGGTAGAGCATGGCGATCTGGGGCCAGTCGGTCTGCTCCGGCGCGATCGCCGCGGCATGCACCGCGGCGAGCGCGGCCTGGATTTGGTACGGGCCCGCCTGTCCCTGGTTCCAGACGCTGTCGATGAGTGTGGTGCCTTCGTCGATCAGTGCGCGACTCCACCGTGAGCGGTCCTGCTCCTCCATCGGGATCAGTTCGCCGGTATCGGTGCGGGCACTGCGACGAGAGTCGGTGAGCAGCATCAATGCGAGCAGGCCGACGATTTCGGCGTCCTCGGGGAGCGTGGCACGGAGCATGCGGGTCAGCCGGATGGCTTCACGGGTCAGGTCGACACGGGCGAGTTCCGCGCCTGCTGTGGCGGTGTAGCCCTCGTTGAAGATCAAGTAGAGCACCCGCATGACCGAGGCCATGCGGGCGTCGCGGTCGGCATCGGCGGGCGGGGTGAAGCGCGCACCCGCTGTGGCCAATCGCTGTTTGGCGCGGCTGATCCGCGTGCCCATGGTGGCCTCGGTCGTGCCGTAGGCGTGGGCGATCTCGGCCGTGGTGAGACCGCCGACCGCACGTAGGGTGAGCGCCACCTGGGAGGCGGGGCCGAGTGCGGGGTGACAGCACAACAGCAGCAGGGTGAGACTGTCGTCGGCGTCGGTGATTCGCGCGGCTCGCGCCGGTTCGGCCATTGCCAACTGGGCGACTCCGGCTTCCAGCTCGCGGCGGTGACGGGCCTGGTCGGAGCGCAGCAGGTCGACCATCCGCCGATAGGCGATCCGGATGAGCCAGCTGCGCGGGTTGTCGGGAATTCCGTCGTCAGGCCACTGCTGGGCGGCGGCCAGCAGTGACTCCTGGACCGCGTCCTCGGCGATATCGAACCGTCCGAAACGACGGACCAGCGCACCGAGGACCTGCGGCGCCTCGGCGCGCAGCAGGTCCTCGATCGCGGATGTCATGCGGTGAAGTCCTCGCCCATGATCGGCCGGATCTCGATCGGTTCGCCGAGTGCTTCGACGATGCCGGTGGTGATCTCCACGGCGCGTTCGTGACTGGACACGTCGATCACGGCGAAGCTGGCCAGAACCTCCTTCAGTTCGGCGAATGGGCCGTCGGTCGCGACCACACCATCGGAGGTGGCACGGATGGTTGTGCTGGTCGCCGGGTGACCGAGACCTTCGGTGGTGACCAGCTCACCGGCGGCGATCAGCTCCTGTTCCAGCCGCTGGTAGGTGGCGAACGCGGCCAGCGCCTCCTCCGAAGGGGTATCTGCGGTGGCGGCGTTCCATGCGGCGGCCGGGGTGTAGCCGAGCAGCAGGTATTTCACGTGAAGTCCTCCTACGTCGATGTCGATGATCACGTTAGGCACATGCCCTCGCTGCCACCTCGGAGCCGCTCGACGCTTTTCGACTACTCGGCATTGTGATTCAGATCACATCTATTGGGTGTCGAGGTCGGTGGCGCCGTTCCGAGGTAGCAGCAAACACCCCCACATAGGAGGAAGAAATGAACGACTTGCAGCAGCAGCCCAGCCCCGAGGTCAAGAGTTTGGATCGCCTGGTCGGAACCTGGAAAGTCACCGGCGGCGCGGAAGGCACCGTGCGGTACGAATGGATGCCCGGCCGGTTCTTCCTGCTTCAGCACATCGACCTCACCCAGTTCGGTGAGCCGGTCACTGGGATGGAAGTCATCGGCAAACTGCGCCCTTTCGGGGAGCCCACCGGCGAGGACGTGTACTCGCGGTATTACGACTCGCTCGGCAACACCTTCGATTACGTCTACGGACTCGACGGTGACACGCTGACCATCTGGGGCGGCGCCAAGGGCAGCCCGGCCTACTACAAGGGCACCTTCGACGCCGAAGGCACGACCGTCACAGGCGAATGGGTCTACCCGGGCGGCGGCGGTTACGCGTCGACGATGACCCGCATCTGACGCCTCGTGTGAAACCTACTGCGGCAGACCGAGCCTGCCGCGTGCCCAGTGCGGGACCATCGGCAGGTACTCGGGGCGGGTTTCGACGAAATGCCGCACCATCGGGCACATGGGGAGGGCGCCGAGGTGGTCGGAGCGGGTCTGGTTCAGGGCGGTCTCGACCAGAACGCGGCCATAGCCCTGGCCCTCGTACTGGGAGTAGATCTCGGTGTGCACGAATGCGCGTTCGGCACCGGTGTCCTGGTACTCCGCGTACCCGGCGATCGCGCCGTCGACGTAGATCTCGAAGCGTTCCAGTGCGGTGTTGTTACGGACCTCTGTCGACATGGCTCGAAGCTACTCCACGCGGGCGTCCGGGACACATCGCAACGTGTGGTCGACGAGGATCCGCCGTCTGTCGGGCGTGCCGGGATCGGAACAACCGCGGCAGGAAGCGATGTGGCTGCGGGATCGGGTGCCCGCCGGTGGCGTGATCGGTGGGCAACCCCAGCCGGGGGTGCGCAGGCAGGGTCGGCGGCGGAGAATCCTCGACATGGAGTCGGTGCCGACGATCGTGCTCGCCCCGGACAAGTTCAAGGGTTCGCTGACGGCCGCCGAGGTGGTGGATTCGCTGGCCACGGGTATCGGGCAGGTGCGACCGGATGCTCGGGTGGTTCGTGTTCCAGTGGCCGATGGTGGGGACGGGACCGTCGATGCGTTCGTGTCGGCCGGGTGGACACGGGTCTTGCTACGCGCGCCGGGGCCGACAGGTGAACTTTTGGACACCTCCTATGCGGTGCACGGCGAGACGGCGGTCATCGAGCTCGCCGCCGTCGCCGGCCTGGCCAAACTTCCTGGCGGGCGACCGGACCCGTTGAACGCCAGCACTTTCGGGCTCGGAGTTGTGATCGCACATGCGCTCGATGCGGGCGCCACACGGATCGTCCTCGGGCTCGGCGGCAGTGCATCGACCGATGGTGGTGCAGGCATGCTGACAGGTCTGGGGGCGAAGGTGATCGGGCCGGACGGGCGCGAATTGCCAAGGGGTGGAGCGTCGTTACTGGACGCGAAGCGGTGGGATCCACGCGGTCTGCATCCGGGACTCGCCGCCGCGCAGATCATCGTGGCGAGCGATGTGGACAACCCGCTGCTCGGCCCGTCGGGTGCGGTCACGGTGTATGCAACACAGAAAGGCGCAAGTCGTCAGGACATGGCGCTTCTCGAAGCCGCACTGCGCAATTGGGCATTGCTCACCGGACGCGAGTTCGCCGGGCGTCCCGGCGCCGGCGCGGCGGGCGGGACCGGCTTCGCGGCCATGGCCCTCCTCGGGGCCGAGCTGCGCAGTGGAATCGAGGTCGTGCTCGAACTCCTCGACTTCACCGCTGTGCTCGAATCAGCCACACTGGTCGTCACTGGTGAGGGCTGCCTGGACGAGCAGACCCTGCACGGCAAAGCGCCGATGGGCGTCGCGGCCGCCGCGCGCGCCGCTGGCATTCCCGTCGTGGCCGTCGCGGGACGCTCCGAACTCACCGTCGCTCAGATCGCCACCGCGGGATTCGCCGTCGGCCACACCCTCGCCGAACTGCAACCCGATCCCGAACGCTCGATCGCCGAAGCCGCGGCGCTGCTCGAACAGCTCGGAGCCAGGATCGCCGTCGAACAACTCGACGGTCGGAGCCGGGGCTAGTCAAGGGTTGTCGGGCCGCGCGGCGATCCGGGGCAGAACCAGATCGCGCTGACCGAGGGTCATCCGCTCCCCCGGGCGATCGTGGTCGAGCCCTTCCCGACCGTGATCGCCTGTTCTCGGATGCCCTAACTCGCCGCCGACAGGTTCGTGAACAGCACGCCGCGATGCCGATCGCCCCACTCTTCCAATGGGCGGAGCGCTTCCGCGAGTTCGGCGCCCAATGGGGTGAGCGAGTATTCGACGCGGGGCGGGATCTCCGGGAACACCTCGCGGCGCACGACGCCGGAGGTTTCGAGGTGGCGCAGGTTCTCGGTGAGCACCTTCTCGCTGACGCCCTCGAGCAGGCGGCGGATCTCGCTGAAGCGGCGGGGCCCATCGCTGAGCACCCACATCAGGTGCAATCGCCATTTACCGCCGACGACATCGATCGCCACGCTCATCCCGCAAATGTTGTGATCCATACCACTGTCGGTCGTCACTGGATCCTCCTGACCTCGATACGGACCTCGACGTTAGCAACCGTACCCGCACGTGCGTTCTTGTGACTTCTACCTGCGTAGATGAAACATCGACACCGACGCCGGCAAACAATCGTATCGACTTTCGAAGGATCAGCACATGTCTCAGCAGCAGGGCAGCACCGCCTCGGTCTCGGTCATCGGCCTCGGCCCGATGGGTCAGTCGATGGTGCGGGCATTCTTGAAGGCGGGCACCGAGGTGACGGTGTGGAACCGCAGCAGCGCCAAGGTCGACGCCATGGTGGAACTCGGCGCCAAGCGTGCGACCACCGTCGCCGAGGCGCTCGATGCCAACGAGGTGATCGTGGTGAGCCTGACCCACTACGACGCCATGTACGACGTGCTCGGCCAGGCCACCGACCATCTCGCGGGCAAGGTCATCGCGAATCTGTCGTCGGATTCACCGGAGAAGGCGCGCGCGGGCGGTGCCTGGGTGCGATCGCACGGCGCCGAGTTCTTCTCCGGCGGATTCATGTCGGCGGGCGACAATATCGAGCACCCGGCCTCGTACGTCTTCTACAGTGGGCCGCGCGAGGTGTTCGACGCGCACGCCGAACTCCTGCGCCCCCTGAGCCCGCAGGAGTACCTCGGCACCGATGACGGTCTCGCGCAGGTCTTCTACCAGGCGCTGCTCGTCACCTTCCACCCGTGGATCCTGGCCTACCACCAGGCTCTGGCTGTGGTCGAGCGTTCCGGCCACGATATCGAGCAGTTCCTGCCATACGCCATTCGCTCGGCCGGCGCCTACCCGTTCTTCATGGAGGAATACGCGAAGGAGGCGAAGGCCGGCGGCTGGGGTGATCTGGCGGCCCTGAAGATGATGGACGCGGGCGCCCAGCACATCATCGACGCCAGCGAGGAGGTCGGCGTCGATGCGGTGCTGTCGCACACCGCGCAATCGTTGTGGCGCAAGGCCATCGTTGCGAGCGAGGAGGCCGGTACCCCGGTGTCCATGTTCCAGCTCTTGCGCAATGAACAGGGCTGACGCCCGCTCGAGCATCGAAAGATAGGCATGCACATCGTGTCTCGACACAGCGCCACTCGTTCGGTGACGGTGATCGGACTCGGGCCGATGGGTCAGGCGATAGCTCGCGCCTACCTGGATGACGGTGTCGCGGTGACGGTCTGGAACCGCACCGCAGCCAAAACCGACGCCATGGTCGATCTCGGCGCGATACGCGCGGACAGCGTCGCCGATGCTCTCGCGGCCAGCGAGGTGATCGTGCTCAGCCTGACCCACTACGAGGCGATGTACGACGTACTCACCCCGGTGGCTGATCAGTTGAACGGCAAGGTCGTGGTCAACTTGTCGTCGGACTCACCCGAGAACACCCGGCGCGCAGCAGCGTGGGTCCGCTCGCGCTGCGGTCGATTCCTCGCCGGCGGTGTCATGGCGCAACCGGCGGAACTGGCAGGCCCGACCGCTTACGTCTTCTACAGCGGGCCGGAGGAGGTCTTCGACAAGCATCGGGACCTGTTGCGGCCCTTGGGCGTGCCCGAGTATCTGGGTTCCGACGACGGCCTCGCTCAGCTGTACTACCAGGCGATGTTCGCGCTGTTCACGCCCCTGCTGCTCGGCTACGAGCAAGCGATGGCGATCATCGAACGCTCGGGCTCGGAGATCTCCCGGTTCCTGCCGTATGCGCAGCGTTCGCTTGGGTCGGTCGCGGAACTGTATGCCGCCTGGTCGGGCAGGGCTGAAGCCGGAGATTGGGGCGATCTGGCGCATCTGCGGATGATGGATGCCGGCGCGCGCCATGTCGTGGAAACCGGTGCGGCGGCCGGTGTGGACACCACCCTGGCGGAAACGGTGTCCGCCTACTGGCGGCGGGCGATCGCCGAAAGCGTGGAAGCCGGAACGCCGATTCCGACGTTCCGGCTGTTTCGCGGGCACACGGTGTGAATCAGGCCGTCTCCGAGGACGATCCGAGTCGCGGGAAGGGGGCGGTGGAGAAGATCACCTCCACCGTCACCTCGAAATACTCCGCGATCCGCAAGGCCAGATGCAGGCTCGGGCTGTACTCGCCGCGCTCCAGATATCCGATGGTCTGGTAGTGCACGCCGAGTGCTTCCGCGAGCTCGCGCCGGGAGATGCCGCGCTCGGCCCGCAACATCGCGATCCGGTTGTAAATGACCTCAGTAGGCACGCTGCAACGCCTTCTCGCGTCGCTCGGCCATCGCGGCTCCCGATTCACGCCGGGCCATCCTGCGCATCACGATCGGGGCGATCAGCAGTCCGGCAGCTGCCCAGATTCCCAGTACCGCAGCAGTTTCCAGATGTCGCCAGGATTGGCCGAGCTCGACCGCTTCCGCGTCCGCCGGCAGTAGCGCCGAGCGCATACCGAGTCCGATCCAGTACATCGGAAACACCTGCCCGACGGTCTGCAACCAGCCGGGCAGGCCGGTGATCGGATAGAAAATGCCCGAGATGGCGACCAGCCCCATCAGCGGCATGGTGAAGAAGAACAGTCCACGGGGATCGTCGAAGACCGAACCGACGATCGCACCGATCGACAGCACGGCGAGCAGGCCGAGCGCAAGCACCCATACCAACGTCAGCCAGGACCCGACGCTGTCGAGCGACACACCCCCCACGATCACCATGCCCACGCCCAGCAGGATAACCACCTGGGCGAGCACCGCTCCGGCGCTGGCACCGATCTTGCCGATCAGGTAGCCGATCATGCCGTTGGGCGTGGCCTTGGCCCGGAGCAGGGTGCCGTCCTCGCGATCAAGGACCAGGTACTGGGCGATGCTGTACAACCCGTTGAACCCGATGATCATCCCGAGTATGCCGGGCAATGCCAGGGCGCCGAGCTTCAAACCGGTTTCCTGGAACGTGCCGTTGCGCATGAAGAACAACGCGATCAGCAGCAGGATCGGGGTGAGGAGAACACCGGCGAGATCCTCGGTATTGGTGAACTGCATCCGCAACTCGATCCGGGTCCGGGTGAATCCCGCCCGAATCGCGACCATGGTTGGGTTCATCGCACAACCTCCTCGATGGCGTGGATCTCCGCCTGTTCCGACCCGGACTCGAAGTGGCGGACCAGGGCCACATATGTTTCCTCGAGCGAACCGCGGCGCACCTCCAGTTCGCCGACCTCCGCTCCGAACTGCTGGAACAGCTCGTAGACGAACTTGGTCGATTCGGCGGTGGTGTGCACGAACCGCTGGCCGTCCCTGGTCCAGCGAACCTCGGCGTCCACCGATACCCGGCGCGCCAATTCGTCAGCTGAACCGTCGGCGATGATCCGGCCACCGGCCAGGATCAGGATGCGGTCGGCGAGCTTTTCCGCCTCGTCCAGATCATGCGTTGTGAGCAGGATGGTGGTCTGCTGTTCGTCGGCCAGGCGGTGTACCAGGTCGTGGAATTCGCGGCGGGCCTCCGGGTCGAAACCGGCGGTCGGCTCGTCCAGGAACAGCACCTCGGGCTTGCCGACGACGCCGATCGCCACGTCCAGCCTGCGGCGTTGCCCGCCGGACAGGGTCGAGACCTTGGCGCCGGCGTGTTCGGTGAGGCCGACCAATGCGATGAGTTCGTCGGCGTCCCACGGCCGCCTCGTGGCGTCGGTGCTGTAGGGGCCGTAGAAAGAGCCGAGGTAGGCCAGCAATTCCCGCACCCGCCATTTGCTGTGGTCACGCCACGATTGCAGGACCACTCCGATGCGCGAGCGCCAGGCCTCGTCACCGTGCACCGGATCGACGCCGAGTACTTCGACCCGCCCGGCCGATGGTGCGCGGAAACCCTCCAGGATTTCGATGGTTGTGGTCTTGCCCGCGCCGTTGGGTCCGAGCATGACCAGAACTTCGCCGTGTCGCGCCTGGAACGTGACGTCGTTGAGGACGTCCTCGGTGCCGTAGCGCATGCGCAGTTTCTCGACGTTGAGCACTACGCCATCACCCACTGTCATGGTATCCCTCCCTGTCGTGGGTTGGTGATGATTTGTAGCATACCTACTACATTTCGCAGTGACAATGCTTTGTTGCCTATGGTTGACATGCAGCCAATCAGCTGCCTATTCTGCATTTATGCACCCAAATGGCTGCATATGAGAGAGAATGGCGATGGACGAGGTATTCAAAGCGCTGTCCGACCCCAGCCGCAGACGACTGCTCGACAGCCTCCAGGCTCGCAATGGTCAGAGCCTGCGGGAACTGTGTGCGGGACTGGATATGGCCCGCCAATCGGTCAGCAAGCATCTGGCCGTCCTCGAGGCCGCCGATCTGGTGATCACCCGACGTAGCGGCCGGGAAAAACTGCACTACCTCAACGCCGAACCCATCAACGCCATCGCCGACCGCTGGATCAACCGCTATCACCGCGCGCGGGTGAACACCCTCGCCGACCTGAAAACCGCATTGGAGGCCAGTCCGATGAGCGACACCGAATTCGTCTACACCACCTACATCAAGACCACGCCGGAGAAGCTCTGGCAGGCCCTCACCGACCCCGCTTTCACCAGCCGGTACTGGGGTGCCACCTTCGATACCGACTGGCAGACCGGCTCGGAAATGGTGTGGAAGCAACGCAATTGGGTCGGCAAAGACCCGGAACAAGTGGTACTCGAGTCCGATCCTCCGCGCCGGCTCTCCTACACCTGGCACACCATCGGTCCGGAATTCGCCGCCGAATTCGGCATGGACACCGCCGAGCTCGCCGAGTGGTCCGCTGAACCGCGATCCAAGGTCACCTTCGAGCTCGAACCTCAGGGCGACATCGTGAAGCTGACCGTCGTGCACGACGGCTTCGAACCCGGCAGCCGCATCCTCGAAGGCATCCAGGGCGGTTGGCCAGCCATCCTCTCGAGTCTCAAGACTCTGCTGGAAACCGGGGATGTAATGCCCGAACCCGCCGAATAGCAGCCGGTAGGCGGCAATTCTCAGGGACGGATTTCCACTCGTTCGAATCCTTTCTCGGTCTCGAATGCTCTTATGGTTGTGACAGTCGAACCGAGACAGCGGCCGCGAGCCATGCCTATGTGGTCGCGCCATCACCATCCACCGCGCGCGATCCTCGAGGAGGTGGATGGGGTGGAACGCGGATGGGCTGGCGAGCAGCTCGTGGTAGCGGCCCAGAACGGTGACCGGGAGGCGATCTCCGCGATCGTCTCCGGCGCCCATCCGCATGTGCGGCGATTCGCGCACCAGTTGTGCGCCTCCTCCGCCGACGCCGAAGACGCTGCGCAAGAGGCTTTGATCACCCTGTATCGCAAGATCGGGACGCTGCGTACCGCGGCAGCGATCGCCTCGTGGATGTTCCGCATCGTGCGCAACGAATGCCTACGCCGCGCCCGCCGCGTGCTCGACCGCAACCCGCTGGTTGAGCTTGCCGGAGCCGATACGGTCGTCTCGGCTGAGGACGAAGTCCTGCGCCGCCTCGACACCGATCAGCTGACCCGGGCGATCACATCACTACCCGACCTCCAGCGCAGGGTCCTGATCATGCGCGATGTGCTCGGCTACCCCGGACGCGAGACTGCCGAAGCGCTCGGCCTGAGCACCGCGGCAATGAAGTCACAGCTGCACCGCGCCCGTACCGCGATCCGAGACGACCTGAGCTCGAATCTGTAGTCCGTTATCGCCCGCGCGGCAGCGGCCCTCTCGGCGTCGAACGCACGACCGACCCGCGAGCCGTCGCTCGCACCAGTGATCGACCTTCGCATGCCGCGATGCGTGAAATCGTCCCCCGAATCGAAGGAAGTCCCCCATGCTCACATCCGGATCCCCCGCACCAGCAGTGGAACTCGAAGACACCGCCGGGCAGGTATGGCGCCTCTCCGACCACCTCGGCACGCACAGCGCACTCATGTACTTCATGCGGTCGACGTCCTGCCCGATCTGCAACAGCCACGTTCGTGACCTCGTCGCGCGCCGAAACGAGTTCGCCGCCGAGGGCATCCGTGTCCATATCGCGGTGCCCGAGGACCGCGATCGCGCCCTGGCTTGGAAAACCAAGCGCGGCATCCCCTTTTCTGTTCTGGTCGGCTCGGATCGGACCCCGCACGAGTCGATCGGCCTGACCCGCACCGTCTTCGGCTCGATGCAGCAGTCGGGCACAATCCTTGTCGACCGGGACGGCATCATCCGCCACGCCCACGGTGCCACCCTGCCCACCAGCAGCTACGACAAGAAGGGCATTCTCGCCGCCGTCGATTCCATGCGGAGCGGAACTCGCTCGTGACCGGCGCCACGATGTGGCCGGTCGGCTGGGAAATCGACCCCATCGGTCACGTCGGCCTGCTCCAGTATCGCCAGATCTGGGGAGCCTCGGGCGGTCGACCGCAGTGGATGATTCTGATTGTTGACAGATCATGACCCCCGTCGCGCACCGGTGCGGGTTGGGCGGTTCGTGGTTCGGTCGATCCGACGCAGGTCCCTTTACCCGTGACGGTTCAGTAGCAGTAGGAAGAGAACGGGTGCGAATGATGCGGGCCGGTAGTCGGTTGCGTGTGGTGATAGGAGTGGCGCTCGGCGTGCTAGCGCTGGCGTTGGTGCTCGGCGCGTGTTCGTCGGGAGGCTCGGACTCTGATGTGCCGGGTTCGAGCACGGTGACGAAGGCTTCGGTCACCGCGACGAAGACAGCTGCTCCTACCAAGTCCGGTGCAGCGAAGGAGCCTCCGGGCGGGTCGCAGAGCGGTGGGCAGTCCGGAGACAGTGGGTCTACCGGCGGACAGGGTGATGGCGGCGGTTCCGGGCAGCCCGCGGGCTCGCAACCGGACGGGTCGGGCCCCCACGCGGACCCGGAAAACGCGCATCCGACGGAGCATTTCCCCCCGTGTGAGCCAGGGTTCTGCGGGCACGATCATTGCGGACCTGGCCAATGCGGAGAGACGCCGCCGGGCGGCACCGACAACTGCGGCCCCGGCCAATGTGGTGCGCCAACGAATTGCGCGGGCGAGATCGACTACACAGGTGATCCGCGGTCGGCCGACGAGATCAACAAGATCGGTATGCGGGACGGCAAGTGCCCGGACCCGATTCGTCCCGCCCCGACCACGACGACCCCGCCGGCAGAGACCACGCCCGCGCCGACATCCTCGTCAGCTCCCGCGTCGACTGTCACTACCTCACCGGCCGCGTAGCAGTAGGTTCGAATCGCCAGCTCACGGCCCCGGCGGTCATCCTTCGACTCGCCGGGGCAGGCTTTCCGGAAGCGTCCATCCGCGCCAATGCGCGATGAGGCACAGTCCGGCGCCGAGGCCGGTCGCACAGATCATGCCGATAGTGGGGTGGCCCGCGCTGCTGATCGCGACCATCACAATGCTCGCCGCGAGCGCGGCCGTCGCGTAGAGAGTGTTTCCGCCGAAGATTCGAGGGGTTCGGCGGAGCACGATATCGCGGACCATGCCGCCTCCGACGGCGGTGATGGTGCCGAGAAGCACGGCGGGCAGCCAGCCCAATCCCACTGCGAGCGTTTTCTGTGCGCCGGTGGCGGCCCAGCAGCCGAGGGCTGCGGCGTCGACGAAGAGGAACGTGCGGTCCCAGAGCTTGCCTTCGATCAGCAGCACGAAGGCGATCAGCGCGCCGATCAACGCGATCATGAGGTAGGCGTAGTTGGTCAGCGCGATCGGAGTTCCGCGCTGCAGCAGCGTGTCGCGGATGAGGCCGCCGCCGAGCCCGGACAGGATCGCCAGGGTCACGAAGCCGATCGGGTCGAACCGCTCCGCGCGAGCGAGCACTCCGCCCAATATCGCGTTCGCGAGTACTCCGCTCAGATCGAGCACAAGGAACAAATCGTTCAGATCGGCCGCCTCCACCCGCACATCGTCCACCAGTTATGGCAGAAGGGCCCTCGGGCGACACACCAGTATTGAGAACAAAAAGAGAGCACCGCTCTTGACGTTGATGCCGCAGTGTGCGACTGTTGATCTCAACAGAGAGCGATGCTCACAAGGAGGCGGAAATGACCGGCAACAACGCGACCAACCGATACATCGGCCCTGGCCGGGGTGAGGCGACCATGAACCGGATCGCGAATCTGCTGCCCAAGCTGGGGATCAGCGTGATGGGCTCGCGACTGCTCGCCGTGCGTGGACGCAAGAGTGGCGAGTGGCGGATGACGATGGTCAACGTGATGGACGCCGACGGGGCGCGCTACCTGGTCGCACCGCGCGGACATACCCAGTGGGTGCGGAATCTGCGGGTGGCCGGTGGTGGTGAACTGCGGCTCGGGCGGAAGGTGGAGGCCTTCACCGCGAGCGAGGTCGACGACGCCGACAAGGTGCCGCTGCTCCGCCTCTACCTGAAGCGCTGGGGTTGGGAGGTTGGCCGGTTCTTCGACGGCATCACCAAGGACTCCACCGATGCGGAGCTGGCCGCGGTCGCGCCGGGCTTCCCGGTGTTCCGTCTCGCCTGATCAGCGGCGGATCAGGAATTCGATGGCGGCGGCGTAGCCGAAGACGCCCATACCCGCGATGACCGCCGTCGCGATGGGGGAGATGAAGGAGTGGTGCCGGAACTCCTCGCGGGCATGCACATTGCTGACGTGCACCTCGACGATCGGAACCTCCGGAATCACCAGCGCGTCGCGCAGCGTGACCGAGGTATGGGTGAGCCCACCGGGATTGATCACGATTCCCGAGACCGCCCCGCGAGCCTGATGGATCCGGTCGATCAGGGCGCCCTCGGAGTTCGACTGGAAGGCCTGCACCTCGCGGCCGAGCCCGGTGGCGGTGCGAGTGCACAGTTCCACCACGTCGTCGAGCGTCTCCGAACCGTAGATCTCCGGCTGGCGGACACCGAGCATGTTCAGGTTCGGTCCGTTCAGCACCAGGATCGGCAGGTTCGGCGCAGCGGTTTCGGGCATGCCGGCAACCTTACCGATCCGTCGGCGTCGACCTCCGCGATTGGCGGCGGGCCGCCGCGGGTATCTCTGGAGAAACGCCGAGTTCGGTGGTATGTGCACACGGCGTGACGTCTGCCGGTACGGTAGCGGCGCCGGTTGTCTTCGGACCGCCGGACGACGTTGGTGAACGGCCTCGAAGACGGGAGCGATCGGGCACAATTGGGATCGTTGTGCACGGGTTGCGTTCCCGGGTCCGGGGGCGCCGCATACAGGGATTGATCAGGTACGGTGGTCTTGTTACTGGAGTGACAAGAGTGAAGAGTGGGCGACATGGATGTGTGGGGATCCCGCCGCTTTCGCTTCCGGGGCGCACTGGCCCTCACGGGGGTGGCGGTTCTGGTATTCGCGATGGGATCGTGTGGTTTAGGTGAGCAGCCGAACGAAGCCGAGGCTGTGGTCGAGCGCTTTACCGAGATGCTCGACGACCATGACTACGCGGCCGCCGCGGAGCTGACGTCGTACCCCACTGCGGCCTCGGCAACCCTGAAGCAAATGTTCGAAGGCCTGGAATCGGGCGAAGTCGACTACGAGAAGACCCAATTCATCGAACTCGACCCCGCGTCGGGTCTGTTCAGCATGGACGTCGACTGGAACTTCGGCGAGGGCAAGGACTGGAGCTACAGCATCGAAGGTTCGGTGCGCAAGCTCGCCATCGGCTGGCGGATCTCCTGGGATCCCGCGATCGTCATGCCGCAGTTGAGCCACAACCGTGACGTCAAGCTGGTGCGCACCACACCTGAGCCGCCACCGCGCGTGGTGGACATCGTCGGCGAACCGCTGATGGCCGAGCAGACGATCAACGTGATCAAACTGGATCCCGCCCTGATGCCCGATCCGGTTGCCTCGACGAACGCCCTGGCCGCCGTGATCGAACCGGTCGCCTCGCTGATCACCGGACCGTATCTGATGCAGCAGCTTGCATCCTCGCAGGGTAAGCCGATCATCGCGGTCAGCCTGCGCGACGGCGACTTCAACATCCTCGAGCCTCGTATGGCGCCCATCCCCGGTGTGGTGATGGAAAAGCAGCCGCGGGTCATCTCCGTCGACCGGCGGGTGCGTTCTCCGATGCTGGACGGACTGGTCGAGGTATGGGAGGACAGCCAGCAGGCGCACTCCGGGTGGGGCGTCCAGTTGTTCGAGAAGGACGGCCGATTCATCACCCAGCTGGCTGGTGAACAGGGCCCTGCCGGGCCGGATATCGCCGCGACCATGGATCAGAAATTGCAGCGCGCCGCCTTGGATGCTGTGGTCAGCGTCGCGAGCCCCGCATCGCTGGTGGCGATACAGCCCTCCACCGGCGCGGTGGTCGCGGTTGCCCAGAACGGTTATGCCAGCGAGCACGGGCCGGTAGCGTTCACCGGGCTGTACCCGGTCGGCGCGAACATCGAGCTGTTCCGCAATATCGCGGCCGTCGAAAAAGGCAAGGCGCCGGGGGATATCACGGTGCAGGAGGCCGCAGAGGCCGCGACCAAGCTCGGCGTCGGCGTCGATTTCCGGGTACCGGGTCTGGACGAGGTCACCGGACGGCTGGCGATCTCGGGGCGCAGCGCCGAGCAAGTCCGGCAGGGTGCCGGGGCGGACGCGGTCCTGGCCAGCCCCTTCGGGATGGCGATCGCTGCCGCGACAATCGCGCGCGGCTCGGTGCCGCCGCCCATGATCGAGCGTGGGCGGCCCAGCGAAACGGATGCTCAGCTGGATCCGCTGGCGGCGCCGGTCACCGATCGGCTGCGCACCATGATGCGCGACGGCATGAACGATCCCCGGATGGACGAGCTTCGGATGTACGGCGGGGTCACCGCCTTCGTCGCCGAAGCGGGTGAGGACGGCTGGTTGATCGCCACGATGGGAGATCTGGCCTTCGCCGTCCACATCGACGCTATGGACGGCGGCGATGCGGCAGTGCGCATGGCGGCCCGGATGTTCCGCTCGTTCACCACACCCGAGCCCTGATCGGGGATCAGTTGATCGCGGTCCACGCCGCGCGCCAGCCCAGCAGGAAGAACGCGAGCACACCGCCCGCGACCAGCATGAAGCTGAACGCGGTGCCCTGACCGCTGATCGAACGCAGCAGCATGCCGCCGCCGAAGGTGCCGAGCCAGACCAGGACTCCGGTGGGCCAGAGCGAACTGCCGTCGAAGCGGGAGCTCTCGCCGTACATCCGGCTTGCCGCGGCCAGCGCCACCACCCAGCCGACCGCGAGTCCGATCGCGAACGGCCATACCGTCCGCAACAATCCGGCGAGCACCGCCTCATCGTGACTTTGCCGTCCGATCGCACAGAACAGGACCACCAGCAGGGCATCGATCACCAACGGCAGGAAAATCCTCACCCGGGTCAGCTTAGTGTTTGTTTCAACAAGGTCCCCGCGACACCACGGCTACACGGTGCGGCGCTGTTCGAATTCCTTTTCGTATTCCGCGTCATCGGCCTGTTTGGTGCGGAAAAGGAACGCGAAAACGATCCAGCCGATGATCGCCACCAGAATGAAACTCACCAACCGGTAGACGAATGCGGCGGCGACGGCCTGGGCGGCGGGCAGACCCGCGGCGGCGGTGAGGCCATAGATCAAGGTCGCGTCGACGTAGACGATGCCGCCGGGCGCGAACGGAATGGAGCCGACGGCTTTACCTGCGGCGAAAGCGATCAACAGACCCGCCCACTTGGGATCTCCACCGACCGCATAACAGGCGGCGCCGAGGCATGCGACATCGGCGAACCGGTGTACCAGCGCCCACCCGGCGACCCACGCGCCATCGCGTTTGCCGAGATCGACCGACTCCAACTGGGCCAGCATCTCGGTGACCTTGGCCATGCTGTGGTCGGCAGGCTGCTTGCGTACCCGGTTCACCAGCGCCAACGATTTGCGCAGTACCAATTCGAGCGCACCGGGATTGCTGGAGATGTAATTGCCCGCCCACACCAGCGCGACGATGGCCAGCACCGTAACGATCAGCTTGACCGGGCCCACCCGGTTGCCGACCAGCAGCGCACCGCCGACACCGAGCAGCGCCAGGCCCGCCGCGGCGACCACACCGGAAAACACCAGCTGCCAGGACGCCACCACCGGGCTCGCACCCCACCGCCTGGTCTGCCGATAGGTGAAGGCGGTGGAGAAGACCTGCCCGGCAGGCAGCGTCACCGACATCGCGGTCGCGCCGTAGACGACGGCGACGGATTTCCGCTGGCTGACCTCGACACCACCGGCATTGAGCAGCTGTTTCTGCACCCGCCCGAATCCGCTCATCGACATCGCCTGGAATACGATGCACAGCGCGACCCAGCCCCAATGGATTTCGGTGAGTGTGCGCCACGATTCGTGCAAACGCGGCCACAGATAGATGGCTTCGCCGATCAGTAATGCGAGCAACGCCACACCAGCGACCCATTTCAGCCACCGGAATCTTCGCCGAATCGACGCAGCGGTAGCCGCAGGCGAGGCAGAATCGCCTGCTGGAGCACCGTTGGCCGTCACGCGGTCAGCCTAACGAACGCACCTGTTCTTCGTCTGCACCGTCGGTCGCCTCGGCGCCGTTCTTCGGCCAGGCCAATCTGGTTTTTCTGCGGCGTCCGCGCAGCTGTACCTCGTCGCCGCTCACCCAAAACTCTTGCTCACTTTCATCGGCGAAATACAGCGCGGAGCCCGAGGCGAGCACCCGACCGGGCTGGTCTTTGGCCAGCTCGGTCAGTCGGGACGCCTCGTTGACCGGATCTCCGATGACCGTGTATTCGAAACGATTGGCCGCACCGATATTTCCCGCGACGGCCAGACCAGCCGAAACACCGATACCGATATCGAGGCCGTGCACTTCGCGCAGCGCCTCACGTAGTTCCCTTGCCGCGGCGAGGGCGGCGCCCGGCGCGTCCGGACGATCCAGCGGCGCGCCGAAAATCGCCAGCGCGGCATCGCCGACGAACTTGTTGACGAATCCGTGGTGTCGATCGATGACGTCGACCACGACCCGGAAGAACTCGTTGAGCAGGCTCACCACCTCGGTGGGCGGGCGCTCGGCGGCGGTGGCGGTGGAGCCGACCATATCCACGAACAGCACCGCGACGAATCGCGTCTCACCACCGAGTTCGGTGCCGTAATCGAGTGCGCGCTGTGCCACCTCGGCGCCGACATGCTGGCCGAACAGCTCCTGCAGCTGCTGACGCTTGGCGGCCTCCTCCATCATGCGGTTGAAGCCGACCTGCAGTAGACCGATCTCACTGCCGTCGAACACCTCGACCTGCACATCACGGGCGCCGGCCTGGACCCGGTTGATCGCCTGGCTCAGCTGACGCACCGGATCGGAGATGCTCGAGGCGGTGAGCATGGACAACGCCAGCGCCTGCATGATCACGACACCGCACAGCAGCAGGATCGACACCGCAAGTGACTGCGCCGAGAATTTGATGTCGGAGGAGATCTGGGTGACGCACAGCAGCACGATCGCGATGGTCGGGGCGAAGGTGCCCATTCCCCAGGTCATGGCCATTCTGGTGCCGACGCCGGGGGTCAGGGTCTGATCGAACGTGCCCGCGGTGAGCGCTTCGGCGGCGACCGGGCGCAGGATGCGTTCGCCGAGCATGTAGGTGAAGCCGAACACAATGGTCGCGGCCATACATTCGGTGACGATCACCGCGCCGGCAAGTTCGGGTGTGTCGACGATGATCAACGAGGCCAGCACCGCGCCGCCGACGATCCACAACGCGAGATGCAGAATCGACTGCCGAAGCGGCGCATGCAGTGCGGCCATCTGTTCTTGTCTGCTCGGCGGTCCACCACGGACCTGCCAGCGCATCACCGGCCGCAGCATCAACGCCGAGGCCACCACGCTCAGCAGGCCGCCGATGGCGAAGACCAGTGCCGGGATCAGCAGGCCGACCCGGCGCGGGCCGCCGAGCTCGCCTTCGGGCACCGGCAGCCCGTACTGGATGAACGCCCACACCAGCACAGCGCCGAACGCGTTGGCAAGCAGCATCGACGCCAAGTACAGCGGCCAGCGCGTATGCATGGTCTGTTTGACCGCTTCCAAGGGCGCTGACACGATCACCAATCTAGCGTTTCGAACATCTATCCTCTGCGCGGTGGGGCTGCGCCGATAAGCTCGGCAAGGTGACCGAGCCGAAGTCAGGTTCCGCGGGGTCGACGCCGAAGTCGGCGGCACAGCGGGAGGGGAGAGCGTCGGCGGCAGCCGATGCGGTACATCCGATCGTCAGGGTGACAGCGGAGTGGTCGTGGCGACTACTCGTCATCTTCGCGCTGATCGCCGTGCTCGCCATGGTGGTGCAGCGCCTGGCGACGGTGGTGATTCCGCTGGCCATCGCCCTGTTGGCGGCCGCGCTGCTGGCCCCACTGGTGGATTGGATGCAGCGACTGGGGATAGCGCGATGGATGGGCGTGTTCGTCGTGCTCGTCGGTTCGCTTGGGCTGGTGGCCGGGATCCTCACCTTTGTCGTCGAGCAGTTCGTCGAGGGCGTGCCGCAGCTGACCGATCAGTTCACCAACAGCATCAAAGAGGTGCAGAACTGGCTGATCAACGGACCGATCCATCTCAGCGAGGACCAGATCCGCAGTGCGGGCGACACCGCGGTCAAGACCATCCAGTCCAATCAAGACGAGCTGACCAGCGGGGCGCTGACCACCGCGACGGTGATCGGGCACATCCTCACCGGCACCTTTCTCACTCTGTTCATCCTCATCTTCTTCCTCTACGGCGGCGATCAGATCTGGCATTTCGTCACCAGGATCGTGCCGACGGCACATCGGCAGCGAGTGCGTACCGCTGGTGAGCTCGGCTTCGGGTCGCTGGTCGGGTTCGTGCGCGCGACGGTGGCGGTGGCCGCGGTCGACGCGATCGGCATCGGTGCCGGGCTGGCGATCCTCGGCGTTCCACTGGCCCTGCCGCTGGCATCACTGGTATTCGTCGGCGCATTCATCCCGATCATCGGTGCATTTCTGGCCGGCTTCGTCGCGGTGTTCATCGCACTGGTCACCAAAGGCCTGGTCACCGCGCTGATCGTGCTCGGCATCATCATTGCGGTGATGCAGCTGGAAGGCCACGTGCTGCAGCCGCTACTGCTGGGCCGGGCGGTGAGCATCCACCCGCTGGCGGTGGTGCTCGCGATCACCGCGGGTGTGGTGCTCGGCGGAATCGCGGGTGGTCTGCTCGCCGTGCCATTCGTCGCGGTGATGAATACCGCGATCCGGTCGTTGCTGACCGACGATCCGGAGGAGTTGTTCGAGGAACTGCGCACCGACGACGACGAGCGCGGCAGGTTGTACTCGGCCGAACCGGATGAACCCGAACCCGGCCGGTTCGATATGTCGGCCATGCTGGCCGAGGCGCAGCGCAAGCTCGGATCGGGGAAGGCGGGCCCGGACAAGCAAGGCGAGCCAACGGCGGAACCGGAGGCGACGGGGCCGGACAAGCCGACCGATGATGCCGTGACAGCCGATGATGCGACCCCGCACGATTGAGCTGAGCGCCGCCGACACCGCGACCGCCCCGCTGTGGCGGGCTGCGCAGGCGTTCCGGCTGGTGACGCTGCTGTACGCGGTGGGGCAGCAGATCGCCTCGGTGCCGTACTACCAGAATCAGCGGCTGAGCTGGGTGCTGATCGCCATGATGGCGGTGTGGTCGGGCGTATCGGCGATCATGTTGTCGCAGTGGCATTTCCCCGACGCCATCCGGCTGCGCGGCTGGGTTGTGCTCGGCGACCATGTGGTGGTGATCGCGCTGATGGCCTCGACCCGGTTGGTCGCCGATTACGACTGGTACCACGGCCACCAGACCCTGCCGACGACGCTGTGGGCGACCAATGCGGTGATCTCCGCGGCGATTCTGCGCGGACCGTTGTTCGGTGTCCTGTCCGGTGTGCTGATCGCCGCGACCAGCATCACCGTCCGGGATCAATGGGGGCAGGACGTATGGACCGACGCGACCGCACCGGTTCTGGTGTCGGTGGGGCTTGCGCTCGGTCTCGCCGCGAATACCGCCCGCGCTGCGCAACGTCAGCTGGAACGGGCGGTGCGGTTGACGGCAGCGACCGAGGAACGCGAACGGCTGGCCCGTCAGGTGCACGACGGCGTATTGCAGGTGCTCAGCTATATCAAGCGTCGCGGTACCGAAATCGGTGGGCCCACCGAAGAATTGGCGCGGCGGGCAGGTGAGCAGGAGGTGGCGCTGCGCGTGCTGATCTCCGAACAGGGCGCGCGCGTCGACGAGGGCGGGGCCGAAGTCGATCTGCGGCCGTTGCTGACCGAACACGCCACACCGACCGTCAACGTGGCGACACCGGGCGATCCGGTGCCGGTCGGACGCTTGGCGGCAAACGAGATCGCGGCGGCCGTCGCCACCGCGCTGTCGAATGTCGGACTTCACGCCGGGCCGGACGCGAAAGCCTATGTGCTGCTGGAAGACACCGGTGACGAACTGATCATCAGCGTGCGCGACGACGGTGTCGGGATCGCGCCCGGCCGGCTGGCCGAGGCCGAACGCGAAGGGCGGATGGGGGTGTCGCGGTCCATCGTCGGCCGGATCGCGACGCTTGGCGGCACTGCGGAACTGTTGACCGAGGAAACCGGCGGTGTCGGCTTCGGCACCGAATGGGAAATCCGGGTGCCACGTGGGTGAGCACCCGGACGAGGGAGGTATCGGATGAGCGCGGACGCGATCACCGTGATGGTGGTGGACGACCACCCGATGTGGCGCGACGGCGTCTCGCGCGATCTGACCGAGTCCGGATTCCAGGTTGCCGCCACCGCCGACGGGGTTGGCGCGGCCACCAGGCGCGCGGCGGCGGTGCGGCCCGATGTGGTGCTGATGGATATGCAGCTGCCCGACGGCAACGGTGCGCAGGCCACCGCCGAGGTGCTTCGGGTGTCGCCGGCCAGCAGGGTGCTGGTGCTGTCGGCGTCGGCCGAACGCGGCGATGTGCTGGACGCGATCAAAGCGGGCGCCACCGGATACCTGGTCAAAAGCGCGTCGTCAGCGGAACTGCTCGACGCCGTTCGTGCCACCGCGGCCGGTCAGGCGGTTTTCACGCCGGGCCTCGCGGGGCTGGTGCTCGGCGAATACCGGCGTATCGCCACCGCTCCCGCGGATCCGGCGACACCACCGCGGCCCGCGCTCACCGACCGCGAAACCGAGGTGCTGCGGATGGTGGCGAAGGGGTTGTCGGCCAAGCAGATCGCGTCACGGCTTGGGCTGTCGCATCGCACTGTGGAGAACCATGTGCAGGCGACCTTACGGAAGTTGCAGCTGGCCAATCGAGTCGAGCTGACCAGATACGCGATCGAACAGGGGCTCGAATAAGTCGCCGGGCCTGTCGGCTTCACCAGGCGGCGCCGCGAGTTCAGCGGCGGGACTGGGATGCCGCGATGGCGCATGTCCTACTTCGGGAGGATGCCGCGCGGGTGGAATCGGGGATCGCCCCGATGCCGGAACCGGCGATTCCTCGGTAACCTCGGACGCATGGGCGGCCCCGACTCGGTTTCTTCAGGCATCGGCTCCGGCGGTCCGGTGGGCGATCGTGACCTGCGGGTCTCCGATGCCGAACGGGAGCATGTCGGTGAGCTGCTGCAACGCGCCGTCGGCCTGGGCATGCTGTCGCTCGGCGAGTTCACCGAGCGAATGGACACCGCGCTGGCCGCCAAGACCCGCGGCGAACTGAACTCCGTGCTCATCGACCTGCCCGGGGTCCGCCTGGTCGGACAGCCGGCCGCTCCTTCGACCGACTTCGTGAACGCACCACGCTCGCTCTCGGAACCGGCCACGCCGGCCGCCGCTCCGGTGCCGCAGCATCCGTCCAGCGTGATCCGCGGCAGGCTCTCGACGCTGAGCAGGACCGGGCCCTGGCAGGTGGCACCGGTACTGCACGCCAACAACGTGCTCTCCACCGTGACCCTGGATTTCACCGAGGCCATCATGTCCACCCAGGTCGTGGAACTGCACGTCGACGATTACGCCAGCTCGCTCACCCTGATCGTGCCCAGCGAAGCCACCGTCGACCTCAACGGCATCGAACTCGTCGGTTCCAGCACCAACAACAAGGTCCGCACCGGACCACCCATCGGCCGCCTCCACCTCGTCGTCCACGGTCGCACCCGCTTCGGCTCGGTGACCGCCAAACACCCGTTCATGTCGAACTGGCGCAAGCTCATGGGGTTCTGAAACGCCCGCACCCTGCGGATTCGGGTAGATATTCGGGCGCCATCAGGGGTTTCTACTCATGTTCGCCGATGCCTGGCGAACGAGCATTGGGAGCATGAGTACAGCTATTGATCCGGTGCTGATCTCGCGGTTGTCGGGGGAGTTCGAAGCGCTCGGCGATCAGATGTGGGCAATGGGGCGCGACCTGGAGCTGTTGCGGGTTCAGGTCGCCGCGGAGGGGGGCGGCCGAACCGAGGACGGGGCCTATCCGCCACCTGCCGGACAGTTCGGCCACCAAGGTGCATGGGCACCGCGGGGTGCCGGGACGCCCTACGGAGTCCCGCCCGGTACCCACGGCTGGGGCGCGCCGGTCGGCGCCGCGTGGCGTCCGCCGCAGGTTCCGAAGCGGACGCCGTGGTGGCAGCAGGACGGGGTGATCAGCCGGATGCTGGCGGTGGCCGGTGTCGGGGTGACGTTGATCGGCGTGGTCATGCTGCTGGTGCTCGCCGCGCAGGCCGGGTTCTTCGGGCCGGTGCCGCGGGTCGCTACGGGTGTGGTGTTCTCGGCCGCACTGGTGGCCGCAGGCGTTCGGGTATATGGACGCAGCGGCGGGCAGGTCGGTGGAATCGCGTTGGCGGCCACCGGCATTGCGGGCGGCTACCTGAATGTGGTCGGCGTGACCACTGTGTACGAATGGTTGCCGCCGGTCGCCGGGCTCGCGGTGGCGTCGGCGGTCGCGGCCGGTGGGGTGTGGCTGGCGATGCGGTGGAACTCGCAGACGCTCGCGGTTCTGGTCGTGGCCGGAGCGGCGGTCTTGTCGCCGGTGGTCACTGTGGAGTTGGCGCTGCTGGGCTTCCTCATCGTGTTGCAAGCCGCCTGTGTGCCGGTGCAATTGGCGCGTAACTGGCCGATTCTGCATGTCATCCGGACGGCGCCCGCGGTGCTTGCCACGCTGGCGGCGATCGCCGTCGCCACCTTTGAGGACCCGGCGCGGGCTCGGCTGAACTGGCTGCTCACGGCGGCTGTCGCGATCGCGGCGGTCGGGCTGGTCGGCACGGTACTCGCCGTGCGTAGACGTCAGGGGGACATCACCGCCACCTTCACGCTGGCTATGGCGGCCACCCCGCTGCTCGCCGCACCGGTGATGTTCGAGCGGCGCACTTCCGTGCTGGTCGCAGCTCTCTTCGCCGTGGTACTGCTCGCGCTCGCGGTGACCGTGATTCTGCCGAATCAGCGTCTGCGCCAGTTCATTCCGGCGCACACCGCGATTGCGGCCGCCATTGCCGGATCGTTCGCACTGCTCGAAGCCTGCATCGGCGCGACCAGCGTGCAGACGCTGCCGATCGCGCTGTTCCTGATCGCGGTCGGCTTCCTCGCCGTCGCCGGGCAGGTCCGCAATCTGGTATCCGCGGGAATCGGCGTGACATTCGCGGTGCTCGGCGCACTGGTGTTCCTCGATAGCGCCTCGCCGGAAACCCTTGCTGTGCAACGATTCGCCGAAGCGCGGCTCGACATCTCGACGCTGCTGGCAGCACTGCTCGCCCTCGCCGTGGTGCTGGTAGGGGTCTGGGCCGTCCGCAGGCTGCCCGGAATTGCCGGTGACGTCGCCGATGCGGTGCTCTGGATCACCGGGAGTCTGGCCGGCCTGTACGCGGTGACCGCCGCGACGGTGTCCATCGGGGTGGCCACCGGCGCCCCCGACGGCTTCCTCATCGGCCACAGCGCGGCCACCATCGCCTGGATGGTCGCGGCCACCGCCGCACTGCTCTACGGCCTGCGCAAACTGGCCGCCTCGCCCGCCGTAGCCAAACTTGTTCTCGGCTCAGGTCTGCTCGTCACCGCCGCTGCCCTGGCGAAACTGTTCCTGTTCGACTTGGCCACGCTCGACGGCCTTGTCCGCGTCGCCGCCTTCCTCATCGTCGGCGTCCTGCTGCTGCTGGCGGGCACCCGCTATGCGCGAGCGTTCGCCGATGTGGGAAGCGACAACCCACCGACGTCCTGAGAGCTACCTCCAGTCGCTTGCCCATGGGTTGATCCACAGCGGGATGCGGGTCCTTGACGTACAACCGGACGTCGTCGGCGACGGCGATCGGTTGTTCGACCGGCCCCGCTCACCGAGTTCGGCTTGATCCTGACAATGGGTCTGTTCAACCCGGTCTTCGCCACCTATCGGCTGCGCAATGCCGAATCAGGGGTACTCGCAAGGGTTCTCGCCGCCTGGTCGAACACGAGCACCGCCACTATCGCGGCGATGACCGCAACGTGGGGTGTTCGCAACCACGACCAGCCCGCGCCGTGCCATCGCCGCCCCAGGCGTGCTCCTCCTCGCTGCGCCCCTGCTGCTGACCTACTCGCTCTCGCGCCGTCGCAGCAGTTCGTTCACGCTGACGGTGCGCCCGTCGCCGGAGTGATGGCGGCCCTCGTCGGGCGGCGGGGTGCGGCGGCGGGAGGAGCGGAGTTCGGCCATCCAGTTCTCGATACTGCTTCGGCTGTCGTCGCCGGACTCGGCTGCGGGTTCCGGCGATGTTTCGGCCAGTTCCGGCTGGGCGGGCGCTTCGGTGGTCGGAGCCTCATCGGGAGCCGGGGTCGGCGCCGGTGCTGATCCGGAAGTGGACACGCGCGGCAGCAGCGGGCGTGGGGCCGAATGCTGTTCCGGGGCAGGCGCCGCCGGAGGGGCGGGATGGGAGTGCCGGATGGGTGATTCGGTCTCACCGAAGGGCTCGAACACCGGCTCGGCCGACTCGGCGCCGAACGGGGGCCGACCCGATGTCACCGCGGCATCGTCATGCTCCGAGCCCGCGCCGAACGACGGGGGCTGCGGGTGCGGATGCGGGCGTGTCGGGTCGGCGGGACCGAAAGGTGAGCCGAACGACGGTGCGTGCGAGCTCGAATCGGCGGCGCGCCCCGGCGCCGAACCGGCGTCGTACTGCGGTGTGCGATCCCGGGATCCGGGATCAGCGGGCGCCGCGCCGACACCTTCGGTGCTTGCCGGCGGTAGGACACGGTCGGCACCGCGAGGTGGCTCGGCCGGCGCGAATCGCAGTGTCGATCCGGCGGACTCGCCGGCACCTGGTTCCGGCTCCGGCGGCGTCGCCTGAGCGGCCCTCGGCCGAGTCGGATCCGGTGGCACTGGCATCGGAATGTGCTGGGTGGACGAGGATCCCGGGGCCGGCTTCGCTTCCGGCGGAAGGGCATCGAGCCGTTGGGTTGGCGCCTCGGCCTCGATCTCCTCCACGGTGCGCGGGCGCCGCGGCGTCTTACGCTGCTGGCTCTCCGGCATCGCGGGCATCTGCATGGTCACCGGGTCGGTGATGGGCGTGGTCTTCACCAGGTCGACGACCTCGCCGCCACTGGGCCGCTCATCGTCGAGGATGGGTTCGCCGAGCCCGATCTTCTCCTGGATGCGCTTCATCCAGGCAGGTGCCCACCAGCAATCGTCGCCGAGCAGCTTCATCGTCGCAGGCACCAACAGCATGCGCAGGATGGTGGCGTCGATGAACAGCGCCGCGATCATGCCGTAGGCGATGTACTGCATCATCACCAGATCGGAGAACGCGAACGCGCCGGTGACCACCAGCAAAATCAAGGCCGCCGCGGTGATGATGCGGCCGGTGTTCGCGGTGCCGACCCGGATCGCCTCGGTGGTGGAGGCGCCCTGTGCGCGCGCCTCCACCATGCGGGAGAGCAGGAAGACTTCGTAGTCGGTGGACAACCCGTAGACAACGGCGATGATCAACACCAGCACTGGCGACATGATCGGCTGCGGGGTGAAGTTCAGCAGTTCGGCACCGTGACCGTCGACGAATATCCAGGTCAGGATGCCGAGGGTCGAGCCGAGTCCGAGCGCGCTCATCAATGCCGCCTTGATGGGCAGTACGAGCGAACCGAATGTCAGGAACATCAGCAAGGTCGTGACGAACAGCACCAGCGCGATCATCAGCGGCATGCGATCGATCAGCGCATCGATACTGTCCATGGTGAACGCCGGTTGCCCGCCGACGAGCAGGGTGACGTCGTCGGGAACTTCCATCGCCCGCAGGTATTCGATGGTTGGCCGATAGTCCTCGGAATCGGTCAGCGTCGCGGTCGTCCGGTAGACGTCGGTCTGCTCCGTGGACCGCGACGGCACCTCGAACTTGCCCGCCAGCCCCGGTGCTTCGCTGGCCTGTTTCCAGACTGTGCCGACCGAATTGCTGTTCTCGGAGATCATGATCAGCTGCACCGGATCGGATTTACGCAGCGGGAAGATCTCGTCGAAGTTCTGCTGCGCCATCCGGGTGGGGTTGTCCGGCGGCAGGTACCGCTCGTTGATCCCGCCGAACTGCAGGTTCTTCACCGGGATGATCAGCAGCAGCAACAAGATGGTGATCGGGATGGCGATCTTGAGCGGATGCTTCATCACCCAGCGGGTCGAGCGGCCCCAGAAACCGTTCTCGACTTCCTCGGCGGTCTTGGTCTTGCGGAACCATTTGAGCCCGAACCTGTCGACCCGCGGCCCGAGAATGCCGAGCATGGCGGGCAGCAGGGTGATCGAGGCCAGTGCGGCAAGCGAGACCGTCGCGATGGTGCCGTAGGCGACCGATTTCAGGAAGCCCTGCGGGAACAGCAGCATGCCGCCGAGACTGGCGATGATCATGGTGGCGGAGAACACCACGGTGCGACCCGCGGTCATCACCGTCCGCCTGACCGCCGCTGGTGTGTCGTAGCCCTCTGCCAATTCCTCACGGAAACGGCTGACTATGAATAGGCCGTAGTCGATCGCCAGACCGAGACCGATCATCGAAACGACGTTGGAGACGAATGAGTTGACGTCGGTGAAGTTGGTCAACGCCATGACGATGCCGTTGGCACCGATCACCGTCAGACCGCCGACGATCAGCGGAAGCCCCGCGGCGACCACACCGCCGAAGATGAAGAACAGCAGGATGGCCACGGCCGGAATGGCCAGGACCTCCATACGTTTGGAGTCGCTGGCGATCGTGTCGTTGAGTGTGCCCGCGACCGCTTGCAGACCCGCGACCTGCACATCGACGCCTTCGATATAGAAGACGTCCTTGACGGCACGGAAGTTGCGCACCATATCGGTGTCGTTATCGCCGACGATGGCGATCGAGGCGAAGGTGTGTTTGCCGTCTCTGGATCCGAACAGACTCGGCTGTGCCGGACCGGTTTCGGTGGCCCAGTAGGCGCCGTTGACCTTGGCGATCTGCTCGGGATGCTCACGCGGCAGCCGGTTAAGGCTGTCGATGATCTTGCTGCTGAACTCGGGGTCCTGGATGGTTTTGCCCTCGGGCGCGGTGTACAGCACGATCACGTCGCTGGTGTGATCGCGGCCGTAGGCCGAGTCGGAGATGCGCGCCGCGTCGGCCGATTCCGAGGTGGGGTCGTCCCATCCGCTGTTGCTCAAATGGTCGCCGAGTCCGAGACCGTAGCCGCCAAGAGCCAGCAAAGCTGCCACGACGACGCCGATGACGGCGAAACGTAGTCGGTAGACCAGATCGCCCCAGCGGGTGAACACTAAGCGACTCCTTGTGCGGGGCGAGAGGTGAGCAGCGCCGACAGCGGCCGGAACGGCTGCAGCCAGGCACCCTCGTCGGGCAGCGAGTCGAGGCTAACCCGTGGCAGCGGTTCGCGGAACACGCCGGGAATGTCCTCGAGATCGACGAACTCGAGGGTATCGGATGTGACCGCCCAGCTCGCGTGCTCGCGGAAGCCGAGGATCTGCACGGGGACGCCGTCGGCCGCGATCTGCTCGAGCGGCTCCCGGAAGGCCTGCCCATCGGCGGAGGCGACCATGATGCCTGCCAGCCCGGCGCCGCGACGGCGCATCGCGATGTGGGCGAGCATATCGGCGTCGACATCGGAATCTTCGTCGATCTTGGGTTTTGCGAAGACGGCGTAGCCGACGTTGCGCAGCGCCTCCACCCACGGCCGCACCACATCGGCGGTGCCCGGCGCGATATTGGTGAACACCGTGGCCTCGGGTTCGACGCGCTGCCCGGCGCCGACCGATAGCTCCGCGGTGCGCGAGAGCAACCAGCGGCCGAGAGCGTCGAAGCGGGGACGGTAGGCGGCGGTCGGCCTGCCACCGAGGATGGCGCCGAGCCCCATATCGAGATTGGGGGCGTCCCACACCAACAGCACCCGGCGGACATCCGAATTGTCGGCTCCGCGCACCTCGCCGGCAACCTCGTCGGCCGGTGCCATCTCACTGACGCTCATCATTCGATCCTCCCCCATATGAACTCGGTGATGGCGCTTCCGGCGCGATGGGCCTTGCCCTCGAACTTGGTGACCGGCCGTTCGAAACCGATCGGCGCGCTATCGCGGTGGTTGGCGCTGACCCCGCCGGTGGTCTCGTTCAGGCCGGTCAGCAGTGGTTCGGCGGCGCCGACCTCGGCGATGTGTTCGGCGTAACCGGCGTGGTCGGTAGCGACGTGCAGCACACCGCCCGGCTTCAGCCGGTTCGCGATGAGCGCGAGTGTCGCGGGTTGCAGCAGTCTGCGTTTGTGGTGGCGTGCCTTGGGCCACGGATCGGGGAAGAACACCCGCACACCGGTCAGCGACTGTTCGGCAATCATGTTTTCCAGCACGTCGACGGCGTCGCCGCGCAGCAGCCGGATGTTCTGGATCTGCTCCCGCTCGACCGCCTGCACGAGCTGGGCGAGGCCCGGCTGATAGACCTCGATGCCGATCAGGTTCAGATGTGGTTCGGCCTTCGCCATCGCCGCGGTCGCGGTACCGGTGCCACAGCCGATCTCGATGACCAGCGGCGCCGTGCGGCCGAACCAGGCATCGGCGTCCAGCGATTCGTCGGCCACCTCGCGTCCGATCAGCGGCCAGGTGCGATCCCAGGATTTCTGCTGGTTGGGGGTCAGCGCGCCGCGCCGCGACCGAAAGCTGGTCACCCGGGGATACAGGCGGGACCCGGTCTTCGACCGCCGACCGGCATCAGCCGGAGCCGAAGCTGTGGACGGTGGGACCGGAACGGACTCGTCTGAATGGTTCACGGCGTCGTTCACACGTCCATTGTCCAGCATCGGATGTTCTCCAGCGCAGGCGACCGCGTGGTTACCCGGCCGGGCGGCCGGTAAACCACGCTTGACCGGCTCAGGCGGCCTTTACCTGCTCGATCTCGCGCACCGCGGGTTGCGGTGCGCGCAGTGGACGGCCGAGTGCGACCTTGACCGCGGTCGTCGCCATCTCCACCAGTCCGCGCACGCCAGCGACCGAGGCGGTCACCGACCAGACGGTGGTGTCGCCGTCGTCGGCGATCGGACGGCCCGCGACGCGGTCGGCGAGCCAGTTCAGGCTGATCGGGGCCGCCAGCGGCATCAGCGTGAGGTGCTCGCTGAGCCGATCGCGCAGATAACTGACCGCGGCGCCGCCGCTGCGATACCGCTGCACCTGTCCGTCGACGCCGTCGATGTGGATGATCTGGTCGTGCACCGGCTGGATGACCAGCAATGGGCAGGCCGGTGTCGCGTTGCCCAGTCGCAGATCGTCGAGCATGGTCTGGAACTCCGGCCGGGCCAGCACCTCGGTCAGCGGACGGTCCAGGTAGTCGTCGAGTCGCTTACCCGCGAGGCCGAGCACCGCGGCCACCGTTGGCCAGCGTGCTGCCCGGTCGAGCAGCTGCTTACCTTCGGTGGTGAGTTCGTCACGGACCAACGCGCCGAGTGCCGGGTACAGCCGCGACAGCGCGGCGATGACGATGGTCGGCAGGCCCGCGTAGTGGCTGCCGTTGAGCCGGACGAACACCTCGCCTGGATCGCCGACCGGTGCGCCGAGTACCGCGCCGACCAAGTCGAGCTCGGGCGCGTAGGTCGGAGCCATTTCCACCAGCCATGAGCTGGCCATACCGCCACCGGAGTAGCCCCACGCGACCACGGGGGTGTCCGCGTGCAGGCCGAGCGGGGCGAAGGCGAGGGCGGCGCGCACGCCGTCGAGGGCGCGGTAGCCGGGTTCGCGCGGTGCGCCGAAGTTGCCGTTCGGGCCCTCGTGGTCGGCGATGCTCACCGCCCAGCCGCGTCGCAGCGCATTGGCCACGAGCAGCCATTCCATCTGGGTCACCGAACCGAGCGCCTTGGCGCCGCGGCGCAATGCGTAAGACGGTGAACACCTTTCGGTAACCGCATCCATAGCCGTCTGAAATGCCAGTAGTGGGCGCGCGTCCGATGGGTCGGCGTCATGGGGCAGCAGCACCGTGGTGACGGCGGCCTCGGGGGCGCCGTGCAGGTCACAGCTGCGATACAGCAGCTGCCAGGCCGAAACCTGTTGCGGCACGATGCCGAACAACGCGACCTCGATCTTGCGGCTGCGCAGGATGGTGCCCGCGGGCTGATCGGCGAATCCCGGCGGTGGGCGATGGAAGGGGTCACGGCTCGGCAGCAGGGGTGTGCTCGCCTCACCGGTGTCGAGGATCGTCACATCGCTCGGTTCGGCACCGATCGTCCGGTCGGCATCGACCGCCCTGTCGCGAGTCATCGCAACCTCCTCGTCGAGGCCCGATGCGCGGGCTTCGGGCACATTCAGCGGCGTCTCGCCGCCGCGCGGTCCGGCGCCGCGCTGTGTCGCCCGCTCGTCGTGATCGAAAAGTCAAGCTACGCACCGACTGTGGTGCCGACCATCAGGTCAGGGTAAGTTACCCGGCATTCGCCGGACCAGCCCAGGCGGATAGTACGGCACGTCGCCGTGATCGCCATTACGCTGCCTCCCATGGGTGGTCCGACGGTTTTCATCACGGGGGCGGCAGCCGGTATCGGCCGCGCCACGGCGCTGCTTTTCGCAGCCAAGGGCTACCACGTCGGCGCCTATGACATCGACGAAGTCGGGTTGACCAGGCTCGCTGCCGATATCGGCAGTGCGGGTGGCAGCGTGCGTACCGGGCTGCTCGATGTGACGGACACCACAGCATGGGCGGAGCGGCTCGCCGAGTTCTGGGGGGACGCAGGCAGGCTCGACATCCTGGTCAACAATGCGGGCGTGCTGCGCGCGGGCCCGTTCGAATCGCTCGACCTGGCCCAGCATCAGGCCATCGTGGATGTGAACCTCGGCGGCGTCATCAACGGCACGCACCTCGCGTTCCGCTGTCTGCGCGACACCCCTGGCGCCCAAGTGGTGAACCTTTGCTCGGCCTCGGCCATCTACGGCCAGCCCGAACTCGCCAGCTACGGCGCCAGCAAATCGGCGGTCAAAGGGCTCACCGAGGCGCTCGACCTGGAATGGGCGCACCACGACATCCGAGTCATCGCGGTCTGGCCGCTGTTCGTCGCCACCGCGATGGTCGAGGGCGTGAACACGAAGTCCACCCGCTCGCTCGGCGTGCGGCTGAGCGCCGAGGACGTCGCCAAGGGCATCTGGTCGGCCACCAGGAAACCGGGCAGGTTGCCGCGAGTGCACTACGAGATCGGCACCCAGGCGAAACTGCTGGCCACCGCCGCGAAATACGCGCCCAACTGGGCGGTGCGCACGGTGAACAAATACGTCAGCGGCTCATGAGGTGTGCGGTCCGGCGGCCCGCACTCGCCGGCGGCCCGACTTCTGAAAGAATGCCCGCAGAACTCGACAGGGGGGTGCGCACCGATGCCGAAAGCCGCCGGACCGGATGCAACGATGCTCGACCGACGTGAACCGACACGTGAGCGCGATCAACTCGACGAACTGACCGAGGCCCTGCGCCAGGGTCCGGGCAACGATCCGCAGATCGGCTATCACGCCGGGCTCGCGATCGACCGCTGGCGGATGCCGCCGCGCATCCAGGTCACCGGCCGTGCGCACACCGGACGCACCACCGTGCTGCACGCGCTGGCGCTGATGTCGGCGGTGGAGACGGGCCCGGTGGACGAACCCGGCCTGCCCGATCCGGTGCTCGACGGCGACATAGTCGTCTACGTGCTCGCGGCTGCTCCCGGCCCTGCCGACCAGCGCATCCTCGGTTCGCTGGCGCCCGACCGCACCATCGTCGTGCTCAACAAGGCCGATGCGGTGGGCTCCCGGTGGTCCGACGCCGTCATCGCCGCCGAGCAGTACGGCCGCGAACTCGGCAGGCTAGTGCTTCCCGTCGTCGCCTCGCTCGCGGTGCGGACAAGGGCAGGCGCGATCACCGACGCCGATCTCGACACCCTGCGCAGGCATGCGGGCAACACCGATCCGGCGTTCACCCTCTCGCCGGACCTGTTCACCGCGCCGAACGCTGGGCCGGACGTCGCCGAGCGCACCCAGCTGTTGCAGCGCTGGGATCTGTACGGGGTGAGCTGTGCGCTGAGCGCTGTCCGGCATCAGCCGGAGATCACCGGACAGGCCCTGTTGCAGATCCTGCACGCCGTCAGCGCGGTCGATCCGCTACACAAACTGCTGCATCGTCGCTACGAGCAGGTCTCCGCTCAGCGCGGTGGTGAGCTGCTCGACGAACTCACCCGGCTCGCCGCACGTGCGGTGCCCGGCGACGGTGGGCAGGCACGTGACGTGCTCGAGGACTACCTCTACGGCGATGACGCCCTGTGGACCGGCTTGTGCGCGGGCCTCGCCCATCCGTCGGTCGCCCATCTGGCCGCCGGCTACCCCTCGCCCGCGCCCGCCGACGCCGACGACGCGCTCAACCGGGCCGCCCGCTGGCGTTCGCTGATCGCCAGCGATATGCCGCCCGCAGCCCGACGTGCCGCGCTGCGAGTGCACAACGGCTATGTACGGCTATGGGAGCGAATGAGCAGTGCAGGTCTCTGATCCCCCGGAACCGCCGTCGCGTACCGATGCCGCCGCACCCGTCTCCGCGTTGCCCGCGGAGCTGGAGGCGGTGGTGCAGCGATGGAATCCGCAGGGGATGGCGCTGTTGCGAGCCGTCGCCGGCGTCGGCAGCGCCTCGGGTGTGGTGCTGATCGGCCCCGATGACGCAGGCACCACGCTGCTCAGGACCGAACTGGCCCGGTTCGAACCACATGTCGATCTCACCGACCCGGTCGCCGATGCGCGCACGGCCGTCGAGACCACCTCACCCTCGGGCGGCGCGCCCGCCGCGGTGGCGCTGATCCTGCTCGACGCCGGTATCACCCTCGGTGCCGCGATCCTCGATATGGTGCGCGGGCTGCGCGCGGGTGGCACCAGGGTGCTGCTGGCCATGAACGGCATCCACGCCCATCAGGACTGGCGTACGGTGCTCGATCGCGATCTGGCGCTGCTCGCGGGCGAGGGCATCACCGATATCGATATCGTGCCGGTCTCCGCACGTTTGGCCGTGGCGGCGCGCACCTCCGGCGATACCGCCCTGCTCGACCGCTCCGGTCTCGCCGCCCTGCATGCGGAGCTCATCGCGGCCACCCTCGGCGCCGCCGAGGACGGTGACGACCGGCTCGCCGCCGTGCGGGTCAGAGTGCTGACCGACACCAGGGCTCGCATCGTCGAGCAGGTGGGTTCGCTGCGCGCCGGTACCGCCGCGGTCCGGCTGCGTGAGGAACGCTCCACCGTGCTGGCCGGACGCGACGGTGGCCGGGCAGCGGCCATGTCCACCCTGCGCAGTCAGTTACATCTGGCGCGGCTGGACCTGATGACCGAGGTCGGTGCGCGGGTGCGCGCCCTGCACACGGCCGCACGCGCCGAACTCGACCGGCTCGGTCGCTCCGATATCGGCGACTACCCGGACCGGCTACAGCGGGCGGTCACCGAGCTGGCCAACGCCGTCGACGCCGATATCGAGCATCGGCTGGCCGAACTCGCCTCCCGCGTCGGTGGCCCGGACCCGGGCCCCGTGCGCCGCGATCCGCCGCCCCGGGTGGGTCCGGATCCCGAACCGCGGCAGCGGGGTGTCGAAGATCACCTCGTGATCGCGCTCGGCGCGTCGGCCGGTGTCGGCCTCGGCAGGCTGGTCGTTTCGCCGTTCAGCCTGGTGCCCGCACTGGACGTGGCGAGCGTGCCGGTGACGCTACTGCTCGGCGCGGGCGTGGCCGCCTGGGTGGTGCGTGCGCGCGGCCAGCTCGCCGACCGCAACCATCTGCGGCAATGGGTCGCCGACGCTCTGGTGAACGTGAAAGCCCAGCTCGAGCAGCGGGTCGGGACGGCGATGGTCGAGTCCGAAGCGCAGCTGTCGGAGCGGGTGGTGCGGTCGAGCAACGAACGGATGGTCGAGGTCGATCGCCGCGCTGCCGAACTGGAGGCGCGGCTGCGTCGCTACATCGCCGAACAACCGGGTCAGCTCGCCGCCTGTGAACGTGACATCGAGACCGTCGACCACTGGATGGCGTCCGCCAGTCCTGGGACGAATGATCAGCGGTGACGAGGGGTACATATAAGGAACCCGATTCCGTACGGTTCGTCATATCGCGTTAACCTCTAGACAGGAACCTGGGCGTCCGCTTCGCCCTGTGCGTCGGCCGGCCGGTCGGCGCGATCGACGGGCCGCAGCGGGTGCCATCCAGCCAATGGTGGCGCTCGGTGGTTCGGGGCTGGTCATGCGCCGATGGGGCCAGGACCGAAACACCGCAGAACCGCCCATCTCAGGAGAGTTTTCATGACCTCAGCGACCATTCCTGGTCTTCGTGGATCCGACGGCAAAGCGCCGACCGAACACAGCGAACTGCTCGCCTGGGTACAGGAAGTCGCCGAACTGACTCAGCCTGATCGGGTGGTGTGGGCCGACGGTTCCGACGCCGAATGGGACCGTCTGACGAACCAGCTGGTCGAGGCGGGCACGTTCAAGCGACTGGACGAGAAGAAGAAGCCCAACTCCTTCCTCGCCCTGTCCGATCCCTCCGACGTCGCGCGCGTCGAATCGCGCACCTACATCTGTTCCGAGTCCGAGGCCGATGCGGGCCCGACCAACAACTGGGTCGACCCCACCGAGATGCGTGCCACCATGACCGAGCTGTACCGCGGCTCGATGAAGGGCCGCACCATGTACGTGGTGCCGTTCTGCATGGGCCCGCTCGGTGCCGAGGACCCCAAGCTCGGTGTCGAGATCACCGACTCGGAGTACGTCGTGGTCTCCATGCGCGTGATGACCAGGATGGGCGCCGCCGCGCTGGAGAAGCTCGGCACCGATCGCCCGTTCGTGAAGGCACTGCACAGCGTCGGCGCACCGCTGGCCGAGGGCCAGGCCGATGTCCCGTGGCCGTGCAACGACACCAAGTACATCACCCATTTCCCCGAGGACCGGGAGATCTGGTCCTACGGCTCCGGTTACGGCGGCAACGCGCTGCTCGGCAAGAAGTGCTACTCGCTGCGGATCGCCTCGGCGATGGCGCACGACGAGGGCTGGCTGGCCGAGCACATGCTGATCCTCAAGCTGATCTCCCCGGAGAACAAGGCCTACTACGTCGCCGCCGCCTTCCCCAGCGCCTGCGGTAAGACCAACCTCGCGATGCTTCAGCCGACCATCCCCGGCTGGCGTGCGGAGACCCTCGGCGACGACATCGCCTGGATGCGTTTCGGCAAGGACGGCCGCCTCTACGCGGTGAACCCGGAGTTCGGTTTCTTCGGCGTCGCGCCCGGCACCAACCACAGCTCCAATCCCAACGCCATGGCCACCATGGACGCGGGCAACACGGTCTACACCAACGTCGCGCTGACCGACGACAACGACGTCTGGTGGGAAGGCCTCGAGGGCGAGCCCGATCACCTGATCGACTGGAAGGGCAACGACTGGAACCTGCGGGAGACCGAAACCCTCGCCGCCCACCCGAATTCGCGCTACTGCACCCCGATGTCGCAGTGCCCGACGCTGGCGCCGGAGTGGGATGACCCGCAGGGTGTGCCGATCTCGGCGATCTTGTTCGGCGGCCGCCGCAAGACCACCATTCCGCTCGTGACCGAGTCCTTCGATTGGCAGCACGGCGTTTTCATGGGCGCCACCATGTCCTCGGAACAGACCGCTGCCGCCGAGGGCAAGGTCGGCACCGTTCGCCGCGACCCTATGGCGATGCTGCCGTTCATGGGCTACCACGTCGGTGACTACATGAACCACTGGGTCTCGCTCGGCAAGAGTGCGGATGCGACCAAGCTGCCGAAGATCTTCTACGTCAACTGGTTCCGCCGCGGCGAAGACGGCCGGTTCCTGTGGCCCGGGTTCGGCGAGAACTCTCGTGTGCTGGAGTGGATCGTCGGCCGCATCGACGGTAAGGCCGAGGGCGAGGCCACCGCGATCGGTACTGTGCCGCAGGCGGCCAACCTCGACCTGGCGGGTCTGGACGTCGATCCGGCCGATGTCGACGAGGCACTCGCGGTGAACGTCGAGGAATGGCGCAAGGAAATCCCGATGATCGAAGAGTGGTTCGAATTCGTCGGCGACAAGCTGCCCTCCGGTGTGCGCGACGAGTTCGAGGCCCTGAAGCAGCGCTTGGGGTGAGGTAACCCGATATCTCGAACACCGCCCGCACCCCACCGGTGCGGGCGGTGTCGATTTCTGTGGTCGGCCTGCGGGTTTGGTGCGACGCGATGCGGGTACCTGTTCGTTATGCCGAGTTGAGCCTGTTGTGTGGCTTATGCTTTGCGTGTTCTCCGGCTCACGACAGCACAGTTCGATTGCCGCAAGTCAACTGATCGACTGAACTGCTTCCTCGATCTGCTCGTGGGCGTGTGAGAATCGCCGCCGACGATGCGATCGCCGCGCGAGAGGGTGTGGAGCATGGCCGATGGGTATACAAGGGCTCAGGTAGCCGAGCGACCGATAGGGGCGGTGCCGCACGCGAGCACGCCGTTGCGCCGGGCAGCCCGGCGTCTGCAATCGGTTCTGCCGCCGGGCTGGTACGTCGAAGTCGTCGACACGCCCGCGTCAGGTGATGACGCGCAGTCGGTCCTGCGTGTGGTGTTGCCTCCGGAGTGAGGTGGTAGGCACCCCGGAGGCTGTCGAAACCGCTCTGGGGTCTAGCCGGTCCAACCGAGCGGCATCAGCACCGATTTCTGCTCACAGTAGGCGTCGACGCCCTCGGGGCCGTTCTCGCGGCCGATTCCGGAGTTCTTGTAGCCGCCGAACGGTGAGCCGGGATCGAACGCGTACCAGTTGATCGCGTACGTGCCGGTGCGCACGCGCGCCGCGATCTCGGCGCCGTGTTCGACATCGCTGGTCCAGACCGAGCCGGCCAGGCCGTAATCGGAGGCGTTGGCGATGGCGACCGCGTCGTCCTCGGTGTCGTACGGAATCACCGAAAGTACCGGTCCGAAAATCTCTTCCTTGGCGATCGTCGACGAATTGTCGACATCGGCGAAGATGGTCGGTTCGATGAACCAGCCCTTGTCCAGACCCTCCGGCCTGCCGCCGCCGAGCACCAGCCGAGCACCCTCGGCCTTGCCCTTGGCGATGTAGCCTTCGACCCGTTCACGCTGACGCTGTGAGATCAGCGGGCCGAGCTGGGTGGCCGGATCGGTCGGATCGCCGACGGTCATGGTGCGCACGTGGGCAGCCAGAGCCTCGACGATTTCCTCATAGTGGCTGCGCGGCGCCAGGATTCGAGTCTGCGCGACACAACCCTGGCCGCTGTTCATCAACCCGGAGAAAGCCAGCGTCGGGATACTCGCGGCAATATCCATATCCGGCAGCAGGATTGCCGCGGACTTACCGCCGAGTTCCAGCGAGACCGTCTTGAGCTGCTCGGTCGCGATGGCGCCGATCCGGCGGCCGACCGCGGTGCTACCGGTGAAGGTCAGCTTGTCGACGCCCGGATGCGACACCAGGTACTCGGAGGCCTCGGCCTCGGCGGGCAGCACCGACAGCACGCCTTCGGGCAGGCCGGCCTCGGCGAAGATCTCGGCGACCTTGTTGGTGGTCAGCGGCGTCAGCGGCGAGGGCTTGAGCACCACCGTGCAACCGGCGAGCAGCGCAGGCGCCAACTTGTTGACGGCCAGGAACAACGGCACGTTCCATGCGGTGATCGCGGCGACCACGCCGCGCGGCTCACGTGACACCCGGGTGGTGCCGAAAATGCCGGTGCGGGTCTCGTTCCAGGGGAACGATTTCGCCAGGCTCGCGTGGTAGTCGAGGGCCGCGACGGCCGGGATCTGGTTCAGGGTGGTCGCCGCCATCAGCGGTGCGCCCATCTCGGCGGTGAGCGTTGCGGCCAGGTCGGCGCCGCGTTCCTCGATCAGGCGCGCGGCGCGGGTGAGCACCTGGGCGCGTTCTTCCGGCGGCGTCGACGGCCACGGGCCGGAGTCGAAAGCCGCGCGAGCTGCGGTGACCGCGGCGTCGACATCGGCGCGATCGACGGCGGGGACGCTGCCGACCGGCTCCTCGGTGGCCGGGGAGAAGACCTGGATGCGCTCGGTGGTGGCGGGCGCGGTCCAGCGGCCGCCGATGAAAAGGCTGTCGTAATCCATGAGAACACGTTACAGTTTTGTCGTCCGATTGTCTGTAACAGGTTTCAGTTTGGTTGGCGCGCACCCCCATGAGCTGCGTGAATTCCGACCTGTCGGTTCGCTTTTCGTCAGAACGCACTATTGCGTTCTGTTGCTGGACAAGGGATGCTGTAGCTACTGATCAGCTCGCTCGATCCATCGAACCGATACCGCAATTGGGGAGTCCGATTCATGGCGGTGCAAGTGATCGGCCGGTCGTTGATGACAAGCGACCAGACCGAGCATCAAGCTAAGAGCGTTGGCAGCGGCGGTTGGGTAGTTTCCTTTCTACCCGGCCGCACTTTGACCATTGAGCAAGCAACTGCCGCAATGCAGGCCGCCGAGGCCGTCGCGGTGGTCGGTACGCTTGCCGATCTGGTCGGGCTGACCACGCTGGAGACGGTCGGGCTTGCAATGCGGGAGTCGCCGTGGCAGGAGGCCAGGCACGTCACCCGTGGCTGGCGTCAGGCGCTCTGGGTTCGCTGAAAGCGAGCGCCGATTCTGCGCCCGTGTGGGACAGTTCAGTCCGGTTTGATCGCGACAACCACCAGGTTGCTGACGAGTAGCTCACGTAGCCAAGGGATGTGCACCAGCCGCCACGCCCAGCGCGGGTGGTAGCGCGGGAACACCGCGAACACTTCCGCAGGCGTCCGCTGTGCCCAGCGCAGACCATCGGCGGCGCGCACCGCGAACAACGAACGGCCGAACCTGTTCTTGGGCTCGCGGCCATGCTTGCGCCGATACCGGCGGGCCGCGTACTCACCACCCAGGTAATGCCACGGGCCGGTCTCATGCCCACCGAACGGGCCGTGCCACACCGTGTAGGAAAGCACGATCACCCCGCCCGGCCTCGTCACGCGCACCATCTCGTCGGCCATCAGCCACGGATCGGGCACATGCTCGGCGACATTCGACGAAAAACAGATGTCGACCGCGCCATCCCGGAACGGCAGCGCCATCCCGGAGCCGCGCACCGCGCCCGGCACCGTCAAGCCGGCCGCATGCAGCTCCGACGGATCCGGCTCCACCGGGATGTACCTCGCGCCGGTTCTGGCGAACTCGTCGGCGAAGTAGCCCGGCCCACCACCCACATCGATGATCGTCGCGCCAGCCAGATCGCGACCGGTCACATCCGCATAGAAGTCGCTGATCATGGCGGCGCTGTCGGTGGCGATACCGCCGTAGAACACCGCGGGAGCGGTCTGCTCGAACCGGAAACTGCTCAGCAGCCGGAGAGAGCGGCGCAGCGTGGCCCGCTGGGCGAAGCGCGGACGCCGCACCGAACCACGCGCAGCCGTCGGCGTGGTCGGCCGCCCCGGTAGCATCCGGACCTGCGGTGACCACCCAGTCGGCGTTCTATCGGCTCCGATCACGGCGCCGAGTCTCGCACAAACCGCCCGGCGACCCGGTCGCGGCCGGGTCAGCGGCCGGTCAGGGCCGCGATCGGACCACTGTCCAGTCCCGTCCACTAGGGTGTACGTCGATATCCGACGTTCCCGACGGGGACCCGACGACCGGAGAAGCTCGACCGTGCGCGAAGTCCTTTTGCTCTGCTGGCGCGACACGGGGCATCCGCAGGGTGGGGGCAGCGAACGCTACCTCGAGCAGGTCGGCGCCCACCTGGCGGCCCGCGGGGTCACAGTCACCCTGCGCACCGCCCGCTACCCCGGTGCCGCCAAGCGGGAGACCGTCGACGGTATGCACATCAGCCGGGCCGGCGGCCGCTACTCGGTCTATCCGCGTGCACTCGCGGCCATCGCGTTCGGTCGGCTCGGGATCGGGCCGCTGCGCGGTCTACGACCCGATGCGGTGATCGATACCCAGAACGGCATCCCCTTCTTCGCCAGGGCCGCCAGTCGAGCGCCGTCGGTGGTGCTCGTGCACCACGGGCATCGCGAACAGTGGCCCGTCGCGGGCCGGCTGGTGGGCCGTATCGGCTGGTGGATCGAATCGCGGCTGTCGCCACGCGTGCATCGCGACAACCAATACCTCACCGTTTCACTGCCGTCCGCCGAGGAATTGACGACGCTCGGCGTCGACGGTTCTCGCATTGCGGTGGTACGCAACGGAGCTGAACCTGTTCCAGTCGACGCCCCAACGGGAGCGAACGAAACCCGTACCAACGAACCACGGGTGGTGGTGCTGTCACGCCTGGTGCCGCACAAGCAGATCGAGGACGCGCTGTCGGCCGTCGCGCAGCTGCGCGGCCGGATCCCCGGTGTGCAGCTCGATGTCATCGGTGACGGCTGGTGGGCCGACAACCTGAAATCCGTCGCGCGAGAACTGGGTATCGCCGACGCGGTGACCTTCCACGGACACGTCGACGAACGCCGCAAACACGAACTCCTCGCCCGCTCCTGGGTGCACGTCATGCCCTCACGCAAGGAAGGGTGGGGTCTTGCGGTGATCGAGGCCGCGCAGCACGGTGTGCCGACCGTCGGCTACCGATCCTCGCGCGGGCTCACCGACTCCATCGTCGACGGTGTGACGGGCGTGCTCGTCGATGATGTCGATCAGCTGGCCGAATCGGTCGCCGAACTGCTCGATGACGCCCCGACCCGCACCGTCATGGGCGAAAAGGCGCGCTCGCGGGCGCGCGAATTCTCCTGGGGGAGGACAGCTGACGGCGTGTACCAGGTGCTCTCGGCGGCGGCGGAGGGACGCAAGGTTTCCGGTCTGATCCCGCCGGTCTGAGTGCGAAGCAGACCTCGAGCCGCCGTCGTTTCAGCGCCGGGCAGATGACCGAATCGTGAGTAGGGGCGCCAGTAACAGTGCTGCCCAGAGCAGATGCGCGCCGATCACCGCTGCGCGGTGCGCGGTTGCGCGCTCGGTGATGACACCGGGAACGCGATAGAGCGCGAGATCCGGTGTGGTCACCACCGGCTCCAGTTGCGCCAGAGTGTTTTTCGATTCGCCCATCGGACCCGGTGTGCGGTGCTCGACCAGCACCCAGCCGACGCCGAGCGCGGCGAGCTCACTCGGTGAACCACCCGCCAACAGCACACTTTCCACCTGTCGTGCACGTGCCCCCTCGCCGGAAACCCGCTGTCCACGTACCGGAAGCTCACCGGTCTGCAGGACATCGTTCGGCAGCATGCGCGGTGCCGGATCGAGCACTGGAGCGTTTCCGCTGTACGGGAACCGGCGGAACATCCCGCCCGGCAGCACCGCGACATCGCCAGGGCCGTCGACCCGTTCGGCGGCGGCCTGCCACGCCGCCGGGTAACGCACCGCCTGCATCTGTCCACCGACACCCCACGCCAGGTCGATGAGGGGGAGGATCAGCGCGGCGATGAAGACGCCCGCGACGGCGATCGCCGGACCGGCCGAGGACGGTCGGTGGTTGCCGGCCTTGGCGAACTCGCTCCGGTCGTTCCCACTCGCGTCAGGGAAAGGCTGCTGAGCTCCGGCGGCTTCGGTAGGTCCTCCGGCGAAGCGGGCTGCGACGGCCATACATCCTGCGGCGGCACACAGGGCGTATGCGGGCATAGCGAGTGCGACGTACTTCTGGGTGTCGCGCAACAACCCCGCGCCGGGCACCTCGACCACCAGCCATTCGAGAACGTCCATGCCCAAGGCGGTCGCAGCGAGTGCGGGCAGGATCACGGCCGCAAGCGCCAGCCCGAGAAGCCTGCGTCCGGTGCGCACGCCTGCGGCGTCGGGCATCGGTGTCGCCCGGTCCTCGTCCGGCCGTGGCACATCGCCGATGTCCGATGCTGGGGACGAATCTACCGCGACGCCGTTCTCGGCGGCGGTAAGGGAAGAGCCGGCGGGAGTCGATGCCGCGCTTGGGCCGGTTCGGCGAGCTGAATCTCCGGCAACTGTCCGCGCGCCGAGGGCGACCAGCACCAGCAGGATCGCGGTCGCGACCAGGGCGAGCAGTGTGGTGCGCGACCAGGGGACGGCCTCGGCGTTCCAGATGCCGCCGAGGCCGGCGAGGCTGCCGAGGGTGGCGAGGCCGGGTTCGGCGCGGGCGGCAAAGGCAGCGATCCCGGCGGGGTCGGAGGTCTCGGTGCCCGCGCCGGAGACGATGGTGGCGACCAGCCAGGGGGCGGAGGCCGCGACCAGCAGGGCGAGCGCGCCGGGTAGGTTTCGGCGGCCCGCGACGGTGAGGCCGACAATGCCCGCCAGCAGTGCGCCCGTCGGTGTCAGGCCCGCGGCGGCAAAGCATCCGGCCAGGACCGCCCAGTCACGCAGCGCCTGCCTGCCCTTCGCCTTGTCCCGCTGACGCAGCCGGTGCGCTGCCAGCGCCGTCCACGGCAGGGCCGCGTACCCCGTGAGCAGGCTCCAGTGGCCCTGTAGGAGCCGTTCGGCGACAAAGGGATTCCAGATCGCCACCGTGACGGCTACGAGCTGTGCGGCGACTGGAACCCTCAGCAGTTCCCGTGACAGGACCGCCGCACCATATCCCGCGGCCCACAGCGCGACCAGCAGGATCACTTTCACCAGCACGCCCCCGTCGAGCACGGGGGACAGGGCCGCGAGCAGCGCGTCCTGCGGGACGGCGCGGGGCGCGGCGTCACCCAAGCCAAGGGCGGCGTCGGTGAGGTAGGAGCGTGGCGTGCTCACCGCGTCGCGCAGCAGCAGATAGCCGGGGCCGAGCAGTGGCGCCGTGATGACGAGCGTCAGCAGCGCGCTGTAGGTGGCAGGGAGGGCCCCCGCCCACCGGACGCTCCGACTCCAACCGCGCGCACTCACGACTGTGCACCCTACGTTCTGGTGGCGCGGGCGGCGACGACATGCGGCGCCATCGGGGGTGGACACGCGCGATTCCCGGTCGGGGTGCGACGATGGCGGGCGTGCCTGCTGTTCGTCGCCTTCCCGTAATGGCGGACCTGAGCTTGGTGACGGCGGGCGCGATGACGGCCAATGTGGCCGGATACCTGCTCCAATTGCTCGCCGGACGTTGGCTCGGCGTCGCCGGATACAGCGAATTCGCCAGCCTGCTCGCGGTGCAACTGCTGTGTGCGGTGCCCGCGCTGGCGCTGCAGAACGTGGTCGCCAGAGAACTCGTGCGCGGCGCGAGCGTGGCGGCCCTGCGTGGTCTGCAATGGCGGTGCGCGGTGATCGTCGCCGCGGTGGCGGTGGCGCTGATTCCGGTCGTGACCATGGTGCTGGAGGTGAGCCCGGTCGCCTGTGCCGCCGCGCTCATGCCTGCGCCCGCACTGGTGATGCTCGCCGGCGAGCAGGGCGTTCTGCAGGGCAATAGGCGGTTCCGTGGGCTGGCCGTCGTGCTCGGCGCTGCGGGAGTCGCGCGCGTGGTTCCCGCGATCGTGGTGCTCGCGCTGGGTGCAGGTGCCGCGCCCGCGCTGTGGGCGGCGGCGTTCGGTATCGCCGGGGCGGCCGTGTTCGCGCGATACGTGGCGGGGGCGTCGACGGAGGCGGTGCGCGCGCCGGAGGCGGCCGAGCCAGAGGTGGAGGCAGCCGTCGGTGGCGCGGCCTCGCTCGATCTGTACGCCCCGATCACCAGCGCCGGTTTCGCGGGGGTGATCGCGGTGCTGCGGGCCGCGCAGGTGCAGGCGGCGCTGATGGCGTTGTCGTCGGCCGACCTGATCGTGGTGCGGATCGTCCTGAACGAGGATGACGCCAGCCGCTACGCGCTCGGCACCATGGCCACCAAGATCGCCTTCTGGCTGCCCGCAGCCGTCGGGATGGTGCTGTATCCCCGGATGGCCCAGCCCGGACACTCGGCGGGTGCGATCCGTTCGGCGCTGGCGGTATTGTCCGGGATCGGCGTCATCGCAGTGCTCGGCGCGGCCGTCGCCGCCCCGCTGGCGCCCCTGTTCGCCGGGGAGGACTACGCGCCGATTCAGGGCCTGCTGTGGTTGTTCGCCTTGCACGGCGCGGTTCTCGCGGTGCTCCAGGGCGCGCTGCTGTCCGCGATCGCCGTCGACCGCACCTCCCTCGCCGCCGTCACCTGGCTCGGCCTGGCGATCGAGCTGGTGCTGATGCTGGCCTTCGCCCGCACCATCCCGTCGCTCATCGCCACCGCCGCGAGCGTCGCTGCCGCCACCACCGCGATCGTCGCGGTCGTGGTGCTCTACACCGCCGCTCGCCAACCAGCGCAGGCTGAATCCGACTCCTGATCGCGGGTTCGGCCGGCACGGCCGGTCCCGGAGTGCGCCTCGGGCCCCAACGAAAACAACTCGGCTCCCCGGCGTGATTGCCGGGGAGCCGAGTTGATTCAGCTACTTACCGCTGAGCGATCAGGGCTTCTCGGGAAGCTTGATCGTCTCGGTCGGTGCGTCCGCGTCACCACGGCGCGGGGCCGACGGTGTGGTGGGCGCCGCGGGCGCCGGACGACGGGGCGGCACACCGCCACGGCCGGCGGTGGCAGCCGCGCCGCCGCCGCGCACACCGAGAACGATGCCCGCGATCAGCGCGATCACGCCGAGGACGCCGAGGATGATCGGCACGATCCGGCCGAACAGCGACAGCTTGTCGATGTTCTCCTTGGCGACATCCAGCTGCGACTCGATAGTGGGCTCATCGAAGGCCAGGGTCGCCTTCAGTGCGGTGACCTGGGGCTTGTCGCCGGTCTCGCCGTAGTACATGTGGATGGCCTCTTGGCCGTCGACGACGGTGCCGGTCTCCGGCTCCACGAACAGGTCGCGGGTGTTGGTGTACCAGCGGTACATGGTGATGTCACCCTCGCCCTCGACGCCCCACTTCGCGGCGGGCAGGGTGAGCTTGTAGGCAGGCTGCTGGCTGGCTTCCCACAGGTTCGCCGGCGGGACGACCTGCTGGAAGTGGTAGACCTTGGTGCCGTTGATCTCGGTCTCTTCGATGAACTTGGCATCGGAGGTGACGCGGGCGGTCCGGTCGAAGTACGGGTAGTCCTTCTTCTCGGTGCCGATCGGGAAGCGGTACTGCAGGCCTTCACGCTTGAACGGTTCGGCGACGCTCTCGCCTTCTTTGTTCACGGTGGCCGCGATCGAGCCGTTCGGGTCCTCGTCCACCGGCTCACCGGACTTGCGGTCGATGGTGACCCGGTCGACCTCGGCGGTCAGCAGGCCGGTGTCGCCCTGCTTGTCGGTGCGACGCAGCGTCGTGCCCGCCTGGACGGTCATCTCGGTCGCGTCCGACGGCTCCTCGACGGTGACGAACCGCTGGAAGACCAGCGGCACATCCTTGTCGACCTTCGCCGAGCCCTCGGGGGCGGTCAACGATTTGGAGTCGAGCACGAGGCTCTCCGTGCCCTCGGCATTGGTGGCGACGGTGGTGATCTCGAGGTCGAGGGGAGTCTTCGCCATCTTGCTCAAGGTATAAGTCGGGATCATCAGCGCGGCCACGATGAGCAGCGCGCCGAGGCCCACGAGCAGGCAGGCAACCGTCCTTTTGGTTCCGGCACTCTGTGCCATGCAAAGTCTCCTCGTTGTAGAACACGGGTCGCTCCGTCGGTACTGTGGGCATGCCGCAGCACTCGTGAGCCCCGACACTAACAGCCCGGTCGTGAACCACACCGTGTCGAGGCCGGAATCGGACCTAAAATCGCCCGAGTCTAGCGCGAAAAGTGAAATGTCGGATTCTCATGTCGAAAGCCACAGGGCAGACTGGACTCGATGATCGCGACCGCACCCACCGCAACGGACGCCCCGGCTCGTCCTCGCGCATTCCTGCCCGCGCTCGAAGGTATGCGCGGAATGGCGGCACTCGGTGTCTTGCTCACTCACGTCGCCTTCCAGACGGCGGCGACCGGGGTGCCGGTGCTCGGCAGGCTGCTGGAACGCTTCGATATGGCGGTGGCGGTGTTCTTCGCGCTGTCGGGATTCCTGCTGTGGCGCCCGCACGCCGCAGCGGCCCGCGGCCTCGGCAAGGCACCCGGCGTCGGCCGCTACCTGCGCCACCGTGCCGCACGCATCCTGCCCGCGTACTGGGTGGTGGTGTGTGTGGTGCTCGTGCTGCTGCCGAGCGCGGCCGATACCGCGGGATTCCGGGTATGGCTGTCGAATCTCGCGCTGCTGCAGGTGTTCATCCCCCTGACGTTGACCGACGGATTGACCCAGATGTGGAGTCTGTCGGTGGAAGTGGCTTTCTATCTGGTGCTGCCGCTGCTGGCTTTCGCACTGTCGGGGTTGCGTGGTTCGGCGGCGCGCGCGCGGATTCCGGCGGTGCTCGCGCTCGGAGTGATCAGTCTGTCCTGGAATTTCCTTCCGGTGCCGACGCCGGATGCCATTCACGCCGACAATTGGCTGCCCGGATATTTGCCGTGGTTCGCCGGGGGCATGCTGCTCGCCGAATTGGCTCTCGATAGCAGGCCGCTATTGCGTCTTCGCCGGATCGCGGGCAATCAGTGGTTGATGTGGAGTGTGGCCCTTGTGGTCTTCCTGATCTCGGCCACGAACTTCGGCGGGCCCGCCGGGCTGACGCGCGCCGAGCCGTGGCAGTACGCCGCCAAGATGGCGCTCGGCGCGCTGATCGGATTCACCTTGCTCGCGCCGCTGATCCTGCGCGACTCCGCGGCGGCGCCGCATCGCTGGCTGGAGTCGCCGGTGTGCCAAGCGATCGGCCGCTGGTCTTACGGCATCTTCATCTGGCACCTCGTGGTGCTGTCGATCGTCTTCCCCGTGTTCGGAATCATCCCGTTCAGCGGCGATTTCCTGCTCGTGCTCATCCTGACCATCGCCATCACCCTGCCTATCTCCGCGGCGAGCTACGCCCTCATCGAGGAGCCGGTGCGCCGCTACGTGCGTCGCCGGGACCAGCTTGCGGCGGCGCGCAAGGCGGAGTCGGCCGCGCAGCAATAGCAATGCGACGGCCGGTCTATTCGTGGCGCGCGGCCTCGTCGTCGTGGCCGGTCTCGTCGTCGGCGCTGCCGGCGTCATCCTCGGCGCTGCGCACCGGAAGTGCCGCGATCCCGACCGCGATGACGGCGATGAGCGCGGGCAACTGCACCCACAGCGAACCGCCCATATAGCCGCTGGATGAGCGCCACGGCCCGGTGGACAGAGCGGCGGCCGAGAGCACGGTGCCGATGCCCGCGGTGACAACGAGCGCGGTGCGCGGAATCCGGTGGACGAAGCGCATCAGTGCGAGACCGGCTGCGGTGAGTGCGGTGCCGACCGGGCCGGAGATGATCGTGGTGGCGGCGGTGAGACCGACGGCGGGGAGCCAGCGGGTGCGCCAGGTGCGTGGTGCGGGGCCGTCGGCGAGGGCGCGGCCGCGGCGGGGGAACGCGAGTACCGCGAGCGGGATCAGCAGCAACAGGCCGCCGAAAATCGCCAGGCGGTACCAGCGGTCGACCGGGAACGCGATGGTGATCGGCCCTGTCGTGCCCTCGGGCAGCAGCCAGCCCTGCTTCCAGCCGTCGACGACGATCGGTTCGAGTTCCCGTCCGTCCTCGGTCTCGGCGGTCCAGCCCACGTTCGTGCTCAACGGGAGAACCAGAAGCTGCGGGCCGGTTGCCTGGTCAGGTGCGGCAGGCACCGGGTCGACCGCGGGGTTGTCCAGGCGCAACCGGTCGACGAAGAACAGTTCGGTCGGGGCCGCGATCACATCGACCCGACCAGGGAAGAGGTCGACGGTAGCCGTTGGACTTGTGCAGACGCGCGCGGAAACCGGTGCACCCGAACGCAGTTCGGCAGCGGTCGCGGTAATCGAGGTCTGGAAAACCTGCCCGCCCAACGCCACCGTCGGCCCGTCCGCGCACCCGACCGTGATCAGCCGGTTCGGGTCGGCGGGCGCCGGATAGTCCGGGCCGAGCACCGACACCTCGGCCAGTCCGGGCGGCTGGGACTGGGCGAAACCGAGGGCGGTGCGGTCGAGCACCGGCGCCCAGCTCTGGATGCTGAGTTCGATGCGATCGGTGACCGTTGGATGCAGAGAGATCCGGGTCGTTCCGTCCTCGTCGAGCTCACGGACCTGCGGACCGTTGCCGAGGTTCACTGACACCGCGGTCGGCGCGGCGGGCAGGCCGCCCAGTGACGGCGTGATCTCGAGGCCGTCGACGAGTGCCGGTTCGGGCAGCTCGATGGTCAGAGTGGGTTTGGCGCCGAGTAGGTTGCGCACCGAATCCTCGGGTGCGGTCCAACTGGTGCGTGGGTCGCCGTCGGTGGCGGCGAAGGCTGATCCGCGCAGGTCACCCACATCGGACTTACCACGGGCGATCGGGCGGCTCGGATCGGTGAGCAGTGCCTCCAGCGCGGGACCTTGTCGGGTGCGCACGGTCAGTTCGGGCGTGACCGCCACCGGCTCGGGAACCGATAACGTCCGCTGGAAGGCGCCCATTTCCTCGGGTGCGAGCGCCAGCCCCTTTCCGCAACGCACCCGGTCCGGAGTGTCGAAACAGGCGCTGCGCCCAGGGAATTCCTGCCCGAGGTCCCAGCCAGCGACGGCAGCCCCCTCCGGGGCGGGTGGCAGCACGGTCCGATGCTGGATGTCGACGCGCACCGGGGCGTCGCGCACCGAGTAGTCGTCGAGTGTGAGTTCGCTGATGCCGAACTGTCCGCCACCCGTGCCGTCCTTGGTGCGGATAGCGGTAACGGTCAGCCAGCTGGTCGAACCGGCGGGCAACGAAATCGACACCTGCGCACCGGGTTCGGAGATACGGGCGGACACGCTGCCGTTGTCTGTGCGCACCTCAACCCATTTCACCGGATCGCCGATCGCCGCCGCGCTGGTGGTCAAGCGCAGCAGCCCGGAACGGATGGGCTGATCGAGATCGAGCCGAAGCCATTGACCCACCGCGCGTTCGGCGCCATTGCTGACCCACCCGGTCGCGGGATCGCCGTCGACGGCGGCCACGGTAGAACTGCCGGGCGCGGAACCGCCGAGCTGGGTGGCATCGGCGGCCGAGCTGGACGCGGTGACGGTCGCGCCGGTCCATTCACCGCGCACCAATTCCGCTCCGGGAACGGGGTAGTCGGGCACCAGGTTATGGGTGCGCCGCGCGTCATCCGGTGCGCGCAACGCCGAATTATGGTTGTCCACCTTGCCGAAGTCGGCTTCCCGCGCCATCGGGGTGTCGGTGAGGATGACTGGCCCCATCGGCAGTCCGGCGCGCTGGGCGTCGGCAGCCAGTAGACGAGGGTCGGCACCCGCGCCGGGATCGCGATTCAGGCGCTCCAGCACCTCGGGCCCGCCCTGCACGGTGGGCACCGTATTCAGCGGGACGGTATAGGCGCCGGCGAGCGAATCGGGTGCGCCGGTGCCGCTGCGCAGGTCGGCGGGGGTGCCGGGGGTCGGGATCTCGACCCGGTAGATCTCGATCGCCGGATAGGCGGGCCGCAGATCGCCGTCGGCGACCAGCCCGTCGGCAATGACACCGGCTTCGATCGGATCGCCGAACTCGGCCACCTTGTGCAGCCCCGGCGAACTGTCGAGCGCCTGATGAGCGAGCATGGGCCGGGTCGAGCGCGAGGTATCCGGGTCGAGGTCGTTGCGCAACACCACGACGCCGATTCCTTGACCGGCCAATGTCGCGGCCAGCCCGGCCGACGGCCGTCCGTCGGCGATCAGCCGCTGCACCGAATCCATCGCGCGGATTGTGCCCGGCGGATTGAGCGGCACCGCGTCGCGTACCGCCCACGGTGTCTGCGCCAGCGCCTGGAGCGGCTCGTCGCGAGTCAGACCCCACACCTGACTGCCGAACGGCGCACCGGGTACGACAAGGGCTCGGGTGTCGGCGGCATTGTGCTCCAGCCACTGCGCGGTCTGGCGCCAGTAATCGGGTACCTCGTCGTAGGCGCCGCGCGGTGCGAGCTTCCCGGTCCAGGCCAATGAGGTTGACAAGGCGAGCGCGGTGAGAATCAATGCCGCCACCGCCACTTTCCGGTCCCGTTCGGGATGGGCGAACGCGCTGCGCCAGACCGGCATCGGCACCGAGGCGGGCAGCGGGACGCGAGCGATGAGATGGGCGAGACCGAGCACCAGCGGGATCCGGATGAGCGGCTCGAGCTTGTGCACATTGCGCAGCGGTGCACCGCTCGAATCCAGGAAGACCCGCACCGATTCGGCGAACGGACCACCGAGTTCGCCGACGTATCCGGCGCTGATACCGACCAGCCCGACGCACAGGATCAACGTCAGCCGCCCACGTCCCGGCATCGACCGCATCGCCAGCCCTGCCATACCCGCTGCTGCGATCAGCCCGGTCGCCAGCACTGCGGCAGGCTGGGTGACCAGCACGGCGCCCGCGATGCGTTCCGGTGAGACGAACGGCGTCCAACTGTCGGTGCCGCGCAGCACTTCACCGAGCGAGGCCCACTGGGTGGTGACGCCCGAGGATTCGATGAAGTCCAAGAACGGCGGGCTCACCCGGCCGAGCAGCAGCAGCGGCACCGCCCACCAGAACGTCGCGAGCACCAGCAGCGGAACCCACGCAAGGGTGAAGCGCCACCATCGCCGATTCGGCCGGTAGGAAGCCCACCACAGCAGAGCCGGCAGGAACGCCGCGACGGTCGCCACCGCGTTCACCGCGCCCATCAGCGCCAACGCCAGTGCGCTGCCCGCGGGTGATCGCGCACCGCCGCGTCGTCGCTGGTAAGCCGTACCGAGTGCGGCGGGAGCCAACAGCACCCATGGCGCCAGCACCATCGGCAGCGTTTCCGATGAGATCGACCCGAGAGTGGTCAGTACCCGCGGCGACAGTGTGAACGCGACCGCCGCGACTCCCCGTGAGCCCCGGCTGCCGATCCCGAGCGTTTCGCACAGCCGCACGATGCCCCAGAATCCCGCGAGCAGCAGCAGCGCCCACCAGATCCGCTGGGTAACCCAGGCAGGGAGTCCGAGCAGGTCGCCGAGAGAGAAGAACGTCCCGTGCGGGAAGAAATAGCCGTAAGCCTGGTTTTGCACCTGCCCCATCGGCGCCTGGCTGCTCCACATATGTGAAGCGCGGTCCAGGAACCCGAGCGGGTTCTCGGCCAGGTCGTATTTGGTGTCGGCGACGGTGAGGCCGGGAGCTTGGAGGAATGTCAGCAGGAACGCGGCGACGACCGTGCCCGCGAACCAGCGTGTGCCCAGTGGGGCGGTCTCGGAAGCGGGGGCGTCGGCCGTATTCGCACGCGGATCACCTGTACCCATGGGCGACCGGTCGGTATCCGGCCGACTCACTGGGGTTCGGGTGGCATCGGGCATCTCATGGGTATCGGTCGGCATCTCAGGGCATCGAATCGAGCACACGCGAGGATAGCCGCGTCATTCGCAGGACCGGGCTCGTGCGAGGTGGACGCCAGGCGAATCGCCGATGTGACGGGGTCACGAAAGCGCGACAGCCGGTCGAGCCGAATAGTTGCCCGTGGCACCGGTTGATCGCGGTGTTCTCACGGGGCTCCGGACCGTAGCGCTGCACAGGTTCGGCGTGCACCACGGTCGGTGGATCGCTCACGCCGGGCGCGAGCGATCCGAGGCGAACCGGGTGTGGATCAGCGGCTGCCGTATTCGACGTTGTTCAGCAGCGAGGAGTCGGCGTCGCCGCTGCGGTCGATGTCCGGGCGGGAGTTCTGCTGCACTGCCGCCGTGATGATGAACACCGCGATCGCACCCAGGACGGCGCCGGCGACCGCACTAGCGGCACCAGGTACAGCAAAATTCATCGGGGCACTCCAATACTTCGCGGAAGGCAGGTATTCCCGGCCAACCTAGCAGGACTTCGGCCATCCGCGTATGCGCAGGCCTCCAATAGCGAGCAGGTATTTTCGGATCCGCCGGTGACGGCGGTCGCACGGACGCTGCCTGGCAGGACCACACCGCCTGGTCGGCGGCGGGTTCGGTGGGGCCCGCGCTCGGTTCCGGTCGCCAGGTGATCAGTGCGGCGGCAGGGCGCAGTTCAGGCTGTCGAGCAGGGTGCGGAGCTTGGCCGTGGTTTCGTCCAGCTCGATCTGCGGCTCCGAAGCCGAGACGATCCCGCCGCCGGCGAACGCACGCAGCGACAGGCCGTCGGCCGCGACCTCGGCGCATCGGATCGCCACCACCCAGTCGCCGTCACCGTTGGCATCGCACCAGCCGGCCGCGCCGCCATAAAACCCGCGGTCGCCTTCCAGCTCGACGATGGCATCGAGCGCCTCCGTGGTCGGCGTACCGCATACCGCAGGTGTCGGATGCAGCAGCAGCGCCAATTCGAGCGCGGTCGGCGCCGGGTCGCGCAGTGTGCCGATGATCGGCGTGCCCAGGTGCCAGACCTGCTGGGTCTGGACCAGTTCCGGATCCTCGGGGATCGACAGTGACGAGCACAGCGGGTTCAGCTTGTCAGCGATCCACTCGATGACGAACGCGTGCTCATCGCGATTCTTGGTGCTCGCCAGCAACTCTCGGGCCTGCGCGGCATCGGCGTCGGGATCGGCCAGCCGGGGCAGTGTGCCCGCGAGTGGATGCAGCGTGACGGTGTTGCCGTGCCTGGACACCAGCACCTCCGGCGTCGCACCCACCAGTGTCTCGCCCGGACGTCCGGCCGGAGTCAGATCCACCGCATAGACGTGGGCTCGCGGATGCCGGATCAGCAGGTGCGCGGCCACCACTTCCGGGTCGAGCGCATCCTCCGACGCGGCGAGTACCGATCGTGCCGCCACCACCTTGCGCAACGGCTGCCGTGGATCGCCGAGCTGCTCGACCAGTTTCGCCACCCGGGCCACGTGCTCGCCGGGGCTCGGCAGCTCGCTGATCACCCTGACCTCGGGCAGATCGGGTACCGCGGCAGGCCGCCAGGGCCCGGCCGTGTGCTCGACCCGCCCAGGGACGGTCAATGCCGCCTTTTCCCGTGGATCGAAGGGCAGCGCCCCCACCACCATCGCGGCCGATCCGTCGCGCAGTGCTGCCACCGCCTGCTGTGCGTCGTCGAAAGCGGCGCGCGTGTCGTGCGCCCGGATCACACCGTCCGGCGTAGCCAGCAAGAACCCGTCCATAGCTCGACGGTATCCGCGCGAATCGCGGAGTTGTTGGGCTACGTCCGCCGGGGCGACGAAGATCTCACCGGAGCCAGGAGGGCGGCATCATGGGCGCTGCCGGACGCAGTCCGTCGGCAGACCGCGCATGGCCGGAGCGAATGCGGAGGTACGCATAACGGGCGCTGCCGGACGCAGTCCGTCGGCAGACCGCGCATGGCCGGAGCGAATGCGGAGGTACGCTCACTTGCCCGGCGGGACCAGCAGTACGGGCCGGTGACAGTGTTTGAGGACGGCATCGGCGACACTGCTGTGCAATAGCGCGCGGATGCCGGTGGCGCCGCGGGTGCCCGCGACGACGATGTCGACATCGAGGTCGTCGGCGCATTCGACGATGGCGTTCCAGATCGTCGAGGTGCATTCGGCGGTTCTGGCCTCGGCATTGAGTCCGGCCAATTCGGCCAGGCGTACGCCCTCACGATTGGTTTCGCGAGCCGAGACGTAGGCGATGTCCTCGATCTCCTCGTCGGGCACCCATTCCGGCTGCATCACCCCGGACAGGCCGGAGATGCGGGCGGCCTGGCGCACCATGGGTTCCCATGCGGTCAGCACCACCGCGCGATCGGCCGTGAGGAATCGTCCGGCGTATTCGATGGCCCGTTTGGCGTTCTCGGATCCGTCGTAGGCGATGAGCATCAGATCGCAGGGCACGACGACCTCCCGGTGGTCTCATGGCTACGTCCTCAGGTTACTCCGGCAACTCGCTTGCTCCGGGTATCCGCGCCCCTCATCGGGCATTGATGCCATGCCGCGGGCTTCTGTGTGGCAGCCGCACGGATTACCGTCGAGACATGCGCGCGGATTACCGTCGACACATGCGGAAGACGCCTCTCGTCCTGTTCGCGGTGCTGGCTGCCATAGCGACCGGTTGTTCCGGCGGTGACGCCGGAAACTCGACCACGTCCCGTCCGGTGGCCACCGAAGCGACCGCCGGTGCGACCGCTGGCGTCACCACTACACCCGAACGTGACTGCTCCGCCGACTATCTGGCGAAGTTCACGCCCCGCCAGAAGCTCGCCCAGCTGCTGACCGTTGGTGTCAACGGCACCGCCGACGCACTGGCGGTGGTGCGTGATCACCAGGTCGGCGGCATCTTCATCGGCGGCTGGACCGACCAGTCGCTGCTGACCGGCGGCCAGATGGAGCAGGTGAAGGCGGCAGCGAACGTGCCGCTGATGGTGACCATCGACGAGGAGGGCGGTCGCGTCTCGCGCGTCGCCGACCTGATCGGACCCGCGCCCTCGGCCCGCGAGACCGCGCAAACCATGACCACCGACGAGTTCTACAACGCCACCCTCACGCGGGGTCAGGCGCTCAAAGACCTCGGTGTGACGGTGAATTTCGCGCCCGACGTGGATGTGAGCAGCCAGCCGGACAACTCGGTCATCGGCGACCGTTCCTTCTCCGACGATCCCATGGTCGTCACCGAATACGCAGGCGCCTACATCCGCGCCATGCGTGAGGTCGGTGTCGGCACGGTGATGAAGCACTTCCCCGGGCACGGTGCCGGTTCCGGTGATTCGCATCTGGGGGCCGTACGCACGCCGCCGCTGGACCAATTGCAGAACCGCGATCTGGTGCCGTTCCGCGATCTGGTCGGTTCGGGCGCGGCCGTCATGGTCGGCCACCTGGATGTGCCCGGACTGACCGCGCCGGACGTCCCCGCCAGCATCAGTCCCGCGGTGATGGACCTCCTGCGCAAGGGCACCGGTTACGGAGCCGCACCCTTCGACGGTCCGATCTTCACCGACGATCTCGGCGGCATGGCTGCCATCACCAACCGCATGACGATCGCGGAGGCGGTGGAGGCCGCGCTGGTCGCCGGTGCCGACAATGCACTGTGGATCACCACCGACGCCGTCCCGCAGGTGCTCGACCGCCTCGAGCAGGCAGTGTGGAGCGGGCGCCTGCCGATCGCGCAGGTGGATGCGTCGGTGCTGCGGATGGCGTGGTTCAAGGGTGCGCCGCTGCACTGCTGAGGGCTACTGCACTGCCGAGGGCTACTGCACAGCTGAGTAGCACCGCACCACCGAGGTCGCCGACTCTGGGAATCCACCGCCGCGATCTGCCGCTTAGACTGCCCGCGCACACGGCTTCGCGGCGGATGCGCATTCCGGCTGACGGGCCTTCGCCGGATGAGTCGTTCTGGGCGACTGCTCGGCAAATCGTTCCGCCAAGAACTTACCTTGGAGTAATATAGAAGGCTCACCCTGTAGTAGGAGAGCGGATGGCGGGCGGAACGAAGCGACTTCCTCGAGCGGTTCGTGAGCAGCAAATGCTCGACGCCGCCGTCGAGGTGTTCTCGCGTAAGGGTTTCCATGAGACATCCATGGACGCCATCGCGGCCGAAGCCAAGATCTCCAAGCCGATGCTGTACCTCTACTACGGCTCCAAGGACGAGCTGTTCCGTGCCTGCATCCAACGTGAGGGCCTTCGCTTCATCGAATCGGTCGCACCTGCCGGAAATCCCCTGCTCTCCCCGCACGAACAGCTGCGCACCGCGCTGGAGGGCTTCCTCGGCTTCGTCGACCACAACCGCCACTCCTGGCAGGTGCTCTACCGGCAAGCCATCGGTCAGCAGGCCTTCGCGTCCGAGATCGAGAACGCCCGCGAACGCGTCATCGAGCTGACCGCCAAACTGCTCGAATCCAGCGCCAAGCACGCCGAGCCCGGCACCAACTTCGATGTCGTCGCGGCGGCCGTCATCGGCGCGGGCGAGGCCATCGCCGACCGCGTCGCCACCGGCCGCATCGAAGTCTCCGAAGCGGTCGACCTGCTCGACGACCTCGCATGGAGCGGTCTGGCCGGCCGCAAGAAGGCCGAGTAGCCCACCTTCGACCGTGAGTGGCACCTCGGTACGGAGCCACTCGCGATACGCCGCAGCCAGGTGCCACTCGCGCTTCATGATGGCTGGGGCGTGGGATGTACTGCGGGAACGGGGGATGGGGTTGCCGCGCAGCGCGGTTGGTGCGAGAGTTCGGTGCGTTCTACGGGGCCGGGGATATCGGCAAGACTTGCGGAGGGGACAGTTGTTCGGGTTGCTGAAGCCGTGTGGGCACCGCGCGGCGGATTACGGGGTGGATCCGGGGCAGTGGCAGGCGCATATGTGTGGGCTCTGTCTCGGCCTACGTGACGGGCACGGGCAACTCGCCCGCAGCGCCACCAATACCGATGCCATCGTGCTGAGCATGCTCACCGAGGCGCAGCTGGAGGGACGGGCCGAGCGGGTCACCGCCGGACCGTGCGCATTGCGCGGAATGCGACGAGCGCAGGTGGCGACCGCCGGTTCGGCGGGAATCCTGCTGGCGTCCACGGCATCACTGCTGCTCGGCTCGGCCAAGATTCGTGATCACGTCGACGACGGTGACGCGTCCGCGCTGATCCGGCGCCCGATGGCGAAGGTATCGAGTCGCTGGGCCGATGGCGCCCGCCGACAGGCAGCGCGAATCGGCTTCGATGTGGAACCGCTTGTCGCGGCCCTTGATTCGCAGGCTGATCGGGAACGTCGCGCACATACCCTCACCCTCGACGAACTGACCGTCCCGACCCAGGTGTGCGCCGCCGAATTCTTCGCGCACTCCGCGGTCCTGGCCGACCGACCCGGCAATATCGCGCCGCTACGTGAGGCCGGACGACATTTCGGCCATATCGCGCACCTCGTCGACGCCATCGAGGACTTCGATACCGACCGTGACCGCGGCCGGTTCAATCCGCTCGCTGCCACCGGCACCGACCTAACGCAAGCATATGAGCTGCTGCACCAGTCGAATTCGCGTCTACGCGAGTCGATCGAGGCGACGGATATCGCAGCCGAGCCCGCCGTCCGCTGGATGCTGCTCGACCCGCTGCACAGCCTGGTCCGCCGTATCGGACGGGGCGTGGGCGCGATATCGGCGCACGCCTGTTCGGTGCCGCGGCGTGAGCGCGTCGAAGGCCCGCACGCCGGTCGCGCCGAGCCCCGTCGGCTCATCGGCCGCCCGCCCGCAGCCACAGGCCAGGCGCGCAGACACAACACCGGCCATCGCCCGCCGACCCGCCGCCCTGGCGTCGGCGAGGCGCTGCCCGCTGTGCTCGGCATCTACTGCACCGGCTACGCCTGCTGCGCCGACCACACCAACCCGTGCAATGGCGAACGCCGCCCCGCCTGGTGGAAGGAACACCTCGGCAATTGCTGCGACGGTGTCGACTGCTGCTCGAACTGCGGCAACTGCTGCGGGGGCGGCGAGGGCGGGGGCGGTTGCTGCGACGGGTGCTGTTGCGATGGGTGCGGCTGCGACTGCTGAGCCGGAGAACGCGAAGCCGCGCACCCCGAAAGGTGCGCGGCTCCTGGCGAATCCAGCCGAACTCAGCGCAAGGTGGCCGTCAGATGCGGGAACCCCTTCTTCGGGTTCCGCAATGCCAGATCCCAGCCGCCGTCGGTTCGATCGGCGTACAGGTTCACCTTCGACGGCAAGAAGATCGGCTTACCGAACTTCACCGAGTAGGTGACCTGCTCCGGTATCCGGCCCTCGATCGAGCCGAGAACCATGGCCGCCGACCACATACCGTGTGCGATCGCCTTCGGGAACCCGAAGGCCTTGGCGCCGAGCGCGGAGGTGTGGATCGGGTTGTGGTCACCCGAGGCCGCCGCGTAGCGAGTGATCGTCGGCTGATCGACGCGCAGGGCGCGCAGCGGAGGCGGCGGCACCTCGTCCGGCTTGGGCTCGGGCTTCGGTCCGCCCGACAGCGAGGTGCGCTGCTGGTGCAGGAAGGTGGTGACCTGACGCCACACCAGCTCCCGGCCCACCCGGATCTCGCTGATCGCGTCGACCAGCAGACCCTTCGGATGCTCGCGCAGGTTCTCGATATGCGCGGTGATATCGAGCGGTTCGCTCACCGAGATCTCGCGGGTGCGTTCGATGACGTTCTCCGCGTGCACCGCGCCCACCGCGACGAACGGGAAGTCGCGCTGCACGACCAGCTGCATCACCACCGGGAAGGTGAGGATGAACGGGTAGGTCAGCGGCAGCGAATCACCGAACCGCAGCCCGGTCGCCCGGCAGTAGGCGGCCAGATGGTCGGGATCGACCTTGACGCCCTCTAGCTTGATCTCGCGATCGGGCAGCGTGGGCTTGCGCGCCGAGACCAGCGGTACCGAGCCGAGTGCTGCCTTCAGGTACAGCTTGCCGTTCTTCGGCGCCTCGGTGAGGGTGATCGTCTCGGTCATCATGCTCCGATCAGGCTCTGACCGCAGACGCGAACCACGTTGCCGGTCACCGCGTTCGACGCCGGGCTGGCGAAGAAGGCGATGGCCTCGGCGACGTCGACGGTCTGGCCGCCCTGCAGCAGCGAGCTCATCAGCCGTCCGGCCTCGCGGGTGCCGAGCGGGATGGCGGCGGTCATCGCGGTCTCGATGAAGCCGGGCGCAACGGCGTTGATGGTGATGCCCTTCTCGGCCAGCTTCGGCGCTTCGGCGTTCACCATGCCGATGACACCGGCCTTGGAGGCGCCGTAGTTGGTCTGGCCACGGTTACCGGCGATGCCCGCGATGGAGGACACGTCGATGACGCGGCCACCCGCCTTCAGCGCACCCGAAGCCACCAGGCCTTCGGTGATGCGGTGCGGTGCTGCGAGGTTGACGCCGATGACGGAGTTCCAGCGGCCCTCGTCCATGTTCGCGAGCAGCTTGTCGCGGGTGATGCCCGCGTTGTGCACGATGATGTCGATGCCGCCGAAACGCTCGGTGGCGAATTCGGCCAGTTTCTGTGCGGCATCGGGTGCGGTGACGTCGAGTGCGAGCGCGGTGCCGCCGATCTTGTTGGCGGTCTCCGAAAGCGCCTCACCGGCGGCAGGGATATCGGCCACGATCACCTGGGCGCCGTCGCGGGCGAAGACCTCGGCGATGGTGGCGCCGATACCGCGCGCGGCACCGGTGACCACCGCGACCTTGCCATCCAGTGGGCGATCCCAGCTGGTGGGGGCGACGGCGTCGTCCTTGCCGACCCGGATGACCTGGCCGTCGACGAACGCCGACTTGGCCGACAGCAGGAACCGCAGCGTCGACTCGAGGCCGGTGGCGGCGGCGGAGGCCTCCGGGTGCAGGTACACCAGCTGGGCGGTGGCGCCGCGCAGCAGTTCCTTGGCGACGCTGCGGGTGAAGCCCTCGAGCGCGCGCTGGGCGATCTGCTCGTCGACGCTCGACGACAGCTCCGGCGTGGTGCCGATGACGACGACGCGGCCGGAGGCGGCGAGGCTGCGCATGGCCGGCTGGAAGAACTCGAACAGCTGCGACAGGTCCTCGATGGATCCGATGCCGGTGGCGTCGAAGACCAGCGCGCCGTACTTGGCGCCCTGGACGGGGGTGTCGGCGAAGGTGTAGTCGGTCAGCAGGGCGCGGACCGGCTCGGCGACTCGGCCTTTACCGCCGAGCAGCACCGGACCCGGAAGGGCCGGCTCACCCTTGACGTAGCGCCGCAGGGTTTCCGGCTGCGGCAGGCCCAGCTTGCTCGCGAGGAAGGCGCCGGGGGCGGAATGGACGAACGATCCGTAGAGGTTGGGTGCACCCTTGCTCTTGGCTGCCACGATTCCTACCTTTTCTGTGCTCGATGTCTGGGATGTCGGTGCGTCCCCCTGTTTGCGCTCGCATCACTCCATAGGCTGCCTGACCAGCGGCGCAGGCTCCGTCTGTGAGGTGCGCGAGCGCACAATTGCGGGGTGCGGTATCGACAACAAACTTACTCCAGAGTAAGTTTAATGTAAACCGATTGCGACCGGGTGCGGAAACGTGTGGAGGGGTTCCGCACCGGCACCCGGGGCGCGCCGGAAGTTCCCGACGAGACCTTGGAGACTCGAGTGACTAGCAAAGCCCGTTCGACGAAGAGCACGGCCAAGACCACCAAGCAGCCGCGTCCGGTCGCGATCGTTGGCGGTAACCGGATTCCGTTCGCTCGCTCCGACAAGGCGTACGCCCACGCCTCCAACCAGGACATGTTCACCGCCGCGCTGGACGGCCTCGTCAGCCGTTTCGGTCTGCAGGGCGAGCGCCTCGGCATGGTCGCCGGTGGCGCGGTGCTCAAGCGGGTCGGCGAGCACGGCATGATCCGCGAGAGTGTGCTCGGCAGCAAGCTCAGCCCCTACACCCCCGCCCACGACCTGCAGCTTGCCTGCGGCACCGGTCTGCAGGCCATCGTCACCGTGGGTGACGCCATCGCGGCAGGCCGCATCGACGCGGGCATCGGCGGCGGCACCGACACCACCTCGGACGCGCCCATCGGCGTCAGTGAGGGCATGCGCGAATGGATGCTGGATGCCAACCGCGCCAAGACCAACAAGGATCGCCTCAAGCTGGTCGGCCAGCTGCGCCCGAACATGCTCGGCATCGAGATCCCGCGCAACGCCGAACCGCGCACCGGCCTGTCCATGGGTGAGCACGCCGCCATCACCGCCAAGGAATTCGGCGTCGCCCGTGAGGCCCAGGACGAGCTGGCCTACCTGTCGCACAAGAACATGGCGGCCGCCTACGACCGCGGTTTCTTCGACGATCTGATCACCCCGTTCCTCGGGCTGACCCGCGACGACAACCTGCGCCCCGGCTCCTCGATCGAGAAGCTGGCCACCCTGAAGCCGGTCTTCGGTGTCAAGGCCGGTGACGCGACGATGACCGCGGGCAACTCCACCCCGCTCACCGACGGCGCCTCGGCGGTGCTGCTGTCCAGCGACGAATGGGCCGCCGAGCGCAACCTGCCGGTGCTCGCCCATCTGGTGGATTCCGAGGTTGCCGCCGTCGATTACATCCACGGCCCCGACGGCCTGCTGATGGCGCCGACCTACGCGGTGCCGCGCATGCTCGCCCGCAACGGCCTGACCCTGCAGGATTTCGATTACTACGAGATCCATGAGGCGTTCGCCTCGGTCGTGCTCGCCACCCTGCAGGCGTGGGAGTCCGACCAGTACTGCAAGGAGCGGCTGGGTCTGGACGGTGCGCTTGGTTCCATCGACCGCAGCAAGCTCAACGTCAACGGCTCCTCGCTGGCCGCGGGTCACCCGTTCGCCGCCACCGGTGGCCGCATCGTGGCATCGACCGCGAAGATGCTGGCCGAGAAGGGGTCCGGCCGCGCCCTGATCTCCATCTGTGCCGCGGGCGGCCAGGGCGTCGTCGCGATCCTGGAGCGCTGATCTGATCCCCGTCCGCACGGGGTAGAGGCGAGGGTGGCATTCGGCTGATCGGCCGGATGCCACCCTTTTTGTGTGTTGTCCGGGCAATTACCGGGCAATTTGTCCGATCTTGCTCGATATCCGGTCGGTGACCGTCGATGCGTGGCAAGGTAGCAAGCGCTGATCCATGTGTGTTTACCTGCTTGTAACCTGCTGGGGCTGTCGGGGCCGAGTGGTGATCGATCGGTATTTTCGACATCCGACCAGGCCAGTTCGGAATGTGGCTATCCGCGGGAAATGTGCTGTCACATCGCGCATTTCTTGATTTCGAGATCAAGAAGATCGAGCGTGCGGAGAGGAAGGCTGAACGGCTGATGCGTATCGGAGTATTGCAACGCGCGGCGGTGGCGCTGCTCGCGACGACGGTCGGGCTCGGACTGGCGACGGCACCGGCGGAGGCCGAAGAACTCGACCGCTATCTGGACCTCCCGCTGGTCAATCGCAATGCCGAAGCGGGGCCTGGTGGCGTACATCCGGACCTGCCCTATGACGCGGCCCAGCTGCGTGGTCTGCTCGACCAGGCGCGGTCGCAGGGCATCGCACCGACCCGCTACGCCGCACTGCTGTACCAGTACTGGCTGGTCGACGCGACGAACAAGGCCGGTATCGACCTGCGCTCATGGAATCCGCGCGACGGTGTCGAGGTCAATCGGCAGAACCTGATCAAGTCCTACCGCTACTACGAGGATCTGCAGCTGGCGCACCGCGAATTGCAGTGGGCGGGAATGGGCGGCCAGGTCGGTGCCGACTTCGGTGGCGGCCTCCTCGATTTCGAACTCATGAGCAACATCTACTCGCTGCCAGGGCTGTCGGAATCGGCGCGCGTGGTGATCGGCGCGGTCGAGCAGGCCGCGGGACCGCAGGCCGTCGCGATGCTTCCGCGTGGACTGGCCGCACTCGCCGAGGCCGGACCACGTATCACGCCCGAGGACCTGCACTACATCATCGGGATGATCCTGGTGATGCAGAAGAACATCTTCTCCGACCTCATGCCGATGCATGACGCCTATGTCACCGAGGGCCTGCCCGCGCTGGAGGAATTCCAGGCCGCCGGACTCTTCGGCGCCGACATCATGAACGCCTGGCGCGACGTCGCCTCGGGTGACAAGGACCGGATCGCCGCGGGCAACGCCACCCTGCTTCGCCGCGAACAGGAATGGGCCATCGGGGCGCAATGGGACCACGTCCGGGCATACAAGGGCGCGGTTGGTGAGGCCATCACATACGTCAGCGGTGCCGCCGGTTCGCCGTCGGTGGCCGGTGTGGCTCCGCCGCGCGAATTCAACCCCGTGCGAATCCCGTTCACGATGGCCGACGGCAGGCCCGCGCTGCTGACGATGCCGCTGCCGGATTGGAACTGGTCGGTGCTCGATGCCCGCTGGGATTACATCTCCACCGAGCTGCTGCCGAAATACACGTGGCAGGTCGACAACAATTGGCCTGCACTCGAAGCGGTGATGCGCACGCCGTACGAGGTGCAGATGGAATCGCACCGTCCGCTGTTGAATATTCCGCAGCTGCTGGATTCGGCGATTCGGGAAATGCAGGTGACGCCGGTGGGCGCGGAAATGGCGGTGAACTGAGATGTGGGCAGAACGATCGATGCCCTGGACCCGGTACGCACGAACGGCATTCGCAAGCGGTGGCAGGAGCCGATCGCGATCGCCGCTGCGCCGCCGGACGCTCATGGCTGTTGTCGGTGCCGCGCTGACCTTGGTCGCCGGAGCGGGTATCGCGGTCGCGCAGCCGGAATCCGCGCCGCCCGCGCCATTCGTGCCGCCGCGGACCCCAGGCCTCGGTGAGGTCTTCAACGGTTACGTGATCGGCACGCTCCAGGGCGCCACACTCGCTTCCCCGCAGGAAGCCTTCCAAGCGCTCCTCGCCAACGACCCCTTCTATCAGGAACCCCCGCTGACCGGCGACGAAAAGCCCGGCACGGTACTGAAATCCAAGAAGGTAGACGTCATGTTCTTCGGTGTGAAGCCGGCGAATCTCGACGCCTACAAACTCATGTACGTCACCACCGGCGTCGACGGCGTCACCCCGGTGATCAGCACCGGCATCCTGATGATCCCGGTCGACGGCAGGCCCAACGATCAGCGCACACTCATCTCCTATCAGGAAGCCAATGACAGCGTCGGCTGGTCCTGCCACCCGAGCACCCAGTGGACCGGCGGCGATCCGCTCGACGGCGCCTCCTGGTCGGCGCTCGGCCCGCTGGCGATGCTGTTCGGTAAGGGCTATGCGGTCGTGATCTCGGATGTGGGCAATGACGCGGACCGTAAGCCGCACGGCGTCTTCGCAGGTAAGTTCGCCGCGCATGCCCAGCTCGACGGCGCCCGCGCGGCCCTGAACTTCCGCGAAGCGGGACTGCATCCGAACGCGCAGGCCGGTCTGTTCGGTATCGCCGGCGGCGGTGTCGGCGCGGGCTTCTCGGCCGAACTCCAGCCGACCTACGCGCCGGAGCTGGATGTGAAAGCGACCGTGCTGGAAGGCATGGTGGTCAAGCCGCGCAGCTTCATGCGCGTCGCCGACGGCTCGGTGGGTTCCGGCTTCGCCTTCGCCACCCTGCTGGGTCTCGAGCCCTGGTACCCGGAAATGAGGATCGACGACAAACTCAACCCCGCGGGTAAAGCCATCGCCGACTTCTTCCGCACCCAATGCCAGACGCCCGCGTACTTCGGCATGCCGTTCCTGCCGCTCAACATGCTGTTCAAGTCCGGCCTCAACCCGGCCGACGAACCGGCCTTCCAACGCGCCTACGACGACAACATCCTCGGCCACGCAGGCACCCCGGGCTCCAAGGTCCTCATCACCTCCTGCGGCGCCGACGACTCGTTCATGTCGCTGGTCCCCGCCGCCGACTCCCGGGAGCTCGCCGAGATCTACCGCGCCAAAGGCACGGACGTCACCTACGCGCCATCCAACTGCAGCATGATCCGCATGATCACCGATCTCTACGGTTGGGGGACCGACCTTTTCGGCATGCAGACCATCGACTGGCTGGATGCGCAGTTCGACTGATCCCAATGGTTACGCGGAAATCGGTGACGGCCGCCCTGCGAAGGGCGGCCACACCGATCATTCGCCGAGAAAGCGCAGCAGTTCCGCCGTGACGAACTGCGGGTTCTCCTCGATCAGCCAATGTCCGGCGTTCGGAACATCAACCGCCCGAACGATATTGGTGATGCGTGAGGCGGCAGTGGCTGCGATCCCATCGATCTGGCCCTGTGCGGACATGAGTAGGGCCGGGACCTGTGTCGGTGCCGCGGATACGGTATCGCGCACATCCTGATCCAAGGCGCGGTAGAGCCCGAAACCTCCGGCCAGGACTTCCGGTCGGCTGTAGGTCCGTGCGTACTCGTCGATCTCGGCGTCGCTGAACGGGGAATGATCGGAGTTGCCGCCGAAGGCCGTGCCACCATAGGCGACCTGGGGATAGAACAGCGTAAGGTACTCGCGGACGTCGTCGCCGACCACCGCCTCTGGAACCCGGCGCTGGGCATGGAAGGCGATGTGCCAGCTCATGGATCGGTAGGTGGGCGCGTCGACTCCTGGTCCGGGGAGCGGAAGATCGAGATAGCCGAGACGTGCGGTGTCGGTGGGGAATTGGGTGGCGTACTGGTATGCCACCGCGGCGCCGAAATCGTGCCCGACCACGTTGGCGTCATCGATCCCCAACTGCTCGGCGATCAAAGTGTGCACGTACCGCGCGAGGGTGGCCTTGTCGTAGCCGGTGGGGGAGCCGGTGCTGTCGCCCAATCCGGGTAGATCGACGGCATAGACGGTGTGGTGTTCGGCGAGCTCGGGCATGATCTTCCACCACCCGTACCACGTTTGCGGCCAGCCGTGGATCAGCACCACCGGCGAACCGCTTCCGCCTGTCACGTAGTGCATCCGGACCCCGTCGACGTCGGCGAACTCGTGCCGGAAGGTGGTGTCGAACTCCGGGTCTGCGTGGGTGGCGGCGGCGTACGGGGGTACCTCGCGGGCGGTCGTCGTGGAGCAGGCGGCGTTCAGCATCGTGAGCAGGAGGGTGAGCGTGGCGGCCGCTATCGTGCGTGCGGATCCGGGGGAGCGACGCGGCGAGGGCGACGGTGCGGTGATCATGAGTGCCTGTCCTTTGGTGCGGGATTCAGCGTCCGGCCGTGCCCTTGACCAGCTCGCGGAGGATGTGTGGGAGGGCGCCCGGCCGCTTCGATATCGCATCCAGTCTTTCCGGGCCCACTGCGTTCTGGCACGAAATCTTGCGGTTTCGGCAAGATGGTCTCGTGGACGAATCCGACGATGTGCTCGATGCGGTGGGACCGCGGCTGCGCGCGTTGCGCCGCGACCGCGGCATGACCCTCGCCGACCTCGCGGCGACGACAGGGGTGTCGGAGAGCACCCTGTCCCGGCTGGAGAGCGGTCAGCGCAGGCCGAGCCTGGAGTTACTGCTACCGCTGTCGCGCACCTACGACGTTCCGCTCGACGACCTCGTCGGCGCCCCACGCACCGGCGATCCCCGGATCCACCTCAAACCCATCCGGCGAGCCGGGATGGTGTTCATTCCGCTGTCTCGTCGCCCCGGTGGCGTGCAGGCGTTCAAGATGGTCATCCCCGCTCATACGCAACCACAGGAGCCGACGCCACAGACGCACGAAGGCTTCGAATGGCTCTACGTGCTCAACGGCCGGCTCCGCCTCGTGCTCGGCGACCGCGACCTGACCCTGCCCGCTGGCGAAGCCGCCGAGTTCGACACCTCCATGCCACATTGGCTCGGCACCGCCGACGGCGGTGTAGTCGAGCTGCTCATCCTGTTCGGTCTGCACGGGGTACGCGCACACGTACGTCCCGGAACTCAGCAGGGCTGACCGCTCGGAATCCTGTGCCGTGTCACGGATTCATGAACGGCATCGCCAATAGTCGAGTCGGCATCGCGCATTCGGCTCCGCCCGAACCTCTGGGGTTCGGGGCGTACAGATCTAGGGGCTGGAGGGCAGGGCAGTCCTGTCGATACCCAGGGTCGCAATAAGATCTTCATGTAGTTCGAACCACACTCGATGGGCGGAATCGTGTTCGGTGCCGGTGACCATATCGGGATTGTCGGCGGCGAGGGAAAGGGCGGCGGCGAACCGAGTGTGGTAGCCGGAGAACCGGGCGAGCCGTTCGGTGAGCTGGACCGCCAGCGGAACCAATTCCGCTGCGAGGCTTTCTAGTTCGTCCAGGATCATCCGGTCCCGCTGTGCGTCCGCGTGGTCATTGTCCTGCATGCTGCCATCGGGAAGGATGGTCAACTGCCAGGCGGTGCAAGCCCGCACCAGCCGTGCGTTGAGCGGGACAAACCTGCGGTAGGTGTCTTCCATGAACGCCAGAGCCCCACACGTGGACAGCTCGTCGGCGAGTTGCCGCTCGTTCTCCGCACGGCCGCTCTCGGACAGTGACCACCCTGAGTCCGCCCCGAAACGGAAACCACTGATCCAACCACGCTCTCGGAAATTCCGCACGTGCGACTCGGCGAGGCCGACAGGCATGTCGTATCTGTCGGCCACCGCCCGCGTATCAACGAACCCGCCAAGGCGGATTGCGTGCAAAGCGAGCAATGAACTGCGGGAAACGTGCGTCATCCCGGACCTCCTTTGTGCGTCGAGCAGCCCTGACTGGTCAAGCGACTTCAACGGTGGTCGAGCGAACGGCATGAACGCGTCCGGTGGTTCCATCGACCGAGACGATCTGATGATCCGCCAGGGCCTCTATCGCCCCCTTGGCTGCCACCACGGCCGGAATCCCATACTCGCGGGCGACGATTGCCGCATGGGTGAGGATTCCTCCGGTTTCGGTGACCACCGCAGCAGCAACACCGAATAGCACTGTCCACGAAGGATCGGTCGCGCGACACACTATGACATCACCTGGTCGCACGGCGTCGAAGTCATCGACGCTGCGCACCAGTCGGACCGGACCGGTGGCAACTCCGCGGCTGGCCGGGGTGCCGGCAATGATCGGTCCTTCTCGCTTCGGGCTGTTGTCAGGGTGGGTGTGCTCGATCGCGAGGATCACCTCGCGCGGTGGCGCCGGTCGGCCCATTCGTCAACCATAGGTTGACGATACGGTCACCGTCAACTACTAGTTGACGGCACGGCGCTAGCTCGTGGATGGCTTTCGTCGACAACGGATCGATCCAGGAGTCGCATATGGAAGCTCGCGAGAACGCCGCACACCGTCACGCCACGACACCGGGCAGGCGGGCGACGGTCGTCGGCGCCGGCATCGCCGGTCTGGCCGCCGCGTTGCGACTGCATCAGCAGGGCTGGGACGTCGTCGTGGTCGAACGCGCGCCGAGTCGTCGTAGTAGCGGTTACCTGGTGAACCTACACGGCCCCGGATACGCCGCTGCCGAGCGGCTCGGGCTGATACCGGCGCTGACTCCGCGCGATATCGGGTTCTTCACCTCGGTGCTCGTACACGCGGACGGCCGGCAGAAGTTCGCGATTCCAGCCGCTGTCACCGAGGCTGCTGTCGGGAGCCGGGCACTGAGCTTGTTCCGCGGCGACTTGGAATCGGCGCTGTACGACGCCGTGGCAGACCTCGTCGACATCCGTTTCGGCACCACCGTGCGGGCCGTCGCCCAGGCGCCTGGGGAAGTCGTGGTCACCCTCAGCGATGGCATTCGCCTGCAGGCCGAACTCGTCGTCGGCGCCGACGGCGTGCACTCGCAAGTTCGCGAGCTCGTATTCGGTTCCGAGCCCGAACATTTCGTGGACCTGGGCCACATGGTCGGTGCATGTGCACTGGAAGCAGTTCCCGACCACGTACCCGAAGGCGTCGGCACCACCTTTCTCGGACCCGGACGTACGGCAGCGGTGATGAACCTGGGACCGGAACGGTCCTCGGCATTCTTCGCCTACCGCTGCCCCGACCCAGCCGCCGAATTGGCTCTCGGTGCCGCACCCGCGCTCACCCGAGCGTTCGGTGACCTGGGAGGCGGTGTCGCCGATGCCCTCCGCCAACTCGAGGCCGACCCCGCCGCCGCCTACTTCGACTCGGTCGGCCAGATCGTGATGAACCGCTGGAGTCACGACCGAGTCGTCCTGCTCGGCGACGCGGCCTGGTGCGTAACGGTATTCGCCGGCTATGGTGCCGCCCTGGCCCTCGACGGCGCCGACCGGCTCGGCGCCGCCGTAGCGGCACATGGCGATGACATCCCCGCTGCCCTCGATGCCTGGGAGAGCGCGTTGCGCCCGGAGGTGCACAAACGACAGGCGCTGGCCCGGAGAGGAATCAGCCGATTCGCCCCGCCGTCACGCGCCCATGTCCTGGCCGGCGAACTGATGCTCCGCGCCATCCAGCTCCCCGGCATCCGCGGCATGGTCCGGCGCTCTATCCAGCGCGCCAACAACTGATCGGGTGCCACGTTCGGCGATACCCACGGTGTCGGCGACGGCACCGTGGTCGGACTCTCATCCTGTTCGCCTGCAAGGCGTCCGCGCCCACGCACCAGCCCCCCGCGCAGAGGAATATCGGGCTGCGGCTCGAGCGCCGAACGTCGATACTTCGTGTCATGGCGAATATCGCGAGTGTGTTCGTGCGGCTGAGCCTCCGCGATTCGGCCGATGAAATGACCGAGCAGGAGGTGCTCGACGAGCTGCTCGGCTCGCACGGCACCTACCACGTTCCGGTATGGTCGCGGCGCTCCGATGCCACGATCGACGCACAGTTCGGTGTCAAGTGGGGAGCGGCCGGCCTCGCCGAGCGCTTGTGGGCGGCTTGGTCGGCACACCTGTCGACGGTCTGGGTGCGTTGGTACGACGACGGCGGCGATTTCGACGATATCGAGCACCGGCCGATCGCCCGCTCCACCCGGGAACACTCGAAATACACCTACCGCGGTGGAACCTGGATTCGGCGATGCCGATATCGCTACGACGGGATTCGGATCACGTGGCGGCACGAGATACCGCAAGCCGCCACGCTCGGAGGATGGCTCTGGCGCCGTGACGGATCGGCGGTCGTCGCGGATGCGGCGGGCGACTACCTGGCGGGCAACCCCCGCTGTGATCTATCGGATGACCCGCAACTCGCGACCCCCACGACCCCGACTCGCGGTCTCTTCTCGTTCGAGGGTGGGTTGGATCACGAGCTGTATCGCTGGTGGCGGGAAGCCGGGCTGCCCGGTTCGCTGAGCGACGACGATCTCTCGCTCATCCTCTCGTGCGGCGATCGGCTGGAACTGCTGTGGAAAGGCAGACCCGTGATGGTGCTGCTGCCGGAGAACAGCCCGGGCTCCTGGCGGGTCTACAGTCTCGACGACTGGGACAACTGCGCCGACCCCGACTATTTGCTCACCGCCGGGTAGACCGGCGTTACCGGACCACACTGATTGATCGGATCACCCGTGCTATCCCGGCATCACCGCTGCTCGTGCCCCGCGTACCAGCGGTCGATCAGCGCAGGCAGCTCTTTCCCCATCCACACGAAGAACTCGTGCATTTCCCGCACGCGCTCCGCTTGCTCGCTGTCGGGGTCGGCGAACAGGGCGAGGCCGCGGGAGGTCATTGCGGTGAGGTCGTCGTATTGGGTGCTCTGCTGGCGGGTCAGCTCGGGGAGGACGCCGGCGCGGAGGATGTAGTAGTCCTTGCGGTCACCCGGTTTGGATACCTTGTCGACCCAGCGCATCGTGGTGAGGTTCTTGAGGGCGTTGGAGATGGAGCCCTTGGATGCCTGGAGTGCTTCGGCGATCTGGGCGAAGGTCTGTTCGGGGGGTGTGCAGACCATCAGCCAGCCCATGGCGCGGCCGGTCATGCGGACCAGGCCCATGCGTTCGAGTACGAGCGCGAAATCCTCGACGAAGGCCAATTGCTCCGGGGTCGGGGCCGCCGGGTCGTATTCCGAGCTGGTCATCGGTCGAGTATCCCTTTCGGCTGGAGGAACGGAAAAACGGGGCGGGCCATGCCGACGCGCCCCGGATGCGGATTCACACCGCCAGGTCCCGGCGATCGAAGCTCACCAGCGCGAGTGTGAGCGCCACCGCCGCGGCTACCGCCAGCACTGCCAGATGTACCCCGTTCCAGCCGTTGACCAGCGGCGAATCACCATTGGCGTAATAGAACGGCGACAGCTTGCGCAGCCAATCTCCACCGAGATTGTTGGCAAGGTAGCCGGCCACCGTGAGCAGCGCCGCCACACCGAGGGCCAGCGAACGCTTCCCGGTCGCCGCGCCGACCAGCAGTGCGACCGCTCCGGCGAGCAATGCGAGCAGACCGAGCCCGGCGCTCGCGGCGACGATATTGCCCGTCTCGACGTCGAGTTTGCCTGCGTCGGCGCCCGCGATCACGCTCACCGTTAGCACCGCGGTCGCGATCGTGACCTGCACGGCGAGCGCGGCGAACCGCTGCAACAGCAGTCCGGTCCGGCTGATCGGTTGCGCGAGAAGCAGATCCAGGGTGCCGTTCTCCTCTTGCGCCGCCGATCGGGTGGCGATGGTGACCGCGAAGATCAGCATCAGCAACAGGCCCATCAGCGAATACACGGTCGAGTTGAGAAAGCCCGTGGCGCTGGCGAAATCGCTCAAACCCATCGCGTCGTACATGCTGTTCTGCTCGATATCGAGCGAGCCCTGCTCTTTGAGCGATTCATAGGAGGGCAGATAGAGCATCGGGACGACCGCGAGGCCTGCCGACCAGCCGATCAGGCCGCGCCGCTGCTCTTTGAGGGTTTGGGTGAACACTGTGCGCTTCATGACGAATTCTCCTGTGCGGAAAGCGGAAATGGTGATCAGCGGCCGTAGAGGCTGAAGAAGATCTGCTCCAGGTCCGGCTCGTTGGACAGCACGCTGACGAGCTGGTATTTGGCGGCAACCTTGAACAGCGCGTCGACCTCGCCTTCGGTGGTGCAGCGCACGGTGCTGCCGTCGATGGTCAGATCGTGCACCCCGGGCAGGCGGGTGAAATCGTCGGCGAAGACCTCCTCGCCGAATACCAGCTCGACCGAACGCGGTGAGCGCCTGCGCAGATCCTCGACGTTCTCGGTGCCGAGAAGCTTCCCGGCGCGCATGATGACGGCACGGTCGGCGGTCTGCTGCACCTCGGTGAGGATGTGTGAGGACATGAACACCGTCTGCCCATTCAGCTTGGCCTCGGTGACCAGGTCGAGGAAGCGTTGTTGCAGCAGCGGATCGAGGCCGGAGGTGGGTTCGTCCAGGATCAGCAGGTCGGGGTTGTGCATGAAAGCGGCGATGATGCCGACCTTCTGCTTGTTGCCCTTCGACATCGAGCCGACCTTCTTCGACAGATCGAGATCCAGCGTGTCGGCCAGTTCCACGATGCGTCGCTGGGTGACGTTGCCGCGCTGGTCGGCGAGGAATGCCAGTAGATCGCGCGCCGAATTGCGGCCTTCGATCGCGAGCTCGCCGGGCAGGTAGCCGATGCGCCGCCGCAGCTCGGCCCCGCCCGCGCGGGGATCCATCCCGAGCACCTCGACGAAACCCGCGGTCGGCCGGATCAGATCGAGCAGGATCCGAATGGTGGTGGACTTGCCTGCTCCGTTGGGGCCGAGAAATCCGAACACTTCGCCTACGTACACCTCGAGCTCGAGATCGGTGAGCGCGACGTGGTTGCCGTAGTTCTTGGTGAGACCCTCGGTGCGAATGGCGGCGGTGGTCATGATTCTCCTTGCAGAGGATTCCAGTAGCCGTTCAGTCTTGCGTGTTCCGCAATGATTGATGTGTTCAGTAAAGACTGAACAGGCAGAACATGTCAAGACCGAGGGTGAACTTACGCGGTGATCGTCCGTCTACCTGCTGCTATGCGCCCTACTGCTGCGGCAGCTCATGGTGCCCGCCGAAGGCCTGGCGCATGGCCGACAGCATTTTGTCGGCGTAGAGCGATTCTCCGCGGGAGGAGAAGCGCTGGAACAGGGCGGCGGACAGGACGGGGACCGGCACGCCGGTGTCGATCGCGGCATCGACGGTCCAGCGGCCCTCGCCGGAATCGGAGACGCGGCCGCCGAAGGAGTCCAGGTTGGGGTCGGCGTGCAGGGCGCCAGCGGTCAGGTCCAGTAGCCAGGAGGCGACCACCGAACCGCGCCGCCACACCTCGGTCACCTCGGGGATGTCGATGTCGTACTGGTAGTACTCGGGGTGCTCGAGCGGGGTCTCCTCGGCCGAATGCTCACCGCCGACGTGCTCGGCGCCGTAGTTGGCCTTGTGCAGAATGTTGAGACCCTCGGCGTAGGCGGCCATGGCGCCGTACTCGATGCCGTTGTGCACCATCTTCACGAAATGCCCTGCACCCGCCGGACCGCAGTGCAGATAGCCCTCTTCGGCGGGGGACGGCACGCCGGTACGGCCGGGGGTGCGGGGGGCGGCGTCCACGCCGGGGGCGATGGAACGCAGCAGCGGATCCAGGTACTTCACCTGCTCGGCTTCGCCACCGATCATCAGGCAGAATCCCCGAGTCAGGCCGAATACGCCGCCCGAGGTGCCGATGTCGACGTAGTGGATGCCCTTGGGAGCCAGCTGTGCGGCTCGTGTGATGTCCTCGTGGTAGCGGCTGTTGCCGCCGTCGATGACGATGTCGCCGGGTTCGAGGAGTTCGGCGACCTGATCGATGACCGCGCTGGTCGCGCCTGCCGGGATCATCACCCACACCACACGGGGTGTGTCCAGTCGCGAGACGAACTCGGCGAGGTCGGTGGTTCCGGTGAACGAATCGCCCAGTTCGGCGCCGAGCTCGTCGATCAGCGGGGCTTGACGCTCGTATCCGACGGCGGTGTGCCCGTCCGTGACGATCCGGCGCACGATGTTGGCGCCCATCCTGCCGAGGCCGATCATTCCCAGCTGCATGCCGTCCATCTCCTCGTTCGTCGTCGGGCCTGGTCGAGCACGATTGTCCCGCGCCGGAGGAAAGTGATGTCGCGGGGAGGTGTAACGCGGTGAATGCGGCGCCGATAGACAGATCGGCTCCGTGTAGTTGCCAGACCCCCGACCCGGCAACTGCACGGAGCCTTTTGGTGCGCGACCCGCGACTTTGCCCGCTGTTTGCTGGATCAACGTCCAGTGTGATCTGCGCGGCACTGACGCGATTGACGCCGACCGTTATCGTTGGGCGGAGCGCGCACCGCGCGAGAACCTAGTAACCCGATGTGGGGAGGACGATTCGTGACCGGCGAGTCGAACACCGGACGCGGCGAGAGATCCACGCCCGCCCGCCGCGCACAGCCCTCCAACGGCGGGCTACGCCAGTTCCTCGAATCGGCCCGAGCCCAGCAGCAGGAGCAGCGCCGCCAGACGGAGCAGTCTCAGCAGTCTCAGGAGCCACAGGAACCTCAGCAGTCCCTCGGGGATCATCGACCCCCGCAGCACCAGGATTCACCGGGTGCGGTCGGACTAAACCAGCAAAGTTCGTGGAATTCGGAGCAGCGCGGCCAGGCGCATCCCGGAGCCAAGGATCGGCCGGATGCATCGGCAGGTACGGAGCCGTCAGCTCTCGGTGGCCACGAGGCCCCGCGGCTCGGTAGTGCGCCATCGCCGCAGGACTACGCGACGCAGCGGCTGCCTGTGCCGCCGCACCCGGCGGCACCGCCGCAGGAGCATCTGACGCAGCGCCTTCCGGTCCCGCCCACTCCGGTGGCACCGATGGACAGGCCCGCCAAGGATGTCACCGCGACCGATGCCCTTCCCATCGAGCCGCCCGATCGAAACGGCCCCGCCCACCAGGGGCCGGCTGCCGATCCACCCACCGAGGTGATGAGTGCGGTTTCCGGCGCGGCGTCGACCGAACCGCTGCGCGAGACGGCCCGCGCCGCGACGTTCGATTCGGACGCGCAGGCTCCGCTGCGCGGCCTCGCATCGGCCGGGCCCGATCCGGAACGTATCCCGGAGTCGACGCTTCGATTCGCACCGGAAGCACCTCCGGCTGCGCAGGGCACCCAGCGGCTGGCGCTGACTCCAGATGAACAGGAATCGCTGCGACACGCAGGTGCCGGACCCACGGAATCTGCCCACTCGGCGCAGCTCGCGGGCGATGGATCCGATTCTCTTGGCGGCGAGCCCGCAGGCACACCGCGCCCACCGGCTCCCCGCGCGCCCGGCGAGCGTCGTCCGATCTCGCGCCAATCGGAGGAGCCGAAGAAGGGCCAAGAGTTCCGCCAGGTCCTGCAGTCGCCGAAGGCACGCAAGATCGGCATCGCCGTCGGCGCGGTACTCGGGATCGGGCTGCTCGGTTACGTTGCCGATCTGGTGATGTCGTCGGGTGAGGTGCCGCGCGGTGTGGTGGTCGCAGGCGTCGAGATCGGTGGCATGGACAAGTCGGCGGCAGATGCGAAACTGCGTGTGGAGTTGGATGGCCGCGCCGGTCGGGAACTGCCCGTGACGATCGGCGACGTGCAGACCACGCTGGTGCCGGGCACCGCGGGGCTCAGCGTCGACTGGGACGGCACCTGGGACCGGATCGGTGGCCAGCCGCTCAATCCGGTCACCCGCCTGACCTCGCTGTTCGGCACCGAGACCGTCGAGGTCGACAGCGCCGTCGACGAACAGGCGCTCGGCAACACGCTCGAGGCGCTGAGGGTGCACGACCGCCCGACGGTCGAGGGCACCATTGTCTTCGAGAACGCCGAGCCCGTCGCGGTGGCCCCGCTGCCAGGCCGGGTGCTCGATGTGGCGGCGGCGCGTGGTGTGCTCGTCGACGACTGGATCGCGGGCGCGCCGATGAACCTGCCTGTGGTGCCCGCCCCGGTCGCGGTCCGTCAGGACGCGATCGACCAGGCGTTGCATCAGATCGCCCAGCCCGCGGTAGCGGGTCCGGTGACCTTCGACGGTAAGGGCGGCAAGGCCGTGCTGGCGCCGGAGCAGATCGCGACCATCATGTCCTTCGCCCCGGACGGCCACGGCGGCCTCACCCCGCGCATCGATCAGAAGGTCGCCACCGACCTGCTGGCGCCGCAGCTGAAGGAGTCAGAGGTCGAACCAAAGGACGCGACCTTCGCCCTGACCGGAAGTAAGCCGACGGTGGTGCCGTCGGTCGTCGGCGACAAGATCAACTGGCCGAAGACCCTCGAACCGCTGTCGGCGCTATTGGCCGCCTCCGGACCGCAGCGCACCGCCCCCGCGGTGTACGAGAAGGTCGAGCCGAAGCTGACGACCGCAGCGGCCGACGGTCTCGGAATCGTCGAGCCCATGGGCGAATTCACCACCAGCGGATTCAGTGGTCCTTCGGGCGTGAATATCCGCACCGTCGCCAGGAAAGTCAACGGCGCCGTGGTGAAACCCGGAGATACCTTCTCGCTCAACGAGTTCACCGGCCCGCGCGGCACCGCGGAGGGATATGTCGAGTCCGGCATCATCGACCACGGCCGCCCAAGTAAGGCGGTCGGCGGTGGAATCAGCCAATTCGCAACCACCCTCTACAACGCCGCGTATTTCGCGGGCCTGGAGGATGCGGGCCATACCGAGCACAGCTACTACATCTCGCGGTATCCGGCCGCGCGGGAAGCCACCGTATTCGACGGCGCGATCGACCTGAGTTTCCGCAACAATACTCCGACCGGCATCTACATCGAGGCGAGTGCGAACGGTTCCGAAGTGACTGTACGCATCTGGGGAACCAAGACCGTCGAGGTGGAATCGATCACCGGCGACCGCACCAAGCCGACGGAACCGAAAACCATCACCCTGCCCAAGGGCGACGGGTGCATCGCGACCGAGGGCGCCGACGGATTCACCGTCAGCGACACCAGGGTCATCACCGATGTCAATACCGGCAAAGAGGTCTCACGCGCGACGCGGACGGTGAAATACGATCCGATCCCTGTCGTCAAATGTGAGTAGGTCGCGCCTGCCCGGCGCGGACCTCAGCGTCCCGCGCCGGGAATTAGCCGGTACAGCATCCACGGCCGCAGCGGGAATTCCGGTGCGTAGATGCGCACGATCATCCCGCGTTCGCGCCGGTTCACCGGGTCGCGCACCAGTACACGATCACGGTGCAGGTCTTCCGGGCGCAGTGCGGCGGCCCACATCTGCTCCCATTCCGGGGCGCGGCTACAGGTGTCGGCGATCTCCGCGATCCGCTTATCGTCGGCGAGCCCTGGCGACATCACTCGGAATGCGTTGACGAGTAGTCGTGCCTCACTGAACCATTCGGGAAGTACGGTCTTCGCGACCGGATTCAGGAACATCCATTCCAGCAGGTTGGTCCCAGCCTCCACGCCGGGAAACCAGCGCTGATAGGCGGAATTGGCGGCGATGATGTCGAAGGTCGGCAGCACCTGGAAGCAGGCCGGATGGGTCAGGCTGTGGAGATCGGCCAGATCATCGCGCGTGGGGCAGGCCGGTACCGTGCCGAGCCCGGCGGGCAGAAAATCCGGTCGCGTCAGGCTGGTGATATGCCCGCGGAACCACACCGGAACCTGGAGTGCGTCGAAGAGTTGCGTCATGGTGTCCGAACTGTGTTCGCGCGCACCACTTTCCACCTCCTCGACGACCACGCGGGGAATCCGCGCCCGGGCCGCCAGTTCGGCGCAGCTCATTCCCACCGAATGCCGCCGTTCCCGAACGTATTCGCCGATGGTGTAGCGCTGTTCGATCATGTTCCCTCACCGCTTCGCCTGAAACCACGAAAAACGGCACGAACGACCACGTTGGAATACGGTCGGCCGCGCCGGATGTCCACATCGCGCATTACTCGGTACCGAGAAGGGAAACGATAGGCACCGATCCCTACCTCGGCGAATATCTACACCGTGTCGTCGCTCATTCGTTACCCGTCTTTCGGATTCGTTGCAGCGGAGGGCGATCGGTATCGCGGGCAGAGTATCTACACGTGCCGACATGAGGGCGGATCGGCCGCCCCCGGAGTGATCGGCGCCGTAATCAGGTCGGCGTCGACAGTATCCCTCGGCTGTGCAGACCGGTTACAGCGGTGTTCGCATCAGGATGACGTTGTACTGATTGTGCACCGTGAGCAGGAAATACAGGTCGCTGCCGGTGTGGTAGGGGTAGACCATGGGCGCGTAGGCGGTGGGGAGGGCGGCCCGGGCGCGGATTCCCCGCGTGGTCGTCGAGGAGGTGGAAAGT
>NZ_JAAGUY010000020.1 GCF_010868145.1 Nocardia cyriacigeorgica
GGGGAGGGGGTCGGGCCGGTCGCGTGGAGCAGCAGATAGCTGAACAGCAGGGTGGCCAGAACGGCGAGCACAGTGGTCAGCACGCGCCCGGCGATGGCGGCCAGGCGCTGCCGCGTCGTCGGTGCCCGCATAAGGTGCTCGCTTTCGATCGGTCGGCGAAATCGACTACGCCGTCCTTGTCGTGCGAACTCGTTGAATCATTAGCAATTGAATGGCAAATCACAACGAAAGCGCAGGTTGGCAGCGCGGGCAGAAGTAGATACCGCGTTCGCGGTGTGAGACCCGATCCGACTCCGGTGCGGTCTCGCCGAGCAGCTCGACCCTGATCGGGGTGCCGCAGCGCTGGCATGGCCTGCGAGTGCGGCCGTAGGCCAACGGCCGCCACGGCGGTTGGTGCGCGGCCGCGGTGAGGACCCGGTGGGCCTCGTTGACCAGCGCGAGCAGGTCCGGCACGGCGGCGACCGGGGTGGCCGGGTGCACGCGGCGCAGGAAGCACACCTCGCTGCGATAGATATTGCCGATGCCCGCCAGATTGCGCTGATCGAGCAGGGCGATCCCGATGGGCTCATCGGGATGGTTCCGCAGCCGGGCCACTGCCTCGGCCGGATCCCAGTCGGGGCCGAGCAGGTCGGGGCCGAGATGGTCGATCGCGCGTTGCTCCTCGCCGCGGCGCAGCACCTCGACAATGCCGAGGGAGAATCCGACCGCCTCCACGTCCGCGGTGGCCAGCACCACGCGCGCGGTGACGCGCGGCTGGGTCCATCGCTGGCCACAATGGAACACCCGCCAGCTGCCCTCCATCTTCAGATGGGTGTGGATGCTGACCGTCTCGGTGCGGATGAACAGGTGCTTGCCGTAGCTGCCCACACTGTCCACCGTCTGTCCACGGAGGTCGACCGTCGCGTAGCGGGGGACGCGGAAATCGCTGCGCGTCAATACCTCGCCGTCCAGCGCGGCACGCAGGCGTTGTGCGGTGAGGTAGACGGTGTCACCCTCGGGCATCGCCCGCACCGGAGGGTTCGGTGGTCACGGGCGCCCTCGCAGGCGCAGGCCGCGCGGTGTGGCGGCGAAGCCGGCCTCGGTGAGGAAGGTGGCAAAGGTATTGCCGTGCACGGATTCACCATCGACCCGGTCGATCACCAGTGAATCGACCCTGCGCTCGTGTACAAGGGCGGCCAGCGCCCGTGTCGCTCGTTGCCGGGCGGCCGGGTCCTCGGTGAAGGTGAGCAACGTCTTGCCGCCACGTTCCAGATACAGCACCAGTTCGCCGTCGACCAGCACCACCAGTGCGCCCGCCTTACGACCCGGGCGGTGCCCGGACTCGCCGTCGCCCTTTGGCCAGGGCAGTGCGGCACCATAAGGATTGGCCGGATCGCAGGCCGCCAGTGCCAGGGCCTCGCTCTCCGCTCCGCGCCCGGTGCGGTCGGTGTCGAAGGACCGCAGGCGGTCGACCACATCGGTGGTGGAGAACTGGGCGCCGCCGAGCGAATCGATGAAATAGCCGCGACGACACCGGCCGCGGTCCTCGAATTCGGTGAGCACCCGATACATCAGCGCGAAACCACCGGGCACGCCTTCGCTCTGTACCGAACCCCTGGTCAGGACCCCGTAGCGCTCCAGGAGCAGATCGGCGGTGGCGTGCGCGCGGATCGTATTGTCGGTCAGCCGGTCCGGCAGCAGCGACCAGCGGCCGGCGACCGTCGGAGGCCCGGAGCGGGTGGGCAGCGTTTGACGCGGGAGGTAGGCCCGGCCACGTGGGGTGCGACGTGGGGAGCGGTGCGCGGTCGGTGTGCGAGTGGAGCCCGCCAGTCGAGCCCGGACCGGGGCGTAGGTATCGCCGGAGACGAGTCCGGCCCACACCAGCTCCCACAGGGCGTCGGCGACGGCGGCGTCGTCGAGAAGGCCGGTGGAGTCCGACAGCTGCCGGAAGAAGTAGGCGCCGCCGCCGTGCAGCATCTGCGGCACCCGCATCACGGGTGGTCCGGGCCGCATCGCGGTATCCGGTGCCGTCCCGTCGGCAAGTGGCAGCGCTGCGGGTGTCCACGCCGGCAGCTGTGCGCCGAGCGCGGTGAGCAGACGTAGGTGTGGCTCGGTGAGTTCGATGTCGTCGGCCGGAGGCAGGGTGACAGGTGCCTGGTCGGCCGGATGTAGCGCGATCCAGCCGTCCTTGGCATTGATCGCGCCGTGCCCGGACCAGCGCACCTCACCGGTGGCCATGAGTTCGTCCAGCATGGCGGGGGAGTAGTCGCGCACCCGGGCGGGAAGCACCAGTGACTCCAGCGCGGACGCCGGCATCGGTACGCCCGCAAGCTGTTCCACCGCCGCGGCGACGCCGTCGATGCCACGCAGCTCCCCGGTGCCCAGATGCTGCCAGGCGGGCAGGAAACGACCGAAGGTGGCGGTGGACACCGGCTCCACCTCGTGCCGTGCGGCGGCGAGGCTGCGTCTGCGCAACCGGCGAAGCACCTGGGCGTCGCACCATTCCGAGCCGGCGGCGGCGGGCGTGAATTCGCCTTCCACCACCCGTTTTTCGGTGGCGAGCCGATGCAGGGCACCACCGGCGACGGCGATACCGAGACCGAACCGGGCCGCGACCGCCTCCACTGCGAACGGTCCGTGGGTGCGGGCGTAGCGCGCCACCAGGTCGCCGAGTGGGTCGGCGACCGGCTCGATGAAAGCCGCGGGGGTACCGATGGGCAGCGGTACACCGAGTGCATCACGCAACCGCGCCGCGTCCTCGACGGCCGCCCACCAGGTACGCCCGGCGAAGGACACCTCCAGCGCGCGCCGGGCCAGCACCAGCTCCGCGGCCCACGGCGCCGGATCCTCGCGGCAGCGTTCGGTGGCCTCTGCGGCGGTGAGCGGGCCGAGCAGCCGCAGCAGATCGGCAAGGCCCTCGGCATCGCGCGCCAGCCGTTCCGGTGTGAGCCGCTGCAATTCGCGTTCGGTCTGCTCGATGACCGAAGCGTCGAGCAGTTCGCGCAGTTCCACTCGGCCGAGTAGTTCGGCCAGCAGGCTCGAATCCAGTGACAATGCCGCCGCACGCCGCTCGGCCAGCGGACTGTCGCCGTCGTACATGAACTGGCCGATGTAATCGAAGAGCAGCGCATTGGCGAACGGTGACGGCGTGGCCGTCTCCACCTCGATCAGCCGCACCTGCCGCCGCGCCAGCCGGCCGAGCAGATCGCTCAACGCCGGCAGGTCGTAGACGTCGCGCAGGCATTCGCGCACCGTCTCCAGCAGGATCGGGAAATCCGGGAACTTGCGCGCCACGTCCAGTAGCTGCGCCGACCGCTGGCGTTGCTGCCACAGTGGTGCGCGTTTTCCGGGATCGCGCCGCGGCAGTAGCAGCGCGCGGGCCGCGCATTCACGGAACCTGGCGGCGAACAGCGCGGAACCGCCGACCTGTTCGGTGACGATCTCGTCGATCTCGTCCGGTTCGAAGGCGAACAGTTCGGCACCGGGAGGGTCGTCGGTGGTGTCCGGTAGCCGCACCACGATGCCGTCATCGGAGGCGTTCGGCGCGACGTCGACCCCGAATCTTTCCCGCAGCCTGGCACCGACCGCGAGTGCCAACGGCGCGTGCACCGGGAGCCCGTAAGGAGAGTGCAGCACAAGGCGCCAGTCGCCGAGTTCGTCGCGGAATCGCTCAACGATCAGGGTGCGGTCGGTCGGCAGGCGGCCGGTCGCGGCGCGTTGATCATCCAGGAGCGCAATGAGATTGGAGGTGGCGTTCGCGTCGAGCCCGGCCGTGCCGACCAGCTCCGTGACACCGTCGTGCGCCGGATCGCTCCCCTGCCCTGCCCGCCGGATGAACTCTCCGAGCGCCGCACCCAATTCGGCGGGCCGCCCGAGGCCGTCGCCGTGCCAGAATGGCAGCCGCCCCGGCAAGCCGAACGCTGGCGTCACCAGCACCCGGTCGAAAGTGATCTCCTCGATGCGCCAGCTGGTCGCGCCGAGGGCGAAGACATCGCCGACGCGCGATTCGTAGACCATCTCCTCATCGAGTTCGCCTACACGGGAAGCCTTTTCGCCCACCATGTACACCGCGAACATGCCGCGGTCGGGAATCGCACCGCCCGAGGTGACCGCCAACCGCTGCGCACCCGGCCTGCCGGTCAGCGTGCCCGCGTCGCGATCCCAGACCAGGCGCGGACGCAACTCGGCGAATTCGTCGGAGGGGTACCGGCCGGACAGCAGGTCGAGGACCGATTCATAGGCCGAACGCGGCAGCGTCGCATAACTTCCGGTGCCGCGGACAACCTCGAACCAGGTGTCGACGTCGACCGGGTCGAGCGCGCACATCGCGACCGTCTGCTGGGCCAGGATGTCGAGCGGATGGGCCGGGATCTGGATGGCCTCGATCTGCCCGGTGGTCATGCGTTGCGCGGCGACCGCGCAATGGATGACATCGGTGCGGTGTTTGGGAAACAGCACCCCGCGCGAGATCTCGCCGACCTGATGACCGGCTCGCCCGATTCGTTGCAGCCCACTGGCCACCGACGGCGGCGCCTCCACCTGAACCACCAGATCGACGGCACCCATATCGATGCCGAGCTCGAGGCTGCTGGTGGCGACAACACAGCGCAGCCGCCCGCTCTTCAGATCGTCCTCGATCAGCGCCCGCTGTTCCTTGCTGACCGAGCCGTGGTGTGCGCGGGCCAGTAGCGGTGCCGCACCGTGGACCACCTCGGTGGACGGTCCGAGCTGCGCGGGCGGCGCGTGTTCGGTCTCGACCGGATCGCCGGTGCGTTCGGCGAACGTCTCGTTCAGACGCGCGGTGAGCCGTTCGGCCAGCCTGCGAGAATTGGCGAACACGATCGACGACCGGTGTGCGAGCACCAGATCCACGATCGCCTCGTCCACATGCGGCCAGATCGACCCCGGCTGATCCGATTCGCCGGGCTCGGTCATATCCGTGACCGGCACCCGCACCGATAGGTCGAAGGTCTTGGGTGCGGGTGGGGACACGATGGTGAGCGGCGCGTTGCCGACCAGGAAGCGCCCGACCTCCTCGGGTGGGCGCACGGTGGCCGAGAGCCCGATCCGTTGCACCGGGCGTTCGGTGAGCAGGTCGAGCCGGGCCAGCGACAACGCCAGATGGGAGCCGCGCTTGGACCCGGCGATGGCGTGCACCTCGTCCACGATCACCGTCCGCACCGTCCGCAGTGTGTCCCTGGCGGCGGAGGTGAGCATGAGGAACAGCGATTCCGGCGTGGTGATCAGGACGTCGGGCGGCGTGCGCTGCATGGAGCGGCGTTCGCTCGCAGTGGTATCGCCGGAACGCACGCCGACGCTGATGTGTGGCGGGTCGAGGCCGAGCCGTTTCGCGGTCTGGGTGATGCCGACCAGTGGGGCACGCAGATTGCGCTCCACATCGACGGCGAGCGCCTTCAACGGCGACACATACAGCACCGTGGTGCCCGGCTCGTCCGATTTCTCCCCGGTGGCCAGCTGATCGATCGCCCACAGGAACGCGGACAATGTCTTACCCGAACCCGTGGGCGCGATGACCAGGGTGTGCTCACCGGCCGCGATCGCCCGCCAGGCGCCGAGCTGGGCCTCCGTCGGCGCGGGGAATGCGCCGTCGAACCACTCCCGGGTCGCGGTGGAGAACTCGGTCATGAGATCAGTGTGCACCCCGGCACCGACACGGACGCCGCGACCAGCATCGATCCCCGTACCCTGCACCTGTGCCCGGCGTCCTGAGACTCGACCTCATCGGCCACGGCGTGACCGAGGCCATGCGCCGCGCGCGCTTCCCCGACGACGAACCGCTCACCGAATCCGGTCGCAATGCCCTCGAGCCGTATCGGCCGCCCGCTGAGGCGAGGGTTCTGATCGCCCCGGAGCGCCGTGCCGTCGGCACGGCGCAGCAGCTCGGACTGTCGGGCAGTACGGAGCCGGCCCTGCGTGATCTCGATGCGGGACGCTGGCGGGGTCGCGAGCTTGCCGCTCTCTCACCCGACGAGGCGAAGGCCTGGCTCACCGATCCGGGGTTCCGCGGGCACGGCGGCGACTCGATCAGTGACGTGATCGACCGTGTCGGGTCATGGCTCGGCGTAGTCGCCGACAGTGGCCGATCCACGGTCGCCATCACGCATCCGGCGGTGATCCGGGCCGCACTGCTGGTGGCACTGGATGCACCGGCGGCGTCCTTCTGGCGACTGGACGTCCCGCCGGGGCAGGCTGTTCGGCTGCACCATCGCGGCGCCTGGACGGTGCGATTCGGCCGTTGAACCGCGCGAACGCCAGTCGGTTGGTTTCCTCCGCGCGAGGTGTCAGCCGTGGCTGCGCACCGGTGTCGACGGTGTTCCCGCGGTGAGCAGCATTCGCACCGCATCGGTGATCAACCGCGCCGACAGGGACGGATCGACGGCGCGCTGGATGCCGAGGCCGATCCCCATGCTCAGCACCGCGCCCGCGGCTTCCTCCGCGGACAGCGGCAATTCGATGCCAGCGGAATCGGCGAGGATCTGGACCTGTGCGGCGACCGCGCCGCGCACGGCATCGAGGCTCGACACCAGCTCGGCGCGCAGTTGCGGATCATCCCGTGCGACGATCGCGAACTCGAATTCGAGCATGGTCCACCCGACATCGCCCAGCGTGCGTTCGGCCCATTCCTGTAGCCGTTCGAGCTGGTCGTCCAGGCTGGTCCCGGCCGCGAGCAGGGTGGTGATCTCGCCGAACTTCGTCTCGTGGATCAAGTCGAGTACTTCGAGGCACAGCTGTTTCTTGGTGCGGAAGTTCGAATACACCGCTCCTTTGGAGAAACCCGCTGCCTCGGCGACCCGGTCCAGGCTGGTCCGGGCATAGCCGTCGGTCAGGAAGAGATCGCGTGCGGTCGCGATCAGGTCGGCGCGGGTGCGCGCCTGACTTTCGGACCGGGTCAGTCGTGCCATACCCCGATTCTAGATACCCCAGGAATTCGGATACCGACAGTATCTGAAATCTGCTAGTGTCTGAAAATATGAGTAACAACAACAGGTCACAACGCCGTGGCCTGGCCATCGGATGCGGTGGCACGCTCGGCGCCGCCTGGATCGTCGCCGCGCTCGCCGCGGTACGGGACACATTGGAGTGGGATCCGCGCACCGCGGATGTCCTGATCGGCACGTCGGCAGGTGCCGAGCTGGTCACCATGCTCGGCAGCGGCATCGGCGTCGACGAACTGGTGTCGATGCAGCGTGGCGCCACCTCGAATCCGATCCTGGCCGCGCACATGCGCGATGAGCCCGGCCGTTTTCCGCCCTTGCCACGGCTTCGGTGGCATCCCTCACGACTGGCGGTGCGCGGCCCCGACTCCGGGCAGCGGCTGCTGACCGCGGGCAGCACGCTCCTTCCGGTCGGTGGGGGTGATGCGAGCTGGTTGCAGCGCCTCGCCGAGGCCGTCGCACCGAATCAGAATTGGGTGTCACATCCGGCGACCTGGCTCGTGGGTATGGACACCGCGACCGGCGAGCGCGTCCCCTTCGGCGCCCCCGATGCGCCCGCCGCCACATTGGGCGAGGCATTGCGTGCCTCCTGGGCGATTCCCGGCTGGTACCCGCCGGTGACGATCGGCTCCCGCCGATTCGTCGACGGCGGCGCGGGATCCACCGCCTCGGTGGATCTACTCGCCGGACAGCAGCTCGACGAAGTGATCGTGCTCGCCCCGATGGCGTCGGCCGAGCGCATCCCGGCCGCTGGCCCCTGGCATCTGCTCGAACGCCAATTGCGCGACCGGATGAGCGCTCAGCTCGCCGCCGAGATCGTCACCCTGCGCGCCACCGGGACCAGGGTGCTGCTGCTCGGCGCGACCGCCGACGATCTCGCGGTGATGGGTCCCAACTTCATGGACGGCCGTCGCCGTCTCGCCACCTTCGAACACAGCCTGCGCAGCACCCGCCGCGCTCTGGAACACGCCGCGCTCGTCTGAGCGATCGGGCCGTCAGGCGGTTGCGCCGCCGATAGACACATTCTGAGGAGAACAGAGATGGGAATTCTCGGCCACGGATACCCCGGCATCGACCTGTCCGCCGCGACGGTACTGATCACCGGCGCCGGTCGCGGCATCGGCCAGGCCACGGCAGAAATGTTCGCCGCCAAGGGATCCGACGTGGTGATCGCCGACGTCGATCTCGTCGCGGCCGAGGCGGCGGCGGCCGCGATCGGTGCGCGCGCCTTCGGCCTCGATGTACGGTCGCGGCCCGACTGGGACGCTGTCGTCGCCGAGGTCGGTGCGGTCGACATCCTCGTCAACAATGCCGGTGTCATGCCCGCGGGCGCCTTCCTCGACGAATCCGACGAGGTCGGCCACGCCACCATCGACATCAATGTCTGGGGCCTGATCCACGGCATGCGTGCGGTGGTACCAGGCATGATCGAGCGCGGTCGCGGCCATGTGGTCAATGTGGCCTCTCTCGCAGGCAAGATCCCGGTGCCGGGCCTGGCGGTATACAACGCCAGTAAGTTCGCCGCGGTCGGGCTCACGGCCGCCACCCGGTTGGAATTCGCCGAGCACGGCATCAGCGTCAGCGCGGTGCTGCCCTCGGCGGTGCGGACCCGCCTGTCCTCGGGACTCACCCTCGGCCGCGGTATGCCCACCGTCGATCCGACCGACGTGGCCGAGGCGATCGTGCAGACCTGCCGCACCCGCCGTGCCGAGGTCGCCGTGCCCAACTATCTCGGCCCGATCGATATCGCGCTGGCCGCGGCGCCGGAACGGGCGGTCCGCTTGGTACGCAACCTCTTCGACGGCAACCGCGCCCTGCACCCGTCCGACGAGCAGACCAGGGCCGCTTATGAGGCCCAGGTCCGTTCGATCACCTGAGCGGGCTCAGCCGAACTCGATGCCCTGTGCCAGCGGCAGGTCGTCGGAGTAGTTGATGGTGTTGGTGGCGCGGCGCATATAGGCCTTCCAGGAATCGGACCCGGATTCGCGCCCGCCACCGGTCTGCTTCTCGCCGCCGAAAGCGCCGCCGATCTCCGCGCCGGATGTACCGATATTGACATTGGCGATGCCGCAGTCGGAGCCGTCGGCGGCGAGGAAGCGTTCGGCCTCGCGCTGGTCGGTGGTGAACACCGACGACGAAAGCCCCTGCGGCACTGCATTGTGCAGTTCGACCGCGCCATCGAAATCGTGGTAGGTGAGCACGTACAGGATCGGCGCGAAGGTCTCCTCCCGCACGACCGCAGTCTGGGTGGGCATGCGGATGATCGCCGGGCGCACGTAGTAGGCGTTGTCGCCGAAACCGTCCACTCGTTCACCACCACAGATCAATTCGCCGCCGTCGGCCAGCGCGCGATCGATCGCGGCGGTCATACCCGCATAGGCCTTCCCGTCGATCAGCGGCCCGACCAGTACACCGGGCTCGAGCGGACTGCCGACGCGCAGTTGTAGATACGCGCCCTCCAGCAGGTCCAGCAGCGGGCCCGCCACATCGGCGTGCACGATGAGCCGTCGGAGCGAGGTGCACCGCTGTCCGGCCGTGCCCGCTGCCGCGAAAACGATGCCGCGCGCCGCGAGCTCGAGATCCGCCGACTCGGTGACGATGGCCGCGTTGTTGCCGCCCAGCTCCAGCAAGCAGCGACCGAGGCGCGCCGCGACTCGGGGCGCGACCGTGCGGCCCATCCGCACCGAACCCGTCGCGCTCAGCAGCGCCACCCGTTCGTCATCGACGAGCCGTTCGCCCGCCTCCGTGCCGCCGAGGATCAACTGATGGACCTGCGGATCGGCGCCGACGTCCGCTGCGGCGCGGCGCAGCAGTGCGTGGCAGGCCAGGCCGGTCAGCGGGGTGGTCTCCGACGGCTTCCAGACGACGGTGTCACCACAGACCAACGCGATCGCGGTATTCCAGGCCCACACCGCGACCGGGAAGTTGAACGCCGAGATCACCCCGACCACGCCCAGCGGATGCCAGGTCTCCATCAGCCGGTGGCCGGGACGTTCCGACGGCATGGTCCGTCCGTAGAGCTGGCGGGACAGCCCAACGGCGAACTCGCAGACATCGATCATCTCCTGCACTTCACCGACCGCCTCGGCGCCGATCTTGCCCGCCTCCAGCGTGACAAGCTCGCCCAGCAGCTCCTTATGGGCTTCGAGGAGAACGGCCAGCCTGCGGACCAGTGCGCCGCGCACCGGTGCGGGCACCGTGCGCCAGGTCCGAAACGCCGTGGCGGCCCGGTCGATCGCGGCCGCGACGTCGTCGGGGGAGTCCGGGCGCAGGGTGGCCAGCTGGCCGCCGGTGATGGGGGTGCGAGCCACCAGTGTGCCGGGGATGGGCGGTTCGGCGCCGAGCGCGTCGAGCAGTGCTTCGGCGCGGCCGGGAAGTACGCGGGCCGAATGTTCGCCGACGATATAGGTCATCTGGGTCCTCCGCTTCGACGTGGGTGACCGGTGGGCTCGGCGCTCCGGTCGCGGAATGAACGATTACAAGTTTTCTGCACGGGCCGCGTTGGCTGCGTTAGCCTTCGCTGATGGCGGAAACACCGGCAAAACCCGTTCTCGACGATATCGATCGGCTACTGATACGCGAGCTGATGGCCGATGGCCGGGCCACCCTGTCGAATCTGGCCGAGAAGGCGAGCCTGTCGGTGTCGGCCGTGCAGTCGCGGGTGCGCAGGTTGGAAGCGCGGGGCGTGATCCGGGGCTATACCGCGAACGTCGATCCCGAGGCGCTCGGTCATCTGCTGTCGGCATTCGTCGCGATCACTCCTCTCGACCCGTCGCAACCCGATGACGCGCCCGCATTGTTGCAGCAGGTGCCCGGAATCGAGGCGTGCCACTCGGTAGCGGGCGATGAGAGTTATGTGCTGCTGGTTCGAGTGGCTTCGCCCCGTCATCTGGAGCAGCTGTTGCAGGAGATCCGGGCGACCGCCAATGTCCGCACGCGAAGCACGATCATCTTGCAGACATTCTACGACAGGTAGCGCTTGACCGGAGTTTCTCCGTTTTGTTGTAGCGATTTCGCTAAATCTTTCGTACCCTGCGGATGTGACCATCGAACTGGAGCGCACCCGCTCGGATGGTGACGAGGTATCGGTCACCACCGCCACCCGGGTCCACGAGATCTTGTCGGCGAGCATCCTCGCCGATGGCTTCGAGCTGGTTCTCGACCTGCGACGATCGCAGGGCCGCCACCTCGTCGACGAACGCGACGGCACCACCTACCTGGACATGTTCGGCTTCTTCGCCTCCAATGCCCTCGGCATGAACCATCCGGCTCTCGCCGAGGACGAGGCATTCGTCGCCGAGCTCGCCACCGCCGCCCTCAACAAGCCGAGCAACTCCGACATCTACACCGTGGCCATGGCCCGCTTCGTGGAGACCTTCGTCCGGGTGCTCGGCGACCCCGGGCTCCCGCATCTGTTCTTCATCGACGGCGGCGGCCTCGCGGTGGAGAACGCGCTCAAGGTGGCCTTCGACTGGAAGAGCAGACATAACGAAAGCCACGGCCGGTCACCGCGACTGGGCACCAAGGTGATGCATCTGACCGGCGCCTTCCACGGCCGCACCGGCTACACCCTGTCGCTGACCAATACCGACCCGGCCAAAACGGCACGTTTCCCTGCCTTCGACTGGCCGCGCATCGACGCGCCGTATCTGGGTGCGGGCCGCGATATCGCGGTCGCGGAGCAGCACGCGCTCGACCAGGCTGCCAGAGCCTTTGCCGAGAACCCGCACGACATCGCGTGTTTCATCGCCGAACCCATCCAGGGCGAGGGCGGCGACCGGCATCTGCGCCCCGAGTTCCTCCAGGCGATGCAGCAGTTGTGCCACGACAACGACGCGCTGTTCGTGCTCGACGAGGTACAGACCGGGGTCGGTATGACCGGAACGACCTGGGCCTACCAGCAATTGGGGCTCGCACCCGACGCCGTGGCGTTCGGTAAGAAGACCCAGGTCTGCGGCGTGATGGCCGGCGGCCGCGTCGACGAGGTACCCGACAACGTGTTCGCCGTCAGCTCCCGGCTCAACTCCACATGGGGCGGCAATCTCACCGATATGGTGCGCACCCGCCGCATCCTCGAGGTGATCGAACACGACGGGCTCGTCGACCGATCCAGGCTGCTCGGCACCCATCTGCTGGACCGGCTCACCGCCCTGGCACAGCGACATCCGGCCCTCACCGAACCGCGCGGTCGCGGCCTCATGTGTGCGATGGACCTGCCGGACACCCGGTTCCGTGACGACGTGCTGACCCAACTGCGCGAACGCGAACATGTGCTCATCCTCGGCACCGGTGAACGCGGCATCCGGTTCCGTCCGCCGTTGACGGTCACCGCCGAGGAGCTCGACGCCGCGGTAGCGGCTGTGGACCGGGTGCTGACCGACCTCGACTGAGCACGATTCGGCTCGAACGGGTTTCGGCCTGTTTCGGCGCGGATAGCTGCGCTACCGGCTGGTTATCCTTAGGGTCGCTGCCATGTCCTCCCGTCAGCACTTCATTCAGTCGCGGGTACCGTGCGTGAATCGTCGTCGGGCACCCCTGGCCGCCTCGCTCGCGGTGGTTGCCGCCGTCGCCGGCTGCTCCACCAGCGAAGCGGGCTCCGTTCAGCACATCGACACCCCCACCGGCGCCACGACCTCGGCGCCGCCGCCACCCCATCTGGCCAACCTGCTACCGGGTATGCCGCCGCCGCTGTCGGATACCGACGTCTACGCGGCCAACCGGGAACTCGATCCGTCGGTCGCCGACCACCGGCCGCTGGTTTATGTGCCCAACAGTGAATCGAATTCGGTCACCGTGATCGACCCGGCGACCTTCCAGGTGGTCGATAGCTTCTCCGCGGGCGGGCTTGAACCGCAGCATGTGGTCCCCTCCTATGACATGCAGACGCTGTATGTCACCAATGATCTGCCCATCGGCGGCGGCAGCCTGCTGCCGATCGACCCGCGGACCGGTACACCGGGGCAACCGATTCCGGTGCGCGATCCGTACAACATGTACTACACCCCGGACGGCAAGTTCGCTCTCGTCGTCGCCGAGGCGGACAAGTCGCTGGACTTCTACGACCCGAAGACCTGGCAGAAGCTGCACGGCGTCCCGGTGCCCGACTGCGCGGGCGTCGACCATATGGACTTCACGGCCGACGGGCGGTTCGCACTGGCCAGCTGCGAATTCATCGGCCGGATGCTAGTTTTCGACATCGCCGAGCGCAAGCCGATCAGGACGATCGATTTGCCCGGCGGCCGGTCCGGCAAACCACAGGACGTGAAGCTCTCGCCGGACGGCACCCAGTTCTTCGTCGCCGATATGGTGGCCAACGGTATGTACGTCTTCGACGCCCTGACCTTCGAGAACACCGGTTTCATCCCCACCGGCCACGGTGCACACGGGCTGTACATCACCCGTGATTCGAAGCAGATGATCATCACCAACCGGCACGAGGGCAGCATCTCGGTCTGGGATTTCGCCGAGGACAAACTGGTCAACACTTGGTTCCTGCCCGGCGGCGGCAGCCCGGATATGGGCAACATCTCCGCCGACGGCCGCGTCTTCTGGGTCTCGGGCCGCCACCATGGCGAGGTCTATGCCATCGACATCATCGACTGGAAGCTGCTGGCCCGTATCCCGGTGGGCAAGGGCGCGCACGGGCTGACGGTGTGGCCGCAGCCGGGGCGCTACTCGACCGGGCATACGGGTGTGATGCGCTGAACCCTCGATCGAACGGGCAGAGCCGGGCCGGGACGGATGCTTCGGCAGTCCCGGACTCGGCGTGGCACGTTGTTCAGTCGGCCGGGCGCGGGTTCAGCCCGAGCGCGCCCTCGGTGAACCGCCGCACCGCTGTCAGCCCGGCGTCGAGGGCCTCGTCGTAGCCGCGCCGGGACCAGCCGGTGATCTGGGCGGAACCGTCGGTGCCGGGCGTGACGCCGATTTCGGCGACGAGTTCGGCGGTCGTCGGCTCGCACACAGCCCATGAGTAGTGCGTTTCGTCGTCCCACTGCCCGTTGCGGCGATGCACGTACTCGGCATCGGTGATCCCGCCCTCGGCCAGCGCCGGACGATCGTCGATACGTTCATCGGCCCGGAGTGCGCGCAGGTACCAGGAGCCCGCGTTGATCTCGATCGGTTCCATCAGCTCTCTTCGGTCTCGGGCGCCGAGCAGCGGCGTCGGCGGTATCGGTCGCGACCACCGTCGGCGACCCGTGCAAGGTTAGCCCCGGGACATCAGCGGCTGTCCGATGGCAGCCGTCCGCACACCGGTCAGCCGCGATCGAGCTGTGCCACCACATCGGCCAGCGCGACGTGCGCTGCCCGCCGCCCGATCTCGAGCGCGCGTGCCAGTAGCTCGGTATCGCGGGCCGCGCTGTCGACGGCGGGCGAGCCTGCGGGCGGGTGGATCTGCAGGACGGCATCGCCCAGGCCGGTCAGCACTCGATCTTCCACCGATTGCTGCTGCGGGCGCTCCAGCCAGGCCCGGTAGGCGCCCGGCGCACGCACCCGCAGATAGGTGCCACCGACCACGGAGTGGATCCGCGATGCGGCCGGACGTCGCTCGTCCACGCGCCGGGTGCGCAGCACCACCGCGTGGGTCGCGCCCGAACGCAGTGCGGTGCGGATCGGCACGGTCTCGGCCAGTCCGCCGTCGAGGTAGCACGCATCGCCGAGCGGGACCGGTGGCCCGGCCAGGATCGGTAGCCCCGCGGAGGCTCGCAGCGCGGTCATGAGGGTGCGCTTGTCCACGATGTGGCGGCTCAGATCGACCGCGAGCCCGGTGCGGACATCGGTGGCCACCGGATGAAAGGTGGTGGGGTTGGCCAGGATCGCGGGGAAATCCATCGGCTCGATCCCGTCGTAGACCTGATGCACCAGATACCGCAGATCGAAGGCCGGACGTCCACGCAGCAGCCTGGCCGGGTCGATGGCGCGGCGCATGATCGCCGGATCGGTCCACGACCGCATACCGGGCTCGGCCCGTCCGCACAGCAGCCACGCGCCGTTGATGGCGCCGGCGGAGGTGCCATAGACGGCGTCGAACACCGCGGCCAACCCCAGTTGTTCGAGCCCGTGCACCATGCCGCTGGAATACACACCGCGGCTGCCGCCGCCCTCGACGACGAGCACCAGCCGGTGCCCGTCGGTACGGCTACCGGACTCGACGCGGGTACGAATGACCTCCGCGACGGCGGGGGTAGAGCTGGTCACCCGACCACGATACTGTGTTCATTTGCCGCTGGCGCGGCGTGTTCGCGGCCCCCTTGTGTCTCGCGTTTGCGCGACCGCTGCTTGCCTACGGCGTGCGCAGCGGCCGCACAAACGCGAGACGGGCCGCGAACGGGGCTCCCTCGGGGTCGCCCCTCCGTTGCCCACAGCTTGGTTGCGTTTTGCCGCGTGCTGCTCAGATTCGGTGGTGTGGTTATTACAGAGACGGGCCGCGAACGGGGCTTCGACGTCGCCCGCTCGCGGCCCGGTGTTCTCGGGTCCCTGAGTCTTACTTGATCTCGGCCAACACGGTGCCCTGGGTGATGGCGGCGCCGGCTTCCACGGCCAGCCCGGTGACAACACCGGCCTTGTGCGCGTTGACCGGGTTCTCCATCTTCATGGCCTCGAGCACGACGATCAGGTCGCCCGCCTCGACGGTCTGGCCTTCCTCGACCGCGACCTTGACGACGGTGCCCTGCATCGGCGCGGTGACCGAGTCACCCGATGCCGCGCCGCCGCCCGTGCCGCCACGCTTGCGCGCCTTCGGCTTCTTGCGGATCACGCCTGCGCCGTTACCGCCCGCACCGGCCGCACCCGCACCGACGGTGAAGTTTCCGGGGAGCGAGACCTCGACACGACGGCCACCGACCTCGACGACCACCTTCTGCCGCGGGCCTTCCTCGTCCTCGTCGAGAGGAGCACCGCCGGTGTAGGGCTCGACGGTGTTCTTCCACTCGGTTTCGATCCACTTGGTGTAGACGTCGAACTTCTCACCGTCACCGATGAACGCCGGATCTTCGACGATCGCGCGGTGGAACGGGATGACGGTGGCCAGGCCCTCGACGTGGAACTCGGCCAGCGCGCGCCGTGCCCGCTCCAGCGCCTCGGTGCGGTTCGCGCCGGTGACGATCAGCTTGGCAAGCATCGAGTCGAACTGACCGCCGATCACGCTGCCCTGCACCACACCGGAGTCCACGCGCACACCCGGGCCGGTGGGCTCGGAGTACACGGTGACCGGGCCGGGGGCGGGCAGGAAGCCGCGACCGGCGTCCTCGCCGTTGATCCGGAACTCGAACGAGTGTCCGCGCGGGGTCGGGTCTTCCTTGATCGACAGCTCTTCGCCGTTGGCGATGCGGAACTGTTGGCGCACGAGATCGATGCCAGCGGTCTCCTCGGTGACCGGGTGCTCGACCTGCAGGCGGGTGTTGACCTCGAGGAACGACACGGTGTCGCCCTGCACCAGGTACTCCACTGTGCCCGCGCCGTAGTAGTGGGCTTCCTTGCAGATGGCCTTGGCCGAGGCGTGGATCCGCGCCCGCTGATCGTCGGTGAGGAACGGCGCGGGCGCCTCCTCGACCAGCTTCTGGAACCGGCGCTGCAGCGAGCAGTCACGGGTACCCGCGACCACGACATTGCCGTGCTTGTCGGCGATAACCTGTGCCTCGACGTGGCGAGCCTTGTCCAGGTACTGCTCGACGAAGCATTCACCACGACCGAAGGCGGCGACCGCCTCGCGGGTGGCCGACTCGAACAGCTCAGGGATCTCCTCGATGGTGTGGGCGACCTTCATGCCGCGGCCACCACCACCGAAGGCGGCCTTGATGGCCACCGGGACGCCGTACTTCTTCGCGAACTCGACGACCTCGTCGGCGTTCTTGACCGGGTCCTTGGTGCCCGCCGCCATCGGCGCCTTGGCGCGCTCGGCGATGTGGCGTGCGGTGACCTTGTCACCGAGGTCCCGAATGGACTGCGGCGACGGTCCGATCCAGATCAACCCGGCGTCGAGGACTGCCTGGGCGAAGTCGGCATTCTCGGAAAGGAATCCGTAGCCGGGGTGGATGGCGTCCGCACCGGACTTGGCGGCGGCATCGAGGATCTTGTCGAACACCAGGTACGACTCTGCCGACGTCTGTCCACCGAGGGCGAAGGCCTCATCGGCGAGCTTGACGAACGGGGCATCGGCATCGGGTTCGGCGTACACCGCGACGCTCCCGATACCGGCATCCTTGGCCGCCCGGATCACGCGCACGGCGATCTCGCCTCGATTAGCTACGAGTACCTTCGTGATCTGCGCGCTGGCATGGCTGGGCACTGAGCCTCCTGTGCAATCTTCTCTGTGGTCGCCCCTGGTCGACAACTTTTCGTCTGGAGCGAGTGTAGGCAGTCTGCCAATAGACGCCGAACTCGGATAGTCCTACCGAAGAGTAGGTCGTGGATCACACCCGCCGCGAGGCGGGGCTGTTCTACCTGGTGCGAGCACGTCGACCGGCTCCAGCCGGCGCGGTTCCCGGCTCGGATCCGCGGGCGATCGGCATGCGCACCGAGTTCCCCCATTCGGTCCACGACCCGTCGTAATTACGCACCGATTCGAAGCCGAGCAGATACTTCAGCACGAACCAGGTGTGACTGGAGCGCTCGCCGACCCTGCTGTACACGACCAGCGCGTCTTCGGCGGCCAGGTCGCGGTAGAGCGCGTCGAGCTCGGCGCGGGGGCGGAAGCGCCCGTCGGAGTTGAACGCTTCGGTCCACGGGATGTTCATCGCGGTCGGGATATGGCCGCCGCGCAGGGCGAGATCATCGGGTTCCGACAACGCCTCGCCGCTGTACTCCTCCGGTGACCGCACATCGACCAGCGGCTTGCCGAGGTGGCCGAGCACATCCGAACGAAACGCGCGGTCGGTGTCGTCGTCGCGGCGCACCGTCGGGTACTCGCTGCGTCCGATGCGGGGCGGTTCGAAGGTGGTGTCGCGTTCCTCGCCGATCCAGGCCTCACGGCCGCCGTCGAGCAGCCGGACGTCCTCGTGGCCGAACAGCGTGAGCACCCACAGGGTGTGCGCGGCCTGCGCGTTGCCGCGATCGCCGTAGACGACCACGGTGTCGTCGCGGTCGATGCCCTTGGCGCGCATGAGTTCGGTGAACCGGGCGCCATCGATGTAGTCGCGGGTGACGGGGTCGTTGAGGTCACCGCGCCAGTCGATCTTGGTGGCTCCGGGGACGTGCCCGATGTCATAGAGCAGGATATCTTCGTTCGACTCGATGATCTTCAGCCCGGGAGCGCCGATGTTTGCCGACAGCCACTCCGTGGTTACTAGTCGTTGTGGGTGTGAATAGGCACCGAATGCGGAAGTTGGGTCCGGGGCAACGGGCACGTCGAGGATCCTTCACGCGAGGTAGGCGGCGGTAGGGCGGTTTCGGGTCGCACAGTGCATGCTATGTGTGACCCGAAGATGAATCTCGTTTCAGATCACAAATCGGCTGAATGGGCGAATAAGTCGCACGAGCATCCGATAAAGTCTCTCGGGAGGAGGGGTGAGCTATGTCCGATTCATGGCCGCGGCGGCGACTGCTCGCGATCCTACGTGGCGCAAGCGAGCCCCTCGACGCCCAGGAGCTGGCCAAGATCACCGGACAGCACGTCACCACCGTCCGCTTCCACCTCGATGTGCTCACTCGCGAGTCCCTGGTTCGCCAGTTCCAGCAGCCCCCACGAGGCCGTGGACGCCCCCGGATCGGCTACCGCGCTGTGCAGCGAACGGTCGGTTATCAAGAACTGGCCCAGGTGCTCGCCGATCAGCTCGGTCCCGATGCGCGCCGCCGTGCCGAAGCCGCGGTTGCGGCCGGGCGAGCGTGGGGCGCCAGGCTCGATGTGGTGGAACAACCTGCCGAAACGCTGGCCGATGCCAAAGACCTGGCCATGTCATTGATGTCGGAACTCGGGTTCGCGCCCGAACGCGATCCCGCGGGCGACACCGACGAGAAGGTCACCATCCGGCTGACCGCGTGCCCGCTGCGCGAACTTGCCCGCACTCACTCCGAGGTGGTCTGTGGTGTGCATCAGGGGTTGATTCAGGAAGTGCTCGACCGCAACGGCGCACGGGAGCGGGTCGAGGTCACGCTCGATCCATTCGTGGAGGCCGAGGTCTGCGAGCTGCGGCTGGCCCTGTTCGCTGTCGGGCGTGATCGCTACGACGACGGCCCGCGCCCCGAGCCGTCGTCAGTACTCGGACGGCTGACGCCACAGGTCCGCGACACCGACCCCGACGTCGTCGAGCAGCCTGCGCAGAAGTGGTAGCCCGATCCCGATCACGCTCGATGGATCACCGTCGATACGGTCGACGAACCAGCCGCCGAGTCCGTCGAGGGTGAACGCACCCGCGACCTGCAGCGGCTCACCGGTGGCGATATAGGCGTCGAGCGCCTCGGGTTCGGGCTTGGCGAAATGAATCGTGGTGGAACTACAGTCCACCGCCTCGGCCGTCACGGCCCCATCGAGCAGCCGTAAAACGCAATGTCCAGTGATGAGATCGGCACTGCGCCCGGCCATGGCATTCCAGCGGGCCCGTGCGACCTCGGGCGTGTGTGGTTTGCCCTGAAGCAAGCCGTCGATCAACAGCATGGAATCGCAGCCGACCACCACACAGTCGGCCGCGAACTCGGGAACCGTCGCGGCGACGACAGCGGCCTTCGCCTTGGCCAATTCGACGACCACACCCTGCGGCGGGGTATCGGCGGGCAGTGCGTCGGCCACGGCGTCTTCGTCCACGTCCGAGATTCGGACGATGGGGTCGATACCCGCCGAACGCAACACCGTGCGCCGGGCAGGGGACGCTGACGCAAGGACCAGTTCGGTCACGGTGGATCCCCTCCCGGCACCGGTAGGTCAGCGCAGATGCGACAGCTGCGGGAACGCGTACGGCGAGAACGGCGAGGTGCCGCGGTGCATCATGGTCGGCCTGCCCCAGAAATCATTCGGTCCCTGCGGGCCCTCGGCCGAGCCGCTACCCGCCGCCGCGGTCAGCACACACACCAGCGCCGCGATCTCCTCATCGGTGGGCGCACCCTTCTCGATGATCAGGAAGGGCTTGTCGCCTGCGACCGCAGCCAGGGCAGCATCGACGTCGGCGCCGACCACCGCGGCGTCATCGGTAAGCGAGTCGACAGCGAGGTCGAGTTCGGCGGCGGTCAACACATCTTCATCTGCCACAATCGTCACGGTGCCAGATCCTCTCTCTTTTCTTGACCAGACGGGGGTGGTGTCCGGTCAAGAGACGCAATCATCGTCGGATTCACTCATTGCATCAATGCAACCAGTGTGCGCGGCTCAACGAGGGTATCGCTGATTCACAGCGGAATGTTGCCGTGTTTCTTCGGCGGGAGGGTCACCATCTTGCGTTCGAGCAGTCGCAGCGCGGAGACGATCTGACCGCGAGTGTGCGACGGCGGGATGACCGCATCCACGTATCCGCGCTCGGCGGCGACGTACGGGTTCACCAACGTGTCCTCGTACTCGTTCTGGAGCTCGAGCCGCAGCGCATCGACGTCGGCGCCCTCTTTGGCGGCCTCCTGCAACTGCTTGCGATAGACGAATCCGACGGCCCCCGAGGCGCCCATGACGGCGATCTGCGCGGTGGGCCACGCCAGGTTCACATCGGCACCCATATGCTTGGAACCCATGACGTCGTAGGCGCCGCCGTAGGCCTTGCGAGTGATGATCGTGATTTTGCCCACAGTGGCCTCACCGTAGGCGTAGAGCAGCTTCGCGCCGCGCCGGATGATGCCGTTGTATTCCTGTCCGGTACCGGGCAGGAAGCCGGGAACGTCGACCAGCGTGATGATCGGAATGTTGAACGCGTCGCAGGTACGCACGAAGCGCGCGGCCTTCTCCGAGGCATCGATATCGAGGCAGCCGGCGAACTGGGTCGGCTGGTTCGCGACGATGCCGACGCTGCGGCCGTCGACCCGGCCGAAGCCGACGATGATGTTCATCGCGCGCTCGGCCTGCACCTCGAGGAACTCGTCGTCGTCGAGCAGGCGACGGATGACCTCGTGCATGTCGTAGGGCTGATTCGGCGAGTCCGGGATCAGCGTGTCCAGCTCGAGGTCTTCTTCGGTGAGCGAGTCCTCGATGGCGCCGTCGATCGGATCGGTGGCGGGGAAGCGCGGTGCCTCGGCGCGGTTGTTGCTCGGCAGGTAGGACAGCAGATCCTTGACGTAGTCGAGGGCGTCCTGCTCACCGGAGGCGACGTAGTGCGCGACACCGGACTTGGTCATGTGGGTGTGCGCGCCACCCAGCTCCTCCATGGTGACTTCCTCACCGGTGACCGTCTTGATGACGTCGGGGCCGGTGACGAACATCTGGCTGGTCTGGTCGACCATCACCACGAAGTCGGTCAGTGCGGGGGAGTACACGTGGCCACCGGCGGCGGGGCCCATGATCAGCGAGATCTGCGGGATCACGCCGGAAGCCTGGATGTTGCGGTGGAAGATCTCGCCGTAGAGGCCGAGCGAGACGACGCCCTCCTGGATGCGGGCGCCCGCGCCCTCGTTGATACCGATCAGCGGACGGCCGGTCTTGATCGCCAGGTCCATGACCTTGACGATCTTTTCGCCGTAGACCTCGCCGAGGCTGCCACCGAAGACGGTGACGTCCTGGCTGAAGATGCACACGTCGCGGCCGTCGATGGTGCCGTAACCGGTGACGACGCCGTCGCCGAGCGGACGGTTGTTCTCCAGGCCGAAGTTCACGCTGCGGTGCCGTGCCAGGGCGTCCAGCTCGACGAAGGAGCCCTCGTCGAGCAGGGCGATGATGCGTTCGCGGGCGGTCATCTTGCCCTTGGCGTGGACCTTGTCGACTGCGGCCTCACCCATCGGGTGCTGGGCCTCTTCGAGCCGATTCCGCAGGTCAGCCAGCTTGCCGGCGGTGGTGTGGATATCTGGGGCACCCGCCGGACCCGGCGAAGGCTGCTGCTGGACACTCGTCATGGGTCGGAGTGTAACCAGTACCAGGACCGGCTGTTAACCCAGGACGGTCTACCAGTCAGTAGAAAACCGCAGGTGGGCGCGGGTCGGTACAGAAAATCGGTTTCTTTCCCGATGGGCTTCGCAATACCCTGTGAGCGTTCGTTTTTCGAGCTCAGGGGAGGAGATCGAGCATGTGGGAATGGGGTAGAACCGTGGCCGAACACGCCGCGGTGGCAGCGTTCACCCAACCGGTCGCGGAGCCGGAGCCGAAGTACACCCAAGGCGAGGCCACCGCAGAATCCGGATTCACCGAGGAAGCCTCGGAAGCCGAGATCGAGGGCCGGCGCGCGCTGCCGCGGGCCGGCGCGTCCGGCCGATTTCGACCTCGCGAGGTAGAGCCGTCTTCTACGAGTAGCCTGCGGTGGTGCAGAGGCCACCGTTGGATGCAGAGCAGTTGCGGCGCAGCATCGCCGGTAACGCGGAGTTGTCGTTCTACCGTGGAATCGAGGTGGTGGAGACGACCGGATCGACCAACGCGGATCTGATCGCCAGGGCCGCCGATCCGCAGGTCGACCGGATCGCGCTGCTGGCCGAAACACAGGAGCACGGACGCGGCAGGCACGCCCGGGTCTGGGTGAGTCCGCCGCGCGCGCAGATCTCCCTGTCGGTGCTGGTGCGGCTGCGGGGTATCGATCCGAATGCGCTCGGCTGGCTACCCCTGTTGACAGGTGTCGCCGTGGTGGATGCGCTGCGGACGACCGCGTCGGTGCCCGCGATGCTCAAATGGCCCAATGACGTCCTGATCGAGGGCCGCAAGGTCGCGGGCATCCTCGCGGAAGTGGCGGCGAGCGGCGCGGACCCCGCGGTGGTGGTCGGCGTCGGGGTGAACGTGAGCCTCACCGAGGACGAGCTTCCGGTACCGAACGCGACCTCGCTGGCACTGTCGGGTGCCGCGGCCACCGACCGCACCGCACTGGCGCGGTCGATGCTGACCGAGTTCGCCCGCCGGCTCACGGCCTGGCAGGGCGCGGGATGGGCGGTGGACGGGCTCGCCGCCGACTATCGCGAACGGTGCGCGACTCTCGGCGCCCGGGTACGCGCCGACCTGCCAGGAGGGCGGGCGCTGACCGGAATCGCGACCGATGTCGACGCGGCGGGCCGGCTGCTCATCGGCGATCAGCCGGTCTCGGCAGGCGACGTCACCCACCTGCGGCCGGAATAGCCGGCCCCTCACACCCGTCTTGGTCACACGCGCCTCCAGTGTGATTGGGGGGCAGACGTATCCGATCCATCTACCGGGTTCTATACGCCGTCGGGCGGGCAAGAGGTGTGAGGCGGGGGAAACCGGGTCGAGCGGCTCGATCACGGTGTGCGCCACCGTGCGTCGGCTGACGTTCGTGCAGCACAACGACGTTGCGCGTCGGTCATTTCGGCATCTCGAGCGGTAGGGTTCGGCATATGGGTTATCCGGAGGACGTCCTGGCGCCCGACGAAGAGCTGATTCTGCATCGTCATCCGCATTGGAAGATGCTGTTCTGGCCGGTTGTGACGTTGATCGTCGCCACCGCGCTCGCCGGCTTCGCCGGTGGTCTCGCCTGGCGCAACACCGAGTCGCCGGGCCGGTCGATCCTGCTGCTGGTGATCTTCCTGCTGTGGTTGTTCATCATCATATGGCGTTGTGTCGTACCGCTGATCAGCTGGAAGTCGACGCATTTCATCATCACCCAGCGCCGGGTGCTCGTCCGTCAGGGCGTGATCACCCATACCGGCATCGATATCCCGATGAGCCGGATCTCCAGCGTCCAGTTCCGGCACGGATTGTTCGATCGGCTGCTCGGCACCGGCACCCTGATCATCGGATCGTCGTCGGAGGAACCGCTCGAGTACGACGACATCCCGGCGGTGCAGCAGGTGCATGCCCTGCTCTACCACCAGGTGTTCGAGGTCGAGCGTCGTGGCCACCACGACGATTCGCACGGCTATCGGTGAGCTGCGCGTCGGTTGCCGCGCGGGTCCGTAATCTTGCTCTATGACCGCTGTACTGCTGGCCGAGGACGATGAGGCCATCGCCGCACCGCTGTCGCGGGCACTGGGCAGGGAAGGCTATTCGGTCACCGTCGAACGCTTCGGTCCCGCAGTGCTGCGCCGCGCACTCGAGGGCAACCATGATCTGCTGATCCTCGACCTCGGATTGCCGGGTATGGACGGTCTAGAGGTGTGCCGTCAGGTGCGGGCGCGCGGTGCCGACCTGGCGGTGTTGATGCTGACCGCCCGCACCGACGAGGTGGACTTCGTCGTGGGACTCGACGCGGGCGCCGACGACTACGTCGGGAAACCGTTCCGTCTGGCCGAACTGTTGGCCCGGGTGCGAGCCCTGCTGCGGCGCAGCGGAATCGGTGACGATACCGTCGAGGTCGGCGGTATCCGGCTGGAGCCCGCGGCCCGTCGGGTATTGGTCAACGGGGTCGAGGTCGGCCTGGCGAACAAGGAGTACGAGCTGCTCAAGGTGCTGATCGACCGGGCCGGGCAGGTGGTCTCGCGCGAGACGATCCTGCGTGAGGTCTGGGGTGATGCCGAACTGCGCGGTTCCAAGACGCTCGATATGCATATGTCCTGGCTCCGTCGCAAGATCGGCGACGAGGGCCCGATGGCCGAGCGGCGCATCGTCACCGTGCGCGGTGTCGGCTTCCGGCTGAATACCGACTGACGTGCGGCGTCGGATTCTGCGGTCGATGCTGACCGTGCTCATGCTCACCACGGTGGCACTCGGTGTTCCACTCACCTACACCGCGTGGCTGTGGGTCGAAGACATCACCAGAAACGATCTGCAGAGCCGTCTCGAGCGGATCGCGGTCGAGGTCATCGCCCAGGAGCGCGACGACGGCCGGGTCCACGATGGGCTCGATCTGCGCACGGTGCGGCCGCTGGTGCCCGAGGACGGCCGGCTCACCATCGTCTACCCGGCGCCGCACGACAACGCCTCACAGGTCGATATCGGGGCCGAGCGGGTCCGCGACCCATTGCTGGAATCGCTGTCCATGGGTGCGTCCGGATCGTTGCGGCTCGAGGTGCCCTCCGCGCCGATGCATGCCAGACAGCGTCAGGCCGTTGCCGTCGTCGGGCTGGCCGTGCTGGCCTCCCTCGGCGCGGCGGTGGCGGTGGCGGTGGTGACCGCGCGCCGGGTCGCCGACCCGTTGCGCGATGTCGCGGCGCGCGCGGCCCGGCTGGCGATGGGCGATTTCCGGCCCGATCCGCGCAGGCACGGCATCGCCGAGCTGGATCGGGTGTCCGATGTGCTCGATTCGGCGACGGTCGAGATCGCCGGGCGCCTGCAACGTGAGCATGCGCTGGTCGCCGATGTCTCTCATCAGCTGCGCAGCAGGTTGACCGCGGTGCGGTTGCGGCTGGACGAGCTGTCCGCCCACCGTGACCCGGATGTGGTGCACGAGGCCGAGGAGGCGATGGCGCAGGTCGACCGGCTGACCGAGGCGATCGACGATCTGGTGCGGGCCTCACGCGACGAGGACGCCACCGAACGCGATCCGGTCCCGGTGATGGATGAACTGCGCGGCATCGTCACCGAATGGACTCATCCGTTCACCGAGGCCGGGCGCACGCTCGAGCTGACCGGTGACCGACAACTGCGCGCCCCCATTACCGGTTCCCGGTTGCGGGAGGCGGTGGCGGTGTTGATCGACAACGCGCTGATGCACGGCGGCGGCACCTGCACGGTGTCGGTGCGTACGGTGCGGCCGGGCGGGGACCGGGAGCCGTTGGTGTGTGTGGAGATCGCCGACGAGGGCGACGGTGTCAGCGACGAGCTGGCCCCGCACATCTTCGACCGCGGCTTCTCGGGTGCGGGATCGACCGGGGTGGGGCTCGCGCTGGCGCGTGCGCTGATCGAGGCCGACGGTGGGCGACTGGAATTGCAGCGGCGCAGGCCCGCGTTGTTCGCGGTGTTCCTCGGAGCGCCGCCGACGACGCGTCAGGCGAATGGAGTGGTTGGGGAGCCGCGGTAGAGCAGTGCTCGCAGGTCAGCTGTGGCCGAGCCGGCGTTCTTCTTCGACGAGCTCTTCGAACTCCTCCATGATCTGTTCCATCTCGTCCGGGAAGACCCAGCGGCGCATGGCCCAGAAGCGGAATGCCATCTGTAGCAGGTTGCCGATGATGAACGCGCTGACGAAGTCGGCGATGTTCTCGACAAGGAAGCTGACATCGGGCTGGCGCAGGTGGAAGACGTAGCTGGAAATCCACAGCGGCACGAAACTCAGCACCACGCCGACGCCGCTGACCGCGAAGAACAATGCCGCCTCGTGGTGGCGTTCCCGGCCACCGCGGTTCTTGAACGACCATTCGCGGTTGAGGATGTAGGAACAGATCACCGCGATCACACCGGAGATGATCTTCGCGGTGACCGGCTTGGGCTCGAGAACCGTCCACTTCAGCAGGTAGAAGATTCCGCTGTCGATGACGAACGTGGTGGCGCCGACGATCGCGAACTTGATCAGTTCGCGGTGACGGTACGCGATGTCCTGCGCAGGCTTGGGAAGGACGTTGACCACGCCGTCGACGAATGACACAAGGCACGAGTGTACCGGTAGCGGTCATTCGCAGCGGACATGACAGTATTGACCGACGTGAGCGCACGTTCCTTCGATCCCTCGGCGATGCCGACCGTCACCATGATCGGCGGTGGCCAGCTGGCGCGCATGACGCACCAGGCCGCCATCGCACTCGGCCAGCGCCTTCGGGTGCTCGCCGAGCAGCCAGGCGACCCTGCTGCGCAGGTCAGCCCCGATGTCGTCCTCGGTAGCCACACCGACCTGGCCGCGCTGCGTACCGCAGCCGTCGGCTCGCACGCGCTGACCTTCGATCATGAGCACGTGCCGACCGAGCATCTCGAGACGCTGGTCGCCGAGGGCGTTAACGTCCAGCCGCCGCCGTCGGCGCTGCTCTATGCACAGGACAAGCTGTCCATGCGGACGAAGCTGTCGAGCATGGGACTGCCGGTGCCCGCTTTCGTGGCGGTCTCCGAACCCGCCGACGCGCTGAAGTTCGGTGCTGAACAGGGTTGGCCCATCGTCATCAAGGCGGTGCGGGGCGGTTACGACGGGCGCGGGGTGTGGATGCCCGAGGACGCCGAGGAGGCCGAGCGGATCGTCGCCGATCAGCTCGCCCACGGTGTGCGGTTGCTGGCCGAGGCGCGGGTCGATCTGAAGCGGGAACTGTCGGCGATGGTGGCGCGCTCGCCCTTCGGCCAGGCCGCGACCTGGCCGGTGGTGGAGACCGTGCAGCGCAAGGGGCAGTGTGCGGTGGTCATCGCGCCCGCGCCGGAGCTGCCCGAGCAGGTGGGCGCCGAGGCCGAGACCATGGCGCTCGCGCTCGCCAACGAACTCGGTGTGGTCGGAGCCATGGCGGTGGAGCTGTTCGAGACCCACGACGGCACCCTGCTGATCAACGAGCTTGCGATGCGCCCGCACAACTCCGGGCACTGGGGGATGGACGGCGCCCGCACCGGTCAGTTCGAACAGCATCTGCGTGCGGTGCTCGATTATCCGCTCGGCGATACCAGTCCGCTGGCGCCGGTGACGGTGATGGCGAACATTCTCGGCGCGCCCGAGGCGCCTGCCATGTCGATGGACGAGCGTCTGCATCACCTGTTCGCCCGGATGCCGGATGCGAAGGTGCACCTGTACGGCAAGGGGGAGCGCCCGGATCGCAAGATCGGGCATGTGAACGTGCTTGGCGAGGATGTCGCCGCGGTGCGGGAGAAGGCCGAGCGTGCGGCGCATTGGATGTCGCACGCCGTATGGACCGATGGATGGGATCCGCATGAGTGAGCACGAGGGCCCCGCGGTCGGCCTGATCATGGGCAGCGACTCCGACTGGCCGACGATGGAAGCCGCCGCCGAGGCGCTTGCCGAATTCGGTATCCGCTTCGAGGTCGGCGTGGTCTCCGCGCACCGCACCCCGCAGCGCATGCTCGACTACGCCCGTGACGCCGCCGGACGCGGTATCAAGGTCATCATCGCCGGCGCCGGCGGCGCCGCGCACCTGCCCGGCATGGTTGCCTCCGCGACCCCGCTCCCGGTCATCGGCGTCCCCGTCCCGCTGAAATACCTCGACGGCATGGACTCCCTGCTGTCCATCGTGCAGATGCCCGCGGGCGTCCCGGTGGCCACCGTCTCCATCGGCGGCGCCCGCAATGCGGGCCTGCTCGCCGCCCGTATCCTCGGCGCGCACGACCCTGCGCTGTTGGCGCGCATGGCGCAGTTCCAGGCGGGTCTGGAGCAGATGGTGCTGGACAAGGATGAGGCGCTGCGTCAGAAGCTGCTCGGCTGATCGGCGATCGGATCAGGTTTGCTCGAGTGCGCACGCCGGACAGCGCACCGGGGCGACAGCAACTCGGCGGTGCCGTACTGGATCGAAAGCGTAAGCGCTGATGCCGCTGTGGTTCTCGGCGACGCAGTCGGTTGCGAACGATCCCGCGAATCTGCGCGTGGCGCCACGAATCTTGACTTGGCACGATTGCCAGTCGCGGGAAACGTTTCGTTGGCGCGTTAGGGTCTGTGCCGAATCGTCGCCGGGACCAGGGAGCGCGAGGTGGAGTTTCCGTTCGAACGGGTGACCGCCAACGAGTTGACGTTCGACGAACGGGATGAGCGGTATCGACGGCTGCACGAATGGCCGGAGGTCACCCACAGGCATTCCTCGGGTCTGACGCTGGTGTGGAAATACGACGACGTCCGCGAGCTGCTGGAGTCCGCGTCGCCGGGTGTGACGAACGCGAACTCGCTCGATCCGTTGGTCGGCTACCCGCGGATCGCGGCCACGCCTCGGGCGATCCCGCAGATGCTGCGTCATTTGGTGCCGCTGCCGGCGAAGGCGACCGCGAACCTGGCCGATGACCGTTTGCATAAACAGGTGTGGGACACGATGGCGGGACCGGCGGGGCATTTCACCATCGCACCGACCGACAGACCGCGTGAAGCCGAGCAGATGGCCGCGCACTTTCGGGAAGCACTCGACGAGCAGGTCGCCGTCCGAGATGGGCTGGACGTGACGGCATTGTCGATCGCCTTTGCCATGCGAATCACCGGATCGGCCGTCGGGTTGCCCTCGACCGACTGGGACCGGGTCGCGGACTGGAGCGGCGCGCAGTCCGGGTTGCTCGGCAGGACTATGCGCGGACGCGAACTGGCCGATGCGGTCGGGGCGCTCGGACAGCTGTTCACCGTGAGCGGCCGGGTCGTGCGCGACGGCGCGGGCGGTTTTGCCGCACGGCTGCGCGAGGCCGGGATCCCACGCCGGGTGGCGACAGCCGCCCTGGCGAACTCGCTGGCCGCCGGTGTGCACACGATCAGTGGCAGCATCCAGCAGGGCGTCCAGCGGCTGCTGAGTGATCCGGACCGGCGGTGGTGGAAGCTGCTCGGCGATGAGCGTGCCGCAGGACAGGTCGCGGCGAAGGTACTGCAACTCGATCCCGGATTGGTGGCGTGGAAACGTCTGGCGACAGAGCCGGTCACGCTCGCGAGCGGCACCGAGCTCGCACCCGGCCCGGTGCTGGTGATGTTCGCCGCCGCCAACCGGGATCCGGCGGCGTTCTCGGAATGCTTGAGCCTGCGCGGCACCGGCAAACGGCCGCTGACCTTCGGGTTCGGCCGACATATCTGCCCGGGCAGGCAACTGGCCACACTCGCGGTCGAGGTGTTCCTGCGGGAGCTGTACGAGTTCGTCCCCGCTGCCGCGCTCTCCCGTCGACCTGCCGTCACCCGACCGGCTGACCTGCTGTTCAGCGGTGCGGACGTGATGCTGGAGTGAGGATCGGCGCTCGGCCGTACCGCCGCTGACTACGGTGAAATGATGGCAACCGACGAGACCGCGCGGGACAAGACCGGCGATGACACCGTCCGCTTCCGGCTCGCTGTGGTGGATGTGGCATTGCGCCTGTTCGCCGAACAGGGGTATGAGGCGACGTCGGTGGACGAGATCGCGGAGGCGGCCGGGATTTCGCGGCGCACGTTCTTCCGGCAGTTCCGGTCGAAAGAGGACGTCATCTTCGCCGATCACGAGGCGCAGCTGGCGGCGGCGGGGGAGTATCTGGCCGAGTCCGAGGAGGATCCGTGGGATGCGGTGTGCTCGGCGGTGGTGCAGGTGTTCGAGCGGTTCACCCAGTGGCGCGACATCGCTGCGCGGCGCTATCGGGTGGTGCGGCGAGCGCCCGCGTTGCGCGAACGCGAGATCGTGACGGTATTCCGGTACGAGCGGCTGTTCACCGATTTCTTGCGCCAGCGGCTGCCGAATACTTCGGATCTGGCCAGGGTGCAATTCACCGCGGCAGTGACCGCGACTCACAACTATCTGTTGCGGCGCATGGTGCGTGGCGAATCCGATGCGGGTGCGGCCGACCTTCGGGTCGAGCTGGCCGCTATACCGCGCGGTGCGGCTCGGACCGGCTCCGATGAGCTGGTGCTCGCGGTGTTCCCGCGCGATCTGCCCCCGCGCCGGGTCGCCGATCTGCTTCAGCGCCGTCTCGGTAGCCTGTGACCGGCGACACATCGGAGATCTGACACTGAGTGCCAAATGGTTCTCGCAAGTGATGCGAGATGGGCGCGTATACTCGGCAACGACGTGGCACTGAGTGCCGGACCAACTGTGTGTCCGGAAAGGACCGCAGCTTTTCACACACGATCAGGAGCGTGCCCGATGGCGGGAAACCCCGATTTCGACCTGTTCAAGCTCGAGGACTTCCACGATGAGCTGCGTGCGGCCATCCGTGGCCTGGCCGAGAAGGAGATCGCGCCCTACGCCAAGGATGTCGACGGCAACGCTCGTTTCCCGGAGGAGGCGCTGACCGCCCTCAACGCGGCAGGCTTCAATGCCGTGCACGTGCCGGAGGCCTACGGTGGCCAGGGTGCGGACTCGGTCGCCACCTGCATCGTCATCGAAGAGGTCGCCCGCGTTTGCGGTTCCTCCTCGCTGATCCCGGCGGTCAACAAGCTGGGCACCATGGGCCTGATCCTCAACGGCTCCGAGGAGCTCAAGCAGAAGGTGCTGCCCGACATCGTCAACGGCGAGATGGCCTCCTACGCGCTGTCCGAGCGTGAAGCCGGCTCCGACGCCGCGGGCATGCGCACCCGCGCCAAGCAGGACGGCGACGACTGGGTCATCAACGGCTCCAAGTGTTGGATCACCAACGGCGGCAAGTCTTCCTGGTACACCGTGATGGCGGTGACCGACGCCGAGAAGGGCGCCAACGGCATCTCGGCGTTCATGGTGCACAAGGACGACGAGGGCTTCGTTGTCGGCCCGCTCGAGCACAAGCTCGGCATCAAGGGCTCGCCCACCGCTGAGCTCTACTTCGAGAACTGCCGGGTCGCCGGCGACCGGATGATCGGCGCGCCGGGCACCGGTTTCAAGACCGCCCTCCAGACCCTCGACCACACCCGTCCCACCATTGGCGCGCAGGCCGTCGGCCTGGCCCAGGGTGCGCTGGACGCGGCCATCGCCTACACCAAGGACCGCAAGCAGTTCGGTAAGGCCATCGCCGACTTCCAGAACACCCAGTTCATGCTGGCCGATATGGCGATGAAGGTCGAAGCGGCCCGCCTGATGGTCTACACCTCGGCCGCCCGCGCCGAGCGTGGCGAGCAGAACCTCGGTTTCATCTCCGCCGCCGCCAAGTGCTTCGCCTCCGATGTGGCCATGGAGGTCACCACCAACGCCGTCCAGCTCTTCGGCGGCGCCGGCTACACGACCGACTTCCCGGTCGAGCGCATGATGCGTGACGCGAAGATCACCCAGATCTACGAAGGCACCAACCAGATCCAGCGGCTGGTGATGAGCCGCGCCCTGCTCAAGGGGTAGGTCGTCCGATCGCGAGGTGTTCCGGCGCTTGTTTCGCCAAGGCCTACCGTCAGCGCTCTCAGTCTGCCGGGCACCTCGTCGACCGTTCTCCGTGCGTGTTCGTAGCCGGAGGTGCTGGATGTGCGTGTGAGGCAGGGGAAACTGGGGCCGAAGCGCATGCGGATGTCCGAGGCTCGGCTACGTGAATCGGCGTGCGAACCCGCGCAGCAGTCGGACGTAGCGGTCGTGCTGGGCCGGTTGCTCGGGAGGTCTCCCGGTCAGCTCTTGTTCGGCGCGGTCGAGGCTGTCCTCCAGGAGTGCGTCGTGTAGTCGCCGGTATACGAGTGGCCACGTGAGGCGGGCCGGACCGCGGGCATGCATTGCCAGCAGGTGGCGCAGGGTCGCCGTATCTCCCTCGTCGTGGACGGTGAATTCGTGAAACCCGTCGAAGCCGCGCGGACCGGTGAAACGGAATCGGATCCAGTGGCCGGGCTGGTAGCCCTCGATGACGTAGCGGACCGGGCCGTGCCCGCCTATCGCACCGACCGCGAGGTGTCGATCGAACCGCATAGGCGGCCAGTCATGGGTCGGCCACAGGCGATCGGCGTCGCCGGCCAGACTATCGATCAAGGCCCCGACCTGCGATGACGGTGCGGCTAGCGCTCGACTGTGGATATTGAGTATTGCCATGAGGGCTCCAATTGGAAGGATTGCTCTATAACAATATAGAGCATATATTCCAATAGGTTCGATGAGCCCTGCCGGTCGATCGGGTACACGCCGACGAGCTCGCAATGCGCGTCCTGGATACGATGATCGAGGCGCTCTTGGCCGCAGTGAACACCGGTCTCGCCGAAGAACTGGAGAGCGAGGACCGTTCATGAACGCGTCGGTATCGCAGCCGTCACGCAGACGTAAGTATTTGCTTCGCACCGCCATCGGACTCGTGGCAACGGTGGTGGTCCTGATCGCCGCCGCGTTCGGGGCTACCGCGATCATGTCGCTGCCGTCGCCGCCGACGCTGGTCCAGCTGATGTTCGATCCGCCGTCCACGCAGGGTGAGCTGTTCGCGTCGCGGACCGTGCCCGCGTCGCCGAATCCGCGGCCGCTGCCGACAGCGGACCTGCCGATGCCGGAGACCGTGCCCTGGAAGGGCTCACAGATCACCCTGGCCGAGTTCCTGGACACGACCAAGACGAATTCGTTCGTGGTGCTGCGGGACGGTGCGGTGGTCCACGAGTGGTACCGCGACGGCGTCGATGCGACTACGAAGCAGTCGTCCTGGTCGGTCGCGAAATCGGTGGTGTCGTTGCTGATCGGCCGCGCCATCGACGCGGGGCAGATGCGTGAGGACGACCGGCTCGTCGATCTGCTGCCCGAACTCGCCACCGGCGGCGACTACGACAAGGTCACCATCGGCGATCTGCTCGATATGAGCTCCGGTGTCGATGTGTCGGAGAACTACAACAAATGGGCGCCGTTCACCGGCACCGCCCGCATGTACCTCACCACCGACCTCTCCGAATTCGTCTACCAGCACCGCACGCTGATCTTCCCGCCCGGCAGCACCGGCGACTATCGCAGCGTCGATACCCAGTTGCTCGGTATGGCGTTGGCGCGGGTCACCGGTACACCACTGGGTGAGCTGCTGGCCCGCGATATCTGGGCGCCGATCGGCGCCGAGCACGACGCGCTGTGGAATCTCGATCGCAGCGGTGGTCAGGAGAAGGCGTTCTGCTGCCTCAATGCCACGGCTCGCGATTTCGCCAGGATCGGGCAGCTGGTGGCCGACGGCGGACGCGTCGGGGACAACCAGATCATTCCGCCGGCCTGGATCGAGCGCATCAGCACGCCGTCACCGCACCGGATCTCCGACGAGGGCTATGCGGCGCAGTGGTGGCATCCCGACGGCGGTGACGGCGCGGACCTGTCCGCGATCGGTGTCTACGGTCAGTACATCTATGTCGACCCGCCAAGCGGCACCGTCATCGTGAAGCTCAGCGACTACGGCACCTCTCAGGACGAGATCGAAACCTTCGAGGTCTTCCGCACCATCGCCCGGACAGGCTGAATGCTCGCGCCCGGCGGCAGCCCTCAGCCGACGAGCGCGGCGAACTCCGGGTGCGAGCCGATGTACTGGTCGACATACCAGCAGGTGGGGACCACGGAGAAGCCGTTGTCCCTGGAATCGGCGAGGGCATACTCGACCACCTGGGCGGCCACACCACGGCCACGGAATTCCGGGAACGTCATGGTGTGGTGGAAGTCGCGGACCTTGGCGTCTTCACGTTCGGCGTAATCGGCGTACCCAGCGAGGGTGTCGTCGATGTAGATCTCGAAGCGAGTATCGGCGACGTTGTGTTCGAGCCTGGTGGTCATATCTGGGTGGAACTCCTTCTCCGGTGCGGTTGTTCCGGATGTGGTCGATTCGATCACAGGATGGCGCCGGGGTTGAGAATGCCGTGCGGGTCGAGCGCGTCCTTGATGCGGGAGGTCAGGGCCATCACGTCGGGACCGAGCTGATCGGGCAGCCACGCCTTCTTGAGCCTGCCGACGCCGTGTTCGCCGGTGATGGTGCCGCCGAGTGTGATGGCCAGATCCATGATCTCGCCGAAGGCGCGGTGGGCGCGTTCGGTCATCTCCGGATCGGTGGGGTCGTGCACGATCAGCGGGTGGGTGTTGCCGTCACCTGCGTGCGCGATCACCGAGACCAGCACATCGTTGCGTTCGGCGATGTCCGCGATGCCGTTGACCAGGTCGCCGAGGCGTGGCAGCGGTACACCGACGTCCTCGAGCAGCAGCGGCCCGAGCCGTTCGACGGCAGGAATCGCGAAACGCCGTGCCGCGGTGAAGGCCTCACCTTCCTCGGCGTCCTCGGTGTGGAACACCTCCGTGGCGCCCGCCTTCTCGCACGCCGCGACCATGACCTGGGCCTCATGGGCGGCGAACGCGCCGGGCGCGTCCGAGCGTGCGACCAGCAGCGCGGCGGCCTCGCGGTCAAGGCCCATCCGCATCTCGTCCTCCACCGCGTTGATCGCGACGGTGTCCATGAACTCGAGCATTGCCGGGCGCAGCGCACCGGTGATCGACAGGATCGCCTCGGTGGCCGCGGTCAATGTGCCGAACGAGGCGACGACGGTGCTCTGCGGCGGTTGCGCGGGCAGCAGTCGCAGGGTGAGTTCGGTGATGACGCCGAGCGTGCCCTCGCTACCGACGAACAGCTTGGTCAACGACAGACCCGCGGAATCCTTCAACCGTGGCCCGCCCAGCCGCACCGGCGTGCCATCGGCGAGCACGACCTCCATACCGAGCACGTAATCGGTGGTCACGCCGTATTTCACACAGCACAGCCCGCCCGCGTTGGTCGCGGCATTGCCGCCGATGGAGCACATCTCGAACGACGACGGGTCCGGTGGATACCAAAGCCCGTGTTCGGCCACGGCGCGTTTGACCTCGGCATTGAGCAGACCGGGCTGCACCACCGCCGTGCGCGTCACCGGGTCAACGGTGATGTCGCGCATCCGTTCGGTGCACAGCACGATCCCGCCGTTCACTGCGGTCGCCCCACCGGACAGTCCCGATCCCGCCCCACGCGGCACCACCGGCACCCGATGCGCGTTCGCCCACCGCAGCGTCGCCGCGACATCGGCGGTGCTGGTGGCCCTGACCACGGCCAGCGGGGTGCCGGCATCGGGATCGCGGGCCCAGTCGTGCCTATAGCCGTCGAGCAGATCGGGGTCGGTGACCACCGCGCCCTCGGGCAGGGATTCGATCAGTTCATGCAGGTCCACGTCGATAACACTAGGGCCCGCGCCGTACCCGCAAGCCACCGAATGTGATGTCGCGCGCCGGAGTGGCCTGCGGCGGGCCGGCGGGAGACAATTCACTGTCGGGGTTGTGCACTGGTCGGGCGGAAGGATGGGCGTTGAAGCAAGTCGAACCGCAGAATTGCCGAGAGCTGGTGGCCGCGATGTTCTCCGCCGAATTCGTCGACGGCGGAGTCGATCCGGCGGCGCTGCGCCGGGTACACGCGGGTGAGCACGCCGAATGGGCGGACGCGCTGGATCGGTCCGGAATGTTCGGTGTCGATACCGTCGCCGCGGTCACCGCGCAATGGCGGCAGGATCCGCGGGTGCTGCTCGACGCCTTGCTCACCGAGGCCGACGACGTCACAAGGCGCCGCTGCCTCACCGCATGGACGGCACTGGACGAGGGGTCGGCGGGCACCCAGGCGCAGATGGCCTGACCTGCGCGTTCGCCGGGTGATCACCTGGCGGACATCTGCCGCTGGCACCCTGGTCGCCGTGCATGATCTGGCCGTCGCCACCGATACCCTGGCCGACCGTTTCACTCGCGTCTGCGAGGCCGTGGTGGCGCGGCTGCCGTGGAGGCTGGACCGGATCGTCGCGCCGACGTTCCTGGGTTTTGCGCTGATCAACAGCTTCACCTTCGGTGTCGACCTGCTGCTGCTCACCACGTTGCACAGCGGGGTCGGGCTGCCGCTGTGGTTGTCGGTGACGATCGGTTATGTGTGCGCGTTCGGTCTGGCCTTTCTGCTCAACCGCACCGTCAACTTCCACTCGCACGCACCGATCGGCCGCCAGGCCGCGGTGTACGTGGCGGTCGTTGTGGTCAACTATCTGGCGTTCATCCTCGGTGTGAGTACCGGTCTGACCGCGCTCGGACTCGACTATCACCTGTCCAGGCTGGCGGCGGGGGCATGCGAGGCTGTCTATATGTACAGCGCGATGCGCTGGGTGGTCTTCCGGCGTCGCGCCAACCCCGCCTTGTGCTCGGAGAATTGAGTCATCCGTAGCGGTGCACGGTATCCCCGTCGATGACGATGACGTCGTCATCGGTGAGCGCCCAGTGCGCGACGCCCGCGGCCCGGTAAGCAGCGGACAGTCGATTGCCGTCGCCGTCGGGATCGGTCGCGGAATCGATATGCGGGACGATCGGCCGATCGATGAGGCCGAGCCCGTCCCAGCGCGGCTCGATTCCGCAGGCGGGCCGGACCTCGGCGGGATCGTCGGCGGTTTCCAGACCGTGGAGATCGGGCGCGAGGACACAGGCTCCGGCGCTATAGCCCGCGTACACAAGCGCGTCGGTGGCGAGTAGCTCCGATATGACGAGATCGGCTCCGCTGCGGGCGAATTGGGCACGCAACACGAAGGTGTTGCCGCCGCGCACCCAGAGCAACGGGAACTCCGACAGCTTCGCCGCCAACTGCTCGGTCCGCCCGGCGTACTCCCGAAGATCGACTTCCTCGGCCTGATACCCCAACCGGCGCAGCGGAACCAGATCGCTGGTCATCGCCGCATCGCGCGCGGCAGGCCAGGCATCGCAGGCGTTGCCGATCACCGCGACCCGCCCCGGCGCACCGGCGAGGGCGGCGAGCCTGTCGTAATGCGCGCCGAATCGGTAGGAGGCAAGGAACAGCCGCACCGGATCAGATGGTGAAGGCGAGGGTCCGCACCAGCCGCCTGCCCAGCTCGTCGTCGCCGGTGATGCCGATCTCGCTCATGCGCGAATCGGCGGTGACGCGACCGCCACCGAGTCGAACCAGCAGCCCGGAATCCAGGGTGATGGTGGTGGTGGGCGGGCCGTCGATGGTGTCGACGTAGCGGGCCCGGCCATCGACCGCGATGTGGAGAGTTCGCGCCAGTGGCCCGGTCAGTTCGAAGGTGATCCGCGATCCCTCGGGCGCCTTGCCGACCTTGGCGATCACCCGAGGCACGGTCTGCAGGAACTCGGCCAAGGCGAGCTCGCCACGCGCACCGCCTTCGTCGACCCGCACACCGAGCGCATCGGCGATATCGAATTCGTGCATCCAGCAGTCGAACAGCCGCACCCGCATGAACCGGCCATAGCTCACCGGCCCGATCGGCGACGGACCCTGCGCCTGCCACCGCGCGTCGTCCATCTCGGTCAGCGCTTTGCGCCTGCGCTCGGTGACGTCCAAGAACCGTTGCCGCAGTGCGGATCCGGTGAGCGGGCGCAGTCGCTGAATCCAGATCTCGTTGAACACCGCGGTTTCGTTGCGTACATGCGGCAGGGTGTGCACATCGATATCTGGCTGGGAGCGATCGCGCGGCGGTGGCTTCTCCCCGAGCAGAAAGGACTCGGTGCCAACGACATGGGCGACCACGTCGAAGACCGTCCAGCCCGGTAGCGAGGTCGGTGTACGCCAGACATGCTCGTCGAGTCCGTCGACGAGCGCGGCGATGGCCTCCCACTGTTCGGGCAACAGTGCCGTGAGTTCGGCTTGATTCGGCGTCTCGGTCATCGTAGTGCGGTTCCTTCCCCCGTGCCGGGCTGATCGGAATCGAGTTCGGTTGCGGCGGGCTCGGTTTCCGCCGTCTCGTCGAGTGCGGCAAGGCCGGTGCGGATCGCGTCGGCGGTGGACTCGGGTTCGTGCGGGCGGCGCAACAGGAACCCGGCCGCGAAGCGCAGCTTGTCACCGTGCCTGCGTGGCACGACGTGTAGGTGGACGTGCGGCACGGTCTGGAAGGCCGCGGTGCCGTCGTTGAGGATGAGGTTGGCGCCGTCGGCGGCCAAGTCGCCGCGCCGGATCGCCAGCGCCAGCCGATGTCCGGCGCGGAACAGTTCGGCACCGGTCTCGGGATCGAGGTCCTCGAGTTCGGTGGCATGGCGTTTGGGCACCACCAGCGTGTGGCCGCGAGCGATCGGACGGATGTCGAGGAACGCGCACAGGGTGTCGTCCTCGTACACCTTGGTCGCCGGAGCTTCACCCGCCACGATGCGGCAGAAGACGCAGTCGTTCACACGGCGACCATACGGCGTACGAGTGGCCTGGAACACCCCGCGCCCGGCTATCGGCGTGATGCGTGTCACGGTGGGCCGCCTTCGCGGCGGCCCGACCGGGCAACCTACCCATAGGTATGTAACCGACCCGGACGTACGCTCTTGTGTCGTTTGCCCTGGTTCGTCACGATCTGAGTCCGATAGGGCAACCTAACCCGGCCGCCCGTGTGTGACGGGACTCTCAGCTAAGCTCACCGCGAGCCGGGTACAGTTGCGAGGATTTGGTGGAACTTACTCTTCAGTAACTTCGTTCGGCCGTCGTTCAGCGGCGCTGAGTCGATTCGGTGGAGCTAAGCCAGCACGAGAAGGAAGTCTGACAGGTGGAGACAACGCAAAACGTGGGCGAGGAGTCCCCGCGCGGAGCGCGTGTCGGAGTCGTTCGCGAAACCGGCGCGGGCGAACGACGTGTCGCATTGGTGCCCAAGATCATTCCGGCTCTGGTGAAACAGGGCGTGCAGGTGGTCGTGGAATCCGGTGCCGGACTCGGCGCGCTCATCCCCGACGAGGCCTATGCCGAGGCCGGTGCGACCATCGGTGATCCGTGGTCGGCCGAGGTCGTGGTCAAGGTCGCGCCGCCGAGCGACGCCGAGGTGGCCAAGATGAACTCCGGTCAGACGCTGATCGGGTTCCTGGCCCCGCGCAATGCCGACAACCAGATCGGTGCACTGAAGTCGGCCGGCGTGCAGGCCTTTGCGGTGGAGGCGATTCCGCGTATTTCGCGTGCGCAGGTGATGGATGCGTTGTCGTCGCAGGCGAATGTGGCCGGCTACAAGGCCGTGCTGCTCGCGGCATCGGAGTCGACCCGCTTCTTCCCGATGCTCACCACTGCGGCGGGCACCGTGAAGCCGGCGACGGTGCTGGTGCTCGGTGTCGGTGTGGCCGGCCTGCAGGCATTGGCCACGGCCAAGCGCCTCGGCGGGCGGACCACCGGCTACGACGTGCGTCCCGAGGTGGCCGATCAGGTGCGTTCGGTCGGCTCGCAGTGGCTCGATCTTGGTATCGACGCCGCTGGTGAGGGCGGGTATGCGCGTGAGCTCACCGATGAGGAGAAGGCCAAGCAGCAGCAGGCCCTCGAAGACGCGATCAAGGGCTTCGACGTCGTGATCACCACCGCGCTGGTGCCGGGACGCCCGGCGCCGCGTCTGGTCACCGCCGCCGCCGTGGAAGGTATGAAGCCCGGCAGCGTGATCGTGGATCTGGCCGGTGAGACCGGTGGCAACTGTGAGCTGACCGAGCCCGGTGAGACCGTGGTCAAACACGGCGTCACCATCTGCTCGCCGCTGAACCTGCCCGCGACCATGCCCGAGCATGCCAGCGAGCTGTACTCGAAGAACATTGCGGCACTGCTGGAATTGATGCTGGTTGACGGCAAACTCGCCCCTGATTTCGACGATCAGGTGCTCGCCGATTCCTGCGTGACGCGCGAGGTGGAGAACTGATGTACACCGAACTGCTTGCCAATATCGCGATCCTGGTGCTGTCCGGCTTCGTGGGATTCGCGGTCATCTCCAAGGTGCCCAACACCCTGCACACCCCGCTGATGTCGGGCACCAACGCCATTCACGGCATCGTCGTGCTCGGCGCGCTGGTGACCCTTGGCAAGGTCGAGGACCCGTCGGTGGGGATGCAGATCATTCTGTTCGTTGCCGTGGTGTTCGGAACCCTGAACGTCATCGGTGGTTTCGTGGTGACCGACCGCATGCTCGGCATGTTCAAGGGCAAGAAGCCGGCCGCGCAGAAGGCGAGCGAGTAAACCGATGGACAACCTGGTCAATATCCTCTATATCGTCGCGTTCTCGCTGTTCATCTACGGTCTGATGGGCTTGACCGGCCCGAAGACCGCGGTGCGCGGCAACTGGATCGCCGCGGCCGGTATGGGCATCGCGGTGGTCGCGACCCTGATCGCGGTGCGCGACACCGGTAACTGGATCCTCATCATCGCCGGTCTCGTGGTCGGTGTGGTGCTGGGTGTGCCGCCGGCCAAGTTCACCAAGATGACCGAAATGCCCCAGCTGGTGGCGGCATTCAACGGTGTCGGTGGTGGCACTGTCGCGCTGATCGCCTGGGCGGAATTCCTGGACACCACCGGGTTCTCGAACTTCCAGCACGGCGAGGAACCGACCGTGCACATCGTGATCGGTTCGCTGTTCGCGGCCGTCATCGGTTCGATCTCGTTCTGGGGTTCGCTGATCGCCTTCGGTAAGTTGCAGGAGATCCTGCCCGGTCGTCCGATCGGGTTGGGCAAGCTTCAGCAGCCGTTGAACCTGCTGTTGCTGGTCGGTGCGATCGCGGCCGCTGTGTTCATCGGCGTGAAGGCCGCCGACGGTGGCGCTTCGCAGTGGTGGATGGTCGCGGTTCTGGTGCTCGCGGGCATTCTCGGCCTGATGGTCGTGCTGCCCATCGGCGGCGCCGATATGCCCGTGGTGATCTCGCTGCTCAATGCCCTCACCGGTCTGTCGGCCGCGGCGGCGGGTCTGGCGTTGAACAACACCGCCATGATCGTGGCGGGCATGATCGTCGGCGCGTCCGGCACCATCCTGACCAACCTGATGGCCAAGGCGATGAACCGGTCCATTCCGGCGATCGTGGCCGGCGGGTTCGGCGGTGGCGGCGGTGCCGCGGCCGCCTCGGGTGGCGGCGAGCAGAAGCAGGCCAAGGCCACCTCGGCTGCCGATGCCGCGATCCAGATGGCCTACGCAAACCAGGTCATCGTGGTGCCCGGCTACGGTATGGCCGTGGCCCAGGCCCAGCACGCGGTCAAGGAGATGGCGGCCCTGCTCGAGGCCAAGGGCGTCGAGGTCAAGTACGCCATCCATCCGGTCGCGGGTCGTATGCCCGGCCATATGAATGTGCTGCTGGCCGAGGCCGAGGTGTCCTACGACGCGATGAAGGAAATGGACGACATCAACGGCGAGTTCTCCCGCACCGATGTCGCCCTCATCATCGGCGCCAACGACGTCACCAATCCCTCGGCCCGCGAGGATGCCAACAGCCCGATCTACGGCATGCCCGTCCTCAACGTCGACCACGCGAAATCGGTCATCGTGCTCAAACGCTCGATGAACAGCGGCTTCGCCGGCATCGACAACCCGCTGTTCTACGCCGACCACACCTCCATGCTGTTCGGTGACGCCAAGAAGTCCGTCGGTGAGGTCACCGAAGAACTCAAGGCCCTGTAGGACCGCCCGCTTCACCAACACGTCGGCCCCCGCTCGGAATCGAGCGGGGGCCGACGTGTTGCGGGAACCGTCGCCGACGGGTCGGTGACGCTACGTCGACGGACCCCTGTACAGCCCGTCGATGACGATCTCGAGCAGTCGGTGCGGTTCGTCGGGGGCGGCATCGGATCGCGCCGGGGCCAAGGCGATACCGACGACGAGCTGAATCACCTGGCTCGGTGTGACATCCGCGCGCGCCCCACCCTCGCGCTGGGCCCGCGCGAGCATATTCGCGGCCGCATCGTGAATTCTGGCGTGGCAATCGAACCCGAGGTCGTCGCCGGCGAGCGTGGCGCCACCGAGACCGTGGTCGGTGCGGGCGTGGACGAGGAACGCGTGCAACCACTGGCGCAGCGCCGAATCCGGGTCAGCGGCGGCCAGCTCGTCCGCGCGGGCGCACAACGCGTCGACCCGGTCGCCCACGATAGCGGCCTGCAGCGCCTGGCGATTCGGAAAATGCCGGTAGAGCGTGCCTGGGCCGATGCCCGCACGCCGGGCGATGTCGTTGAGCGAGGCCTCGGGTCCGTCCGCGGCGAACGCATCGGCCGCGGCGGCAAGTATCCGCTCGTAGTTTCGCTGCGCATCGGCTCTCATACCTGTCCCTTGTTATCCGGAGAAGTTCTCCGTAATGTACTCCCAGATAAGTGGAGAACCTCTCCAGAAAAGTTTGGCGGGAGTTGTGAGATGACAGAGCGACAGCTGGGGCCTCTCGGTATCTGGACTTTCGCCTTCGAGTATCAGTCCGCGGGGCGGGTGCGTGAGACGGCGGCCGAACTCGAGGACCTCGGTTATGGCGCGGTGTGGTTCGGTGAGGCGATGGGCCGTGACGCGGTGGGGCAGGCGTGGCTGCTGCTCTCGGCGACCGAGCGCATGGTCGTAGGGAGTGGGATCGCCAATATCGCGTTCCGGGATCCGATCGCGATGGCGACCGCCGAACGCACCCTCGGGGATGCTTTTCCGGGCCGTTTCGTGCTCGGGCTCGGCGGCCAGCGCGTCGGCGGGCAGACCGGAGCGCTGGACGGGTATCCGATGCCACCGATCGGAGCCAAGCCGCTGACCGCGGTGCGCGAGTACCTGAACGCCATGGACGCGGTACCGAAACATGGTCCGGTTCCCGACCCGGCGCCGCGTCGGATGCTTGCCGCGCTCGGCCCGAAGATGCTGGAACTGGCCGCCGAACGAACGTGGGGCGCGCACCCGTACTTCGTTCCCGTCGAACACACCGAGCTGGCGCGCCGGATCATCGGCCCCGATTCGGCGCTCGCGGTCGAGCAGGCTGTGGTGCTGGATACCGATCGCAGTCGTGCCAGGGAGGTCGCCCGTGCGCATGTCGCCGGATATGTCACAACGGCGCCACACCAGCAGGCGAACATCCGGAGGTTCGGCTACGGCGATGCCGATATCGACGGCGGGCCCAGCGACCGCCTGGTGGACGCGATCGTGGCCTACGGCGACCTCGACGCCATCGATCGCCGTATCCGCGCCCACCTGGACGCGGGCGCCGACCATGTGTGCCTGCAGGTCCTGACGGCCGAGCCCGGCATGCTGCCGTTGCCCCAGTGGCGAGAACTCGCAGGGCTCATCCCCGTCAGGGCCGCATGAGAAATTCATCACCGCGCCGATAATCGCTGGACGATCATCCTCCGAGCGCGAAGCATGGTGGCGGTGTTCGACCACAGTGAAGCCCTGCGGCTGGTCGGTCCACCGGCGGCGTCATCGGATGCCACCGGCGGTCTCGACTGGTCGGTCCGGCTCGATTCCTACTATTCCGCCCGCGACGTCCTCGACGTGCTCGCGTTGACGCCGTTCGCGCGGGGTGCCCTGCCCTGCTACCGGAAGGTGCATCTCGAACGGGTCCGCCCGCAGGCCTTGCTGCGTCCCGCTGGCTCGACCGTATCGCGGATGATCAACGACGGCGGCAGCGTCTCGGTCCTCGTGCACGGCGATGGATGGACATTGCGCTCCGATCGCTGGGAGGACCGCAGCGGCGTCGTCGAGGTGGTGGCGGTCGACGACGAGCTGGCCGAACGGATCATGACCGAGTCGACCAGGGACGCGGTCGAGGAGGCGAGCTCCGACGATGTGATCAAAATGGGGTTCTGGCATCTCGATGACCAGCAGGGCCCGCGCAGGCGGGTGCTCGATGTCTCCACCCCGGCGTGGTCCGATATCCGGGATAACTATGCGGCGCCGGTGGCGGCCACGCTGGATCGGCTGATGGCCCTTGGTTCGGCCGACATCCGTGGTCGGCTTTTGCTGCTGCACGGCCCGCCCGGGACCGGCAAGACGACCGCACTGCGGGCGCTCGCGCGCTCATGGGGGCAGTGGTGTCAGGCCGACTGCGTACTCGACCCGGAGGTTTTGTTCTCCCGGCCCGGGTATCTGATGTCGGCGACGATGGGCGCCGACGGCGGCGAGCAGGGCGCGGGACGCTGGCGGCTGCTAGTGCTGGAAGATTGTGACGAGCTGATTCGCGCCGAGGCGAAAGAGTCTGCGGGGCAGGGCCTTTCCCGGCTGTTGAATCTGACCGACGGCATGCTCGGCCAGGGCAGGGATGTGCTGGTCGCGATCACCACCAATGAGGATCTGTCGCGGTTGCATCCCGCGGTCACCCGGCCGGGCCGCTGCCTGGCTCAGCTGGAGGTGGGGCGGCTGAGTCATTCCGAATCGCGTACCTGGCTGGGCGAGCATGCCGATCGGGTCGAGGTGCCTTCCGGTGGTGCATCGCTGGCCGAACTGATCGCCTTGCGCGACGGCGCCGAGCGGATCGCAACGTTGCCTGCACCGGTGGAATCCGGTCTCTACCTGTAGGCACCGGCATCGGATAGTGCGAAGGCGCACCGGCTTTCGCGCGATACCACGAGTCGCAGGCCGGGATCGCCGACCACCACTGTTACCGTCTCTGCATGCCGAGTATCGGAGCGAAGCTGTTGCGGACGCGGTGGTTTGTGCGGGCACCCATCTGGGTGTTCCGGGCGAGACTCGGTTTCCTGTTCGGCGGTCGGCTGATGATGCTCGAGCACGTCGGCCGAAAGTCCGGTCAGGTGCGGTATGTGGTGCTGGAGACTGTCGACCGGCCCGACGCCGAAACCGTCGTCATCGCCTCCGGATTCGGCGCGACCTCACAGTGGTACCGGAATCTGCTGGCCGAACCACGGTGTCGGGTGAGCGTCGGATGGCGGTACCGGCGGGCCGCGATGGCGCGGATACTCGATATCGAGGAGACCGCGGCGGTGCTGGCCGGATATCAGGTCCGACATCCCAAGGCCTATCAGGAGCTGGGCGGCATCATCGAGGAGACCACGGGCCAGGGCATCGATACGGTGCCGATGGTCGAGCTGTCGATGCGGGGCTGATCAGGCGAAAGCAGCCCGCCAGGTCACTCGACTGCGCTGTGCCCCGATCGGGGAGCAGATCCTGATGGGGCGACGACCCCCGCGAACACGCAGCACAACACCACGATCGCCAACGGCACCACAAATGTCGCGGTGAGCGGGACCAATGCCGTCAGCCAGCCGATTACCGCGGGTCCGGCGAGCAAACCCACATAGCCGATGCTGAACACCCGCGACATATCCGTGGCCGCACTGCCCGAACCGAGATTGCCCGCGGCGGTGAAGATCTGCGGGATGCCGCCGGACAGCCCGAGCCCGCACAATGCCCACCCGAGCAGCGTCAGCACCACCCACGGCGACACCAGGATCAGCAGCAGTCCGATGGCCGCGAGCAGTGAACCGTAGCGCACCACCGCGACCCGGCCGAATGCCCCGCTGACCCGATCGGCGGTGAAACGGCCGACCGTCATCGTCACCGAGAAGGCACCGAAAGCCAATGCGGCGGTGGCCTCATCGGTGCCAAGGTGTTCACGCATCTGCAGGGTGCTCCAGTCATTGGCAACACCTTCGGTGAGCAGCAGTCCGAAGGCCAGCGCGGCCAGCGCCCACACCTTGCTCGGACTGCGTCGCGTAGTGGACGCGTCGGTCTCGTGCTGTGCGGGGGCGTGTGGCAGCAGCCGCGGCAGGCAGGCAAGCACGATGACGACACCGCAGGCCGCGGCTAGTGACATCGTCAGCCACGGCGACCAGCCGATCCGCAGGGTCAGCGCGCCGACCAGCGCACCCACCAGCCCGCCGCCGGAGAACAAGGCGTGGAACGCGGACATGATGGGACGGCGATACTCCCGTTCCACATGCACCGCTTGGGTATTCATCGACACATCGAGTGCGCCGTTGCCGAAACCGAAGGCCGCCAACGCGATCGCCAGCGATACCGGCCCGGTCGCCACCCCCGGCCCGACCACGCACACCGACGCCGTCAGCCCGGCGACCCCGACCAGCGCCCGGCTGCCGAACCGATCCGCGAGCGGCCCGGCCAGCCGCATTCCCACGATCCCGGCGCCCGCCATCAACAGAATGAACATGCCGAGCGTGGAATGAGAGACGCCCGTCCGCTCGGTGATCGCCGGAATGTGCACCACCCACATGGCGAGCAAGAAGCCGTTGAGCCCGAATACGGTGAACACCGCCGCGCGCGCGATCCGCACCATCGGGTCGATCGTCGATGTGACCACCGGGTCGACGGTACCGCCGCTCATCGGGTCTGCCCGGTCGGATCGTCGCCGGTCGCGCGGTCGACGGGACGGTCGGCGACTGTCATCGTCCAGGCGCGGAACTCTGTGAGGTCACCGAGTCCGGCACGCAGATGCTGCGGCACGAAACGGGTGGTGGCGGCTTCGAGCAGGTCGGGAAGGCCGAGGTGGACCCATTCCCAGACCTTCACGTTGTACGCGTGGACGACCGGACCGACCCGCTCGCGGATGTGGGCGACCTCGTCGGCGGGGATGCCCGCTAGTTCGAGCCTGGCGATGGTGGCGCGGTGCTCATCGTCGGCGAACTCGGTGTCGAGATACGGTTCGAGCAGCTCGGCCCACACGTCGAAGCGACGGCGGATCGGAATCGAATGTGCCGCGCAGAAGCCGTCGAGTTCTTCACGCTGGGTCGCGGAGACGAAGAGCGTGACGCCGGCGCGGGTGCGGATCTCGGGTGAGATGGCGGTGGGGTCGGCATCGCGAATCTCGGTGGCGAGCACCTCGCGATCCGCGGCGGGTAGATCGGCGGCGGATAGATGATCGTCGCCGAAGCAGACCCGGTCTCCGGTGAATGTGGCTTGGAGAGTCATCATCGATCGTCCCCCCGTCGTCTCATTCCATAGTGGCATCTCCCCGGTGCGATGGCCCGAGACCTGTCTCACCATCTCGACCGTGCGGTAGCGGCTGTCGTCACGTCGTACAGTGAGGGAATGGACGCGCTCGCCGGTTTGCTCGAGGGTCCTCGGGCGCGCGGAGCTTTTCTCATGCGGTCGATCTTGGAACCGCCGTGGTCGCTGCGGATCGAGGACGAGGCACCGTTGACCGTGCTCGCCATGATCCGCGGCAGTGCGTGGATCATGGCCGATGGTGCCGATGCCCGGCGCACGAGTGCCGGTGACGTCGTCGTCTTCAGCGGCGCAAAGCCCTACACCGTCGCCGATGATCCGGCCACCGAACCGCAGATCATCATCAAACCCGGCCAGGTCACCATGACCCCGGATGGTGAAATCCTCTGCGAGACACTGAGTCTCGGTGTGCGGGAATGGGGCACCGACCCCGACGGCGAGACCGTGATGGTGACCGGGACCTACGAATCGGCAGGTGCGGTCAGCCAAGGGTTGTTGCGCGCCCTGCCCCCGGTCATCGTGCTGCCCCGCGGCGAATGCGACACCCGGCTGCTCGAACTGCTCGTCGACGAGATGTCCAAGGATCAGCCCGCCCAGGGCGCCGTCCTGGACCGGCTGCTCGACCTGCTGCTCATCGCCGCGCTGCGCAGTTGGTTCGCCCGCAACGACGCCCCCGCGTGGTACCACGCCTATAACGACCCGCTGGTCGGCAAGGCACTGCGGTTGTTGCAGCACAATCCCGCCCACGGTTGGACGGTCGCCGGCCTGGCCTCGGCGGTCGGGGTGTCGCGGGCAGCGCTGGCCCGCCGGTTCACCGATCTGGTGGGGGAGCCGCCGATGGCCTTTCTCACCGAATGGCGGCTGGCACTGGCCGCCGACCTGCTCCAGGACTCCGACGCCACGATCGAATCCATCGCACGACAGGTGGGATACGGCAGCGCCTTCGCGCTCAGCTCGGCGTTCAAACGCCAGTTCGGTGTGAGCCCCCGTGACCACCGCCGAGGCGCGGCACCGGCGCCGGTATCGTCGGCCGGGTGACGCAGCAGCAGTATCCGGTGCTCTGGCCGGTGCCCACCCGGTGGGCCGACAACGACCACTACGGGCACGTCAACAACGTGACGTACTACGCGTACTTCGACACCGCGGTCAACGCATGGTTGATGCACGCCACCGGCACCGATATCCGCGATCTGCCCGCCCTCGGTGTGGTTGCGCAGACCTCCTGTCAGTACCTCGGCTCGATCAGCTTCCCCGACCAGCTCCAGGTCGGCCTGCGGATCTCGCGTCTCGGCCGCTCCAGCATCACCTACGACCTCGCGATCTTCCGCGAAGCCGACGGGGAACTCGAACTGGCCGCCACCGGCAATTTCGTGCACGTCTACGTCGACTCCGAGACCCGCGAACCGGTCGAGATCCCCGACGTCATCCGTACCGCGGCCGCCAAGCTCGTCACGGACTGAACGCGCCGCAACGCCGGCTCGATCAGGACGTCGGTGCCTGCAACGCGGCCTGGAACCGGCGCATACCGTCGATCCAACGGTCGTAGTCGCTGCCCTTGTACCGGTACATCTTCAGCACCTCCGGATGCGGGAGGATGAGGAAGGTTTCGGCCTCGACGCCCGCGATCACAGCGTCGGCCACCTGCTCCGGCGTGAGTACGGCACCGGCCGTGGTCACCGCCTTGATCGCCAGTTCCGCTGCCTCGGCGTTCTCCGGCGGCATCATCCCGCCGTGCAGCAGCTGGGTGTCCACACCCATCGGGCACAGACAGCTGACGCGAACACCCTTGTCCCCATAGGTCACCGATAGCCATTCGGCGAAGCCGACCGCCGCATGCTTGGACACCGAATACGGTGCCGACCCGATCTGGGTGAGCAGCCCCGCCGCCGACGCCGTCGTCACGAAGTACCCGCTACCGCGCTCCACCCAGCCGGGCATCAGCCGGCGCGCCGCCCGCACGTGCGCAAGCACGTTGACCTCGAGTGCGGCCGTCCACTGCGCGTCGGTGCTGTCGAGCCCTGGCCCGCCACCGATCCCCGCGTTCGCGAAGAACATGTCGACCGGTCCGAATTCGGCCTCGGCCCGTTCGACGAGGGCGGCGATCACCGCGTCATCGGCGACATCGCCGCCGACGGCGACAGCGTCAGCCCCGAGCGAACCGGCCACCGCCTCGGCGGAACCGACATCCAGATCCGCGACCACGACCCGCGCGCCACCCGCAACCAGCCGTCGCGCCAACGCCGCCCCGATCCCGGCTCCTGCTCCCGTCACAATGGCGACTTTGCCCGAAATATCCATGCCCGCACCCTATGCTCACCCCCGCCCTCCGTAGCCCTCTGCGCGGATTTCGGGCGGAACCCGTCCGGCATACTGCTGGGGCGATACGGGTGAGCTGCTCGGTGTGGTCGGCTCAGGAACCGGCGGGCTGGATATCGACACCTCGGCTATGCGAACCGGGCGGTTATTCGTCGTCGGCAGGTCCGCACCGGGCGCGCAGGATGGGCGCACCGGGCCCGGTCAATTCATCGCAATAGACCGCTCGCCCCGCCATCGCCATCGTCAATGCGAGCGTTGTCCCTCGAACCAGCTCACCCGCGCCTGCGGTGAAGGGGCCGTCGGACGCCTCGAGCCGCAAGCCCCTGATGGCGCTGTGGCCGGAAACGGTGAAGTCACGACCGGCGAAGAAGCGAGCCACCTCGGTCGTGGCCTCGAGCGATGGTGTGCGCGTCAGCCCGAGCGGATACCGGATGTCCTGCCCGTGCACTATCACCTCGCCGAGCCACGCGGCGGTATGTCCGGAAGCCGCGGTGGTGCTCGTGACGACCGCGCGGAAGCGCTCGAGGGTTTCGGCCGGCGTTGTGCCGCGATGCTCAGCCAGGCGCCGGGCATTGTGCAGATCGAAGTCGAAGCGGGCGCCGAGGACGCTCAGCAGCCAACGCACCCTGCCGATGCTCGCCGCCGCGGTGAGATGGGCGACGACCTCTTCGACCGTCCACTCGCCGCACAGCGACTGCCGCGCCCACCGGGCTTCGTCCAGTCCGGCGAGATCGTCGGCCAACTCCGTGCGTTCGGTATGGGTCATCTCCCAGAGTTGTTCGCGGGATACGAGCTTCGGCACCGTCTTCCTTTCTCGATCAGGCGTCGGATCTGTGCTCCGGCGCCGCCCTCCTCGCCTGCCGGACAGTAGGCGCGCCGCAGGCTGGGCTTCGGAGGTGCAGACGATCGAACCGACTCGAATTCATCGGTGCCGCATGATGCCGAGTGATCAGCCCGACTCGGCGATGCGCTCCAGCAGCGGCGAGATCCGCGGTCCGACCAGTTCGCGCATCACCAGGGCCATATTGGTGCGCTCCACCCCGGGAATCTTCAGAATGCGGCCGGTGATGCGGTAGAGGTCGTCGGCATCGCGGGCCACGACCCGGACGGTCAGGTCGGTGGCGCCGGTCATGCCGCACACCTCGGTGACTTCGGGGACCTCCGCGAGTTCGTCGACCACGGGATCGAGTTTGTGCTGATCGACGACCACCGCGACGAACGCGGCCAGCGGATAACCGAGTGCCCGCGCCTCGACCCGGCGCTCGAAACTGGCGAGCACCCCGTTGGCCTCCCAGCGCGCCAGCCGCGCCTGCACGGTATTGCGGGACAACCCGAGTCGCGCGGCCAGCTCGACGCCGGTCGCCCTCGGGTTGTCCACCAGTTCCAGCAACAGCCGCGCGTCGGTGCCGTCAACGGCCGGATCGACGAGTTCTCGACTGGTCATACAACGCATGATGGCACGTGCCGGGTATCGGGCATGGGCGATCAGTGCGCGCGGCCGCACCGCGGCGGCCATCGGAGACCGGCACGGGCGGAGCGATCCGCCCGTGCCGTCGACTCGGGCCGGGCTCAGTAGGGGCAGGTGATCGACGAGCCGCACATCAGGCGCTCGATCAGCGAGATCACTGCGCTACCCGACGACGTCCCGCCCGGTGCGGGCTCACCAGGGGCCACGACCGGGGTGACCTCCGGCGTGACGGCGAGCGGTTCGGCGAGTGCCGGACCCGCGGTGAGGACTGTCCCGACAGCCAGTGCCGCGATGCCTGCGCCGAGCAGCTTGGTGAACGACATGATGAATCCTTTGTTCGGTGATGGTGGAGTCATCGCCAGAGCCGGCATCTCGACGGCGATGTGGACGGAACCGGAGCCGATACCGGTGCCGACGTCGACCACTTCCCTGGTCGGAGTCGATACGCTCGGCGGGAAGACCGAGGACACCGGTGGTGCGGACTGCGATACCTCGGGCTACGCGATAGCGGCGGGTGGCGCCACAGCGCGGAGCAGCGATCGCGATGCTCGGCGCGTGATTCGAGACATCTCGAATGTGCCTTTCTGCTAACAGGTTTGGTCCGCCCGCGCGGCCCACGGAGACTATCGCGGCGCCACCCGGGCCGTTACAGACGAATCGCGCGGCACGAGGGAAGCGAATTCCGCGGTCGGCACAGGAGCTGGTATTACCTGCTCGGCAAACTATGTGACGTGACTCGGGCCTGGCCCCCGCAGCATCGGCACACCGAGGCGATGACCTGTCACAACGTGCAATATGAATCTCCGGCTAGGGGGGAAATCGAGCACTCTGCTCAGTTTCGTGTCGATCGCTTGCGCACATCGTTTAATCGTGGATGCTGTGTGGTACAGGACACAATCCTGGCGCGCTGACCTCGAGGAGGCGATGAAGGAGATGCTCGGCAAACCCAGCTATCCGGTGCAACTGATCCAGCCCGACGGCCGTCGCGTTCTCGATCGGGAACACGCCGCCGTGGTCGCCGATATCGGCCCCGATGAACTGCGGGACCTGTACGAAGACCTGGTGGTGACCCGCAGGATCGACACCGAGGCCACCGCATTGCAGCGTCAGGGCCAGCTCGGGCTGTGGGCTCCCTTGCTGGGCCAGGAGGCCGCCCAGGTGGGCTCGGCGCGCGCCCTGCATCCCGACGACTACGTGTTCTGTAGCTACCGGGAGGCCGCGGTCGCCTATTGCCGCGGCGTCGACCCGGCCGAACTGACCCGGATGTGGCGCGGTGTTGCTCATTCGTGCTGGGATCCAGATGTCATCAATATGACCAATCCGGCCATCGTCGTCGGCGCACAAGGCCTGCATGCCACCGGATACGCCTTCGCCGCGCATCTGGAAGGTGCGGATATCGCCACCATCGCCTATTTCGGTGACGGTGCGACCAGCCAGGGCGATATCGCCGAGGCGCTCGGGTTCGCGGCGAGCTGGAGCGCGCCGGTGGTGTTCTTCTGCCAGAACAATCACTGGGCGATCAGCGAACCGGTCCGCTTGCAGAGCGCCACGCCCATCGCGCAGCGCGCCCTCGGCTACGGCATCCCCTCGGTCCAGGTCGACGGCAACGATGTGCTCGGGGTGCTTTCTGTCACCAGGCAGGCGCTGGCAAGGGCACACGCCGGCGGCGGCCCATCGTTTATCGAGGCGATCACCTACCGCATGGGTCCGCACACCACCGCCGACGACCCGACGCGCTACCGGTCCGCCGCCGAAACCGAGGAATGGAAGAAGCGCGACCCCATCGACCGGGTGCACCGGCTGCTCGAACGCGAGAACCTGCTGAACGCACAGTTCGAGCAGCGGGTCCGCGCCAGGGCCGACGAGGTCGCCGCTGTGGTCCGTAGTGCCACCATCGACATGGCCGATCCCGCGCCGATGGAGCTGTTCGACCACGTCTACAGCACCGAGCATCCGCTGATCGCCGCACAACGGCGTGAATACGCGGAGTATCTGGCAGCCGATGCGCCAACGGAAGGAGTTCCGTCATGATCACCACCTTCGCCGCCGCACTCAATTCCGGGCTGCGCCGGGCGCTGGAGGACGACCCGAAGGTGCTGCTCATGGGCGAGGACATCGGCCGTCTCGGTGGTGTGTTCCGGGTGACCGACACGTTGCAGAAGGACTTCGGTAACAATCGCGTCATAGATGCGCCGCTGGCCGAATCCGGCATCATCGGTACGGCTTTCGGTATGGCGCTGCGCGGATTCCGTCCGGTGTGTGAGATCCAGTTCGACGGATTCGTCTATCCCGCCTTCGACCAGATCGTTTCCCAGGTGGCCAAGATCCACTACCGCACGCAGGGAAAGGTGAAGGCGCCCATCACCATTCGCATCCCGTTCGGCGGCGGCATCGGCTCGGTGGAGCATCATTCCGAATCGCCGGAGGCGTATTTCGCGCATACCGCCGGACTCCGGGTGATGACGCCGAGTAATCCAGCCGACGCCTTCGTTATGATCCGGCAGGCGATAGCGCTGGATGATCCGGTGATCTTCTTCGAACCAAAGCGCCGCTACTGGGACAAGGCCGACGTCGACTTCGAGGCGCAGGCCCCGCTACCGCCCGATCGCGCCCGGGTCTGCCTCGACGGCGTCGACGCCACCGTCGTCGCATACGGCGGTACGGTCGCGACCGCGCTTGCCGCCGCGAAAATCGCTGCCGAGGAGGGGCATTCGCTCGAGGTCATCGATCTGCGCAGCCTCTCGCCCATCGACTTCGACACCGTGGCGGAGTCGGTGGCCAAAACAGGCAGGCTGGTGGTGGTCCACGAGGCGCCGGTTTTCGCCGGGCTCGGCGCCGAAATCGCCGCCCGCATCACCGAACGCTGCTTCTATCACCTGGAGGCGCCGGTACTGCGCGTTGGCGGCTTCGACATCCCCTACCCCCCGGCTAAGCTCGAAAAGCACCACCTGCCCGATCCGGACCGTATTCTCGCGGCGATCGACCGTTCATTGGCCGCCTGACCCAGAGCCGAGGTGCCTTCGTGGATGACCCGCGTGCCGACGTCCCGAATCACGTGCTGGAATTCCGGCTGCCGGATCTGGGGGAGGGCCTCACCGACGCCGAACTGCAGTCCTGGTCGGTAGCCGTCGGCGACACCGTCGAGCTGAACCAGACCATCGCCGAGGTGGAAACCGCCAAGGCAGTGGTGGCATTGCCATCACCGTTCGCGGGCACAGTGGTCGAACTGCTGGCCGAGCCGGGGCAGACCGTGCCGGTCGGCGCGCCGCTGATTCGTGTGCGCACCACCGCACCCGCTATGCCCGAGGCGCCCTCGATCGCGGAATCGTCCGAGCCGCCTGCGCCCGAACGTAAGTCGGTGCTCGTCGGGTACGGCCCGGAAGACGAGGCTGTATCGCGACGTCGTCGGCCCGCCGCGAAAAGCGCACAGCGGCAGGCGGAGTCGGGCAACGGGACTCACGTTCCGAACGCAACCGCGTCCCCTGGCGCTCGCGCCGCCGCGACACCCGGTGCCAGGAAGCTGGCCGGAGAGCTGGGCATCGACCTGTGGTACGTGGCGGGATCCGGTCCGGAGGGTGCCGTCACCGTCGAGGATGTGCGCTCGGCGGTGCCGGTCTCACCACCCCGGATCCGCGCCGTCGCACCTGCCGCGGCCGAATCCGAGGCGCAGCCCGAGGCCGGTACGGAATCCGGTGTCGTGCGCCCACCCGCGCGCGAGGAGCGCACCCCGATCACCGGAATCCGCAAACGCACCGCGGCCGCCATGGTTGCCAGCGCGCGCACCATTCCGCAGGCAGGCGCGTCGATCACCGTGGACTGCACGGCGTCGATGGAACTGCTCGACCACCTGCGCACCACCGCGTCCTTCACCGGGCTGACGCTGACCCCGCTGGCCTTGGTCGCCAAATCGGTGCTGGCCGCGCTCGCGGAATTCCCCGGGATGAACGCGTACTGGGATGAAGCCAACCAGGAGATCGTCACCAAGCACTACGTCAATCTCGGAATCGCCGTGGCCACCGAACGCGGGCTGCTGGTGCCCAACATCAAGGACGCGCACGCGTTGAGTCTGCGTGATCTGTGCCGCGATATCGGCTGGCTGGTCGATGTGGCCCGCACCGGGAACGCCGCACCCACCGATCTGCGCGGTGGCACGTTCACCATCTCCAATGTCGGCGTCTTCGGAGTCGACACGGGGATGCCGCTGGTCAACCCCGGTGAGGCCGCGATCATGTGCCTCGGCGCGATCAGCAGACGCCCCTGGGTCGTGCGCGACGAACTCGCCATCCGCTGGGTCACCACCCTCACCCTCAGCTTCGATCATCGCATGATCGACGGCGAACAGGCCGCCCGTTTCCTGGCGACGGTTGGCAGCCTGATCGAGGATCCGATCACCTTGCTCAGCCGTCTCTAGCCCGCGGCCCGGCTCCGCAACGCCTGCCGCACGACCAGCCCTGCCACCACGGCCCAGAAGGCGGCTCCGATTCCGAGGAATCCGATGCCGGCCGCGGCGACGAGGAATGTGACCACACCTGCTTCGCGATGCTGTTCCGAGGCCAGCGCCCCCGCGAGGACCGCGGCCAGAGTGGGCAGCAACGCGAGGCCCGCAACGGTTTCCAGCGTTCCCGCGGGCGCTGCGGCGATCACAGCGACCAGCGCGGCCGAGCCGAGTCCGAGCAACAGATAGCACACGCCCGCCGTACATCCGGCGATCCAGCGACGTTCGGGGTCCGGATGTGCGGTGGGCGCGGCCGATAACGCGGTACTGATGGCCGCCAGATTGATCGCGTGGCCGCCGGCCGGAGCACCGGCAATCGTGCCGATCCCGGTGACGGCCATCGCGGCCCGCCACGGTGCTCGATAGCCGAAGGAACGCAGCACGGCCGCGCCCGGAATGTTCTGCGAGGCCATCGTGACGAAATAGAGCGGGACCGCGATGCTGATCATCGCCTGCCAGCTCCACTGCGGCAGGACCAGCGCGACCGTCGGGATCATCGCGGCGGTGTCGAGATGTTTGTGCCCGGCCACGATGCCGACTCCCACACCGGCCGCGGCCGCACCGAAAGCGGCGATCACCGCCCAGCGTGCGGCGATTCGACGCATGATCAACCACACCAGGATGACCGGCACCACCACAGCGGGACTCGTCTGCAGCGCGCGCACCGGCGCCAGACACACCGGCACCAGGACACCGGCAAGCATGGCCTGGGCGATCTCCACCGGGATCGCCGTCACCAGGTCGGCGAGCCGCCGCGACAGTCCGGTGCACACGATGAGCACCCCCGTGATCACGAACGCGCCGATGGCCGCGGCCCAGCCACCGGAGACCAGTCCAGCGCCCGCGAGCAGCGCCGAGCCGGGGGTGGACCAGGCCACGATGATCGGCATCCGGTACCGATAGCTCAGCACGATCATGCCGATGGCCTGGGTCACGCACAGCGCGAGCAACCCGGACGCGGCCTGCGCTGTGGACGCGCCGACCGCCGTGAGTCCGCTGAGCACCACCGCGAACGTGCTGGTGAAACCCACCAGCGCGGTGATCACGCCCGCGCCGATCGGCTGCGCGATATCGCGTGCGCCCTGGTCGGCGGTGGGGATGGCGGCGGCGGGCGGCGAATTCGACGACATTGGGGCGATTGTGCGCTGGTCAGGACGCATTGTCCCGATCCAGTCGGGCGGAACTGGCCTGAATCCGGCGTGGCCGACCGCTCTTCGGACCGCATGGCGGCTTTGCCCGGTCCGGGGACGGGATCGCGCCCGGATGCGTAGGGTAGGGGAGACGGGCTCGAGGATGCGGATCTCAACGAGGAGCTGGAGTGCGGCCGGTACTCATTTCGGCGGATGAACTGCGGGAAGCGTTGTCGGACAATCGGGTACGGCTACTCGATGTGCGGTGGGCGCTCGGCGACCCGGATGGGCCGCAGCACTATCTTGACGGGCATATCCCCGGCGCGATCTTCGTCGACCTGGAGACCGAACTCGCGGCGCCACCTTCACCCGCACGCGGACGGCATCCGCTGCCCGAGATCGGGCAGCTGGAGAAATGCGCGCGCAGCTGGGGCGTGTGCGCGGGTGACACGGTGGTCGTCTACGACGCGACCGGCGGGATGGCCGCCGCCCGCGCCTGGTGGCTGCTGCGTTGGGCTGGCATCGCGGATGTGCGGATTCTGGACGGCGGCCTGCCCGCATGGATCGCCACCGGTGGTGTGCCTGCTACCGGCGCCGAGCCCGACCCCGCCGCAGGCGATGTCGAGCTGAGCCCGGATCATCTGCCCGTCATCGATGCCGACGCGGCCGCCCGCTGGCCGGGCGCGCTGCTCGACGCGCGGGCAGGCGAACGCTTCCGCGGCGAACAAGAACCGATCGACCCACGTGCAGGCCACATCCCGGGCGCGATCAGCGCGCCGACCGCCGAGAACCTCACCGCCGACGGACTCTTCCGCCCAGCCGCCGAACTGCGCGGACGCTTCGCCGACTGCGGTGGCCCGGTCGCGGTCTACTGCGGTTCCGGAGTCACCGCCGCCCACCAGATCGCGGCTCTCGCTGTGGCAGGCATCGATGCCGCCCTGTACCCGGGCTCCTGGTCCCAATGGTCCAATGACCCGAAACGTGCTGTAGCCACCGGCGCGTGAGCATTACGCCCATACGGCGAAGATCACCGCAGCCACTGCCAGCGCGATCAGCGCGACAACGTCGATCTGTGCCACGCGGCGGATGCGTGGGTTCGCGTCGCGTGCGCCGAATGCGAACACGATGAACGTCGCCATGCTGACGGCACCCGCGATCATCGCGGGGACCCTCAGTTCCTCGACGAACGCGCCCGCGAGCATGGCTGCCCCGACCAGTACGAGCAGCACCGCCCGATGTCGCAGCAACACCGTCAGGTCCTGATTCGCGGGATCCACTCCATAAGCGGCCCGCGCCTGCGCCGCCGACAACGCCACCACACCCGGTGCGAGATGAACCAGCCCCACCGCGATCAGCAAGACCTGCGCAAAGAACTCCACGGATGTCTCCTCCCTGCCCGGTGCTGCCTGGAGGGCGCTGCACCGATCGCTGAGGTAGATCATGACTGCCCTGCCGCGTCGCCGCTTCCAGAAACCGGCTGTCATCGGACGGCCGCAACCCGGACGTCGAAGTCGTGTCGCCGCTGCCGATTCGTCGCGGGTACACGGGATCTCGTGCCTCGACGTGGTGTGTCGGACACACGGCTGGCACGGCACAAGCGGTATCTATGAGCAGGCCGAAGCCACGGGTGCGTCGTTAGGGGCAGGTCCCGGCGATCGTCCGCATTGCGGCATGGTCACCGACGGTGACCGGCAGGTCGTAGCGCAGGGCCACAGCCAGGTATTTGGCTGCGTAGAAGCAGTGGCCGGGCCGTGACGGCGGCAGCCATTCAGCGGGTGTGCTGTCGCCCTTGGCCTGATTGGCGGCACGGGTGGTGGCCTGCAGGTTGTAGTCGATGTCATTGGCGAAGCGGACCCGGCGCTGGAGCGGCCAGGCGGCGGCGCCGAGATCCCAGGCGGCGGCCAGCGGGTACACGTGATCGATCGGGACGTTGCTCGCATCGGATTTGGCGAAGGTGACGCTGGTGCCGGTGTACGGATCGGCCAGCACCCCGGAGATCACCACGCAGTCGCGGGTCCCGGGCCGATAAGCGGGGCCGGTGAGTTGGCGGGCGAGCACATTGTTTCGGGTGTCGCAGCCGTCGTGTCCGCCGGCGCCCTCGTAATCATCGGACCATGCGGGACCGAAGACACAGCCCTCACCCTCCCGGCAGCCACGTTCGTAGCCACCGGGATGTGGGCGAACCTCGACCACACGCACCGTCGCGAGCAGGCGCTCTACTTCTGCGCGGCCTGGACTGCCCGGTGCGGGCTTCGCCGGCTGCGCGCATCCGTTGAGCAGGCACGCCGCGGCGGCCAGCACCGCGACGACCGGCGCCACGATGCGTCGCGTCGGTCTCTGCTGCGCAGAGCATCCACGAGACGTGGATCGCCCCGTGACTATTGCTCTGGTCGGCGAGGTCAGCCGTCGAATTCCCACCCGCATGAACAAGGTGTACCGGCACCCACCGACAGGTGACGGCATTCGATGCGGGTTTCGAGGAGGGATCTACAACCAGGCGCGGGCCAGCAGCTCGTCGGCGGTGTCCTGGGTGCCGTGCGGCGGGAAACGAGTGGCGGCCAGTGTGCTGCTGTGCGTGCCGTCATGGCCGATCAACCAGCAGCCACCGCGATCTTCGCACTCGGCGATCTTGGCGAACGTGGTGAGCAGGAAGGTGATCGCCTCATGCGGATCGCCGGTATGCGCCAGCCGCTGCGATTCCCCCGGACGGGACAGATCCAGCCAGACGCCGGACTCGCCGTCCAGCCGCATCCCGACGATGCAGTGCGCGTTGACGAAGGTGAATTTGCGCCGTTCCCACGGTGTTGTCGGCGTGAAGCTCTGCTCGAGAACCTGGAGCAGAATCGTCATACTGCTGCCCTCCGCTATGTGTGCCGTCGTTGTGGGTGAATGACCGCGTTGTCACGCTGCGGGCGTCTTGTGGACCCGCTGCCTTGTTGTGAATGATGCCGCTACCGCAACCGCCGAACATCGAATCTCCGCGGTGACCAGCGGATACCCCAGTATGTTCCAGAATTCCTCTGTTGGGTACCGCAGAGCACGAGGTAATTCGTCCGGGTTTCCGGGCCAGGACCAGGTCGGCCGATACATCCACCCACTCCGGCGCACCGGCCTCAGGCGATACGCACCTCCGGAATCGTCGACATCAGCCGATCCCACTCCGGATACATCCGCACCTTGCGCTGGTGCAATGCCATGATCTGGGCATTGAGCTCGGGGTCCGGGTCGTCGGAGATATCCGGGCCGATGGCCACCTTCGCGAGATAAGGAATGATCACCGGATCGCCGGCCAGATGCACGGGATCGTGCATGTAGCGCTCCAGCGCCGCCAGGTCCGCGATGCCGACGCAGTACGAGTACGTGTATCCCGATTCCGGATCGCCGAGATCCTGTCCGACGCAGGCGAATTCGACCGATTCCACCGAGGCGGTGCGACGCAGCGTAGCCAGCACCAACTCCTTCTGCTGCTCGGTGACGTCATCGCGGAATCCGAAACGTAGTACGTGCACGATCATGAATCCTCCAGTTTGAACTTACCGGTTCAAAATACAAGTCCTACTAGTACAGTCAAACAACTGAACCCGCAAGTTCAAAGTTGGCCGATTCTCCGATAAGCTCGCACGGTGACTCCACCGACGACCAGCCGCGGACGGATCGACAAGCGGCAAGCAATCCTCGAGGTGGCATTCGAGGTCTTCGCACGTCGCGGCTATGACCAGGCCTGCGTCCAGGAAATCGCCGATGAGGCGGGCGTGGCCAAGCCGACGGTGTACAACCACCTCACCGATAAACCCACGCTGTTGCGGGAAACGATGCGCGCAGCGGCGGATTCGGTCGGGGCGCAGTGCCTGGCCGCGCTCGAACCGCTGCGCGACTCCGGTTCAGGTCCGGGCACCGCGCTCGGCGAGACCGCGTATCGCCTGGTAACGGTATGCGCGGGGCCGCGGGCCACGGCATTACATCGCCTGACCTACGCGCAGCTGGTCACCTTCCCCGAGCTGACCACCGAGATCCTGGACCGTGTGCCGCAGCGGCTGGCCGAGGCACTGGCCGATCGGCTGGCTCGCTACATGCTCGACGGGCGGCTGCGGCACTCCGATCCGGGACGTGCGGCCGAACAACTGCTCGCCTTGCTCACCGGTCCGCTCGAACGGCACAGCAGGCTCGGAACACGCGAGATCACGGACGACACCCTCCGCGATATATCGGACGCGGCCACCGACACGTTCATGCGGGCGTATGGCCCCGGCTCCGCATAGCGACTGCGGGTTCTGAGGTGTGGGCAGGCAAGGCCAGCAGGCACCTTCGAACCCGGCAGATCATTCCGCCTGACTGCCCGCGCGGATGAGCAGGTAGCCGCCCACACCGAGCACCACTGCGCCGATGATCAGGACCGCACCCGCGGCGCCGACCGAACCGTCGGTCCAGTCCCATACGGCTTCGGCGGCGGCGATGGCGAGTGCGGCCGCACCGCCGAGGACGAGCACCCAGGAGCGTTCGGTCAGGTAGAGGGCGAAGCAGAGCACGGCGACCAGGGCGGTGAGCCAGTAAGCGATGGCCATGGTGTCGTATTCGCCGGTGAACTGAGCCCCGAAAACAGCGAGGACCACGGCGATCAGATAGCCGGCCCAGCGTTCGTCGAAGGCGCTGAGGCGAGTCAGCACACCCCAGACGATGCCGAGGAGCAGGACGGCGAGGCCGGGCCAGCCGTCGTGTAGGTCGACCAGGTCCGTCATGACTCCGGGCACGGCGGCGGCGCTGAAGCCCGCGCAGGTGAAGATCCCGATCAGCGAGGGTAAGGCCAGATAGCCGATCACGGCGGCGATCAAGCCGGCGATGCAGGCATACACCCAGGCCGAATCGGTATTGCCGTCCTCGATCGCGGAGCCGACCGTTCCCGCGACGAACGCGGTGGCGAGTGCGAACAGCACGGTGGCGAGCCGGGTTCGGACGGCGGGCACCTGCGCGGCCGCGCCGGGCCGGTCTCGAAGCCGACCGAACAACGCCGACCCCCCGCCTGCGACCGCGACCGCGATCACGGCGAGCACCACCGATATCAGTGCGAGGATCGCGACGCGGCCGGTTCGGGCCAGATCCTCCCATGACGCCGCAAGCACCAGGGCGATCCCGGCGAGCAGCAGCCCCGCACCGGCATAGGCCGCGATCTCGGCGAGCAACCTGGTCCGCGAGTGACGGGCAGGCGGTCCGGCCAGGGCGCCGAGCACGGCGTCCAGCTGCTGCTCGGTGAGCACCCCGGATTCGACCAGTGGGCGCAACGAGGCCGCGTGCGGCCCGCTGTCCTCACCAGCCGGACCGCGTGATGCCGTGCGGCGCGGCGGATCGACGTCATCGCTGGCAAGTGCGACCGCCTCGTGCCGGGCGCGGCGGGCGGATGCGGCGTGATCCCGCTGCACGCCGGTGTCTTCAGTCCGATCGCCCGATGGCGCCGACTCGGCCCGCCCGCTCGGTTCGCCGGAATCGGCAGCCGCATCCGATGCGCCGTGATTGTTGTCGACCACGCGGCCAGTATGTCCGACCCGGCCGCGGTTTCGGCGCTACTGCGACTGCGGATCCGGCTCGCGTGTGACAATCGGCCCCGACCGGGTGAACGGCGGACGGGATGGACCCCATGGATCTCACCGACATTCCCATCATCGACGCGCATATCCACCAGTGGGATCCGCTGTCGACACCGCGTGACTTCAGTGGCCTGGCCCGGCTGTTCAAATACCTGCCGGTGCCGATAGGTGTCGCCATGAAGGTCGCGCCGCAACGTGACCGGGAATTCGTCGGCGACCCGACGCCCTATATGCACCCCTATCTGCCGGCGGACTACCGCACCGACACCGCCGGGCTGACAGTCCGAACCATCGCCCATATCGAGGTCGAATGGACCGGCACCGGACCGCTGGCAAAGGCCGACGAGACCCGGTGGGTGGCCAGCCTGCCGTTCGGCGTCGACACGCCCGCGCTCGGCGCCATTCTCGCCAGTGCCGATCCGGCCGCACCGGGGTTCGCGGCGTTGCTGGACGCACACGCCTCGGCCTCGCCGCTGCTACGTGGCATCCGCACCATGGTCGCGCACCATCCGGACCCCGGCGTCCGCTCGTTCACCAGCACGCCGGGTGATCTGACCGCGCACGCGTTCCTCGAAGGGTTCGCCGAACTGGCCGAGCGTGAGTTGTCGTTCGAGGCGTGGGTGTATGCGCATCAGCTCCCCGATGTGGCCGCGCTTGCCGCCAGGTATCCCGAGGTCACCATCGTGCTGAATCATCTCGGCACACCGGCCGGGATCTTCGGCGCGGTCGGCAAACACACCGGATACAACCCCGGGCATCGGCGCGAATTGTTCATCCGCTGGCGCGAGGAGATCGCCGCCGTCGCGGCCCAACCGAATGCGGTGGCCAAGGTCAGCGGCCTGATGATGCCGATTCTCGGTCACAAGGTGCCCCCGCGCGGAACTGCGACGCCGGTGCCCGAACTACTCGACCGGATCGGGCCCCTGCTGACACATGCGGTGGACTGCTTCGGAGTCGAGCGGCTGGTGTGGGGCTCGAACTTCCCGGTGGACAAGCCGATCACCACCATGGCGGGCAGCGCCGTGGCGGTCGCCACGGCGATCACCGATCATGTCGGCGATACCGGCTGTCTCGACCTGATCTTCCGCGCCAACGCGCAGCGGGTGTATCGCATCGACGGGGACTGATCCACGCCATATCGGTGCTCTGGACCCGAGTTGCCGTGGGCCGAATCGAACCGGTGACGCCGAGCGCATCGTCAGGAGCGGCTCAGGTCGGTATAGCAGGCGGTCAGGGCGCGCAGACCGCTCGCAGCGGTCGGCTCGTCCTCGGCGAGCATCCGTAGTGCGCGGCGCAAGAGCATTGGGTCCAGATCGTCAGGGGCCGAGTGGAATTCGGGAGTGGGCAGCGCGGGCAACTCGAGTTCCGAACCGTAGGGGTCGGTGTCGCCACCGGGACCGCCGCGTTCGACCCCGCCGATGAGTGTGTCCAGCGACAATCCACGCAGCGTGAGCAGATCGCGCGGGTACTCGTCGAGCCGTTCGGCGAGCAGGTAGCACAGCGCGGCGACGTGTTTGCACGGCCAGCCGGGGTCGGGGCAGGTGCAGCCGAAATCCAGGTCGGCGGCGGTCTCGGGCAGCAGATGGGGCGACAGCGCGGTCGGTAGCGCACCGGAGACGATCTGGGCCAGCATGCCTGGCGCGGAACGGATCTCCTCGACCAGCAGCTCGACCTCCTCCGGCCGCAGCAGCCGAATTGTGCAGGTGGCGGTGAACGGACGCGGCTGGCTGCCCTGCACCTCACCGACGACCGCGCCGCGTTCGATCCGATAGCTCACGACCTGCCCCGACCGCGCATAGCTGCGTCCACGGGAGAGCCTGCCGGGCTCGGCCATGCGCTCCACCGCATCGATGAACGCCCGGCCCCACGCAGTGCGGCCGAACGCCCCTCGCCTGCTGCGGGCTTCGACACCACCGGATACCGGCCGGCGCGGACCGAACTCACGAAAATCGACGCGCGGATTCATTCGCCCACCGCTTCCGCACCGAGGGTGAACAGATCCCGCAACTCATCGGTGCTCAACTCGGTGATCCAGTTCTCGCCCGAACCGACCGCGAGATCGGCGAGCTGGCGTTTCCCGCTGATCATTTCGTCGATCCGCTCCTCGATGGTGTCGACGCACACCAGCTTGCGCACCTGGACCGCGCGCTGCTGCCCGATCCGGTAGGCGCGGTCGGTGGCCTGGTTCTCTACGGCCGGATTCCACCAGCGATCCAGGTGCACAACATGATTGGCGGCGGTGAGGTTCAGGCCGGTACCGCCTGCCTTGAGCGAGAGCAGCATCAGCGGCGGGCCGTCGGACTGCTGGAATTCGGCCACCATGGTGTCGCGGCGCTGCTTGCTCACCCCGCCGTGCAGGAACGGGATCCGGGTGCCGAATCGATCGGCCAGATAGGGCGCGATCAATTCACCGAACTCGCGGAACTGGGTGAACATGAGCGCCTTCTCGTCGTCGGCGAGCACCGCGTCCAGCACGTCCTCTACCAGGGCGAGTTTGCCGGAGCGATGGCCGCCGCGGCGCAGCACGGCCGAACCGTCGCCGAGGAAATGCGCCGGATGGTTGCAGACCTGCTTGAGGCGGGTCAGCGCCCCGAGCACCGCACCCTTGCGGGCCATCCCCTTGGCATCGCGGAGCTTGTTCAGCATGTCGTCGACGACGGCCTGGTAGAGCGCGGCCTGCTCGACGGTGAGATTGGCGCGGACGGTCATCTCGAGCTTGTCCGGGAGATCCGCGATGACGGTCGGATCGGTTTTCACGCGGCGCAGCACGAACGGAGAGGTGACGGCGCGGAGCCTGGTGATGGCGTTCTCGTCGCGCTCGCGCTCGATCGGCACGGCGAATCTGGCGCGGAAGGCCTGCGCGCTGCCGAGCAGTTTCGGCATCGCGAAGTCCAGGATCGACCGCAATTCCTCCAGGCGGTTCTCGACCGGTGTGCCGGTCAGCGCCAGCCGGTGCCGTGCGGGCAGTGCCCGCGCCGCCCGCGCCTGCCGGGTGCCCGAGTTCTTGATGTGCTGAGCTTCATCGAGCACCACCCGCTCCCACTCCCGTGCGGCCAGATCCGCTATATCGCGAGTCATCAGGGCATATGTGGTGACGACGAGATCGGCGTCGGCGATGGCGGCGGCCAGCTCATCACCTTTGGCCCGCGCCGGACCGTGATGCACCAGCACCCGCAGATCGGGAGCGAATCGTTCGGCTTCGCGCTGCCAGTTGCCGACCACCGACATCGGGCACACCAGCAGGGTCGGTCCGGGCTCGCCGCCCACGGGGCTCGGCCTGGCTTCGCGTTCGTGCAACAGCATCGCGAGCACCTGGATCGTCTTGCCCAGACCCATATCGTCGGCCAGGATCGCGCCGAGGCCCATCCGGCTCATGGTGGCCAGCCAGGACAGGCCCCGCCCCTGGTACGGGCGCAGCTGCGCCTTCAAACCGATCGGTGCGGGCACCGGCTCATCGGCTGCGGCCGTATCGAACAGCTCGGCCGCCCAGCCGGTGGCGGTGACCTCGGTGACCGGCACCTGGTCGACGCGGGTGGCGGCGATCTCACCGATCATGTCGGCCAAACTCACCTCGGTGCCCTCGGCATGCATGGCGACGTACTCGGCGGCCGCGGCCAGCACCTTGTGGTCGGCCTGCACCCATTCACCGCGCAACTGGACCAGATCGGATTTGGCGCGGACCAGTCGCTGCATCTCGTCCCTGGTCAGCACGGTGTCGCCGAGGGCGAGTTCCCAGCGGTAGGACACCAGGCCCGGCAGCCCGACCGTGCTCTCGGCGGCGGGCACGGCACTGTCCACCCGCAGCCGCATAGTGGGTGCGCTGACGGCCCATGCGCGTGGCAGCAGCAGGCGGATGCCGGCGGCCTGCAAGGCCTGTGCGCCATGGGCCACCAGGTCGATCACCACTTCGGTGGGCAGCAACAGATCCATGCTGCGTGGATCGCCCGGCAGATCACGCAACCGCGGATAGACGCGCTGCGCCTCGCCGAGCCGTTCGACCGCGGTGCGCACCAACTGCGGATCACCATGCAGCGGAACAGAACTCGGTGCCTGCCCGTCCATCCGAAGGCACACTTCGAGACGCCACAGCGCCACCTCGTCGGAGTCGTCGGTGTCAGGTTCGAGCAGGCGCAACACCAGTTCCGTCTCGTCCACGGCGAGGCTGCTGCGCCAGCGTTCCAGCATCTGGGCGGCCTGATGGCTGCCGCCGTCCACCGGGACATCGGCAGTGAGGCCCTGTGCCAGCGGGTGCGGAGACGGACGCGTCTGGATCAACTCGCGGGCGATGGGATCGGTGAGTTCGGTGACCATATCGTCGAGCACCGCCGCCGGCTCGCCGGCCACCCGGAGCGCAGCGGGCATCACGGAGGCGAGTTCGGCCAGCCAGGCCCGCTGCCCCGCTCCGCCTACCAGGCGCCAGCGCGCCCACCACTGCCCATCATCGCGACGCAGTTCGGGCACGACGCGCCCGGCCCGCACCCACCGCTCGACTCCATTGGCGACGTGAGCGAGAAACCGCAGATCAGCGGCAACCGCAGTGGTCGGGAGCCGTTGCCGCAGCGCCGCGGCAGCGGCATCCGGCGCCAATGCGTGGGCGGGTACCCGTTCGCTGCGGACGCCGCCGGCCTCGGCGAGCAGCACCTGCGCACGGTGCCGGAACTTGGCCGTCCGGATGACGTCGCCGAGCAGCCCCGGCACGGTCGCGTCACCGGAGCCCGGGGCAGTGCGGTGGCCTCCGCCCTGGTCGGGCGGGTACCACAGCAGCAGCCCGGATCCCGGAGACCACAGACCGTGCAGCATTCGCCCATCAAATCAGGTGCCACCGACACGCATGCGGCCGTGTGGTCCGCGGCCCCGCCGGCGAGGACCTTACGGCTGATCGCGCTGCGTAGGTGCGCCCGCGACGCGTCGCTCGCCGCCATTGGCCTGCTGCCATTGCCGATAGACGTCGATCGCTTCGTCGCGCGGCTCGTAACGCATGGGCAGGCGGCGACGCTGCCAGGGTTGGGCGAATTCGTCGTAGAAGGTAGCGAGTTCGAAGTATTTACGGTCGTCGACATAGTGCGGCTCGTAGGCTTCGCGAGTGGTGAGGAAGACGACCTCGTCCGGTGAGCAGTAGTAGAGAGCTCCAAGGCACATCGGGCACGGCGAGGCCAGGATGTAGATCGTGGCGCCCATCAGGTGTTCGGTGCCGAGTTTCGTGCAGGCTTCGCGGATTGCGAGGATCTCGGCGTGGGCGGTGGGGTCGTTTGTCTGGGCAACCTTGTTCGGGCTTTCGGCCAGGATCTGGCCGTCCTTGACGATGACGGTGGCGAAGGGGCGTCCACCTTCGGCGACGTTGCGCCGCGCCAATTCGATGGTGTGTTGGGCGTATTCCATTACTTTCTCCTTCACAGTCGTATGTTTTCCAGGGATTCACAGTGCGCTTTTGGCGAGCAGTGTCAGCACTGCCGCGACCACCGCGAGCGCGACTGCGCCCGCTCCCCACGCAACGCCGGCCCGATGCCACGGGCGATCATGATCCAACGACATCATGTGTTGTTCCTTGTCGTACGTTTTCGATCAGCGCTCATCCGCATTCGCAGTGGGCTGATTGTTTCCATCGGAATATTCAGCTCGCCGCGTCGATCAGGGCGACGACGTCGTCGAAGCCCCTCCTGTCGGCCAGATCACGCGGCGAAGTGCCGTCGCGTCGGGAATCGTGACGGCCGCCCCGGCATCGATGAGCAGGCGGACCGTCAGGCATCGCCATTCACCCTCTCGCGCTCCGATCCTGGGGTGTGGTAAGGCCGCTGATGGGCACCCAGGTCTGGTCCACTAGCTGTGTCGATATATCCAGACTGCGTGTCGTTGGCTATTGCGTCCAATATCGGAAAACCATCCTGGCAATAGGTGACATCAATAGTCGGAGGGTGGCGATCTACGCCCGTTCGGGCGAACGGGCCTACAGGGACGGCCTGGTTGTGGTCGCCGCTTCGGGGGTTTCCCGAAGCCGTTGCCGCTCATCCACAGCGGCTGCTGGTGCTGCACGGCGGCCGTGTCGCCGCCGGCGACTCGCGCTAGTCGCCGGGCCGGCGCACCGATTGCAGCCGTTGCCCCAGATCCGTCACTCCAGGCTATGGGTGTCACCGGTATCGCGGACTCGGGTCGCGATGGTGGGGCCGCCGCGCCGATGGCATCGGGGCAACGACCGTCGACTGAGGTCTGGTGCACCACTCGACCTGGGTGTACATTAATGCTTGGACGTCCAACTATTGGATGCCCGTAGATCTGTGCATGCGCCGCATGTCGCCACCGCCAAACACCACCTGAGGACAGGATTCGCATGGTTCGTGAGCTCACCCACTTCATCGGCGGACAGCAGGTCCCCGGCACCTCCGGCCGCTTCGGTGATGTGTTCGATCCCAATATCGGCCAGGTACAGGCCAGGGTTCCGCTGGCCACAACCGCCGAGGTGGAGGTGGCGATCGCGAACGCCGCCGCCGCGCAGCCGGAATGGGCCGCGTTCAACCCGCAGAAGCGGGCGCGGGTCCTGATGAAGTTCCTGACCCTGGTGCAGGACGAGATGGATTCGCTTGCGGCGCTGCTGTCGAGCGAGCACGGCAAAACCCTCGCCGACGCCAAGGGTGACATTCAGCGCGGACTCGAGGTGATCGAGTTCTCGACCGGCATCCCGCACCTGCTCAAGGGCGAGTACACCGAGAGCGCGGGCACCGGCATCGACGTCTACTCGATGCGCCAGCCGCTCGGCGTCGTCGCGGGCATCACGCCGTTCAACTTCCCGGCCATGATCCCGCTGTGGAAGGCAGGTCCCGCGCTGGCCTGCGGTAATGCCTTCATCCTCAAGCCGTCCGAGCGTGATCCCTCGGTTCCGCTGCGGCTGGCCGAGCTATTCCTGGAGGCGGGGCTGCCCGCCGGCGTGTTCAACGTCGTCAACGGTGACAAGGAAGCGGTGGATGCGATTCTGCACGATCCGCGCATCCAGGCCGTCGGCTTCGTCGGCTCCACCCCGATCGCCCAGTACATCTACGAGACCGCCACCGCCAACGGCAAGCGGGCCCAGTGCTTCGGTGGCGCCAAGAATCACGCCATCGTGATGCCGGACGCCGATCTCGACGACGTCGCCGACCAGCTCATCGGCGCGGGCTACGGTTCCGCGGGCGAGCGCTGCATGGCCATTTCGGTGGCCGTGCCCGTGGGCGAGGAGACCGCCGACCGGCTCGTCGCCAAGCTCACCGAGCGGGTGCACAAGCTCAACGTCGGCCGCTCCGATGATCCGGGCGTCGATTTCGGCCCACTGGTCGGCCGCGACGGTCTGGACCGGGTGAACAACTACGTCCAGATCGGTATCGACGAGGGCGCCGAGTTGGTGGTGGACGGCCGCGGCCTGACCGTCGACGGCGCCGAGGACGGCTACTTCGTCGGCGCGACCCTGTTCGACAAGGTCACCCCCGAGATGCGCATCTACACCGAGGAGATCTTCGGTCCGGTGCTCAGCGTCGTGCGCGCACACGACTACGAGGAGGGTCTGCGCCTGGCCAGCGAGCACGAATTCGGCAACGGCGTCGCGATCTTCACCCGCGACGGCGACACCGCCCGTGATTTCGCAGCCCGCGTCCAGGTGGGCATGGTCGGCATCAACGTCCCGATCCCGGTGCCCATCGCCTACCACACCTTCGGTGGCTGGAAGCGGTCCGGATTCGGCGATCTGAACCAGCACGGCCCGGATTCGATCCGCTTCTACACCAAGACCAAGACCGTCACCCAGCGCTGGCCGAAGGGTCTGAAGGAGAACGCGGACCACTTCGTCATCCCGACGATGGACTGAGGCGATGTTCACCCTGAACTCCGATGAAAGGGCGATCCGCGAGACCGCGCGGGATTTCGCCGACGAGTTCCTGGCCCCGCACGCGCTCGAATGGGACGAGCACATGCACTTCCCGATCGAGGTGCTGCGCAAATCCGGTTCGGTCGGCCTCGGCGGCATCTATGTCGCCGAGGACGTGGGCGGGTCGGCGCTGCGCAGGCTGGATGCGGTGCGCATCTTCGAGGAGCTGGCCACCGGCTGTCCCGCGGTCGCCGCCTATATCTCCATCCACAATATGGCCGCGTGGATGATCGACGCATACGGTGACGATGCGCAGCGGTTCCGCTGGTTGCCCGGTATGACGTCGATGGAGATCCTCGGCAGTTATGCGCTCACCGAACCAGGTGTCGGGTCGGACGCGGCGGCGTTGACCACCAAAGCGGTCCGTGACGGCGACGATTACATCCTCAATGGCGTCAAGCAGTTCATCTCCGGCGCGGGCGCCAACGATGTGTACGTGATGATGGTGCGCACCGGAGACGATGGGGCACGCGGCATCTCGGCGCTGATCGTCCCGGCCGACACCCCTGGTCTCACGGTCGGCCCGAATGAGAAGAAGATGGGCTGGAAGGCACAGCCGACGCGGCAGGTGATCCTCACCGACGCCCGCGTCCCGGTGGCCAACCGGCTCGGCGCCGAGGGGGACGGCTTCCGTATCGCCATGAACGGTCTCAACGGCGGCAGGCTCAATATCGCGGCCTGTTCGGTCGGCGGCGCGCAGGCGGCGCTGGACAAAACCGTGCCGTACCTGGCTCAACGTCAGGCATTCGGCGCGCCGCTGTTGAAGAATCCGGCGTTGCAGTTCGACCTGGCCGATATGCGCACGCAACTGGAGGCCGCGCGGACCCTGCTGTGGCGAGCCGCCGCTGCCCTCGATGCCGATGACGCCGACAAGGTCGAGCTCTGCGCGATGGCAAAGCGGTTCGCCACCGACGCGGGCTTCGACGTCGCCAACAAGGCTCTACAGCTGCACGGTGGCTACGGCTACCTCGCCGAGTACGGTCTGGAGAAAATCGTCCGGGATCTGCGGGTGCATCAGATCCTCGAGGGCACCAACGAAATCATGCGGGTGGTCGTCGCCCGGTCGATGACCTCGACCGCCCGCGGGGCAGGAGCAGCGTGAGTATGAGTCAGGAACCCGAAGTCCTGATCGAGAAACGTGATGGGCTCGGCGTCATCACCCTGAACCGGCCGAAGGCCATCAATGCGCTGAATCATCCGATGGTGCTCACCATCACCGAGGCGCTGCGGGCCTGGGCCGACGATCCGCAGGTACACACCGTCGTGCTCACCGGTGCGGGGGAACGCGGGTTGTGCGCGGGCGGCGATATCGTCGCCATTCACAACGATGCCAAGAGCGCACAACAGGATTCGAGCTCGACACGCACCGGCGCCGAATCCGCATCTGGCCGGTTCTGGCGCGACGAGTACATCCTGAACGCGTTGATCGGCCGGTTCCCCAAGCCCTATGTCGCGATCATGGACGGCATAGTCATGGGTGGTGGCGTCGGATTGTCCGGGCATGCCGGGCATCGGATCGTCACCGAGCGCTCCATGATCGGTATGCCCGAGGTCGGGATCGGGTTCGTGCCGGACGTCGGTGGCACCTATCTGCTGGCTCGCACCCCCGGCGAGCTCGGCACGCACGTCGCGCTCACCACCGCGCGCATGCGTGCGGGCGACGCCATCGCCGCCGGTTTCGCCGACTATTTCATTCCTTCCGAGCACATCCCGGCGCTGCTCGAGACCTTGCGCTCGGAGACCGCCGATATCGCGATCGCCAAGTTCGCCACGGCCGCACCTGAATCGGAGCTGCTGACCCAGCGGGACTGGATCGACGCCTGCTATGGTGCCGACACCGTCGAACAGATCGTTGGCCGGTTGCGCACGCACGGCCCGCAGGCCGAGGCCGCTGCGGCCGAACTGCTGTCGAAATCGCCGGTTTCGCTGAAGGTCACGCTGCGCTCACTGCGTTCGGCCCGCCGAGCCGACTCACTCGAGACCGTGCTGAACGAGGAGTATCGCGTCTCGATCGCCACGCTCGGCTCCCACGACCTGGTCGAGGGTATTCGTGCGCAGGTGATCGATAAGGACCGTAACCCGCAGTGGTCGCCCGCCACCCTCGAGTCGGTGACCGACGAGCAGGTCGCGGCGTATTTCACCGAATTGGGTGACCAGGAACTGGGTTTGACCGCCCCGACCCCGGAGGGACAGCTGTGAACGAGCCTGCCCGCAAGACGATCGGCTTTCTCGGCCTCGGCCACATGGGTGAGCCGATGGCCGCCAATCTGGTGCGCGCCGGATACGACGTGCACGCCTTCGACCCGATGCCCGCCGCCAAGGAGACCGCACGTGCAGCGGGGATCCAGATGGTCGACACCGGCATCGCGGCCGCCACCGACCGCGACATCGTGATCACCATGCTGACCAACGGCAAACTGGTCCGCGACGTCTACGCCGAACTGCTGCCCGCGGCCCGGCCGAACACGCTGTTCATCGACTGTTCGACCATCGACGTCGCCGATGCCAAAGCGGCCGCCGAGATGGCGACCGCTGCCGGTCATCGCGCCCTGGACGCCCCGGTGTCCGGCGGTGTCGCCGGCGCCGCCGCGGGCACGCTGACCTTCATGGTCGGTGGCGGGGAGGCCGATTTCGCCGAGGCCTTGCCGATCCTCGACGTCATGGGCGGCAAGGTGGTGCACTGCGGGGCGAGCGGCGTCGGCCAGGTCGCCAAGATCTGCAACAACATGCTGCTCGGCATCTCGATGATCGGTTTGTCCGAGGCGCTGGTGCTGGGGGAGAAGCTGGGGCTGAGCCACCAGTCGTTCTTCGATGTGGTGTCCAAGGCTTCCGGTCAGAGCTGGTCGCTCACCAGCTACTGTCCGGTCCCCGGCCCGGTGCCGACCAGCCCGGCCAATAACGACTACGAACCCGGATTCGCCACCGCGCTCATGAACAAGGATCTCGGCCTCGCCGCGAATGCCCTGCGCACCAATGGTGTCGATGGTCAGCTCGGTCTGCTGGCCGCACAGATCTACGAGCGGTTCAACCAGTCGGCGGCGGGCAAGGACTTCTCCGCTATCGTCACCGACGTCCGTAAACGATCCGAGCAAGAGGGTGCATGAAATGGAAGCATCGCGGAGCGATTCCGTGAGGGGTGGCGGCCGGGAGACGGGCGGGTGCGAATTCGAGACGATTCTGCTGGAGCGCAAGGGCCGGGTCGGCCTGATCACGCTGAACCGCCCGAAGGCGCTGAACGCCCTCAATGCGCAGGTCCTCGATGATGTCATCGCCGCACTCGACGAACTCGAGAACGACAACGAGATCGGCGCGGTCGTCATCACCGGCTCCGAGAAGGCCTTCGCTGCGGGCGCCGACATCAAGGAAATGCAGCCCCAGTCGTACATGGACATGTTCATGAACGACTTCTTCGCCCGCTGGGACCGCCTGGCCGCGTTCCGTAAGCCCACCATCGCCGCCGTCGCCGGATACGCGCTCGGCGGCGGCTGTGAGCTGGCGATGATCTGCGACATCCTGATCGCGGCCGATACCGCCAAGTTCGGCCAGCCCGAGATCAAGCTCGGCGTCATCCCCGGTATCGGCGGTTCGCAGCGGCTGACCCGGGCGATCGGCAAGGCCAAGGCCATGGACCTGGTGCTCACCGGCCGCACTATGGATGTCGAGGAGGCTGAACGGGCCGGGCTGGTCTCGCGCATCGTGCCCGCTGCCGAACTACTCGACACCGCGCTCGAGGTGGCCGACACCATCGCGTCCATGTCGCTGCCGGTCGCCATGATCGCCAAGGAATCGGTGAACCGGTCTTTCGAAACCACGCTGGCCGAGGGCTTGCGGTTCGAGCGGCGGGTCTTCCACTCGCTGTTCGCCATCGAAGATCAGAAGGAAGGCATGTCCGCCTTCGTGGAGAAGCGGCAGGCGAAGTTCACCAACCGCTGATCAGTGCGGTCCCGCTCAGTTCTCGGAGCTGGGCGGGATACCCGCGATTTCCATCGGAGTCGGGGCGGTCCCTCCCTCCGAGGGCCGCGCCGATTCGTCGTTGACGGTGAGCAGTCCCGCAATGGTGGCACCGAGCCCGACGGTCACCGCGAGGGCCGCGACGAGTTTGCGACGGCCCACCGAGCCGCTGGCCAGACTCTGCGACAGTGCCCCGTTGCGCAGCCGCTGTGTCCGGATCTCCGCGGCCGGACGTTCCGCGGCCAACAGGACCGCACCGCGCGCCGATACGCATTCGGGTTCGGGGTCGTAGACGATCGGGAGACCGACCAGCGTCTCGAGTTCGGCGCGCAGGTTCGGATTCCGAGTACACCCGCCCAGCAGCACCATCGCGGCCGGTCGGACCCCGGCCTCTTCGCCGATCTGGCGGACGAACGAGGCCGAATGGTGGATGCCCGCGGCGCACAGTTCCGCGAGATCACTGCGGGTGACCACGGCACGTTCGTCGGTGCCCGGATCCATCGCGGTGACCACTCGCGCGCTGCTGAGTGCTTCGCGGTGCTTGCGGATGGTCGGCTTGTCGGTCAGCACGCCGCCGCGGGCCAGCTGCCAGCGCAGCAGGGCGTCATAGCCGTCGCCGCCGAGGACCGTGCTGCGCCTGCCTGCCAGCACCGTATCGGTGCGGCAGTCGATATGGGTGATGGTGAGCCCGGAGCTGCCGAGGTCGTAGAGGATGGCGGTGCCGGAATCGGGCAATGCCCCGGTGAAACGCAGGTAGCGCAGCTGAGCAAGCGGCTCGTCGACGACGGTGAGATCACTACCGCCCGCGGCGGCCCTGATGCTGTCGGCGTGCAGTGCGCACCGGCAGGTCACCGCGATACGGGTGATCAATTCGTCGCGGCGGGCGGCGGCGGCCCGCATCCGGCGGATCGCCTCGAAAACTGCCTCTTCGATCCCTGCACCGGCCCGGCGTGGCACCTGGCATCGGTCGATGGGATCCAGATGGGGTTGGTCGGAGTGGGTGAGCATGGCGCGCGCACCGCAGGCACCCGCCGACACCCCGAGGACCAGCACCATGGAGTCCATGGTGGACCACAGGTCCGTTCTTGCCAAGGCGGTCGGTCGCGAAATTCGCTACTTGGATGCCGGAACGTTACTCAGCGGATGCCTCGGAGGAGTAATGGACCGTGTGGTTTTCACCGTTTGCACTACTTGGGCGTTTCGCGCGGTTTGTCGTTGTGACGACTCACGAGTCGGCGGCGCTCCAGCGGGCGGGTTCCTCGCCGGTGTCGAAGTCGCCCGCGGTATGCCGGAATTCCGCCAGCAGTTGCAGCAGCGTGTGCAGCCGGTCCGGGGGGAGACCCGGGCGGGCGAAGACCTCGCCGTTGAGTCGCTCGGTGGCCTTGGCGACCACTTCCCTTCCCGCGTCGGTGATTTCGATGAGCGTGGCGCGGCGGTCGCTCGGATGCGGTACTCGGACCACTAATCCGGCGGACTCCAGCCGGTCGACGGTATTGGTGACGCTGGTCGGATGCACTTGCAGCCTGGCGCTCGCCTTGGCCATCGGTAGAGCGCCGGTCTTACTGAAACTCAGCAACATGAGCAGTTCGTAGCGGGAGAACGTCAACCCGGTGGGCTTCAATGCCTCGTCCACCCGAGACATCACGATCTGCTGTGCCCGCACCAGCGAGGTCACCGCCGCCATACCATCGGCTACCGCGCCCCAGCCGTGGCCGACCCACTGACGGTGGGCCTCCTGGATCGGGTCGAGCGGTAGCGGACGTGACCTGGACATGGATCCGATCATTCCATGCGCCCATTCCTGGGCCGCCTCGCCGCGGCCGGCACATTGAAATCAGGGTGATCGCAACGCTGGGCGAGCCGGATCGTGCCGGGCACTATCGGTAGGTGAGGCGGGCGTGGCTGAGTGGTTCAGGCAACGGTCTGCAAAGCCGTTCACGCGGGTTCGATTCCCGCCGCTCGCTCCATGCGTCGCCTCGGTGCCTCGCCCGGTTCCGTCACTGCCGGGCGGGGCGCCGGGTGCGGTTTCAGCTCAGTCCCGAAAAATCGCGCGGCACAACATGATTGCGGTCTGCGAACGTGCCGAGGGTGTAGTCCGGGAAGAGGCCGAAGTATTCGCCGCGGGTCAGTGTGCTCCACCGGCGGGCATGATCGGTGCGGGTCTTGTAGAAGTTCAGCATGTACCCGCCCTCGTAGATCCGAACCAGGCTGTATCCACCGGGGTATTCCTTCACCGCCGCAACCTCGAGGAACTCGACCGCGCACGCCGTGTCGGGCCGGGTGCGCCGGTTGCGGTGGGTATGTCCGCTGTGGTGCAGGAATACCCCTGGGGTGCGCTCGTACAGCGCTTGCAGCTCGGTGCTGTCACGACGGTTCAACACGAACCCGGGACCTGCGGTGTTGGTGAGCCCCGATTCCGCGGTGACCGGGTGATGGCCGAACACGAGCGTCGGGCGATCCGGTTCGTCGCGAAGGATCTCGCATACCCGGTCCATCTGCGGTCGTTCGATCGTGCCGCCGGAACCGTCGAGCTCGCTGGTGTCGAGGCCGATCAGCCGCAAGCCGCCGAGATCATGCTCCACCGCCTGCTGTCGTGGACCGAATTCTTTTGCCCAGCAATCAAAATGGGTGTCATGGCCTCGTACTGCAGGACAGTCGCGGTAGTCGGTCCCGGTGTGTGGGCGATCGTGGTTACCGCGCACCGCGAGATAATCGGCGCCCGCGGTGCCCCACGCATCGAGGTGTGCACGCACGCCACGGGTTTCGGCCGGGGTCGCCTCACTGGTGAGATCTCCGGCCAGTAGTAGGAACCCGGCGTCACGATCCGGTCGGCGCAGATCGTCGAGCATCGCCGTCAGCATTACCTCCGGATACGGCGGCAGCCCCGGCTCCTGCCGGAAACCGGGCGGCAGACCCCCGACGACGAGGCCGCTGACATCCTCGCCGTAGTGCACGTCATTGGCGAGCGCGACAGTGCGAAGCAACCGGCCAGGCGGTGGGACCAGTGTGATGAATTCGCCGAGCAGTTCGGGACTGTCGGGCAGATGCGTGATCAGCGATGGCGCCGGTTGTGCGCGCACGCCCTGTGACCAGGCTTCGAAACGGTAGCGCCGCCCCGGTTCCAAGCCGTCGACCTGCGCGTAATGAAACGGCGTTCGGGCATCGGAGGCCCACACCTGGATCGGTGCGCGTGGGCTGTCGGCCGAGATCAGCCGGACTTCGCCGTCGGTGGCCACGGGCAGCAGTCGCCCGGCGGCGTCGGGGGCGCGCGTCGTCCAGGTCAGGACGGCGGACCGATCGGTGACGGTAACGACCTCCAGATCGCACGCGATGATCGGATTCGCCTGGGCCAGAACCGAACCTGGCCGCACCGCGCCCACAGCGGGCAACAGTGCGGCCAGGCCGATGGCGCCGAGAATCGTCCGGCGCGAGGGTCCGCAGCAGCTCACAGCCGGCAGCGGCTCAGCTCTCGTCGGAGTCCGAGCAGATCTTCCACTCGCCGTCTTCCTTGGCAAGTGTCTCGTCCGAGGTGTTCTCGGGTTCGGTGGTCTCTTCGCCCGGCATGGAGATACTGAAGGTGCCGGTGACCTTCGCGGTCGCCTTGTCTCCGGTGATGACGACGTCCTCGACCTTGTCGATATCGATCGAGAAGGACGCCTTGCCCATCATGTCCTTCTCGCTCTGCGACGCCTCGTCGAACTTGGCCCGGTCGGCCGCGCACGACAAGTCGGCCGCGGCGATGATGCCGTCGTTCTCCATGGTGTCGTAGAACTCGCGGATCGCGTTCTCGATCTGCTTCTCATCCGATGCCAGTGGCGTCTTGCCCTGCATCGTCAGCACCACACCGGTAGTGATACCGCCGATCACAACGAGCGCGAGCACAACGAGACCGATGATGAGTCCGGTCTTCTTCTTCGGTGGCTGCTGTGGCGGGTAGCCGCCGGGCTGCTGGAATCCACCGGGCGGCGGCGGGTACTGGCCCGGCTGTTGCCCGTACTGGGGCTGCTGGCCATAGGGCGGCTGCTGCTGCCCGTACGGCTGCTGACCGTGCGGCGGCTGCTGACCGTAGGGCGGCTGCTGCCCATGCGGCGGCTGTCCTGCTGGTGGGTAAGTCATGTGGGTTCGTCCTCCGTATCCCCCGGGTGTGTCTGGAACATTACGACACCTGATGGCTGCTGTCCCTGTCCGCCTCGATGAGCCTAGGGACGGGTCGGTGGCGGCCCCGCCAGCGCTGGGAAACCCCGACCTCGCCTACGGACAAGGATATTCGTGCCTGCTGACACGAAAAATGTCCGCCGAACACGACGAAGGCCCCGACCATGCGGTCGGGGCCTTGCTCATCTGTGCCCTCGGCAGGAATCGAACCTGCGGCCTTCTGCTCCGGAGGCAGACGCTCTATCCCCTGAGCTACGAGGGCGGGGATCGCGCCGGTCGGGGCCGGGAGGGCCGTCCGATCGGGCTGGGAAAGCGTATCGCATCCGGGGCCGTTGGCCAAAAAGTGGTTCAGTTCAGTGGTAGCGGGGTGGCGCCGCGGGCGGCGAGCATGCCGGTCATCAGGTGGGACTCGCCCTGTTGGGTCTGGTCCATATTGCTCGCCAGGCTCCGCACTGCCGTGGTTTCGGCGTAGGTGGCGGCGTACTGGATCATCGGCAGCCCGCCTTGGTGGTGGCGCAGCATCAGTTGCAGGAACAGCACATCCAGTTCGGCGCCCTCGGCCCGCCGCAATGCGGCGAGGTCCTCGGAGCTCGCCATTCCGGGCATCTCCCGCACCGGGCCGCCCATCGCGTGGCCCGATGCGGCAGCGGTGTGGTCGTGGCCGCCACCGTGGTCGGTCATCCAGCCCATATAGCCGTCGACGCCGCGCGCGGGCTCACCCCACAGTTGCAGCCAGCCCTGCATCCGCCCGACCTGATTCTGCTGGGTGGTGAGGATGTCGTAGGCCAGGCGCCGCACATCCTGATCGGTGGATCGGATGAGTGCGACCCCGGCCATCTCGACGGCCTGCGCGTGGTGGGCGGACATGTCCTGGCTGAATCCGACGTCGACCGAGTTCGGCGACGGCTCGGAGTCACCGTCCAGCGGCAGCCGTGCCAGCACTCCGATGGCGAAACCGAGCACGATCGCACCGATGACGCCGAGTACCAGCAGCGCGGTCCGTTGCCGCCGCACCTGCCCGGAGAAACCCGCATCGTCGTCATCGGCCGGCTCGGTGTCGTCGTCGGCCGAATCCGCAGCGGCGTCGATGGGCGCCGCACCGGGTTCGCCCGTGGTGTCGCTCTCGGCCGGGCCTGCCTCCGGCGCGCCGGACGTAGCGTCGGGGCCGGTCTCCTCGGAGTCCTTCGGCCGATCCACAGATCCCATCTACTGACCCGAGCCCGGCTGCGCACCCTCGGGTGCAGGCGCAACCGGAGCACCGCCCGGCACCACTCCGCCAGGTGCAGGAGCCCCGCCGGGCACCGGTGCCCCGCCAGGCACTTGCACGCCATCGGGCACCGGCGCACCGCCGGGCATACCGGGCATACCCGGGATAGCGGGAACGCCCGGAACACCGGGAACCCCACCCGGCATACCGCCGAGCTCGGTCGGATCCGGCGTGATGCCGCCGCCGTCCATCGGCACCGCGTCTGGGCCGGGGGGAGTGGGGTCGAACGGCGGCGGGTTCTCGGTATCGAAGGCGATCGTCGAGCAGTCCGCGCCGACCTCAGGGTAGGCGTAGTTGTTCAGCCGCAGTGCGGTGATGAACTGGCCGACACGCTTGTCGTCGGCACTGTCGAGCTTCAACTGGTGGCCCCAGGACTGCAAGGCGACGGCCGAGTCCTGGCCCGGATAGGGCGACATCATCGTGTACTGCTCGCCCTTGACCCTGCCCGCGAGCGTCTCGATACCCGAGGAGTCGACCTTGTCCGGGTTGTAGGTGATCCAGACCGCGCCGTGTTCGAGCGAATGCACGGCGTTCTCCACCCGAATGGGCGTGTCGTAGACGACGCCGGTGCAGTTGGCCCATGAGCTGTCGTGCGGTCCGCCGAAGGGCGGGGTCTGGTCATAGGCCACGCGCTGGTTCGGGGCGATGTGCAGGCCGGCCGGGTATTCCTTCTTCACCACACCCTCGATGTCGAGGGAAGGATCCTGCTTGTCAGCGCTGGGGGTGAACTTCTCCAGCTCCGCCGCCTCCTGGTACTTCGGTACCAGGTTGTAGGCCAGCGCCCCGATGAGGGCGACGACCACCGCGGCCGCGCCGATGGCGAGCCAAGGAATCTGGCGCTGACGTGTACCTTTACCCTTGCCGGTGCTCTTCTTCCGGCCGGGCCCCGCCTTTCCGGCGGCCTTGACGGCCTTGGCCGATTTGGCGCTGGTCTTGCTCGGCATCGCTGATCGTGCTCTTTCGACGTGGTGGACGGTCCTTCGCGCGGTGCCCACGTGACCGCGAACACCTGGTGCCCACTCGTGGTGCACACCTGCCCAGACCATAGGATAGAGACTCGTGACTCCAGCTGACCTTGCAGATCTCCTTCACGCGACCGCGGCGAAGGTGCTTGTCGAACGTGGACTGGACCCGGCGGTCCTGCCCGACGAGGTCACGGTGGAGCGTCCCCGCAATCCGGAACACGGCGACTATGCCACGAATCTGGCCATGCGTGTCGCGAAGAAGGCCGGAGCCAATCCGCGGGAACTGGCGACATGGCTGGCCGAGGCGCTCGACGCCACCGATGCCGTCGCCGCGGCCGAGGTCGCAGGCCCCGGCTTCCTGAACATCCGGCTCGCCGCGTCCGCGCAGGGCGCCATCCTCGAGCAGGTGCGTTCGGCAGGCGCCGCGTACGGCACCGCCGACACGCTGGCTGGCACCAAGATCAACCTCGAGTTCGTCTCCGCCAACCCCACCGGTCCGGTGCACCTCGGCGGCACCCGCTGGGCGGCCGTCGGCGACGCGCTCGGTCGCATCCTGGACGCGCAGGGCGCCGACGTGGTGCGTGAGTACTACTTCAACGACCACGGCGCGCAGATCGACCGATTCGCCGAATCCCTTGTCGCCGCCGCCACCGGCGCACCGACTCCGGAGAAGGGTTACGCGGGCGCCTACATCGGTGAGATCGCCGACAAGATCGTCGCCGAACATCCCGGTGTGCTCGAGATCGACCCCGATGCCCGGCTGGAGCGCTTCCGCGCCGAGGGCGTGGAACTGATGTTCGCCCACATCAAGAAGACGCTGCACGATTTCGGCACCGACTTCGACGTCTACTTCAACGAGAGCTCGCTGTTCGCCTCGGGTGCGGTCGAGGACGCGGTGAACACGCTCAAGAACTCGGGCGACCTGTACGAGAAGGACGGCGCCTGGTGGATCGCCAGCTCCGAGTACGGCGACGACCAGGACCGCGTCGTCATCAAGAGCGACGGCAACGCCGCCTACATCGCCGGTGACATCGCCTACTTCCAGAACAAGCGCTCGCGCGGCTTCGACCTGTGCATCTACATGCTCGGCGCCGACCATCACGGCTACATCGGCAGGTTGAAGGCCGCCGCCGCCGCGTTCGGCGATGACCCGGCCACCGTCGAGGTGCTCATCGGCCAGATGGTCAACCTGCTGCGCGACGGCGTCGCGGTGCGGATGAGCAAGCGGGCCGGCACCGTGGTCACTCTCGACGACCTGGTCGAGGCCATCGGTGTGGACGCCGCGCGCTACTCGCTGGTGCGCAGTTCGGTGAATTCGAGCCTGGACATCGACCTGGACCTGTGGACCAAACAGGACAGCGTCAACCCGGTCTACTACGTGCAGTACGCGCACGCCCGCGCCGCCTCCATCGGCCGCAATGCCGCCGAATTCCCGGAGTACGGCACTGTCGAACCGGACTTCGCGCTGCTCACCGCCGACGAGGAAGGTGCGCTCATCCGCACCATCGGCGAATTCCCCCGGGTCGTGGCCAGTGCCGCGAGTCTGCGCGAACCGCATCGGATCGCCCGCTACCTGGAGGAGCTGGCCGGGGCCTACCACCCGTTCCAGACCAACAAGTCCCTGCGTGTACTGCCGTTGGGCGACGAGCCGGTCTCGCCGACCAATGTCGCCCGCCTCGCGCTGGTGAACGCCACCAAGCAGGTGCTGGCCAACGGCCTCGCCCTGCTCGGCGTCTCCGCACCGGAGCGCATGTGAACACGCGGCATCAGGCATCGAACGCACCGGCTATGGAGGAGAACAAGTGAGCGCCCATCCTGCCGGACCCCGGCACGCCGAAATCCCACACGCCCCGAATCTGCCGGAGCGTCCGGCCGACCCGAAGCAGCTCATCGAGCTGCCCGCGCATGTGTGGCCGCGCAACGCCACTCGCGGTGAGGACGGTGTGGTGCGTCTGGCCGGTATCCCGGTCACCGAACTCGCGGCCGAATTCGGTACACCGCTGTTCGTCATCGACGAGGACGACTTCCGTTCCCGCTGCCGCGATATGGTCCGCGCCTTCGGCCCGAACGCCCGGGTGCACTACGCCTCCAAGGCGTTTCTGTGTGGTGAGATCGCGCGCTGGATTCGCGACGAAGGCCTGTCGCTGGACGTGTGCTCCGGCGGTGAACTCGCGGTTGCGCTCAACGGCGGCTTCCCGGCCGAGCGAATCGCCTTGCACGGCAACAACAAATCCGTTGCCGAGCTGGAGAAGGCCGTCGAGGTCGGGGTCGGGCACGTGGTTGTCGACTCGCTGATCGAGATCGAACGGCTCGAGGCCGTGGCTGGGCGCGCCGGTGTGGTGCAGGACGTGCTGGTTCGCGTCACCGTCGGTGTGGAAGCTCATACCCACGAATACATTTCGACGGCGCACGAGGACCAGAAGTTCGGGTTCTCCATCGCGGGCGGCGACGCCATGCAGGCGCTGGCCCGGGTTTTCGAGGCCGACAACCTGCGTCTGGTCGGTCTGCACAGCCATATCGGCTCGCAGATCTTCGAGATCGACGGGTTCGAGATCGCCGCGCGTCGCATCCTCGGCCTGCTGCGCGATGCCGTCGACAAGTTCGGTGCCGAACGCACCGCGCAGATCGCCATCCTGGATCTCGGTGGCGGACTCGGTATCTCCTATCTGGAGGCGGATAACCCGCCCCCGCTCGACGAATTCGCCGCCAACCTGCGCAAGCTCGTCGCCCAAGAGGCCGAGCGTGCTGGTTTGCCCGAACCGGTTATCGCCGTGGAACCCGGTCGCGCGATCGCCGGACCCGGCACGGTCACCCTCTATGAGGTCGGCACCACCAAGGACGTCTCACTCGACGGCGGCCTGCGTCGCCGGTATGTCAGCGTCGACGGCGGGATGAGCGACAACATCCGGCCCGCGCTGTACCAGGCCGACTACGACTGCCGTCTCGTCTCCCGCGCCTCCGATGCCGCGCCCGTCGTCGCTCGCGTCGTCGGAAAGCATTGTGAGAGTGGGGATATCGTCATCAGGGACACTTGGATGCAGGCCGACGCCGGGCCGGGTGATCTGGTCGCGGTGGCCGCGACCGGTGCGTACTGCTACTCGATGTCGAGTCGGTACAACATGCTGACCAGGCCAGCGGTCGTCGCCGTGCGTGATGGCCAGGCGCGGCTGCTGCTGCGCCGCGAAACGGTTGCGGACCTGATCGGCCTAGAGGTCTGATGGACGACTCGATGAGCAATGCCAGAAAGAAGGAGCATCATGACCGAGGCGACTGACGCCGGCGCGGCTGTGGCTGCGAAGAACGGCACCTGGGGCACCGATCGTCCGATCGGGGTCGCGGTCCTCGGCCTGGGCAATGTCGGTACCGAGGTGGTGCGCATCCTGCGCGAGCACACCGCCGATCTGGAATCGCGGGTCGGTGCGCCGGTGGTGCTGCGCGGGGTCGCGGTACGTAACACGGCCGACCGGGGCATACCCGACGAGCTGCTCACTACCGACGCCGATGCGCTCGTCGCGCGCGACGACGTCGATCTGGTGGTCGAGGTCATCGGCGGTATCGATCCGCCGCGCAGGCTGATCCTGGCCGCGCTCAACGCGGGTAAGTCCGTGGTGACGGCCAACAAGGCCCTGCTGGCCGACTACACCGGCGAACTCGCCGCGGCTGCCGAGCGCAGCCGTGCCGACCTCTACTTCGAGGCCGCCGTGGCCGGTGCCATCCCGGTGGTGCGCCCGCTCATCCAGTCGCTGGCCGGTGACCGGGTCAACCGGGTGGTCGGCATCGTCAACGGCACCACCAACTTCATCCTCTCCGCGATGGACGAGACCGGCGCCGACTATCACGACACCCTCGCCGAAGCGACCCGTCTGGGTTACGCCGAGGCCGACCCGACCGCCGATGTCGAGGGCTACGACGCCGCCGCCAAGGCCGCGATCCTGGCCTCGCTGGCCTTCCACACCAGGGTCACCGCCGCCGACGTCTACCGCGAGGGCATCTCCCGGATCACCTCCGAGGACCTGGAGACCGCTTCCGCGGTCGGCTGCACCGTGAAGCTGCTCGCCATCTGCGAGCGGGTTCCGGCGGGCCCTGGCGAACCCGGACCCGAAGACGGCGGTAAGGAGCGGGTCTCGGTCCGCGTCTACCCGGCACTCGTCCCGCGCGAGCATCCGCTGGCCGCGGTCAACGGCGCCTTCAACGCGGTGGTCGTTGAGGCCGAGAATGCGGGCAGGCTGATGTTCTACGGCCAGGGTGCCGGTGGCGCCCCGACCGCGTCGGCCGTGCTCGGCGATCTGGTGATGGCGGCACGCAACAAGTTCTACGGTGGCCGGGCCCCGGGTGAATCGGTTTATGCTGAGCTACCGATTGCGCCGATCGGTGATACACCCACTCGCTACCACGTGAACCTGCAGGTCGCCGACCGTGCGGGTGTGCTGCAGGCGGTGGCGGGTGAATTCGCCGAACACGGGGTGAGCATCTCGACCGTCCGCCAGGAAGGTCACGGCGAGGGTGCGCGCCTCGTCGTCGTCACCCACCATGCGACGGAGTCGGCGCTCGCGGATACTGTGTCCGCGCTGGCGGAACTGGATTCCGTCACCTCTGTGACCAGCGTTCTTAGATTGGAAGGCACCGAAGAATGAGCACGACAGGCGCGGGAGTGGCCCACCAGACCGGGGTGCACTCCCGGTGGCCGGGTCTGATCACTGCCTACCGCGATCGGCTCGCGGTCGGTGCCGACTGGGAGCCGGTCACCCTCTTCGAGGGCGGCACCCCGCTGGTGCCTGCGACGCATCTGTCCGAGCTGACCGGTTGCGAGGTGTACCTCAAGGTCGAGGGCCTGAACCCGACCGGTTCGTTCAAGGACCGTGGCATGACCATGGCCATCACCGATGCCAAGTACCGCGGCCAGAGGGCCGTGCTGTGCGCCTCCACCGGCAACACCTCGGCATCGGCCGCGGCCTACGCCACCCGGGCGGGCATGAGCTGCGCGGTGCTGATCCCCGAGGGCAAGATCGCGATGGGCAAGCTGGCCCAGGCCGTCATGCTCGGCGCGAAGGTCATCCAGGTGCAGGGCAATTTCGACGACTGCCTCGAGCTGGCTCGCAAGGTGACCTCGGAGTTCCCCGAGATCGGCCTGGTCAACTCGGTGAATCCGGCCCGCATCGAGGGTCAGAAGACCGCGTCGTTCGAGATCTGCGATGTGCTGGGCAAAGCACCCGACGTGCACGTGCTGCCGGTGGGCAACGCCGGCAACATCACCGCCTACTGGCGCGGTTACCGCGAGTACCACGCCGACGGTGTCACCACCTCGCTGCCGCGCATGCTCGGCGTGCAGGCCGCCGGTGCGGCCCCGCTGGTGAACGGTGCCCCGGTCAAGGACCCCGAGACCATCGCGACGGCGATCCGGATCGGCGCCCCGGCGTCCTGGAACAGCGCGGTCGAGGCCAAGGAACAGTCCGGCGGTGCCTTCCGCGCGGCCACCGACGAGGAGATCCTGGCGGCGTATCGCCTGGTCGCGGCGACCGAGGGCGTGTTCGTCGAACCCGCGTCGGCGGCCAGCGTCGCAGGTCTGCTCGCCGCACGCAACGAGGGCTGGCTCGATTCCGGCCTGACCGTCGTGTGCACCGTGACCGGTAACGGTCTGAAGGACCCCGACACCGCGCTGCTGGGAATGCCGCAGGTCCAGGCGATTCCGGTCGACCCGGTCGCGGTCGCCGCCGAACTCGAGCTGGCCTGAGTGTCCGCGCGCGAGAGCCAGGTGATGACCAGGACGCTGCCCGCCGGTCTGACCGTGACCGCGCGGGTACCGGCGTCCAGCGCCAACCTCGGCCCCGGATTCGATTCGCTCGGTATGGCATTGGGCATCTACGACGAGATCGAGGTGCGCACCACCGCATCCGGCCTCACCATCCGGGTCGAGGGTGAGGGCGCCGACGATGTGCCTTGGGGCCCTTCGCATCTGGTGGTTCGCGCGATCGAGCGTGGGCTGGAGTCGGCCGGAGTGTGGGCCGATGGTCTCGATGTGGTGTGCCGCAACGTGATTCCGCATTCGCGCGGTCTCGGATCGTCGGCCTCGGCGGTCGTCGGTGGGTTGGCCGCGGGCTGCGGTCTCGCCACGAAATTCGATCCGGAGCTGGCCGTCGACACCGATCGGCTGGTGCAGCTCGCCTCGGAATTCGAAGGTCATCCCGACAATGCCGCGGCCAGTGTGCTCGGCGGCATCGTGGTGTCCTGGTCGGAGACCGATCGCCCCGCCGATGCCGGACTCGATGGTGTCCAGGTAGAGCACCATAACCGGGCCTATCACGCGGTCCGGCTGAACCCGCATCCCGCGCTGCGTCCGGTGGTGCTGGTCCCGGAGGAGCGATCCTCGACCGCGCACACCCGCGGTCTGCTGCCCGAGGTGGTGCCGCACGGTGACGCGGCGTTCAACGTCAGCCGCGCCGCCCTGGCAGTTGTGGCCCTGACCGAGCGCCCCGATCTGCTCATGCCGGCCACCGCTGACCGCCTGCACCAGGCCCAGCGTGCGCCGGCGTTGCCGCTCACCACCACCTGGATCGCCCGGTTACGTTCCGCGGGGATCGCCGCGATGGTGTCCGGTGCCGGCCCGACCGTGCTGGCCCTCACCACCTCGGAATTCCCCGCCGAGCTGCGTGAACTTGCCGTCGCTGACGGCCTGCGGGTGGTCGAGCCCGGACTCGCCGAAGGCGTCGACGTCGTCTGACGGCGAGTCCACCTTGCCGAGCCTTACGGTTGCCAGCTATCCTGAGCAGGTCCGTACATCGTGCGCGTCAGACGCCGGTGCTTCATCAGGGCAATCGCTCCAGCAGGCTCCAGGCTCGAGCCTCCAGGCCATGGGGGTGTTGCGGAGCTGCGCAACTGGAATGATCTCTCCCACCTTTTTCATGATCGGTGGCGAAGCCTCCGACTCCGACGGAGCAGGCGATACGGCTACACATCCGTGCCCGGCACAGCGACCGGACTGCGGAACGAACCCTCGATACAGCACACGGCCCATCGAGGGAAGGAAAGGATCTCCGTGACAGATACGGACCTGCTCGCGACACCCGGGGTGGATTCCAACCCGCAGCCCTCGGGAGACCGCGATAGTGACTCCGGACAGATTTCGAAGATGAGCGAACAAACCGACGTCGCACGATCGGGGCTGACTGGAATGTTGTTGCCGCAGTTGCGCGCACTCGCGGGGGAGCTCGGTATCCGAGGAACCTCCGGTATGCGTAAGGGCGATCTGATCGCCGCCATCAAGGAAAATCAGGCCGGTAAAGCCGCGTCCGCGGAGAAGCCGGCGCGTGGATCGGCCAAGTCCGCCACCAAGACCGAGGCGAAGAGCGCCGCCGCGGATGCCGCCACGGCCCGCGTCGAGCAGCCGACTCTCGACGTCGCGCCTGCGCCGGCCGCCGAGAAATCTGCCGCCCCCGTCAAGGACGCTCAGGCCGCGGTGGCCCCGGCCGACAAGGCCACGGCCGGTGACGCCGCCAAGGACGCGCGCGCCAAAGACCAGACTTCCAAGAAGAATTCCGCCGCCGCCGATAACTCGGCCGCTGCCGACAACGCCGCGCCCGCCGCCGAGAACACCGACGAGTCCGGACGTGAGCAGGGGCAGCGCGGTCGCGGCAGGCAGCGCCGTGGCCGCGATCAGGCACGTGGCGGCGCCGGTGGCGGCGACACCGCCACCGAGGCCCGTACCGACGAGGCCAAGCCGGAGGGTGACGGCGGCGAACGTCGTCGCGACCGTGGCCAGCAGTCGGGTGAGCGCGGTCAGAGCGCCGGCGGCCGGGACGGTAACCGTGGTGGCGACAATCGTGGTGGCGATGACGAAGAAGGCGGCCGCGGTAGGCGCGGACGTCGGTTCCGCGAGCGTCGGCGCACCCGTGATCGTGACGGTGGCGGCGAGTCGCGTGAGCTCGAGATCCGCGAGGACGATGTCCTGCAGCCGGTCGCGGGCATTCTCGACGTGCTCGACAACTACGCGTTCGTGCGCACCTCCGGGTACCTGGCCGGCCCGAACGACGTCTACGTCTCGATGAACCTGGTCCGCAAGAACGGCCTGCGCCGCGGTGACGCGATCACCGGTGCCGTGCGCGCCCCGCGCGACGGTGAGCAGTCGAATCAGCGGCAGAAGTTCGATCCGCTGGTCCGTCTGGACACCGTCAACGGCGGCGATGTGGATGCGGCCAAGCGTCGCCCCGATTTCAACAAGCTGACCCCGCTCTACCCGAACCAGCGGCTGCGCCTGGAAACTCAGCAGAACAAGCTGACCACCAGGGTGATCGATCTGATCATGCCGATCGGTAAGGGGCAGCGCGCGCTGATCGTGTCCCCGCCGAAGGCCGGTAAGACCACGATCATGCAGGACATCGCCAATGCGATCGCGGTCAACAACCCTGAGGTCTACCTGATGGTGGTCCTGGTCGACGAGCGGCCCGAAGAGGTCACCGATATGCAGCGTTCGGTCAAGGGTGAGGTCATCGCCTCCACCTTCGACCGGCCGCCTGCCGACCACACCTCGGTCGCCGAGCTGGCGATCGAGCGGGCCAAGCGCCTGGTCGAGATGGGCAAGGACGTAGTCGTGCTGCTCGACTCGATCACCCGCTTGGGTCGCGCGTACAACAACTCCTCACCGGCCTCGGGCCGAATCCTTTCCGGTGGTGTGGATTCCACCGCGCTGTACCCGCCCAAGCGGTTCCTCGGCGCGGCCCGCAACATCGAGAACGGCGGCTCGCTGACGATCATCGCCACCGCAATGGTGGAAACCGGTTCGACCGGTGACACGGTGATCTTCGAGGAGTTCAAGGGCACCGGTAACGCCGAGCTCAAGCTGGACCGCAAGATCGCGGAGCGGCGCGTGTTCCCTGCGGTGGATGTCGCACCGTCCGGTACCCGTAAGGACGAACTACTGCTGAGCCCAGACGAGGCCGCGGTGCTGCACAAGCTGCGTCGCGTACTGTCCGGTCTGGACTCGCATCAGGCGATCGACCTGCTCATCGATCGTCTGAAGAAGAGCAAGAACAACCTGGAGTTCCTCATGCAGGTCTCCAAGACTGCGCCGGGCGCGCTCGACGAGTGATTCGCCGAACCGCCGTGCGGCGGTGAGCACGGCCTCGAGGGCCTCACTTCGGTGGGGCCCTCGAGCCGTTTCCGGAGCCGCGCGCGAGCTACGCGGTGCCCGGACGGATGCGGGGGAGAAAAAGACGACGCCGATCGCGGCGGCCCCCACGACCAGATAAGCGAGAATCAGTGCGGCGCCACCGAACGAGGTGCGCCGCGACGCGGCAGTGAGCGCGGTGTCGGAGGCCGGTGTGTGTTGTCGCTGGGTGTCCACGGGGTAGCTCGGTATGGTCTCGGTCTCCGATACGAACCCCGATTCCGCTGTCCGGTCCGGGCTCGCCGATGACGGAGAGTCCGTTCCACCCGGCGCGGCGAACCATCCCGCCACGACAGCCACGACCAGTGCGACCAGCACCGCGAGGGCCACACGGTTGTTCACTCGGCTGTTCAAAGGATTCTCCTTTCCATGTCTCGGCACGCCGACGTGCATCGGATTCCAACACTATGAACGGAGCTGTTCGTATTCTTGAGTAGCCGACTACCCGACTTCAGGGTTCCTCGAGTGCGGCCTGTGCGCGTCCCCCCAGTTCCTGGGGCGATAGCGAAGGGGGATTACTCGCGGCGGGAACATCCGGCCGTCCGGGGGCGTTTGATGGACGTAGCGGTGACTCTGGCATACTGGATCGCCGTGCGTCCGCGCTGTTCGCGGACAATCCCGCCTAGTCGGCTCCGGTTCACGTTCGACGCCTCCCGCGCGAGCGACCCGGCGCCATTTTCGAGAGGACACCCATGAAGGCAGGAATCCACCCGACCTACGTCGACACCACCGTCGTCTGCGGTTGCGGAAACACTTTCCAGACCCGTTCCACCAAGGAATCCGGTCACATCACCGTCGAGGTCTGCTCGCAGTGCCACCCGTTCTACACCGGCAAGCAGAAGATCCTGGACACCGGCGGCCGCGTGGCCCGCTTCGAGGCTCGCTACGGCAAGCGTGCCGCGAAGAACGCCGAATCGAAGTAGCTTCCTCGCCGACGCCCGGTCCTGCACAGCAGGCCGGGCGTCTGTGTTTGATGGCGCCGCCCCGGCGTCGCGGTCGAAGTCGAGCCGGGCCAGAACCGCCATGACAGAGCCCTTGACTAGGAGTGCACCGTGACCCAGCCGTCCGCGATCGACGACATCCTGGCCGAGTACGCGGGCTTGGAGACCCAGCTCGCCGATCCGGCGCTGCACAACGACGCAGGCGCCGCCCGCCGCGTCGGTAAGCGGTTCGCCGAGCTCGCGCCCGTCATGTCCACCTACCGGAAGCTGACGAGCGCGCGTGACGATCTGGCCGCCGCCCGCGAGCTGGCCGCCGACGACGCCGCGTTCGCCGCCGAGGTCCCCGACCTGGAACAGCAGGTGGGGGAGCTGGAGCAGGCGCTGACCGACCTGCTGGCCCCGCGCGACCCGCACGACGGTGACGATGTCGTGCTCGAGGTGAAGTCCGGTGAGGGCGGTGAGGAATCCGCGCTGTTCGCCGCCGATCTGGCCCGGATGTACCTGCGCTACGCGGAACGGCACGGCTGGAAGGTCGAGATACTCGACGCCACCTACTCCGACCTGGGCGGATACAAAGAGGCAACGCTGTCGATCAAGAGCCGCGACGCCGCCCGCGACGGTGTGTGGTCCCGGTTCAAGTTCGAGGGTGGCGTGCACCGCGTGCAGCGGGTGCCGGTGACCGAATCGCAGGGCCGGGTGCACACCTCCGCCGCCGGCGTCCTGATCTATCCCGAGCCCGACGAGGTCGAGCAGGTGCAGATCGACGAGACCGATCTACGCATCGACGTCTACCGGTCGTCCGGTAAAGGTGGTCAGGGCGTCAACACCACCGACTCCGCGGTCCGCATCACCCACCTGCCCTCCGGCATCGTGGTGACCTGCCAGAACGAGCGCTCCCAGTTGCAGAACAAGGCGCGTGCCATGCAGGTGCTGGCCGCGCGGCTACAGGCGCTGGCCGAGGAGCAGGCCGAGCAGGAGGCCGCGGCAGGCCGGGCCAGCCAGATCCGCACCGTCGACCGTTCCGAGCGGATCCGCACCTATAACTTCCCGGAGAACCGCATCGCCGACCACCGCATCGGTTTCAAGGCGCACAACCTCGACGCGGTCCTCGACGGTGATATGGACGCCCTTCTCGACGCGCTCGGTAAGGCCGACCGTGACGCCCGCATGGCCGCGGAGTGATGCGCGCACCCGGTCATGCCGAATGAGGCACCGCCTGACAGTTCATCGGGCAGAGTCGACGATATGACTCGCGCACCGTTGCGGCCTGCGCTCCTCGAGGCCGTCGAAACGCTCCAGGCCGCGGGCGTACCGAGCCCGCGGGCCGACGCCGAGCAGCTGGCCGCCCATGTCCTCGGGGTGCCGCGTTCGCGTCTGTTGCTCGCCCCGCTGCTCACCCCCGAGCAGCTGGCCGATCTGCGTGGTCTCGTCGAGCGTCGCGCGCGGCGAATTCCCTTGCAGCACTTGATCGGGCGTGCGGCGATGGGGCGGATCGAACTGGAGGTCGGCCCGGGGGTGTTCATTCCGCGGCCGGAGACCGAGCTGGTGTTCGCGTGGGCGCTGGCGCATCTGGAGGCCGTGCGCCACGATCACGCTCCCGTCGTCGTGGACCTGTGCACCGGTTCCGGAGCGCTGGCCCTTGCCATCGCACACGCCAGACCCGACGCCGAAGTGCACGCGGTCGAACTCGACCCTGCGGCCCTGAAATGGGCCAGGCACAATGCCGACCTGCGAATCGCGGCGGGCGACACCCCGATCACCCTGCATGCCGACGATGCCACCGACCCCGCGTTGCTCACGGATCTGGACGGCCGGGCCGACATCGTGGTGTCCAACCCGCCCTACATTCCCGCGGGCGCCGAGCTCGATCCCGAGGTCGCCGACCACGATCCGCATCGTGCCCTGTTCGGCGGCCCGGACGGGCTCGACGTCATTCGCGGTCTCGTTCCCGTCATCACCCGCCTGTTGCGCCCCGGCGGTGGCACCGCCATCGAACACGACGACACCAACGGCTCCGCGCTGGCCGCACTGCTTGCCGATACCGGAGCGTTCACCGGCATCGCCGAACATCCGGATCTCGCGGGCAAGCCGCGCTTCGTCGCCGCCGTCCGTGTCTGACCAGTTCGCGGTGCCCGCGAGCAGCGATCTCGGGTGTGGCGCCGCGCCACGGTTTGCGCGTGGCGCGTGGCGAATTCGAGTTCGAGCCGGGGGCCGACGGCGCCGCCGCACCCGCGTGACAGGATGGGGGCCGTGAGTACCGTCTACGACTGCGCGGATCCCGACTCGCGCACCGCCGGACTGTCCGCCGCGACCAGCGCCCTGAAATCCGGGCGGCTCGTCGTCATGCCCACCGATACGCTCTACGGCATAGCCGCCGACGCGTTCGACGGCCAGGCGGTAGCCGAGCTGCTCGCCGCCAAGCGGCGCGGGCGCGATATGCCGGTACCCGTGCTCGTCGGTTCCTGGCACACCATCGACGGCCTGGTCTTCTCGGTGCGACCGCAGGCGAGGGAACTGATCCGCGCGTTCTGGCCGGGCGGGCTGAGTCTGGTTGTGCAGCAAGCGCCTTCGCTGGCCTGGGACCTCGGCGACACCCGGGGGACGGTCATGCTGCGGATGCCGCTGCACCCGGTCGCGCTGGATCTGCTGCGCGAGGTCGGTCCGCTGGCGGTGTCGAGCGCCAATGTCTCCGGGCAGCCACCCGCCACCACTGCCGAGCAGGCGCGCGCTCAGCTCGGTGAGCACGTCGGGGTGTACCTCGACGGCGGTCCCGCTGAACATGCCACCGCCTCGACCATCGTCGACCTGACCGCTGACCAGCCGCGCATCCTGCGCGAGGGTGCGGTCTCGATCGCCGATATCGCCGATGTGCTCGGAATGGCTCCCGAGGCCCTGACCGGGCCCACCGCCCGGTGACCGGATGGCTGATCGGATGAGCGGGCGGTATCGCGAGTGATCGCGGTTCACGCGTTGGGTAGTTCCGGTGCCGTCGTTCCGCTGCGTGAGCTGCTGCTGGTGCTGTTGGTCTCCACGGTGGTCACCTTCCTCGCCACCGGCGGGATCAGGGTGCTTGCCATCGGTTTCGGCGCGGTCGCCGTCCCACGCGAGCGCGACGTGCACGTCAAGCCGATCCCGCGGATGGGTGGCGTCGGCATGTACCTCGGCGTGGTGGCGGCGGTGCTGTTCGCCCACCAGCTGCCCGCGCTGCGTCGCGGGTTCGACTACCGGCCCGATATCACCGCGGTGCTGGTCGCGGCGACGATTATCGTCGCGGTCGGCATCGTCGACGACCGCTGGGGCCTGGACGCGCTGACCAAATTCTCCGGTCAGGTCACCGCCGCCGGGGTCATGGCGGTCATGGGGCTGAGCTGGTACGTCATCTACAACCCGTTCAACAACGAGACCGTTGTACTGGATGGCCTGCAGAGTGCCCTGGTGACGGTCGCGGTCGCGGTGACGCTGATCAACGCGATGAACTTCGTCGACGGTTTGGACGGCCTCGCCGCCGGCCTCGGCCTGATTTCCTCCATCGCGGTGTTCGCCTTCTCGGTCGGGCTGCTCACCGAACAGGGCGGTTCGGTCGACACCTATCCGCCCGCGATGCTCGCTGCCGCGCTGGCAGGCGCGTGCCTGGGATTCCTGCCGCACAATTTCTCGCCCGCGCGGATCTTCATGGGCGATTCGGGCTCGATGCTGATCGGCCTTGTGCTGGCGGCGGTGTCGACCAGCGCCTCCGGGCGTATCCCGCTCACCGGATACGGCCCGCGCGACATCGTCGGTCTGCTGTCGCCGCTGCTGCTCGTCGGCGCGGTGATGTTCATTCCGGTGCTCGATCTGCTGCTCGCCATCGTGCGCCGAGTGCGGGCCGGGGTCAGCTTCTCCACACCGGACAAGATGCACCTGCACCACCGGTTGTTGCAGATCGGACACTCGCAGCGGCGTGTGGTGCTGCTGATCTACTTGTGGGTCGGCGTGCTGGCTTTCGGCGCCGTCGGCACCTCCTTGATGGACCGGCGCGTCGTCGTGTTGCTGATGGCGGGAGGACTGGTCTTCGCTCTGGTCGCGACCGCTGTTCCCGGCTTGCGCCGGGAGCGTGCCGCAGCCGCTGAACAGGCCGATCAGCCCGGCGATCCGCAGGAGCCCGCCGGATGAGCTGATCGGCGCCGAAGGCGGGCACGGGTAGAGTGCGGCTCGTGAGTTCGACACCGTATACAGACCCAGGCCCCGACGCCCCGCTGCGCGCCGCGTTGCGCTACGGCCTGGTCGGGCTCGTCGTGCTGACCGTGCTCGCGGTGGCGATCGCAGGCGCGGTCGCCGGTGCCGCGGGCGTCTGGGGTGCGCTGCTCGGTGCGGCCATTGGCGGCGGCTTCATCCTGACCACCGCCGCGGTGGTGCTGTTCGGGGCGAAACTGCCTCCCACCACGGCAGGGCTGGTCATGCTTGTCAGTTGGGCAGGCAAATTGCTCGTCGCGATGGTGGTTATCGCGATCTTGAATCAGTTCGATTTCTACGACCGGGTCGCGCTGTTTCTCACCGTCATCGGCGCCCTGATCATCGTGCTCGGCGCGGAGACGTATGGCGTTCTGCGGCAGAAGGTTCCGTACGTGAATGTGCCTGATCGTGAAGCCGGTCCAGGTACCGATCGGTAACAAATCGCACCCAGCTACACGCTGTCGTAGATAACTTGGTAAAGTCTTGGTAAGCAAGCGACCCTTCGGGGGGAATCACCACGATCCCACCAGGTGACGCTATGCTACTGCCGTGCCGGGCTCCGCAGAGTTCCGGTTCTGCATGTCGACGATGTCGCCGACACACGTACAGACGCCCGAGCGGGAATGCCGCGCAGCTGCTGACGAACTTCGAGCCGACCTGAGTCGACCCACATTGATCGTCAATGTCCGATCGAACCGCGGGAACGACCGAACCCGCGGCCCGAACACGGGAGAGAACGCTGAGCGTCACCACTTTGGCCGCGGAATTTCACGCGCCATCGCTAACCGACTTTTTCCCTCCGGCGGTGCTGTTCGAGGGAACGCCGTTCGAACTCGATCGCTTGATGCTCATTCGCATCCTGATGACGGCGGTCCTGATCGGCCTCATGGCGCTGGCCTTCCGCTCGCCGCGGATCGTGCCGCGTGGCCTGCAGAACGTCGCCGAGGTCGGTCTGGTCTTCGTCAAGGAGCAGATCTGCGAGGAAATTCTCGGTAAGGAAACCGGGCGTAAGTTCTTCCCGCTCATCGCGACGATCTTCTTCACCGTTCTTTTCCTGAATTTCTCCAGCATCGTGCCGTTCTTGAATATCTCCTCGAACGCGCGGATCGGTATGCCGCTGGTGCTGGCCGCGATCGCCTACATCGCGTTCAACTATGTCGGCATCAAGAAGTACGGCTTCTGGAAGTACATGCGTAGCAGCATCGTGGTGCCGAACGTGCCGCCCGCTCTGCATGTGCTGCTGATTCCGATCGAATTCGTCTCGACCTTCATCCTGCGTCCGTTCACGCTGACCGTCCGACTCATGGCCAACATGCTGGCCGGTCACATCATGCTGGTGCTGTTCTTCAGCTCCACCTGGTTCTTCCTGTTCGACGCCACCAGCTGGATGAAGGTGTTCTCGCCGTTCTCGCTGCTTGCGGGAATCGGGTTCACGATGTTCGAGATGCTGGTCATCTTCCTGCAGGCCTACGTGTTTGCACTGTTGACCGCCGTGTACATCGGCCTGGCCGAGCACGCAGATTCCCACTGACCGCACTAAATAATCACTGGAGACCTGCTACACCGCGCCGACCGGCGGGTGAGCAACAGAAAGGGAAAGAAGACTCATGAGCCTCTCGTACCTGGCCCAGGAAGCTGCCAACGAGTCGACGCTGAAGGGCCTCGGCGCCGTCGGCTACGGCCTGGCCGCCATCGGCCCGGGCATCGGCGTCGGCATCGTCGTCGGTAAGGCGATCGAGGGTATCGCCCGCCAGCCCGAGCTGCAGGGCACCATCCGTACCAACATGTTCCTCGGTATCGCCTTCACCGAGGCGCTGGCCCTGATCGGCCTCGTCGCCGGCTTCATCTTCTGATTCCGATGTACAACATTTCTGTACTCGCAGCGGAGGGCGGAGAGGATGTGAATCCTCTCCTCCCCGAAACGTACGACATCGTCTGGTCGATCGTCTGCGTCGCGGTTATCGCGGTGCTGTTCTACAAGTTCGTCGTTCCGCGCCTGACCAAGGTGCTCGACGAGCGTAGCGACAAGATCGAGGGCGGTATCGCCAAGGCCGAGGCCGCGCAGGAAGAAGCTCAGCTCACCCTGCAGCAGTACCAGCAGCAGCTGGCCGATGCCCGCCTCGAAGCCGCACGCATCCGTGAGGACGCGCGCACCCAGGGCCAGCAGATCCTCGCGCAGATGCGCACGGAGGCCCAGGCCGAGAGCGACCGCATCGTGGCAGCTGGCCACTCCCAGCTGGAAGCCCAGCGCCAGCAGATCCTGACCGAACTGCGCACCGAGGTCGGCCGTACCGCGGTCGATCTGGCCGAGAAGGTCATCGGGCAGTCGGTTTCGGACGAGGCCAAGCAGGCGGCGTCGATCGAGAAGTTCCTCAGCGAACTCGACGACACCGACGCCGGCATCGGGGTCGGAAGGTAGCGACGCGAAAGTGAGAAGCATGTACGCAGCGAGCCGCGAGGCCAGCTCCCGTTCGCGGGAAGCGCTTCGGGCCGCTCTGACCGGAAGCGACAGTGTTGCCGCGACGACGGGTTCGGAACTGTTCGCCGTCGTCGCCGTGCTGGACGACCAGCGTTCGCTGCGTGTTGCGCTCGCGGACGTGTCGGTGCCCGGTTCGGTACGCGCCGAACTGAGCGAGCGGGTCTTCGGCGGAAAGGTCAGCGCCGCCACCCTTGCGGTGCTGACCACCGCGGTGGCCCAGGACTGGTCCCGCACCGCCGACATGGTCGACACCCTGGTGTTGCTCGGCCAGGAGGCGCTGCTGGAGTCGGCCGCCGACAGCGGCAGGCTCGACGCGGTCGAGGACGAGCTGTTCCGGCTGGGCCGGATCGTCGCCGACAACCCCGACCTGGAGCAGGCGCTGTCGGATCGCGCGAAGCCGGCATCGGCACGGCGTGAACTGATCACCCGTCTGCTGACCGGCAAGGCCGAGCCCATCACCGTCACCCTCGCGGAGCAGGCGGTGACCAGGCAGAAGTCCGGCATCGGCGCGGCCTTCGACGAGTTGTCCGACCTGGCAGCGTCGCGGCGCGACCAGATCGTCGCGCACGTGCGGGCCGCGATTGCCCTGACCGCGCCACAGCGGGAGCGGCTCGCCGCCTCCCTGCAGCGCATCTACGGCAAGCCGGTCACGGTGCACGTGCAGGTCGACGCAAGTCTGCTGAGCGGACTCGTCGTGCGCGTCGGTGACGACGTGATCGACGGCAGCGCCGTGGGCCGACTGGAGCGGCTGCGCCGCGAACTGGCGTAGCCCAGCTCCGCTGGCCATCAGACACAGTCGCCAAACCCCCGACATTCGAGACCCTTACAGCGAGAGCAGGAAGAACATGGCGGAGCTGACGATCTCCTCCGACGAGATCCGTAGCGCGATCGAGAGCTACACCCAGAGCTACACCCCCGAGACCTCCATCGAAGAAATCGGTGTGGTCACCGATACCAGCGACGGCATCGCGCACGTCTCCGGCCTGCCCTCGGCAATGGCCAACGAGCTGCTCGAGTTCCCGGGCGGCGTGCTCGGCGTGGCGCTGAACCTCGAGGACCGCGAGATCGGTGCGGTCATCCTCGGCGAGTTCGCCGAGATCGAAGAGGGCCAGCAGGTACGCCGTACCGGCGACGTGCTCTCGGTCCCGGTCGGCGACAAGTTCCTCGGCCGCGTGGTCAACCCGCTCGGTCAGCCGATCGACGGCCTCGGCGAGATCGAGGCCGATGACCGCCGCGTGCTCGAGCTGCAGGCCGCGACCGTGCTGGAGCGCCAGCCGGTCGAGGAGCCGATGGCCACCGGTATCACCGCCATCGACGCCCTGACCGCGATCGGCCGTGGCCAGCGTCAGCTGGTCATCGGTGACCGCAAGACCGGCAAGACCGCGGTCTGCATCGACGCGATCCTGAACCAGAAGGCGAACTGGGAGTCGGGTGACCCCAAGAAGCAGATGCGCTGCATCTACGTCGCCATCGGTCAGAAGGGTTCCACCATCGCCGGCGTGAAGGCCGCGCTGGAGGAGCACGGCGCGATGGAGTACACCACCATCGTCGCGGCTCCGGCCTCCGACTCCGCCGGCTTCAAGTGGCTGGCCCCCTACACCGGCTCGGCCATCGGCCAGCACTGGATGTACCAGGGCAAGCACGTCCTGATCGTGTTCGACGACCTGACCAAGCAGGCCGAGGCCTACCGCGCCATCTCGCTGCTGCTGCGTCGTCCGCCGGGCCGCGAGGCGTACCCCGGTGACGTCTTCTACCTGCACTCGCGTCTGCTGGAGCGTTGCGCCAAGCTGTCCGACGAGATGGGCGCGGGCTCGATGACCGGTCTGCCGATCATCGAGACCAAAGCCGGTGACGTCTCGGCGTTCATCCCGACCAACGTCATCTCCATCACCGACGGCCAGGTCTTCCTCGAGTCCGACCTGTTCAACAAGGGTGTCCGCCCGGCGATCAACGTCGGTACCTCGGTCTCCCGTGTCGGTGGCGCCGCCCAGACCAAGGCCATGAAGAAGGTTGCCGGTTCGCTGCGTCTGGAGCTTGCCCAGTTCCGTGAGCTCGAGGCGTTCTCCGCCTTCGCCTCCGACCTGGATGCCGCGTCGAAGGCGCAGCTGGAGCGCGGTGCCCGCTGGGTCGAGCTGCTCAAGCAGGACCAGTACTCGCCGGTCGCGGTCGAGGATCAGGTCGTCTCGATCTTCCTGGTGGACAAGGGCTACTTCGACTCGGTGCCGGTCGCCGACATCCGCCGCTTCAACCGTGATCTGCTCGAAGACCTGCACCGCAACGCCCAGGACGCGTTCGATTCGCTGCAGGGTGGCGCCAAGCCGCTGGACGGCGACGCGGCCGAGGCCATCAAGACGGCCACCGACCAGTTCAAGCAGGGCTTCCTCGCTTCCGACGGCAGCCGCGTCGTGAACGAGCCCGCCGCGGGCGAGCTCGATCACGAAGAGGTCGAGAACCTGTCGGTCACCCGCAAGCACGTCGAGAAGTAGTCCGGATCCATGCGCTACTTGACTGCAGTGAACGAAGGGAGGGTGAACCGTGGCAACCTTGCGTGAATTGCGCTCCCGCATTCGCAGTGTGAACTCGACGAAGAAGATCACCAAGGCGCAGGAGCTGATCGCAACCTCGCGTATCACGAAGGCTCAGGCCCAGGTCGCGGCTGCCAAGCCGTACGCCGAGGAGATCACCAAGGCGCTGACCGAGCTCGCAGGTGCGTCCAAGAACCTGTCGCACCCGCTGCTGACCGAGCGGGAGAATCCGCGCCGGGCCGCGGTTCTGGTGATCAGCAGTGACCGTGGCATGTGCGGCGGTTACAACGCCAACGTGTTCAGGCGCGCCGAAGAGCTGATGACCACCTTGCGCAATGAGGGCAAGGAGCCGGTGCTGTATGTGATGGGCAACAAGGGCCTCACGTACTACACCTTCCGCAACCGCCAGCCGATGGCGTCGTGGACCGGGTTCTCGCAGCAGCCGAAGTACACCGATGCTTCGGCGGCCTGCCGCCACCTGGTCGACGCCTTCATGGCCGGCGCCGACGGTGAGGTGCCGCATCCCCACGGGACCGGCGAGATCGCGGGTGTCGATGAACTGCACATCGTGTACACGCGTTTCGTGTCGATGTTGACCCAGACCCCTGAGGTGCGCCGCCTGGCGCCGATCCAGGTGAGCTTCGTCGACGAGAACTTCGACATGGGTGAGGACTCGTTCGTCGATTCGGCGACTGCCGATCCGCAGGCGCAGTACGAATTCGAGCCCGACGCCGATGTGCTGCTGGCGGCCCTGCTGCCGAAGTACATCAACACGCGTATCTACTCATCGTTGCTCGAGGCAGCGGCATCCGAGTCCGCGGCTCGGCGCACCGCAATGAAGGCGGCCACCGATAACGCCAACGAGCTGGCCAGAGTGCTGCAGCGCGAGGCCAACTCGGTGCGTCAGGCCCACATCACGCAGGAAATCAGCGAAATCGTCGGCGGCGTCAACGCGCTGGCGTCGAGCTCGGACCGCGACTAACGCGCAGGAAGTGAACCAATCCAAATGACCGCAGCTGTCACACAAGACAACTCGAGCCGGACCGGCGCTGCTGCAGGCCGCGTCATCCGGGTCATCGGCCCCGTCGTGGACGTCGAGTTCCCGCGTGGTGCCATCCCCGAGCTGTTCAACGCTCTGCATGCCGAGATCGCTCTGGCCTCGGTTGCCAAGACCCTGACCCTCGAGGTCGCCCAGCACCTCGGTGACAACATCGTGCGCACCATCTCGATGCAGCCCACCGACGGTCTGGTCCGTGGTGCCACCGTCACCGACACCGGCAAGCCGATCTCGGTGCCCGTCGGTGACGTCGTCAAGGGCCACGTGTTCAACGCCCTCGGCGACTGCCTGGACAGCCCGGGCCTCGGCCGCGACGGCGAGAACTGGGGCATCCACCGCAAGCCGCCGAGCTTCGACCAGCTCGAGGGCAAGACCGAGATCCTCGAGACCGGCGTCAAGGTGCTCGACCTGCTGACCCCGTACGTGAAGGGCGGCAAGATCGGTCTGTTCGGTGGTGCCGGTGTCGGCAAGACCGTTCTGATCCAGGAGATGATCACCCGTATCGCGCGTGAGTTCTCCGGTACGTCGGTGTTCGCCGGCGTCGGTGAGCGCACCCGTGAGGGCACCGACCTGCACCTGGAAATGGAAGAGATGGGCGTCCTCCAGGACACCGCCCTCGTCTTCGGCCAGATGGACGAGCCGCCCGGCACGCGTATGCGCGTCGCCCTCTCGGCCCTGACCATGGCCGAGTACTTCCGCGACGTGCAGCACCAGGACGTGCTGCTGTTCATCGACAACATCTTCCGGTTCACCCAGGCCGGTTCCGAGGTCTCGACCCTGCTGGGTCGTATGCCTTCGGCCGTGGGTTACCAGCCGACGCTGGCCGACGAGATGGGTGAGCTGCAGGAGCGCATCACCTCGACCCGTGGTCGCTCGATCACCTCGCTGCAGGCGATCTACGTCCCCGCCGACGACTACACCGACCCGGCGCCTGCGACCACCTTCGCCCACCTGGATGCGACGACCGAGCTCTCCCGCCCGATCTCGCAGAAGGGTATTTACCCGGCCGTCGACCCGCTGACCTCGACCTCCCGCATCCTGGAGGCCTCGATCGTCGGTGATCGGCACTTCGCCGTGGCCAACGAGGTCAAGCGGATCCTGCAGAAGTACAAGGAGCTGCAGGACATCATCGCCATCCTCGGTATGGACGAGCTCTCCGAGGAGGACAAGGTCCTCGTCGGTCGTGCGCGTCGTCTGGAGAAGTTCCTTGGCCAGAACTTCATCGTCGCCGAGAAGTTCACCGGTCAGCCGGGTTCGGTGGTTCCGCTGGAGCAGACCATCGACGACTTCGACCGCGTCTGCAAGGGCGAGTTCGACCACTTCCCGGAGCAGGCGTTCAACTCCTGCGGTGGTCTCGACGACGTCGAGGCGGCCGCCAAGAAGATCGCCGGAAAGTAGTCACCGATGGCGGATATGTCAGTTGATCTCGTCGCCGTAGAACGGCTGCTCTGGTCTGGCCGGGCGTCGTTCGTCAGCGCGCAGACCACCGAGGGCCAGATCGGCATCATGGCAGGCCATGAGCCGCTGCTCGGCCAGCTGGTCGAGGGCGGAACGGTGACCATCGTCGATTCCGACGGTCAGCGGATCGTCGCGGCGGTGCACGGCGGGTTCTTCTCGGTCACCGGCGACTCGGTGCGGGTACTGGCCGAGTCCGCCGAGTTCGCCGGCGAGGTCGATATCGAGGCGGCCCGTAAGGTGCTCGCCGACGGTACGGCCTCCGAGGAAGAACAGCGGGTGGCGCAGGGGCGGGTACGCGCGGTCGAACAGAACGCGCACGCCTGAGCCCCGGACGCTCGAATAGCGTCCAAGCGGCACAACAGAATCGAACACGACACTGCCGGTGGCGATCTCGCCGCCGGCAGTGTCGTTTCTGTCTCGGCTCTTACAGATCATGCGATCTGGGCGGTACGTTCTCCGACAAGCCCGGCCCATTTGTAAACTCGAGTCCGTGATTGAATGACCGGGTTCGGTCGACGGGGTTGGGGTCGATCGATCTGGCGAACGAAGGGATGGACGGCATTGCAGACCGGGATGGTTCTTCTGATCATTCTGGTATGTCTGCTGGTCGCCCTGGCCCTTGCGTCGACCTACCGGCTGGTGATGTTGCGTCGTGGCGGCACGGCCGCGATCCTGCGGGTGCTCCCGGCCCGCGGCGGGGAACGTTGGCGGCACGGATTGATCCGATACGACGAGGACAGGCTCGTCTTCTACAAGCTGTCGAGCCTCAAACTCGGACCGGATTCGGTGATTCACCGGCGCGGTATCGAGGTCGGTGAACGGCGCGGACCCCGCGGTGACGAATACGACATCATGACCGACGAAATCGCGGTGATCGCGGTGTCGGATACCCAGGGCAGCTTCGAGTTGGCGTTGGATCGCGGCTCGCTGGCTGCCTTTTTGTCATGGGTGGAATCCCGGCCGTCCGACCGGGCCCGCAGGTTGCGCGGCCATTGACAGTGGCCGCCAGCGCGGGCGCCAGCGTTTAAGGTGGTCGTGTGAGCGTGCATCTGACCCGGATCTACACCCGGACCGGGGACGACGGAACCACCGGGCTGAGCGATTTCTCCCGCGTGGCCAAAACCGATCCGCGTTTGATCGCCTACGCCGACTGCGATGAGGCCAATGCGGCAATCGGCGTCGCCCTCGCGGTGGGCGAGCCCGAGCCACGTATCGGTACGGTCCTGCGTCAGGTGCAGAACGACCTGTTCGACGCGGGCGCGGACCTGTCGACGCCGATCGTCGAGGAGCCGAAGTACCCACCACTGCGCATCACGCAGTCCTATATCGACCGGTTGGAAGCCTGGTGCGACGAGTTCAACGCCGAGCTCGCCCCACTGAACTCCTTCATCCTTCCCGGCGGCACGCCGTTGGCGGCGCACTTGCACGTGGCCAGGACGGTGGCGCGCCGCGCCGAACGTTCGGCCTGGGCTGCGGTCGAAGCTCATCCCGACAACACCGGTACGCTGCCCGCTCGGTACCTGAATCGACTGTCGGACCTGCTGTTCATTCTCGGCCGGGTGGCCAATCCCGGTGGCGACGTGCTGTGGCAGCCCGGTGGAGGTGCCGGGCCCGCGGCCGGCGGCGACTAGTTCACCGGTTCAGCGCTCGGTGTCCGATCGCCGGGAGCCGGTAGAGCATTATCCTTGCACTCAGTGGTGCGCCGAAGACGCGGAGAGGCGGCATGGAACGTTTTCTGGTAACTGGCGGGAATCGGCTCGTCGGTGAGGTCGCGGTCGGGGGCGCCAAGAACAGTGTCCTCAAGTTGATGGCCGCGGCCCTACTGGCCGAGGGCACCACAACCATCACCAACTGCCCCGACATCCTCGACGTACCGCTGATGGCGGATGTGCTACGCGGCCTCGGCTGCGATGTGGTGATCGAGGGCTCGGTGGTCAGCATTGATACGCCGGCCGAACCCAAATACCACGCCGACTTCCCGGCGGTCACGCAGTTCCGCGCCTCGGTGTGTGTACTCGGTCCGCTGATGGCGCGCTGCAAACGCGCGGTGGTCGCACTTCCCGGCGGGGATGCCATCGGGTCCAGGCCCTTGGATATGCACCAGGCCGGACTGCGCCTGCTCGGCGCCACCAGCGAAATCGAGCACGGTTGCGTGGTGGCCCGCGCCGACGAGCTACAGGGCGCCCGGATCCGGCTCGATTTCCCGTCCGTCGGTGCGACCGAGAACATCCTCATGGCCGCGGTGCTGGCCGAGGGGGAGACGGTGATCGACAATGCCGCGCGTGAACCCGACATCGTCGACCTGTGCAACATGCTGGTGCAGATGGGTGCGCGGATCAATGGTGCCGGAACCTCGGTGTTGACCATCGAGGGCGTCGAGCGGCTCTCGCCAACCACCCACCGGGTGATCGGCGACCGCATCGTTGCCGCCACCTGGGGTATCGCCGCCGCGATGACCATGGGTGATGTCCGAGTGACCGGAATCAACCCCAAGCATCTGTCGCTGGTGTTGGACAAGCTGCGTTCTGCGGGCGCCCGGATCTCCTTCGAACCCGATGGCTTCCGTGTGGTGCAGCCCGAACGTCCGCGTGCGGTGAACTTCTCGACTCTGCCGTTCCCTGGTTTCCCCACCGACCTGCAGCCGATGGCGATCGGCCTTGCGGCCATCTCCGACGGCACCTCGATGATCACCGAGAACATTTTCGAGGCGCGGTTCCGTTTCGTGGAGGAGATGATCCGCCTCGGCGCCGACGCGCGTACCGATGGCCACCATGCGGTGGTGCGCGGGATTCCGCGGTTGTCGAGTGCGCCGGTCTGGTCCTCGGATATTCGTGCGGGTGCGGGACTGGTACTTGCCGGCCTGGTCGCCGACGGCACGACCGAAGTACACGACGTCTTCCATATCGACCGCGGTTACCCCGACTTCGTCGAGCAGTTGCAGGCGCTTGGCGGGCAGGTCCAGCGGGTCGGCGTGACCGAATGACCGGCGTCAGATCGCCGCTACGGCAACGGGAGCGGGGAAGCGATGTGAAAACATCGCTGAAAACCCTTCCTGACCAGGCGATTTGACATTGCAAATGTAGCCACGTAACTTTATTCAAGTCAGAGCGACACGGACACCGACCCGGGGCCCAGGAGCTGAGCGGAAACGCTGAGCGAGAGGCCAGGGAAACGAGGTAGTACGAGGAGCGCCTGACAATCACACTAGCTGGACCGAGAGCCCCGATTTGCATTCGGGTCCGCGGCCGGGCTAAGCTGTAAAAGTTGCCTCACCGATCAATCAGGTTAAATCTTGTGCGATGGTGTGTGCGTGTGTTCTTTGAGAACTCAATAGTGTGTCGATGAATGTCAGTGCCAAATAATATATTTGGTTCCGGCCTCTCATACCCCCGTGTGTTGAGGTCGGACATTTAGTCAGCAAATCTTTTTGCTGG
>NZ_JAAGUY010000021.1 GCF_010868145.1 Nocardia cyriacigeorgica
CCCGTTCCCTATGGCCGCCCGCCCGGCCCACCACCGCCTCGCTCCGGCGGCGGAAACGGCGGGCGAGGACCAGGACCGGGCGGGGGCGGCGGAAAGGGAGGGCGCTGGCCATATCCCGGCGGTGGGCCGTACCCGGGTGGCGGGCCGTAGCCCGGTGGTGGGCCGTACCCGGGTGGAGGAGCGTAGCCGGGCGGCGGCCCCGGCGGCGGACGGTATCCGGGCGGCGGACCGTAGCCCGGCGCAGGTCCGTAGGGGTTCGGGTGGTGCCCGGGCGGGATCGGATGTCCACCGGGCGGGACCTGCCCATACCCGTACGGTGGTTGAGTCACTCCCCCGTACCCCCTCGTCTCACGTTCGCCGACAGCCGCTGACGCAGAATAGCAAGCTGTTTAGAGTAGGCACTCATGCTGACTCTTCGGGGGGGCGCCGTCGGCGCGCTGCTTATCACCATCGTCGGAGTGCTCACGATGGGTTCGCCTGCGACCGCACCGCAAGCCCATGCGCAGGAGCCCGTCGCCGACGGCATCACCATCGTCGCCGATCTGAAATTGAGCCGCGAAGGCGTGCTCGAGGTCAAAGAGCAGATCACCGTGCCCGAGGGCGACAAGTTCACGATGACGGTGCCGCTGCGGGTACCCGCGGGCGAGGGCGCCGAACGCGTCTTCGAGGTCACCGATATCGCCGCCGAGGGCGCGGGCACAGCGAAGGTCGAGGGCGACCTGTTCACTGTGCGCGCAGACCCCGGCCAGTCGAGCTTCAGCTACTCGGTGAACAACACCGTCAGTGAGCAGGAGGGCACCCAGCTGTTCCACTGGGTCGGGGTGATGAACGCCGATATCGCCTCCATCACCGCGTCGCTGATCAGCCCGAGCTTCGAAATGGGCATCGTGGACTGCACACTCGGCCCGCCCAATGCCAGTAAGCCGTGCGCCGACGTGCACATCGAGCCCGACGGCGTGCTCTACCTGGAGCAGACCGATCTCAGCAAGGGCGATGCCATCGACCTGACCATGCAGATCCCGCCGGGCACGGTGCCCGCGAACGCCGAGATCCGCGAGACCGGTTCGACCGCCTTCGACATCACCGCGCCCGTCCTCGCCGCATTCGGTGTGCTGCTGCTGGCTCTTGCCGCGTTGGCGGCGTATGTGTTCCACGCTCGCCGTCAACAGGCCGACGCGGGGACCGCAACCATCGACCCGGTGCTGCGCGAAGACGGCAAAGCACAGTTCACCTCCCCCGACGGAATCTTGCCCGGTGAGGCGGGCGTCCTGCTCGACGAGAGCGCCGACCCGACCGATATCGCCGCCACCGTCGTCGATCTCGCGGTGCGCCGCTACCTGTGGATCGCGCCGATCAGCGATTCGGATTGGCGCATCACCCGGGTGAATCCGGCCGACGATCAGTTGCGCCCGTACGAGCGCGCCGTCTACGAGGCGCTGCTGCCCGGCGGTACCGAAGCCGTCACCGTCGGCGAACTGCGCGCCCCCGGACGGGTGCAGGCAGACCCGGTGCGCGAGGCGATGCTGGCCGACGCGATCGAGCGCGGAGCCTTCATCGACACGGCCCGCCGCAAGCTGCCGATCTGGTTGGGGATCGGTCTGCTGGTGGTCGGTGTCGGTGCGACGATCGGCCTCGCGCTCACCTCCGGCCATGCCCTCGTCGGTGTCGCCATCGCCCTCGCCGGTGTGGCGGCCCTGCTGCTGCCGCGTTTCCTGCCGACCCGTACCGCGCACGGCCGCGCCCTCACGGGCCAGGTGCGCGCTCTGCAACGCGGTCTCGACGCCCTGCGCCGCGATTCGATCCCACCCGCCGACCAGGAACTGGTCTTCTCCCGCGCTCTCCCCTTCACCATCATCACCGGCCGCGCCGACAACTGGATCCGCACCTTCCGCGACCTGAACCCCAGCGCCGACCGCCAACCCGGCCTCTACTGGTTCGGCAGCTTCGAACGCGACCGCAACCTGCACCGCTTCGCAGGCCACTTCCCATTCTTCATCACGGCGGTGGAAGGTTTGTTCCCCGCCGGAAACTAACGGCAGGACTTCCCGGAGCCCGGCAGCCGATTCGCTGCCGGGCTCCGCTGCGTTTCCAGCATGGCCGAAACCGGCGGCCGCACTGCGCCGGTGACAGCGACCGCGGCGGGGGCTTGCGCGTCCACCCCAACCCAGACCGCATCGCCTCCATTCGATGCTTGACCTGCAAGTATTCGAGTAGCTATGGCGCCAAAGGGGTTTCACGACAATTCGGGGTTCTCGGGGACTACTCACACCACCCAGGGCGCAAACAGCCAACAGCACCGGCCGGATCGGAGGCGTGGCCTGCCGGAATCCGTTCGATTCCAGGCAAAAGCCCAGTACCGGACCCGTTCCGGCTACAGAAACGTCCCGCGCGCGGGACACGAGAGCCAAGGGGATTCGAAGATATGAGGGAGACCAGTAGCACCTTGCCCCGCCGCGAACTCGGGCGGCAGTTGCGAGAAGCGCGGGAGGGTATGGGGATGAGCCTCGAACAGGCAGCGGATCTGGTAGTTCTGGAATTCGGCAAGGATCGGCGCGGTAAACCGACCGAGCCCACGACAGTCTTCACCGAGTACTACACAGGCGAGTTCTACTCGGAAAAGGTCCGTACGATCGAGCGGTATCGGCAGGCGTTTGCGGCGCTCCAACTCGTTGCGCTGAGTGAGATCGACAGCAACTGCGTCATCGAATTCGAGCCGGCGAGCCAGGTCGTACGCGGTGCGCGCAGGCGTGGTGCAGAAGAATCCGTCAACTCGGCACAACTCGTCGTCAGGTATGCGCATCCTGTACACCCGCAGGTCCGCAGGTGACCGAGCCGTATATGGGAACGCGGTCTCAGGCTGCCGGTCATCAAGCCAACGCGTTCCGTGCAATGCCGCGGCCGAAACCCCGACAAGTATCCCGCGCCCTTTCCCCCACAAGCCGGCGGCGACAGCCCGCCCTCGCGCATCGAGTGAGAGCCCAGGCGGCACATACACATCCGGGTACACCCGCACATACTTCCGCTCCAGCTGCCACCGACTAACCCGCCCATCTCGCACCGCGACAGACCCCGCAAACGGCAGCGCCTCGCACACCCCCATCGCTCGATCCTCCCACCCCTCACGGCGTCATGTCGACGAGGGAGACGTAAGGCTTGCGACACGCCGGGGCCACCGGTCTCATGTCTCCCTCATCGTCCTACGTGAGGGTGGTGCGGCGGATGGTTGGTAACGGGTCGGTGTAGAGGGGGGTTAGGGAGGTTGCTACGGCGGCGAATTCTTGGACTTTGGGGGCGAAGCCGGTGATGCGAATGTCGGTGGGGGGCAGCACCGTTGCTTGGTTGAAGGCTCGGGAGACGTGGGCTAGGGCGGGGCGGTAGGTGGTGAAGGCTTGGCCGCCCAGGACTACTCGGTCGGGGTTGAGGAGGTCACGGACCAGGGCGACGGTGTGGCCCAGGATCGTGGCGCGTTCGGCTAGGAGGTCGCGGGCGGAGTGGGAGCCGTCGGCGGCGACGCGGTAGAGGTCGGTGATGGTGGTGCCGCCGGTGCCGTTGTGGGCGGGGATGATTCCGCGGCCGACGGCGCGGGCGTGCAGGGCACGGTCGCCGACGGTCACCTCGAAGCAACCCTTACGGCCGCAACCGCATTCGACGTCCGAGCCGGTCGGTAGGTGCGCGATCGAGCCGGGGCCGTTGCTCGGGGTGTGCACTCGACCGTCCAAAGTGACGGCTACGCCGGCGGTTTCGCGGACGTAGAAATAGAGGCTGCTGCCTTTGGCGAGCCCCGACCAGACGTCGGCGGCTTCGCGTTCGACAGTGGGCAGCAACAGTTCCGATGCGGCCATCGCCTCGACATGCGGCGCCACCGACACCGGAAGCTCTAGGACTTCGGCCAGCACCGCCCCGAGCGGCGCGCCACGCCAGCCGAGCTTGGGGTGGTCGACCACACCGGTCTGCGAATCGACGCGGCCGCCGATCGCGACCCCGGCCCACAACGGTTTACGCCGATGCCAGCGCTGCAGGAACGCGCGGGCGCTGCGGGCGACGGTGGTGACGGCGAATTCCTGACCGGTCTGCGGAGTGGCAATGGCGAGACCACCGAGGATGCGGCCGCGTAGATCGGCGGCGACGATCTTGGTGGCAGCGGCACCGATGTGCACGCTGATCGTCAGATACGCGTCGTGGTCGATTTCGAACGGCACCCGTGGCCTGCCGACCGCGCCGGATGCGGTCAGATCGGGACGCTCCCGCAGTACCCCGGCGTTCAACAGGGCCGAGACCTGACGGTTGACCGTCGCGATACTCAAACCTGTTGCGCGAGCGGCGTTGTCACGAGATACCGGACCGCCGGTCGCGGCCCGCAGGACGGCGGCCGCTGGGTTGTCGGAGATCCGTAGTTCCGGTGCGACGACGACCGGGCGCGTACTGCGGACACGGGGGGTGGGCCGAGAAACGGTACGTTCCAGGGTAGGAAGGGACATCTGTGATTCCTTGCTGAAGTCCCGGCGAACGGGACGTGCCTACACGTGTGGTGTGGCGGCAGCGCGCGAGCGGGAGAACCCGGAGAACTCGCTCAGCCGCGGCAGCAGGGACAACACAGTTCCCGCGTGAGCGGGAGCCGCAGACCGAGTCCAGCGGTCACGTAAGTGACTCGCTGAGCGGTGATGCGGCTGGTGAACATGCGATCGAAGGTAACACCGATTCGCGCGACGCACCAAGCCCCTGCACGCCTATGTGTGTCCGAACACAACTGTTTCCGCAGGTAATAGCGTTGCCTGACATCTCATGGATGCGGGCGCGCAAAAGCCCCGCCCGGCGCATCGCCGGGCGGGACGTGGTTGACCCTTATTTCGCGGGCGCCGGGAACGGCTGGTTGATCGTCGAGAAGTACTGGATCGCCGCGCCGATGGCGACGGGAGCGGTCACCAGCAACTGACCGGCGACCGTGCCGAGGGCGCCGACGGCAAGGACGCCACCGAGGCAGCCGATAGCGGCAGCCGGAATGAACGGACCGAACAGCCCGACGATGGTGGCCGAGGCGACCGTGGCGCCTGCGATTCCGCCGAGCACGCAGCCCGCCGCCGCGCCGCCGAGACCGCCGACCAGCGTGCCGACCGATGCGCCGAGGGCGACGGTGGTGGTCAGCCTGGTCCACGCGTCCTTTTCGCGATCGTATTCGGATTTGAACGGCGCCTTGTTCTCGAACGGCAGCGCAACGGGTTGGTAGACCGCGTGTGCGAGATCGAATTTCGGCGTCAGCGTCGCAGTCCGCCCGGATATCTCGGCGGCGATCGGAAATTCGAATTCATCCACCCGGAAATTCAACGGAGTTCCGGCGAGCACCGTCCCATCCGGGCCCTTGACCTTGAATGTATCGCCCTCCACCGCCAGCGATCCGGCATCGGTGGTGATGATCGACTGCGTGTCGCTCGATTCCGCAGTGAAATTCACCGCGCCCGGTTCCTTTTCCGTTGCCGCACCCGCTGTTCCGGCAGCCATACCGGTCGCAACCGTCACCAACGCCGCGATAACGGCTAGCTTGTTCATCTTCATGAAACGCAATCCCTCATCTCAAAGAAACCTTCGAGGAAGAGCATCGACTGAATTGCGTCCGGCGCCGAGGTTAAAACCCGGCGAGATTTCAATGGGCTACGTCCCAGCGAAGCCATCGCGCTTCGAGATCGGCCGGCAATCTCCGTCGGACCAAGGAATCGCGGATTGCCTCGGACTCGAGCCGCCCCTACACCGGCGCGTACGACGAGTAGGTGACTCCGCTGCGGAAACCCTTGGTGTCCAGCAGTTTCAACTTCGGCACCTGGTAACTATCCGGAAATAGCCTGCGCCCACCACCCTGCACCACCGGGTAGACGAAGAGGCGATACTCGTCCACCAGATCGGCGGCGATCAGCGCGTGACAGAGCTTGATACTCCCGGTCACCACGATCTCGTCGCCGGGCTGCTCTTTCAACGCCCGCACTTCTGTCACCGGATCGCCGGACAGAACCGTCGAGTTCTGCCATTGCGGGTCGGTCACGGTAGAGGAGACCACATACTTCTGGATCCGATTCAACGAGGCCGTGATCCCGGTGGGATCGTCGGCCTGCTTCGGCCAGTAGCTGCGGAAGTCCTCGAACGTCTGCCGCCCGAGCAGCAGCGCCCCGGCCTTCCCGTTCTGCTTATGGGTTTCCTCCAGCAGGTCGGAATTGTCGGCTTCACCCGACTCCTGCGGATCGAACCAGTCGCCGAGCATTTCGATGGATCCGTCCACCGTGATGTTCTCTGTGACTACCAACGGCCGCACGCCAGCCTCCTCGGTCTCGTCCCTGTGCCTATATAGACGATCCCGAGGCCGCCGATTCATCGCCGTGCGGCAGCCGAGCAACGGCATTCCGCCGCCGGGTGCCGCACGGCGGACGATCAGTTGACGACGCAGGCGCTACCGAGATTGATGCCGTTACCCACCTGAACGGTGGTGCTGACGACCTCGTCGGTGCCTACGTGGATCTCGGCGGTGATGACGTGCTCACCGGGAGTCGACGGCGTCCACATCTGGGTGACGGTGTCGCCGGCCACCTTCTTCGGGCCGCCGTTGCCGCGGATCTCCCAGCCGTTGTCCCGGAACATCGTCCGATGTGCGATCGAGGCGTCGACGATGGCCTTGATCTCGTAGGAACAGGTGGTGCCATAGCCATTGGCGAGGCCCTGCGACACGGTGACGCTGTGGACGACGGCGGCCGAGGCCTGCGGCGCGGTCAGGGCCGTGCCCGCGGCGACAGCGAGGACGACGGGACCGAGTGCACGCACGATTCGCATAATGGTGGATCAACTCCTGGTGCTTGATGTGACGAGGGGTCGAGCAGCAGCGGCCCGAAACGGCCGCAGACACCGATCATTCGGCTCGCGAGCGTCCCCGGCAAGGCACAGGAAGTATGGTCTCAGCCCTTCTTGGCGGCCGCCTTCATCTGCTTCTTGAAGGCGCGAACCTCCAGTAGCGACTCCGCGTCGACGATATCGGCGGCCGAACGGCGTGAGCCCGGCTCGGCGTAGGCGCCTGCCGCGTCCTCCCAGCCCTTCGGGCGGATATCGAGCTGCTTACCGAGCAGGGCGAGGAAGATGCGGGCCTTCTGGTCGCCGTAACCGGGCAGGTCCTTGAGCCGGCGCAGCACCTCTTTGCCGTCCGGGTCGCCCTCGGTCCAGATGGCCTCGACGTCGCCGTTGTAATGCTCGATGACATAGCGGGCCAGATCCTGGGTGCGCCGGGCCATCGACCGGCCGTAGCGGTGGATGGCGGGCGGGGTCGCGCACAGTTCCTCGAACTCGGCGGTATCGGCCTCGGCGATCCGGTGGATATCGAGTCCGCCCATGCGGTCGGCGATCTTCTTAGGACCGCGGAACGCATGCTCGAGCGGATACTGCTGATCGAGCAACATGCCGATGACCAGGGCCAGCGAGCTCTCCGACAGCAGCTCGTCCGCCTCCGGTTCCTGCGCGAGAGTCAACTTGCCCATGATGCGCTCCTCCTACCCGTCCGGACGTCTCCCGATCATCCCACCCCGCCCGCGTCCCGTGCACGAGCGCGGCTGCACCGGGCAGGATGAATGGCCTGTGTTGATCCGCAGTGATTACAGTCACAGACCTGCGTCGCGGGCACAGGCACGCCCACGTAGGCTCGGCGCATGCCCCAAACGGCGATACCCACATCCGCAACACCCACGATGGATGGACCCATGAACAGCTTCGGGCTACGTCCCGACCGCTTCGACTCCGCGGGCCAGGAACAATTGATCGATGTGCGCGACCTCCAGGCCGCGCTGCCCGGACTGGCGCGGTTGCGCGACTGGGCACATGACGCCCTCGCACTGCGTCCCGGTGAGACCGCCGTCGATATCGGCTCCGGCACCGGCTCGGAGGTCATCACCTTCGCCGAGGCCGTCGGGCCCGACGGGACCGCGCTCGGCGTCGAACCCGATCCACATCTGCTGTCAGCGGCCGAGCGCAACGCCGCGCAGACCGGTTCGCGGGCGAAGTTCCATTCCGGCGATGCCTACGGCATCCCGTTCGGCGCCGACACTTTCGACGCGGTGCTCTGCGAGCGCGTCTTCCAGCACCTCACCGCACCCGATCGCGCTGCTCGAGAGATCGCGCGCGTGGTGCGACCGGGCGGACGGGTCGTGGTGGTGGATTCGGATTGGGGAACCGCGATCGTGCACCCCGGCGATCGTCGTGTGGTCCGCGAGGTCGTCGACACACTCATCTCCGCGACCACCAACCCGTTCTCCGGACGCCGTCTGCCCGGCCAGCTGACCAACGCCGGCCTGGTCATCGACGATATCGGCTCGCACGCACTGGTCCAGGAGCGCCCGGCAGGTGCCGGTGCGCTGGTCTCGCGCGTCTCGGCGATGGCCGTGGCACGCGGGTCGATCACCGAGGCCGAACGCGAGCAGCTGCTTGCCGACCTCGCCGCGGGTGCCGCCAGCGGCGATATCCACCTGTCGGTGACGATGTTCGCGGTCCTCGCCCACAAACCGGCGTAGGCGACGTCACGACAGCGGCCCCGGCAGAACAGGAAGTTCCGCCGGGGCCGCTGATTCGTATCTACTACTTACCGAGCAGCTTCTCGGTGGCCGCCAACAACACGCAGGTAGCGAGACCGTCCATGGCTTTGGCCAGCTCATCCAGTGACGGGAAGCTCGGCGCGATACGAATGTTCTTGTCTTCCGGATCTTTCCGGTACGGGAAGGCCGAACCGGCGGCGGTCAACGCAATGCCCGCGTCCTTGGCCAGCGCGATCACGCGGGCCGCGGTGCCCTCCATGACGTCGAGGCTGATGAAGTAGCCGCCCTTGGGCTCGGTCCAGGACGCGACCTTCGACGCGCCGAGCCGATCCTCCAGAATCTTCAGCACCAGTGCGAACTTCGGCTCCAGCAGCGCACGATGCTTCTGCATATGCGCGCGCACGCCTGCGGCATCGGTGAAGAAGCGCAGGTGACGCAGCTGGTTGATCTTGTCGGGGCCGATGCTCTTCTTGCCCGAGTGGCCGAGGTACCAGTCCAAGTTGGCGGTGGAACCGCCGATGAAGCTCACGCCCGCACCGGCGAAGGTGATCTTCGAGGTCGAGGCGAACACCAAGGGGCGGTTCGGGTTTCCGGCCGCCTCCGCCATCCCGAGCACATCGAGCACCGGCGCGGCGGTATCGGTGAGCGGGTGCACCGCGTAGGCGTTGTCCCAGAACAGGCGGTAGTCCGGAGCGGCGGCGGGCATCGAAACGAGTTCGCGCACCACGTCTTCGGAGAAGACGACGCCCGTCGGGTTGGCGTAGTTCGGCACCGCCCATAGGCCCTTGATCTGCGGGTCATCAGCCAGCAGTGCCGCGATGGCCTGGGTGTCGGGGCCGTTGTGGCGCATCGGGATCGGGATCATCTCGAAGCCGAGCGCTTCGGTGATTGCGAAATGACGGTCGTAGCCGGGGCTCGGGCACAGGAATTTCACGGTCGGCTCATCGGCCCAGCGGCGCGGCGAATCCGGCGTGCCGAAGAGGGTCGCGAATACGATGACGTCGTGCATCAGCTCGAGGCTGGCGTTATTGGCGGCCAGCAGGTTCGACACCGGAATGCCGAGCAGCTCACCGAAGATGGCGCGCAGTTCCGGCAGGCCGTGCAGGCCACCGTAGTTGCGGCAGTCGGTGCCGGTGCCGTCACGGAAGTCACCGTCGCCGGGCAGCGAGAGCAGGGCATCGGACAGATCGAGTTGTTCCGGTGAAGGTTTACCCCTCGTCAAATCCAGCGTGAGCTTCTCGGTTTGGAGCGTCGCGTAATTCGCGGTCTGGGTCTCGTGTTCGGACACGAGCTCCTCATGGCTCATCAAACCGATCTGCGTTTGCCGGGGCATCCTGGGCAGCCTTTCCAAGCAGCGTGGGGTGGTGGGAGTCGGGGGCCGATCACTCGGCACACCCCGGTCAACGTTACCCGGCGATTGCTGCGAATTGGGCGCAATAAAATAAGGGGACCCCGCGCACCCGGCAGAGCCCGTTGACCCTTGCTGCCTTCCGGCCCTGGGGGAGTTCACAGGATGCGCGCCGCGCGGGATCCGTCGGCCAGTGTAGCGGTCCATGGCGGGTGCGCGCAGACGGGGGCAGCGCACAGCAAGATCGCTGGCTACGATCCTTCTGAACATCGGAGGGGCCTTTGCCCTCAGGCACGAGGGGATCGAGTAGATGACGAACCAGAATCCGCCCGAACAGGGCGGCCAGGAACCGCAGTGGTGGGAGACACCGAACGCCGGTGCCGGAGCCGATCCATCCAGATCGGATCCGACGATCCTGCGATCCGACCTGAATCAGCCGGTCGCCGATCCGACCATCCTGCGCTCGGACCTGAACCCACCGGGCGACCCGTACGCCGGCGGCGGTAACCCGTATGGCGGCGCCGCACCGTACCCGGGCGCCAACCCGTACCCCAGCGGCGGCAACCCCTATCCGTCCGGCCAGCAGCAGTGGGCGCCGGGGCCCGGCCAGCCCGTGCCGCCGCCCGGCTTCATGCCTCCCCCGCCGCCACGGTCGAGCAGCAAAACGCCGTGGATCATCGGCGGTTCGATCGCCGCGGTGGTGGTGCTGGTGATCGGCATCGGCATTTTCGCCATCGCGAAGGCCGCATCCGAAGGCGAGGGCGATCAGCCCTGGGACGGCGATTACGCCTTCAAGGAAGGCAACGCCTGCGAACTGGTCGACCTCGGAGTCCTCGAGCAGTGGGCGGTCAACCGCGACGAGACCACGCACAAAGAGGACGGGCCGATGGATCGCCTCGGCGGCGGCGACCTCACCTGCCGGGCGAAGAACACCGACCCCGGCGAGGACGGCGACGAGGCTTCCCTGTCCCTCGAAGTCTCCTTCGACTCCAAGTACCAGGACAAACCCCGCTACGACATGTGGAAGAGCTTCGACACCGGAACGACGGGCACCGGCTACGACAACGGCACGGTGAGCGGTCTCGGTGAGCGCGCCTACTACGCCACCGAGGAACGCACCTACAGCTACATCCCCAGCACCCTCGACCACATCGTCGCGGTCAACGACAGCAATATCTCGGTCAAGGTCGAGATCAGCGTGTCTTCGATGAGCAGCTTCGACCGTGACGGTATCGATGCGGCCGCGCGGGCACAGGTCACGAAGGTGCTCGACGCCCTGCGCAAATAGCCCGCGACGACGGCCCGCGCCCGCCGCGACCGGCCCGTTTGGCGTCCAGCAGGGGGCAGCCGGTATGCTGCACCACGGAGGATTCGCCTAGTGGCCTATGGCGCTCGCCTGGAACGCGGGTTGGGTTAACGCCCTCAGGGGTTCAAATCCCCTATCCTCCGCAGAGAACGACAGGTCAGGACATTATCGATGTCCTGACCTGTCGTCGTTTCAGGCCACCGATCCGGCTCGGGCGAGATCGGCGGCGTCCCAGCGGCCGCGCGAAGCCATCACCGCGGCCCGGTGCCGTGCGGACCACTCGGCTATCACCTCGAGCGCGGACAGCAGGCTGCGGCCCATCGGGGTCAGCGCGTACTCGACCTGGATCGGGACGGTCGGGTAGACCGTCCTGGCGATCAGACCGTCACGTTCGAGTCTGCGCAATGTCACCGTGAGCATGCGCTGAGAGATCCCCGGCACGCTCCGATGCAGTTGCAGGAACCGGCGCGGATCGCCGGTGAGTTCGGCGATCACCAGCACCGACCATTTATCGCCGACGCATTTGAGGACATCGCGAACATTGGTGGCCACCTGATGTCCGTCGCCCATCACATGCGGGGTGTCGGTTGCTCGTCGGAGCATCGTTTCCATTGCTATCGCCGCCGTTCACTCGCCGTCACGGACCCGGGAGCGGCCCGGGTCGCCAGGTACATGCGATCGCGCGCGTTTCCGAGGGCGACGATCAAGATCAGGTTGCCGAGGTTGTAAGGCCCGAGCAGGCGTTCGGCCTCGCCGAACGAGTCGTCCGGCACATCGAATCCGGACAGCTGAGTCAGCGATTCCGCGAAGGCCAGCGCCGCGCGTTCCGCATCGGAGTACAGCGGCGAATCACGCCAACCCGCCAGCTGATTCAGCCGCTCCTGGGTTTCGCCGCCTTCCAGCGCGGCCCGTGTGTGCACGTCGAGGTGGTAAGCACAGGCATTGAGCTGAGAGACCCGGATCCGGACCAGCCCCTTGAGCCGGGCATCGGCCCACCCCTCCTGCTGGAGAACCAGCTCGAGCTCGGCGATCAACTCGAACGCACGCGGCGAAACCGCTGCCAGATCGAGCCGCTGTCGGTACATCGTCCATCCTCACCATCGGGTACTTCGACAAGCCTCGTGCGGTGCCCGGACCGGAACAACGGCAAACTCCTCACCTATCGGTAAGCTGCGTTTACCGATAGGTGAGGGCGTTGGATGGATGGGCAGGAACTGGAGGCGTTCCTGACGCTGTCCGAGGAGCTCCATTTCGGGCGGACCGCCGACCGGCTCTTCGTTTCGCGGGCACGAATCAGTCAGTTGATCAAATCGCTGGAACGACGCGTCGGCGCACCGCTGTTCGAGCGGACGAGCCGGCGGGTGGTGCTCACACCGATCGGGCAGCAGCTGCGCGAGGGCCTCGGCCCGCATGTCGACGGTATCCACCGGGCCCTCGCCAAGGCAGCCGATTCCGCGCGCGGCATCGGCGGCACTTTGCGCGTGGGGTTTTCCAGCCCGCGGGCCAGCGAACTGGTCGTGCGGATCATGGCGGACTTCCGCGCGCGACATCCCGATTGCGATGTCCAGATTCGCGAGGTTCACCTATCCGACCGCTACGGGGCCGTGCGCCGGGGCGAACTCGACATGCTCCTCATCGAATTCCCGGTCGACGAGCCCGATCTCGTCACGGGTCCGGTCCTGTTCAGCGACGAGCGGGTCTGGTGTACATCCCACTGGCCGACGTGCCCCCACTCGACTACGGCCTCGCCTGGTCGGCGGTGGACGTCGCCCCGATGGGCCGCGAGTTCGCCCGGCTGGCCATCAAGAAGTACGCGATGCGCTCGTCGGACGCCGAAGGCTAGCCGCCACTGGCGACCTCGCCGGTCCCCGTCCCCGCCCTGTCGTCGACCGCGGAGCGAATGCGCGCGATGAGGTCGTCGAGACGACGCTGATGTGCACCGGCCCAGTAGATCCGGCCGCAACCACCGCATTGCCGGAAGGTGTTGTAGTAACGGCGAGTAAGCGGTTGCAGCTGGTCGGCGATATCACGCTTGGCGACGTCGGCCAGTAGGCCGCCGCATCGCACGCAGCGGGTGAGCGGGGCAAGGCGGCCTGCGAGATCGAGTCGGGTGACGACCTCCACGATCTGTTCCACGGGACGATCCGAGCGCACGAATACCCCGTGGGTGACGATGCGCCGAGCGAGTAGGCCGCGGTCGCGGGTGAGCAGGATGCGATGTTCGGCAGCCGATATCTCGGCCAGTTCCGCGTCGTCGGCCTCGAACTCGCAGCGGATATCGAATCCCATGAGCCGCATGAGGCGGGCGAGCCCACCGAGGTTGACGTCGACAAGGAAGCGCGGGTCACGCAGTGGATGTGGGCGCACGCGGGTCAGCGACCCGATGTCGAGCGTTTCGAACACCGGGTAGACCGCGAGCCGATCGCCCGGATGGGGACGGTGGGCGAAATCGACGGATTCGCCGTTCACCAGCAGCAGGTCGATCTCTGTGTGCGGCACACCGGCGGCCTCGACGACATCCTTCACCGTCTGGTGCGGACGAGCAGGCCGCCACAGCGCCCGGTAGCGAGCCGACGGCGGCAGGAAGTCGTTCAGCTCGGCATATACGCGCAGCTCGACGCCTGCGGTCACCGGACCATTGTCCCGGTCAGGCGGCCAGCCGCTGCTCGTAGTCCGCCGCGAGCTCGCGCAATGCCGTCGCGCTGTCACCGACGAAGCTCGAGCCGTGCATGATCGCGAGCGTGGTCGGCTGGAGGTCGGCGAGCCGGTAGAGCGCCGCGGGCACGGCCGGTCCGAGTGAGGTCGCATGGAATGCGTCCTCGGCGGCCGATGCGGGCCCGACCAGATCGGCCGCGGTCAGCGCCGGACCTTTGCCAAGCTGGGACATCAGATCGCCGCAGAACAACGTGCCGGTGGTCTGCTCGTAGAGCACCCTGGCCTCCCAATTGTGCGGTGCGTGCGGCGTATCGAAATGCTGCACACGACGGCCGCCGAGATCGATGACCTCGCCGTCGACCATCCGGCGCGGCGGCCGGTCGGCCATATCGTCGATGGAGACCATGCAGCCGAGTTCACCGTGGGCCACCTGAGCGTTCGGTGCGGCCGCGAGGAACTGATTCATGGCCCCGCACTCGTCGGCCTCGACATGGCCGAAGGTGATCCAGCGCAACTGCTCGACCGGCCTTATCCGCTCGATCTGACCGGAGACCAGCGGAAACAGCGCCCGCATGCCGCAGTGGAACAACAGCGGTTCCTCGGCATCGACGAAGAACTGATTGAAGGTGAACCCGGCGGGCCCGACATCAGGGATGAAGGTGGAGATGCGATAGATGCCGTCCGCGATCTCGTCGGTATGGGTATCCATAACAGAATCCCTTGTAGTACTGACCCCCCACTCACAACCACGCGCGATCTCGCATTTTACTCGCGGATCACGGTCGCCGGTACATCGCAGAAGAAGGCGTTCAGTCGGTTTCCAGATCAGGGACCTGTCGCGTATGCGTACACCATGCCCAGGAATGGGCACAGCGATTCGGCCACATTGCCTGAAAGCGGCTTAAGGTTGCTTCAGCCTAGCTTCAGCCGCACCTGAGACCGTTAGCGGCAACTTCGAAATAACAGCCCCCACTGGAGGTTTCGTCCGATGCTCCTGCGCAAGATTACCGCCGTATCGACCCTCGTCATCGCAGCTACCGTTGCCGCGATCGGACCTGCCAGCGCGAATCCGCATGCCGCACAATCCGAAGCTGTCAACTACACAGCTACCACCAATCATGAGAATAGTGTTATCTCGGTCGATTCGGGATCACTGACCGCGGATAACGGCATCTTCGAAATCAAAGCCGACAATGGCACCGTCCTCGCCGGCACGCCGCTCGAGTTCCGCGTCGACGATTTTCTCTTCCCCATTGTCGCCGATATTCATGGCCGGACCGCGACGCTCACGCCCCGGTTCGACCTCGAACACGCCGTCTACAGCCCGGTGGCCCTGCCCTTCGAAGACGAGGCGAGCTGGAAGACGCCCTACGACCGCGAGGTCGCGGCCTTCACTCGATTGAAGGACACGATCGCCACCGGCGCCTCGATCGGCACGATGGTGGGCGGAATCGGTGGCGGGGCGATCGGCTGCGTCCTCGGCGGTATCGCCGGCGCCACGGTTGCGGCGGCCACCATCGTCGGCATGTTCGGACCGTTCATCCCGGCCGCGGCGGTCGGCTGCCTCGGCGGCATCCTCGCCATCGGAGCCCTTGGCACGCTCGCCGGCCAGCTCCTCATCACCGCGCCGGTCGCGATCGCCGCACTGACGCAGTACTTCACCACGATCAATGAGCCCTTCACCCCGCGCGGCAAGTAGAACCCCGCACTCGACCGGGGGCAACACCCCCGGTCGAGTTCTTGCGTGAAGGCGAAAGCCGGTTCAGGACTCCCGGGAATCGGCTGTTTCCGGCGAATCCGCCCGTGACGGCTCCCGTGGTCCATCCGGTGGCGGCGGTCGACGACGCTCCCACGCGCGAGCGAGCAAAATTGTCACCCCGACATACGCCCAGCCGAGCAGCACATCCACCGCGTAGTGCTCGCCGCCGTAGATCAGCGTGAATGCCATGGCCGGCGGGTACAGCGCCAGGATGACGCGGAACCATTTCGGCGCGTACGGCCATAGCGCCACCGCCACCATCAGCGAGAACGCGGCGTGCAACGACGGCAGCGCGGCGACCAGATTGCCCTGCGCTTCCAGCCAATCGGCGCTGGTATCGAACGACACCATCCCGAATCCGAAGCCGCTGACCCGGCCGACCTCCTCCGGGATCACCCCCTCCCGCGACGCGTACCAGGGCGGTGCGGCGGGGATCAGGATGTAGGTGAGCAGGCCGAGATACGACAGCAGCACGATGCGGCGCATGTACTTGGTGAATCGGCCGCGCGACTGCACGTAGAAGATGGCAGCCACCAGCCACGGGACAACGAAATGGCTGGTGTAGACGATGCCGGTGAGCAGCGTCCACCACGGTTGCTCGTCTCCCGACACCAGATGCTCCTGCAACCAGACCGTCGGAATGGTCCCACCGAACATCCAGCTCTCCACCGAGACCAGTTCTTCCACCCGAATCGGCATCCCGAGTTTGTCGGCAATACCGCGGGTGTGGTCGTAGACCACCAGAGCGGCGATCAGCGGTACCCAGTCGATCAGAATGCGCACATGCTCGCGCCACGGCCGGTAGGGATTGAAGGCCGCGATGCCGACCATGATCCAGGCAGCCTGATAAATGCGATCGGTCGGGATTCCGAAGACGATGCTGACCACGGCCAGCGCCACAAGGTAGCCACACCAGATCCCGCTGCGGAACAGTCGGCGCATCGGTCGCTGTTGTTGTACGGCCGAAGCATTCGCCGTTGGCACGCCCATCTATCCAGTTTCCACGCGCGACGCGGGCGCCCGCGCGATATCCGGGAGACGTCCAGTGTGCGACGCCACGGTGAATTCGTTTGCTGAAGTGTTGCTGATTCCCGGTTCGCGGGATACGGTCGTGCCCGATGGGAGACGGACGACTCCCAGGCTGTTCGCATGGGACCGGGAGAATTCGATGGGGAACACGACCAATAGCTGCCACCTTGCTCGTACCGGGCGCAGCGGCGGCATGATCGCGGCCGACACGCCGGTCGACGATTTGCTGGCGACCAAGGAATTCACCGTCGACGGCACCGCGGTCCGAGTGATGATCGGTCGCCCGGAGCCGTACGCCACCGGGCGCGGCTGGCGCTGCCGGATCCGCGTCGAGCGCGGCACCTCGCGGCTGGAACAGTCCCAGGTCGTGGCACCGGACGAATCGTCGGTCGTGCGGCTGGCACTGGAACTGGTCACCTCACGGCTCGGGGTCAGCGAAAACCAGTTCTTCGAAGGCGCCACCGTCGGCCCCGGCGCCACCGGGGCCACGATCGTCCGCTGATCGGCCCGGATCACCTGGTGTGCTCGGCGAGAAAGTCGGCCCAGGTCCTTTTCCCTTCGTCGCAGCCGAAGACCAGGTTGTCGCCCGCGCGGTAGGCGCGGCCAAGTGCGCCGGGAATCCGAACCGGAAGCAGCAGACGACGTTTCCCGGTGGCGCGCAGGTATTGACGGGTGACCTCCGGTAGCTCCAGCACCTCGGGTCCGACGAGGTCACGCACCAGGCCCGACGGTTCGCCGAGGGTGAGTTCGACCAACCGCCGCGCGACCTCGGCCGACTCCACCGACTGGAACCGCATACCGCCGGGTGCCGGTGTCACCGGCGACTTCGCCAAGGTGCTGACGATGGTGAACACCAGGTCGTGGAATTGGGCCGCGCGCAACGTCGTCCACGGCACCCCAGACTCGACTACGGCCTTCTCGGCGGCCGTCTTCTGCCGGTAATACCGCACCGGCAGCGAATCCGGGGCCGTGACCGAGATGTAGACGACGTGGCCGACGCCCGCCCGTGCCGCCGCCGTCATCAACGTCCGGGTGGTCTCGGCGTCGGTCTTGGCGTCGCCTGCCAGGTGCAGGATCGTGTCGACGTCGGCCACCGCGGCGTCGATGCCCTCGTTCTTGAGCAGGTCACCGGTGACGAATTCGATCCCGTCGCGAATGTGCCCGCCGTGCCGGCTCAGCACCCGAAACGGCACGCCTGCGCGGCTCAGCATCGGCGTCACATGACGTCCGAGGGTGCCGGTGCCGCCGGTGACCAAGATATTGGAAGGCATCGCCGTTCTCCGTTCGCATCGCGCCACCGGGCGATCGACCCGGTGATCAGCAGTTTTCGGTCTACGTCTCAGACGAGTGATGGGCTCCGAATGTGACGGCCCGGCCGGACAGTGACCACTGTCTCACCGGAAGTGCGAAGATTTCGGTACGACGTTCGCTCCTGTGCGAGAGAAGTGCCGACGATGATCGAGGTAAGCGACAGCATCCTGATCGATCGACCGGTCGACGTGGTTTTCGACTACGTCGCCGATCAGACGCACGCGCCCGACTGGCAGGACGGTTTGATCGAGGTTCGCCGGACCACCGACGGCCCGATCGGCGTCGGGACCACGCATATGGCCGTGCGCACCTTCCTCGGCCGCAGGCTGGAACTGACCAACGAATACGTCCGCTTCGAGCCGGGCCGGGAGGTCGCGTTCACCGCCGCAACCGGGCCAAGCCACATGGAGGTCTCCTACCGCACCGAGCCCGAGGCAGGCGGCACCCGCCTCAGCTGTGAGATGCGGATGGAGCAGAAAGGGCTGTTCAAGCTGGCGGATCCGTTGGTAGCCCGGAGCCTACGGCGGGACTTCGCCTCGAATTTCGCCAATCTGAAGGCCCTGCTCGAAGGCGTAGTGGAGTAGAGGCGACACTCTTCGATCAGCTCGCGGCGGGGAAGATCTGATCAGCAGGCGGCCGGACCGATTCTCGGACCGCGGCCGGCGGCGCTCACCTCTTCCAGGGCGACGCGGAGCAGTTCGGCATAGAGGTCCAGGTCGGGGACGGTCTCGGGGTCGGCGTGGATGGACAGGGTGATGGTGTCGCCGAGGCCGTGGATGCCGTGGGTCAAGTGCATAACGGAGCCGAGCGCCGGGAAGCCGGCGGTGAACAGCACGGGCGCCGAGCCGAAGGTGAGGTCGGCGGGGCCCCGGTGGACGCTGGAGACCACGGTGTGGCCCGCAATGAAGTCGGGGACGGTGTCGATCGGGTAGCGGTCGACGTCACGGCGCAGGATCGGGGCCGGCAGTCCCGCGGTGACACGGTCCTGCACCGACAGCAGCGGGTGGGCGGCGCGGGTGCGGCGGGCGGCCAGATCGGCGGCGATGTGTTCGGCGCGCCGACGCACGTTCGGTTCGCCGGCATACAGGTCGATACCGAGGCTGCGGTAATTGTTGCGTGGCGCCCGCGCGAGCCGCGCGAACACATCACCGATGGCGGACGAGACGCGGCGGACAAGGTTCTCATCGCGCCTGTCCACCGGGTGCGGCGTCGGCAGTGCCATCGGCACTTGCGCACCGAGCCGGTCCATCGGCGCATCCCGGCGTTCCAGATACCGCGCCAATGCGATGGACACCGCGGTCAACGCCACGACCGTCACGCTGAAACCCGGCACCCGCAGCCGCTGTTCGGGGCACACGATCATCCGCACCCGATGCCCGCGGACCTCCCCCGGCCCGTTCAGCACGCTGGGCGCGAAGCCCCCACCCGCCTCCGGCAACTCCCCCGCCGCAGTCAACTCCGCCAATTCCCGTTGCGCCAGGTACGCGCGAACTCCGCCGACCATTGTGCGAACCATCCCAACAGGAACGCTGATCGCCGCCACCCCGAGCCGAACCGTGTCAGCACCGGACCGCGCCAGGTCGGCCGCCGCGGATACGGCGCGTTGGGTCGGCGGACGGAGTCCGTCCGAATCGACGGCACCTGTCCGCGTGCGGCTGCGATCGCCCCATCGAGCGGGTCGCGCATCGTCGGCGAGCCCGGCGCGGCCCCGTGCCTGCGAACCCGCATGCCGCACCTCAGATGGTGCGAACAGAGCGCGCGCCAAGCCGGCCGCACGTTTGCCATCGGCCAAGGCGTGCGACATCTGCAAGACAGCGACGGTCACCGGTTGCGAATCGGCGGACTCACCCGGCCCGCTACCGTCATGTGCCCTGCTCGGAGGCGGGACGGAACCCATACGTGAGCCGCTGCCGGAGTGCGTTCCGGCCGGGGCTGCGGCAGCGAACCCAGCAAGCCCTATGTCGTCGTCGGATACCTTCGCCGGCCGCGGCGCCCCTGTGACCCTGCGAAAGACATGGATCCGCCACGGGTGCACGGCGGCGTCGACGCCGCTCCCGAGCAGTTCACCAAGAGCGTCTTCCAGATGTGCCCAATCATCCTGTGGGAGCTCGTGTTCGACGAACTGTTCGTGGTCGAACCCGCAGGGAACCCAGGCGGGGTAGGCGAGACCGGCCGGTGCGGGGCGCAGGCGGACGCGAAGGTCGGGGATGGCGGCGCTGCGATGTTCGATCGCCGAGCGCAGCTGGTCGGTGCTCAGCTCGGATTCGGCGAAACAGTACAGCAGGAACAGGTCGTTTCGGGTGCGGCGGGACAGCCAGTACATCGTCGCGTCCTGCGGCCGGACCGTGCTCATGGCCGTGTTCACCGTTCGCCCGCTCCGCTCGCCCACTGGGCCGACGATAACGACACGGCGGCGAGACGGCGGAGGTGGGCAGAAACCATCGACTGGGCCCACGGGCAGTGCTACCGTCTGTAGTAGAACCCCCAATCACTCTATCCAGGGTCGGGTGTCGGCTATGGCTGCACTAGCTCGCACTATTAGTTCGCAGGCCAACGCGGTGGACGATCGATATCGCGCCGCGGCATTCGTGAAGCGCTCCATCAACAAGGTCTTCCCCACCCACTGGTCGTTCCTGCTCGGTGAGATCGCCCTGTACTGCTTCATCATTCTGTTGCTGTCCGGCGTGTATCTGACCTTGTTCTTCGACCCATCCATGGCGCACGTGACCTATGACGGCGCCTACCAGCCGCTGCGCGGTGTTGGCATGTCGCGGGCCTATGAGACGGCGCTGAACATCTCCTTCGAGGTGCGTGGCGGTCTGTTCGTACGCCAGGTGCATCACTGGGCGGCGCTACTGTTCGCGGCCTCGATCATCGTGCACCTGCTGCGCATCTTCTTCACCGGCGCGTTCCGCAAACCGCGTGAGGCGAACTGGGTGATCGGTTCGCTGCTGCTGATCCTGGCGATGTTCGAGGGCTTCTTCGGCTATTCGTTGCCCGACGACCTGCTCTCAGGTACCGGCCTGCGGGCCGCGTTCTCCGGGATCACCCTCGGACTCCCAGTGATCGGCACCTGGATGCACTGGTTGATATTCGGCGGCGACTTCCCCGGCGACATCATCATCCCCCGCCTGTACGTCGCACATGTACTGCTGTTCCCCGGCATCATGCTCGCGCTGATCGCGGCCCATATCGCGATCGTCTGGTACCAGAAGCACACGCAGTACCCGGGGCCGGGACGCAGTGAGAAGAATGTGGTCGGTGCTCGCATCGTGCCGGTGTTCGCGGCGGATCAGGGCGCGTTCTTCGCCTTCACCCTCGGCGTCGTCGGCGTGATGGGCGGACTGCTCCAGGTCAACCCGATCTGGAATCTCGGCCCGTACAACCCATCGCAGGTGTCGGCCGGTTCGCAGCCCGACTTCTACATGATGTGGACCGACGGCCTGGCCAGGCTCATGCCGCCGTGGGAGCTCTACCTCGGCCGCTACACCGTCCCCGCCGTGACCTGGGTGGCACTGACCATGGGCCTGGTGTTCGTCCTGCTGATCGCCTACCCGTGGATCGAGAAACGCCTGACCGGCGACAGAGCCGCACACAATCTGCTGCAACGCCCCCGTGACGTCCCGGTGCGCACGGCGATCGGCGCCATGGCCATCACCTTCTACGTGGTCCTGACCCTGGCTTGCGTCAACGACATCATCGCCTACAAGTTCAACATCTCGCTCAACGCGACCACTTGGGCCGGTCGTATCGGCCTGCTGCTCGGCCCGCCGATCGCCTACTTCCTCGCCTATCGGTTCTGCCTCGGCTTACAGCGCAGCGACCGAGCAGTGCTCGAGCACGGCATCGAGACCGGCGTGATCAAGCGGCTGCCGCACGGTGAGTACATCGAGGTGCACCAGCCACTGGGTCCGGTCGACGAGCACGGCCACCCGATCCCATTGGAGTACCAGGGTGCGACGGTGCCCAAGAAGATGAACAAGCTCGGCTTGGCGGGCAAACCGGGCACCGGCAGTTTGCTGCGGGCCGATCCGCGGGCGGAATCCGATCGCAATCTGGCGATCGAGGAGGAAGAGGAGCACCGTCAGCTCGCGGTCCTGCGCAGGCAACAGGACATCGAGTCCGAACGCTGATCCGGCACTGCGAAGGCCCCGAGTCCGACTCGACCCGGGGCCCGTGATGCTGTGTGTTCCGGCTGCGGCCCGACGCTACTGTCGGCGTCCGAACTGGCCGCTGGACAGGCCGGTTAGGAATGCGTCCCACTCGCCGGGTGCGAAGGCCAGCACTGGTCCGTTCCCGCTGTCCTTGGTGTCCCGGACCGCCACGTTGCCGTCGACGAGCTGCGCGACTTCCACGCAGTTCCCGTCCGGGCCACTGTGCCGGCTCTTCCGCCACACAGCCCCCGACAAATCAACCTCCACGGCACCGACTCCTTTGCTGCGTCACGATATTTTGTTCTGACTTCGGACTTGCTCCGATCAACCGGCATCCGACACCGAACGACGAACGCCGTGGTGCGCCTGGTGATAGCGCGCAACTTCCCCTGTGCGCCTGCCTGCACTCGCATTTACGGGAACGCACGGGCTGCGCGGCGAAAACGCCCACGTGGGCGGGCACCGCGCAGTGAACCCTAGCAGGTTCATCCATAGTTTGCCGGGCTCTTGCCCACTACCACAACACTTTTGCCAAGCTTGCGAAGTTTTGTCGTTGCGGAAACATTGCCAGCGGAGAGCTTTCTTTCTGAGACGGTTTCAGCGGTTGAAGTATTCATCCGATGTGATTGGCCTGTGATCGGTCATAAATGCGCAGACCGATACACCGCGCGAGCGCAACGCCGGATGGGCGTGGATCATGGAGGACATGGTCGAACGTGATCGCGACGCCACAGGTCGCGCACTCAACGCCCGTCCGCGAGACCGCTTCGGACGGCCGCTGCCACCGGGTAGCGAGGGTGTGCCGCGAATTCCGGATGACTTGAATCTGCCACCCCAGCAAACTCTCTCCTTCGCCCAGCAACTGCTGAACGATGGCCTCGCGTTCAACGCACATGAGGTTTTGGAGGCGGCCTGGAAGAACGGACCGTTCGCCGAACGGATGCTGTGGCAGGGACTGGCGCAGTATGCCGTGGGGCTCACCCACATTCAGCGCGGGAACGCGAAGGGCGCACATACCCTTCTGACGCGAGCGATAAACCGTCTTTCGTCATTTGGTGGCGACTTCGAGAGTGATTCTGATTACACCGAAAGGAGTGGCGAAACCGCCGATCCCATTCCGTATGGCATCGATGCAGCGGGTCTGATCGCGTACGCGCAAACCCTGCTCGCAGATCTGGACACGGGTACACCGATCACCGAGGACCGGCTCAAGCCACGCCTGTGCGGTACCGCCTCACCACGACGATGACCGGACCGCACCTACCATGACCGGCATGCCGACCGACCTCGCTCCCGCGGGCCGATACGCGCCGAGCCCCTCCGGTGACCTACACCTGGGCAATCTGCGAACGGCCCTGCTGGCCTGGCTCTTCGCCCGTAGCTCCGGACGCCGATTCGTAGTGCGCGTCGACGATCTGGACCGGGTACGGCCCGGCGCCGAACAACGTCAGCTGGCCGACCTGGCGGCGATCGGCCTGGACTGGGACCTGCCGGTGGTCCGCCAATCCGACCGCCTCGAGCACTACACCGCGGCCATCGACCGGCTCACCGCCGCGGACCTCACCTACGAATGCTTTTGCACCAGAAGAGAAATCCAGCAGGCCGCCACCGCTCCGCACGGGCCGATGGGCGCCTATCCGGGCACCTGTCGCGACCTGTCCGATGCCGAACGTGCACGTAAACGCACCGAGGGCCGATCCGGCGCCTTGCGACTTCGGGCATCGGTGACCGAATTCGAGGTGACCGACCAACTGCACGGGCGCTACCGCGGCTCGGTCGACGATGTGGTGTTACGTCGCGGCGATGGCATCCCCGCCTACAACCTCGCAGTGGTCGTCGATGACGCGGAGCAAGGTATCGACCAGGTGGTGCGCGGCGACGACCTGCTGCCGTCCACCCCGCGCCAGGCGTATCTGGCCACGCTGCTCGGACTGGAAGTTCCACATTACGCGCATGTCCCGTTGGTACTCAACGAATCTGGGCAGCGGCTGGCCAAACGTGACGGCGCGGTCACCCTCGCCGACCGGCACGCACTCGGCGAAACCACCGAACAGGTGGTGTCGGCGCTGGCCCGCTCGCTCGGCTACACCGGCCACACCGCGCCCGAACTGCTGACCGAATTCGACCCCGCCGACCTGCCCTCCGAGCCCTGGACGCTCGATCCGGACGGGTTGTTGCAACATGATCGTTGTCCGTAACGTACCCAGCGACCGATCTTTCGACGGACGAGGATTACATATGACAAGCGGTGGGTACGACCCCAACCAGTATCCGCAGGGCGGGCAGCCGTACGGGCAACCGCAATTCGGGCAGCAGCCCCAACAGCCGTACGGTCAGCAGCCCCAACAGCAGTACGGCCAGCAGCCCCAACAGCAGTACGGCCAGCAGCCCCAACAGCCCCAGCAGCAGTACGGGCAGCCGCAGTACGGGCAGCCGCAGGACCCCCACGGCCAGCAGGCCCAGTACGGTCAGCAGCCGCAGTATGGTCAGCAGCCGCAGCAGGACCCGTACGCGCAGCAGCAGTATGGTCAGGCTCCGCAGGGCCAGTACGGGTATCAGCCCGGGTTCGGTGGCCAGCCGGGTGAGCTGTGGCCGCGATTCGGCGCACGCGTTATCGACTCGCTCATCGCCGGCATCATCCCCGGCATCATCCTCGGCGTCGTCTTCGCGGACAGCCCGATGGCCATGCTGTTCCTCGGCTACCCGATCATGTACATCGTCATCCTCGCCTACATGGTGCTGATGGAGATGAACGGCGGCATGTCGCTGGGTAAGAAGCTGCTCGGCATGCGGGTCGTCGCCCCTGGCGGCGCTCCCAAGATCAGCCCGGAGATTTCGCTGAAGCGCAACGCGTATCTGGCGATCGCCATCGTGCCGTGCCTCGGACCGCTGATCGCCGTCGGTCTGATGATCTACATGGCCATCACCATCGAGCAGGACCCGAACAAGCAGGGTTGGCACGACAAGTTCGCCGGCGGAACTCAGGTCGTCAAGAGCTGACCGCTGACCGCGTCGTTGCCGACGGCGTGACAGATACGACGAGGGGCGCACCGAAACCGGTGCGCCCCTTCGTTGTCCGTGCGACCAGTCGAATCACCAGGCGGTATGACTCTTCGAGCGGCCTCACCGATCAGGGTGTGCTGTCCGCCGATTCGCGGCGATCTCGATGACCAGGTCGCGGCTGTTTACGTACCGAACCCGCTCACCACACCCACGATGTAGAGGATCCAGTACAGGATGCCGATGGTCAGGCCGACCGCGCCGACCGAGATACCGGCGATCGCCAGGCCGCGGCCCTCCTGCCTGGACTGCTTGATCTGATTGAGGGCGACGAGACCGAGGATCAATCCGACCAGGGGCACGATCAGCAGACCACAGCACAACAGCCCGATGCACGAGGTGATGAGCGACCCGATCGCCATGCCGTTGGTGCCAACCGGCGGCATGCCATAAGGCTGATACCCGGCCTGATACGGATACCCGTACCCCTGCTGCTGCGGATACCCCTGCTGCGGATAAGCCTGCTGTGCGTACGGATCAGCCGCCGGCTGCTGGTACGCCGGATATTGCGGCTGCGATCCCGCCGGATACTGCGGCTGCGCGGGCGCACCCGGCTGCGACGGATACTGCGGTGCCGCCGGGTACTGCTGCCCCGACGGATACCCGGGCTGTTCTGCTGCGGGGTGCTGCGGGACCGAACCGGCGCCACCTGATTCCGACGACACGCCCTGGCCGCCGTACTGCTTCCACCATTCGTCGGAATCGCCCGGATTGGTCATGGATACACCATATGGCAAACCTGGTTGGATGAGGCGGGTGAGTGATTCGACCAAACCCGCAGAGCACGGGGAGTCTGGACGCCCCGCGTCGGACCATGCGGCATACGCCCAGGTCGCGCGGGGCTACTACACCCCCATCGTTGCGCTGTTCACCGCCACGCTGATCATTTCCAACGTCTGCGCGACCAAGGGCGTGCAGTTCTTCACCGACCATTCGGTGACGCTCGGGCCGCTGGAGGTGCTGCCCATCACCACCGACGGCGCGTTCTTCCTCTTCCCGCTGGCCTACATCCTCGGCGACGTGCTGAGTGAGGTCTACGGCTTCCGCGCCACCCGTCGCGCCATCTACTACGGATTCGGTGCGCTGCTGCTGATGGTTGTGTGTTTCGCCATCGCGATCCAGCTGCCGCCCGCGGTGTTCTACGAGAACCAGGAAGCCTTCCGCACCGTCCTCGGCACCACGCCGCAGCTGGTGGCGGCCGGGCTCGCCGGTTACTTCGTCGGCCAGCTGCTGAATTCGGCGACACTGGTGCTGATCAAGGAGCGGACCCGGGAAAAGCATCTATGGGCTCGGCTGATCGGCTCCACCGTGGTCGGCGAACTCGCCGACACCCTCATATTCTGCTCGATCGCCGCCACCGCCATCGGTATCGACAGCTGGGCGCAGTTCGCCAACTACGTGATCATCGGCTTCCTGTGGAAAACGCTGGTCGAGATCCTGGTCATGCCGATCACCTATCGGGTGATCGCACTGCTCAAGAAGCACGAACCGAGCTACGCGCCAAAGGACTTCGACCCGCTGCACTCGTGAAGAACGGGCCGCGCGGCTCGTCGCTGTTGGCGTCCGGCCCGACAGTCGATGTGTCCGCCCACGGCCAAGTTCGCGCCCGTCGCCCGGGCAGCGACATCGAGGTGTCCATCGACTTCCGACCCTCGACGGCCTGGTGAGCTTTCGAAGTTCCGCTCGATCGTGGCGCATGCAGAAACTTCTTGAGGATGATGGAACCGATCGTGCTCCAATATCGTCCAACCATAGTGACGGCCTGATAAAGGCATCACGGTGCGTCACAGTTAGATTCAGATATAGGTCGTGCCATCGGACGCGCTCTTCAATGGGTTCGCGGACGCGACCCGAGAGTTTGGGGGTATACGTATGAGTGCTCGGTCATCCGTCGCTATCGCTACAGTCGGGTTCGTATCGGTGACATTGTTTGCCGCGCTGCCAGCATCAGCGGCCGCTGAGCCCGCAGTGCATACGAAGGACGAGCCAACGGTTTGTACCGCGACGCCGAATAACCCACACAGGTCAGGTGGAGCGGGCGACGGGCGCGTTATCTTCAAGACGAGGGTGATCTGCAACAAGACGGCTACGGTCAAGATCCAAGGTGTGCTGCTCTATGCGCCGACGGCCGATGGCAAGCCGACTCCTGTTACCAGCTCGGAGGAGACCAGGACGATCCAAGCGAACAAGGCAGCGACGTTCTACACGCCTGATCGCAACGATCGACAAGTGAAGGAAAGCGGCTACTACCAGGGACTTTCCGTGGGGCAGATCATCAATCCGCAGGGCACGATCGGAAAGAACGTTACGACACTGGTCCGTATTGGCTGATCGTATCGACGGCAGGGAGTCATGAAAGTTGAAGTAGTCGATCCGCGTGACGGTCGCTGGGAGGTAGACGATCCTACCTTTCGCGTCTACCTCTGGGATACCGACGCGCGATGCTCATACGAGTATGAGATCACCGGCGCGGAAGTAGAGACCGTGATCGAGTGGGTTGGCAAAACGATCACGCCGGGCTGGCGCTACACGATCTACGTGGTCATCGATGTTGATGAACGTGGCGGAGTCGGTTTGGTTCGTATCGGTGGGTTATCCGGAGATCCGTTCGCCTGATGATCTAACGATTCGACCCCGCTCGGCGAGCCGGGCGGGGTCGAATCTGTCGGGCGGAGGCCTTGTCTGTCAGACCCTGGCTTCCACCGGCTTCTTCGCGGCCTCGGCCTCGCGCTGCTGAAGTTCGCGCAGCTTGGTGCCTTCCACGTCGATATCCGGCACGATCTTGTCCAGCCAGGCAGGCAGCCACCAGGCCCACTTGCCCATCAGCACCAGCAGCGATGGGATCAGCACCATGCGGACGAGGAACGCGTCGAAGAACACGCCCGCCGCCATCGCGAAGCCCATGGACTTCGAGGTGACATCCGAGGACAGCATGAACCCGGCGAACACCGAGATCATGATGATCGCGGCCGAGGTCACGACGCGGGCGCCGTGGTGGTAGCCGTCGATCATCGCGTCCTTCGGCGACTTGCCGTGCACGAATTCCTCACGCATGCGGGTCACCAGGAACACCTGGTAGTCCATGGCGAGACCGAACACGATGCCGATCAACATGATGGGCAGGAAGCTGATGATCGGGTGGGTGTCCTCGATGAGACCGAGCGCGCCCTCCTGGAAGAACAGCACGGTGACACCGAAGGTGGCCGCCATCGACAACAGGAAGCCGAGTGCTGCGGTCAGTGGCACCAGGATGGACCGGAACACCAGCACCAGCAGCAGGAAGGCCGCTCCTGCCACGATCGCCAGGTAGGGCACGATGCTGGCGAGCAGCACGTGGTTGACGTCGGCGTAGATCGCGGTCTGGCCGGTGATGCCGTATTCCATGCCGTACTTCGAGGTGAATTCGCCCTCGGCATCACGGACATCGGCGACCAGATCCTGGGTGGCCTCACTGTTCGGGCCGGACTTGGGCACCGCCATGAACAGCGCCGCCTGCCCGTCCTCACTCGGCTGGGCCGTGGTCAGGTAGTCCATGTCCTCGTAACCGGACAACCGGTCGCGCAGCTCGGTCAGTGCGGCATCGCGCTGATCCTGCGGCACCTCGGACATATCAACGGCCACCACGAGCATGCCGTTCTTGCCCTCGCCGAAGCCCTCGGTCTGCAACTCGTAGGCCTTGCGGACCGACGAATCCTTGGGCGCGCTGTCACCACCGGGCAGGCCGAGGTTCAGGTTCAGCGCCGGTGCGGCGAGCGCACCGAGCACTACGACGCACAGGATCAGCGTGGCGGCGGGAGCCTTGGCGATGAGCCGGGCGAACCGCATGCCGTTGGTGACCGAGTTGTCGTCCTCCGGATCGTGCTTGGCGACGAACGGAACCTTCGGCTTGAACAGGAACCGGCCGAACGCGCCCATCAGTGCGGGCAGCAGGGTGATGGCGGTGACGACGGCGAACGCCGCGGCGATCGCACCACCGATACCCATGGCGGTCAGGAAGCTGACGCCGACGATGCTCAGGCCGAGCAGCGCGATGAGCACGGTCAGACCGGCGAACACGACTGCCGAACCCGCGGTGCCGACCGCGACACCGGCGGCCTCCTCGGGCGAATCCTGCACGACGAGTTCGTGCTTGTACCGGGACACGATGAACAGCGCGTAGTCGATCGACAGCGCCAGACCGATCATGGAGGCCAGGATCGGGGTGAAGGTCGGGACCGCGGTCAGCGAGGTACCCATCAGGATCACCAGGCCTGCGGCGCCGACACCGACGATGCCGGTGATGATCGGCACGAAGGCGGCGATCAGCGCGCCGAAGGCGATGATCATGACGATCAGCGCGACGCCGATACCGATCATCTCGGCCGAACCCTGTTCGGGCTGTTCCTGGGCCAGCACGCCGGTCATCTCGGCGGTCAGGCCGGCTTCGCGGGCCTGACCGGCCACGGCCTCGGCGGCCTCACGATGCTCGGGCTTGATGTCGGAGAACTCCGCGATCGTGAACGGCACGTCGATGACCGCGACGGTGCCCGGGTTCTGCTCGTTCAGCACATTCAGCGGCGCACCGGAGCACATACCTTTGAAATCGGGTGCGCCCGGATCGTCGAGGCAGTTGGGCGACGGGATCGGCGGTGTCTGGCCGGGCTCCAGCGCGGCCATGGCCTCGGCCTGCGCCTTGGCGGCCTCCGTGCTCGCAGGCATCATCTGGGTGGCGGTGACCGGGTTGACGATCGGCCGGGTGTGATCGACGATCTCCTGCTCACCCAGCTTCGGCGCGTTGAACTTCGCGACCATCGCGTCGAGGGCGGCCATATTGTTCGGATCGGAGAGCTTGCCGTCCTTGGCGGCGACCACGTAGGTGGCCATGATCGCGTCGATGCTGAAGCCCGACGCGTATTCGGGCATGTGCTCTTCGAGGATCTGGGTGGCGCGCTCGGATGGCAGGCCGGGCATGTCGAACTTGTCCTGGAATGGTTTGGCCAGGCTCGCCGCGACCCCGCCGAGCAGCACCAAAAGGAGCAGCCAGACGGGCAGCACTATCCATTTCCGGCGGAAAGCGAGCTTTCCCCATCGGTATAGATAAACGGACACGGGGGTCTCTCCTAGCTATCGCTTGGCTTGCTATGGGTCGGTTCAATTGCTGGAGCGTGTAGACAGCACCTCTGCCGCGGGTGCTTGCCGTCCCCGCCTCCAATTGACGCGCTCTGCCTACCGTGCGGTAGGTAGACTACCGTAGGAAGTAACCGGAGGCGCAACCTCAATATCTCGGGCACCCGGAGCCGGGCACGAAAGTGATGAGAGGATCATCCCATGACCATCCGTGACTCATCGGACACTGTTGTCGCAGGTGGAGGCACTAAACAAGCCATCCGAGACGCCGCGGTCACGCTCTTCACGAACAAGGGGTTCGAGCAGACGAGCCTGCGCGAAGTCGCGGATGCGGTGGGAATCACAAAGGCGTCTCTCTACTATCACTACGCGTCCAAGCTCGATCTGCTGCTCGCGATCATCGATCCGGTGATCGACCACATGCGCTCGGTGGTCGAGGACATCGACGCCGTTCCGCACAACCCAGAAGGCATCCGGGCGGTCCTGCGCACCTACGTCCGTGGCATGGTCCGCCACCGCGACGCCGGCGCGATGTGCATGCGCGACACCATCGCCATCGTCAACGCCATGGCCGACCGCTATCCCGACGTGGCCGACAGCACCAGGGAGCTGCGCCGCTGGCTCGCAGGCCCGAACCCGACCGACGAGGCCATGCTGCGGGCCAGCGCCGCGCTGGAAATCCTCGGTGTGGCGCTGCTGTCCACCGAAATCGTGCCCGGCGCGTCGGATTCGCTGGTGGAATCGACACTGCTCGACGCCGCCACATGTGTGCTGACTGCCTGCGGGACCGCGTAGATTCGACCGCGTCAGTCGCCAACGTCAGGAGCCGGACAGTTGCACATCACCGCGAAGGTCGATCACGCGGTGCGAACGTTGCTCGAGATCGCCGACGCGGCCGGGACCGGTGCGGCGGTGAAAGCGGAAACCATCGCATCGGCGCAGCGGATCGCCCCGAAAGTGCTCGAAGGCGTGCTCGCCGAGCTGCGCCGGGCCGGCCTGGTGACGAGCAGACGCGGACCCGACGGCGGCTATCGGCTGGCCCGGCCCGCCGCGGCCATCTCCATCGCCGACGTCATCCGCGGGATCGAGGGCCCGCTGGCATCGGTGCGCGGTGAACGCCCCGAGGATGTGCGCTATCCGGGCACGGCCGAACCCTTGCGGCGGGTGTGGATCGCGCTGCGCGTCAATATCCGTGCGGTGCTCGAGGACGTCTCGATCGCGGATATCGCGGAGAACCGGCTGCCGGGGTTAATCGACGCGCTGACCGCCGATCCGGGCGCGTGGGCTCGCCGTGAGCCCCGCGACGATCAAGAGCTACTCGGGCGTAACTGACCGGCGTCCAGGGGCAAATGTCCTCGTCACGCCTGCCGAATTGCCGGTAGCCTCCATTCATCATGTTGATCTCACTGCTTCGCACGTATTTGGCTCCTTATCGAGCGCAGCTCGCGGGAGTCGTCGCGTTGCAGCTGATCTCGGTCATCGCAATGCTCTACCTGCCCAGCCTGAACGCCGACATCATCGATGACGGCGTCACCAAGGGCGATATCGGCTTCATCTGGCGCACCGGACTGGTGATGCTCGTGGTGACCGGCGTGCAGATCGTCGCCTCGGCCGCCTCGGTATATCTGGCCGCGCAGGCCGCCATGGGCGGCGGCCGTGATCTGCGAGGTGCGCTGCTGCATCGGGTCGGCACGTTCTCCGCCCGCGAGGTCGGCACCTTCGGTGCACCCTCGCTGATCACCCGCAACACCAATGACGTCCAGCAGGTGCAGCTGCTGATCGTGATGGCTGCGACGATCCTCGTCATGGCCCCGATCATGTGTATCGGCGGCATCATCATGGCGCTGCGCGAGGACTTGAAACTGTCCTGGGTGCTGCTGATCGCGGTGCCCGCGCTCGGCCTGAGCATGGCGCTCATCATCGCCAGGATGGTGCCAGGCTTCCGCGCCATGCAGGCCAGGATCGACGAGGTCAACCGAGTGCTGCGCGAGCAGATCACCGGTATCCGGGTGGTGCGCGCGTTCGTCCGGGAACGGCAGGAGACCTGGCGGTTCGGGGTGGCCAACAACGAGCTCACCGAGACCTCGCTGCGGGTCGGCCGACTGATGGCCTTGATGTTCCCGACGGTCATGCTGATCAGCAATCTCACCGCGGTCGCCGTCATCTGGTTCGGCGGGCACCTGGTCGATTCGGGCGATATGCAGATCGGCTCGCTGACCGCGCTGCTCGCCTACATCATGCAGATCCTGATGGCCGTCATGATGGCCTCGTTCTTGGCCATGATGGCCCCGCGCGCCGCCGTCTCCGCCGACCGCATCGGCGAAGTGTTGGAGACCAGCTCCTCGGTGCACCCGCCGGCGCAGCCGCAGCCCTTCCGTGGCGACCCGGCCGAAGTCGACGTCCAGTTCGCCGAATTCAGCTACCCGGGTGCGGAGAAGTCCGTGCTGCATGCGATCCGGTTCCGGGTCGAACCCGGCCAGACCACCGCGATCGTCGGCTCCACCGGCTCCGGTAAGACCACATTGATCAACCTGATCCCGCGACTGATCGACGTCACCGACGGCGCGGTCTACGTCGGCGGCACCGATGTGCGCCACCTCGATCTCGCGCAACTGCGCGGGCAGATCGGGCTGGTGCCGCAAAAGGCGTACCTGTTCTCCGGCACCATCGCCAGCAACCTGCGCTACGGCAACCCCGACGCTTCCGACGAGGAATTGTGGCGCTGCCTGGAGATAGCTCAGGCCGCCGACTTCGTCCGGGAGATGCCCGAGGGCCTGGAAACCCCGGTCGCCCAGGGCGGAACGACGGTGTCCGGCGGTCAACGTCAGCGGTTGGCCATCGCACGCGCCTTGGTGCGCAGGCCGAGGATTTATTTGTTCGACGATTCGTTCTCCGCGCTCGATGTCGCCACCGACGCCCGGCTGCGCGAGGCACTGCGCCCGGAAACCCGCGAGGCCTCGGTGATCATCGTGGCCCAGCGCATCGCCACCATCCGCGACGCCGACCAGATCGTGGTTCTCGAAGACGGCGCCATGGCGGGTATCGGTACGCATGAGCAGCTGCTGCGCGACTGCCCGGAATACCAGGAGATCGTCGAATCGCAGCTGAGTGTGGAGGAGGCCCGATGAGGCCGGGGGCGGTTCCGGGTGCACCGGACAGCAAGGCGAAATCCTTCGGCCCGTCGCTGAAGCGGCTGCTGCGCAGGCTCGCGCCGGAGCGGGTCAGCGTCATCGCGATCGTGACCCTGGTGATCGTGTCAGTGGTGCTCAACACGCTCGGCCCTTACATCCTCGGCGAGGCCACCAACCTGGTCTTCGACGGTGTCGTCGGCAAGCAGCTGCCAGCGGGCATCAGCAAGGACGAGGCGATCGCGGGCCTGCGCGCCCAAGGTGACAACACCCTCGCCGACATGCTCTCTGGCATGGACGTCGTGCCCGGTGTCGGCGTCGATTTCGACGCGGTCGGCCGGGTGCTGATGCTGGTGCTGGTGCTGTATATCGGCGCAGCGGTGTTCAGCTGGTTGCAGGGCTATCTGCTCAACAACGTCATCAACCGGACGGTGAAGCGGCTGCGCAGCGATGTCGAGGACAAGATCCACCGGCTGCCGCTGAGCTACTTCGACTCCGCACCACGCGGTGATGTGCTCAGTCGGGTCACCAATGACGTCGACAATGTCTCGCAAACCTTGCAGCAGACCATGAGCCAGCTGCTGACCTCGGTCTTCTCGGTACTCGGCATCCTGGTGATGATGTTCTGGATCTCGCCGCTGCTCGCGCTGATCGCACTACTGACGGTGCCCGCCGCCATCGTGGTCACCACGCAGATCGCCAAACGGTCCAAACCGCATTTCGTCGACCAGTGGAAGTACACCGGCCTGGTGAACGCCCAGGTCGAGGAGGCCTACACCGGGCACGAGATCGTTACCGCGTTCGGCCGCAGCCGCGAGGTCGCCAAGGAGTTCGACAAGCGCAACGACCAGCTGTTCCACTCCAGCTTCAAGGCGCAGTTCATCTCCGGCCTGATCATGCCGTCGATCATGTTCCTCGGGAACCTGAACTATGTGCTGGTCGCACTGGTGGGTGGGCTGCGGGTGGCCACCGGCCAGCTCTCGCTCGGTGAGGTGCAGGCGTTCATCCAGTACTCCAGGCAGTTCAGCCAGCCGCTGACCCAGATCGGTGCGATGGCCAACCTGTTGCAGTCCGGAGTGGCCTCGGCGGAGCGGATCTTCGAGATCCTCGACGCCGAAGAACAGAGCCCGGACCCGGTGATGGAGGACGCGCGCCCGGTGGATCGCGGCCGAGTGGAGTTCGAGGCGGTGTCGTTCCGGTACGAACCGGACACACCGATCATCGAGCGACTGTCATTGGTTGCCGAGCCCGGCCATGTGGTCGCCATCGTCGGCCCGACCGGCGCGGGCAAGACCACGCTGGTGAACCTGCTCATGCGGTTCTACGAACTCGACGCGGGCGCCATCACCATCGACGGCGTCGATATCACCGACATCACCCGCGACCACCTTCGTTCGCGCATCGGCATGGTGTTGCAGGACACCTGGCTGTTCAAAGGCACCATTCGGGAGAACATCGCCTACGGCAATCCGAATGCGAGCGAGACCGATATCCTCGCCGCCGCTCGCGCCGCCTACGTGGACCGGTTCGTGCACGCGTTGCCCGACGGCTACGACACCGTCATCGACGAGGAGGGCACCGGGGTCAGCGCCGGTGAGAAACAGCTCATCACCATCGCGCGGGCGTTCCTGGCCAAGCCGTCGATCCTGATCCTGGACGAGGCCACCAGCTCCGTCGACACCCGCACTGAACTGTTGGTGCAGCATGCGACCTCCGCACTGCGCCGCGACCGCACCAGCTTCGTCATCGCACACCGGCTGTCGACCATCCGCGACGCCGATGTGATCGTGGTGATGGAGAAGGGGCAGATCGTCGAGCTCGGTAGTCATGAACGGCTGCTGGAGAACCGTGGCGCGTACTACCGGCTCTACAGCGCGCAGTTCGCGGCCGCGGCAGCGGAGGCCTAGCCGGCACGATGTGCGAGCGCGCGTCGCCACGGTCCCGGCTGTGTGGACGCACCGCGCCTGCTGCGAAGATGGGCCCCGTGTCTGACCGCGATGCTTTCTCGTTCACCGTCGGTACCCGTCTCGATGGGCAGTACGGGCGGACCGGCGTGATCAGCACACCGCACGGCGATATCGCCACGCCAGCGTTCATCCCGGTGGGCACCAAAGCCTCGGTCAAGGCCGTGCTCCCGGAAACCATGAGCGAGATCGGTGCGCAGGCGTTGCTCGCCAACGCCTACCACCTGTATCTGCAACCCGGCTCCGACATAGTCGACGAGGCCGGTGGGCTCGGCCGGTTCATGAACTGGCCTGGACCGACGTTCACCGACAGCGGCGGTTTCCAGGTGATGTCGCTTGGCGTCGGGTTCAAGAAGGTGCTGGCCATGGAGGCCGTCGACGTCCGCAGTGACGACGTCATCGCCAAGGGCAAAGAGCGCCTGGCCACCGTCGACGACGACGGCGTCACCTTCCGCTCCCATCTCGACGGCTCCAGTCATCGCTTCACCCCCGAAGTGTCGATGGGCATCCAGCATCAGCTCGGCGCCGACATCATGTTCGCCTTCGACGAGCTGACCACCCTGCTCAATACCCGTGCTTATCAGGAGAAATCCCTGCAACGAACGCATGAGTGGGCCAAGCGCTGCATCGACGAACACGAACGGCTCACCCACGCGCGCACCCACCGCCCGTACCAGGCGTTGTTCGCGGTGATCCAGGGCGCGCAGTACGAGGACCTGCGACGCAAGGCCTGCCGCGAACTGGAAACCATCCGCGGTCAGGACGGCACCGAGTTCGATGGCTACGGCATCGGCGGCGCGCTGGAGAAACACAATCTCGGCACCATCGTCGGCTGGTGCAGCGCAGAACTGCCCGAACACAAGCCGCGCCATATGCTCGGCATCAGCGAACCGGAGGACGTGTTCGCCGCGGTCGCCAATGGCGCCGATACCTTCGACTGCGTCAACCCGTCACGGGTGGCCCGCAATGCCGCCATCTATGTCGACGCAGGCCGATTCAATATCAACACCAGCCGGTTCCGCCGCGACTTCACCCCGATCGACGAGAACTGCGACTGCTACACCTGCGCCCACTACACCCGCGCCTACCTGCACCACCTGTTCAAGGCCAAGGAGATGCTGGCCGCGACGCTGTGCACGATCCACAACGAGCGCTACACCATCCGCCTGGTCGACCGGATCCGGGACAGCATCGACGGCGGGTACTTCGAGGAGTTCCAGGCCGAGACGCTCGGGCGCTGGAAAGGGCGGATCTCCGCGCCGTGATCGGTTTCCCCCTTCGCTCTAGGCATGCTCGTACGCGCACCCCCGTTCAAACGGGGAGAGCGGTGATCCCTTCACCGAGCTACTACTGGCTCGGTTCTGGCAGTGTGCAGTGCTCGACCTTCGGATTGAGGCCCGCGTAGTTGAGTGGGCCCGCAACCACGGTCAACGCGATGGTGGCGAAATCGCGGCATTCGGCCGGGGCTGCGGTGAAATAGTCGCGCTGGAAAGCCGCGACGAAACCGATCACCAACCACACCATCAACAGCAAACTCAACAAGCTCGCGCCGAAGCCGCGCGATGATCTAGCGCGAATCGAAGGCTCGCGCATGGCAATCGCTTCCTTCCATCTCCGAGTACCGGTGGGGTACCCGGCCCGGCCCGTGGCTATCAGCCGGGCAGGTGTTGTGTCACCATCGCGGCCGAACCGGGCACTGATGCCCGGTCGGCGTACGGCCCGACCGAGCGAAGGTTCGGCAGCGTGCCCGCGCCCTGATCAACTCGGACGCTATGAACCAGTATTCAGCCCGGGACCGCGAGGGCCAAGAGCCTGCTCGGAGTCACCGGACCGCCGCCGCCATCGGGTCGACCGGCCGACGACCGATTACCGGTCGCACCGCCGGGTAATCGTCGGGTGATCACCCGACCGAAAGGGAGGCCGCGGATGGCATTGCACGGCGTCGTCGGCTTGCGGACGGTGGTTCTGGACTGCCCGGAACCACGTCGACTCGCGGAGTTCTATCTGGACCTACTCGGTGGGGAGATCATCGAGAGCGAAAGCGACGACACCTGGGTCGCGATGGTCGAGCCGCAGGGTAGCCGACTGGCGTTTCAACTCGCCCCCGAATACGAACCGCCCCGCTTTCCCGACCCGAAGGCTTCACAGCAGCTCCACCTGGACATTCTGGTCAGCGATGTCGACGTCGCCGAGCCCGCGGTGCTCGAGGCGGGCGCGAAGTTCATTCTCGCGGCGGAGAACTTCCGGGTGTACACCGATCCGGTCGGCCACACGTTCTGCCTGGTGTGGTTGCCGAACTGATCAGTTGGACGTCTAGTCGCCGAACGAAATTCGCGCTGGCGGGCCCGGCGGCAGCAGCTCCGCAGCGGCCGCATCAGGCGTCCCGGTGAGATAGCGCTGGAGCGTAGGCCCGATCCAGGCGACGACTTCCTGCCTGTTCATCGCCACCAGCGGTGGGAAAGCAAGCACGAACCGACACAGCGCCATGCCGAGGATCTGCGAGGCTGCCAGCCCGGCCCGCAGCGGCACGTCCCGCGGATCCTCGACCGCACGGGCGACGACGGGCGCGAGCTGTGCGGCGAAGATCGACCGCATCCGTTCGGCGACGGCCTCATTGGTCACTCCGGCGCGCAGCAGGATCAGCAGGGCTTCGTCGCGCTCCCAGCGTTCCAGGAAGTGCGCGACAACGGTGGAACCGAGCAGGTCCCGCGGCACCGTCGACAGATCCGGTAGCTCCAGGTCGAATTCCGCGGCGGCCGCGAACAGCCGCTCCTTGTTGCCGAAGTAGCGCATCACCATCGCCGGGTCGATGCCCGCTTCGGCCGCGATGGCGCGAATGGTGGCCCGGTCGTATCCATCCGCGGCGAAGCGTTCACGGGCCGCGGCGAGGATGACGGCTTTCGTTTCACCCGAGGACCTTCTCATATCAACAAGTGTAGGCCAACAACTGTTGACATCGCCAGAATACGGCCCTACCTTGAATGCCAACAGTTGTTGACTTCCTGAGGGGTACCGAAATGACGAACTCCATCGCAGACGTTCTGATCGTCGGAGCCGGGCCGGTCGGCCTGACCGCAGCGATCGTCCTTGAACAGCTCGGCCACGATGTCGTAGTCGTCGACAGCCAGAGCGAAGGCGCGAACACCTCACGGGCCGCCGTCGTGCATCCGCACACGCTCGAACTGCTCGAGCCCTACGGCGTGACACCCGCGCTGGTCGACCGTGGTCTGCACACCCCGACCTTCACCATCCGTGATCGTGACCAGTTGCTGATCGGCGTCCCGTTCAGCGACCTGCCCACCGCCTACCCCTACACCCTGATGATCTCCCAGGCCGACACCGAAAAGTATCTGCTGGCAAGACTTTCCGAGCTCGACGGCAAAGTGGTCCGCCCCGCCACCGTCACCGCGGTCGTCCAGGACTCCGACTGCGTCACCGCGACCTTCGACGACGGCAATCAGATCCGTGCCCGCTACCTCATCGGCGCCGACGGCATGCACAGCCTGGTGCGCGAACAGGCAGGCATCGGATTCACCGGTGGCACCTACGCCGAATCGTTCACCCTCGCCGACGTCCGGATGTCCGGCGGTGTCCCGCAGGACGAGGTGATCCTGTACTTCTCCCCCGCAGGCCTGGTCGTCGTCGCACCACTGCCGGACGACAGGTACCGGATCGTCGCCACCGTCGACGAAGCACCACACGACCCCGACATCACCTTCGTGCAGCGACTCCTGGACGAACGCGGCCCGAAAGCCCACCCCGCCGTGGTCGAGGAAGTGGTGTGGGGCTCCCGCTTCCGCGTCCACCACCGCATCGCCGACAGCTTCCGCCTCGGCCGCGTCCTGCTGGCAGGCGACGCGGGCCACGTGCACTCACCGGCCGGTGGCCAAGGCATGAACCTCGGCATCGAAGACGCGATCACCTCCGCAGAGGCACTGTCCCGGGTGCTCGGAGGTGAGCCGGACACCCTCCTCGACGACCTCGCCGTCTCTCGCCGCGGCACCGCCGAAAGCGTGGTCTCGATCGCGAGCCGGCTCACCGACATCGCCACCGTTTCGGCGCGGGTTCGGCCGCTCCGCAACACGATCATGCGGTTCGTCGGCAAAGTTCCCGCCGTCCGCCGCCGCCTGGCCTGGCGCCTGTCGGGGCTGGATCGCCGGTGAGCTCGAGCCACCACCCGAGCACGAGGGCCTTTCCAGGCGCGGCTGCGAGCCCTTCCACACAGCAGTGAACCCCGCTGACACCTGAATTTTGGATTTCGCACCGATGGATTTCGCTGCGGGGCACAGAATCTCGATCGAGTCGTTCCGGCCACCGACAGGGGTCCACACTCTTCAAGCGCTTATCGAACGCGCACTGTCAGAGGCCGATCAACGCACCGGAGAACCGCATGACCGAGTCCCTCATTCAGCTGCCCACCGCTGGAGAACCAGTGATCGACACCTTCGATCGGATGATCCGGACCGGGCCTATCGTGCCCTATGAACTGCCGGGTGGCGTCAAGGCTTGGATGGCGGTCAGCCATCAGGCCGTCGGTGAGGTACTCGCCGGCGACGGCACGATGTTCAGCAAGAGTACGAAGAACTGCCCGGCAATGCACGACGGAACTGTTCCGGCCGACTGGCCGCTGCGCGTGCTGACCGACGCCGATCACCTGCTCAACAAGGACGGCGCCGACCATATGCGGATGCGCCGGGCCATCGCTCGCGCGTTCACGCCCGCCCGAGTTGCCCAGCTCGAACCACGCATCCAGCAGCTCACCAACGATCTGATCGACCGATTCGCCGACCAGCCCGAGGTCGATCTCGTCGAGAACTTCACCATGCCGCTGCCGGTCGGGGTGATCTGCGAACTGTTCGGCGTACCCAGCAGCGACCAGCCGAAGTTTCGCGGATGGACCTCCACGCTCATCTCGCACAACAGCACCGGCGAGCAGACCATGGCCGCCATGCAGGAGATGGTCGGCTATCTGACCGAGCTGGTCGCCGACAAACACCGCAACCCCGGTGACGACCTGACCTCGGATCTGGTGCAGGCCCAGCCCGAACACGGAATCGCCGACGCCGAGCTGGTCGAAATGCTGTGGATCATCATCGTGGCCGGACACGAGACCACCATGCATCTGCTCGGCAATGCGGTAGTGGCGCTCTACACCTATCCCGAGCAGCTCGCGGCGGCCCGGGCCGGTGACCGTTGGGCCGATGTCGTCGAGGAGACCTTGCGCTACCGGAACGCGGCCTGCGCCATGTTCAATCGCTATGCCCTGCAGGATGTTCAGATCGCCGGTGTCGATATCCCCGCCGGCGCGATCGTGGGCTGGTTCGCCGGCGTGGGACGCGATCCGGCGAAGTACCCGGACGCCGATGTCTTCGATATCGATCGCGATCACTCGGATCAGCTGGGATTCGGGCGCGGTCCGCATTTCTGCCTCGGTGCACATCTGGCCCGGCTGGAATCTCGCGTCGCGCTGTCCACCCTGTTCGGGCGGTTCCCGCACCTGCGGCTCGCATGCGATCCGGCCGAGATCCCGTACGCCCCGCAGTTCATGACCAACGGCCCACTCTGCGTGCCGGTCGAGCTCCAAGCCATCAGCTGAGCGAGGCCGCCCACGGGCGGGAAGCTGCAAGAATGCTGTCTGACCACCGCTGAGCGGATACGTGGAGATCAAGATCAGAGCGACCGAGTTTCCCTCATGCGGTATTCCGAGCTGACCGTAACAAGCACAGCGGTGTGGACCGAGGTCACCGACCATTTCCTGACCGCGGAACACCGGTACCGTGATCCGGCCGACTGGTGGGCCCGGATCACGGTTCAGGAGTCCTCGGGCTACACCCTGTTGCGCGCACAGCAGCGCGGCGACCACCTGATGAACCGCAGCCGCTCACATGTTCAGCGCGGCCCGACCGATCATTGCTGGATCGTGTTCCCGGAACATGGCGAATACGTCATCCAACAGCCCGACCGGCTCACCCGGGTACCGCCCCGCCACGGGTTCGTCCTCGAGCTGGACCGGACCTGCCGGGTACTGCTACCCGGCTCGACGGCCCACGCGCTCCTGCTACCCCGCGCGCAGCTCGAACGACGACTGCCCGCCGGAGGCAGTTCGCAGACGATGCTCGACATGTCATCGGGTCTTGGGAGGGTGGTGCTGAGCATGCTCAGCACCACCCTCGCCGGACAATCGGACCTCACGACGCTGGAATTCGACGCCATCTGCGATCGGGTCACCGAACTGCTGTGCTTGATGCTCATCGGCGATATCGGGCCACAACAGGCCCATGTGGCCGAAACCGTCGATACCATCCGAGCATTCGTGCGAACGAACCTCGGCTCGGGTGATGTGCGGCTGCCCGCGGTCGCCCGTGCGCTCGGCTGGTCACCCCGCCAGCTGCGGTCGGTCCTGCACCAGATGGGAATAACCTATCGAGACCTGCGGCGGACAGAAGCACTGCGCGCCGCCCGCGATCTGCTGGCGCGTCCGGGCCCGCTGTCCATCGGAGAGGTGGCCGCGCGCTGCGGATTCACCAACGCCGGATTCTCGACGGCGTTCAAATCCGAGTACGGCGAAACACCACGGAGTTTCCGGCGGCGCCGGGTGTCCGAACAACTCGCCGTCGGCCCGCCTGGTCCGTGAGCGGTGTGCCTCGGCCACCGACCCTTCACGTACAGGATCGCCACTTGCCGTGGGGTTCAGATTTGAGGAGATGAATCGAGATGCGCGCGATGCACGCCACCGATGCACACAACAATTTCGCGGCCGTACTGGATGCCGCCACAGAGGACAACGACCAAGTGGTGATCACTCGCAGTGGCGGTAAGGAAGCCGCCGTGGTCATATCGTTGCGTGAGTGGGAGGCGATGACCGAGACCGCCTATCTGCTCGCCGATCCGGCCAACGCCGCATGGCTGGCCATGGGCATCGCACAGGCCGAGGCCGGACAGGCCACCGAACGTGAGCTCGTTGATCCCGACACGGTAGCCGAGGACAACCTGTGAACCGCACGCTCACCTTCACCGACACCGGGTGGACCGACTACCTCTACTGGCAGCACACCGACCACGCGACGTTCAGGAAATTGAACCGGTTGATCGACGACATCCGGCACAACGGCAATGCCGCGGGCACCGGCACACCTGAACCACTGCGGCAGAACCTGGACGGATGGTGGTCACGCCGAATCGATCACGAACACCGGATCGTCTACCGGTCGGACGACGACACGGTGATCGTCATCGCCTGCTGAGGACCCCGGCCCACGGACGATCACGCAAAAAAAGCCCCTCGCCTGAGTGCGCAGGCGAGGGGCTTTGTGGCGGTGGCGGAGGGATTTGAACCCTCGGAGGGGGGTTACCCCTCACACGCTTTCGAGGCGTGCTCCTTAGGCCGCTCGGACACGCCACCGCCGACTAGGCTACCGGAATCGCGGCTGATCGCTAAATCGGCAGGTCAGGGCGGGGTGGGTCAGCGCTGGGAGTGGAAGAAGTCGTCGAGGAGGGCGGCACACTCGGGTTCGAGGATGCCGCCGCGAACTTCGGGGCGGTGGTTGAGGCGGCGGTCGCGGACCACGTCCCAGAGGGAGCCGACCGCGCCGGTCTTGGGTTCCCAGGCGCCGAAGATCAGGCGGCCGACCCTCGCCAACACCAGGGCGCCCGCGCACATGGTGCACGGTTCGAGAGTGACGGCGAGGGTGGCGCCTTCCAGCCGCCAGCCATCACCATGGATCTGCGCGGCCCGGCGCAGCGCCAGGACCTCGGCGTGTGCGGTGGGATCTCCCAGCGCCTCCCGTGCGTTCGCCGCGCGGGCCAGTTCGCGGCCGTCGGCATCGAAGACGACCGCACCCACCGGGACGTCACGTGGATCGGCGGCGCGGGCGGCTTCGACGGCGGCGCGGACCATGTCGGCGTCGGATGGCCGAACACCGGTGGATCCTGAACCGAACGGCCCTTCCGTCACGTCAGCGCGGCAGTTTGTCCAGCACGGCCGACAGCTCGTTGGCGAAGCCGAGACGCTGGGCGATCATGCCGAGTTGCTCGTCGGGGTAGAGATCGGTTTCGGCGAGGATGACGCTGAAGACCGGTTCGGGTAGGCCGAGGTCGGCGAGCACACCGAGATCGCCCTCCTCCCAGGGGTCCACATCGTCCAATTCGTCCGGATCGATATCGGGGATCTCCACGTTCAGCGCTTCGAGCACGTCGGCTGCGATGTCGTAATCGATCGCGGCGGTCGCGTCCGACACCAGCAGCCGGGTGCCGCTGGGGGCCGGGCGCACCACGATGAAGAACTCGTCGTCGACGTCGAGCAGGCCGAACACCGCGCCCGAGCTGCGCAATGCCTTCAGTTCGTCCTCGGCTGCGGCCAGGCTGGTGAGCGCGGCCGAGCTCAGCGGACTACACCGCCACGTGCCGTCTTCACGGACAACGGCTACCGCGAAACCTTCCACGTCGTCGAAATCGTCCGACGCCGGCCTGTTCCCGCCCGAGCGCTGTGCTGCCATGGCCGCAACGGTAGTCGGCTCGAGGTCAAATGTTGAAGTCGTATGCGAATCTGTTCCGGTGACTGGTGATCAGCAAGCGCCCGTATGCGTTCTCGGGACCGGATTGATCGGCGGATCGCTGCTGCGCGCGGCGGTCGGAGCCGGATTCCGAGCGTGGGGGTACAACCGGTCCGAGGCCGGTGCCGAGGCAGCCCGCGCGGACGGATTCGACGTCACCGGCGACCTTGCCGCCGTACTGACCCGGGCCGCCGAAACCGATGCGCTGATCGTGGTCGCGGTGCCGATGCCCGCGGTGGATCAGATACTGTCCGCGGTCGCCTTATTCGCACCGGAGTGCGCGTTGACCGATGTGGTGAGCGTGAAAGCGCCGGTCGCGGCGGCGGTCAAGCGACATGGGCTCGGCGCGCGATTCGTCGGCGGTCACCCGATGACGGGCACCTCGCAGTCCGGCTGGGCGGCAACTGATCCCACGCTGTTCCACGGCGCGGCCTGGGCGGTCGGCGTCGACGCGGGTACGCACCCGCAGCCGTGGACGCGGGTGGTTCGGCTGGCGCTGGCCTGCGGCTCGGTGGTCGTTCCGGTCGTATCCGACGAACACGACCGCGCGGTGGCCCGCATCTCGCACCTGCCGCATGTGCTGGCCGAAGCCCTGGCGCTGGCCGGCGCGGGCGGTGGTGAACTGGCGCTCGGTCTGGCCGCGGGCTCGTTCCGGGACGGCACCCGCGTCGCAGCCACCGCCCCCGACCTGGTGCGCGCCATCTGCGAACCCAACGCCACAGCCCTGCTCGAGGTGCTCGACGAATCGCTGGCCGTGCTGAACGCCGCCCGCGACATACTGGCGCAGGACGGTTCACTCGCCGATCTCGCCGAGGCAGGACACGACGCGCGGCAGCGGTACGAGACCGCCGAGCGCTGGGAGATCACCGGTATCCGGCCTGGTGACCACGACTGGCTGGAGCGGTTGCGGGAGGCCGGCCGGCACGGCGGGGTGATCACCCAGCTCGGTTGAGGGCACCGGATGTGCGGCCGGCCGCGACGTTGTGTGGAACCGGGTCGACGCGCCCGGCTCGGACACTGTGGGCCCATTGCTCGGAGCCCGGTGGGCCACCCCGGCTACCGAGCCGATATCCGGGCACTCGGCATACCCGGCAACCCCGATGTGTCGCTCAGATGCGTTCGGCCAAGCCCGGGTAGTCGAGCAGGAAGCCGTCCGGATCGACGGTGACCGTCGCACTGGAGACCGGGGAGAGGACGCTGATGCCGTCGCTGGCACTGCTGTAGGTGAGGCTGGCTTCCTGGACGGTCAGCTCCGGCAGCCGGACGTAGACGACCGGGACCTGGACGTCCTCCACCGCGTGCTGGAGGCTGAAGCGGCGGATGGGCAGTGTGTTGAAGAACGGGCTGAGCACCACGTCCACATCGAGTGCGCCGCCGAAGGTGGAGCGGATGTGGGTTCCGGTGGCGTCGATCAGCCAGTAGTTCTCCTCGTCCCGCGAGATCGAGGCGTGCCGCTCCCCCGCCGCGGTGGTGCTGCGCAGCGACAGGCGCTTGGTGGCGCCGTTCTCGTCGGTGACCAGGTCGTAGGAGGCACTGAATGCCGGATGCTCGGCGCCGGTGCCGCCGATGATGCGGCCGGTGGCACGGATCCGGTTGCCGTTGACCGTTACGCGCACCGATTCCATCCGTGTCGCGTCGTGCGCGCGCCAGGTGAGGACCGCGGGCCAGCGGGAGGGCGACGGGCTCTCGTGGCCTGATGCTGCGTCGGTCGCGTGCGTCACGTATCTACCGTAAGCGACAACACCGTCATGACCGCATCACACCAGCGACTCGCGCCATGCCGCGTGCAGACCGGCGAAGCGCCCGTTACCCGCGATCAGTGCCCGCGGCGCGCCGTCCTCAACGATGCGGCCCGCCTCGAGCACCAGCACCCGGTCCGCGATGGACACCGTGGACAGCCGATGCGCGATGATCACCGCGGTGCGATCGCGCAGCACCGTCTCGAGGGCATCCTGCACCAGGCGTTCGCTGGGAATGTCGAGGCTGGAGGTGGCCTCGTCCAGCACGATCACCGCCGGGTCGGCCAGGAACACCCGCGCGAACGCAACCAGCTGCCGCTGCCCGGCCGAGAGCCTGCCGCCGCGTCTGCGCACATCGGTGTCGAAACCCTCCGGCAGGGCCATGACGAACTCGTACAGGCCGACAGCACGGGCCGCGTCGTGCACCTCGGCGTCGGTGGCCTCTGGCCTGCCCAACCGGATGTTGTCGGCGACCGATCCGGAGAACAGATACGCCTCCTGAGTCACCATGACGACGTGGCGGCGCAAATCGGCGTCGGAGATCCGGCGCAGGTCGATGCCGTCGAGCGTCACGACGCCGCCGGACGGGTCGTAGAACCGGGTCAGCAGCTTGGCCAGCGTGGATTTGCCCGCGCCTGTGGGGCCGACCAGAGCCACGACCTGGCCTGCGGGGATATCCAGGGTCAACTCGGGCAACACCGGACCGCGCGGCGAACCGGCGAACGTGGCGCTTTCGGCATCGCCACCCACCCGATCGGTGGCACCCGTACTGTCGTCGAACGCGACCGTCTCCAGGCCGGCAACGTGCTTCCGCCGGTCGGCAACATCCGTGCCCTGTTCGGCGGCTCCTCCTGAGTCCGTTCCACCCGGACGTGCCGAATAGTCGAACCAGACGCGGTCCAACCGCATCCCACCGGCGACCTTGCCGAGCGGAACCGAATCGCTCGGCTCGACCACCGCGGGCCGCTCTTCCAGCACACCCGAGATCTTCTCCAGCGCGGCAGCCGCGGACTGGTAGGAGTTGAAGACCTGGGCGAGCTCGTCGAGGGGGCCGTAGAAGTTCTTCAGATACAGCAGGTAGGCGGCAAGTACGCCGACGGCGAGGTTGCCCTCGATGACCTGCCAGGCGCCGACGATGATCACCACGACGGTGGTGAGGTTGCCGAGCAGACGGGTGAGTCCGGCGTATTCGCCCATACCTCGCACCGCGGTGACATTGGCCTCGCGGTAGGCGGCGTCCTCCATGGCGAGCACCGATTCGTTGCGTTCCTCGCGGCGGAAGGCCTGCACCGCACGCATCCCGCCCATCGACTCGACGAACTGCACCACCACTGCGGCGATCGCGCCGCGGGTGCGACGGTAACCGGCACGCTGCCTGCGCTGGGCCCACCGGGTGACCAGGAACAGCGGGACGAAACCCGCGAACACGACCGCGGCAAGGGTCAGATCCAGGTAGACAAGCAGCACCGCGATGGTGAGCACCGACAGGATCGCGCTCAATGCCTCGTTGAGGGCGCCTTCCAACAGCTCCTGCAGCGTTTCGATATCGCCGGTGAGCCGGGCGACGACCTTTCCGGAGGTGTACTTCTCGTGAAATCCGACATCGAGGCTCTGGACGTGAGCGAACGCCCGGACCCGCAGATCGAACAGCACGTTCTGACTCAGCCTGCCCGCGACGCGAACGAAGCAGAAAGTGGTGAGCCCGCCGAGCAGCGCGGCGCCGAAGTACCCGCCGACAGCCCACATCAGCGGAGCCCAGTTGCCCACGCGTCCTTCTGAGATGCCACGGTCGAGTCCGTAAGCGACGAATAACGGCCCCGCCACCGTTGCCGCGTTGTCGACGATGATGATGGCGAGGGCGAGCGCCGCGAGCCTGCGATACGGACGAACCAATTCGGCCAGCAGCCGCCGCGACCGGGCCGCGAGCACCAGGTTTCCGGTCTCGGTGACCTCCTTGTCCTCGCTGGCGATACCGCGCCAATCAGCGGCCTCGTCGGCACGCTCGGCGACGGCCACACTCGTGCGAGCATCCTGTCCGACACCCGCATCGGCGCCATCGGAACTCGACGAGATCCGTAAGTCGGCGTCGGTCGGATCCCGCTCAGCGTCGACGCTCATGATTCACCTCCCATCAGTTCGCGGTAGCGGCTGCTGGTGCGCAGCAATTGGTCGTGGGTGCCCTCGGCGACGATTCGGCCGTCGGCCAGTAGCGCGACGCGATCGGCGAGGGCTGCGGTCGAGGGACGGTGCGCGACCAGCAGTGTGGTGGCTCCGGCGAGTGCGGTGCGCAGTCGTTCCTGCACCTTCTCCTCGGTCTGCACATCGAGCGCCGACAGCGGATCGTCCAGCACGACGATGCGGGCGCGGCCTTCCCGACCGGCCCGGGTGAGCACCGCACGGGCCAATGCCAGCCGCTGCCGCTGCCCACCGGACAGGCTCAGCCCCTGCTCACCGATCCTGGTGTCCAGTCCCCAGGGCAGGTTTTCCACGAAATCCATGGCCTGCGCGATCTCCAGCGCCCGCCGCACATCGGCGTCGGAGGCGTCGGGATCGCCGAGCGCGACGTTCTCGCGCACGCTCGCCGAGAACAGCACCGGATCCTCGAACGCCACCGACACCAGCGACCGCAGATCGCGCACTCGCAGTGCGGCGATATCGATACCGTCGATGGTGACGGCACCGCCGGTGACGTCGTAGAGGCGGGGAATCAGGTTGAGCAGGGCGGTCTTACCGCTGCCCGTGGCGCCGACCAACGCGACTGTCTCCCCAGGGCGAACCGTCAGTGAAATATCGCGCAGCACATCGTCTTCGGCCTCGGGGAAGGCGAAACGTACCCCGTCGAGACGTAGTTCACCGATGACCCGCTCCGGCAGCGACACCGGATCGGCCGGATCGGTGATGTCGGTGGGAGTGTCGATGATCTCCCAGTACCGGTCGGCGGCGGTGCCGGCGTCGTTCAGTTCGGCCAGCAGGAAGCCGGTCCAGATGATGGGCCATTGCAGGAAGGTCGCCAGGGTGATCGCACCGACAACGGCGCCGAGCGTCATCGTTCCGCTGACCACCGCGTACGCGCCGAATCCGAGCGCGAACACCAGGATCGACTCCGACAGCACCACCATCGCCGACCACAGCGTGGCGTCGAGGCGCACCTTGTACATCTCGGTGCGCTGGAGTTCGCGGGCCTGCGCGGTGAAATGGCCACCGAAATAGCTGCCGCGGCCGAAGGCCTTGAGCACCCGGATACCCTGCGCGGACTCCTCTGCGGTGGTGGCCAGATCGCCCGACTGGTCCTGCGAGCGCCGTGAGGCCACACCGTAGCGCCGGACGAAGCGGGTGCAGATGATCGTCAACGGCAGTGCGGCGGCGGCGAAGATCAGTCCGATCTGCCAGCTCATCGCGACCAGCACGGCCAATCCGACAGGGATCACCACGGCGTGGATCACCAGCACCGGACCGGCGAACCCGATGAATCTGCGCACCGTGGCCAGGTCGTCGACGGCGCGCGACAGCAGCTGGCCCGATTCCCAGGAATCATGGCGCCCGATCGCCAACGCCTGGAGTTCACGAAAGATCTTGGCCCGCATGGTGATCTCGAATTGAGTGGCGGGCTTGGCCAGCAGCCAGCGCCTGCCCCACACCCCGACCGCCTCGATCACACCTAGGGCGAGCACCGCGAGCACCGGGGCGACGATGCCGCTGAGATCACCGCGCGCGATCGGTCCGTCGACGATCCGCGCGATCACCAGCGGGGTGAAGACGGCGGTGAGCATTGCCGCGACCGATAGCGCTGTGGCCGCGGTCAATTCGAATCGGTACGGCCGCAGGTACGGCCAGAACCGGCGCAGCGATGTCAACCGCCCGGGCGTAGGCGCCGACGGCTGTGGTCTGTCGGCCTCCGCTTCAGCGGAAGGCACGTCCAATATGACGGACAAATCTCCCCCTTCGGTTCAGCGACGTCTCCGGTGATCCGCACCCCGATTCCGGCGACGCCTTCGATGATCGCAGCGGGGTATGACAACAAACGGGTCCATCTAGCCTGGCATCGCGACAACGAACAGCCAACCGATTTTCTTCCCGCCCGCACCGCCGCGACCGGTCATAGACTCCGAGTGTGCTGATCGTCGCCGGATATCTCCGAGTCACCGAACGCGACCGCTATCTCGAGGCGTGCCGCGAGGTCGTCGAGCAGGCGCGGGAAGCGCCCGGCTGTCTGGATTTCACTCTCGGCGCGGATCTGGTGGAACCGGACCGCGTCAATGTCTACGAACGCTGGACCAGCCGAGCCGCGGTCGAGGTGTTCCGCGGTGAGGGCACCTCGGGCGAACTCGACGTCCAGATCACCGCCGCCGACGTGCGCGAATTCGACTGCACCGGCGAAGTACGGCTCTGAGCCCTTCGCCCCCGATACTGCGGCGCACCCCGGGCGGCCTCAACCGTCCAGATCACCGCAGCCGACATGCGCGACTGCGGCGAAGCGCCGCTCCAAGTCTTTTCGCACCCGGAATACAATGACCGGTCCAACCTCAATTTTCGAGCGAAGCGAGACCGAGCATCCGAGTTCGCGGCCCGTCTCGCGTCTCCGCTGCCGCTGCGCAAGCCGAAGGCAAGCAGTGGTAGCGGAGACGCGAGACACCAAGGGGCCGCGAACACGCGGCGCCGCAGGCGACGCAAAACCAACACCGAGAGGACGTTCGTTGACGGGCGCGCGGATGGTCGGGCTGTTCGCCGGGATCGGCGGGCTCGAACTCGGCCTGGCCGAACACGGCTGGCAGACCGAGCTGCTGTGCGAGATCGACCCGGGCGCGCAGGGAGTGCTTGCGGCCCGGTTCCCGGATATCCCACTACAGGCCGACATCACCCGGCTGCGCGCGATTCCCGCCGGAACAGAATTGGTCGCTGCCGGATTTCCCTGCCAGGACCTCTCGCAGGCGGGACGAACCGCAGGCATCACCGGAGACAGGTCCGGCCTGGTGGACGAAGTTTTCCGGCTGGTGCGACGCAAACGCGGGCCGCGTTGGCTGTTGATCGAAAACGTCCCGTTCATGCTGCAACTCGGGCGTGGTGCGGCCATGCGGCATATCACCGCTGCGCTCGAGGAACTCGGCTACACCTGGGCCTACCGGGTGGTCGACGCGCGCGCGTTCGGGCTGCCGCAGCGCCGGAACCGGGTGCTCATGCTCGCCTCCCGCACCGAGGACCCGCGCGGGGTGCTGTTCGGTGAGGACGCGGGCGCACGCGCCGTCGGCGACGCGGCCAGCGATCCGTGCGGCTTCTACTGGACCGAGGGTGTGCGTGGACTCGGCTGGGCGGTGAACGCGGTGCCGACGCTCAAAGGCGGTTCCGGTCTCGGTATCGCCAGCCCGCCCGCCGTCCGGTTGCCGTCCGGGGAGATCGTCACGCCGGGCATCGTCGACGGGGAAATGTTGCAGGGCTTCGATCCCGACTGGACCGCGCCCGCCACCGAGGTGCCCGGTATCCGGCAGGGCCACCGCTGGAAACTGGTCGGCAATGCGGTCAGTGTCCGGATGGCGTCATGGGTGGGCGCACGGCTCGCCACGCCGCTCGAGCCGCTGCCCGGTGATCGCCCGCTGCCACCTGGCAAGCCGTGGCCGGTGGCGGCGTGGGGCCGGAACGGCGCCGCCTTCGAGGTCCCCGTCTCGACATGGCCCGTGCACGAGCCGTACGAAGACCTGAAGAACTTCCTCACCGACTCCCGCCTGCTCTCGGCCCGCGCCACCGCCGGTTTCCTGCGCCGCACCGCGATGGGCAGCCTGCGGTTCCCGCCGGGCTTTCTCGACGATATGGAATCGCATCTCGACCGCATGGGTGGCTGGGCGGCGTGATCGCCCGGCCGCGCGTTGGCACATCGTGACCAGCCGACGTCCACCCACAGATCCCGCGACGAGTTCCCGCATGTCCCGGCAGCGGCGCGCGGGCACCAAGCCCGAACTCGCGCTGCGTCAGGAACTGCACCGCCGCGGGCTGCGCTACTTCGTCGATCGCGCGCCCATCCGCGGTCAACGCCGCCGCGCCGACGTGGTCTTCCCGCGCCTGCGCGTCGCCATCTATGTGGACGGATGCTTCTGGCACAGCTGCCCGCAACACGCCACCTACCCGAAGAACAATGCCGAATGGTGGGCCGAGAAGCTGGCGGGAAATGTCGCCCGCGATCGCGCCACCGACGCGGCGCTCACCGCGGCAGGCTGGCAGGTCATCCGGGTTTGGGAACACGAAGATCCCATTGCGGCGGCCGACCGGATTTCCGAATCGCTGCATCACGATTGAACGAAGATCGGCCGGCAACGACATCGAACCTGTCATTGACACCGGGGCGGCCGGCGAGCTCATCGGCCTCACTGTGCCGCCACCAGGTCGCACCACGGCTACGCATTCCGGCAGCTCGGTGATCAGGCGCGGAGCCGCGGTACTACGGGTGCCCGAACCCACGGACGAGATCGCCCGGCGCGACTCAGCTTTGCCCGCTCCCGAAACTGCCTTCCAACCGGCTCCGTGACCCCGGATGTATCAACCGCGCCGCACTGACCAATCCGCTGTGCGACCACGTGCGACGGCGGATCAGCAAGCAAGGCTCGGACCGCGCGACACCCAGCAGACGACATTCCTCCGCACTGGCCAGCACCGCCTCGACGACGTGTTCGCCGCGTTCGAGCGGTGCCACCTCGCTGAGATAGGTATTGGGGGTCATGGCGGTGAAGTCCTGGTCGAGGTACTGCGGCGCCTCGGCCGGGTTGACGTAGCGGTCCTCCACCTGGATCGGGACATCGTCCTCGAAGTGCACGATCAGCGAATGAAAGACCTTCCCGCCCAGGTCGTTACCGAGCACGGGATGTCCGGCCTCGGCCTCCTCCGCGCGGACGAACACGACCTCGGTGCGGTGGCGGTGACCGCGCTGGGAGATCTCGTCGGCGATGTTCTTGACCTCGAACAGCGGTGACGCCGCCTTGGTCGGGGCGACGAAGGTACCAACGCCCATCACCCGGTTCAGCACGCCTTCGGCCGTGAGGTCGCGCAGTGCGCGGTTGATCGTCATCCGGGACAGGCCCAACGCGTTCACCAGCTGGTTCTCCGAGGGGATCTGATCGCCCTCCTGCCACCGGCCGACCTTGATCTGCGACACGATCAGCTGCTTGACGCGCTCATATGCGGCGAACTCGGTGCCGAGTCCGCCGTAGAGCGCGGCCAGCTCCGTGTCGACTACTTCGATCGCCACCACCGACATCCGTTCCCTTGCTTCATGGGGCTTCGCACCGGCCGTTGTCATCGCGCCAGCGCCCGTAGCTGCCTGGTCGCGACCGACAGGGCCGCAAGATCCCGGTCGCCCGATTCCGAGATTGCCCCGAGGATACGTTGCGTGCGGTCGAGCCGGGCCGCGCTGCGGTGCTCCCAGCCGCCGATGACGTCCTCGGCGCGCTCGCCGGGCTCGCCGTCGACCAGCACGTCCTGGCACAGCGCCCTGATCGTGGCGTACAGCTCGTCCCGCAGCGCGACCCTCGCCAGGGCATTCCATTTGGTGCCGCGTTCGAGCCGCGATACCGCAACCAGCTGCGGCACCACCCCGAGCCGTTGTCCGAGCAGGTAGTACACCTCGGCCACCGATGCGGGTTGGCGGCCGGAGATCTCGGCGACCTCGACGATGTCGAGCAGCGCGAACTGGTCCAGCAGCAACGACACTCGTGCGGCGAGTTCCTCGGGTACCCCGCGGTCGGTCAACGCCGTGGTGCGAGCGTGCAGATCGGCTGCGTCGCTACCGGACAACCAGCCCGCGACGTGCGGGGTCAGTTCCGCGATCTGGCTACGGAAGCGCCGGATTTCGGCGCCGACTGCCAGCGGTTGCGGACGCTGGGTGAGCATCCACCGCGACGCACGGTCGAGCAGCCTGCGGCTGAGCACGATCAGTTCGTCGGCGAGTTCGGCACTCAGCCCACTGCCACGAATATCGCGCCACAACGTCGGCAGGTCGAACACCGCAGCGACCACCGCGAAGGCGCGCACGGCGTCGGCGTTGCTCGCGCCGGATTCCTCGGAGAGCCGGTAGGCGTATGTGATGCCGCCGTTGTCGACGACGTTGTTGGTCAGGACGGTTGCCACGATCTCGCGGCGCAGCGGGTGATCGGCGATCGCGTCGCCGTACTCCTCGCGCAGCTGCCGCGGGAAGTAGTGGGCGAGGTCGTCGGCGAAAGCGGGGCTGTCGGGCAGGTCGCCTGCGAGCAGATCGGCCTGAATTCCCAGTTTCACGTGCGCGAGCAGCGTGGCGAGCTCGGGTGAGGTGAGCGCCTGGCCGCCGCGTTGCCTGGCACCGATCTCCTTCTTGCTCGGCAGCACTTCCAGTTCGCGGTCCAGTCCGGTAGTCGCCTCTAGATGCTGGATGAGCCTGCCGTGCACGGCGATCGACGCCGCTGCCCTCGCTCGGCTCGTGCCCATGAGCTGGTTCTGGGATGTGTTGTCGGCCAGGACGAGCCGGGACACCTCCGTTGCCATCGCAGCCAGCAGATCATTGCGTTCGGCGGTGGCGAGCCTGCCAGAACCGACAAGGGCGTCGAGCAGGATCTTGATATTGACTTCGTGGTCGGAGCAGTCGACGCCTGCCGAATTGTCCAGTGCGTCGGTGTTGATCCGGCCGCCTGCCTGGGCGTATTCGATCCGGCCACGCTGGGTGAAGCCGAGATTGCCACCCTCACCGACGATCCGGGCACGGACCTCGGCGCCATCGACTCGGACGGCGTCGTTGTTCTTGTCGCCGACATCCAGATGGGTTTCGGTGCTCGCCTTGACGTAGGTGCCGATGCCGCCGTTCCAGAGCAGGTCGACCGGTGCCCGCAGGATCGCGCGCACGAGCTCGGGCGGAGTCATCCGGGTGATGTCATCGGGTAACCCGAGCGCGGCTCGGACCTCGTCGCTGATCGGCACGGCCTTGCTGGTGCGTTCCCAGACTCCGCCGCCCTTGCTGATCAGCTCGGGTGCGTAATCCGCCCACGACGATCGCGGCTTCTCGAACAGGCGCGATCGTTCGGTGAAGGAGAGCGCCGGGTCGGGGTTCGGATCGAGGAAAATGTGGCGGTGGTCGAATGCCGCGACCAGCCGGATATGCCTGGATGCGAGCATGCCGTTGCCGAAGACATCACCGCTCATATCGCCGACACCGGCCACGGTGAAATCCTCGGAGCGGGTGTCGACGCCGAGTTCCCGGAAATGCCGTTTCACGCTCTCCCACGCGCCACGTGCGGTGATACCGAGGGCCTTGTGGTCGTAGCCGACCGAACCGCCGGAGGCGAAGGCGTCGCCGAGCCAGAACCCGTACCGTGCCGCGACATCGTTGGCGATATCGGAGAAGGTCGCTGTGCCCTTGTCGGCGGCGACCACCAGGTAGGTGTCGTCGCCGTCATGGCGGCGGACGTTCGGGGGCACGATCACCGCGCCGGTGGTCAGGTCCAGGTTGTCGGTGAGGTCGAGCAGCCCGGCGATGAACGAGCGATAGCACCGAACCCCTTCGGCCCGTACTTCTTCCCGATCGGCCGCCGGGTCACCGGTGGGGGCCGGCGGGCGTTTCACCACGAAACCACCCTTGGCGCCCGCGGGAACGATGACGGCGTTCTTCACCGCCTGCGCCTTCGCCAAGCCGAGCACCTCGGTGCGGAAGTCCTCCTTGCGATCCGACCAGCGCAGCCCGCCGCGGGCGACGGTGCCGAACCGCATGTGGACTCCCTCGACACGCGGCGAATAGGCGTAGATCTCGAAACGCGGTCGCGGCGCCGGCAGTTCCGGAATCCGCTGCGGATCGAACTTGAAGGACAGGCAGGTCCAGGCATCGGGTTCCGCGTGGACGTAGTGGTTGGTGCGCAATGTCGCCCGGATGACGCTGAGGTATCCCCGCAGAATGCGGTCGGCGTCCAGGCCAGGAACCGCGGCAATACCGTCCTCCAGCAGTTCGAGCAGCGGATCGGCGGCGGACGCGCGTGCGTAAGGATCGAATCGGGCCTCGAACAACTCGAGCAAACCGCCGGTGAGCCCGGGGTGTTCACCGAGAACGCTCGCGATATGGGCTCTGCTGTACGGGAATTCACCCTGCCGGAGGTAGTTCGCGTAGGCGCGCAGCACGGTGACCTGTCGATGATCCAGTCCTGCGCGGGGTACCAACTCGTTGAACCGGTCCGCCTCCGCCCGGCCATGCCAGATGGCGGCGCAGGTATCGGTGAAGCGGCGGGCGAATGCGGCGTCGTCGAGTTGCGGCGGCAGCATCTGCTCGGGGTAGCGCAGCGAGAACCGATAGATCCTGCCATCGATGCCGCCGGTATTGGCAATGACGTACGGACGCTCGTCGAGCACCTCGACACCGAGGCTCTGCAGAATCGGCAACACCTCGCTCAGCGAGGCCGAACGGCCGCCGAGGTAGAGCGTCAGCCGCCATTCCGCGGACGATCCGGGGCTGCGTTCCAGCGCCAGATCGATGACGTCGCGGCCGAGACGTTCCAGGCGGGCGATGTCGTTCGGGGCGCTACCCGGATCGACGTCCTGCTTATAGCCTTCTGGTATGGCCGATATGTAGTGGCAGGCCAGGTCGCGCGCGATCGGGGTGGCGAGGAAGCGGTCGTCCCAGTCGCTACCGGGTCGCTCGTGCCGCACCCCCGCATTCGAATCTCGCTCCGGAGCCATCGACGTTGCCTTCATGTCACTACCTTCCGAACGGAAAGCCACCGCTTCCGCTGAGGACGCTTGACAGGTGGTTGTATATACAGGACTATACACCTAAATCCTGATTTTCAGTGACCCGGCACACATTCGTCATTTCGAGGAGAAAAACCCATGACCGACGCTTCCACTCCGCCAGGATCCGGCCCGCGTCCCGTCTCCGCCGCACACGGCAGCGAGCTGAGCGCTCTGGGCTGGCAACAAGAGGGCGCGTTGCGGATGCTGATGAACAACCTCGACCCCGAGGTCGCCGAACGCCCCGACGACCTCGTCGTCTACGGCGGTACCGGCCGGGCCGTGCGCAGCTGGGAGGCGTTCGACGCGATCGTGCGCACTCTGAAGACGCTGAAGTCCGACGAAACCCTGCTCGTCCAGTCCGGTAAGCCGGTCGGCGTGTTCCGCACCAACGAGTGGGCGCCCCGAGTGCTGCTCGCGAACTCCAACCTGGTCGGCGACTGGGCCAACTGGGAAGAATTCCGCAAGCTCGAACAGCTCGGCCTGATCATGTACGGCCAGATGACGGCCGGCTCGTGGATCTACATCGGCAGCCAGGGCATTCTGCAGGGCACCTACGAAACCTTCGGCGCCGTCGCCCGCAAGCGGTTCGGCGGCACCCTGGCAGGCACCATCACCCTCACCGCCGGTATGGGCGGTATGGGCGGCGCGCAGCCGCTGGCCGTCACCATGAACGACGGCGTCGCGATCTGCGTGGACTGCGATCCGGCCCGCATCGACCGCCGCATCGACCACGGCTACCTCGACACCAAGGTCGACTCCGTACAGGATGCGCTCGACCTCGCCATCAAGATGCGCGACGAGCGCAAGCCGCTGTCGATCGGCCTGGTCGGCAATGCCGCCGAGATCTTCCCGCAGTTGCTGGAGATGGACGCGCCCATCGACATCGTCACCGACCAGACCTCGGCTCACGATCCGCTGTCGTATCTGCCCATCGGCGTCGCGCTCGAGGATTGGCACAAGCTCGCCGACAAGGACCCCGGCTGGTTCACCACCGAGGCCCAGGCTTCGATGGCCAAGCACGTCGAAGCCATGGTCGGCTTCATGGACAAGGGTGCCGAGGTCTTCGACTACGGCAACTCCATCCGCGACGAAGCCCGCAAGGGTGGGTACGGGCGTGCTTTCGAGTTCCCCGGATTCGTCCCCGCCTACATCCGCCCGCTGTTCGAGGAGGGGCTGGGGCCGTTCCGCTGGGCGGCACTGTCGGGTGATCCGAAGGACATCGCCGCCACCGACAAGGCGATCCTCGAGCTCTTCCCGGAGAACGAGCACCTGAAGCGGTGGATCACCATGGCCGGCGAGAAGGTGAAGTTCGAAGGCCTGCCCGCCCGCATCTGCTGGCTGGGCTACGGCGAACGTCATCGCGCGGGCCTGAAGTTCAACGAAATGGTGGCGTCCGGGGAGCTCTCCGCCCCCGTCGCCATCGGCCGCGACCACCTGGATTCCGGTTCGGTGGCCTCCCCCTACCGCGAAACCGAAGCCATGGCAGACGGTTCCGACGCAATCGCCGACTGGCCGTTGCTGAACGCCCTGCTCAACACCGCCTCGGGCGCTTCCTGGGTGTCTATCCACCACGGCGGCGGCGTCGGCATGGGCCGCTCCATCCACGCCGGTCAGGTGTGCATCGCCGATGGCACCGAGCTTGCCGCACAGAAGTTGGAGCGGGTGCTGACGAACGATCCCGGTATGGGTGTGATCCGGCACGTGGATGCCGGGTACGAGCACGCGGCCGACGTCGCGCGAGAGCGCGGGGTTCGGATTCCTATGCAGGAGAGCTGATCTGAACGGTGCGCTCGGGGCTCCGGGCGCACCGGTGATAGCGATGACCCTCGGAGCCGCGTGAGGGGCGGCTCCGAGGTCATCGCGCTGTCAGGCAGCACCGCCGGGCCTGTTCGGGGCGGCCCGGTGATCCTGGTCAGGGCGGAGGACCTTCTCGAAGTTCGGGGCCGGCGACCAGACGTAACTCCGTCCGGCTTTCGCTCGAATCAGCAGGCCACGGTTCTCCAGGTCGACTAGATCGTTTCTCGCGGTCTGATCGGATATCTTATGACTTACCATGTCGAGCGTCCAGGCTGGGGATCGCCAAAGTTTGGTCAACTTTGGCTGTCGCTTGGGTCGCAGGGCTTCCGGCGCCCTCGTCGACGCGAACTCGCCAGTCGTGGGACCGCGGTCACAGGACTTGTAACATCGGCACATGAAGCTTGGAACACTCACTTGCGCAGGCATTCTCGCCACTTCTGCGCTGATCGTCGTGACACCTCTCGCATCGGCTTCCCCAACCGGATCGTCCGGCTACGGGGGCGTCCGGGAAGTCGTGGTCATCGACGGCATACAGGAGGTAGGCGATCTGTATACCTGCTGGGCGAGTGTGTATGAGCGTGACATCGAGTTCGATAATCAGAGCTCACGCGACTACATGGTGTACGCATCGCACGACTGCCTTGGTGACCCCATCGCGACAGTCGCCCCGGGGACGACTGCGACCCACTACGGTTGGTCGGCTCGAGCCACCCTCTACTAAGACCTATTGATCAACTGTTTCAAGCCCGCGGTGTCGCGTCCGCGGTGAGCGCTGGGCTGGAGACGACCTGTTGGGGGTGCGCGAGCGAGTCGTGCGCGCAACGCGTCGGCGTCTGCGAGTATGGGCCCGATCCCTGAAACGAGAAGGAGTCGAGCCGATGACGAAGTACCTGATCTCGTTCCCGAGCGGCGCCATAGCCGACGAGGATCTACAGGCGGCTTCGGATGCGTCGCGCGCAGTGGTCGAAGAGGCGAAGGCCGCCGGCGTCTGGGTGTTCGGCGGTGCCATCGACGAGAGCCTTCCGCCGGTCCTGGTCGACGGGGACGGCACGGTAACCGAGGGCACGTACCCGCAGACGAAGCAGCTCGAAGGCGGCTACGCGCTCCTCGAGTTGCCCTCACGCGAGGCGGCGCTGGAATGGGCCGGGAAGCTCGCAGCTGCCTGCCGGTGCGCGCAGGAGGTGCGCGCGTTCCACTTCGATCCCGCCAGTTGACGGGTTCGACCGTTCGCGTCGAAGGCGCTACTTCACGACTGATCGGTCTCGTCGGCGTAGACGCGGACTGCGAACTGCACCGGCTCGATGGAGATCTCGGCGAAATCCGCCGCTGACGCGAACGTCGCCTGAGGCGTACTTGCGTAGTCGACAGCGTGACCACCGGATTCGTCGACGATCCCGCCGATCGACTGTTCGTAGGCGGCCAGAGCGGATGTGATGACCGAATCGTCCCGGAAGTCGCTCTTGGCTCGAGCGAGGTACTTCCGGACCTCGTCATCGCTGTGCTGACAGCCGTAATCGGTCGGGTAACGCTGCGCGGGTTCCGGCGCCGGAGCCCATCGCAGGTCGTTGCTTTCAACGAAGTCGACGACCGCAGCGAGTTGCCCAACCGCCGTCACCAATTCCGGGAGCCGGCCCGCGCAGATTTCCGCGGCTGCCGATGCCGAGCCGAACACCCGCTCGAAACCTCGATCCAGCGGTCCCTGCGGTGCTGGGGCCGCGGCCACAATGGCATCCCAGACCGGCTGCGCGATGAGCGCGAACACGACCGCGTCGCCATCCAGCACGGTCGATGGGGAATAGCCGCCGTCCTCGATCGCGACATGCGTGCGCTCGATAAGGCGGATCAGATCCTCGATGTCACTGTCGGCGGTGAGTGCGTCACCCTCGAAGGTGCTGGTCTGATCGTCGGCGAATAACCGCCCCTCGCGATACCGGTCGACGAAATAGCGCAGAACCAGCTCGGTGTTGAGATCTACATGAATACCGTCGATGCCGCCGATTCGGTCGTAAGTGCCCTTGATACCCAGTGTGATCGGCAGGTAGTCACCGCCCACACGCCGCAGGACGACGAGAGTGGCGTCAACAGGCATCAGGCTTACGCCGGTGAGCATGCATCGGCAGTCGTAGAAACCCATATGTCAGAACCTATTCCTATGAAAATTGACATCCCGGTCGGCCCAGCAGACCCGATCGGGATCGACCACCGCCTAACGCGAACACTTCCCATCCGCGGCAATGGCTGACCACCACCCCGCCCGAACGTCCCTGCCGCACACCCACCGACTACCGTTCCGTCCTACTTACCCCGGCGATCAACGCGCGAGCTTGCGCACCGTATACGGCGTGCTTGGCCAGTAGATCGAATGTGCGTCCGTACACAGCGATCTCGCCTGGCTGGGTAATCGTCAACTCGGCAGTGATCGCCTCAACCTGCACCATCCGATCGTCGAACATGACAAAGTTCGTCACCTGCATCGGCAACTCGGCGGTCGACGGCACGATGCCAACAGTTGTTCGCGGGAGCCCGATAACTGCCAGTAGCCGATCCAATTGACCGGCCATCACAGCAGCTCCACCCACTGTGGTGCGGAGTACCTGTTCAGCGATGAGGATGTGGAATTTTCGGTTGCCGCGGTACAAGAGTTGCTGACGTTCGATCCGCTTGGCAACCGCTTCGTCTACGTCATCAGGTAGCCGATGGAACGCAACCGAATGGCGCAGGACGGCCTCAGCGTATTCGGCGGTCTGGAGAATTCCCGGGACGATATTCGGCTGGAAGATCCGCACGATCTGCGCCTGTTCAGCCAGCTTGATCGACCGGCGCTGCCCTTGCCGAAGTCCGGCGGCATGCTGGCGGCGATACTCTATGTACGCCGCATCCAGGTTGTGCACGCTGGCGAGCAAGTCATCGAGTTGATCGGATGCGTCGGCATGTCGGCAGTAGGCCCGCACGTCCGCGTCAGAAGGTTTGACCCTGCCGTACTCGATCTTCGAGACCTTGGACTCATGCCAGCCCTCACGGTTGGCGAGGTCACGACCGGTGATACCTGCGCGGCGTCGAAGCTCCCGAAGCCGTGCCCCGAGAGCTTCGCGCGCCTGTTGTATCGAGCCGGTCACCGTCCGGGGCTGACCGCAGAGATATAGTCGGCATACGGCGTGGCGAGCGGCCAGAGCCGTTCCCTCACTTCTCGACAGTGCCCGACGACAGCCGGATCAACTGTCATTGCGGCGGCGCCAGCCGCGCTTCCCCGCTCGTTCACCAAGTTGTACACAACACGGTCGTCATCGAGCAGCCAGAAGTCATCGAGCGGGACCTCACCTGCGTCCACCATATGGCGAGGCAAGTACCGGATATCTTCGCCGGCTTCAACGTTCAGCTCGGTCAACGCCAGCAACCACTTTTGGTAATCGGCGTGCGGAACGGTGACAACTCGGACCCTTGTCACCTTCACTCCACGTGCTGTCGTCCCCCGCACCAGGCGCGCCCACGGCTCGAACCACTCGTGGTCGTCCGGTTCTCCGTCGAGAAACCGGCGTAACGGCTCGGACTCGTTCGCAACCGCGTACGAGTCACGCACCTCCAGATGGAACGCCTCACGCCTGCACTGCCCGAACAGTTCAGGCCATGGGTTGCCGTTCAGCAGTCGCACCGTAGAACGTCCTCTCCCGTCGTGGTACTTCTATCGCCGTTTCATCCTCAGCCAACGTGAGTTGATCGAGCACATCGGGCTCTTTCACCAAGCGGCCCGACAGTGTGAACGTTCCGCGGCCAGTGTCGGCAAGCGTCGCACCGATGTAGTCGCGTGGTTCCGCGAACCCAATCAGGAGGTGCGGAATCTCGACCGTCCCCTCCCGATCAGTCGTCCAACCCTGCACGATGTAGCTGTCCTGGTCGGTCGCGTACAACGTCGGGCAGTCGTTGGTTCCGGAGCCGCCCCGTCCGAGAAACCGTATGCGCATTGCCTCATCCCCTGTCGAGCAGTGTGCACGGACTTTCCGTGTCGAGAATCATCGTCCTCGTCTACGGGCCGAAATTCGCCTAAATGCTCTAACTCGGCAAGTTTTATCAAACTTCTGGCCCTGGGTCACGCGTGGGCATAGCGTCCTGGACAGCCCTCGGCGCCGAGTGTCGACCCCTCCCCGGCACCGGGTGGTACCCAAACCAACGACCGCAGGGGGTTTCATGTCGGACTACATCGCCGTGTTCGCCGTGGCCGGTTCGATCGCTGTGTTGCTGCTCGGCCTGATTTACGTACTGCCCTACACCTTCGAAGACCCTGAACCGCCGATCACCGAGACGGCCCCTCGGATGTCGGTGCGGATGGCGCATGGGGTGATGCAGGCGCATCGCAGGTGCAGTATCGAGAGTTGCCCGCATAAGCGGGATGCGTATCGGACTCTGGTCGCGGTTGGAGCGATCACGCCGGATCAGCGTGCCGAACGGTATGTGCGGTGATCGATTCCGAGGATGAGCCGCGTGGGTGGGTCCACTGGGATGACGGGACCTGGTCGACGCTGGATGCGTATGGGACGCCGAGTGAACGGCGCACCCTCGAGGAGATGCTACGGGACCTACACCAAGGTGGAGAAGCCTGCTGACTTGTCCGATGTACGCGACTTCGCGCCGAGGAATGCTGCCGTACATGAGCACTGCGGTGTCGTTCGGCGAGCCGGATACGGTTCGCTCGCCGGCCTATCGGGTGGCGGTAGATAGCCGGACCAGGTGATTATGAATGCGTCCGGTACTGGAGAGGGCGGCGGTCGTGGTAGCAGGCACCATCTGGCGGTGGAAGCCGCGCAACGGCACGGGCGTCATCATGACCGACGATGAGACGCTCGTCTGGTTCCACCTGTCCGCTGTCCACGGCGAGAGCATCAGCACCATTACACAGGGGATGCCGGTCGACGTCGATATCGATGACATTCCGCAGGAGGGATACGAATACCGAGCGAAGTCCGTCCGGAGACGATTCCGGACAGCGCGGAAGTTCGTTCCTGTGGTCGAACTCGCACGCACCAGCGCTCTCGTTCCCCGTGTCGACTATGCCGAATGGCGCGCCGATATGGACGCGATGGTTGACCAAGAGTTTCCCGACCGTGAGTAAGTCCGCCGAGAGCATCTTCATCTGATTTCATCAGAAGTACAGGGCGATCTGCCCGAGGTCGTTCGCAGGATTTGCCGCGATGCCCCTGCCGCTCGTGAACGGCAGGGGCATCGAATCCACCCAGCGAGCGGGTCCGTAGTTCAGTCCAGCGTGCCGATCACCGATTCCGCGCCGGCGAGCAGCGCGCCGGAAGCGGCCAGCTCCACGGCCTTGTCGATCTCCGGCGCCAGATGCCGGTCGGTGCCGGGGCCGTCGACGTGCTCACGCAGCACCGCGCGAACGGCACCGGTGGCCGGGGACGGCTCCAGCGGAGCACGCAGGTCGAGCGCGCGGGCGGCGGTGAGTGCCTCGATGGCGAGCACGCGGGTCAGGCCGTCGAGCGCGCGGCGCAGCTTGCGCGCGGCGGACCAGCCCATGGACACGTGGTCTTCCTGCATTGCCGACGACGGGATCGAATCGACGCTGGCGGGAGCAGCCAAACGCTTCAATTCCGACACGATGGCCGCCTGGGTGTACTGGGCGATCATGTGCCCGCTGTCCACACCCGGATCATCGGCCAGGAACGGCGGGAGCCCGTGGTTGCGGGCCTTGTCGAGGAAGCGGTCGGTGCGGCGTTCGCTGATGCTTGCTACGTCGGCGACGACGATGGCGAGGAAGTCGAGGACGTAGGCGACGGGGGCGCCGTGGAAGTTGCCGTTGGATTCGACGCGGCCGTCGAGGGTGACTACGGGGTTATCGACGGCGCTGGCGAGCTCGCAGGCAGCTACGCGTTCGGCGTGGGCGACGGTGTCGCGGGCGCCGCCGGCGACCTGGGGAGCGCAGCGCAGGGAGTAGGCGTCCTGGACGACGGTGCAGTCGGGAGTGGCGTGGCTGGCGACGATGGCCGAATCCTTCAGCAGCCGAGTCATATTCGCGGCCGCGACCGCCTGGCCGGGCTGCGGGCGCAGGGCTTGGAGGTCGGCGGCGAAGACCTTGTCGGTACCGAGCAGACCCTCCACACTCATCGACGCCGTCACGTCCGCGAGCTGGAGCAGCTTGCGCAGGTCGTGGCAGGCCAGCACCAGCATGCCGAGCATGCCGTCGGTGCCGTTGATCAGCGCGAGGCCCTCTTTTTCTTCGAGCTCGACCGGCTCGATGCCTGCCGCCGACAGAGCCTGTGCGGCCGGCATGAGCTCACCGTCGGCATCGCGCACGGTGCCCTCGCCGATCACAGCCAGCGCGACATGCGACAGCGGCGCAAGATCACCGGAGCAGCCGAGGCTGCCGTACTCGTGCACCACCGGTGTGATCCCCGCCGACAACAGGTCGGCGTACACCTGCGCCACCTGCGGACGCACCCCGGTGCGACCGGTGGCCAGCGTGGACAGCCGCAGCAGCATCAGCGCGCGCACCACCTCACGCTCCACCTCGGGACCGGAACCGGCGGCATGTGAGCGGACCAGGCTGCGCTGTAACTGCTTACGCAGCTCCAGCGGGATATGCCGGACCGCGAGCGCGCCGAACCCGGTCGACACGCCGTAGACGGGCTTCGGGTCCGCGGCCAGCGCCTCGATCCGCTTGCGGCTCTCGGCGAGCGCGGCGATCGCGTCGTCCGACAGCCGCACCGGGGCGCCGTCCCTGGCGACCCGCACCACGTCCTCGGGCGCCACGGGACCGGTCCCGACGACCACGGCATCGGCGCTGTCCGCCGCTGCTCGCCCGGCGCGTCGCAAGGTCTCCATACTCACAATTGTTCTCCGTTCCGAAATAGGTCGTAGGACAAAACTCAGGCGCGCTCGGTCACCGGTGCGGCGACCGGGACGTCCTCCGGCTCGGGCTCCGGACGCACCCAGCGGCGATACGCGATGAACAGCAGCACCAGCCACACCACGCCGACGACCAGCGCGACCCGGCTGTCGGTGTCGAAGGCGATCACACCGATCACGAACACCAGGAACCCGATGGTGATCAGCTGCCCGTAGGGCCAGAACGGCACCGGGAACTTCAGCTCCGCGACCTCATCGGCGCTCATCCGGCGGCGCGAGCGGTAGTGCGAGAGCAGGATCATCAGCCAGACGAAGATGGTCGCGAAGGTGGCGATCGAGGCGATGACCAGGAACACCTTGTCGGGGATCAGGTAGTTGAGCAGCACGCCGACCAGCAGCGTGGCGGTCATGATGACCACCGTCATCCAGGGCACGCCGTTGCGGGAGACCTGCTTCATCACCGCGGGTGCCTGGCCGCGCTGGGCCATACCGAACATCATCCGGCCCGCTCCGAAGATATCGCTGTTGATGGCCGACAGCGCCGCGGTGATCACCACGATGTTGAGCACCGTCGCGGCCGGGCCGATGCCGAGCCCTTGGAAGATCTGCACGAACGGGCTGCTTTCGCCGCTGATGCTCTGCCACGGGTTGATGGCCATGATGACGGCCAGCGTCAGCACATAGAACAGGATGATCCGAACCGGGACGGTATTGATCGCGCGCGGGATCGTGCGCTCCGGATTCTCGGCTTCACCTGCGGTGATACCGATGATCTCGGTACCGCCGAAGGCGAACATGACGATCGCGAAGCAGGCGACGAAACCACCGAAGCCTTCGGGGAAGAACCCGCCGTCAGCCCACAGATGGGAGACACCGGTGCTGGTGTCGTGGACACCGAAACCGAAGATCAGGATGGCGATACCGCCGGCGATCATGGCCACGATCGCGACGATCTTGACCAGGCTGAACCAGAATTCGACCTCGCCGAACACCTTGACGTGCAGCAGGTTGATCGCGCCGATGAAGAAGATGATCGACAGCACCCAGATCCATCGGGGCACGTCCGGGAACCACAAGCCCATGTACACGCCGAACGCGGTGACGTCGGCGAGGCAGACGATGATCATCTCGAAGGTGTAGGTCCAGCCGGTCATGAACCCGGCCAGCGGGCCGAGGTGCTTGCTGGCGTACTCGCCGAACGATCCGGAGACCGGGTTGCTCACCGCCATCTCGCCCAGCGCGCGCAGCACGATGTAGATCGCGGCGCCGCCGATGAGGTAGGCCAGTAGCACGGACGGGCCTGCGCGATTGATCGCTTCGGCCGAGCCGTAGAACAGGCCGGTCCCGATGGCCGATCCGAGCGCGATGAAACGTATGTGCCGGGCGTTGAGCCCACGGGTCAGCACTTCGGCGGTCTTGTTCAAACCATTCTCCCGAGATCGTTCAGGCGGAAACCGATGCGTTTGGGCCGCGGTTGTGTGTCCCGTCACATTGGCCCTACATGTATAAACCTGTCTATACAGGAATGTCAACGCCCACATTCCGTACAGCGCGAGCCCGCGGTGGCCACGACAGGCGAACCGCCACGTCAGCCCCTTGACAGCCTGTCTATACAGGCCTATACATATTCGGCATGGCGTGATCCACCACACAGCGCGGTAACCACCGCGCCGCCGGGTCGCCACTCATGTCGACGCCGCAGAAAGTCAGGCTCATGAACAACGACGGCACCTCCGAGGACATCCTCAGGCTCGAACGCCGCACCATCGACGTCGTTCCGGACAACGAACGGCATGGCACACCGCGCAGCCAGTTCACCCTGTGGTTCGGGGCGAATATGCAGATCACCGCGGTGGTCGACGGTGCGCTCGCGGTCGTCTTCGGCGCCGACGCGCTCTGGGCAATTCTAGGGCTACTCATAGGCAACGTCTTCGGCGGTGCGGTCATGGCACTGCATTCGGCACAGGGCCCGCGGATGGGCCTGCCACAGATGATCTCGAGCCGTGCCCAATTCGGCGTCAAAGGCGCAGTGGTTCCGCTGGTGCTGGTGATCCTGATGTACCTGGGATTCGCCGCCACCGGCACCGTGCTGGCCGGGCAGGCAGTCGACAAGATGCTCGGGATCGACAACCCGACCGTCGGAATCCTCATCTTCGGCGCGCTCACCGCGTTCGTCGCCATCACCGGGTATCGGCTGATCCACGTGGTCGGCCGCATCGCCACCGTCCTCGGGATCCTCGGCTTCACCTACCTGGCGATCCGGTTGTTCGCCGAATACAACGTCGGCGACTTCGTCGGCATCATCGGATTCGACCCGGTGACCTTCCTGCTGGCCATCTCCCTCGGCGCAGGCTGGCAGCTGACCTTCGGCCCCTACGTCGCCGACTACTCCCGATACCTGCCGCGCAGCACCAGCGAACGCACCACCTTCTGGTCGACCTTCCTCGGCAGCGTCATCGGCTCGCAATGGTCGATGACCTTCGGTGCGCTGGTCGCGGCGGTCGCCGGTGACGCGTTCCTCGGCAACCAGGTCGGGTTCCTCGGCGAGCTCGCCGGGCCCGCCGTCATCGCCTTCCTGATCTATCTGGTGATCGTGGTCGGCAAACTGACGGTCAACGTACTCAACGCCTACGGCGGTTTCATGTCAGTGCTCACCAGCGTCACCGCGTTCAACGGGCGCTCGCACATCTCCACGGTCGCCCGCAGCCTGTACATCCTCGGGTTCGTCGGGGTGTCGATGTTGATCGCGATCGCCGCGAGCGCAGACTTCCTGGAGAACTTCAAGAACTTCGTCCTTGTGCTGCTCATGGTGTTCACGCCGTGGAGCGCGATCAACCTGATCGACTACTACCTGATCTCCAAAGAACGCATCGATCTGCCCGCGCTCTACGACCCGGCGGGCCGCTACGGCGCATGGAACGTACCCGCGCTGGCCTGCTACGCCCTCGGCGTGGTCGCGCAGATCCCGTTCCTGGCGCAGAAGCTCTACACCGGCCCGATCACCGACATGCTCGGCGGCGCCGACATCTCATGGATCGTCGGCATCGTATTCACGGCCGCGATCTACTACCCGGTCGCCAAACGCACCAACAACCCACCCGCGCAGATGATCTACCCGTCGCACACCGCGATGGTCGACACCCGTATCTAGGAGTCATGCATGGCAACCACCGCACTGACCGATATCGGCGTCCTCGTCACCAACGATCCCGCCCTCGGCGAAGGGCCGCTCGGCCTGCGCCGTGACGCCGCCGTCGTCTTCGAAGACGGCGCCGTCGCCTGGGTCGGCGATTCGGCCGCCGCTCCGGCCGCCGATACGCAGCACTCCCTTGACGGGCGCGCCGTACTGCCCGGATTCGTGGAATCCCACTCGCACCTGGTGTTCGCCGGGGACCGGGCCGAGGAGTTCGCGGCGCGGATGTCCGGGCAGAAGTACGCAGCGGGCGGAATCCGTACCACCATCGCGGCCACAAGGGCCGCCACCGATGAGCAGCTCGGGGCGAATGTGCGCAGGCTGCTCGACGAATCGTTGCGGGCGGGCAGCACGACCGTCGAATGCAAATCCGGCTACGGGCAGTCGGTCGCCGACGAACTGCGCAGTGTCCAGGTGGCAGGACGCCACACCGACGAGGTGACGCTGCTGGCCGCGCATGTGCCACCGCCCGAGTACGCGGGCCGCGCCGACGACTATGTGGCGATGGTGGTCGCGGAGATGATCCCGAAGTGCGCTCCGCACGCCAAATGGATCGACGTATTCTGCGAGCAGGGCGCCTTCGACCGCGACCAGGCGCACGCCGTGCTCACCGCCGGAATCGCGCACGGACTGATTCCGCGGGTGCACGGAAACCAGCTGCGGCAGGGGCCGGGTGTACAGCTCGCGGTGGAGCTCGGGGCGGCATCGGTCGACCATGTGACGCACGTGAACGCCGCCGATATCGACGCCCTCGCCCAGAGCGACACCGTCGCCACCCTGCTGCCCGGCGCGGACTTCTGCACCCGCAGCAGCTATCCCGACGCTCGCGCACTGCTCGATGCGGGTGTGACGGTGGCGCTTGGCGCCGACTGCAACCCCGGCACCAGCTATACGACCAGCCTGCCGTTCTGTATCGCCATCGCGGTGCGCGATATGCGCATGACACCGGACGAGGCCGTCTGGGCCGCCACCGCCGGCGGCGCCCGTGCCCTGCAACGCACCGACATCGGCGCGCTGACGCCCGGCGCCCGCGCGGACGCACTCGCGCTCGACGCGCCATCCCACCTGCACCTGGCCTACCGGCCCGGCGTCCCGTTGATCAGCCGAGTGTGGCGCGAAGGCACGCTCGCCCACGCGAACTGAGGAGCACACGATGCAACCACGCTGGACTGGCCGCACCGATGGCACCGCCCCCGAACACCTGCGCTGGCATCAGGTCGTCGAACCGTACGAGTCCGGTGTCGAGCCGGGCGCGTGTGTGTTCATCGGTTTCGCCAGTGACGAGGGGGTGCGACGCAACAAGGGACGCGTCGGCGCGGCAGCCGGACCCGATGCGCTGCGTCAGGCACTGGCACCCATGGCGCTGACCGAACCACACCGCGCCTTCGACGCGGGCAACGTCACAGTTGTCGACGCGCTCGACGAGGGTCAGCGCGAGCTCGGCGCCACTGTCGCAGAGCTATTGGACGCCGGGCATTTCCCGATCGTCCTCGGTGGCGGCCATGAAATCGCCTACGGCACCTACCTCGGCGTTGCCCGGTCCGCGCTGCGCACTTCTAGCACCCGGGTCGGAATCCTCAACCTCGACGCCCATTTCGATCTCCGCGCCGACCCGGTCCCCAGTTCCGGCACTCCGTTTCGGCAGATCCTCGAAGCGGACGGCGGTGTGCGGTACGCCGTGCTCGGCATCAGTCAGCCGAGCAATACCGCCGCCCTCTTCGACACCGCCGCGAAGTTCGACGTGCGCTACCTACTCGACGACGATTGCGATCAGGCGGCCGCACTCACCTTCGTAGACGGCTTCCTCGCCGAGGTCGACCTCGTGTACCTCACCATCGATCTGGACGTCCTGCCCGCCTCTGTCGCGCCGGGCGTCAGCGCTCCCGCGGCCTTCGGGATCCCCCTCCCGACGATCCAAGCCGTCTGCGACCACGTCACCGCGAGCGGCAAGCTCGCTGTCGTGGATGTGGCCGAGCTGAATCCGGGGCTCGATATCGATAACCGAACCGCACGAACGGCAGCGCGATTGATCCACCGCATCGGCACCCGGCATATGCCGTTGAGCTGAACGCGCGAAGGCAGCCGTCGGACCAATAGCCAGTCGAGCCGACGGCCGCGAACTAATGTCGAGCCGTGACCAGCGAATCTCACGAAGCGGCCATGCGGCTGCTCGATACTGTCACCGAATCGACGCAGCGTCTGCTCGCCACGATCGATTCTCTGGACGACGCCGCTCTCACCGAGCCGTCCCTGCTGCCCGGCTGGACCCGCGGGCACGTGCTTGCGCACCTGTCCCGAAATGCCGACAGCCTGGTCAATCTGCTGCTGTGGGCGCGCACCGGAATCGAAACCCCGCAGTACGCAAGCGCTTTCCTGCGCGAATCCGACATCCAGGAAGGCGCCCCACGGCCCCTCGCCGAGCAGCGCACCGATTTCGTGGAGTCGGCGCAGCGTTTCGTGGGCCTCGCCCGCACCCTCACCCCCGAGCAGTGGGAAGCCGAGGTACGCACCCGGCAGGGCCGCCCTGTCCCCGCGACCGAGATCGTCTGGATGCGCTGGCAGGAGGTCGAAATCCACCACGTCGACCTGGGCGCCGACTACACCCACACCGACTGGCCCAGCGCCTTCGTCACCCGACTGCTCCCCGAGGCCGCAGCGAGCTTGAGCAAGTCCGCCACAGAACCGTTCGACATCATCACCCCCGACTTCACCACCACCATCGGCGAAGGCACTCCCACCCACACCATCACAGCCCCCGCTGCCGACACTCTCGTATGGCTCCTCGGCCGCAACACCCCCGACTCACTCCCCCAACCTCTCCCGCCGCTCCCCGACTGGAAGTAGAGCGAGTGGGACCTGGTTGCGGCAATTGTCGAGAAGACCCAGCAGCCAGGTACCCTCGCGAGCGGTGTCAGGCGGCCTTGGCGGACCAGCCGTGGTGGGTGAGGCGGCTGTGGGGGGCTACGTTCGCGACGGGGGCGCCGGTGCAGTCGTTGGAGGCGAACAGCAGAAAGTTGCGCGAGCTGCGGTTCTCGACCTCGATCTCACGCGGGAAGCCGCTGGCCCAGCACTGGTCGAGGTTGCTCAGCTCCATCGTGCCGTCGATCATCACTACTTCGCGGCCGTCACCTCCGCCGAAGGAACCGGTGGGAAGGCCGGCGGGAAAGGCGGACGCGGCAGGTGCCGCCACGGACGCGGCGATGATAGTGAGAGCACCCATGCAGGAGACCATTCCAAGTTTCACGCGCCGATGCTACAAGCCGCGGACCGGCCATCCCCACCGCTGGAGGGTGTCAGCTGTCGCCGCTCGGGCGTGCCCGGAGGATCTGATCTCCGGCGTCGACGTAACGTTCGAACAGGTCGGTGACGTCGGCCAGACGTGCCCGAGCCGGCGGATCGTCGGTGAGTTCGGCGCCATGACGGAGGACCTCGACGAAACGGCGCGCGCGCTGCTGGCTGGCCGCGAGCAGGTTCTCCAGACCGCCGCGCGCTTCGACGAGTAGGCGACGACTGCCGGGTTGCGCGATGGTGCGGGCCAGGCCCCAGGACACCAACTCACGGACAGCCGTGCTCACCGCCCCCTTGCTGGCGTCGGCGACCACGCCGAGGTAGTCGAGGCCGACCGGTTCGGATTCGAGCAGCAGCCTGCCGTAGACGCGACCGGTGGCCCTGGCGAGGTTCCAGGAGGCGAACAGGTCGCCGACCTGCTGGGCGAACTCTTCTCGCTCGTCGGCGCTCATGATCGGATCTCGCGCAGGAACTCGAGCAGCACCGCGGTGACCGAGGCCGGCGCGTCCAACGGGGCGAGGTGGCCCGCGTCGGCGATGACATGTTCGCGGATCCCCTCGGCCGCGGCCCACCGTGGCATCGCCGAGGCGATGTTGCCAGTGCGATCGAGAGCGCCGCGGATCAGGCACAGCGGAAGCGGGGTCCGATATTCGGGCTCCGGGTCGACCAGACTCGCGGTGGCTCGCCAGACCTCGATGAATTCGACCTTGCCGATCCGGGTGAAGGCGTCGGCAGCGTACGCGCGTCCGGCAGGCGTCACGGCGGACGCGTCGGCCATCATCGATGGCAGCGATCGCGCCGGTATCAGCCGCAACATCGGTGCGGCCATCCGCAACAGGCCGCGCTCCCACGCACTCAGCGGCCCGTGGTTCCAGGTCGAGTCGATGACGACCAGTCCCGAATAACGCTGCGGCTCCCGGTACACCGCGACCTGACTCAGATTTCCGCCCAGCGAATGCCCGACCAGCACCGGCCGCTCCAGGCCGCAGTGCTCGATCAGCGCGGTGAGATCCGCCAGCGCCCGCTCCGCACTGAACCCACCGCTGTTCGGGCGCGACCGGCCGTGTCCGCGCATATCCCAACCGATCGCCCGCAGCCCAGCTCGTCGAACCTCATCCAGCTGTTCGTCGAACATGGCGGAGTCGACCCCGGCTCCATGGGTGAACACCACCGGCCACCCCGCCCCACCACTGTCGCGATGTCGGATCGCACACCCCGGAAGCTCTAATGTCTGTGTCATATTCACAATATTCTGAATATAGCCGAATATGCCGCTGAGTCGCCGAACCCCGATGCCGCTCGGCGCCTGAACGAGCGGCGGGAAGATCACGCGGCAAGCCTCCGTCGAGAACCCCGTAGCGCCTTGCACACTGCGCGACCCTCGGCGGCCGTGGAGGATGTCGCTGTGACGAGTCCGCGCATCCCGCTGGCCGACCTTCTCATCGCCGGTCTCACCGCATCGACCACGGCCGCCGAACGGGCGGCGGCGGTTCGGCCGCCGTACCCGGTACCCGCCGCCATTGCCCCCATCCGAGATCACGTTCTCCGCGAGCTCGAGGTCCGGCTGCCGCCTGACGGGGATGGGCCGCGGACGGTCACCCGGGCTTTGGGGCCGGTCGAAAGTTATCGGGAGACGGTCCGCGTGCTCGGTCGACCGCGCCGTGCGCTTTTCGATTTCGACGACGCGGCCTGTGCGTTGATCGCCGTGGGGGCACTGGCCGCCGACGACGTGGAGGACCTCGCCCCTTTCTTGCCCACCTGGTGCGGCTATCGCCGGCAGCTCGTACTGAACCGCCTCGCTGCCGGGGATCTGGCCGGCGCCCGGGCCTCGGCAGCAGAACTCGAGGACGAATACCGCTGGCGCGCTTACCGCGACATCGGCGCCGAGCTCGCTGTGCGCGGCGACGCCACAGGCTTCTTCGCTGAGTGGCGGCATTACGCGATCGCTCGTGAACGTGAGGACCTGGCCGAACTCGCGAAGCTGTTGGTCGCGGGTGTCGCAGGCCGCGAGGGTTGGAATCCAGCTCCGGCGGGCGGGCTGGTCGAGGACCTACAGCGTGTGGTCGACGGCCACGCCGCCGGGGTTCTGCCCGAGCTCGACCAACTGGTCCTGCTGTCCGCCGCCATCAGGTCGGTCACCGACCCCTGTCCGCAACGCGATCACCCCCTGCTCGACCGGGTCGTCGACCGTCTCGTCGCCATAGGCCCGGCCGCGGGCAAGGCGGCCGTGCACCGGCGCGACGCCGAGCTCGCCGCATTGTGGCCTGCCATCGGCAATCGTGACACCCTTGCCCGCATCCGCCAGGCGGTCCAGACGCCGGGGTTCCGAGAGAACCTGACGATGCTGCCGCGGGATGCGGCACCGGCCGGGTCCGACTGATCTGTTCGTCCACGACGATGTCCGCGTCGCCGGGGCCTGGCATGGAACTGTCGCAGCCGGGAGCTGGCGGCAGAGGAGCGCGACACCGGCCTGCGCGGTGCGGCCCCACGGTGATCCTTCTGGCGCGACCGACCTCGAACACGAATCGGCCCCTGATCTGCTGGTGCAGTTCAAGGGCCGATTTCTGTGCGCCCGAAGGGATTCGAACCCCTAACCTTCTGATCCGTAGTCAGATGCTCTATCCGTTGAGCTACGGGCGCTTGCCTGTGTTCAGTTGTTCACCCGGTTTCCCGGGCTTGGCGGAGGCGAGAGGATTTGAACCTCCGGTCCCCGTGAAGGGACAACTCATTAGCAGTGAGTCCCATTCGGCCGCTCTGGCACGCCTCCTGGAGCCTTCTCTTCGAGGGCACCGGTCCTTTCGAACCGCCGAGCAGCAAGGTTACAGTAGGCGATCCACAGAGTGCAAAACGGCTGGTAGTTAGCGTAAATTGCTGTCGAACCAGTCGAAGATCCTGGTTTGGGCGTCGACGAGATCGTCGCGCTCGTCCTCGTCGTCGTCGCCGGGTTTGTCGGCGCGGTGCAACAGGCCCGGGTAGCTGATCACCAGACTGGCCACCGACGCGCGGGCGGCGGCGTCGCGCAGTTGCTCGACCTCCGTGGGCGGGGTGGTGGGATCGGTGTCACCGAACAGGCCAAGCCACGGCGCCTGCAGGCTCGGGGCGATCTGCACCAGGGCCTCGGCCTTGCCGGTGAGCGGGCTGACGATGCCAGGGGCCGCGACGCTGACGGCGGCGCCGATGGGGCGGTTGGTCGCGACGAGGAAGGCCGCGGTGCCCGCGGTATCGAACCCGAGTGCGCCGATGCAGTCCGGGAACACCCCGTGCCGGGTCAGCCAGTCGAAGCAGGCGTCGAAATCCTCGAAGAGCTCGTCGCCGAACACCCCCGTCGACGGGGTGTCGGTGGCGCGGTGGAACAGGTTGGGGGCGACCACCGTCCAGCCCTCGGCGGCCAGCGCCCGCATGAGCTCCAGCAACGGTCCGGTGAACTCACCGGACTCGTGCAGCAACACGATGCCGCCGCGGGCATTGCCTTCGGGTTCGACCACCGTGATGGGCACCTGCCGGTGTGCGGCCGGGCGCTGATCCGGCTCGGGCTCACCCTCGGTTGCCATGTCGTCCCCGACGCGCAGCGGCGCTAAATCGTCATAAGTGCCCGACATGAATCCAGCCTAGGACCGAATTCTGATCTTGGGGAGAAATTGCACGTGAGAGGCCCTCGCGCACGAAAATTCCTGGGCCGGGCATATGGTTGGGGGGTGACCGCGCAGATTCGGCCGGACCTCGATTCCATTCCGGCGTACGTCCCCGGCCGCAACCATCCCGGTGCGGTCAAGCTCGCCAGCAACGAGACCACCTTCGGCCCGCTGCCCGCCGCGCTGAAGGCCATCACGGAGGCTGCGGAGCTGTCGAGCCGCTATCCGGACAATCAGGTGACGGAGTTGCGGGCCGCGCTCGCGGAGTTCCTCGGCGTCTCGCCGGCGAACGTCGCGGTGGGCTGCGGCAGTGTCGCGCTGTGCCAGGAGCTGGTGCAGATCACCTGTTCCTCGCCCGAGGACGAGGTGGTGTACGCGTGGCGCTCGTTCGAGGCGTATCCGATCGTCACCCAGGTGGGCAATGCCACGGCCGTGCCGGTGCCGCTCGACCCGGAGCTGGTGCACGATCTGGACGCCATCGCCGCCGCGGTCACCGACCGGACGAAGATGATCTTCATCTGCAACCCGAACAATCCGACCGGCACCGCCGTCGGCCGCGAGGCACTGACCGGCTTTCTCGATTCCGTCCCGGACAACGTGCTCGTCGTCCTGGACGAGGCCTACTACGAGTACATGCGGCTGACACCGCAGGATCGCCCCGACGGGGTCGAGCTCGGCCGGAATCGCCCCAATGTCGTTGTCCTGCGTACCTTCTCGAAGGCCTACGGTCTGGCCGGATTGCGGGCAGGCTATGCGGTCGGCGCGCCAGAGGTGATCACCGCGCTCCTGAAGGTGCATATCCCGTTCAGCGTCAACCGGGTCGCCCAGGCCGCCGCGGTCGCCTCGCTGGAGGCGCGCCACGAACTACTCGACCGCACCGAGCCGCTGATCGCCGAGCGCGACCGAGTGCGGGCCGCGCTGGTCGCCGCCGGCTACCGGGTGCCGCCGAGTGAGGCGAACTTCGTCTGGCTGGCGCTGGACGAGCACAGTGTCCCGTTCGCGGAGGCGAGCGCGGAAGCGGGTGTGCTGGTGCGACCGTTCGCCGGTGACGGCGTGCGTGTCACCGCCGGCGACCCACACGAGAACGACCTGTTCCTGAACTTCGCCACCGATCCGGCGGTCGCCGCCCGCTTCACGGGCTGACCTCCCCGAGCCCGTCAGGAGATCCCGAGTCCGCGTGCGATGGTCGGCCAGGAGCTGACCAGCTCGTCGGCCCAGTACGGCCAGGAATGGGTGCCGGTGGACCGGAAATTCGCAGTGTGCGCGATGCCGAGGGCGTTCAGCCGATCGACGAGGCGTCGGGTGCAGGCACTGGTGCCCGCCTCGAGCGGGCTGCCGAAGCCGATGGCGGTCAGCCATTCCGGATTACCGGGGTGGTCGTATGTGCCGGGGATACCGCTACCCGATGAGAGGTAGATGGCCTTGCCGCGCAACGCTTCCGCCTGGCTGGTGACGTCGTGCGCGAGCCACGCCGGGTCGTCGGGGCGGCCGAACATATTGTCCGGATCGCCCTTGTACGTGGCGATCACGGCGCGGACCTGCGCCTGACCGAGGTCGGATCCGCTGGTGTAGCAGCCGCTGTGCGCGGCGATGGCGCTGTAGAGCTGCGGTTCGCGCACGGCGAGCATCATGGCGCCCTCGGCGCCCATCGACACCCCCATGAGGGCGTTACGGCCGTTACCGTCGAATCTGGCGTCGATCAGCGGCGGTAGTTCCTTGGTGAGGAACGTCTCCCACATGTTCGTGCCGAGCACGGGATCGGGGTGCTGCCAATCGGTGTAGTAGCTGGCCGGACCACCGACGGTCAGCACGACGTTGACGTTCTTGTCCTCGTAGAACTCCATCGCCCGGCCACGTTCGATCCAGTTGTTGCTGTCCTCGACGGCGCTACGACCGTCCAGCATGTAGACCGTCGGCCGAGGAGCGCTGCGATCGCGCGGCAGCAGCACCTGCACTTCGACGGTGCGGCTCATGGCGGGCGAATCGACGTAGACGCGCAGCCTGCGATCGGTGATCTCGCTGATCCCGCTGATCGTGGGGCGTGCGGACATGGGCCTGGTCTGCTCGGCCATGCCAGGGCCGTCGGAGGATCCGGTGCCTTGTTCCTCGACGGGCGCCGCCGTTGTCAGGGGGGCACCGGTCGCCACCGCACCGATCAGCAGTGCGGCGCTCACCAATGCGCCGGACAGCCAGCGCCGCGGGCCACGCCGAGACAGCATGCAGCCATCCTGCCAGACGCGCCGACGAGGCTCCGGCGGCGCGAGTCGGGCGCGGCGCGGATTCATCCTGTCAGCTCGATATTCGGCCGAACTCAGGGCTCGTAGACGCCGTAGGCACGGTTGGCGATACACATCGGCACCACATGCTGATCCCGGCGCCATTCGAATCGGGCAGCAGCCTCGACGGTTTCGCGTTCCACCAGGCAGACGGTGGTGGTGCCGGGCAGGGTGATATTCGCCAGCGGCGAGACCGCCAGCGGGATCCCGACGTAGACCTTGTTGTTCATGCACACCGGCACCACCGGTACACCGCGGGCGGCGCTGTGGCGGTCGGCCACGCCTTGGGCGTACGGCACACCGCCGCAGTCCAGTGGGTCGGCGTCGCTCGCCTGGGCCGGTGCGGCGGCGAGGGTGAGACCGGCCGCGGTACCCACGGCCAACAAGGTCAGGGATCTAGCGATGGTGGTCCACGTCATAGCGGCATTGAAACACCCGGCCCGCACGACACACTCGATAATCCGGGCGTGTCATCAGGCTGGGATGTGATCGGTATCGAGGCGACGACGCCCGCCGCGGCCGGAGAGATCCGGCCGACGGCGGCGGTTCGTTGCGGAGACGGAGGGATTTGAACCCCCGGTCGCTCTCACGACGCTCGCTTTCAAGGCGAGTGCATTCGGCCGCTCTGCCACGTCTCCAGGCCAACGATCGTAACCGATCCGGCCGATGGCTCAGCGGCCGTCCGAGAGAGCCTCGAGGTCGATGCGGGAGAACACGTCGGCGATGACGTCGAGCTGCTCGGGGGTGAGCAGGTCGATGAAACCCTTACGGACGGCCTCGACATGGCCGGGCGCGGCTTCGGACAACATGCTGACCCCGGCGTCGGTGAGTTCGGCGAGGACCCCGCGCCCGTCCTCTAGACAGGTATTGCGGCGCACCAGCCCCTGCGTCTCCATCCGGCGGATCTGATGGGTGAGGCGACTGCGGGAGGACAGCACGCCGTCGGCGAGTTCGCTCATGCGCAGCGACCGCCCCGGTGCCTCGGACAGCAGCACGAGGATGCGGTATTCGGCCAGGCTCAGATCGTTGTCGCGCTGCAACTGCCGGTTCAACGTGGTCATCAGGCGGAGATGGCCGTCCATGAACGCCCGCCACGCGTTCTGCTGAGCCGGGGTCAACCACTCCGGCTCAGCGGAAACGCGACCGCTTGGTTTGGTAGGCACGTCGGTATTCTATGTCGTCCGACCAGCGAAGTTACCGGCCGGTTACCCCTTTCGCGGTCAGCGCGGGGTGGCGAGCAGATCGCGCGAGAGATCACCGACCTTCGCGTGGCCCGACAGACCCATCGCCGAATCGAAGTCGGCGAGCAGCAGACGCAACGCATGACGCACGCCGTCATGGCCCGCGATGCCGAGGCCGTAGGCCCATGGGCGCCCATAGAACACCGCTTTCGCGCCGAGCGCCAAGGCGATGAGCATGTCGGAGCCCGTGCGGATACCGGAATCGAAAAGCACATCGGCCCGATCGCCGACACTCGCGACGACGGCGGGTAGCGCGTCAAGGGCCGCGATGGAGCCATCGACCTGACGACCGCCGTGATTGCTGACCACCACCGCGTCGGCGCCGGCGTCCACCACCTGCCTGGCATCGTCGGGATGCAGGATGCCCTTCACCGCGATCGGCAGATCGGTCCATTCCCGCACGTGCGCGATATCCGCCGGACGCAGCGTGTGGTTGCCGAAGAGCCCGGCCCAGGTGAGGATCGCGGTGCGCATCGCGTCCTCGCTGTCCTCGGGCGGCGCGGGTAGCTTGGCGCGGAACACCGGATCGGATAGGTAGTTGGCGATGCCCTTACCCTGCAGGAACGGCAGATGCGCCAATTCCAGATCACGGGGACGCCAGCCGAGCGACGGGGTGTCGACGGTGACGACGATCGCCTTGGCGCCCGCCTTCTCCGCACGCTGGACGAACGAGCGGGCCAGATCGTTGTCGGCCGGCCAGTACAGCTGGTACCACCATTCGCCGGAGACCGCACCGACTTCCTCGATGGTCGACGATGCCGCCGTGGACAGCACCATGCCAACCCCGAGCTCCTTGGTGACCTCGCCGACCACCGTCTCCCCGCGCTCCTGCAGCAGCTCCAGCACGCCGACCGGTGCGGTCAGCACCGGTGCAGCCAGTTTGGTGCCGAGCACCTCGACCGACAGATCGCGGGTGCCGTAGCCGGTGGTGCCGCGCAGCATGCGCGGGACGATCCGGTACCGGTCGAAGGCCGCGCGGTTGGCCTGCGCCGTCCGCTCCCCCGACGCGCTACCCGCGACGTAGGCGAAGGCCTCTGCGCCGAGCAGCTCCTCGGCGCGCGCCTCGAGCCCGTCCGCCGTCATCGGCAGTTCGGGCACCTCGCCGCCGAGACCGCGAAAGTAGATCTCATTCTGAAAGTCGATGAAGCTGCTCACGCTCGAAGACGCTAGCCCCTGCGCCCCGTGACCGCGCCCACACACCCGAATCCCACCGCGACGTTGCCGCGATGGTCCGGTGGTAGCCCGAAGTGGTCGGGCAATATGGGGCGTGTGCGTGCGATCAGGTTGAACGGGTTCGGCGGCCCCGAGGTGATGGAGTGGGCCGAGACGCCCGATCCGCAGGCCGGGCCCGGTGAGGTACTCATCGACGTTGCCGCCGCCGGAGTGAACCGGGCCGACGTCATGCAGCGTAAAGGCCACTATCCGCCGCCGCCGGGTGCGAGTGAGGTCCCCGGGCTGGAGTGTTCGGGCGTGATCGCTGCTGTCGGTGATGGCGTGCGCGGCTGGTCGGTGGGTGATCGGGTGTGTGCACTGCTGTCCGGCGGCGGCTACGCCGAACGCGCCGTCGCACCGGCGGGCCAGCTGCTTCCCATACCGGACGGGCTCGATCTGGGCGCGGCCGCGGGATTGCCCGAGGTCGCGGCCACGGTCTGGTCGAACCTCGTGATGACCGCCGGACTACACGCGGGACAGCTGGTGCTGATCCATGGCGGTGGTAGCGGTATCGGCACGCATGCGATCCAGGTGGCCAAGCGGCTCGGCGCCCGGGTCGCGGTGACGGCGGGTTCGGCGGGCAAGCTGGAACGGTGCCGTGAGCTGGGCGCCGACATCCTGATCAACTATCGCGAGGAAGACTTCGTCGCCGTCATCCGTGCCGAACAGGGCAGCGGTGGACCAGGGGCGGACATCATTCTCGACAATATGGGCGCCGCCTACCTCGCGCGCAATGTGGAAGCGCTGGCCACCTACGGACAGCTGGTCGTCATCGGGTTGCAGGGCGGGGTCAACGCCGAGCTGAATCTCGCGGCGCTGCTGGGGAAGCGTGCCGCGGTCCGCGCGACGAACCTGCGCGGGCGTCCGGCGAACGGGGTCGGCAGCAAGGCCGAGATCATCGCCGAGGTCCGCGAGCATGTGTGGCCGCTGGTCACGGAGGGAGCGGTGGTTCCGGTGATCCACGCCGAACTGCCGATCAACGAGGTCGGTGACGCACACGCATTGCTCGACTCCGCCGACACGGTCGGCAAGGTCGTGCTGCACATCGGCGACTACTGAGTCGCACGGAGCTATCGCTCGCCGGTCCGCACCGCACCCGACCAGACCGGCCGGACCTCGCAGATCGCCGGCCTACGCGCACAGGTAGTCGCCGACGGGATCGACTCGTGTTGTGGCGCCGGCATTCGGTCGGCGGGGGTGCAGAGCCGGGGTGAACCCGGTTGCGCGCTACTCAGTCCAACGCCGACAACGCGCGACCGAGCTGGTCGATCTCGAACCTCGTCGTGTAGGGCGCAAGGCCGACGGTCACCGCACCACCCTCATCGTTGACACCGAGCGCATCGAGCAGCCGGCTGCCGCCGTGCGTGCCGCTGAGTACGACGATGCGATTGTCGGCGAGCTTTGCGGCGATCTTCTCCGCCTGCAGCCCGACCATGGTGAAGCTGACGGTCGGGATACGGGTGGAGGCACGGCCGATGACGGTGAGGTTGTCGATCTTGTCCAGGGTGTCCATCAGATGCTCGAACAGCTGGTCGTGATAGTCCTGCAGCGAGGTGATGGAGATTTCCAGGCGCTCACGGCGAGTGCCGGTGGCGCGTTCGTCCAGGCTCGCCAGATAGTCGATCGAGGTGGTCAGCCCGGCGAGCAGCGAATACTGGTGCCCGCCGACCTCTAGCCGCTCCGCACCCTTGGCATACGGGTTGAGCGACATCGACGGGATGCGGTCCAGAAACGCCGGGTCGCGGAACACCAGCGCACCGATCTGCGGCCCACCCCACGACGGCGCGCTCAGCGCGACCACGTCGGCGTTGAGTTCCTCGATATCGATCAGGGCGTATGGCGCGGCGCCGAACGCGTCGGCCACCAACAGTCCACCCACCTCATGGACCCGGTCCGCGGCAACCCGCACCGCGGGCGCCGAACCGACGATCGGTGATGCGGCGGTCAGTGCGACCAGACGCGCAGTGGGCCCGATCAGCTCCTCGAACTGCCAGGACGGCATCTCGCAGGTCTCGATCTCGACCTCGGCCCAGCGCACATGCGCGCCGTAGCGGTTGGCGATGCGCAGCCAGGGGGCGACATTGGCCTCGTCATCCAGGCGCGACAGCACGATCCCGGTACCGAGCCCGAGACGCGAGCTCAGCGATTCGGCCAGCCAGGCCAGCAGTACCGCACGATCCGGTCCGAGCACTACGCCGGCGGGATCACCGCCGACCAGGTCTGCCACCGCCTCGCGCGCCGAGTCCAGAATCGCGGCTGCGCGCTTGGCTGAGCCATGGCGGCCGACGTGGGAAAACGACGACGTACGGAAACCTGTTGATACGGCCCGGGATACCGAATCCGGAACCAGCATGCCCGCTTGCGGGTCGAGATGGATCCAGCCGTCGCCCAGGGACGGTATCAGGCCCCGAACCCGTGCGACGTCGTAAGTCATGCTGGCCACTCTAAGGGCAGCGGGCGAGGCCGCGTAACCCTCCCCACAGCCACCGCCTTTAGCACGTTCGCCGCCGACGCGACATGATGGAGACCATGACGCACTCGGATGACGCATCGGATCCCGTTGTCGTAATCGGACCCGAAGGACGCCCCCTGCTGCTACCCGGCGGTAAGGGTTCGGACGCGCCTTTCACCGCCCAGGTGGTCTCCGACGACGACGGCAAACCCAACGACTCCGACGACCGCGACGACTCCGGCGAATCACTGGCCGACATGGTCGAGCAGCCGGCAAAGGTCATGCGCATCGGCACCATGATCAAGCAGCTGCTCGAGGAGGTCCGTGCGGCACCGCTCGACGATGCAAGCCGCGCCCGCCTGCGTGAGATCCACAAGTCCTCGATCCGTGAGCTGGAGCAGGGGCTGGCACCGGAACTGCGTGAGGAGCTCGAGCGGCTCACGCTGCCGTTGACCGATGAGTCCGTGCCATCGGATGCCGAGCTGCGCATCGCCCAGGCCCAGCTCGTCGGCTGGTTGGAGGGCTTGTTCCACGGTATTCAGACCGCGCTGTTCGCCCAGCAGATGGCCGCGCGGGCGCAGCTCGAGCAGATGCGCCAGGGCGCGCTGCCGCCCGGTGTGCACGCGAGCGACCCCCGTGGTGGCCAGCACGGCCAGACCATCGGCGGCACCGGCCAGTACCTGTAACCGCAGGACAAATAGTGCTGGCCGGGCCCGGAACGTATCGGCCGAGTAGTGTCGAGCACCGTGCCCGCCGCTGCCGCTCGCCCCGACTCGGTTTCTGAAGTGAGTAACGAACAGACCTCCGAACCCATCGTCACCGCGCCCGTCGAGCCTGCCGAGCCGCTGATGTCGGACTCGCAGTCCTTCGCCCGCGCGTGGCGGGACATGCACGACGGCTTCGGCCAGCGCGAGTTGTGGCTATCGCTGGGCTGGCAGGACATCAAGCAGCGTTACCGGCGCTCGGTGCTCGGCCCGTTCTGGATCACCATCGCCACCGGAGTGCAGGCCACCGCCATCGGCATTCTCTACGCGGCGCTGCTCGGGCAGCCGCTGCGGGAGTACCTGCCGTATGTGGCGGTCGGGTTGATCGTGTGGAACGTGATCCAGGCCAGCATCCTCGAAGGCTCCGATGTGTTCATCGCCAACGAGGGGCTGATCAAACAATTGCCCTCGGCGTTGAGCGTGCATGTGTATCGCCTCGTGTGGCGGCAGTTCTTGTTCTTCGCGCACAACTTCGCGATCTATTTCGTCGTTCTGATCGCGTTCGGGGTATGGCAGAACCTGCATTGGACGGTCGTTTTCGCGATACCGGCCTTGTTGTTGATCTTCGCGAACTCCATGTGGGTATCGATCCTGTTCGGCATATTCAGCACCAGGTACCGCGATATCGCCCCGATCCTCGGCAGCATGACCCTGATGCTGTTCGTGCTGACCCCGGTCATGTGGAACACGAAGAGCCTGCAGGAACAGGGCGGCGAGGTGGCCGATCGGGCCAAGCTGGCCGAAATCGTGCCGACCTTCCACTACCTGGAAATCGTGCGCGCACCGCTGCTCGGTGACGACCAGCAGCTCTATCACTGGGTGATCGTCGGCGCGATCACCGTCGTCGGCTGGGTCGCCGCCGTACTCGCCCTGAAGAAGTTCCGTTCGCGCGTCCCGTACTGGGTATAGGAGTCGATGCAGCGATGACAGATCATGTGAGCATCGAAACCCGCAATGCGTGGGTGGAGTTCCCCATCTTCGACGCGAAATCGCGGTCACTGAAGAAGGCCTTCCTCGGTAAGGCCGGCGGCGCCATCGGACGTAATCAGTCCGACGTCGTGGTGGTCGAAGCCCTGCGTGACATCACCCTCTCACTGAAAGAGGGTGACCGGATCGGCCTGGTCGGACACAACGGCGCCGGCAAATCCACCCTGCTTCGGCTGCTGTCGGGCATCTACGAACCCTCGCGTGGCAGCGCCAGGATTCGCGGCCGGGTGGCGCCGGTCTTCGATCTCGGTGTCGGCATGGACCCGGAGATCTCCGGCTACGAGAACATCATCATCCGCGGACTGTTCCTCGGGCAGACCCGCAAGCAGATGATGGCCAAGATCGATGAGATCGCCGACTTCACCGAGCTCGGCGAATACCTGTCCATGCCGCTGCGCACGTACTCCACCGGTATGCGCGTGCGCCTCGCGATGGGCGTGGTCACCTCGATCGATCCGGAAATCCTGTTGCTCGACGAGGGCATCGGAGCCGTCGACGCCGAATTCATGAAAAAAGCCCGGCTGCGCCTCCAGAAATTGGTGGCCCGATCCGGCATCCTGGTCTTCGCCAGCCATTCCAACGAATTCCTCGCCCAGCTCTGTGATTCGGCCCTGTGGATCGATCACGGCCAGGTCCGGTTGCACGGCGGCATCGAGGAAGTGGTGCGGGCGTACGAAGGCCCCGAGGCGGGTAATCACGTCGCGACCGTCCTTGCCGAATTGGAAGCCGAGAAGGCTGCCGGTGACGCCGAACGAGAACTGGAGCCGAACCAGACATGAGTGAGCCGACCGGGCCGAACACCCCGATCGCTGCCGGGGCGTCCCCGGTCGAGTCAGCGGCTTCCGCCGAGCAGGTGGCGGTCGACACCGGCGCGACCGCGCGCATCGTCGCCGTCGTCGTCACGCACAAGCGGCGCGAACTGCTGACCGAATCGCTGAAGGTGCTCGCCTCCCAGTCGCGTCCGGTCGACCATCTGATCGTCGTCGACAACGGCAATGAGCCGGAGGTCGCCGATCTGGTCCGCGACCAGCCACTGGAAACCACCTACCTGGGCTCGGCCCATAACCTGGGCGGAGCGGGCGGGTTCGCGCTCGGCATCCTGCACGCACTGAGCCTCGGTGCCGACTGGGTGTGGCTGGCCGATGACGACGGCAGGCCCGAAGGCCCCGAAGTGCTGGCCACGCTGCTGGACTGCGCGGGCAGGCACGGCCTGGTCGAGGTCTCGCCGGTGGTCTGCGATATCGACGAACCCGACCGGCTGGCATTCCCGCTGCGGCGCGGCGTTGTCTGGCGGCGGCTGCGTTCGGAACTCGGCGACGAGGACTTCCTGCCCGGTATCGCGTCGCTGTTCAACGGTGCGCTCATCTCCGCCACCGCGATCGACGTCATCGGTGTGCCCGATCTGCGCTTGTTCGTCCGCGGCGACGAGGTGGAGGTGCACCGCCGACTTGTGCGCTCCGGCCTCCCGTTCGGCACCTGCCTGCAAACCGCCTACCTGCATCCCAACGGCGCCGCGGAGTTCAAGCCGATTCTCGGCGGCCGCATGCACACCCAGTACCCGGACGACCCGGTCAAGCGCTACTTCACCTACCGAAACCGTGGCTACCTCATGTCCCAGCCCGGCATGCGCAAGCTCCTCCCCCAGGAATGGATCCGCTTCTCCTGGTTCTTCCTCGTCACCCGCCGCGACCCGGCCGGTCTGCGCGAATGGTTCCATCTGCGCAGCTTGGGCCGGCATGAGCAGTTCGGGAAACCGGAGTAGGTTGCGCGCGCCCGCTCGGGCGAAAATCGGTTGCGCCGGATCGGCGCGTCTGTGAGAGTCGAGGAAACTTCGAGGTGAACGAGGAGGTGGAGTTCGTGGTGAATGTCGCGCGGTGTGTCGTGTCCGGGTCGGCGGTGCAGGTGCACGCCACCGGATCGAACTCCATCTCGTACTCAACTCGCTGAGCTCCGATCGGGGCTCGGCGTCCCCACGGAGGTTCTCTCACCATGGTCGATAACGACCTGTTGGTTCCCTATGGCTGGACCGAACGCGTCCGGCTCGAATATGCCGCACTGCTCGACACCGATTGCGTGCCCGCACGGGTGATTCGGATGGATCGTGGCGAATGCGATGTCGCGACACCCACCGGACCCGGTCGGGCGACGTGCCCGCGCTCGGATTCCGAGGTCAGCGGTCTCTGCACCGGTGACTGGGTGCTCATCGACGAGACCATGCACGTGCGGCGGATGCTGCCGAGGCGCTCGGCGATCGTGCGCTCAACGGCGTCACGCGATTCGCACGGGCAGGTGCTCGCCGCCAATGTCGATACGGTGCTGGTCTGCACCGCGGCCGACGGCGACGTCGACCTCGGCCGGATCGAGCGCATGCTCGCCCTCGCCTGGGAGTCCGGAGCGCAACCAGTCGTCGTGCTCACCAAAGCCGATGCGGCCGACCATCTTCCGCTGGACCAAGTCAGTGCCGTCGCGCCGGGCGCCACGGTGATCGCGGTCAGCGCCACCGCCGGATACGGCCTCGATGTGCTCACCGCTCTGCTCGACGGCACCGTGGCGTTGATCGGACCGTCCGGCGCGGGCAAGTCCACGCTCGCCAATGCCCTGCTCGGCGCTGAGGTCTTCGCCACCAATGATGTTCGCGCAGTCGACAAGAAGGGCAAGCACACCACGGTGCACCGTGAGCTGCGCCCATTGCCCGGCGGCGGCACGTTGATCGATACGCCGGGCCTGCGCGGCGTCGGGATCTGGGACGCGACCGAAGGCATCGAACGCGCCTTCAGCGATATCGAATCCCTCGCCGCCGACTGCCGATTCAATGATTGCGCGCACGGTGGCGAGCCCGGTTGCGCGGTCCGTGCCGCCATCGATAGCGGCGAACTCACCGAGCGCCGCTTCGACAACTACCGAAAGCTCGCCCGCGAGAACGATTGGATGGCCGCCCGCACGGACAAACGTCTGCGCGCCGAACGCGAGAAGGCGTGGCGCGATATCACCAAACAGCACCGCCGGATGTTCCGCGAGAAGAACCAGCGGCGCTGACAAGGGCACGCGGCGGGCCATCGGGCAACCGGTGGCCCCCGTTGCCGTCGGCCAGCCGCTTCAGCCGGCCTGTGGCGCGAACCGTTGCCCATGCGTCGCGGACAGCCGACCTACCAGCGACAACGGTCGATCAGACTGCCGTAGGGACGGTGTGAAGCACGCCACTCGACAGCCCTATGCAACTGGTTGCATAGGGTGTGGGTTTACGCTTAGTGTCGAGAAGCGGATGGCCGCGGATGCCGTACCGCGGCGGATACGACAGGAGCAGTCAATGACCGAATCGAAGTCGCTCGCGGGTAAAACGCTGATCATGTCGGGCGGCAGCCGCGGCATCGGGCTGGAAATCGCCAAGCGGGCCGCGGCGGACGGCGCGAACATCACGCTGATCGCCAAGACCGATCAACCGCATCCCAAGCTCCCCGGCACCATCCACACCGCCGCCGCCGAGCTCGAGGCCGCGGGCGGCAAGGTACTTCCGTTCGTCGGTGACGTGCGGATCGACGAATCGGTCGCGGAGGCCGTCGAGCAGACGATCGAGCGGTTCGGCGGCATCGACCTCGTGGTGAACAACGCCTCGGCCATCGACCTCTCGCCCACCGACGCGCTGCCGATGAAGAAGTACGACCTCATGCAGGACATCAACTGCCGCGGCAGCTTCCTGCTGTCGAAGCTGTGCATCCCCTCACTGCGCGAATCCGCCGCGGCCGGGCGCAATCCGCACATCCTCACCCTCTCCCCGCCGCTGAACCTCGACCCGAAGTGGGCAGGCTCCTCGCTCGGCTACACCATCGCCAAGTACGGCATGTCGCTGACCACGCTCGGCCTTGCCGAGGAACTGAAGTCCGACGGCATCGGCGTCAACTCGCTGTGGCCGCGCACCACCATCGCCACCGCCGCGGTGAAGAACCTGCTCGGCGGCGAGGAAATGGTCGCCACCTCCCGCACCCCCGATATCTACGCCGACGCCGCCTACCTGGTGCTGACCTCGCCGTCCACCGAAACCACCGGCAACTTCTTCATCGACGACGACGTCCTCGCCGCCCACGGCATCACCGACCTGGACAAGTACCGCGTCGTGCCGGGCGACGGACCGCTCACCACCGACCTGTTCCTCTGATCGGCAGCCGGCTACCGCACCAGAGGCTCCACCGCGCTCGCAGTCCGGCGCACGGGAGCGGCGGCCTGCTGTCATCCTGGGGCCGGGCTGATCGCGCAGCCCGGCTCGGGACATCAACGCCTGCGACTAGACCAGCAGCATCGGCAGGAAGCTGAGCAGCATCAAGAGGGCGGCGCAGGCCCAGGAGACGTAGAGGAAGACCATGCCGGGAGTCTTCTGGGGTACCGGGCCGATGGCGCCGTTGAGGAAGATCAGGGCCGGGGCGCGGTAGTAGAGGCGGGCGGCTTGACCTTCGGCGACGGGGGCGACGGTGGTGGCCGGGCCCATGTCGAACAGCCAGGGAGTGCTCACCTTCACCTGGTGCTGGCCGGGGCCGACCGGGATGTGGTTGGCACCCCAGCGGGTGCCGGGAACCTGCTGGCCGTTGACGAAGATCTTCGGCTTGGTGATGGCGAGCATGAAGGCCATCGGCGTGTAGGAGGCGTCGACGGTGAGGCCGGGCGGGTCACCCGGCATACCCTGGCCGACGGGCCCGGCGTGCGCACCCGGCGCGCCGTACGGCATCGGCGGCTGACCATTGGGCATCGGCGGCTGCCCCATCGGAGGCTGGCCGTAAGGCCCGCCCTGCGGATACGGAGCCGGACCGTTCGGCATCGGCGGTCCCGGCGGACGGCCGTATGGCATCGGCTGCCCCGGCGCCGGGTGACCCGGCATCGGCTGCCCCATCGGCGGCTGCCCGTAAGCCGGCGCACCGGGCGGCGCGAACTGCGCCGCACCCCCGAACTGTGGCTGACCTGGTACAGGCTGCGCCTGCGGCGCCCCGGGGTAACTCATCGATTCCTCCCAAGATCGGTAACGTGCACGGCGCACCCTACCGGTGTTTCTCCGGTCCCTCATGTCGAGAACGAATGGGCCCGGCCATGGCTGATCAACGCCCTGACCGCCCGGGTTCAGGGCAGCGCGAGCTCACCAATACCTACCCACCCCAGCCGAACTCGAATCACCGGAAAACACTGAGGGGCGGTCGACCACTGTCGCGCTTCGTGATCGACCGCCCCCGGCCTCAGTCCCCGTTGATCCCGTACAGCCGTTCCCAGTTCGCGCGGCTGGTGAGTTCCGGCACCGCCGCGCGGTACTGCTGTTGCAGCGCAGGCAGTTCGCGACGCAGGCGACGCAGCACACGCACAGTGCGCAGCAGCAGCTTGCGGGCGGTCGCCTTGTCGCGGCGGCGAACTCGCACACCGGACTGGGAGGCGTCGGTGACGACCACGTGGTCGAACAGCGACACATGCCACCAATGCGCGTCCTCGCGGGTGACGCCGACGATGCCGTGCTGGGTGCGGCCGGTCCACTGCGTGATCGCACGCTTGACCAGCACCGCGAGCAGACGGCTCGGCTCACCACCGGCGCGCCGGACCTGAATTTCCGACGACGGCACCGGCGGTGTCGCGGCCGGGTGCTTGATCGTCTCGGCGTAGTCGCCACGGCTGGTGCGGGCCGCGGCCAGCGCCTCGATACCACCGTCGCGCAGCACCTGCGGGCCGCGCAGGAAGTCCTCGATGCCCTGCAGGGTGGTGTGCGCGAGGCCGTACTGCATCGCCACCAGGTGCTCGGCCAGGTTGCGGAACAACTGACGGGTGATGGTCTTGCCATCGAGATCGGTGTGCATGGCGCAGACGATCAGCGAGTTACGGGTGCTGAAGTAGCGGGCCCAGTCGTCGAAGTCTTTCCAGTAGAAATCGGCATGCCAGACCGCGGCATTGGGCAGCGTCACCGTGACGAACCCGTTCTCGCGGGCGCGGATGCCGTACTCGACGTCATCCCACTGGAAGAAGATCGGGATCGGCAGGCCGATCTTCTCGACCACCTCGGCCGGGATCAGGCAGGTCCACCAGGCGTTGTAGCCGGCGTCCACACGACGTTCCTGATTGCGCTTGAGCATGCTGGTGTTGCGCAGCGCCTTCGGCACCTTCTGCCCGTGGCTGAGTTCGTGCATATGCACTTCCTCGGCACCGACATTGAGGTAGTCGGGGTTGAGCAGGAACAGCATCTGCGCGCCGACCAGGGTCGGTTCGACGGTGAGGTTCGCGAAGGCATTGAGCCGCAGTACCGTTTCCGGCTCGCAGAGGATGTCGTCGTCCATCAGGATGACGTCGGCATGCTCGTTGGCGCCGGAGACCTCGTAGAGCCCACGGGTGAAACCACCCGCACCGCCGAGGTTGGGCTGGCGGATGTAGCGCAGCTTGTCGCCGAAGACGGGCTGGGTCTGCTGGAACAGCGGCCGGTCCTGCACCAGGTCGGTGCCCTGGTCCACCACGTAGACGGCGTCGATGGCGGCGAGGACCACCGGATCCGATGCCAGCGCGGCGACCGTGTGCGCGCAGTCCTCGGCCCGGTTGAAGGTGCAGATCGCGATGGCGACCGGACGAACCCGTTCGGGCGCCTCGGTGGTCCAGGTCAGCGCGGAGATGCCGAGTTCGGCGCCGACCGCGTCGAACTCCAGCCACAGCGCGCCGCCGTCGACGTACTGGTCCACCGGCGCGGACAGCGTCAGCGGACCGCTCGCGTCGATATCGGCGCTGGCGATGATGCGCCGGTGTCCGGCGATATCGGACGCGACCAGCCGCACCCGCGCCTTCTTGGCCACCTCGAGCACCATCGAGGCCTCGACCGCGGTGACGGTGGTCCAGCGCTGCCAGTAGCTGGCCGCGAATCGGCCGAAATAGGTGTTGGTGTGTGCGGTCGCGCCCTTGTCCAGCCGCAGCGCCTGCCGCTCCCGCGTCGAGCGGCCCTTGACCACGGCATACAGCTCATCGCTGACCTTCGGCGACGGGCCGGTGAAGATCCCTCGTTGCAGCACCAGCCGATCGGGCGCCGGGTGGGAGGCGGCACGCAGCGCGTCGGGCGCGGCGTCCGAGCGATCGTTCGTTTCGGTAACGGCCTGGGTAGCCGACTGGTCCATGAAGTCCTCGAAATTCCTTATTGTGCCGACGGGACAGACATGTCCCTGCATACGGTTCGCGGCGGGAGCGAGGATATCAATCGCACACGCCGTAAGCCCGCCGAGTAGCTACCCACCAGGCCGGTGGGATAACCCTGCGGTTGTCACGTTCACTCGGCACCGACACGCTGGGGAGCCGGTTCGGTCTTACCGGTGAACACGAACTTGTCATAGGCCCAGTACCGGAACACCACCGCGACGATCTGGCCGATCAGAGTGCCGGAGATGTTGTCCGAGAGCGGGCTGGACAGGTCGAGGATGTAGCGGGAAAAGCCGAGGCAGCCGAGCTGCAGGCCGATCGCGATGACGTTGAACAGCGCGTACAGCAAGTATTCGCGGCCGGGGTTGTCGGTCTTCTTGTGCGAGAAGGTCCACCACTTGTTGCCGAAATAGGTGACCACCGTCGCGACGACGATCGCAATGATCTTGGCGGGCAACGGAGCGTGGTACAGCACACCCTCGCCACCCCAGAACACCAGCAGGTTGTAGGTCCCCGCGTCCACCAGGAACCCGATGGCGCCGACGACCAGAAACGCGCCGCCCTGACGCAGTGCGGTGCGCACCTTTCCGGTCAGCGACGGGCGCGCCGGTGGTGCTGACTCGGGTGCGGGGCTGGTCGGCTCACTGGGTGACACTCGGGCGACGGTACCGCAGGCACCTCGCTGGGGCGTTTGCCCGCACACACCTGTAATCTCCCGGTGTTCCCATTCACAGCCGACCTCGAGGATTGACCCGGGTGGATTCCGCCGAGCTTCGCATTGCCGCCGTGGTCCCTTGCCACAATGAAGAGGCTTCGGTCGCCAAGGTCGTCACCGACCTGCAGGCCGCCGTGCCGGGGATCGTCGTCTACGTCTACGACAACCTGAGCACCGACGCGACCGCCGAGCGCGCCCGCGAAGCCGGTGCGATCGTGCGCGCCGAAACCACCAAGGGCAAGGGCAACGTGGTTCGCCGCGCGTTTGCCGACATCGAAGCCGATGTCTATCTGATGATCGACGGCGACGACACCTACGAGGCGTCGGCCGCGCCGCTGATGATCAAGACGCTGCTCGACGGCCCATACGACCACGTGCTCGGTGTGCGCAAGCAGGACCAGGACGCGGACGGTTCCGCGTACCGCGCCGGGCACGAAACCGGCAACAAGGTGCTCAACGGTGTCGTCGGCAAGGTGTTCGGCGAGAATGTCGAGGACATGCTGAGCGGGTTCCGGGTCTTCTCGCGCCGGTTCGTCAAGAGCTTCCCCGCCGTCTCGCGCGAGTTCGAGATCGAGACCGAGCTGACGGTGCATTCGCTGCACCTGCGGGTGCCGCAGACCGCGGTGCCGGTGGGCTTCCGTGATCGTCCCGCGGGCAGCGAGAGCAAGCTGCGCACCTATCACGACGGTTTCAAGATCCTCGCGCTGATCATCGGGCTGGCCAGGCATGAGCGCCCGGTCGCGTTCTACGGCTTGTTCGGCACGCTGAGCTGGCTGGTTTCGGTGATTCTGACCATCCCGATCGTCATCGAGTTCTACGACTCGCACACTGTGCCGCGTTTCCCGACGCTGTTCCTCGCCTTCACGCTGTTGCTGCTCGGCAGCCTGGCCTGGACCGCGGGCATGATCCTGGACGGCATCCGCCGGTCGAGGCACGAAACGGCGCGCCTGGTCTACCTGCGCTATTCGGCTCCCGGGGAGGACCCGCGTCCCGGTGAGGCCGGGCGTTGACCACCTCCGCCGACCGGAAATCCGCCGAGCGCGAGGAACCGGTCGATCCCGAGAACACCACAGCCGGTGACGAGTCCGGCGAGGCGGCAACCGACACGGTGACCACCGACAACGCCGCCGAGCCCGCCCCGCCCGCAGCCGAGCCCGGCGACGACAACGTGGCGACCGAGACCACAGCCGCGGGCGGTACCAAGAAGAAGTCTGCCGCCGCCCAGAACCCACTGCGGCGCACGGCCGAGGCACTGATCACCAAGCTCGGTGCCGCGACCGTCGCATTCGCCATCCTCGCGACCCTTTTCGGCGCCGTCTTCGCCGTGATCACCCCGCCGTTCTGGGGCCATGACGAGATCACCCAGTTCGGCCGCGCCTACCAGGTGGCACACGGCGGTTTCCTGCCACAGGAGATCGAAGACCCTCGCGGCGTCGCCTACGGTGGCCAGGCGCCCGCGGCCATCGACGCGCTGATGGGCTATGCGTTCCGCGACTACAACGACAACCCGGAGGAACCGGGCGCGATGGTCGGCGACCCGGCCGGTTACGACCGGGTCGGTGACGCCGAGATCACCTCGCAGCAGAAGCAGGTCTGGTTCACCAATACCGCCGCCTACTCCCCGGTCCCGTATGTGCCCGCCGCGATCGGTATCCGGGTGGCGGAGCTGACCGGCCTCGACGCGAGCGGCATGGTGCTGCTGACCCGGCTGTCCGGGCTGCTCGCCTACCTCGTGATCGTCGGGTTCGCGCTCTGGGCGCTGCGGGCCTACCGCGTGCAGTGGCTGGTGTTCAGCATCGCGCTGCTGCCCATCGCGGTCTTCCAGTCCGGCACCGTCACCGCGGACACCATGACCAACGCGCTCGCCATCATGGTGTCGGCGCTGCTGGTCAAGGCGCTGTTCCTTGGCAAGGGACTGGGCCGGGTGGAGACGACGGCGCTGCTCGCCGCGACGGTGCTGCTGCCGCTGAGCAAGCCGACCTATGTGTTGCTCGCGATGCTCGTGGTGCTTGTCCCCGCCAAGCGATTCGGTTTCTCCGGCCTGCTGCGCTTGGTCCCGTTGGTGTGCGCGGCGATCGGTGCGATCGGGTTCGCGGTCTGGATGAAAATCGCCGCGCCGACCGGCGACGGCATGAGCCTGATGCGGCCCGAGCACCAGTGGTACACGGTGAATCCGGGCGAGCAGCTCACCGGAATCCTGCGCGATCCGTTCGGCTTCCTCGGTGTCTTCGGCGAGAGCATCGCCCGCCGCGATCAGGAATGGTTCACCGAGTTCTTCGGCGAGCTCGGCTTCGGCTACGTCGATGTACCTGCGATGTCGGTCGTGACCTGCCTGTTGGCGTTCGCGGTCGGCCTCGGGATCGCCGAGCGGATGTCGGCCCCGGAGTTCCGGAGGACCCTTGTCGTCGCTCTGACCCTCGCGGCCAGCGTGGCGATGATCTACGTGACCCTCTACATGTCGTTCACGCCGATCGATTTCTACATCATCGACGGAGTGCAGGGCCGCTACTTCGTGCCGCTGGCGATCCTCACCTTCGCGGTGCTGCTGCGCTGGATGCCGTTGCGGCTCACCGGTCCCGGCGGAAAGGCGCCGGGACGGGCCGCACCGATCACCATCGTGGCGGCCACGTCGATCGCGCTGGCCGCGGCGGCGATCAAGTACTACGTGGTGGTGTGGGGCTGATCGTCGTTTCGCCGGCGGCCGCATAGGCCCTCTCGGTGCTCGCTTTGTGCTGGCGCCACCAGTTCTCGTTCGTCCGATACCAGGCAATGGTGTCGGCGAGCCCGGCACGGAAGTCGGCATAGCGGGGCTGCCAGCCGAGTTCGGTGCGCAGCCGGCTCGCGTCGATCGCGTAGCGCTGGTCGTGGCCGGGCCGGTCGGTGACGTGGTCGAAATCGTCCGGGTCGCGGCCGAACGCTTCGAGGATCAGCCGCACGACGGTCTTGTTGTCGAGTTCGCCGTCTGCGCCGATCAGATAGGTCTGTCCGATCCGGCCGCGTTCCAGCACATCCCAGACCGCGCGGTTGTGGTCGTCGACGTGGATCCAATCCCGGATCTGATGGCCCGCGCCGTACAGCCGGGGCCGCACACCGTCGATGAGATTGGTGATCTGGCGCGGGATGAACTTCTCCACATGCTGATACGGGCCGTAGTTATTGGAGCAGTTGGACAGCGTGGCGCGCACCCCGAACGAGCGGGTCCAGGCCCGCACCAGCAGATCACTGGCGGCCTTGGTCGCCGAGTACGGGCTGGACGGGTTGTAGGCGGTCTGCTCGGTGAACGCCGGATCGCCGGCGTCCAGGTCGCCGTACACCTCGTCGGTGGAGACGTGGTGATAGCGCACATCGTGGCGGCGTACCGCCTGCAGCAGTGAGTAGGTGCCGACGATATTGGTCTGCACGAACGGCCACGGCTCGCTCAGCGAGTTGTCATTGTGCGATTCGGCGGCGAAGTGGACGACCGTGTCGACACCACTGACCAGTTCGTCGACCAGATCCAGATCGGCGATATCGCCGTGCACGAAGTCGATTCGGTCAGCGACCGGCGCGATCGATGCCCTGTTGCCCGCATAGGTGAGCGCGTCCAGCACGGTGACCGTGACCTCGGGCCGTTCGGTCACGGTCTGCTGGACGAAGTTCGCCCCGATGAACCCGGCACCGCCGGTTACCAGCAATCGCACCCCACGACCTTACGTCGGCCCATCCGGTCCCGCCCCATCGCGGGATGGGCGAATTGCGAAGATAGCCGGGCCACATCTATGTGTCCTTGCTCTCGTCGAATTCTTGGATCGTTTCTGCGTAGCCGCGGCGTGCCCAGGGAAAAGTGCTCCAGGAGTACACGTTTCCAAGACCGCACAGCGGCAAACCCCTCCGCGGTGAACGGAATTTGAACGAACGGATACCGCCGGTTCACCATTCGTTAGCCGTATTCGATTTCCATCATTTCGTCCCCCCCGTACGTTTAACATCGAGGTTCCAGAAATGCTGATGAGGAAATTCGCCGCGACTTCCGCGCTGTTGATCGCCGCACTCGGTGTCACGGCAGGCGCCGTCAACGCCGCACCCGCCACCGAGGCCGCCGTCGGCTTCACCGCCGAGAGCAACGGCTCGTCGTCGATCATCACCACCGATGCCGGCTCGCTCGTCGCCGAAGACGACACCTTCAAAATCAAGGCGAGCGATGGCACCGTGCTCGCCGGGGCTCCGCTGACCTTCCGGGTGGACGATTTCGAGTTCCCGATCGCCGCCGATATCGCGGGCCGCACCGCCACCCTGACCCCGCAGCTGGACCTGGACAAGGCCGTCTACAAGCCGGTCGCCCTGCCGTTCGAGGACCAGGCCAACTGGAAGACCCCTTATGACCGGGAGAAGGACGCCTTCAACCGGTTGAAGGACACCATCAGCACCGGCGCCGCGGTCGGCGCCCTTGTCGGCGGCATCGGCGGCGGTGCGGTCGGTTGCGTGCTCGGCGGTATCGCGGGCGCGACGGTCGCCTCGGCCACCATCGTCGGCCTGTTCGGCCCGTTCATCCCGGCCGCCGCGGTCGGCTGCCTCGGCGGAATCCTGGCCATCGGCGCGCTCGGCACCCTCGCAGGTCAGATCCTGATCACCGCGCCGGTCGCGATCGGCGCCGCGATCCAGTACTTCAGCACGGTCAACGCGCCGTTCAACCCGCCGGCCAAGTAGATCGAACCCGGACAGCTACCACAGAAATCCCGCCCGGATCACCCGGGCGGGATTTCTGCGCGGAATCACCGATTGTTTGCCTAAGAATTCGTCGGTTGTATTTCGGATACCATTCCGGAAGGTCAGGGCATCGAATTGTTTCCCGCGTGTTTCATGCGGTGCGGACCCGGTCGGACTGTTCGATCCGCGCCCGGATGAATCGCGAAGCACGGGCAAGCGCGGCGCGCCCTTCCGGCAGATTCGGCGCGATGCTCATGAAATCGTGCACCGTGCCGCGCCACAGTTCCAGCGAGTTCGGCACGCCCGCCGCGGTGAGACGCCGGGCCATGAGCTCGCTGTCGTAGCGCAGCAGCTCCTGCTCCGCCGCGACGAGCAGTACCGGGGGAAGGCCGGTGAGAGTGGCGTTGACCGGTGACAGCTTCGGGTCGAGCACCCCGCCGACCTCACCACCCAGTTTCACCACCGCGGCGAGCGCCGCGAGCGGGATATAGGCGTCGCGCGCAGTCTTCTCGTAGTCGCGTTTGGCCGCGTAGTCCAAGTCGAGCAGCGGACTGAGCCCGAGCAGACCGGCAGGTGCGGGCAGCCCCGCCTCGAGCGCGGCGAACACCGTCGAGAAGGCCAGCAGACCACCGGCCGAATCACCGGCGATGACGATGCGCGCCGGATCGACGCGGTGGCGCAGCAGCCAGCGGTAGGCATTGAGGCAGTCGGCCAGCGAATCGGTGATTCTTGTTCCGGGCAGCTGCCGGTATTCGACGTTCACCACCGTCAGACCGGTCCGGCGGGCCAAGCCGGCCGCGACCGGGCGGTGCGTGCGCAATCCGCAGATGGCGAAGCCGCCACCGTGGAAGTACAGCACCGCACCGTGGCGCAGCGACCGCGCCGCGCCCGCGGGCCGGATGATCTCCATCCGGAAGCCGTTCAGCGATACCTGTTCACGATCGATGCCCGAGGGTTCCGGGCGCAACATCGACAGTCCGTCCACCAGGGCAGCACCGACGGGCAGGGTCATCCGGTTGATCGGGAAGGTCCGCAGAACCGGCCGCACCACGCCACGGAAGGCCGCCTCGAGCACGCGTCCAGGCGTGCTCGGTCCGCCTGGGTTCACCACGATGCCGGGTTCTCTGGTCGCAGACATCGCACACCTGCCCTCCGCTCGGGGCGTCGAATCCCCGGCCGGACGGCTGCCCGGATGAGCGTCGACGCTGACGTTCGCACCGATCGCACACGGTGGTGCTTCAGATCGCACACCGCAGTCTTCAGAAACGCGAACGTTTCAAAACTCGCGGCCTCAGCACACCATGCGGACGTGACGCGTGCAACAACATTGCCCGAATCCGCTATTCCCCATACCTGGTACCCGCACTCCGTAACCATTTCGAACAGGAGTCGGAATCTCCCCGAATCCTGGACCGACCTGCGACGCCACCGGAACAGCCTGATCGTCACCACAGGGCAACGGCAGGCCGATCGAACCGGTCGTAGACCCGCACCGCCGGACTGGCAGACTGTTGAGACATGCGCGGAATCATTTTGGCCGGCGGCACCGGGACCCGGTTGCACCCGATCACGCGCGGCGTCAGCAAGCAGCTGGTACCGGTCTACGACAAGCCGATGATCTACTACCCGCTCTCGACGCTGATGCTCGCCGGTATTCGCGACATCCTGGTGATCACCACCCCAGAGGACGCGGCCTCGTTCCAGCGCCTGCTCGGCGACGGCACCCAGTTCGGCATCTCGATCGATTACGTCGTCCAGCCCGAACCCGACGGCCTGGCCAGGGCCTTTGTCCTCGGCGCGGACCATATCGGCACCGACAGCGCGGCACTGGTGCTCGGCGACAACATCTTCCACGGACCGGGGCTCGGCACCAGCCTGAACCGTTTCGCCGGACTGGACGGCGGTGCCGTGTTCGCCTATCGGGTCTCGGATCCGACCGCCTACGGCGTCGTCGAATTCGCCGACGGCCGCGCGGTATCCATCGAGGAGAAGCCGAAGGTACCGCGGTCGAACTACGCGATTCCGGGACTGTATTTCTACGACAACGATGTCGTCGAGATCGCACGCGGCCTGCGCCCGTCCGGGCGCGGAGAATACGAGATCACCGACATCAACCGGGCGTATCTGGACGCGGGCAAACTGCGCGTCGACGTGCTCGCACGCGGCACCGCATGGCTGGACACCGGAACGTTCGATTCCCTGCTGGACGCGGCCAATTACGTCCGCACCATCGAAGAGCGCCAGGGCCTCAAGATCGGCGTACCCGAGGAGGTGGCATGGCGGATGGGTTTCATCGACGACGACCAGCTGTGCGCGCTGGCCGATCCGCTGGTCCGATCCGGTTACGGCAACTATCTGCTCGACATGCTCGAGCACGGACGAAATTGGTAGGCATGCAGATCAGGGAAATGTCGATCCCGGGAGCGTGGGTGTTCACCCCGCGCCTGCTGACCGATGAACGCGGCACCTTCGCCGAGACATTCAAAGCCTCGGAGTTCGAGAAGGCGACCGGGCGTCGCTTCGATCTGCTCCAGGTCAACACCTCGGTGTCGGCTGCCGGGGTGTTGCGCGGTATCCACTACACCGAAAACCCTCCCGGCCAGGCCAAATACGTGAGCTGCGTGCGTGGCGCGTTCCTCGATGTGGTGGTCGATCTGCGCGAGGGCTCGCCGACGTTCGGGCGCTGGGACAGCGTGCTGCTCGATGATGTGGACCGGCGTTCGGTATATCTGTCCGAGGGGCTCGGCCATGCGATCCTCTCGCTGGCCGACGACTCCACCGTCACCTATCTGTGCTCGCTCGAGTACTCCCCCGAATTCGACCGGGACCTCGACGCTTTCGATCCGGAGCTGGCCATCGACTGGCCGCGCACCGACCGGGAAGGCCGCGCGATCTCCTATCTGCGCTCGCCGAAGGACGCTGCCGCGCCGCGACTGGCCGACCGCTGAACGCCCGGCGACGCACCCCGCATAGCCGAGCCCGCCGCACTCAGCGACAGTTCGCGCGCGCCTCGTCGATTGCCGTGCGGGCATCCACGGCCACCGACCGGATGCTGTCGAAGGCCGCCCGATAGCGCTCGATTTCGTTGGCCTTGTCGACGTACACCGGCCCGGTGAACGCCTCGACGTACACCACCGGCGGTTCCGGCGATCCCGCCGCCGGGTCCGGAGCGGGGAATTCGAGCAGCACGAACGGGCCGGACTCGATGCCACGGTGGTATCCGGCATCCGAGGGCACCACCTGGATTCGCACATTGGGCAGCTCACACATCAGCCGCAAATGGTCGAGCTGGCCCGCGGTCACCGAACGTTCGCCCAGCGGGCGCCACAGCGCTGCCTCCCCGATCAGCACATCCAGCCGCAGCGGCGACTCGTCCCTGGTGAGCAAGGGCTGACGGGCCATGCGCAGGCGGACCCGGCGCTCGACGTCGGATTCCGACAGTTCCGGGCGCGCGGCCAGCAACAGCGCACGGGCATAGGACTCGGTCTGCAACAGACCGGGAATCAGCTGGTCCTCATAGGCGAACAGCCGGGACGCCGCCTCCTCCAGGCCGATGTAGACGTCGAATCCCTCGCCGATGACGTCGCTGTAGCCGGTCCACCAGCCGCGTGCCTTGGTCTCCTTGGCCAGCGCCGTCAGCGGTGCCACCGCCTCCGGCGGCGCCCCGTAGACCTTGCACATGGCCTCGACGTCCAGCCCGCGCAACGAGGTCTGCCCGGTTTCGATGCGCCAGATCTTGGCCTCGGACCACTCCAATTGCTGTGCGGCGGCGCGGGTGGTCATCCTGGCGCGGTTGCGCAGGTCGCGCAGCTGCCTGCCGAGGCGACGCCTCGGCATGGTCGATCCGGTGGTCCCCTGTGGTAGTGCCATCGTTGCTCCCCCTTATTAGACGAACGGCATTGTTCCACAACGGAACCGAGAGGGAAATAGCAACGATGTCACAGACAGGACGACGTCACCTCTACGACAGCTATTTCCGTGAGCCGCCGCGGCGGAACCGCCAGAACTGCACCGCACGAACGTCTTCGGAAAGCTGATTGACCGGCTCCGCCACATCGGACAGCGCCTGGAACAGGTCGTCGGCCAGATCGCTGATGTGCTCGACCCGTGTCGCCAGCCGGGACGCGTTCACCAGGAACTCCAGCACCAGACGCACCGACGCGGCGATGCTCAGCCCCAGCGGCACCGCGATCAGTGCCGCGAAGATCCCAAGCAGGGCCGACGCCTGCCACATCAGCAACGTCAACGCGATCGGGATGCCGAACGCGAACAGCAGCCCGAGTAGATAAGCCAACGGCAGGATCGTCCGGGTTGCGGGCCTGCGGAACTGGACGTCGAGCAAGCCGCGCACGGCGTCGGCGCACCACTGGCGGAACGCGCGCCTGCTGACGAACGGCTCTGGCGTGGTCTCCTCCTCCGTCGCCGTGCCGGGGAACCGGCGCGCCGCGGTCGAGCGCCAGGTGATCCAGCGCGACTCGGTCTCCAGCTCGTCGTCCGGTTGCGGCGCTCCGGTGCCGGCGGACTCATCTGTCATGCCCCGAATCCTTCCCGTTCCCCGTTACAGATCAGGTCCTGCATTCATGGTTCGTATCGAGGGCAGGTGCCTGAAGCGTTACGGGTTTTCGCG
>NZ_JAAGUY010000022.1 GCF_010868145.1 Nocardia cyriacigeorgica
CCACATCCACCCTTGCCCCCCCAACTTCCGAGCCTTCCCGTGCCGTCCATGCCTCCTGAAAACCCCATACCTCCGGTACCGCCGGCCCCTCCGGTCCCATCGGGACCGGAGATTCCTCCGGCCCCGCCGCAGCACTCCCAGCCTCCGGCTCTTCCCGCACCGTCCGTTCCCCCAGTGGCTCCGGATCTCCCCTTCGGTCCGAAGCACCCGGAATCGCCCATACCTCCGGTTCCGCAGCAACCGCTGCCTCCGGAGCACCCGATCCTTCCGGATCGCCCGCAGCATTCGGCGCCACACGAATCCACGACGGATTCGACCATGCCCGGCCGGCGACACCGTCTGTTCCCCCAGGAGACGAATCCGCACCAGCCCACGCAGATCACTCAGGGGTGGTTGCCCGCGCGCGAACCCTCGGCCCCGGCTCCGGATCAGCACGCGCAACATCCGCCGAACCTCGGCGACCAGCCGAGCAACGGGCAGGCAGGCGCTTCGATGACCCCGGTACCCCCGCCGCCCATGCCGGGCCCTCCGGCGCCGGGTATCGGCGCACGCCAAGGGAACCAACAGCGTGGCGGGTCGAACGGATACGCCCGGTCCCGGGGTAAGCCGGGCGACGGGCAGGGCTCGGTGCTGGTCCAACCGTTCGCCGGATTCGGTGTGGCAGCCGAATTCAACCCGTCGACAGGTGCGTTGCAGGCCGTGCCCGCGCAGGCGGGTGCGCCCGCGGGTGTCTACGGTGACCTCGGTGAATCCAAGGTTGTGTTCTATCGCAATGGCGCGGGGCTGGCCTTGCGGGTGGACGGTCGTACGATCGAGCTCGACGGGCCGGTCGATATCGAGTGGGGGCGGGTCGCTTATCGCACCACCCGGTTCGCGGTGATCGAGGGCGGTGTCGTCGTGTTCGAGGCGATCTACCGAAGCCTGCCGCCGGAGATGGACCTGGGTGCGCTGGTGCACGGCGTGCTCGCCGATCCCGAACGCCGCGCCGCGATCTTCCCAGGACAACAGTGAACAGGAGGCCATCATGCGTGCGGACCACCCGACCGACGATGAGCTACGTGACAATTTCGACGAGATGCTCACCTCGGTGTGCGGCGGTGGCGGACTGCGCACCGCCACCGGCCTCGATATGAAGACCGAGGAGAGCCTGTGGGCGATTGCCCGCGCGTACCCGCAGGTACCCGACGAGCTGGTCGACGCGGCGCGCGCAGCCTTCGCCGGGCAGCTCGACGGCACCAACGCCCGCGAGCGCAGAGAAGCGCTGGCTCGCAAGATCGAGGAACTCGAACAGCGCAGGTCCGCCCGCTGAAGACGGGCACAAACCGACGACAGACCTAGGGTGAGCACATGACGGAATGGCGCGCGTTGACCGACGGCGAGGTCACCGATCTGGCCACGCGACTGCGATCGCTCGAGTGGTCCTGGCGGGTCGCCGATGGCCCCGAGCTGGCCGAGGGGTTCGGTTGGCAGGTGGTGCTCACCGAACCGGAGTGGGTCATGCTCGACACCGGGTTCGGTATGGGCAGCGGCGAGATCCGCGGCGAAGACGATAAGGCCGTCGCGATCGAGGTCCGGGTGACCGAGTTCGCCGACGACAGCGCCCGCGCCCGCATCCGTGACGCTTTCGCCTCCATGGCCGACGCTCTCGCCGCCGCGCTCGGTGCACCGACAGCACGCGTCCCCGGCGAGTTCCCCCAGATCCGCTGGGCCGGCGCGGAGTCCACGCTGGTCTTGCAGGACATGACGGTTTCGGTGGTGCTGACGCTGGTGACCAACACCCGGCTCGCCGACGACGACCGCAATGCCGCACTCGAAGATCAAGGCCTGCTGTGACCGGCTGGACGGAGTTCGCCGAGGGCCTGGCCGAGGAACTGGCGGATCTGCCTGCCGGTGCGGTGGTGAAGATCGTCGAACCCGGGCCTGCGCCGCGGTACGCGCAGTTCCGTCAGCTCGACGACGAGCTGTGGGCCGAGCTGGTCGGCGACCACTGGCTCGCGCCTGCCGCACGGGCGGGATCGACCGGTGGGCGACTGATCGTCGAGGCAGGCTGGCATGCGCCGGACGCCGATCACGGCCACAACTGGTGGGTCGAATGGCCGTGGCCGCAGTCTTCGGCCCGCTATCGGCAGCTGACGTCGATGGTCGTCACCGGGCTGCGTGACGGGTTTGGTATCGCCGCGGTCTCCGATCTGTCGTATGTGGCATGGAACGAGAACGTGGGCAACTGCGCGCTGGACCTGCCGGGGCTCGGCCTGCCCCGTCACTCCTGATCTGCCGATTCCGGCGGCTGCGCCGCCAGGACGTCACCGCACGTTCCGGAATCGTTTCCTCGGCGGTGATAAGACCGCTGCGACCGGCCCGGCCATCGGGTGCGCAGACGAGGAGAGTGCCGCGACGTGACCAATCCAGCCGATGAGACCGGACCGGCCGACGAACAGATCCTCGCCCCCGACGCCGTCGACACCCCTGAACCGGACATCGGATTCAGTCTCGACGAAACCCCCGCCGACCCTGCCGAGCGTGCCGCGCAGCTGATCCATCAGGTTGCCCGCGATCTCGCGGCGGCGGCCCCTCCTGGATGGCAGCGGCTCACCGCCCTGTTCGCCTTGACCACCGCGATGGAAATGGGCCAGGTCGTCTACTCGGACGAGAACCAGCAGCCGGTCCCGGCCCACCCTTCGGCCGAGATTCTGGATCTGGTTCGCGGACAACGTCACATCTCCGCCGAACTCGGCGACGGACCCTGGTGGCGATTGGTCCTGACGTTGTCCGCCGCCGGTGAGCTCGAGGTCGACTACGACTACGGCGACGAACCCTTCCCCGACGACCAATTGTTCCCGCCCGAGGCCTATGCCGCCGATCTCCGTTCCTACCCGCGTGCATCGCTGCCGGTCTGGTTGGCCGCCTATCTGACCCATGCGGGCAGGCAGTTCCGGTCGCCCCGCGACGCGGCGAGGCAGGCGCGGGCCGATCGTTCTCAGGATCGGCGTGGTGTGCGGTCCGACAACGACCTGCCGGAGTTTCCGGTGATGTGGGTACGGTGGGCGGTGCTGTCGGCCGCGTTCGTGGCGGCGGGCTCGGAGTGGGGTCCGCGAATCCTGCCCGCGCTCGGCATGTTCGAGGGCTCGCGGCGCAGCGGTGCGACCCTGTACGCGCTGGCGGGCGGGCGGGCGGTCCTCTCCGGCGGGGTGTGGAACGCCCCCGGCCTCGACGCCGCCTACAACGGCGACGCGCAGCTGCCGCAGTTGTACGCGGGCGCGCCCGAATGGGTGGCCAACCCGGTGCTGAACCCGCGCGCATCCAGCGGGCTGCTGTCCTTCTGCTACTGGTGGGAGGGTGGCCACTGGTATCGCGGTGAATCGCCGGGCGCCGACGGAATCGCTGCGGCAGTACCGGGTTTCTGGTCCTTCGATACCGTGGTGGACGTCGTGCTGCGATTGGTGACCGCGGAACCGGGGGACCAGGATCGGCGGGCGGTATCGGCGCTGCTGTCGGCGGCCGAGGTCGGTGTGGCGACCAGAGACACGCTGATCGAGGTCTTCGGTGACGACGCCGAGTTCGATATCGACGGTGCCTTCTACCAGCTCACCCTGGCCGGCGTCGCCCTGCTGCTGCCGGAGCCGATGCCGCAAGAACAGGCGATCGCGCGAGTGCGTGGTCATATCGTCGATGCCGGGCTCGATACCGCCGGTTATCCGCCCCAGGATCTGGTCGCCGAGCGAATCAGCGCCGGCTGGATGGTGTACGTCCCCGCGTCCGAAGGCGAGCTCGCGATCGGGCGCACCATCTTCTATCTCGCTGACGACGGCGTGCTGGAGCAGTCCAGCTCCTCCACCGCGCCGTCGCGCTTTATCGCCGAGTTCGAGCAGCGCTTCCAGTTACGCCACCGCTCGGTCGGCGACTGACCTACCGGCGGAAACGCACCGCCCGAACATGATTCATCGCACGGCTACCTGCTGTTCAGTTTCTCCACGGGATGATCACGCACCGTGAAATCAGCGTGATATCGGCGGCGCCCCGCAGGGTGCTGCCGTGCGACGGGGCGGAGCCGGTCGGGCGTCGTGATCGGCGCCGAGTGGGAAGGAGCTGAGGCGATGGCCGGAGATAACCCATGGGGCGACCTGCGCGATCAGGCGGGCAACGGCGGGCTGGTGTTCACCAGGGACGTTGCCGAGGATGCCGCAGGATACTGCGCCGACCTGCTCGACGTGTTCAATGTCGTGACCGGCAGCCTCGACGACGTCCTCAAAATCGAAGGTCTCGGGCACTTCCCGGGTGCGAAACGGCTGGCGGACAAGTTCGCTGAGGTGGCTGCCGAGTTCCGCGACGAGGTCATGAAGGAGCACAAGCGGGTCGCGACCGATCTCGGCGAGTCCTTCGTGCTTGCCGGAAAGCTGTACGAAGGTACCGATCTGGATGGTAAGGGCCACTTCGACAGCATGGTGAAATCGAGCAATGCCGGTGATCTGATCCAGCATGTCGAACAGGAGCAGATGTACCACGGCGGCTGGGTGGATATATCGCCCGACATCCCCAATCTCGGTAACTACGAGGACAAGGACAAGAAGTACGGGGGGCTCCCGGACAGTCTGCTCGACCTGGCGGGTAGTGAAGGTTCCCAAGGCTTCGCGGTGACCGTACCGCCCGCGCAGACACTGAACTTCAACCAGCTCTGGTGGCTCGGCCAGGAGATCTTCGGCAAGCCCGCGTTCATCGCTGTCGCCGGCGGCGACTGGTTCCGGATGAAGCTGCAACTGCAATCGGGCTTCTCCAACTTCGACCAGAGCATCCTCGGCTTGGTCGAGTCGGAGCGGTGGAAGGGCACCGGAGCCGACGGCGCCGCCAAGGCCATTCGGATGTACACGAACAAGAGCGCCCCGCTGCTCACCGCGATGCAGCAGCTCAGTGACAACCTGGTGAACGCGTCCGGCTGGACCGCGAACACCGTGTACGGCATGCCGGACAAGAGCGTGGCCTACACGCCGGACGATCAGGAGCATGCCCAGCTCGAGCTGGCCCAGCAGGTCTACGAGAACTGGTACGACCCGGGGATCACCGCATGCGCCACCGCCATTCCGATCCTGCCCAAGCCGACGGACGCGGTCGAGATAGACCCCAACGGCAACAATGGGAACAACGGCAATAACGGCAACAACGGAAACAATGGCGGAGGCACCGGCGGAGGCGGGACCGGCGGTGGTGGTGGGGCCGCTCAGCAACAGGCCGATCTTGCCAAGTTCGCCAAGGACCAACAGGCACTCGCCCAACAGCAGCGCGATATGGAGGCAATGCAGGCCAAGGCCGACGCTGATGCCCGACGTCAGGCCGCCGAACTCCGTCAGCAGCAGGAGCTCGCCCAGCAACAGGCCGCCAAGCGCGCCCAGCAGCAAGCCGCTCAACAGGCCGCGCAACAAGCCCAGCAGGCCCTTCAGCAGGGTCTGCAACAGGCGCAGCAAGCCGCTCAACAGGGGCTTCAGGCTGCCCAGCAGGCGATGCAGCAGGGCATGCAGCAGGCGGGTCTTGCCGGGTTGCCCGGGGCGTTGTCCGCATTGGGTAAGGATCTGCCCAACCTGAAAGGTGGCCTCGGTGGCGGCAAGGGCGCAGGTGGGGGTGGCGCAGGCGGCGGTGCGGGTGCGCTCGGCGGATTGCCGAAGGAACCGGCGCAGACACAGGCCTCGAAATTGTTCCCCCGCGCATCGGTGACCGGCGCGGCGGCGGCCGGTGCCATGCGCGGTGCGGGCTTGGCGCCGACGGCGGGTGCCCCGGGTGCCCCCGGCGGTATGGGTCCCGCGGGTGCGGGTGCGGGCGGCGGTCAGCAGGGGAGCAAGGAATACAAGCGAGCCGACTACCTCGACTCTGCCGAGCACATCGAAGAGGCGCTGGGCGACGCACCGGTGGTGGCCAAACCAGTTGTGGAGAAATGAACCGGACCTGGGAATTCAGCGATATCGAGTTCTTCGTGCTGTGGAAGTCGGTTGGGCGCGGCGGGCTGCCGTTCCCGCTGTACTACCTCGGCCGCACCGAGGATCCCGAGCGGTTCAAGGCGGAGCTGCTGGCCGCGCGGGAGGAAGTGGATCGCCGGCTCGGTAGGTCGTTCGACCCGATACTCGCCACGATCGCCGATCCGGATCTGCGGATCGTGGTCAACGGCGGCGACGGCCGAGCGCCGCGCGAACCGGAGGGCCTGGTGCGGCTGATCGGCGCCCGGCGCCAGAGCAGCGGCTATCTGCTGAAGCAGCTGCCCGGTGAAAGCTACTGGCACAGTGGCGGTTTCACCGTCACCGAATGCGAGGCGGTCGGTCTGGCCGATTCCGTGGTCGCGGAGATGCCGGAGGCTGAGCCGGGTAAGCAGCGCGATGTCGTGCTGCCCGCCGAGAGTCCCGGCGACGAGCTCGACCACGCCTACGGTGGCTCCGCTGTCCACGACTCGTTCGACGATTCCACCGCACAGCGTGGCGCGGCGTTCCTGGCGACGCCGGCGCCGAGCTACGGAACCATTGATGTGGTGCAGGGCTTTTCGATCTTCGGGCCGCGCGGCATCACCAAACATCGGCTGCGCTGGCGTGATCTCGAAGGCGACGGCCGCTACGTCATCGGCGACGAGACCCCGCCGGTAGCGCGGCCTGCCGATCGCAAACATTTGACGAACACGATCAACACCAGGGTCGCCGCGGTCATCCGCGCGATCAAGGACGAGCGCGCGTGACAGCGATGCGCAGCCACCGCATGCGCATGATCGGGAAGGGATGTGCCCATGAGTGAGCAAGAGCAGGGTCCCGCGGAGTGGTCCGCGACCTCGCGTACGGGTGCGATCACTGTGCGTACCACCGAACAAGGGCTGCCGGTGGGCATTTCGATCGAACGCTCCGAGCTGCGTGGTGATCCCTCCGCACTGGCTGCGGAGGTGCTGCGGTTGTGCAAACAAGCCTCGAGCCGGGCCGGCCTCGCACGTCGCGCGCAGCTCGAGCAAGCGGGCGTGGCCGAGGACATGCTCGCGCTGATGGGCCTGCCGACCGCAGCCGAAGTTGCTGATCAGGAGATGGCCGACGAGCAGGACTACGAGACCGAACCGGCCAGCTGGCTGCGCCCGGTCTGAGCTGCCGATTTCCATCAGTGGGAAGAATTGCGCGGGAAGGGTGTTCACCTCGTGTTTGAATCTATGGACGAGCTGGAAGCCAGTGTTCGTCGTCGGTTGTACCGCATGCGCGATCTCGCCGAGGACATGGCAGCGGTCCGCGCGAGCGAAACCGCACCGGACGGTGCTGTCACCGTCGAGGTCGACGGCAACGGCTCGTTGGTGAATCTCCAGTTCACCACGGCGATCTCGGAACTCTCCCCCTCCGAGTTCGAACAGCGGCTGGTAGCTACCGCCGCAGCGGCGGCCAGAGCGGCCTTTGCCCGGCGCGCCGAAATCGTCGTGTCATTCAATGAAGAAGTCGCCAGGTAGACACGTCACGTTCACCCTGACCGGGCATAGTTTTTCGCGACAGCTCAAACCGGGGCCTATTCCCTCGGTGGGGGATTCGCGCTGAACATCCAGCAGTACCGGATCGGGGAGTACGATGAGCGACCTCGTAGCAACACCTGACGCGATCCGTCGTTACGGCGACGCGGCAGCGGCGATGGCGACGAGCGTGGCCACCGCTGGCAGTGCCGACCAGGCGGCGACCATGGCCGTCGCGGCGCCGGTCTTCGGCTTGATCGGGCAGGAGTTCCTGCTGTCCTACGCCGTCGCGCAGGGCAACCATCTGTCCTCGGTCATGGAACTGGCCGGCGTCCACGCTGCCACGGCGGTGACCGCACATCAGAGCGCCGCGGCCTACGAGGCTTCCGACGCCGCCGCGATCGCCGAACTGGGTGCGGCAACCGCGCCACTACAATGAATCCCGAGCTGGACCCCACCGTCGTCGATCTGTTGCGCGGCAGCGCGCTCGCGCCCTATATCGACCGTCCGGTGAACGACATCCTCGCGGATATCGGCTTGCCGCCGCTGCCGGACCTGTCCGCGATTCCACCGCTACCCGAGCTGCCGCCGATGCCGGTGATCGACATCACCGCGCTGGCTCGGCCGCTGACCGACCTGGCCAGCAGCTTCGGCACCGGAGCGCTCACCCCGCCACCGGGCGGCGGACCCGATCCGATGCAGGTCTTCCAGGCGGTCAACACCGCTCTCACCACCGCGATGCAGTTGGGAACCTCTGCGCTCCAGGCTGTGATGACGATCTGGCAGGGCATGGGCGCAACCAGCGCCGCGGGTAAGGCGGCCGACGCGCAGAGCGATGGCGCCGAGCTCGCCACCCAGAGCACCAACGAGAAGACAGTGCTTGCCGGTGCCGCGACCTCCGTCGCCGTCGGCGGTGCCGAACTGACCGCCATTATCGCCAAATACCTGACCACAATGGTGGCCTCGGCCCCGCTGCTCGCCACTCCAGGCGGGCAGATGTTCATGGTCGCGGCGACTACCGAGGCACTGACCTCGGCGACCGCCGTGGTCGCCAAGACTCGCGGCGAACTGCTCGGCCACTCCGGGAACATGACCCAGGCGGGCAAGAAGGTCGCCGTCACCGGGGCCCCCAAGGGTGTGGATTCGATGCAGCAGGTGATGCAGCTGCTACAGATGGTCACCCCGCTGATGACGATGGCCAGTACCGGAGCGCAGTCCATCGGCCAGCTCGCCGCAGCCAACACCTCGCTGCTCGCGCCGAAACCAGTGCACGGCGCCGGGGATCCGGACGGGAAGAAGGACGGCGAACCCGGCAAAGACCATCCGGGCGGAGCAGGCGGTGGTGGCGTCGGCGGCGGCGGCGGCGGAGTCGGTGGGGGCGGTGTCGGACCTGTTGCCGCGCCGTTGAGCCCGTGGCCTGGCACTCGCACCGCTGGACTCGGCGCAGTACCCGGTGCGGCAGGCGGCTTCGGTACCGCTGCAGGTGAGGCGGGCATGGTCGGCGGACGGTCCGCGGCCACCACCGCAGGCACCGGACCGGCCATGATGCCGATGGGGGCCGCGGGGGCGGCCGGTGCGGCCGGTGCCGCGTCAGGCGTGCGTGGTGCGGGCGACTCCGGCGATATGCCGAACTACCTGGTGTCCGGTCAGCACGGCGATGAGGTCGTCGGCGATATCGAAGGGGTCTCGCTGCCGGTGGTCGGCGCGGCCGAACAGCAGTCCGAAGCACCACCCGACAAAGAACTCACCCTCTGACGCAGTCAGCACGGTCCGATCCAGGAGGTTGTCATGGTCCGCAATGGTGTGGATTTCGATGGGGTTCAGTTCGACGCCGCCGGTGCGCGTGCCGCGGCACTCGAGCTCGATGGTCTGGCCGACCGGCTGGAGCAGAGCTTCACCACCCGTGAAGCCGCGCTGAATGTCGAACCCGCGGGCGCCGACGAGGTATCAAGGGCCGCCGCGCAGACGATGAACGAGGTCGCGGTGTCCTTCGGCGACAGTACGACCGCGGGCATTCTCGAACTGCGCAAACTGGCCGCCATGCTGCGCAGCCAGATCAACGAATTCGGCCGGTCCGAAAGCGACAGCGCCACGGGTTTCGATATGCCCTCGCGCGGAGCGGCGTAGCCCGCGCCGGGCGAGTCCACGGAGCTCTGTGATGATCGAACCACCGCGACCCGGGTTCACCGGAGTGGTCTGGGAGGCGCGTCAGCCCGACCGGTTGGCCCGCGAACTCACCACCGGGCCGGGTTCGCTCCCACTTGCCGAGGCCGGCGCGGCCTGGGTGCAGTTGGCGGCCGAACTCGGCACGGCGGTGGTGGATTTCGAACGGGTCGTACTCGGCCTGCGTGGAGTGTGGCAGTCGAGCACCAGCCGTGAAGCGATCGACAAGGTCTCGCGCCTGCGCGAGTGGCTGACCGAGGCGGCGGCATCGGCTGCGAACAATGCCGTGCGCGCTGAAACCCAGGTCGCCGCCTACGAAGTGGCGCGGCTGGCGATGCCGAACTCTGCGGAGCTCATCGCCATTCAGGAGATCCAGCGGCTGCTGGAGCAGGTCGGCGCGGCACTCGGCGCACCGATCCAGGCCGTGGCCGCACAGACCGATACCGATGCGGATGCCGCCAAGGCCGCCGCGTCACGGGTGATGCGCGGCTACGAGGCGGCCAGTGAACCACTGGCCGAGCCGTGGACCCAGCAGCCGCCACCGGTGATCGCTGCCGCTGCGGCGTTGGAAGCCGAGCAGGTCTCATCGACCGCGGCACCACCGGCGACTCCGGCGCTCCCTCCGGTCACGCCAGGCATGTTCGCGCCGCGCGGTGGCCTCGGACCGATCCCACGTGCCAAGACCACATATCAGGCTGCGGCCTACACCGAGACGGCCGCGACGGAGACCGTGGAAGTCGCGGCCCCGCAGCAGGTTCCGGCATCGCATACCAATGTGCCGCTGGTTCCCGGTTCCCCCTTTGCCGCCGCGGCCGGCGCGCAAGAAGAGGACTACCGGTCCAGGGCGGGCGACGCCGGCACCGACGCGCTCGGCGCCGACCTCGGCATCGTCTCCGCACCCGCCGTCCTAGGCGCACCGGATACCGACGCGCCGCGGACGGGCCGGACCACAGCGGGAGGTGGGCAATGACGATCGTGACAAACGACGGACTACTCGCCGTTGCCGAACGGCTCGGCGTGCAGACCCTTCCGCAGGTGCTGTCGGTGGCGCCGCAACAGGATTCCCACGACGAATGGGCCACGGCCCAGCAGCGCGCGGTCACCGACCTCACCGGCGCGGGCGTCATCGACTCCTACGGCGAGGTGGAACCGAGTCTGGCCGACGCACTGTTCACCTTGGCGCAGCCCGACCGCGAACTTGTCGCCCGAGTGTTCACCGGTGGTGCACCGATCCGAATATGTCTGGCCCGCCGCGATGAACAGCATGCGCTGGCCGTGCGCACCGGCGACGACTACGACATCGGCCCCGTATGGTCCGACGGCTCCGGGGCCGCCCTCGCCCGGCCCGTGCTTGCCGTCCTCGGTCGATGCGCCGCCGCCGACGTCGTCGAAGTCAGCGCACCCGCCCGCGAACTCAGCGAACGCCTCGAATCAGCGCAGACCTCGGCCGAATACGCCGATGCCCTGTATGCGCTCGGCGTCGCCGATCAGGACGCGCCTCGCTACGGCCTGGCCTTCGCGTCCTGCCACGCCTACGCCGAGATCGTGGCCTACGCCCACATCGACGGCGTGACGACCCGGCCGCCCGCGGCGGTCGCGGTATACGACACCGGGCACGGGCGCCTCGTCGCCGCGCCCGGTGTCGCAGCGGATCAGCAGGTCTGGTCCACGGTGACACCGGGCACCGATCACCGGATCGCACAGGCGATATCGGCCCTGGTCGAAGCGCTGCCCGGGGGAAGGTGGCTGCCGCAGTAGACCCGAAGGGCGTGCAGTAGCCCGCCACTCTCCCGGCGGTGCCGTCCGGCACCTTCCGGGCACGGAAATCACAACACGAAAGGTTCGATCATGGTTTACGCCGATCACGTATCCGCCGATAAGGCCAAGGACGACATGGCCAACGCGGTGGAGGGCATGAAGTTCACGCTCAAGGCGATCACCGACGAGGTCAACGCCGCCCGTGGCTGGGAAGGCGATGCCCGTTCGGCCTTCAACGCCGCCGCCGACCGCTGGAACACCGAGGCCACCGAACTCAACGGTGCGCTCAACCGGCTCACCGAGCTGGTCGGTGAGGGCAGCGCGACCTTCAAGCGCATGGATGCCGAGGGCGAAGACGAGTTCAACTACATCAAGATCTGACGGCCGTCCGCGCCGGCCGCCACACAATCACTTACCGATCCCCGGAGGGTTCAGATGGAATACGACAAGGCTGCCATGACCACCCTGTTCCATGATCTGCAGGGTTTCCGCAAGGCACTCACCGACAACGCGCGCGACATGGCCGACGCAGGTACCGCGCTCGCCACCGCGTGGGAAGGCAACGAGGCCAACAACAACTTCCAGCTCGCGCACAAGGACTGGGACACCAAATTCGAGGACACCCTGGTGATCCTGGACAACGTCGCCGCCGCGGTGGAGAGCGCGCTGCACCGCGCCCTCGGCACCGACGGCAAGATCGGTGATGGGTTCGCGGGCGTGTGATGATCACGAGCGACTGACAGCCGGTCCGGATATTCCGGGCCGGCTGTCAGCTTGTCTCGGCCCGTTCAGCGGGCGGCGGCGAGGGATTCGCCGATGTAGCGCATCTCGTCCGGGGTGGTGACCATGGTGACCGTCGCCGCGGCAGTGGAGGTGCGCACCGTGATGAGGTTCGGTGCGGCGGGGTCTTGCCACAGCGTGACGTCGGCATCGAAATCGCCGTCGGGTTCGTGCGGCCCACGCACTCGCACGATGGTGGCACCGCCGGTCAGCGCGGTCGGTGCGATACCGTCGAACACCACGACGGTGGCGGTGTTGAACGACGCACCTGGCTGGGTGGTTGCCGGGCTGTGCGGATGAGCTGCCCCACCGAATCGTGCGGCCAGTGATAGTGATTGTGGTGCACCGACGTTGGCGACCATCGTCTGCCACGCCTCCGGCCGGTCGGTATGCACCACGACGTGTGCGCCGAGCGCGATGGCTCGCAAGATGACCTGTTGGGCCAGATCGAGTTTGCCGATCACCTCGAGATGCCTGGTCCCGTCGCCGATCAGCGGGACCGCGATGCCCTGGCCATGGTGGTCGGCGCCGATGAGCTGACCGCAACCTCCGGTCGGCACCGCGATGCCGGTGAGCGCGCTGAGCGGGCCGTGATAGTCGGCGGCACTGTCGTGCACCACGGTCTGCGCGGGCAACGTGTCGAGCAGGGCGCGGAATTGCCTGCCCCGCAACGGACGCAGCCCCGCTACCGATGGTTCGCCCGGATCGGTGAGGGTGTCGAAGCGGACCAGCGCACCGAGGGTGATCGGCGGTGACTCGGCCCGCTTGCCGACACCCGGCCGTTCGACGCCGGGCCGCAGCCGCACCGTCACCATGGTGTTCAGGCTCGGCGTCGCCCAGATATCGGCGAAGCCGCGCGAGCCGACCAGCTCCGGGCCGATCTCGTAGTTGGTGAGCCGCAGCTCACCGTGCACCAGCGAGTCCTTGGTCTCGGTGAACTTGTCCAACGGGACACCCCAGCACATTCGGCGGACCGCGGCGTTCATCTCGCCCGCGGTGAGCACAGATACCGAGATGTCGTGAGCAGCCAGCCTATTGGCGACCCGACGCGTGGCAATGATCGCCGTGCGCAGGCTGCCGGTCCGCCCGCCGCCCCGATTGTCCACCGCCTCGGCATTGGCCAGCGGGTCGAGCCGCAGCACCAGCCAGACGGTGCGATGTGCGATGGCGGGCAGCGGTCCGAGGATCCGGTCATAGAGCTGGGCGACCACGCCGTTGCCCGCGGTGCGCGCCCCGGTACTGATCACATCGATCGAGGTGAGCGTGATGTCGAACTGGCTCAAGCAGGTACCGATCTCGGTGAGCGGCAGGACCTGATCGGTGCTGAGCGAGCCGCGACGCAGCAAGGTCATCGCGTCGGGTGGCGGATCGATGCGCAACATGGTGACGAGCAGGTCGTTGTCCCAGCGCACGCCGTAACTGCCGCCCTCGGGCAGCGTGACGTCGAACGGCTCGGCCCCGGTGTCCGCGGGACCCGGCCGAGCCCGGCGCCAGCGGTAGGCGAGTGCCTGGGCGAGCATCCCGGCCAGATTGCGTGGATCGGCCCGGCGCACCGGCACCGCTCCGAGCAGCAGGACGGCAACCCCTGTGCCGACGACGGCATAGATCGGCGCGTCGAATGCCAGCCCCGACCACGCCGCCGCAGCGGCAAACAATGCCAGCGGAACCATACGCCGTAGCGGGATATGACGGAACAACCAGAATTCGGGATCATGTAACGTCGCGTTCACCGCGATGTTCGGTCGAATTTCCTCGGGTGAGTTTCTCGCCGACATTTCGGCTCCGGTTTCCCGTTCGTTTACAACTACGTTCACTATTAGTAGCCCTGGGTTCGAATTCCTGTGGCCGGAGTTTGTCTTTTCCGGGATCTGGAGAATTTTTACAATACCGCGCCGCAGGTGAAATGGCGGCGTAGAGATATCGCCCCCGACCGGGTATCCCCAGCGCCGATTGACACCACCGTTTCGGCGGATACTGTAATTGCTCGATGAGGGGAGAACTCAGTTCTATGGAGGCCATGTGCCGGCACCGCTGACCACCCGGCAGCAGGTCAATGGATACCGATTCCTGTTGCGCAGGCTCGATCATGCGCTGGTGCGCCGGGATGTGCGGATGCTGCACGATCCGATGCGCTCACAGCTGCGTTCGCTGCTGGTCGGGGCGGTGCTCGGACTGCTGGTCGTCGCCGGTGCGGCGATCCTGGCGTTCATCCGCCCGCAGGGCGCGATCGGTGACGCCAAGATCGTGATGGGTAAGGACAGCGGCGCGCTCTACGTCGTCGTCGCCGACAATGACGGCGGCAACACGCTGCACCCGGTGCTCAATCTCGCCTCCGCACGCCTGATCAGCGGCAGCAGCGAATCCCCTGCCTCGGTCAAGGACGACAAGCTTGCCGATATGCCCCGCGGCCCACTGCTCGGCATCCCTGGTGCGCCCTCGGCGCTGCCTGGTTCGGCACAGGGCACCAGCTCGGAGTGGTCGCTGTGCGACACCGTCGAGCTGTCCATCACCGGAAGTGCCGCGTCGGCCTCCGGTGTCGACACCGCGGTGCTCGCGGCGCGACCGGATCTGAGCGAACGGATCCGTCGCGCCGACCCCGACGAAGCCGTCCTTGTGCGCCGCTCGGACCGCACGTACCTGATCTACGAGGGCAAACGCGCCCAGGTCGATCCGGAGAACAGCGCTATCGCGCGGGCGCTGAGCCTGTCCGGCGAACGCCCGCGACCGGCCGGTGCCGGCCTGCTCGGCGCCGCGACGCCGGTACCGCCGATCGCCGTTCCGGAGATTCCGAACGCCGGGAAGCCGGGACCGGGCGCACTGTCCGATATCCCGGTGGGCGGCGTCATCTCGGTGGCAGCGACGGGCCGCGGCGAGCGGGCCGAACTCTATGTGGTGCTCGCCGACGGAGTACAGCACATCTCCGACTTCACCGCCGACGTCATCCGCACGGCGAACTCGCAGGGCATGAGCCAGATCGAGACCGTTCCGCCGGACGCGCTGACCGGCATCGCTGTGCTGTCCCAGCTGCCGGTCGATCATTTTCCGGCGGCCGCGCCGACGATCCTGTCCGCCGAGGACGCGCCCGTCACCTGCGTTTCCTGGTCCAAGACCGAACAGTCCGATGCCGACGCCGTCGACGGCCCCACCGACCGGGCCTCCGCGGCCCTGCTCGTCGGTGCCCGCCTGCCCCTGCCCGAGGGGGCGCAGCCAGTATCGCTGGCCACTGCCGACGGCTCCGGCGACCGAGTCGACCAGGCCTATCTGCGTCCGTCATCGGGAGAGTTCGTGCACGTCACCGGCATGGAGCCGGGTAGCCCGCGCCGCGGCAGCCTTTTCTACATCGCCGACAACGGCATCCGCTACGGCGTGCCCGATATCGACACGGCGATGGTGCTGGGTCTCGGTGACGCACCGGCACTGGCGCCGTGGGCGATTGTCGGTCAGCTGGTACCGGGCCCGACGCTTGCTTCCACCGACGCGCTCACCCGCCACGACGTGCTGCCGCAGAGCAACTGAGCCGACGGGTCGGCCCGCGCTTGGTGAACCGAGCCTGACCTGCTAAGACACGCCGAGGGAAGCGAGTACCCCGGCCAATGCGGCCTCCATGTCCGGCTCCTCGATGCGCATGAGCACCGATTCGTCGACCGCGGTCAGATCCAAGGATTCGTCATTGGCCAGCCGGAATTCGCGCTCCTCCTCGGCCGCCTCGATCACATTGCGGATGAACCGGCCGTTACCGGCCAGGTCGATGCCGCGACGCGGCTGACCGCTCTGGTCGGTGCGTTCGGAGTTGTAGAGCCGGTCGCAGGCCTGCTCGAGTAGCAGCACGGCATTCTGCGACAGCTCCGAATCGCGCGAGGTGGCGATGAGCTTGCCGATTTGTCCCAGCTCAGCCGGGGTGTAGGACGGGAATTGCAGGCGCTTGGCGAAGCGCGAGGCCAGGCCGTCGTTGGCGGCGAGCAGCCGGTCGATCTCACCGTCGTAGCCGGCGATGATCACCACCAACCGGTCGCGGTCGTTCTCCATCCGGGCCAGCAGCGTGTCCACCGCCTCCCGGCCGAACGCGTCACCACCGGACAAACCGGTCTGGATCAGCGTGTATGCCTCGTCGATGAACAGCACACCGTCCATCGCGGTGTCGATCAGCTTGTCGGTCTTGATCGCCGTGCTGCCCAGATGCTGGCCGACGAAATCCATGCGCTTGGCCTCGACCACCTTGTCGGTTTTGAGCAGTCCGACACCGCAGTAGATTTTGGCGACCACCCTGGCGATGGTGGTCTTACCCGTTCCCGGTGGCCCGGTGAAGGCAAGGTGATTGCCGCGCGGAACGCTGGCCATGCCCTTCTCGGCCCGGATCTTGGCCAGCTGCGCCGTCGCCTGCAGCTTCGCCACCTGCGTCTTCACCGCCGCCAAGCCGATCTGCTCATCGAGTTCGGCGCGAGCCTCGGTCAGGATCTTTTTGGCCCGGTCCTCGGCATCGGCGTTCTGCAACTGCTCCACCGACGGTGCCGAGGCCGGATCCCAGCGGTCGGTGCGGGCGTCGATCGACTCCTTGGTGGTGATGGTGATCCGGTAGGTCCGGTCCCGCATGGCGTCGGTATTGGCCGTGAAGTCGGGTGCCTGCGAATACACCTGCTCGAACAGGGCCTGCGCCTCGTCCTCGCCGCCGGTTTCGCGCAGGCACAGGCCGCGGCAGAACATGGCGGTGGTCCGAGCGGCCGGGATCGGGCCGTTCTCGGCCTGCTCCATCCGCCGGATCGCCTCGCCGAACAGTCCGAGCTGGGCGCAGGCCGAACCGACCATGACGTGCGCACCGGTCGCCAGGAAGGGGTCATCCCACTCGGCCGAACCGGCCAGCACCGACATCACATCAGGCCAGCGCTGGGTGTTGAAGTGCAGGACACCGCGGATATAGGCGCTGATCCGGTCGTCGACCTCCCTGTCGGCATCCGACAGCATCCCGGCCCGGTATTCGGCCAGCTCGTCGAGCACTCGCTCGGCCTCGTCGTAATGCTTGTCGGCGATCAACCCTGCGGCGTGAGCGAGCCAGATCTCGGTGTAGCCGGCCAGCGGATAGTCGATGTAGAGGCCCGAGACGAACCGCCCCGCCAGCGCCCGCGCCGGCAGTCCGAGCCTGCGCTGCTCGCGGTAGAGCGTGCTCGTGCTGGTGCGGTGCAGGTTGCGAATCACCTCGTCGGTGACCTCGCCAGCAGCGGCCCGGCCGAGCCAGGCGTCGCACATGGACGGGTCCCATTCGGTCGCACGCTGAAAGGCCAATTTCGCGTACTCGAGATCACGCGTCGATTCCTGTCCATCAATGCTCAGCCCGAGGGACAGGATTCCGGCATCGAAGGCGCGCTGTGCTTGACGGTTGCCGGTCATTGCATGGAACCCCGAAATCTTCATTTACTGCGGCGGACAGGGACGAGTTCGGCTCGACCGCGACAAATATCGCGTCGGCACGGCCTGTCCGATACATTATTGTTCGCTGCCGGTAGGTTGCAACGTGGTCCGACCGGAATATGTCGCCGGTGTTCGCGGATGCGGTCGCCGACGGTTCGACGGGTAGGAATCCGGTCGCGAGTGCCTGAAACGTGCAGGAAAGAACTGGGGTCGTTCGACAATTGACCGAGACGTTGAGCAGCGGCACCGGTACCGCTGAGCCAGAACTGTGCCGAGTTTCCGTCATCGGGGGAAATACTCAGCTCGATGTCGGCCTTCCGGCGAACGTGCCGATCGCGACGTTCATGGGCGACCTGGTCGCCCTTATCGAGTCCCGCGACCCGGCGCCGGCCGACGCCGAAGACGGCGGAGCCCCGCTCCGGACCCAGCACTGGACGCTGGCCCGCCTCGGCCGCGATGCCATCGCGCCGAGCCGCACGCTCACCGAGGCCGAGATCTTCGACGGCGAACTGCTGGTACTGCGTTCGGTGAGTGCCAAGGAAGCGCCCGCGCTGTTCGACGATGTCATCGACGCGGTATCCCGGTTGACCGCCAACGACTTTCGTGGCTGGTCGCCCAGTGCCGCGCGGTGGACCGGCCTGGTCACCGCCGTGATGGCCGTGGTGCTCGCGCTCGCCATATTCGCCGCGGGCCGGGCCGATGGGCTGGGTATCGCCGCTCCGTTCCTGGCCACCGGTGTCGGCATCGGTGCGGCGGTCGCCGCCGCGATCGCGGCCCGCAAGTACGACGACGAGCTCACCGCGGTCTGGTTGTCCTTCGGCGCGCTGCTGCAGCTCTTCGGTGGCGCGGCCCTGTTCGTGCCCGGTGAACTCGGCAGCCCGAATCTGCTGCTCGGCTTTTCGGTGATGCTCGTCGCCGCCGTCGGCATCTATCGCGCCACCGGAACCGGTGCCACGTTGTTCGCCGCCGCGGTGACCGTCGCGGTGTGCGGGGCGGTGGCGGCACTGGTCCGCATGGTGTGGGATCCCGCGCTGCCGAAGATCGGGGCTGGGCTGCTGGTGGCCGCGATCGTGCTGATCTCGGCGGTGCCCCGGCTGTCGGCGGTGCTGGCCCGGCTGCCGGTGCCGCCGGTGCCGACGGCCGGTGGCGCGATCGACCCGGCCGATCACGAACAACGCCCGACCATCGAGGGCATCGGCGCGATCGGTGCCACGGCGTTGCCTTCGGCAGCAGGCCTCGGTCGACGGGCCCGGGTGGCCAACCGTTACCAGACCGGTCTGCTCATCGGCTGTTCGATCGCCGGAGTGATCGGCGCGCTCGGTGCCGCGGACCCGTTCGGCAATCCGCGGTGGCAGGGCATCGCGCTCGCGGTGGTGACCGCCATCATCCTGTGCCTGCGCGGCAGAGCCTTCGCCGACCTCGCCCAAGCTGCCACCCTCATCATCGCGGGCGCGACCATCATCGCCGCTCTGGTGACCGGACTCGCCCTCGGTGGCGGCGATCCGCTGCTCTGCGGTGGACTGCTGCTGGCCCTTGCGGTTTCGGTGGTCGTGTTCGGCGTGCTCGGCCCGCATATCGAGATCACCCCGGTGACGCGGCGTTTCGGTGAGATCTTCGAATATCTGCTGATCTGTACGGTGATCCCGCTGGTGCTGTGGATCATGGGCGTATACGCGATGGCCAGGAACATCTGAGATGGACGACCACTCGTTTGTCGTGAACGGGGCTTCACGAGATCGCCGGAACCAGGGTGTAGCCGGTGGCTGCGGTGTCTGATCGGCCGCCCGCCACCGCGTGTGCTCGCACGACGATAGCGTCGTGGCGCGAAGCGATGGAGTCGGTGTGTTCCGCGGGCAGCGTTCGTCGTGCGTCGGCGGTGCTCGCCACCGCGGTGATGCTCGCGCTGTCCGTATTCGGCTGGCCCGCACCGGTATACGCCCTCGCGCCACCGGAGATCGATCCGGGCGCCCTCGGCGCGGCCACGGCGCTGAGCGGGCGGCCCGCACCACTGGAACCCACCGAGCAGCGGGCGGTGTGCGCCGAACCGGTGCTCAACGGTGGCGCGCCGATCGAACCACCGGTATCGCAGGCCGTTCTCGATCTGCCCGCGGCGTGGCAGTTCAGCCGTGGCGCCGGACAGAAGGTGGCGGTCATCGACACCGGCGTCAACCGCCACCCACGACTGCCCGCGCTACAGGCCGGCGGCGATTACGTGTCCGGTACCGACGGCACCGTCGATTGCGACGGGCACGGCACCCTGGTCGCGGGCATCATCGCGGCGCGGCCGAGCCCCGACGATGCCTTCGCCGGAGTGGCGCCGGAAGCGGAGGTCCTCACCATTCGGCAGTTGAGCCTGGCGTTCGAGGCGAAGGACCGTCGTGGTCCCGAACAAAAGCCGGGCGCTATCGCCAGTGGCGGGTACGGCAATGTGCTCACTCTCGCCGCGGCCGTGGTCCGCGCCGTCGACATGGGTGCCACCGTCATCAACATCTCTGAAGTCGCCTGCGCCGCGGCGGGAGTCGATACCGTCGATGCACCGCTCGGTGCCGCCGTGAAATACGCCCACGACCGCGATATCGTCGTGGTCGCAGCTGCCGGGAACCTGCAGACAGACGGTGCCTGCAAGGCGCAGAACACCGGTTCGGGCTGGCCGGGTGTGCAGACGGTGGCCAGCCCGGCCTGGTTCGACCCGTACGTACTGTCGGTCGCCTCCATCGATCCCAACGGTGTCGTCTCCGAGCTGTCGCTGAACGGCCCATGGATCGGTGTCGCCGCCATCGGACGCCAGATCGTCTCGCTGGACAGCAAACCCGGTGGCACAGGTCTGGTCGACGGCGTGCAGACCGCCGAAGGCATCAGCCCGATCGAGGGAACCAGCTTCGCCGCACCCTACGTCGCCGGCCTGGCGGCACTCGTGCGTTCGCGTTTCCCGGAGCTGACCGCGGCCCAGGTGATCGACCGGATCGAACGCACCGCTCAAGCGCCCGGCCCCGGACGCGACGACCGCATCGGCCACGGTCTGATCGACCCGGTGGCGGCCCTGACCGCCGAACTGCCGGACCAGCCGATCAGCGCGGGCGCCGACGTCGCGAACCCCATGGCACAACCGTGGCGGCCACCCGGTCCGGACCCGCTGCCACGGCGCATTGCCACGATCGGGGCCATCACTTGCCTCGCCGTGCTCGGCATCGGCGCCGCACTGTGGATTCCGTTCCGCCGCAAGAGCGACGACGCCGATATCGCCGACCCCGATCCGGAAGCAACAGAGGGGTAGAGGACCCATGGTTACCGAAGGCTTCGTGCGCCGCCCACGGATCGCGCCTCCCCGCGCGCCCGGTGGAGAGGTCGCGCTGAACTCGCCGCCGGAAATACCGCGACCGCTGCCCGCTCCGCTGTTGATGAAGCTGATGCCGGTGGTGATGCTGGTCGCGGTGGTCGGCATGATCGCGATGATGGCGATGATGGGCCGCAACCTGTTCGCCAATCCGATGATGATGATGTTCCCGATGATGATGATCATGTCGATGGTCGGCATGATGATGGGAATGCGTGGCGGCGGCGGCCCGAAGTCGGCGGCCGAACTCAACGAGGAACGCAAGGACTACTTTCGCTACCTCGACCAGATGCGCAAGGATGTGCGCCGCACCGGCGGAAAGCAGCTGGAGGCGCTGACCTGGAGCCATCCCGAACCGATGGATCTTCTTTCGGTGATTGGCACCAGGCGCATGTGGGAGCGCCGCCCGGCCGACCCCGACTTCGGGCACGTCCGCGTCGGCATCGGCAGCCACCGCCTCGCGACGAAGCTTGCTCGCCCGGAGACCGGCCCGCTCGAGGACCTCGAGCCGGTATCGACGGTGGCGTTGCGGCGCTTCGTTCGCACCCATTCGGTGGTGCACCGGCTGCCGACGGCGGTGTCCCTGCGTGCCTTCCCCGCCATCAATATCGGTGGCGAGCCCGGCGCAGCGCGAACCCTGGTGCGGGCGATGCTGATGGAGCTGGCCGCATTCCACGGGCCCGACCATGTCGCGATCGCCATCGTCTGCGCCGAGCCGGACGGTCCGAGCTGGGAATGGGCGAAATGGCTTCCGCACCTGCAACATCCGACCGCGCGCGACGGTATGGGTTCGGCCCGCATGATGTACGGCTCACTCGGTGAGCTGGAAACCGCGCTGTCGGCGGAATTGATCGAACGCGGCCGGTTCATGCGCAACCCGCAACCGACGCAGGGCAGGCTGCATCTGGTCGTGGTGATCGACGACGGATACGTCAACGGCAGCGAGCGACTGGTCAGCGAATCGGGACTCGATTCGGTGACCGTCCTCGATCTGACCGCACCGGAGGACGGACTTGCGGTGCGCCGCGGCCTCCAGCTGGTAGTCGCCGACGGTGACGTGAGCGCACGCAGCGCGGCAGGAACCGAAAGATTCGCCACCGCCGACGAGGTGAGTGTCGCCGAAGCCACCGCCTTCGGCCGCGGCCTGGCCCGCTACCGGATCGCCACCGCCGCACAGATCGTCAGCCTCGGCGACGAGACCAGGGCCGATCCTGGCCTGATGGCCCTGCTGAAGATCTCCGACGCCGCCCAGATCGAGGCCGCCAAGGTGTGGCGCCCGCGCACTGCCCGTGAACGCCTGCGGGTGCCGATCGGCGTGACCCCCGATGGCACGCCGGTCGAAATCGACATCAAGGAATCGGCCGAGAACGGTATGGGCCCGCACGGTTTGTGCATCGGCGCCACCGGTTCTGGTAAGTCCGAGTTCCTGCGCACCCTGGTGTTGTCGCTGGTCACTACGCATTCACCGGACTACCTCAACCTGGTGCTTGTCGACTTCAAGGGTGGTGCGACCTTCCTCGGTCTCGATCCGCTGCCACACGTCGCGGCGGTCATCACCAACCTCGAGGAAGAACTCTCGATGGTCGACCGGATGAAAGACGCGCTGGCCGGTGAGATGAACCGTCGCCAGGAACTGCTGCGCTCGGCCGGAAATTTCGCCAATGTCACCGAGTACGAGAAGGCTCGCGCCGCGGGCGCCCAGCTCGATCCGCTGCCCGCACTGTTCGTCATCGTCGACGAGTTCTCCGAACTGCTGTCGCAGAAACCCGATTTCGCGGACCTGTTCGTGATGATCGGCCGCCTCGGCCGCTCGCTGCATGTGCACCTGCTGCTCGCTTCTCAGCGTCTGGAGGAGAACAAGCTGCGCGGTCTGGACTCGCACCTGTCCTACCGGATCGGCCTGCGTACCTTCTCCGCCAACGAATCCCGTGCGGTGCTCGGTATCACCGATGCCTATCACCTGCCCGGCATCCCGGGTTCGGGCTACCTCAAGAGCGATGCCGACGATCCGCTGCGCTTCAACGCGACCTATGTGTCCGGTCCCTATGTCTCGCCGACCGGCACTCGTGAGGTCGGTGGCAGCGTCATCGGTGGTCAGTCGCCCGCGGTTTTCACCGCGGGCCCGGTGGAGATCCAGGCCAGGCTCGAGCCCGATCCGCAACCAGCCGCACCGCGCGGCCTGCCGGAGTTGCCCCCGCCACCGGGCGCCGAGACCGCGGACAAGGAAGAGGGCCTACCGGATTCGCTGCTCGAGGTCGTGGTGAAACGACTGACCGGGCACGGCCGTCCGGCGCATGAGGTGTGGCTGCCGCCGCTGGAGGAATCGCCGACGGTGGACATGTTGCTGCCCGATCCGGATTGGCGCTCACCGGTCAATCGGCACGGCCAGCTGTGGATGCCCATCGGCATCATCGACAAGCCCTACGAGCAGCGCCGCGATGTGCTCACCATCAGCCTTGCCGGTGGTCAGGGCAATGTCGCCGTCGTCGGTGGCCCACAGTCGGGCAAGTCGACCACCATGCGAACCATCATCATGGCGGCCGCGGCCACTCATACCCCGGAGCAGGTCCAGTTCTACTGCCTGGACTTCGGTGGTGGCAGCATGACCGGTCTGTCCGGTATCCCGCACGTCGGTTCGGTGGCCGGGCGACTGGACCGCGACCGGGTGCGCCGCACCATCGCCGAGCTGACCTCGCTGCTCACCCAGCGCGAGGAACGCTTCACCGAACTGGGTATCGAGTCGATGGTGGAGTTCCGCCGCCGCAAATACGCCCAGCTCGACGCCGCGGCCACCGGCAACCCCCCGGCACCGGACGACCCGCTCGCCGCCGACCAATTCGGCGATGTCTTCCTGGTCATCGACGGCTGGGCGGCGATGCGCGAGGAGTTCGACACCCTCGAACCGGCCGTCAACGCCATCGCCCAGCAGGGTCTGTCCTACGGCATTCACCTCATCCTCGGCGCCTCGCGCTGGGGTGAGATCCGGCCGGTGATCAAGGATCAGATCGGCACCAGGCTGGAGCTGCGACTGGGTGACCCGTCGGACTCCGAAATGGGCAGACGCACCGCGGCACTGGTACCCGTCGGCCGCCCCGGCCGCGGCCTGACCCCCGATGAACTGCATATGCTGGTCGCGCTGCCGAGGCTGGACTCGGACTCGGATCCGACGACCGTCACCGACGGTGTCGCCACGGCCAAGGAGCAGCTGGTGCAGCTGTGGGGCAGCAGGCGTGCGCCCGAGGTGCGCATGCTGCCACTGGAGATATCCCGCGACCAGGTGCTCGCCATTGCCCGCGCGCACGGCGTTCAGCAGAGCGCGACCAAGGTCGTCGTCGGGCTCGGCGAGAACGAATTGGATCCGTTCATCCTGGATTTCGATGCCGAACCGCACTTCATGGCCTTCGCCGACGTCGAATGCGGCAAGACCACGCTGCTGCGAAACATCGCCATGGGCATCGTCGAGAACTCCGCGCCCGGGGCGGCCAGGATCATCATGATCGACTACCGCCGCAGCCTGCTCGGCGTCGTCCCCGACGAACGGCTCGCGGGGTATTCCACGTCCTCGCAGACCAGCGGCCCGATGATCACCGAACTGAGTCGCTACCTGTCCAAACGGATACCCGGCTCCGACATCACCCCGCAGCAACTGCGCGAGCGCAGCTGGTGGGAGGGCCCGGAAATCTACGTGCTCGTCGACGACTACGACATGATCACCGCGGGCACGAATCCGTTGCTGCCCTTGCTCGAATACCTTCCGCAGGCCCGCGATATCGGCCTGCATCTTGTGGTCACCCGTCGCATCGGCGGCGTCTCGCGCGCGCTCTACGATCACGTTCTCGGCGGCATGAAGAACCTGTCCGTCGACGCGCTGATCATGAGCGGACCCCGTGACGAGGGCAAGCTCATCGGCGACGTCCGCCCGTCCAAACTCCCACCGGGCCGTGGCATACTCGTCTCCCGCACCCGAGGCCAGGAGATGATCCAGATCGCACACCTGCCGCCGCTGTAGTGGACGTCGTGCTCTGATCGTTACCGGCGTGCGTTGCCGGTGCGAATACGGCAGTCGAAGCGCTGTTCAGGCCGGTTTTCAGCCGTGCACCGGAGTGAACATCGGTGCGCGATCCGGCCGGACCGGCACCCACGAATCGGTGCGCCGCTCGAACAAGGCACGCGATGGCCCCTTCGCGTCTTGCCCGGCGATGCGGGCCAGCTGGAAACCCGCTCGATGGTAGTAGGCGTGCAGGTCGGTGTTGGTGGTCCACGCGTCGAGGCGCACCCACTCGCGGCCGTACTCGCGGCCCAGTTCGGCGGCGTGAGCCAGTAGCCTGCGGCCCACCGCACGACCGGCGTAGCGCAGGTCGACGATCATGTAGTGCACGATGACCGCATCGGAGAGCTCGTCGGCGTCCCAGAGACCTTGATCGGCACGGTCGTTCACTGTGATGGTGCCCGCGGGCCTGCCGCAGACCTCGGCGATCCAGGTCTCGCCCGCATCCAGGCAGTTGCCCACCGAGCGGGCGAAGATCTCGATGGGCAAGCCCCGGCCGGCCACGGTCCACTGGTCCGAGCCGCGTGCACTCAGCCAGGCGGTGCGCTGTACCCGAAGCCGGCAGATAGTTCCGAGGTCGCCGAGGACCGCGGGCCGGATGACCATCGGCATGGCTACGCGATGCCGGGCCGATAGGAGCTGCCGAGCATCCGCCGGATGACGGCAGTACCCTCCTCATCGCCTAGTTCATAGGCGAGGCGATTGCGAGTGGCGATGGAACGATGCCTGGTCGCGCGCGTGACACGCTCGTGATCGGCGCCGATCCGAAGATGGTCGAGCAGAACGGTTCCGGTGGCGACTCCGAGCACGATGGCCTCCTCGGCGGTTGCGGGCCGGGCGACGACAGTATCCCGATGCGCGGTCTCGGCGTGGCCACGATCGGCCAGTCGGCGAGTCGTGCCCTCGGGGATGTCGTGTGGTGAGTCGATACCGGTGGCCTCGGCGAGATCACGCGGATAGAAGCTGACCTCCCAGGACCACGGTTCGTTATCCAAATACTGGACGACGGTGCGGGCAAGCACCCAGGAATCGGCCGGAACGCCCAGCCACTGGGCAACTTCCGTACCGGCGGGCTCCATTCGGGCGCTGAATTCCTTGGTCGGTTCACGTTCGGCGGCGCGCGCGATTTCCTCGAAAATGTCATGTGCCGACCGTGGACGATTCGGTCGGATATGATCTGTGACCACAGATTCGAGTACTTCCTGGTTTCGAACCAGAGTTCCCCGGGAAGTAGCTGTGTAGACAAGATTTTCGGTGACGAGAACCTGAATTGCGTTGCGCGCGGTAGTGATCGATACCTGCATCTGACCGGCCAGCTCGGCATGACTGGGCAGTCGGTCACCCGGCTTCCACCTGCCTGCGCGGATCTCCTCGCGGAGGAGGTCTGCGATCCGGTGATACGTCGGACCGTCCGCCATCTTGCTCCTCGGTTGGTCGTGCAGGTAACGAAGTGTACACTTTTCGGCCCACTACGGCCCGATTACGCTTGACAGGGGTTTTCCGAGGTTTATTGTAATGAACGTACTGATCCGGTGTTGTGCGGCGATGACGGCGAGGCAACCGTGGCAGGTTCGGATACAACAGTCGTAATGGCTCTTCCCGGCACTCAGCGCAGTGCGGATCCGGTGGCGCAGACCCAGATCTCCGGGCCGCTGCCGACCTCGGATCTACTTGTCAGAGCGTGTCGAGGGCACCGTGTTATCGGCGGCCAACTGCTCTGGTACGCCCGTGACCTGGCGATATTGCATGAAAGACGGCTCGTCGGACGGGGCGGCTCGATCGATACCAGCCCCGCGACCGTCGTCGAAATCGAGCGCCGCCGAGGCGAATTGGTGCTTGCGATCGACGACTGGGTGGTGCGCAACGTGCCCCAGCATCGGCTGGGCGCCACTCTGCATACCGAGACCATCGGCGCGGTGATCGACCGGCTGGCCGAATCATCGGTGCGCGCCCATCACGCGTTGATGACCCTCGACGCGCACGATGAGCTGCTCCATATCGCCTGGCATCATCTGGCGGAGCTGGCCGACGCCTACGACGACCTGGTCCGCGACGTGCTGGCCGGACGGCGCAGACTTCCCGAATGGTGAGCTAGGCGTACCTCCGCATTCGCTGCGGCCATGCGCGGCTGACGACGGACTGCGTCCGGCAGCGCCCGCTAGCTGGGCCGCGGACGCTGTCGACCGGCCGCCGCTCGCGTCAACCTCGATATCGACGGTGGTCGGTGGCGAAATCGTCCGCGACGGTTGCCGCGAGTTCCACATACGCCCGTTTTGTCTGTTTGTGTAGCCGGTGTAGATCGATTTCCGCGCCCTCGGACATATGTGGGTCGAACGGGATGATGTGCACCGCGCGGCAGCGGGACAGGAAGTACTCACGCAATTGCTGGATGCCGACATTGGGTGAGCCGGAACGCGGAGAGTTGATCACCACCACCGCGTTTCGCACCAGATGGTCGTGGCCGTGCAGCGACAACCAGTCCAGCGTCGCGGCCGCACTGCGGGCGCCGTCGATCGCGGGGGAGGAGATCAGCACCAGTGAATGCGCCAGCTCCAGCACGCCCGCCATCGCCGAGTGCATCAGACCGGTGCCGCAGTCGGTGAGGATGATGTTGTAGAAGCGCTGCAGAATACGCGCCACCGAGCGATATTCGTCCTCGTTGAATGCCTCGGACGCCGCCGGATCACGTTCACTGGCAAGCACTTCCAGCCGACTGGTGGCCTGCGAGGTATGCCTGCGGACATCGGAATAGCGCTGGATCGAAGAATCGAGCAGCAGATCACGCACCGTCGACCGGGTCTGCAGCGGCACCCGCTGCGACAACGTCCCGAAGTCCGGGTTCGCGTCGACGGCGATCACCCGGTCGCCACGGATCGAGGCGAAGGTGGAGCCGATACCCATTGTGGTCGTGGTCTTTCCGACGCCACCCTTCAGGGAGAGCACCGCGATGCGGTAATCGCCGCGCACCGGCTGCCGGATACGGGCTACCAACTCCTGGAGCCTGCGCTCCTCGGCAGACATGCCCGGATTGATGGCGCCGCCGGAGACATGATGTACGGCCTTACGCCAGCCCGAGCCTGCCGCTTTCTTGGTCGCGCGCCCGCGGATCGGCACGTTGTCCAGCGAAGGGGACATCCCGGGCTGCTGCCCTTGGCCGCCCTGCCACTGTTCCTGCGGCGGTCCCTGGTCGGCGGGTCCACGCCACTGTTGCTGTGGTGGGCCCGAATGCTGGGGCGCCACCGGATGCTGTGGCATCGAATGATGTTGGGGTGCCGAGTGCGGTGGGGTGGGGTGCGATGCGTCCGGATGCTGCTGTGGGCCTGGTGCCTGTGCATAACCGTGCGGACCTGGCATCTGGGCGCTCGGGGCATGCATGCCGGCCTGGTTGCGTGGTCCCGGCTGTGGGGGCGTGTCCGGCCCTGGTGCGACGGGGCTCTGCCACTGTGGAGCCGGGGGTTGCGCCGGACGACCCTGCTGGTCAGCAGGGGTTTGCCCGCTCTGCCACTGTTCCGGGGCAGGATTCGCCTCGCGGCCGGCCCCGTCGAAGGCGCGCAGTGGCTGGGCTGCCAACGCTGCTCGCAGTGCGGCGTCCGCGCCGGATTGCGCGGTGCGCCGCTGCTGTTTCGGCGCCGGGTTCGGCGCCGGCTCGGTACCGGTGACCGGTGCGGGCGGATGGGGCAGCCGATGATCGAAGCCCGAGGTGTGGGCAGCCGGCCCGGCGTGCGGTCCCCGCGCTCGATCCGGGGTATCGCTGTGCGGCGGTACGGAGCCGTCCGTTGCGCTGAATTGTTGTCCTGCCTGCTGCTCGCGCGGCTGCGGCGGTAGGTCGGCGCCCGTGGCGACCGAACGCGGCGCCTGTTCCTCTAATGACGCGTTGGCGGGTTGGGACTCGACCTCGGCCGCCAAGCGGTGACGACCGCGCGTGACCGACACGGCGTCGTCTGCCGGGTCGAGCCGACCGGCCTCGGCACGGTTCCGGTCGCCGACGTTCTCGGCGGGTCCGGCCTTGGCGTGCTGGGTGTCGGGCTCGAGGGTCGGCGTGCCGGGTCCCGAATGTGCCGACGAGGCCGAGGAACTCGTGGCGAGCTGAGGATCGCTCGTGTGTACGTCCGCCGGCGCGTTGTTCGGGCGGAGGGCCGGTGCCGACTCATCGGCCGGAACCGCCGCCCGCGGCTCGTCGGCGGGCTCGGCCGGTGCAGAGTCGGCCGGGTGTGCGGATGCGCGCGCCTCGGATTCGCCGGGCGCGGCCGGCAGGTCCGGCAGCCGCTGCAGCGGACGCTGGGCAGTGGGCTGCTCGGGCGCGGTCGTCGGTCCGAGCCACGCCGGTGGAGCATCGGTCGTGGTGGCCGAGTCGGAGGCAGTAGGCGCCGAGACGGAATCGACGGGGCGCGAGTCGGTCGCATTCGACGGCCGAGCTGTCTCGACGGCTTGCGGTGCCTCCGGCGTCGTGCCGCCGTCGACACTCGGCTCGCTGTCGCCGCGTGGTCCTTCCAACCACGACGGCGGTTCGGTCGCGTTGTGCGACCCACCGGTCGCAGGCCCCTGGTCAGCATGTGGTGCCTGAGCCGCACTGTCGATGGGCGGAGCCTGCGGCTCGGGTTGCCCCGCATCGAAGTCGGGCCGCGGCCGCGGAGTCTGCTGATCGGGCATCGAGGTCTCGCGCCGTGACGCGGCCGCGGATTCCGCCGAAACGCCGATGGACGGCTCCACGGGCGGCGGGACCGGCTGTCCTGCGCTGCTTCCGGCATTCGGATGTGGCGCAGGGGTTCGGCCGTCGACCGGGCTCGGTCGTTCCGGCTGCTGGGGTGCGACCGGCTGGGGCGGCGCGACGGGAGGCTGAGGCGGAGTGACAGGAGTTCGCGGCGGTGTCGTCGCGGCCTGCGGTGGAGCAACCGGAGCCTGCGGTGGGGGTGGCGGGGGCAGATCCGGGCGCGGGCCCAGATGCACCGTCGCCTCGGTCGAGACGGGCGCCTGATCGGCCGGGACTTGCGGCGGGCGCGGGCCGAGCGGCCGGAAGTCGGCAGGCGGTTCGCTCGGGGTGCGGGTGGGCAGGTGCGGTGCCGGACGCTCGCCGGTCTGCGCGGGACCCTGTTGCCAGGAGTTGTCGGGTGCCGGATGGTACGGCTGTTGCTGGGCCGGGGCCGACTGGTAGGGGTCGGCCGGGCGAGTATTCGGGCCTTGCGGGCGGTCCGAGGGGCCGTAGTCGGAGGGTGCCGGGCGCTGCTCGGGCATCGGCGCGCTCTGCCACCGGTCACCCGGTCCGTCGGTGTTCACCGGCGGGTTCGACCACTGATCACCGGGTCGGTCGGTCTGGTGCGGCGGGTTCGACCACTGATCGTTCGGGGGCGGTGCGCGGTGCCCGGTGTCGGCCTCGTCGTCGAACTGATCGGCGACCCGCTGATCCTCGTTCTTGTCGCGGCGCCAGGGCTTGCGCTTCTTCTCCTTGCGCGGGCCGGGCGCATCGGAACGGTCGGCTTCGGGAGCGGGCCGCTTGAACCTCCGCTTGGGCGCGGGGGTGTCGGAGATCAAATCGTCGTGCGGAAGGTTCTCGACCGGTGGCGCATGGTAATCGGTCTGCTGGCCGACCTGGGTGACCTCGCTGTCGGAGAGCCACGGTGGCAGCATGGGGAGGCCGTCATTGCTGCGGCTCACGCATCCCCCCTCTGATGTGCTGGACCTCGGACAGCGGTCAGTTTACGCGACAGCCGGGTCCCGGCGCGGGGCAGGCGATGCGTCATTGGGAAGGCGTACGACGCCGCGTGCGGGGCGCGTTTTGCCCGATCCGACGCGTGCCGGTAAGCTTGAGCGGCGGTGCACCTATGCGCCGACTGTTTGCGTGCGACCGGTCAGTTCACGACCGACCAGTTTCATCAGGACAGTTACCACCAATCAGACCAGGTTGAGCATAACCGGGATCGCGGAGGACATGGCGAAGAAGGACGGGGCCATCGAGGTCGAGGGTCGAGTTGTCGAGCCGCTGCCCAATGCGATGTTCCGGATCGAGCTCGAGAACGGGCACAAGGTTCTCGCGCACATCAGCGGCAAGATGCGGCAGCACTACATCCGCATCCTGCCTGAGGACCGCGTTGTCGTCGAGCTTTCGCCCTACGACTTGTCCCGCGGCCGCATCGTTTACCGCTACAAGTGAGTGGGTGCGCCGCGAGCGCACCCCCGAAGATTTCCCCGGTCGTGCCCGGCCGGGGACAACTGTGTTCCCACCCAGGTGCGAACACCAACAAGATTGGACGGACGTGAAGGTTCAGCCGAGCGTCAAGAAGATCTGCGAGAAGTGCAAGGTGATCCGCCGTAACGGCCGGGTCATGGTGATCTGCGAGAACCTGCGTCACAAGCAGCGTCAGGGCTGACACCAGCCAAGCACCGAACGCGGTTCGGATTGGCACACCAATTGAATGGGGCGAGCGTGACTCGCCCGCGAAGAACTCCCAGATCCAGCCGTGCACTGTGGAATTTCGGGTTCACCCCCGAGGTGCGCGTGCCAACCCCCGGTACGGAGGCCGGGGCCCCGCCACGACGAGGGGACGGACAGGGAGCAGACCTCCGCAACGATTAAGGAACTGCCACATGGCACGTCTCATGGGCGTCGACCTCCCGCGCGAAAAGCGCATGGAGATCGCACTGACCTACATTTTCGGTATCGGCCGTACCCGCGCCAAGGAAATCCTGGCGGCGACCTCGGTCAGCCCGGATCTGCGGTCGAAGGATCTGACCGACGACGACCTGACCAAGCTCCGCGACTACATCGAAGCGTCGGAGTTCAAGGTCGAGGGTGACCTGCGCCGTGAGGTGCAGGCCGACATTCGTCGCAAGATCGAGATCGGCTGCTACCAGGGCCTGCGTCACCGTCGCCACCTTCCGGTGCGCGGCCAGCGCACCAAGACCAACGCGCGTACGCGTAAGGGTCCGAAGAAGACCGTCGCCGGCAAGAAGAAGTAGGGATAACCGATGCCTCCGAAGTCACGGGCCTCCGGCCCCAAGAAGACCCAGAAGTCGCGTCGCCGGGAAAAGAAGAACGTCCCGCACGGTCACGCGCACATCAAGTCCACGTTCAACAACACGATCGTGTCGATCACCGATCCGTCCGGCAACGTCATCTCCTGGGCGTCCTCGGGCCACGTCGGTTTCAAGGGCTCGCGCAAGTCGACTCCGTTCGCCGCGCAGCTCGCCGCCGAGAACGCTGCCCGCAAGGCGCAGGAGAACGGCGTCAAGAAGGTCGACGTGTTCGTCAAGGGCCCGGGTTCGGGCCGCGAGACCGCGATCCGTTCGCTGCAGGCCGCAGGCCTGGAAGTGGGCACGATCTCCGATGTCACCCCGCAGCCGCACAACGGCTGCCGTCCGCCCAAGCGGCGTCGCGTCTAACGGGAAAGGAAGGTAGACCACAATGGCCCGTTACACCGGACCCGCAACGCGCAAGAGCCGTCGCCTCCGCGTCGACCTGGTCGGCGGCGACCAGGCGTTCGAACGTCGCCCCTACCCGCCCGGCCAGCACGGCCGTGCGCGGATCAAGGAGAGCGAATACCTGCTCCAGCTGCAGGAGAAGCAGAAGGCTCGCTTCTCCTACGGCGTGATGGAGAAGCAGTTCCGCCGGTACTACGAAGAGGCCAACCGCCTCAAGGGCAAGACCGGTGACAACCTGCTTCGCCTGCTCGAGACCCGTCTGGACAACGTCGTGTACCGCGCCGGTCTGGCGCGCACCCGTCGCCAGGCCCGCCAGCTGGTCAGCCACGGCCACTTCCTGGTGAACAACCGGAAGGTGGATGTTCCCTCCTTCCGCGTCACCCAGTACGACATCATCGATGTCAAGGAGAAGTCGCTGGGCACGCTGCCGTTCCAGGTGGCGCGCGAGACCGTCGGTGACCGTCCGGTCCCCGGCTGGCTCCAGGTCATCCCTGGCCGCCTGCGCATCCTGGTTCACCAGGAGCCCGAGCGCGCCCAGATCGATGTGCCGCTGCAGGAACAGCTGATCGTCGAGTACTACTCGAAGTAACGGCTGAGCCGCTGGTGCTCGATCGCCCACCTACGGGCGGTCGAGCACAACCCCTGAGACGAGGCGTCAAATAGCGGGCGCCCAAAAAGGAGGATGATCCATATGCTGATTTCCCAGCGTCCGACCCTGACCGAAGAGGTCGTGGCGGAGAACCGCTCGAAGTTCACCATCGAACCCCTCGAGCCGGGCTTCGGTTACACCCTCGGCAACTCGCTGCGCCGTACCCTGCTGTCCTCGATTCCGGGGGCCGCGGTGACGAGCATCCGTATCGACGGCGTCCTGCACGAGTTCACCACCGTCCCCGGTGTGAAGGAGGATGTCACCGACATCATCCTGAACCTCAAGGGTCTGGTCGTGTCCTCGGAGGAGGACGAGCCGGTCACCATGTACCTGCGCAAGCAGGGCCCGGGGACCGTCACCGCCGATGACATCGTCCCGCCGGCCGGCGTCGTCGTGCACAACCCGGACATGCACATCGCCACCCTGAACGACAAGGGCAAGCTCGAGATCGAGCTCGTCGTCGAGCGCGGTCGCGGTTATGTCCCGGCGGTGCAGAACAAGGCGTCCGGTGCGGAAATCGGCCGGATCCCGGTGGACTCGATCTACTCCCCGGTGCTCAAGGTGACCTACAAGGTCGAGGCCACCCGTGTCGAGCAGCGCACCGACTTCGACCGGCTCATCCTGGACGTGGAGACCAAGAACTCCATCAGCGCCAGGGACGCGCTCGCCTCGGCGGGCAAGACCCTGGTCGAGCTCTTCGGCCTGGCCCGTGAGCTGAACGTCGAAGCCGAAGGCATCGAGATCGGCCCCTCGCCGGCCGAGGCGGATCACATCGCCTCGTTCGGTCTGCCGATCGAGGATCTCGACCTGACGGTCCGGTCCTACAACTGCCTCAAGCGCGAGGGTGTGCACACCGTCGGCGAGCTGGTCGCACGCACCGAATCGGATCTGCTGGACATCCGTAACTTCGGCCAGAAGTCCATCGACGAGGTCAAGGTCAAGCTGCACGCGCTCGGCCTCTCGCTCAAGGACAGCCCGGCCTCGTTCGACCCCTCCAGTGTGGTGGGTTACGACGCGGCCACCGGTACCTGGTCCGACAGCGGCAATTTCAGCGACAACGATGGCGGCGAGCAGGACTACGCCGAAACCGAACAGCTCTAGGCCTCTGGGGTAGGCGCCCCGGAACGGCCTCACACAAGGAGAACCAACAATGCCCAAGCCCAAGAAGGGTGCCCGCTTCGGCGGGTCGGCGTCGCACCAGAAGGCGATCTTCGCCAATCTGGCTACGGCGCTCTTCGAGCACGGTCGGATCACGACCACCGAGGCCAAGGCCAAGGCGCTGCGCCCGTACGCCGAGAAGCTTGTCACCAAGGCGAAGGGCGGCACCCTTGCCGACCGTCGCGAGGTGCTCAAGGTGATCCGCAACAAGGACATCGTGCACTCGCTCTTCGCCGAGATCGGTCCCTCGTTCGAGGGTCGCGAGGGTGGCTACACCCGCATCATCAAGGCGATGCCCCGCAAGGGTGACAACGCTCCGATGGCGATCATCGAGCTGGTCCGCGGCGAGACCGTGACCAAGGAAGCCGATCGCGCCCGTCGCGTTGCCGCGTCCAAGCAGGCCGAGGCGCCCGTCGCCGAAGCTGCCGAGGACACGGCCGCCGAGGCTGCCGAGGAGAAGGCTGAGGCTCCCGAGGCCGAGGCCACCGCGGACGAGAAGGCCGACGACAAGGCGTGAGTCGTGATCCCGGTTCGCCGGGATACGCGCGACGCGTTGAATACGCCGAACGAGCCCGCCTACCCGTTCCCGGGTGGGCGGGCTCGTTCATTTTTCGAGGAGGCCGTGGTGAACGGGCAGGATGGGAATGAGGTCGAGGCGCCGGAGACCGCCCGGTTCCGGCTCGACATCAGCTATGACGGTACGGAGTTCATCGGCTGGGCCCGTCAGCCCGGACTGCGCACCGTGCAGGGCGTGCTCGAGGAATCCCTGGGCAAGGTGCTGCGGGAGACGGTCCAGTTGACTGTGGCCGGGCGCACCGACGCGGGTGTGCACGCCGAAGGTCAGGTCGCTCATTTCGACACCACCGCAGAGATCGACACAGCCAAACTCGTCCACCGCATGGCCCGATTCCTGCCGAAGGATGTGCGCCTCAAGGACATTCGCGTGGCGCCGGCTGATTTCGACGCCCGTTTCTCGGCCATCCGCCGCCACTACGCCTACCGGCTGACCACCGCCCGCTACGGCGCCGAACCCCTGCAGGCCCGCGGCGTGGTGCCGTGCCGCCCCGAGGTAGATCTGCAGGCCATGCGTGCTGCCTCGCGAAACCTGCTCGGACTGCACGATTTCGCCGCCTTCTGCCGCAGGCGTGAGGGCGCGACTACTGTGCGTGAACTGCAGCGATTCGAATGGACCCGCGAGGGCGATCTGCTGACCGCCTATGTCAGCGCGGACGCGTTCTGCTGGTCGATGGTGCGCAGCCTGGTGGGTGCGATCCTGGCGGTGGGGGAGGGGCGCCGGACGCCGGAGTGGACGGCCGAGCTGCTGAACGAGCGCAGCCGTTCCAGCGCCGTGACGGTGGCACCCGCCCATGGGCTGAGCCTGATTGCCGTCGACTATCCGGCCGATGCCGATCTGGCGGCACGCAACGCGCAGACCCGGGAGCTGCGGACGGTTCCCGTGGAGGGCGGTTGCTGCGGCAGCTGAACGAGCCGCGGAAATAAACTCGCCCGCACCGTAGTTCGCTCCGAGCATGACGATCGATGGTCTCGGACGGTTCGGTGTATGGCGTGGCTACCAGGGATTCACGCCCGAGGATGCGAGGGAACTGGAGGGACTCGGCTACAGCACGCTGTGGCTGGGCGGCTCACCACCCGCCGATCTGCCGGTGATCGAAGACCTGCTGGCAGCCACCGAGGCGCTGCACGTCGGCACCAGCATCGTCAACATCTGGACGGCTCCCGCGGCCGAGGTCGCCGCCTCGTTCCACCGCATCGAAGCCCGGTTCCCCGGGCGCTTCCTGCTCGGCATCGGAGCAGGCCATCCCGAGTTCAACGGCCCCTACCGCAAGCCGTACGACGCGCTGGTCGAATACCTCGACGAGCTGGATGAAGCCGGTGTCCCGCAGGAGCGTCGCGCGCTGGCCGCACTCGGGCCGCGGGTGCTGAAACTGGCCGCCGACCGCACCGCGGGCGCCCTGCCGTACCTGGTCCCGCCTGCGCACACCGCGTCGGCCCGAGAGGCCCTCGGCCCGGCCCTGCTCGCCGTCGAGCACAAGGTTGTCCTGGACGATGACGCCAACCGTGCCCGTACGACGGCTCGCCCTGCCGTGCAGATGTACCTGGGCCTCGGCAATTACGTCCGCAATCTGCGCCGGTTCGGTTTCAGCGAATCCGATGTGACCGCACCCGGTACCGATGACCTGATCGACGCACTCGCCCTGCACGGCTCGGCGGCCGTGGTGGCCGAGCGGCTGCGTGCCCACCTGGAGGCGGGCGCCGACCATATCGCGGTCCAGCCGCTCGGCGCGGACTACATGGCCGATCTGCGGACGTTGGCGCCTGCTCTGATCCACCCGGCCTGAGTCCGGCGGAATCGTCCTAAGAGACGGTTAGGAACGGACCCGTAGCCTTCCCTGGACCCTGTGACTGCCGACACAGTGGTCTCCGACGGTGCAATGCCGCGCCGATAGAGGAGGGCTTCAGGTGACAACGACACAGGCCGGTGGTGAACGGCGAGTAGTAGCGAACGTGCTGCGCGGCTCGATCGGCAATCTCGTCGAGTGGTACGACTGGTACGTCTACGCGGCGTTCAGTGTGTACTTCGCGAAGGCGTTCTTCCCCGACGGTGATCCCACCGCGCAGTTGCTGTCCACGGCGGCGGTCTTCGCGGTCGGGTTCATCATGCGCCCGATCGGCGGTTGGGCGCTCGGGCGCTACGCCGATCGCTTCGGGCGACGCTCCGCGCTCACCCTCTCGGTGACGGTGATGGCCGCGGGCTCGCTGATGATCGCCCTGACACCGGGCTTCCAGACGATCGGTATCGCGGCGCCGGTGCTGTTGTTGCTGGCGCGGCTGCTACAGGGGCTGTCGGTCGGTGGTGAATACGCCACCAGCGCGACGTATCTGTCGGAGGTGGCTTCGGCGGGCCGTCGCGGCTTCTACTCCAGCTTCCAGTACGTGACGCTGGTGGCAGGTCAGCTCACCGCGCTCGGCGTGCAGATCGTCTTGCAGCAGGTGCTCACCTCCGAGCAGATGCACAGCTGGGGCTGGCGGATCCCGTTCCTCATCGGCGCCTGCGGTGCCATCGTCGTGATGCTGCTGCGGCGTGGGATGGACGAGTCGGATTCGTTCAAGGCGGTCGCGAGCAGCGGCGACAACGATGCCGACGCAGCGGCGAGCAGCTCGCGAGGTTCATTGCGAGTCCTGCTGCAGTATCCGCGCGAATGCCTGCTCGTGGTCGGGCTGACCATGGGCGGCACGGTTGCGTTCTACACGTACACGACCTACATGCAGAAGTTCATGATCAACACCTCCGGCATCTCCAAAGACACCGTTGCCTGGATCAACTTCGTCGCACTGCTGTTCTTCGTGGTGCTCCAGCCGCTGGCGGGAGGCCTCTCGGACCGGATCGGCAGGCGGAAGCTGCTCATTTTCTTCGGCGTTTCCGGCACCTTGCTGACGGTGCCGATCATGTCGGTGCTCGCCCACACCACCAACGCGTTCGCGGCGTTCGGTCTGATGCTGACCGCGCTGGTGATCATCACCGGATACACCTCGATCAACGCGATCGTGAAGGCCGAGTTGTTTCCGACCAAGATCCGCGCGCTCGGCGTCGGCCTGCCCTACGCACTGACCGTCGCGGTGTTCGGTGGTACCGCCGAGATGATCGCACTCGCGCTGAAGAAGGCCGATCTCGAGGCGCTGTACTTCTTCTACGTCGCCGGATGTATCGCCATCTCGCTGATCACCTACTACTTCATGCGCGAGACGTCGGCCGAGTCCACCATCGACGCCGAAGCCGCCGTCGGTGCGGGCACGACCGAGCCGGAACCGGAGATGGCCGCCGTGCGTGGCTGACCGAACCGAACACGCGCCGATCCTGCTGTGGGAGGATCGGCGCGTGCGGCTGGCGGTGGTCGAGGACGACGACGGCGTAGGCGATGCCCTGGTGGAGGCGCTCACGGCGCGCGGCTACCGGGCCGAACGCATGCGCCGAGGCGCAGATCTGCTCATCGCGCACCGCGACTACGACGCCGTCATCCTCGATCTCGGTCTGCCCGATGCGGACGGCCTGCAAATCCTGCGTCAGCTGCGTGAGGTCAGCGCGGTGCCGGTAGTGATCCTCACCGCGCGCAGCGATGAACGATCCATCGTGCGCGGTTTGCGCGGCGGCGCCGACGACTATGTGGTCAAACCGCCGCGGATCGCCGAACTGATGGCGCGCCTGGAGACGGTGATGCGCCGAGCGGCGGCGGTGGCGAAGCAGGCACGGACCGAGGTCGTCACCGGCGACGTTCGGGTGGACCTGCGCGCGCGGGTGGTGGAGGTGGCAGGTACCCCGATCCCGCTCACCCAGAAGGAATTCGAGCTGGTCGAAGTTTTGGTGGAACGGCCTGGATCGGCAGTGAGCAGGCAGCAGTTGATGGATCGGATCTGGGGTGATGCGTTCGTGGCGGTATCGCGCTCGCTCGATGTCCACATGACCGGGTTGCGGGCGAAACTGAACCGGCCGGGGCTGATCACCACGATCCGAGGCTACGGGTATCGGTGGGGCGAATGAGGACCACCAGCCCGACCAGGAGGCCGGTATGCGTCGCCGACTCCTGGTAGCCCTGACGGTTTTCGCGGCGATCGCGGTGCTCGCGTTCGCGGTGCCGTTGTCACTGACCGCAGCGACGAGCCGCACCCAACAGCTCGTGCTCGGCCGTTCGGGCGACGCCGACCGTTTCGCCACCCTTGCCGACGGGGCGGGCTCGGCGGGCGGTGTACAGGCCCTTGCCGACGAGGTCGCTCGCTACCACGAGCTGTACGGCGAGAACGTGCTGGTGGTGGACGCGCGGGGGATGTCGATCGTCAATGCCGGGGTCGACGTCGACGACCCGCGAATCATGGCGGCAGTAGCGGCGGCGCGGCGCAATCAGCGACCGCAGCACGTGGACCGGCTGACACCGTGGAGTGATCCGGTCATGCTCATCGCGCGCCCGGTCGGTACCGGCGTGCAGGTGAACGGGGCCGTGGTGATCGAGGCATCCACCTCGGCGGCCCGCACCGCGATCGCGCGGGTGTGGGCTGTGATCGCCCTCGGCGCGGTCGGCGCGATGGTGGTGTTCATCCTGTTGGCGCTGGTGCTCAGCCGCTGGGTGCTGCGTCCGCTGGCCGCCATGTCGGACGCGGTCGCAGAACTCACCGCGACATTGCCGAAGCCGGCACCGCGGAGGCGCCGAGCCGTCGACGCGGGCGGTGAGCGACCGGCCGCGCCACCGGAGCAGAGCGGTGATCCGAGCGCGGCGCCGATCACCCGAAGGTACGGTGGGCCGCCCGAGGTCCGCGCGCTCGCGGAATCGGTCGACGCCATGGCGGCTGCGGTCGCCCATTCCGCCGATGCCCAGCGCCAATTGGTCGCCGACACCGCGCACGCCATGCGCAATCCGCTGGCGGCGTTGACGATCCGACTGGATTCGTTGGAAGAGGCGATCCCGGAGCGTGCGTCGTCCACGTTTCGTGGCGCGAGCGCGGAGGTCGAGCGGTTGACCGCCCTGCTGGACGCGCTACTCGAGTTGGCTGTGGCGGAGGCGCCACCGGCCTTCGGTGCCGCAGCCTCCCCAGATGAGTACTGCGATGCGACCCAAGTTGTTGCGGACCGAATCGACGCCTGGACACCTGCTTTCGCCGAATCGGGAATGCGGTTGACCGCGGGGGTCCCGGCCGCCGGTACCGAGTCGACTCATACCGATCGGGCCGACCGGGGTTCGGCAATCGCGAGGGCCGGCATAGCGGCGGCCCTTTCCGATTCGGCGGTGCAGAACGTGCCGGTTCCGGGCGCGCACACCGGGCCGCGAGGTTCGGGTGCCGAGAGCCCGCCGGTGACCGACCCGGCCGCCTCCCGGTCGGCCGAGAGCAACCGGTCTACCGACATGGCGATCAATTCGGCGGCGCTGGCGCAGATACTAGATGTGGCGCTGAGTAACTCGTGCCGGTACGCGGGCCATGGTGCTCAGACGATCGTCGATGTGATGACCGAGGCCGGCTGGGTGATCGTCCGGGTCTCTGATGACGGAGAGGGCGTCGAACCGGGCGAGCTCGACAAGCTGACCTCGCGGTTCTTCCGCGGCGCGACAGCGGCGGCCGGTGGCACGGGGCTCGGCCTGTCGATCGCGCAGGCGCTGACCAACGCCAGGGGTGGCACGTTGACAGTGACGTCCGTGCAGCCGCACGGGCTCGCCGTCGCAGTGCGATTACCGGCGGTGAGTCGATGAACGGGCCGCCGCTCTCCCGACGCCGGGCCTTGGTCTTGGCCGCGCTCGCGTCGGCGAGCATGTTCGGCTGCGGCACCAACGACCGGACAATGGTGCGTCTGGCCTCCGGCGAGGACGGCGGCTTCTACTACGCCTTCGCGGGCCTACTCGCCGCCACGGCTGAGTCCGAATCCGACGTCATCCGCATCGAACCGCTGGAAACCGCTGGCTCGCAACAGAATCTGCGAATGCTTGCCGACGGCGAGGTCGATACCGCGCTGGCGCTGGCGGATTCGGCAGGCGATGACGGCGGGCGGGTGGTCGCGCTGGGCCGGGTGTACGAGAACTATCTGCAGCTGGCGGTGCGCACGGAGGGTCCCATCCATGAGGTATCGGAACTGCGCGGGCGGCGGGTGAACCTCGGTGCCGAGGGTTCGGGCGCGGCGGTGACCGGCCGCAGGCTGTTGGCAACCGCGGGACTCGACCCTGCCACTGACGTCACGGTCGAGCACCGCCCACTCCGTGAGGCAGCGCAGGCACTGACCGACGGCACGATCGATGCGTTGCTCTGGGCCGGTGGCGTCCCGACCGGTGCGCTGACCGTGCCGGATCCCATGCGTCTGGTGGACCTCGGCGCGTTGGCCGGGCCGATGCGGGATCGGTACGGCCCCGTCTACGACCGGGTCGCGATACCCGCCGACGCCTATCCGGGCAGCCCGGCGGTGCACACCATCGGCGTCGCCAACCTGCTACTCGCCGCCGCGACCCTGCCCGACGAGGCGGCCGCCGCCATCGTCGAACTGCTGGTCTGGCACGCCGATGCGCTCGTTCCCGCCGAGGCCGCTGGCACCCAGTTCCTGGATGGGCGATTCCTCATCGGCACCGGAACGGTCCCATTGCATCCCGGCGCCGCCGAGGTCTACCGGCGCTGGCACGGCTGAGCGGTCAGGAGCGCACCATCCGGGCGATCGCGTCGGTGGCTTCCTTGATCTTGGCGTCGGCTTCTGGGCCGCCCGCCACCGCGGCATCGACGACGCAATGGCTGATGTGGTCTTCGAGCAGACCCATCGCCACGGCTTGCAGCGCCTTGGTCATCGCGGAGACCTGCGTCAAGATGTCGATGCAGTACTTCTCTTCTTCGACCATGCGCTGCAGACCGCGGGCCTGGCCTTCGATACGGCGCAACCGCTTGAGGTAATCGTCCTTCGCGGTGATGTAACCGTGCGCGGAATGGTCGTGCGCGGTGTGGTCGTTGTTCGACGGGCTGGGTGTCACCGACTGCCTCCTCGTTGCCGGCCGGGTCGGCGGCCTGACGTCTTAATACCCCCCTAGGGTACACCGCATGGCGGAAATTGTCAGGTGAGCGCGTCGCGCAGCGGCTTCGTGGACGGCGCCCGCCGCTCGGCGGCACGTCGTGCCACCGCGATACCACCGATGACCAGCACCCCACCCACGAGCTGCACCGGCCGCACCCGCTCGGCGAGCAGCAGCCACGACAGCGCCACCGCGAACAGCACCTCGCTCAGCAGGATGAGTGACATCAGCGTTGCGCCGATCCGCGCCGCACCCGCCACCCCGCACAGATACGCCACCACCGTGCTGATCGCGACGAGCAGAGCAAGCGATACCGCCACCGGAATGCTGTGCTCGGCCAGCGTCGCTTCGCGCCCGCCGAGCATCACCGGCAGCACACCGAGCGCCGTCAGCGTCCACATGCTCGCGGCAGCGACCGTCAGCCCGGTGCCGAGCAGCACCACCGGGGAAAGCGAATCCGACGTGCGGGCCGACAGCAGGAAGAACGCGGCATTGCACAGCATCGACAACCCCGCCCACCCGAGGCCTGCCAGACTCAGCCCATCGGCCGAGAACACGTCGATGACCAGCGCGGAACCGGCGAGTGCGATCCCGGCCCCGAGTAGCGTCACCGCATGCGGGCGGTGCCCGCGCACCACCCAGTTCCATCCGATCACCGCCACCGGCGCCAGGAACTGAATCATCAACGTCACGCCGACCTGCAGGTATTGCAACGACAGGAAGAACGACGCCTGCACGCCCGCCACCGCCACGACACCGAACGCGCCTATGGTGCGCAGATGTGCCGCGCAGCCCCGCAACCCGCCCGGATCGGCGACCGCTGCCAGCCCGAGCATGATCACCGCCGCCCCGGTGAGCCGGACCACCAACACGGCCCCCGGCGACCAGCCTGCGACCATGACCGACTTCGCCAACGGGCCCGAACTGGCAAAAGCCAGTCCGCTGCCGACGGTCAGCCATATGCCCACACTCGCCCGCGACAACCCTGCCTCCTACCTGCCCACCGAATCATGACGGCCGATCCGGTACCCCTCGGCACCGGGGTGCGGTCGGGACCGGGACAATCGTGGCTATGAGCTCGCATGCCCGGCCCGCGATCGCCGTCATCGGTGGCAGCGGCTTCTACGATTTCTTCGACACCGAGGCGGTCACCGTCGAGGTGGACACGCCCTACGGCGCGCCGAGCGCGCCGGTCGCGGTCGGGGAAGTCGAGGGGCGGTCTGTCGCGTTCCTGCCGCGCCACGGCAAGCGGCACGAGTACTCCCCGCATACGCTGCCCTACCAGGCGAATATGTGGGCATTGCGGTCGCTGGGCGTGCGACGGATCTTCGCGCCGTGCGCGGTGGGCAGCTTGCGCCCCGACTGGGGTCCCGGCACGGTCGCCGTCCCGGATCAGATAGTCGATCGCACCTCGGGACGTCCGCAGACCTTCTTCGACGGCGGCGGCGTGCACGTGTCCTTCGCCGACCCGTACTGCGACGAACTGCGCACCGCCGCCATCGGTTCCGCCACCGACGCACTGCCGATGCGGGACTCGGGCACCATGGTCGTGGTGCAGGGCCCGCGCTTCTCCACCCGCGCGGAAAGCCGCTGGTTCGCCGCACAGGGCTGGGAATTGGTGAACATGACCGGCCACCCGGAAGCGGTCCTGGCCCGGGAACTGGAAATGTGTTACGCCGCAGTCGCTCTGGTGACAGATCTGGACGCCGGTCTGGAAGAGGGCGACGGCGTGCACGCCACCGACGTCTTCGCCGAATTCGAAAAGAACATCGCGCCGTTCAAGGCGCTGGTCCGGCGCGCGATATCAGCCGTCGACGGCACCGACACCTGTGCGCACTGCCGGGTGCACGCCGGGGTCTCATTGCCGTTCGAACTGCCCTGACTCCGGGCGCGCTAGGCTCGCGCCATGGTCACCACCCCGTTGCGACTCGAGGTCATCATCGCCAGCGTGCGACCGGAACGGTTCGCGCCGGTAGTCGCCGACTGGTTCCTGCGCGGGGTGCGTGACCGGCCGGAATTCGATACGGGCGTCATCGATCTCATCGACACCCCGCTCCCGAACGACCTCACCGAAACGCCGGAAGTGCAGCGGTTTCGTGCCCGGCTCGCCGCCGCGGACGCCTTCGTGGTCGTCACCTCCGAGTACAACCACGGTTATCCGGCGTCACTGAAAACCGCCATCGACAGCGCCAAGCGCGAATGGCGGGCAAAGCCGATCGGATTCGTCGCCTACGGCGGGCTGTCGGGTGGTCTGCGTGCGGTCGAACAGTTGCGTCAGGTCGTCGCCGAGGTCCACATGGTGTCGATCCGGGAGACGGTCAGCTTCCATCGAGCGAAGAAAAGCTTCGATGCCGCGGGTGACACTCAGGACGGTGCCGCCATCGATGCCTCTGAGCGGATGCTGCGCCAATTGGCTTGGTGGGGGCGTACTTTGCGATCCGCGCGGGCGTCGGACCCCTATCCGGGGTGACCGGCGTGCGCTACTGGTGCGCCATGGCGCGACGTCCGCGCGGCTGGCCGATGTAGGTGGCCTCCCGCGGAATCGACACCAGCGTCAGATCGACCTGCGCGGTACCGGTACGCAACACCACGTGGTTGCCGATCGCGCCCGGCTGCTGGATCGAAAGATCCGGCTTGGTCGCGGGCCAGCCCATCGGATCACCGGTCACATAGATCGTGGTGACACCGGCGTGTGGCGCGGGTGCGAGCACACCATCGACAACGGTCGCGGTGAATCCGGCATCGGACTGATGGGTTTCCACCGCGATGGTCAGGCGCTCCGGGTTGCCGATCGTGGTGACCAGGTTCTCCCAGGCATGTCCACGGTCGGTGCGGATCAGGATGCGCTCACCGACAGCGAGGGCGCGGAACACCAGCTGCTGAGCCAGGTAGAGTTCGCCGGCCAGGTACACCGTCGAGATACCGGCACCGATGATGCGGACCGCGACACCGTTGCCCTCATCGTCGGAGCCGATCAACTGACCGCAGCCCGACGACGGTAGATGCAGCGCGCCGATCACATCGATCGGGTACTCCGACATCGGCACGGTGTCGTCGACGTTCGGGATGGCGATCGGCAGATGCGCGAGCAGACCGTCGCGGTGCCTGCCGTTCATCGACACCATGCCCTCATGCTTGGTGCGTTCGGGCAGCTCGCGCGCCGTCAGTCGCCATGCCGCACCGATATTCACCGAATCGCGGCTGCTACCGGGCCGCAACCGGACCGCGACGGTGGTGCCGCGCGAGGGTGCCACCCACAGCTGGGCCAGCAGATCCGAGCCGAGCCGCTTCGGGTCGACCGCACCACCGATATTGACGCTGTTGCCCAGCTCGGCGTAGCGCCAGCGCTGCGTCAGCGTCCGTGGGTCGTAGCCGCCGGTGATCTGCAGGACCGCCTTGCGGATTTCTGGCGCGGTGAGGATACGGGCGTTGCAGTCGGCGTCCTCGAGCGCGCGCATGATCCGCTGGGTCGCAATCGTCACCGCACGGGACGCGCCGTCGTTTCCGCCACCACGTCGTTCAGCCGCACCGGGGCAGGCCACCGCGTCGAAGCTGATGGCGAGCCACACCGTGCGGTGCGCGGTGGCCGGCAGCGGACCGAGCAGCGATTCGTAGATCGTGCCTGCCGGAGTACCTGCCCGGCTACGGTGCCCATGGCTGATGATGTCGATGCCACTGAGCAGAATGTCGTGCTGGGACAGGCACTGCGCCAGTTCGGGCAGCGGCAGCAGATGCGAGGCGTGCACGGTGGTGCGGGCGATGCGGGTCAACCCGCCCTTGGGGGCGAGGACCTCGACAACGGTCACCACACGGCTGCCGTCCCAGTACAGGCCGAGCGAACGGCCGTCGGGACCGCGGAAATCGACGGTGTCACCGATCTCGTACTCGCGCTGAACCAGATAGCCGGTGCCGGTGCCGATCCAATCCAGCAGCACCCGCCGACCGACCGGGATCAGCGGGATCAACGCGACCACCACACCGACGCCGACGGCGGGCCAGACGCCGAGCCCGGCCAGCAGCGTGATCGCACCCGCGATGAGCCCCACGAATTGCGCGATCATCAGGTTGCGCAGTGAGATGCGGCCCAGAAGCGGGCGCGGTCCCGCGCCGGCAGGTTCGGCCATCGTCGTCCCCCAAGTACCCGTATCGGCCGCTTTCTCTGTGGCCGAGCTGAACAAGAGTCCTCGGGAACTGTACTGTGTTCCGCGGACGCGAGCACTGTTCGGGGGAGGAAACATGCCTTCAAAACCCACTACGCGCTGGCAGGTGAGCGGTTACCGCTTCCTGGTACGCCGGATGGAGCACGCCCTGGTGCGCCGGGACGTGCGAATGCTGCACGATCCCATGCGCTCACAGTCGCGCGCCTACGCGGCCGGGTTGGTTCTCGGCATCGTCGTGCTGGCCGGCTGTGGTGTGCTGGCGCTGCTGCGACCACAGGACAAAATCGGCGACAACAAGATCCTGATCGGCAAGGAATCGGGTGCGGTGTACGTCGTCCTCAACGACGTCGTCCATCCCGCGCTGAATATCGCCTCGGCGCGCCTGGCCGCCGGTGACGCGCCCGACGCTGTCATCGTCAAGGAGTCCGAGCTGGGCAGCAAGGCCCGTGGCCCGCTGATCGGTATCCCCGGTGCGCCAAGCGTGCTGAACGTCGACAAGGACGGCAACGGCCGGACCTGGTCGGTCTGCGACTCCATGAAGATCGACGGCGGCCGCGACCTGACCACCGCCGTGCTGGCCGGCGACCCGGAACTCGGCGAGAAGGCCTCGGTCATGGGCGCGGACAAGGCGCTGCTCGTGCAGGGCGACGACTCGGCCTACCTGATCTACGAGAACAAACGCGCCCGAGTCGATATGACCGACCGGGCCGTCACCGATGCCTTGAATATCACCGGTTTCACACCGCGGCCGATCAGCGAGGGTCTGCTGAACGCGATTCCCGAAGTGCTCGAGATCGAGCCACCGCAGATCGTCGATCCGGGCGGGCTTCCGGACAAGCCGGTGGGCGATTTCCGCAACGGCACCGTCGTTCAGGTGTCGACCACCGGCGAGGCCGAGAACTACGTCGTCCTGCGCGATGGGCTGCAACGGATTTCGCCGTTGACCGCCGACATCATCCGCAATTCCAACCCGCAACCGACGGGTGACACCACGATCAACCAGACGGTGCGCACCAGGGCGGATGTTTCGAATGCCCTGCGCGTCGAGAACTACCCGGTTACCGCGCCGTCCATCGTCGACGCCAAGGACCAGCCGGTGAGCTGCCTGTCCTGGAAGCCGATCCCCACCGCCACAGTGGATTCCGGTAACCAAGCCGAGCTTTCGGTGATCATCGGCATCAACCTCCCGATGTCGGACAAGGCCAAACTGGTCCCGCTGGCCCAGGCCGACGGCTCCGGCCCCAACGCCGACTCCGCCTACATCCCCCCGGCTTCGGGCGCCTACGTCCAGACCACCGGCATCGAGCCCGACAGCCGCCGCAAAGACAGCCTTTTCTACGTCGCCGACACCGGCGTCCGTTACGGCATCAAGAACGCCGAGGCCGTGAAGGCGCTCGGGTTGCCGGAAAACCCGGAACCCGCGCCGTGGCCGATCGTCGGGTTGCTTGCGAATGGGCCGAGCTTGGGCCGTGAAGAGGCGATGGTTGCGCACGACGGTGTGGCGCCGGATCCGTCACCCGCACAGAAGCCGGTCGCGGCTGCGAAGTGATTCGACCAGGAGTGGGCCGCCAGATGGGGGCCCACTCCTGTTATGTATGCGGTTGTTGGTGGATCCGACCACCGTCAGTCCTCGCGGACTCCGAACCGTCGGCGGATCGGGAACGATGCCAGATAGCCGAGTATCAGTCCACCACCGATGATTCCGGTGCCGATCAGTGCGACGTTGCGCGCCAGGTTGTCGGGCGGCGGCGGGGGAGCGGGGACCGGGAGTTGGATGCTCTGGGCCGGGCTCGGCTGTTTGGCCTGCAACGGGGCGTCGGAAACCTCGTTGGTGAGGGCCGCGACGGGATCGACTGCGCCGTAGCCGATAAAGGGGTTCCAACCCTCGGCGGGTGCGTGGGCGGTGGCTTGGAGACGCTTGATGACGTCCTGGGCGCTCAGATCAGGGAAGCGCGACCGAACCAACGCGACAACGCCCGAAACGTACGGTGCGGCAAAGCTGGTGCCCTGCAGGGTGGTGATCTTGTCCGGTTCGCCCTTGGCGACGATTGTTCCGTCGGTGAGGGTGTCCAGCGAAACGATCCCCTCGCCTGGCGCCGCGATGTCCACCCATGGGCCGGGCACCGTGAAGTCCGACGGTTGGCCGGTCGGCCCGATCGAGCCGACCGTCAAGACGTAATCGTCATAGCGCGCCGGGGTGACGTTCGTGGTCAGGTTCTCCCATAGGTCGGCGGTCGGATCGAGCGGGTCGACGTCGGGATTGCCGGCCTGGCACTTGGAGGTTTGGTCCATGTTCCCGGCCGCGGCCACGACCACCACGTTCTTTTCCACTGTCGCGTAACGCAAGGCCGCGCCGAGCGCCGTGTCCGCAGGGTTGTGTGATCCCGGTACGCAGGCGACCAACGAAATATTGATCACCGATGCGCCGCGGTCGGCAGCTCGCCGCACTGCCGAGGCCAGCGCGTCGATATTGCCGTACCCGTCGGGCGGATCCTCCGGGCGCTGCTCGGTTGAGCGGCCCTTCCGCTGAAACTTGCTGCTGGTCTGCCGGATCGACATGATCCGAGCCTCGGGAGCGACACCCGAAAAGCCTTGACCGTCCACGGAGCTGGCCGCGATGATTCCCGCAACCACGGTGCCGTGCGCATCGCAGTCCTGCAGGCCGTCGCCCCCGGCGGCGACATAATCCCCGCCGGGTATCAGCCCCGGCAGTCGCGGATGCGGGGCGACACCGGTGTCGATGACCGCAATGGTCTGTCCGGCTCCGCGCGAGAATTGCCATGCGTGCGGTAGATCGAGCGCTCGCTGCGGCGCCGGAATGGTCGGCCCATCTCCGCCGAGCTGAGTACTCGCGCACGGCGTGTTCGACTTCTGCTCGGTAGGTTCCGGCGGCGCCGCCGGATCACCCGCGGGCAATCTCCCCGTGTCGATCGGCGGCGGCCGATCCGCGTGCGCCACGCCTTGGCCGAGACTCAAACCGAACGACGCGCTGAAACCCAGCGTCAGGGCGGCGGCCGTGACGCGGAGGCGCCCGCTCACAGCCCGCGGACGAGGGAGTAGAGCGAGGCCACCCAGAAGACAAGGGGCAGCACGGCTGCGACGAACGCGTATTCGAGCAGTTCGACGGCCCGGCGCATCGGCGGCGTCGCCGACTGGTTCGGGATGATGATGCCGAGGATCAGCGCGCCGATCAGCATCGCCATCGCGGCGCCGAACACCGCGAGCGGCTGTTCGGCCACGAAACCCATTCCGACCATCAGGATCAGCACGATCGACGCGCCACCCGCGACCAGCACGACCGCCTGCTCGGCGCCCGCATAGGTGCGGCTGCGGAACATGAGCACCACGGCGCAGACAAGCGCGAGGGCGATGCCCTGCCAGTAGTAGCCCTCACCGGTGGGGTCGGTAGCCGCGAGCGCGCCGATCACGGTGACCAGCGTGGTCGCGGAGACCAGGCCGCTCAGGTACATGCGGGCGCGTTCGGACTTGGCGCGCAACGCCTCCATGGTTGGCAGCGCGCGGTGATCGTCGGGATCGTCCTCGGTCGGGTCGATCGGAGTTCCCGGGGAGGGCACTGGTGGCAGCGGCAGTTTCGACAGCAGCATCGAAACTCGCGGTGCCAGTGACAATCCAGCGAGGCCGAGGGCAGCGGCGACCGCGCCGATCGCGCGTACCGACTGATCGGTCAGCAGACCGACGAGCGAGGCCGGAACGGCGTAGATCGCGAGAGCGCCCGCGCCGATGAACACGCCGAGCCCGACTCCGGTTACTCGCCAGGCGAGGATCGCCGTCGCGCCCAACAGCACCGAGCCGAGCAGGAAATTCGCCCACCCGTAATGATCGGGGACGATGAGCATGCCCGCGGTGAACGAGGTCGGCAGCGCGCAGCCGCCGAGCACGAGCGCGGTCGCGGTGTCGCCGTACATCCGGCTGAGCACCATGCCCGCGACCACGAGCAGGATCGTCACGCCGAGTGCGATCGAGCCGGTGATCCAGCCCGCCATGGCGTCCGGAGCGGCCAGCAGGCCGGTGCACCCGGCGAACATGGTGAATGCCGCCAGGATCGAGCCGGTGATGCGCGCGGTTTTCGGCGTCCAGCCCTTGAAGTGGTCGGCGTCGGCGATCGCGACGTTGTACATGATGTCGTCGAACAGCGGCGTCGGCGCAGTGTGGGCCGCGCTCTCCAGCATCAGCAGCTCACCGTCGCGGACACCGTGCTCACCGAGGCTCAGCGAGTTGGAGAACGGGGGGTGGCCGATGCGGGCGAGCACCCATTCGGCAGGCTCGAAGCGTTCACCCTCGTTGTCGAAATCGTTGGTGCGGCTGTGCTGGGCGACCATGTCGACCACGCTCGGAATCACCAGGGCGACCGGTACATCCACCGGGATGGCCATATCCACCTGAGTGTGTTTGGCCAAAATGGTGACCCTGGTCAGATCGGGTGCGCGGACGATGCCGCGTGAGGATTCCTCCTCGATGTGGTCAAGTCGCGCGTGCGTCAAGGCTCCCCCAACTCGGTCGCTACCTCGTGTTTTCCGCACCCCGCCGGCCCGAGCGGAGCTTGCGAACCCATGGGTCCGGGCAGCAGAATGCTGGTCGAACTGTACGACATGTCGGCGGTTGCCTCTACACTGAGGCCCGAACACCGCAGGCCAAGAGGGGGAATTCTCGTCTTATGAGCACAGTCCGGTTTCAGCGGCGCGCGCGCCGGGAAATGCCGCGGACGCCCGGTGGCGAGGTCACCCTGCAACCGCCTCCCGAGATCCCACGGGTGACACCGGGCAACCTGCTGATGAAGCTGATGCCGGTCGTGATGGTCATCGGCATGGTCGGGATGATGGCCCTGATGTTCACTCAGGGTGGCAGCAAGATGATGTCCAACCCGATGTCGATGATGTTCCCGGTCATGATGCTGTTCTCCATGGTCGGCATGTTCGCCGGCCAGGGTGGCGGCAAGGGCCAGAAGGCTGCGGAGGCCAACGAAGACCGCAAGGACTACCTCCGCTACCTCGACCAGGTCCGCAAGGACGTCGACGATACCGCCACCCAGCAGCGCGCTGCGGTCGAGTGGAGTCACCCCGAGCCCGGCCTGATCTGGATGCTCGCGGGCACCAGCCGGATGTGGGAGCGTCGCGCGGGCGATAAGGACTTCTGCCACGCCCGTATCGGTATCGGCGGGCAGCGCCTGGCCACCAGGCTGATCGCCCCGGAGACCGGACCGGTCGAAGAGCTGGAGCCGATCGCCGCGGTGTCGCTGCGCCGCTTCGTGCGCGCGCATTCCACGGTCCCCGACCTGCCGACCGCCATCGCGGTCAAGGGCTTCGCCACCATCGCGCTCGACGGAGATCGCGGCGAAGCGCGCGATATGACGCGTGCGATGTTGTTGCAGCTGGCCATGTTCCACGGTCCCGACCAGGTGCTGTTGGCCGTCGTCTGCGGCCCGGATACCGCGTCGGAATGGGAGTGGACGAAGTGGCTGCCGCATTCGCAGCATCCCGACGCCCAGGACGGCATCGGCACGCAGCGCATGTTCTACAGCTCCATCCGTGAAGCCGCCGCCGGACTGCAGCCGCTACTCGCCAACCGCGTCCGGTACTCACGTAATCAGCCTGCCAACGCCAACCTGGTGCATATCGTCATCGTGGTCGACGGCGGTCTGCTGGAGTCGGAGGACGACCAGCTCCGCGAATCGGGCTACGAGGGCGTCACTATCCTCGACCTGTGCGGTTACGCTCCGCGACTCGCGGTTTCGCGCGGTATCAAGATGATCGTCGAGAACGGCGAATGCGTCGGTCGCGGCGCCACCGGCAATCAGGAACGTTTCGCGATGATCGACCAGATCAGCCCGGAGCAGGCCCAGCAGGTGGCCCGCAGGCTCGCGCCGTTTCGTGCAGCGAGTCAGCGCAGCAGCGATATCGAGGTCAGCGACACCGAGGTCATCTCGACCTGGTCCCAGCTGATGAACCTCGGCGATATCGGCACGTTCAACCCGGAGCATGCCTGGCGTCCACGTTACGGCCGCGAGCGCCTGCGCGTGCCGTTCGGTGTCGGCGCCGACGGCCTGCCGGTGGTACTCGACATCAAGGAAGCCGCCGAAAGCGGTATGGGCCCACACGGTTTGTGTATCGGTGCGACCGGTTCCGGTAAGTCGGAGTTCCTGCGCACCCTTGTGCTGAGTCTGCTGGCAACGCATTCGCCCGACCAGCTGAACCTCGTTCTGGTCGACTTCAAGGGTGGTGCGACCTTCCTCGGCTTCGATGACGTGCCGCATGTCGCGGCGGTCATCACCAACCTCGAGGATGAAGCCGACCTCGTCGACCGTATGCGTGACGCCCTGGCCGGTGAGATGAACCGGCGCCAGGAAGTGCTGCGCCAGGCCGGTAACTTCGCCAACGTCTCCGAGTACGAGAAGGCTCGCGCCGCGGGCGCCGACCTCGATCCGCTGCCCGCGCTGTTCGTGGTGCTCGACGAGTTCTCCGAACTGCTCACCCAGCACCCGGATTTCGCGGAGCTGTTCGTCATGATCGGCCGCCTGGGCCGATCGCTGCACGTCCATCTGCTGCTGGCCTCGCAGCGCCTCGAAGAGGGCAAGCTCAAGGGCCTGGAAAGCCACCTGTCCTACCGCATCGGTCTGAAGACCTTCTCCGCCAACGAGTCCCGTCAGGTCCTCGGCGTCCCTGACGCCTACAACCTGCCGAACAGCCCCGGTGGCGGTTACCTGAAGTCCGATTCCGGCGAGATCCAGCGCTTCCAGGCGTCCTACGTCTCCGGTGACTACGTCGGTGGCGGTTCGCAGCGCGATATGACCATCGCGACCCAAGCCGGCGAGATCGATGTGCGGGCGCGGCCGTTCGCCGCGGGGCATGTCGACTTCCGCAACGCGGACCGGGTTCCCCTGCCGTCGGCGCCCACCGACGATCCGGAACCTCAGGTCAGCGAGGACGGCGAACGGCTGTCCAATATCGGGATGTTGGTCCAGCGCATCAAGGACCACGGCAGGCCGGCACACGAGATCTGGCTGCCACCGCTCGACGATGCGCCCACCCTCGACCAGTTGGTCCCGCGCTCGATCCTCACCGGTGAGTACGCCGCGGTGGCAACGCTGCGCGCCCCGATCGGCATTGTCGACCGTCCCTACGATCAGCGGCGTGACCCGCTGATCGTCGACCTGTCCGGTTCCCGAGGCAACGTCGCGATCGTCGGCGGTCCGCAGTCCGGTAAGTCGACGATGCTGCGTTCGCTGATCATGTCGATGTCGCTCACCCACACCGCCGAACAGGTGCAGTTCTACTGCCTCGACTTCGGTGGCGGTACCCTCGCCAGCCTCGAAGGCATGCCGCACGTGGGTTCGGTGGCGGGTCGCCTGGATGAGGACAAGGTCCGCCGCACCATCGCGGAAATGACCACGATCGTCCGCCAGCGCGAACTCCGCTTCCGCCAGCTGGGTATCGAGTCGATGGCCGAGTTCCGCCGCCTGCGCTCGATGGACCCGTCCAGCAGCCCGGCCGCGGCGGGCGCCCACGAGGACCCCTTCGGTGACGCCTTCCTGGTGATCGACGGGTTCGGTTCCATCCGTCAGGATTTCGACGCCCTGGAACAGACGATCATGAACCTCGCCGTGCAGGGTCTGTCCTACGGCGTGCACGTGGTGATCGCGTTGTCGCGGTGGATGGAAGCGCGCCCCGCGCTCAAGGATCAGATCGGCACCCGTCTCGAGCTGCGCCTCGGCGATCCGGCCGACTCCGATTTCGGTCGAAAGGTCGCGGCGCTGGTTCCACAGGGTCGTCCGGGTCGCGGTATGACGCCGGAGAGCCTGCACATGCTGACCGCTTTGCCGCGGGTTGACGGAAACTCCGATCCACAGGATCTCAGCACCGGTGTCGCGAACGCGGTTCAGCAGCTTGCCTCGATGACGCCCGGTCGTCACGCGCCGAAGGTGCGTATGCTGCCGGAGCGGCTGGATCGCAACGATTTGCTGGCAACGCTCGAGGGGTGGGGCACCGTTGTGCCCGGTCGGAAGAACGCCAGCATTCCGATCGGTATCAGCGAGTCCGAACTGGCGCCTGTGTTCCTCAACTTCAACGAACAGCCCCATTTCCTCATCTTCGGTGACACCGAATGCGGCAAGACCACGCTGCTGCGCGGAATCTGCCAAGGCATCATGGAGTCGAACAGGCCGCAGGAAGCGGCCATCATCCTTGCCGACTACCGCCGCACATTGCTCGGTGGTGTCGAAGGTGACCACATCGCGGCGTACGCGACGAGTGCGCAGGGTCTCACCACGAATGTCAAAGACATTGCGGGACTGCTCGCGTCGCGGATGCCGGGCCCGGACATCACGCCACAGCAGTTGCGTGATCGCTCCTGGTGGGCAGGTCCGGATCTGTATCTGATCGTCGATGACTACGACCTGGTTGTGACAGGCAGCGGCAACCCGATCGCGCCGATCGTCGAATACCTGCCGCACGCGAAGGATGTCGGCTTCCACCTGATCATCGCCCGCCGCTCCGGCGGTGCGGCACGTGCCCTGTACGAGGCGGTGATCTCGCGGTTGCGCGACTTGGCTACGCCCGGCCTGATCATGAGTGGCACCAAGGACGAAGGAATTCTGCTGGGCAATGTCAAACCCAGTGCGATGCCGCCGGGTCGAGGCACAATCGTCAGCCGAGCCGGCACCGAGCTTGTCCAGACCTCGTGGATGCCTCCCATCGCATGACCGTCGTCGAGCTGACTCTCACCGAATCGCGCCTGTGGGCGCGGAGCTCGAACACTCACGCGGACCTGCCGCCGTCGGTCGCACCCGGCAGCGACGGAATGAGTCTCGTCGTGGGCGAGCCGCTCGTCCCGCAGTCGATGGCATGTTCGGCAGTGCAACTCCTGACGGCCGACCGGATCGCCTATCTGCCGAGCTTGCCCTCACCCGTCGATGCCATGACCGCGGTCTTCGGCAGAATGCTTGCCGAGCTACGGGTTCAAGAGCCCTGTGAGCGCCTCACGATCGTTACGCCGACCGAATGGGGGACGAGGCGCCGTTCCGACATCGAAACAGCCGCCTCTCGCCTGGCCTCCGAGGTCGAATTCCACGTAGCGGCGTTGCGTGCGGTGGCTGCCGATACTCGAAACCGAGACCGCCGCACGGTGGTGATCGAGTTCGGTCCGCTGTCGACCACCGCGACATCGGTGATCTACGGCCAGCAAGGGCCCGAAATCGAGGCGTGTGAGCACGAACCGAACCTGGCTGCGGTCGAGATCGCCCCGGACAGCCCGGGTTTGAGCGAACTGCGGGCGCTCTTCGAACGCCTGCTCGCAGGACGGCCTACCGACAGCGTGTTGATAGTCGGCGGAGCCGACCCGGGTCTTCTCGAGCTCATCGGTTCTGCCGTCACGGAAATTTCCGGACCCGATACCGAGCTTCGGACTGTGGCGAGCGCTGATCTGGCTCGCAACAAACTGACCGAGGCCACGCACTACCCGACGGCGGCGATTCCACAACTCCCACAGACAGAATGGCTCCAGCCATTGCGTGAGCGCGCTGCGGCCACCCGCCCGCCTCGTTCGCGCACACCGATCTACATCGGTGCGGCCGCCGTCGCGGCGATACTGGTCGCGGGCATAGGCGCAGCTGTGGTGCTGACCCAACCCGAGGATGCAGGAAGCGCGACAGCCGCGGCCCACTCGTCGACGGTTACCGAAGTTTCGTCGTCCGCGGTCGCGCCGACGACCGCTCCGAAGGCGACCACCACGAAGACGACACCGGCGCCTCAAACCATCGGCAACCTCAAATTTGAAGTTCCTGCCGGATGGCGGGTCATAGATGCGGCAGGCGGATCCCGCATCTACCTGGTCCCTGAAGACGGCACCAAGGCTCGAATCACGCTCACCCAGAAGCAAGTAGTCCCTGGCGTCGGCTACGAACAGGTTGCCGCCAACCTCGAGGCTCAGATCGGGCAACGTCCCGCAGGAACAATGAGCCCCCTGCGCCGCGATGTGGTCTTCGGCGGCCGTTCCGGCCTGGCCTACACCGAGCATCCAGACGACGGCTCGCAGGTCGACTGGCATGTTATCGTCGAACACAGCACCCAAGTCGGGATCGGGTGTCAATATCAGACAGGGGGGCAAGACACGACAACACAACTCTGTGCAGCTGTCGCAACCACGCTGGAAGTCATCCCATGACACCAGCTCAAAATTCTTTCCAAATTGATGGAACCGATTGGGCGGGTCGCTGCGTCCAATCTAGTAGTTGGAGCGAATCGGCTCGGTCCACGACGGGCGGCCGAATCAAGTCACAAGAACGGAGTGCATGATGGCGGGTACCGTGAGGAACGACCTTGCGACGATGCAGGCGACTGCCACGCATATCAAGAATGTCAGCTCTCAGATCCAGAGCGAGATTACCGGGGTCAGGAATCTGGTCGACGGCGCAACCCACTGGGGCGGTTCAGCGAAGGGCGCGTTCAATACTGTGATGGAGGATTTCAACTCGGCGGCCGTAAACCTGAAGACCATCCTGGAAGACAAGATCGCCGCGAACATCGAGAAGAACGGCGTGGGGTACGACCAGCAGGAGCAGGATATCCAGGCGCAGGTGCTGAAGGCCGGCGCCTCCGGTGAGCTCGGATCCAGCCTCAACATCAAGCTGTAATCGTACGATCTTCGAAATCAACAGAATCGCTGAAATAGGGAGATGAATCGTGGCTGATCAGGGGATCAATTACAGCAAGGAACAGCTGATCGAGCTGGCCAACCAGATCCGTGCCAGCGAACGTCGTCTGCAGGAAACGCAGGAGGAGCTCAAGGGCTACGTGAACGGTCTGGTGGCGGAGTGGGATGGTGCTGCTCGCGAATCGTACCAGACGGTCCAGGCCGAATGGGACACGGCGCAGCAGACGATCATGACCACCCTCGAAACGATCGCCAAGGTCGTTGAGGACGGTGCGATTTCCATGGACGAGATGGACATGATGAACTCGCGCTCTTGGGCGTAATTCAGCTGTTCCTCGCGAACATGCGATGGGCTCCGGCGTTTTCGCGCCGGAGCCCATTTGTGTCTCGGATGGAAATGCGGACTACCTGACCCGACCCTGAAGCGCCGGTATCGCCTTCTCGATCAGTACCGATTCGGAATTCGCCGACCAATTGCGCAAAGCGACAACGGCAGTCGGGTCATCCAGTGCGATCACTGTCGCGGCAGATCCGGTGATGAGGAAGGGCAGCCCGGACAGGCCTCCTCCACCGGCGTCCGAGTCGCTGCGGACGACCAGGATGTAGCTGTCCCGATCCGCGATCAACCTGGAAGTATCCACGGTCCGTGGCGATGGCTCATCGCCTTGCTTCTCATAGCTGACGTTGTAGACGAACCCGAGATCCTCGAAGAACTTCGTCTGCGGCGATGGTCTCAAATAGACTGCGGGGTCGCCATTCTCGCTGTAGTCGATCAGGGTGATCGTTTTGCCATGGAAGGCAGGATTGCTCTGGCGGGCCTTGCCGATCGGCGTTTGCGCTTCGGCGGTAGGTGTCGCACCGTCCGCAGCTGCTTCGGCCGACCCTGGCGAATCCTCGTCCGACATGGCGAGCGTTGTGCCGCCTATAGCAAGTCCGAGGACAACGACTGCCGCGCCGACAGCGGTGGGCCAGCGCCGCCAACTCTTCTGCTGGCCGGGCGACGCCCGCGTGTCCGCCGCGACATCGGGTTCGGAAACCGGTCGTGGATCGATGACCTGCACCGGATAGGTCGGCGATGTTGTGCTCGACACCGGGTTATGGCCCGGCACAAGGGCATTCGCCGCTGCCTCGGTGAACTCTCGGCAGCTGTTGAACCGATCGCCGGGCTGCTTTGCCAACGCCGTGGCGAATACCTGGTCGAGCGCGGCGGGAAGCCCCGGATTGACCGCGGTCGCCTGTGGCGGTGGCTGATGGAGGTGCCCCATGATGACCATCGCGGGTTGGGCGCCGGGGTACGGGTTCTGACCGGTGATCAGCTTGAACAGTGAGCAAGCGAGACTGTAGATGTCGGCGCGATGATCGAGAGGCTGTCCGGACAGCTGCTCAGGCGGCGCGTAGGCAATCGTCGCGAGCATGCTTCCGGTATTGGTCAGCTCCGAGGCATCGTCGGCTGCCTTCGCAACACCGAAGTCGGTCAGCAGGACACGCTCGTCTTCGCCAGTGTCCGGAGACGAGATCAGGAAATTTGCCGGCTTGACGTCGCGGTGCAGCAGGCCGCGTCGGTGTGCGTAGTCAAGGCCTTTGCCGACCTCGGTGACTATTCGAAGCGCACGCAGCGGCGTCATCGAGTGAGGGTCATCGGCTGTCACCGCAGACGCGTCGGTTCCCTCGATGTACTGCATCGAGATCCACAACCGGCCGCTCTCATCCCCGCGGTTGTACACCGAGACGATGTTCGGATGGTCCAGGCCTGCCGCGATATTGGCCTCGCGCTCGAAGCGGACGCGGAACTCGCGGTCACGCGACAACTCCGGGCTCAGCACTTTCATCGCATCCATTCGGGGCAGGCTCGGATGCTTTGCGAGATATACGGTGCCCATCCCGCCCGCCCCGAGCGCCTTCACGATTCGGTACCCGCCGACGATGGTTCCCGGGCTCAGCGCCATAGTGGACAGCCTCCTGATTCGAGCCCGACCCGAATGTGTTCGGTCATCATCGAGCATTCGCCAGAATCGAGTACTGGGCGGCCGCGCGTTGATGGACATCGACCAATTGATCGCTTGTCACTATCCCGACATAGTTGTGGTAGGCCACCATGCAGACGAATCGATCGAATCGTGCCGTGCCGTATTTCTCGGATGTCTCCGCGCACGTCGAATCCGGGATGTTCAGCGGTGGGGCGGCACTTCTGGTGGTCGCGAAGGGAAACAGCTTGTCGGTGACAGCTTTTCTTGCGGACTCATCGTTCTCGGTGCGCACGACGATGGAGTCGCCGGCTGAACCGAAACGCACAGCGTTCATGGCCTTGTAGCTGGAACGCGCGGTGGCTCGGTCGGGTGCGACATGCAAGATTCCGCGTAGGCCGACGCTCGAGGAAGAGTCGCCGAGGGATGGAGCGCCGGAGTTCAACGGGTCCATTGCGCGAACAACCAGACGATCTGGATCCCATGGCAGGGAGAGCAATTGAACATCGGTGATCGGTGGGAGCTGATCCAAGAGTGGGAGCTGGGTGTCGTAAGCCTTTTCGGTGAGGCTCGTCAGCGCCTGCAAGTCGTTCGAGGGGGCTGAAATCTGGTATCCGACGACGTAGGTGCCGTGCGCGATCGTCGACCTCATGAAAGGTGACTCAGGGTTCCAATGGCTGTGCGCGCCGGGATACTTGTCCAGTGCCACAGGCCTGTTCTTCTCTGTGAACTGTGCGAGATCGCGATCGTGGAACTGTTGCGCGGCGAGTTTCGCCGAGTCTTCATCGGGGAACTGCAGGACTATCGTCGCAAGTGTGGTCGACTTCGGTTCGCTCTTCTTCGGCCACTGGCGGGAAAGCTGAGTGATGTATGCGGGTTCGCTACTCCCGCCAGAGGCGAAGGCATATAGATACCGGTTGGTCTCCGCGATCGTGCGCATATCTGTTCCGAAGCGATCGAACTCGGATTCGATCATCACCTCGAATGTGACTTGATCCTCGAGGGTGTATTTCAGTGCGGGGTCGATTTCATCCGCAGTTGCCACGTAGTCGGCGACGCGCATGCCTGCGACCTGTTTCATATCGTAGAACGGAGCGCGGATCGGGTCATCATGGGCGTCGACAGGCTCGGTCGGGTATTGTCCGGTGTCGAGATTCCGGACGTCGATCTCGCCCGGCAGCGGGCTCCCGGTCAGAGTATCGCCGCACGCCATGACGGAAGTAGCGAGCAGGCCGATCGTCACCGTGCTGGTGAATGCTCGTCGAATTGCGTGAAAGCGACTGTGCTGGTTGATCATTCCGCGTTCACCAACAAGGCGTACTGAGCTGAGATCCGCTGTTGAGCGTCCAGAAGTTGCGATGACCACGTATAGGCCGCGTAGCGCCCATGCGATACCGAGCAATAGAACCGGAAGGCCAGCATTTCCCGGCCTATGTACTCGATGCAGCGCGCTTGCGGGAGGTTTCGTGGTGAATCCTCGCTGCGGTATTTGCGTGAGAGCTTGGTGAGGTGGGCGCTGACTTTCGCTGCACTGGCGGCGTCCTTTGCTCGAAAGAGTTCGGATCCATCGAAAGCGAACTTGTCGACGCCGTTGTCGTCGATTACCTGCCTCAGCTCACTCATGTCGACCGCGAAATGTACGGCTGAAACACCGTCGTAAACACCTGGTGGGTTTTTGGTTCCTTCGCTTGTGGTCCCGGGCAAGGTGCGTCCGAGGACGCCCTCCGGGTCCACATCGATGTCCATCAGCTTGTCCGGTGGGGTCGGCTCGAACTCGGACATTGCGGGTATGACCACATCCAAGTTTCTCTCGACCAAACCTTGCAGCCCGGCGAGGTCGTGCCGTTCGACATATGACAGTTTGTAGTCGTAAACCCAGCTGTAGATCACGACCGGCCCAATGGCGTACCAGGAGCCGATCGATTGACTACCGTCCGGTTGCCAGTGTGCGCGGGCTTCAGGATATTTCGGGATCTCGACGCGTTGATTTCGGTTGTTGTACTCGAAGTCGACTCGCTCGAGTTCCGCGGCCGCCTTCTGCGCTGATTGCTCGTTCGGAAACAGTAGGGCGGCATTGAGAATGTCGATGCCCTCGTTGTCGCGCTCGCTACCTGCTGTCGTGACGAACCCACCGATGAAGTCGGGCGCCGCCTCGGGGAACCGTTCGGTGGCCATAATCGCGCCAAGCGGCTTCGGATCGATGAACGCGTTGACCCACATACCGTCGTTGTGGACGAAGACCGGGTCGGTGGCGGACGGCAACGGAAGGTAGTTGCCGAGCCGTTGGGCCTCGACCAGCCGCGCGTGCTCGAGGGAAACAGGCTTTCCGAGGTCACGCGGCTGGGTGGGGAAACTGCCTGGATCGAGTTGCGCTATATCGACCGCCGGTGCGGGAGCCGGATCGGGAGCGGCGGATGAAGCCTCATCCGCGCCGCAACCACCGACGCTCACCGTCAACGCGCTGGCAGCCAGAATGGTCCAAGCGGCCCGGGCCACCCGTGACCTCGCCGTTGGCATAGCGGACTTCCCCCTTGTGATCGAGCGTCCTCGCGGATGTTACTTCACCTGTGCCCGCAAGATCGGAACGAGCTTTTCCAGCAGCAGCGGTTGGCTGGAGGAGGTCCAGTTGCGGAAGGCGTTCACTGTCGCGGGATCGTCGACGACGATGACAGTGGCGGTGACGTCGTTGACGTAGGGATTGAGGCCCGAAAGTCCGCCGCCGCCTGCACCTTCGTCGCTGCGGATGGCGATGAGGTAGCCGGAGTTGATCTTGGAGAACGTCGTGTACCGGTCTTCTTTGGTCACCGGGCGAGGGGAGGGCTCGCTACCGGAGTTGGTGAACGCGGAATTGAAGGCGAATCCGAGGTCCTGAAGGAACTTTGCCTGGTCGCCCGGCGTGAGATACATGGCGAGCTGGTTGTCGTAGGCCTTACCGCCGGTGACGTCGACGACGGTGACGGCCTTTCCTTCGAAGGCGGGGTTGTTCTTTCGTGCTTCCTCGATGGAGCCGGGGGCGACGGCCACGGCCGATGTGCCGTTGGTCCCCGCGGGAGTGTCGCCGCCGCTGAGGGCCCAGATGCCGATGCCGGCCGCCAGGGCGACCACGACAACTGCGGCCGCGGCGCCGAGCAGGCGGTTGCGCCCGGAGGGCGCGGACTGCGGGTGCGACAGCTGATCGAGTGCCGACAGGTGTGCCCGCGGGTCAGTCGGCGGTCGCGTCTGCTCGGCAGTGTTGTTGACGGCATAGCGGGGCCAGCTCGGCTCTTGCGCGTGTGGCTGTGGGCCGGAGGTGTAGCCGATCGCACCGGTTGCGGTCGGATGCGAGCCGGAGGCGTAGCCGAACGGGCCTGGAGCCTGCGGAATCCCGCCGGAGAGTACCTGGGTCGCGGCGTCGGTGAACTCGCGGCAGGTGTTGAACCGTTCGGCCGGGTTCTTGGCCAGAGCGCGGGCGAAGACCTGGTCGATGGCGGGTGGCAGGTTGCGGTTGACGGCGGTCGCGCGCGGGGGTGGTTCGTGCAGGTGCCCCATCATGACCATCGCCGGCTGGGTCGCCGGATAGGGGTTCTGGCCGGTGAGCAGTTTGTAGAAGGCGCAGGCCAGGCTGTAGATGTCGGCGCGATGGTCGAGCCGGCCGCCGGAGAGCTGTTCCGGTGGCGCGTAGGCAATGGTGGCGACGAAGCTGCCGGTCTGGGTGAGGTCGGTGGTGTCCTCGGAGGACTTGGCGACGCCGAAATCGGTGAGCAGGACGCGCTCTTCTTCGTCCTGTTCGGCCGACAGCAGGAAATTCGCCGGCTTGACGTCACGATGGAGGAGGCCACGGCGATGCGCGTAGTCGAGGCCCTTGCCGACCTCGGTGACGATGCGCAGCGCGCGCTGCGGCGTCATGGACCGGGGGTCGCGCTCCAGTTCGGCGGCGGCATCCGTGCCGTCGACGTACTGCATGGCGATCCACAGCTGGCCGTCTTCCTCGCCGCGGTTGTAGACCGACACGATATTGGCGTGGTCCAGCCCAGCGGCCAGGTTCGCTTCGCGTTCGAAACGGGCCCGGAACTCGTTGTCGGCGCTGAGGTGCCCACTGAGTACCTTGAGCGCGTCCATCCGTGGGAGGCTCGGATGCTTGGCCAGATAGACCGTGCCCATCCCACCCGCGCCGAGTACGCGCTGGATGCGATATCCGCCCACGATGGTGCCGGGGCTCATCGCCATCTCGCGGTCTCCTGTCCTGACTGGTTCGGCATGTGGATGCCGTCTGTGTCGCTGTCCATCGGAGCATAGTGGGCGGGCGGTCGAGCCTGCCTGTCGTCCGTGGCCTTGCCTACTGGTACTGGCTGTTGGCGAGCAGTGCGTACTGTGCGGCGGCCCGCTGCCGCACATCGACCGGCTGGCCGCTCTGGACCTGTGCGACGTAGCGGTCGTATCGGACTATGCAGACGTACTTCTGGTCCGGGTCGTTGGGGTCGGCGTCCTCACTGCAGCGGGCATCCGGAACGTCTTTCGGCGCATCGATCGGCGTCCACCGGCTCGCCGTGAGCCGGGTGTCGGCGAACTGTGCCGCCGCGTCGGCGTCGCGCGTCCGCCACAGATACGTCTCGTCGGCCAGGGCGATACGGTCGACGCCGTTGTCCTGCATCGCCTTCTGGACGTCGGTCGGCTCGCCCACCCAGTGGAGGAGGCCACGTGGCTGATAGGTGCCCACCTTGCCGGCGTCCGGCGTGAAATAGAAATCCTCGGAAGCCAGCGTCCGCTGGAGCATCGAGTCGGGATCGAAGGGAAGCTCGAGCACCTCACGCTTGGACAGCGGTGACAGTTCCTTCAGCATCGGCACCTGGGTCGCGTAGGTCTTCTCGGCGAGCGTCGTCAGCGAGTCGAGATCGGGGCTCGGCCAGGTGAGCAACAAAGTGATCACGTAGCTGCCAACGGCCATCGTCGAACCGAGCGTGGGAATCCCCGGCCGCCAATGGGAATGGGCGTCGGGGTATTTCTTCAGCTCTACCGGCTTGTTCTGGTCGGGAGCGACCGCGAAATCGGTCTGGTCGAGATCACGTGCCGCGGCCTGTGCGGCCTTGTCGTCCGGGAATTGGAGGACACCGATGGTGATCGTTGTTCCTCCCGCCGACTTGTCCGCTGTCTTGGCCGTGTCGGCGGAGGTCAAGCCGATACCGAACATGAAGTTGTGCCGATCCAGCACGGGGCCGTTGACATCGGCCAGCAGCTTGGTCGCCGCTCGGCTGTCGTTGAAGCCCTCCACCCCCCGGTTGTATTTCAACTTCGGGTCGACGTCGATCCCATTGATGACGTTGTCGGACAGCCGCATGACTGCCAGCTCGGTGCCGGAGGGCACACTGTTCATGTACTCCCAGCGCATATCGAGTGGCGCCGTCGGGTAACTCCCGATATCGAAACCGCGGAGGTCCGGCTCGCCCGGAAGCGCGGTTCCCGACACAGCGGAGCAGCCGGTCAAGGCGGCGGTCGCGGCGATGGCCAAGGCGGCGTACCGGCCGGTCGATGTTCTCAAAATGCTTCGAATTCGCATGTGCCGCAGTCCTACTTGGAGTTGGCCAGGATGGCGTACTGGGCGGAGATCCGTTGCTGGGCGTCCAGCAGCTGTTCGGCCGCCATGAACGCGTAGTAGCGGTCGTAGGTGACATGACAGTAGAACCGGATCGCGCCGGCCGCCGGGCCCTTGTACTCAGTGCAGGTGGCCTGGGGCAGGCCCTTCGGCGACGGCTGGCTGCGGAAGTATCGGTTGAGCTCGGATGACTTGTCCTTCAGCTCTTGCGCGGACTCGGCGTCCGCGGCTCGGTACAGGTCTCCTGCGTCGTAGGCGACCCGATCGACTCCCGCGTCGACGAGTTGTTGCTTGCGTTCCAGCGGATCGGTGGGGAAGTGCAGGGAGCCGTGCATGTCGTAGGTGCCCGGGACATTCAGGAAGGAGTCACCTTCCGGGCGGCGCAGCGAAATCGAACGCATCCCGTCCGGGTCGATGGAGGTCTCCATGAACTTGTCCGGTGGTGTCGGCTCGAACTTCTCCAGGCTGGTGCTCGTCGCGGCGATGGCCTTCTCCAGGAGCGCGGACGCTCCGGGCAGATCGGATTCGCCGAGGACCTTCTTCTCGTAGTCGGAGGCGATGGTCACGATGACGAATTCATCCTGGGCCAGCCACGAAGCCAGCACCTGCATACCGGGCTGCCACCGCACATGAGCGGCGGGGTACTTCTCGAGTTTCGCCGGCTCGACCGGGTATTTGTCATCCTCGTAGAAGCCGGCACGCGACAGGTTCGCCGCCGCATCGGTCGCCGACTTGGCATCGGGGAAGATCAGGACCGAGGTCGATAGCGTGTAGGCGATGCTGTTGACCTTGTTGGACGATCCGGTCGCCGAGAACCCGGATATGAACCCCTTCGCGTCGTTGGCGAAGTTGTCTTCCTTGATCCAGCGGTGAATCGGGCTCGGATGGGACTCGTCCGGCAGCAGAAACGGACGTACCGTCCCCGGCGGCTGGTACACCAGCTTCGGGTCGATCTCCACGGGCAGTGGAATAACGTTGCCGAGCCGCTGTGCCTCGACGAATCGGGGCACGTCCTTGTTCTTCGGCTCGCCGAGGTCGCGCGGTAGCGTCGCGTATCCACCGACGTCCAGCTGGGCCAAGTCCACCGTGGGCTCGGCGGCTTCGCTGTCGGTCCCGCAGCTCGTCGCGGCCAGGGTGCAGGCGAACAGTAGGGCGACCCCCGCCCGGAAACGATGCGATCTCGCGGTGAGCTGCACGCTCCCCCCTTTGCTCGAGTGTGTCAGCCGGATAGTACTGCACCGTAGCGATATGCGAATGTGATCTCGGGTGCGCAGCCTGCTGACGAGTTTGTCCGGCCTCCTGGGCCGAATTCACTGATATTGGCTGTTGGCGAGCAGTGCGTACTGTGCGGCGGCACGCTGCTTGACGTCGACGGGTTGCCCGCTCTGAACTTGGGCGACGTAACGGCCGTACTGGACGATGCAGACGAACTTCTTGTCCGAGTCGGAGCGTGTGGAGTCTTCGCCACAGCGCACGCCCGGCACGTCTTTCGGCGCGTCGATCGGCGTCCATCTGCTCGACGCGAGCCGGGTGTCGGCGAATGTCGCCGCTGATTCGGCGTCCCGCGTCCGATACAGGTAGGTGTCATCGGCGATGGCGATGCTGTCGGTGCCGCTGTCTTCCATGTCCTTCTGCTTCTCGGCCGGCTCGCTCACCCAGTGCAGGATGCCGCGTGGCGTGTGCACCGCGACGGCGCCGACCCGTGGCGAGAAGAAGAAGCTCTCCGAGGTCAGCGTTCGCTGGAACATCGACTCCGGATCGAACGGGAGCGCGGCAATCTCACGCTTGGACAGCGGCGCGAGCTGCTCCAGCAGTGGAACTTGTGCCGCATAGGTCTTCTCGGCGAGCATCGTGAGTGCATCCAGGTCGGGAGACGGCCAGGTGATCAGCATGGTGATCACGTAGCTGCCGACAGCCATGGTCGTACCGAGCGTGGGAACGCCCGGACGCCAATGGGAATGGGCGTTGGGATAGTTCTTCAGGGTCACCGGCTTGTTCTGGTCCGGCGCGACCTCGAGATCGGTGCGGTCCAGATCACGTGCGGCGGATTCGGCGGTCTTGTCGTCGGGGAACTGGAGGGCACCGATGGTGATCGACGTTTCGCCCAGTGATTTGTCGGCGGGTTTGGCGCGGTCCGCGGAGGTGATGCCGAGGCCGAACATGAAATTGTGCCGTTCCAACACCGGCCTGTTGACGTCGGCGAGCAGCTCGGTGGCCGCGTCGGCATCTCCGAACTCCTTGGCGCCGCGGTTGTACTTCAGCTTCGGGTCGACCTCGATCCCGTTGACGACATTGTCCGACAGCCGCATGATCGCCAGCTCGACCCCGTCGAGCAGGGTGGGGTTGTACTCCCACCGAAGGTCGAGCGGTGTGGTCGGATAGCTGCCGATTTCGAAACCGCGGATATCGGGCTCAGCAGGGACAGCGGTCCCGGACTCAGCGGAGCAGCCGGTCAACATGGTGGTCGCGGCGATGGCCAAGGCAGCACACCGGGCGGTCGATGACGTGAAGATGTTGTGAATGCGCATGTCCCGCAGCAGCCCTACTTCGAGTTGGCCAGAATGGCGTACTGGGCCGATATCCGTTGCTGGGCATCCAGCAGCTGCTCGGCGCCCATGAACGCGTAATAGCGGTCGTAGGCGACATGGCAGTAGAACCGGATCGCGCCCTCAGCGGGGCCCTTGTATTCCATACAGGTCGCCTGCGGCAGACCCTTCGGCGAGTCCGCGCCACGGAAGTATCGGTTGAGTTCGGAAGACTTGTCTTTGAGCTCCTGTGCGGATTCCGCGTCGGCGGCCCGGTACAGCTCGCCTGCGTCGTAGGCGACTCGATCGACGCCCGCGTCGACGAGTTCCGTTTTCCGCTCCAGCGGGTTGGTCGGGAAGTGCAATGAACCGTGCAGGTCGTAGGTCCCAGGGACGTTCATGAAGGATTCACCCTCGGGGCGTCGCAGCGAAATGGACCGCATGCCGTCCGGATCGATGGAGTTCTCCATCAGCTTGTCCGGCGGTGTCGGCTCGAACTTCTCCAGGCTGGTGCTCGTCGCGGCGATGGCCTTCTCCGACAGCGTCGACAAACCAGGCAGATCGGATTCGCCCAGCATCTTGGCCTCGGCGTTATACGAGATGTTGACGATCACGAATTCGTCCTCGGCCAGCCACGACACCAGTGTCTGCATACCGGGCTGCCACCGCACATGAGCTGCGGGGTACTTGTCCAACTTCGCCGGTTCGACCGGGAAGTCCTCGTCCCGAAAGAAGCGGGCACGCGACAGGTTCGCGGCCGCGTCGGTCGCCGACTTCGCATCCGGGAAGATAAGGACATTGGTCGACAGTGTGGAAGCCAAGGCCGGCGCCTTGTTCGACTGCGCTGTGGCGGAGAACCCGGCGATGAATCCCTTCGCGTCGTTGGCGAAGTTCTCCTCGGTGATCCAGCGGTGGATCGGGCTGAGGTGTGACTCGCCTGGCAACAGGAACGCGTGGGTGGCAGGCCCCTGGTGCACGAACTTCGGGTCGATCTCCACCGGTAGCGGCATGATGTTGCCGAGCCGCTGTGCCTCGACGAATCGGGGGACCCAGTTGTTCTTCGGTTCGCCGAGCTCGCGCGGCAAGGTGGTGTATCCGCCGACGTCGAGCTGCGCCAAGTCCACGGCGGGTGCGGCCGCTTCGCTGTCGGACCCGCAGCCCGACGCCGCCAACGCGAAAGCGAACAATAGGGCGATGCCCGCCCGGAAACGATGAGACCCCACGGTGTGCCGCACGCTCCCCCCTATCTCGAGTGTGTCAGGCGGGATAGTACTGCACCGGTACGACACGTGATCGTGCTCGCCGGTGGATCGCGCCCTATCAGCGGTCTGATAGCGAATGCATCTCAGTCGATCGGGGCGTTCTCGGTGCGCGGACTCCGGACCAACCACGGGTAAGCGGACCGGTGATGTTCGCATTGCAATACTCTGGTCTGGTGGCGACGATCCAGCATTCCGCTCCAGGGGAAGGCCGATACCGTTGAAGGATCGGCAGGTGGAGGTCGTCGCCGGGAACCACGCCGCGGCTCGGGTCGCGGGCGCGGTGGTCGTCGTTGCGCATCGGGATCGCGGTAAGCCGAGCCAGGAGTCGCCTGCTGTGCGCGCTCTGGAATCGCTGGCCGAACTGGTCAGCGAGGCCGTCGAGCAGCAGCCGACGGGTCCAGGCGCGTTGGTCGCGCGCAACGCGACGCGCTGGCTGATGAAGGACGCCGAGCAGATCAGCCCCGGACGTCCGGTCGACTTCGGCATTCTGTCGCCCGCGGAGAACGGCGGGGTGGCCATCTTCCTGCACGGCGCGGTGACCGCGGTGCTGGCGGGGGAGCAGATCGAGCGATATCGCGGCAGTGATGCGGCGTTCACCGTCGACCGGGTCGCCTCGGTGCCGTCGCGGGCGGTGGCGTTGTTCGTCGACGACACAAGGGGCCGGGTTCCCGAGCTGCCCACCGAACGCGGAATCGGCTGGCTGGTGGAAGGTATCGCCCAGGCCGACGGAATGATCGTCTGGTCGGACGAGGTGCGCGCACGTGGCGCGCGCACGGTGAATGTGGAAGCCACCGACGGCGGCTTGCATCGCCGGGCCACCCCACCGCCGCTGCCGACCGCGCGTATCGACCAGGAGCGTTCACCGGAACCCGTTGCGGCGCAATCCGCGCCGGTGGACCCGAATGTGACGCCGACCCAGGCCTCCACCTCGATGCTCGATTTGAGTGACGACCAGGAACCGCCCGCGCAGCCCGAATCGCTCGAACACCGCGGAACCGATCCGTCGCCACGTCCCGATCCGCAACTACAGCGGCGGCTGGAGGCGACGGCGCGAGCCACCACGATCGCGGTGAAGGTCATGGGATTCAAATGCGCCCGTGCGCATCCGAGTGATCCGCGCGCCGCGTTCTGCACCGTCTGCGGTATGCCGGTCGATCAGACCCAAGCGATGAGCGAGGTCGTGCGTCCGCCGCTCGGCATGCTGGTGCTCGACGACGGGATGACCTTCATGCTCGCCGCCGACGCCGTCATAGGACGCGACCCGGAGCATTCCGAACAAGCGCGACGCGGGCTCATCCCGTTGAAGATCGAGGACAACTCCGGCGGCATGTCCCGCGCGCACGCGGAGATCGTGCTGGTGAATTGGGATGTGACGCTGGTGGATAGGGGCTCGACCAACGGCACCCGCACCCGGGTCGCCGGCTATCGCGACTGGGTGCGGTTGACGCCGAACCAGCCGATGGTGCTGCTGCCTGGCACCGAGATCATGATCGGTAACCGGGTGCTGCGTTTCGATCCGGCGGCGCCGCCACCGTTCGGCTGAGCGCGGCCGTCAGGAGTAGCGCGACATACAGGTGGTCTCGCCGTTGAGCACCCCGGCGCGGAAGGCATCCACCCGGGCGAACCCGCTCGGCACGGTCTGCCCCTTGATGTCGCTGGCGGCCAGACCATCGGTGAGCAGTCCGGAAACCGCCTCGTCCAGATCGCCCGCGGCCAGCGTGATGTCGCCTTCCGAGGGCGGCCTGCCCGGTTCGGCGAGCTTGCCGGTGACGACACCGGACAGGCACGCCGAACGCAATCCGGTCTTGGCGCCGATGAGCTGCTGCCCGTGGTCACGCTGTACCGCGAGTGCGTATCGGGCGATGAAGACGACGTAGCCGTTGTAATCACCGGTCACCTTCACCGGCAGCGGATCATCCGGATCGGTGTCGGAGGTGCCGCGTTCGGCCAACCCCGGGATATCGGTGGCGATGGTGTTGCTGGCGGGGCAGTAGCTGACCGGTTCGGTGGTGGTGCCATTCGTACAGTCGACCGTCGCGCCGCCGTAGCTGTAGGTGGGGTCGGCATCGATCGGCAGGATCGCGGCGAGGGCCTTGGTCAGCTCGACCAGATTTTCTTTGGTGATCGGGTATTCGCCGCGGCCCGCGTCGCCTTCGAAGCTCTGCGGCAGATCGCCACGGCGCCGCTCGATTTCGCCCATATCGATGGCTTTGCAGCCTTTGGGGCCGTCGGTGAAACCGATCTGCACCGCGGTGACTCGTTCGAAGGCCGAACCGTGCACGCTCTCCGGATCGTCGGGGTCGGAGTCGCGGATGGCGACGGTCGCGGCGAGGACCGAATTGAGGCCATCGGAGGTGTTGATGGTGAAGTGCGTGGACTTGCCTTCGGCGACATGGCGCATGAAGGCGCCCGCGAAGCAGTCGGCCTGCTGTTCCTTGACGATGACCGGGTCTTTGCGGTCGACGATCTTGGACATGGTCTGGATGGCGTGACCGTATTCGTGCGCCAGCACCATGACCACCGACATCTTGCCGAAGGTCTCCTCCATGGTGGGAAGCAACAGCGAGCGGTCCCAGCCGATGGAATTGTCGAGTCGGCAGTAGGCGGCGTTGACCAGTCGGTAGGTGGTCTCGGTGCAGAATTCGACCGAATCGTTCTTGCTCGCCTTGGCGCTCCAGGAAATCAACTTGTCGACCGGCTCGAACTCGCCGTCGAACTCCTTGGGGTACTCGGCGGCCCAGTAGGTCTGGATGTCCTCGACGGCGTTGAGTGCCAGCTGGTCCACTTCGCCGTCATCGCCGTTGCGTGCGGTCAACGTGCTGTCGGGGACGTCGGGCCGCGGGCCGCTCGGGCCGCTCGTGGTCGGCAGTCCGGCCACCTTGAACGGGTCGTCGTAGATGGAGACGGCGCGTCCGTCCACGGATCGGGTACACCCTGCGAGTACCGCCACAGCGCACAGCACGGCGATGACGACGGCGATTCCACGACGTTGCCGCATCGTTCTCCCCCTCGTCGGCCGGTCGGTCGGTGTATCGGTCGCCGGAACGGTGCATGGCGCATCGGGGGCACCGCCGATGTCCGGGTGATGGAATAGTATCCGCTGCATGTCTTCACCGGGGGCGCAGACCATCACCGTGCGCCATGATGGAACCGAACGAGTATTCGATTCGAGCCAGCAGGTCACCATGGGCCGCGCGCCGGAAGTGATGTTGTTCGTGGACAGTCCGCTGGTCTCACGGGTGCATGCGGTCTTGGCCTGGCAGGGGGGTGCCTGGGTGCTGCGGGACAATGGCAGCACCAACGGTGTGTTCGTCGACGCGGCCAAGCTCAGCCGTCCCGTCTCCATTGATCGGCCCACTCAGGTGCGCCTCGGTGACGCGATCACCGGACCGCTGCTGCATCTGCTGCCCGCCGCCCCGCAGCCCCCGCGCCCGCCGCAGCATCAGTCACAGCCGCCCCAGCATCAGTCGCAGCCGCCGCGTACGGGGTTGCGGCCGCCGCCCGCGCCGCCGCAGCGTCCGCAGTCCGGCCCGCAATCGGGGGCGAGGGGTGTCGCCGGATTCCACAGTCAGCCGCAGCCGCAGGCTCAGCCGAACATCAATATGACGACCAAGGCCGACACCTCGGCGCTACCTCCGGTGCGGGCAAGGCCGTCGACCTCGCCCGTTGCCCGGGCGGACCGGCTGCCCTCCGGCGGACTCAAGATCGGCCGCACCGCCGACAACCAGATCGTGGTCAACGATCCGCTGGCCTCGCGCAGCCATGCCCGGCTGATCGCGGGCGCGCAGGGCCTCACGATCGAGGACCTCGGGTCCGCCAACGGCACGTTCGTCAACGGTGTCCGGCAGCAGACTTCGGTGCTACGTGAACGCGACATCATCACCATCGGCAATATCGACTTCGTCGTCCAGCAGGGCACCCTGGTTCACCGGCAGCGGCCGGTCGCCGAACAGGGCCTGCACGTGCACGGAGTCGGGTTCACCGTCGAGGGCAACAAACAACTGCTCGTCGACGTCAACTTGCAGGCCGGGCGCGGCACGCTGACCGCGCTGATCGGTCCGTCGGGTGCGGGTAAGTCGACGCTGTCCAAACTGATCGCGGGCAACACCCAACCCTCGGGCGGTGTCGTCACCTTCGAAGGCCGCAATCTGCACGCCGAATATGAGGCGCTGCGCTCCCGGATCGGCATGGTCCCGCAGGACGATGTGCTGCACCGTCAGCTCACCGTGCGCCAAGCCCTCGGCTTCGCCGCCGAGCTGCGCCTGCCGCCCGATACCTCCAGCGCCGACCGGCAGCAGGTCATCGACGGTGTGCTCAAGGAACTTTCGCTCACCGAACACGCCGATACCAGGGTCGACCGCCTGTCCGGTGGTCAGCGCAAGCGTGCCTCGGTGGCGCTGGAGCTGCTGACCGGTCCGTCGCTGTTGATCCTGGACGAGCCGACCTCCGGTCTGGACCCCGCGCTGGACCGCCAGGTCATGGTGATGCTGCGTGAGCTTGCCGACGCGGGTCGCGTGGTCATCGTGGTGACGCACTCGGTCGCCTGCCTGGACATGTGCGATCAGGTCGTGCTGCTGGCGCCGGGTGGTAAGACCGCGTACGCGGGCAACCCCGCCGGTGTCGGCGGAGCGCTCGGGACCAGCGACTGGGCGGAGATCTTCGCCAATGTCGCGGCGAACCCGGATCAGGCATTCGCGGCGTATCGATCGCGGCAGGCGTTCGTACCGCCACCGCCGCCACCCGCACCGATGCGATATGGCGCGATGGGAAGTCCACCGCAATCGAGTGGATGGCGGCAGTTCTCGACCCTGGTGCGCCGCCAGGTGCGGTTGATCCTCGCCGACCGCGGCTATCTCGCGTTCCTGGTGATCCTGCCGTTCGTGCTCGGTGTTCTGACGCTGGTGGTTCCGGGCGAGAACGGATTCGCGGCCGGACCCCAAGTTCCGGTTCCAGGGCCGAACGGCGAGCAGATATTCGTCCATCAGGGCGGCGGGGAAACCCAGCAGCTGCTGGTGGTTCTCGTCCTCGGCGCGTGCTTCATGGGCTCGACGCTGACGGTGCGTGACCTGGTCGGCGAGCGGACCATCTTCTACCGCGAGCGGGCCGTCGGGTTGCTGCCCTCGGCGTATGCCATGGCCAAGATCGTGGTCTTCAGCATCGCGGCGTTCCTGCAGTCGGCCGTGCTCATCGGCATCGCGTTGGCGGGGAAGAACCCGCCGGGTGCCGGTGCGCTGCTACCGTCCGGCAGTCTCGAGCTGTATTTCGGTGTCGCTCTGACCGCGGTGTCGTGCGTGGTGGTGGGTCTGGCGCTGTCGACCCTGGCGAAATCCAACGAACAGGTCATGCCGCTGCTGGTGGTGACGATCATGGTCCAGCTGGTGATGGCCGGCGGCATGATCCCGGTCACCGACCGCGTCGTGCTCGAGCAGATCTCCTGGCTGTTCCCCTCCCGGTGGGGCTATGCCGCCGCGGCCTCGACCGTCGACATCAAGACCCTGTTCGCCAACGCCCAACCCGACACGCTGTGGGATCACAGTGCGGGGATCTGGTTGCTGAACATCGCCATGCTGCTGGTGGTGACCGCGATCCTGTCGGTACTCACCTGGCATCGGCTGCGACTGAAGAAGACCGCCTCATGAGCGGGTGTGTCCTCGCTGGTCGCGGCCGGTCCTCCGGTGCGGTGAGCGTGTCGCGCGCACAACAGGCACACTGATGCCTGTGACGGTGCGAGTAGGGGCGGTACATCTCGGGTGGGATGTGGTGTCCGTGGCCGCAGGCGGTGGGGGCACCCCGATCCGCCCGGTCCAGGTCGATGGAAGTTATACGACTCCGGCGTATCTGCTGGCGGATTCGACCGGGCGGTTGCATACCGCCGGTGTGGATCGGCAGCGTCCCGATCTCGGCATGGCCATTGCCGACGTGCGCGACATTCTCGGCCATCAGCAGATCGTTATCGCCGGGGCGACCTGGCCCGCTGAGCTGGTGTTCCGCGCCCGGCTCTACAACCCGCTGGCCTCGGTCGGTAAGTATCTGCGCGGCAAGCCCGACGTGGTGGCGTTGCCGTACCCGGACGGCTGGCCGGACGAGAAGGTCGACACCTACTGCGAGCTGATCGAGCAGCTCGATGTCATCGTCGAGCCGCTGCCGGAGTCGGTCGCACTGTCTGGTTATGTGCGCGCGCTCGGTCTCGTCCGCGCGCCGGACCGCCACAACCCAAGGGGTGTCGGCGCCACCGGCGTGTACTCCGACGGACGCACCATGCTTGTGGTCGCGGTGCACGCCGACGACGAGCAGCCCACCGAATCGGTCGACGTCGCGATCTCGCCCGAAGCGACCCGCGATGCCCGCTCCGCCGACGACGCCGTCATCGAGGTGATGGCCGCCGCGCGCGCGATCGGCGCCGATACCTCCACGGTGCTGTTGGCCGGGAACGTGTGCTTCAACGATCCGATCCGCCTGGCGTTCCAGAACCACCTCGGCCAGCGTCTGCACAGCGCCGACCATCCGATGCACGCGCTCGTGCTCGGCGCCGCGCATCTGCTGTTGAGTGACAGCGACGGGGCCGAACCGGAGTCCGGCGGCAGGCATGCCGAGCCTGCTCCGCCGCAGCGTCCGCCCGCGCCACCGCGTCAGGAGCCGCCGCGTCCGGTGCAGCAGCAGCCTCCGCAGCGTCCGCCGGTGCAGCAGAGCCGGCCGCCGGAGCCGCCACGTGCGCAGACTTCGGAGCTGCGGGATCGACCGCAGATGACCGATGGCCGGCACCGTCAGGGCGTTGATCTGGGCGGTAGCGATGTCGCGATGGTCCGTGGCGGTGAATCGGGAGGACCACTGACATCGGATCGTGCCGAGCCGGGCAGCCGGTTCATGCGGCCACCCGAGCCGGGGAATCAGCCCGGCAAGGTGTGGAACAAGATGACGGGGAGCGCATTCGGTGCCCAGGCCGTGGCCGGTGCGGTCGCACTGGCGACATTCGCGCTGGCACCCGGCGCCGGAGCGGTCGAACTCGTCGCCGCCCAGGTCGACACCTCCGCGCCACCCGCGGCTTGTTCGCGCACGCCGGAAGCGATTCTCGAACCCGAGTCGGGCATCTCCTCGGTCCGCGGCACCTCTCCCGCCGAATGCGGGCAGCCGGGCGTCGATACCCTGCGCTACCTGGTGCCTGGCCCGCCGGGAGCCGCCGATTTCGGGCCGCCGGTCGATATCTGAGCCGCGGTTTCGTCGCGGCCATACCCGACTGGTATCGTGGCCAGCTGGTGTGTGGCATGCCGAGGCCCGGGTCTCAACCGGCCGCCGGGAACAACCTCGACCGCACACCAGGCCGGCAGCACCGACGACAGACAGGGAAGCACTGTGCCTACGTACAGCCCGAAGGCGGGTGACGTCACCCGTAAGTGGTACGTCATCGACGCCACTGACGTAGTGCTCGGCCGTCTTGCCGTTCAAGCAGCGACTCTGCTGCGCGGCAAGCACAAGCCGACCTACGCTCCGCACGTCGATGGTGGCGATTTCGTCATCATCATCAACGCTGACAAGGTTGCCATCAGTGGCAACAAGAAGCAGGACAAGCTCATCCACCACCACTCCGGACACCCGGGCGGCCTCAAGTCGCGCACTGTCGGTCAGGTGCTGGAGTCGCGGCCCGATCGTCTCGTGGAGAAGGCCGTCAAGGGCATGATCCCGAAGAACAAGCTCGGTAACGCGATCGCAGGCAAGCTGAAGGTGTACGCGGGCCCGAACCATCCGCACGCGGCCCAGCAGCCCGTTCCGTTCGAGATCAAGCAGGTGGCCCAGTGACCGCTCCCGAGGAATTCAACGAGGAATACGCCGTCGAGGACACCACCGTCGAGGTGGTCGAGGACGGTGCCGGTTACGAAGAGGCCGGTTTCGAGTCCGACGTGGCCTACGCCCCGGTCGTCATCGACCGTCCGGTGCAGACCGTCGGCCGCCGTAAGGAAGCCGTCGTCCGCGTCCGGCTACTGCCCGGCACCGGTAACTTCGTGCTCAACGGCCGCACCATCGAGGATTACTTCCCGAACAAGGTGCACCAGCAGCTGGTCAAGTCCCCGCTGGTCACCGTCGAGCGCACCGAGAACTTCGATGTGCACGCTCGCCTGGTCGGCGGCGGCCCGTCGGGTCAGGCCGGCGCGCTGCGCCTGGCCATCGCCCGTGCGCTGATCGAGGTCACCCCCGAGGATCGTCCCGCCCTGAAGCGGGCCGGGTTCCTGACCCGTGACCCGCGCGCCACCGAGCGTAAGAAGTACGGTCTGAAGAAGGCCCGTAAGGCGCCTCAGTACTCGAAGCGCTGATTTTCGCATCGTCGTCTGTCCGCTTCCGGCACCGTGGAGGTGCCGGAAGCGGTACGGTCGGCGCGGCACCTGTACGAGAGCAGGCTTCCAGCACCGCTGGGCGCCTGCTCTCGTGCTGTATGGAACGGCGGCGTTCGCGGGGCCTTACATGGTGACGCGGGCTGCCTTCTCCGGGCCCGCCGCCCACGCCGCAGATCTAGCTGCTGCGTGCGCGGGGCGGTCGCGTTCGGAGCAGGATTCATCGATCGAGGGGCGAGGTATGGGACGTCTGTTCGGCACCGATGGGGTTCGCGGGCTGGCCAATGAGTCGTTGACACCGGAGCTTGCGCTGCGCGTGTCCGGGGCGGCGGCACAGATTCTGAGCCGCGGCAAGAAGCGGGCGCTCGCCGTCGTCGGGCGCGATCCGCGGGCCAGCGGTGAAATGCTGGAAGCCGCCGTCACCGCGGGGTTGACCGCCGCCGGGGTCGATGTGCTGTCGGTCGGTGTGCTGCCGACCCCCGCCGTCGCCTACTTGACCGGCCTCTACGACGCATGTCTCGGCGTGATGATCTCCGCCTCGCACAATCCCATGCCCGACAATGGGATCAAGATCTTCGCCGCAGGCGGGCACAAGCTCGACGATGCGATCGAGGACCGGATCGAAGCCGTCATGGCCGAGGCTCCGCTGCGCCCGACCGGCGCCGGTATCGGCCGGGTGCTCGGTGCGTCCGGTGCCCGCGATCACGGCCTTGCCATTCCCGATCAGTACAGCGTCGCCGGTACCCATGAGCGCTACGTCGAACATCTGGTCGAAGCGACCGGGCATGAGCTCAACGGGCTCACCGTCGTCGTCGACTGTGCGCACGGTGCAGCCTCCGAGGTCGGCCCCGCCGCGTATCGGGAGGCAGGTGCGACCGTCATCGCGATCAGCGCCGACCCCGACGGCCTCAACATCAACGACGGCTGCGGCTCGACCCACCTCGACCAGGTGCGACGTGCGGTCCGCGAACACGGCGCCGACCTCGGTCTGGCTCACGACGGCGACGCCGATCGCTGCCTTGCCGTCGACGCCGACGGCAATGTCGTCGACGGTGACGCCATCCTCGCGATCCTCGCGCTGGCCATGCGTGACGCCGGCGAGCTCGCCGAGAACACCCTCGTCGCCACCGTCATGAGCAATCTCGGCCTGCACATCGCCATGCGTGAAGCCGGAATCACCATGCGCACCACCGCCGTCGGCGATCGCTATGTGCTCGAGGAGCTGCGCCGCGGCCGCTTCACCCTCGGCGGCGAGCAGTCCGGCCATGTGGTCTTCCCAGCTCACGGCACCACCGGCGACGGCATCCTCACCGGCCTGAAACTCATGGGGCGCATGGCATCTACCGGACGCACCCTCGCGGATCTGGCCTCGGTCGTGCAGACAGTCCCCCAGATCCTGGTGAACGTTCCAGTTGCCGACAAGGCCGCCGTCATGGCTGCCGCGGACGTGCTGGATGCTGTCGCCGACGCTGAACGGGAGCTCGGTGAGACCGGCCGAGTCCTGCTGCGTCCCAGCGGAACCGAGCAGTTGGTCCGTGTCATGGTCGAAGCCACCGACCTCGCCCAGGCGCAGCGGTTGGCCGACGATCTGGCCGAGCGCGTTGCGGCGGTTCAGCGGATTTCGGCGCCGTCGCACTGAGGGACACATCCTCAGCCGCAGAGTCGGCACGTCTCGATGCTGGCTGATCCGCCGACTAGTGCCGAGCTCTGTGATCGGCCCCCAACCGCACGGGGACTCGGCTCCGTCCCTGCCGGTTTCTGATCGCGTTGCCTCGATGACCTTGTCGGCACACCCGGTGGCCGATAAGCGAGGTATGGGCGCAATTCAGGGCTGACGCCTGTCGTGCAGCCGTATCCTGCGACATGTGGTCCGCGAGCCATCACCCGCCGGGCGCCCGGCCTTCGGGCGCGGTGCGGTGCTGCTGGCCTGCCTGGTCGGCCTGGCCTTGGTCGGCGCGCTGACGCGACCGTTTCACTGGACCTCGACCGTGTTGGTCGTACTCCTCGGTATCGCGGCGCTGGTCATGGCTCTGCGTGCACTCACGAGCGTCGATGCCCCGTCGGCAGCTGGGCCGCGCGGCGGCGATGTGGGCGGTACGCCTGCCGGGCGAATGTCCGATCGGCCGGAAATGTTGTCTTCCGGGGTGATGTGGCGCGAACAGGGGGCGGATTCGAATGCCGCTGGATCCGGCTCGGCCGGGGGTGCGGCCGACTCCGTAGACGGCGTCGGATCGCGCGGCGGGCAGGCCGGACCGGCGGCCCTGCGCAGGGGCGTGGTCGTTTGGTCGACGCTGCTGGTGGCAATCCTCGTCTGGGAGGGCTATGCCTATGTGCGGCAACCAGATCGATCGGTCTCGCACTACGACTATCCCACGTTATCGACCCTGATCGATCCGGTTCTGGAACAGGGGCCGCTGCGGTTGGTTGGGTGGCTGGCATGGCTCGCGGCCGGCTGGTGGTTGGTGCGGCGATGAGCGACAGGGCGGTGATCATCACCGGTTTCGCGATCCTCCTCGGCATCGCGCTGGCACTCACAGTCGTGGCTCATCTACGCCGCGACACCCTCGCACCACTGAGCGCAGTCGTCGTCCTGGCGCTGCGCACAAGAACTGCGCGTCTGCTCATCCTGCCGCTGTGGTTCTGGCTCGGCTGGCATTTCCTCGCCCGCTGACATCGCCTCACTCGAGTCAGAGAACCCGCCGACGATCTTGGCCCGAACGAGCTGCGTGGTGCCTCAGGCTTCGCCGCTCTGGTGCGGGCGACTCAGCGGTGCCCGCCTGAGTGGTCATGGGCGCAGGTGTCGGTGCGGCGGCCTCCTGGAGCTGAGGCCGCCTGGCCCGCGCCGTGACCCTCCAAGGCGGCGAACGGTCCGCACTGGTGGGCGGTGATCCACACATGGACCATCGGATTGCCCGCGCCGGGGTTGACCGAGTTGGGCGGGCAATTGCCCTCGGCATCGGTGACGCCGGCGACCACCGGACCATTGTCGCCGCGCGTCCAGCAGAGATTGTCGTGGACGTGCCACTGCATCAAGGGCCCGCCGTAATCCGCCAGCTCGGGGTCGTCGATCTCCTTGTCCTTGGCGATGTACATGGCCGAGACCAGGGTCCGTTCGGTGCCATCGACCCGGTAGACCAGCGATTCGGGGTAGGCGGCGTCCAGGAATCGGTCATCGCGGATGTAGCCGGTGTTGATGTAGTGCTCGTACCCGGTGGCGGAATCGCCGATCGAGCGGAAGCCCAAGGCGCCGATGGACTCGACGTCGGCGAACGCTGGCAGCTGGTCGAGAGTGCTGCGGATCAGGGCGGTCGCGCGCTGCTCCTGCGCGGGGGTCGCACCCGGTACGCCGGACACGTCGATCGGTGTCGCCGGATCCCACGGCCGCGGCCATGCGTCGCCGGTACCGTGGTCGTCACCACCGTGGCTGTGGTCATCGCGGCCGTGGCTGTGGTCGCCGCCGGCAGCAGCGTGCGTGTGGTCGCCGCCGTCGCCGTGGCTGTGCACATGCCCGGCGCCGCCGAGCATCGCCGCGACCGCGAGAACACCGGCCAGACCGGCTGCGGTCGCGGTCGATGCCATCGGCAGACTCGCCCCCGGCCGCACCAGCGCGATGGTCACACCAGCGATCGCGAGCACCCCCAGTGCCGCACACGCGCTGTCGAGGAACTGCGGCGCTTCCGCCGCACCGAGACCATCAGGCCACGGCAGCCCCGCGAACCGCGTGTACCCCCAGATCCCCACCGCAATGAGATTTACCCCGATCACCATGACCGGCATGGCCTTTCGCGCACTCAGCGACGCCAGCACGCCGGCCGCGCACTGCGCCGCCGCCAGCACCACCATCAGCCGGGCAAGCGTGGTGTGCTCGGTATGCAGCCCCGCGGCGAACAGGTGCAATGCGCCCGCCCCGATCGATGCCACCCCACCCAGCAGCAGGAACCCGCTGCGCTCACCAGCCATGTTCGATCTCCTCGTTGCTCACCGCGAACTCTACGGGGCCGGGCGGCGGTCCCGCGTCGGTGATTCATGAGGGAACTCTGTGGTTTCCAATCTTGGATCCGGGTGCATCCTGTCGGTATCGAGCGCTCGTTCTTCTCCGAGGCCGTCAGCGCCCGTACGCGACGGGTAGCCCGGCTCGGGCGCCGTTATCGTCCTTGTCGGTCAGAACTGACCTACCAGGAACCCCGTGAACAGGACCAGGAACCCACCGATCTCGCCGACGATGAGCGCGAACATGGATAACCGCAGGCTCGTGTCGATATCACCATGGAACTGGTTGGTGGTGTCGCGCCGGTAGCCGTGCCAGGCATAGGTGGCGATGGCGCCGACGAAGAACGCGAGAACGACGGCAGCAGCGACCAGGTTCACCGCTGTGGGCCATGCACTCAGCTCGGTGAACACAGCAAGGACCAGGCCCGCGAACGCATACATGAGGGCCGCGCGGTGGGCAATATCGACGTAGATGTGGGCGGCGCCGTCGGGGGAGGTGCGGATGCCGTGGTACTTCCAGGTGCCAAGTATCAGGGCGGACAGGAAGATGAAGCCGGTGACAACGAGCGTCAAACGGGTGTCGATGCCCAGCGCGACGTCGGCTTCTGCCCCGAGCGCGAGCATTCGCCGGATACCTTCGGTGCCATTCACGAGCCCAACTTAGCTGCTGCCGTACCGCCGGTGTCCTTTCAGCATGCGAGCACGAACAGCGACGCCCGCCCGCGATCGACACCGGGACACAAGTCTTCTCAGAAGCAGGAAGCTTCGATCCGGCACGTAGCGTGGGCGCCGGTCGGACAGACTGCTTCGGCGTACGCGACCAGGAGGTGGCATAGAAACCTGTCCGAACTCGGCAGGGAACCCGCCCTGGCGGGGGCACGTGTGGAGATCACACCGTTGCCAAAGCCACCTCCCTCGCGCGCCATATCGGGCCTTGTCACCTCCGATCGGTTTCCGGGATAAGCGTTTTCGCTGGCTTCCGATGCTGCTAGATTGAGGTTGGATTCTTCGGGGGCGGCATCGGACTGCATCAGCGAACCATCTGCCTCGGGGCTATGCGATGGATGTACGTTCGAGCGGCTCTGATCGTGCGAAAGCCCAGCATTTCTCCCATGGCAGTGCCCTTGCTCTACCCGTTTCGCGGGTCGACCGGCCCGCCCTCGATGGGGAGGACTCCATGCAGGACACCGGATCTACTTTGCCTCGGCGCCAACTGGGGCGTTACTTGATGGACTGGCGGACGCGAGTTGGACTGAGTCAGCCGCAGGCGGCCGAGCTACTCGGGATCGGATCGAGCAGTCTGTACCGGCTGGAACACGGTCAGAACGGAAGGGTTAACGTCGGCCACGTCGAGGCAGCATGTGAGCTGTACGGGGTACCGGACCTACTCACCACAGCGTTCACTGGGCTCGCGAAGCAAGCGAACGTGAAGAGCTGGTGGCATGAGTTCGGGCATCTGATCCCGCGCGACTTCGACGTGTATTTCGGATTGGAATCCGCTGCAGTACGAATCACGACCTTCCAGCCGGAGCTGGTGCCGGGCTTGTTCCAGACGGCAGACTATGTGCGGGCGCTGAATCGCGATCTGCATCCGGATGCGACTGCAGAGCAACATGCGGGCTGGGTTCAGTTGAAAATGAAGCGCCAGCACATCGTGACGCGCAAGCGGCGGCCGACAACGATCGATGCGGTCATCGGTGAAGCCGGGTTGCGGCGGGTCAATGGCGGGCCCAAGGTGATGGCAGGTCAGTTGAGGAAGCTGGCCGACATCTCGACGCTCCCGAACGTCGAGCTGAGGGTGTTGCCGTTCAACGCTGGGTTTCCCACCGGACGGGGGCTCGGCCCTTGTGTGATCCTGGAGTTCGGCCCGGAAGGAAGCCGCAAACCTGTAGAGCCGCCAGTCGTTTTCATCGAGGGCAGCTCCGTCGGAAACCTCTATCTCGAGAAGCCGGAAGATGTCGCGAGCTACCATCGCACCTACGACAGCATCCGCCAACGATCGCTGGATGCGGTGAGCAGCAGGAACCTGCTACGGCAGGTAGCGAAGGAGTATCTGGCGTGAGTGTCGATCCAGTCGTGTCTCAGTGGTTCAAGAGCTCCTACAGCCAGGGTGACGGCGAATGCGTTGAAGTTGCATTCCTCGATAGCGACCTCGTCGGCGTCCGCGATTCCAAGAACCCATCAGGTGCCGCTCTCCTCTTCACCCCCAGCGACTGGAAAGCCTTCACCCGCGGAATCACCACCGGCAGGTTCGACCGCCGCTGAGATGCGCAGGTCGGCGCGAACTCTTGCGGCCGATGCAGGGTTCGCGCCGACGCACCCTCGAATCAATCCAGCGGCAAGGTCTTCCACCAGTCCAGTAGCTGGTCCATCGACGGGTCGTTGCGGGCACCGAGGCCATAGGAGTAGATCAGCAGGTTCTCGCGCTTCGGGTCGTTCGGGAAAATTGTCGCGATCCGCGGCGACGACGTGGGTTCCGAGCCGGTCTTGTGGTTGGAGTACTGCTTGCCGTTGTTGTTGAGGTCTTGCTCGATGGGTTGTGCGCCGAGACCCTCGATGACGCGCTGAACCTCGGATGCCGATTCGTACCGGAAAACTCGCAGCTCCGGCCACCGGATCATGTCTTCCGGGATCATGTAGCTGTTTGTGTAGTTGCAATCCCAGTACGCGGTCGGGTCGCCCATGTCCGGGTCGGCGCCGTTGATGAAGGTCCAGTAGACGGTGTTGAGGCCGTCCATCACATCCGCCCCGCAACCCATTCCGCCGAATCCGGTGCCCTGCGCATACCTCTCGCCAGCCGGAACCTCACCCGGTGGAAGCAAGCCAGGGAACGCCAGTCGCATTTCTTCGAGGTCGCGCTGGGGAGGGGTCGTGTCACGGTTGGCGACCGCCACCCAGACGCCGATGCCTGCGACAACAGCGATGACCATCATGATGCTTACGCCGACGATCCATCCCACGTTCGAACGCGGCGGCCGCATCGGGCGATAGGGATACGCGCCGTGCTGGATATGCCTGTGCTGCTGGTGAACTGGTGCCGGGTACGCGTTGGGCAGACCAGCACCGAACTGTCCCGCACCGACCGGTTGCGGGCCGAGCGGAGCGACGGGCATAGGTGCGGCAGGAGTGGGCGATACCGCGAACTGCGGGGCGTCGCCGGTCAGTGCGCGCCGGGCGGCTACCGCGAACTCGGTGCAGGAGGCGAAACGGTCGACGGGGCGTTTGGCCATGGCGCGGGCCAAGACGGCGTCGAGGGCCGGGGGTAGGTCGGCGCGAGCGGCGGTGACCGGCGGGGGTTGCCGTTGCAGATGCCCCTGGATGACGGTGGCCGGGTGCGTGGATTCGAACGGGGCGCCGCCGCTCAACAGCCAATACAGCGTGCACGCCAGCGAGTACTGATCGGATCGGCCGTCCATATCGGCGCCGGTCAGCTGCTCCGGGGAGGCGTAGGCGAGAGTTGCGGTGAACGAACCGGTTTGGGTGAGGCGGCTCGCCTCGTCGGCAATGCGGGCGATGCCGAAGTCCGTGAGGTAGACACGTTCCTGACCGTTGCCGCCGTTGGCGAGCAGGATATTGGCAGGCTTGACGTCGCGGTGGAGAACACCTCTGCCATGGGCGAAGTCGAGGGCTTTCGCCGTCTCGGCGACGATCTGCACGGCTCGGATGGGAGGCAGAGCGCGCGGGTCGACGTCGGCCGCATCGACGCCCTCGATGTACTGCATCGAGATCCACAGCTTGTCATCGTCGGCGCCGCGATCGTAGACGGTCACGATGTTGGGGTGATCGAGCTGCGCCACCAGATCCGCTTCGCGTTCGAAACGCGCACGCAGCTCTTGATCGGTGAAAAGCTCCTGGTTGAGAAGTTTCAGCGCGATCCGGCGCGGCAGCCGAGGGTGTCGCGCCAGATATACCGCGCCCATCCCGCCTCGGCCCAGTTGGCGGTCGATCGTATACCCGGCGAAGACCTCACCGTCGCGCATCGTGCTCGCCTTCCCCCCGTCCGATCGGTCAACCGGGTCGATACTAGGACGTGTGTTATTCCTCGGCAGCTCGGGTGGCCCCGGGGTATCGACTCAGAGCTCGAGCTCAGACCATGGGATGCGGATCGGATACGGGTAGTCGATGGCGATCCCGTCCTGATCATCCGGCGTCCACTCGCCGACCGCGATGTAGTTCGCGGGGCGTAGGGGGGTGACGTCGACCGGTAGCCTGCCGTGTCCGGTTTCCAGAGCGAACGCGCGCACGGTGGCGATTCGACGTGGGTTGCGGCCGAGAATGACCTCCCAGTACCAGGGGATGCCGCCGCCGGCATACCGTGCCTTCTTCGCCTCCACATCACGTTCGGTGTTCGACGGCGAGAGCACTTCGCCCGCAAGGTAGACATCTGTCGCGCGGATGTCCTGGTACTCCTGTTCGAGGCACCGGTAGACGAGGAAGTCCGGCGTGACGAAATCGGACTTACCGGTCGAACCGAAGAAGATATTCGTCTCCAGCGAGACCCGCCAGCAGTGGCGAGGGTCTTTCTGCATGTCTTCACGCGCGCAGCGGCGTAGCGCAGTACGGAACTCGACCGTGCAGTCCTGATGCTCAACGAGACCGCGGCGAACCCATACGACCTTGCCATCCCACAGCTCGATCTGGCCGGCTATCTCGCCAGGTAGCTGCTCCAGCTCTTCCCACGTCATGCGATCCGGAAGATCCGGGCGTTCGACATGAGGAAAGGGCACGGACGGTATGTTACCGACCAGGGCGTATTCCGGCGGCTACCTGCATCGCTTGGATGAATCAGCTCTCCGACAACTGCCCGTCTGCCAGGTGCCAGCGGCGAGTGGCGCGCACGGCGTCGAGCATGCGGCGGTCGTGGGTGATCAGCAGCATGGTGCCGGTGAAGGAGTCGATGGCCTGTTCGAGCTGTTCGATGGCGGGGAGGTCGAGGTGGTTGGTGGGTTCGTCGAGGACGAGCAGGTTGACGCCTCGGGCTTGCAATAGGGCCAACGCGGCTCGGGTGCGTTCGCCGGGGGACAGGGTTTCGCAGGGGCGTTGGACGTGCGGGCCGCGGAGACCGAATTTGGCGAGGAGCGTGCGGACTTCGGCGTCGGGCCAGTCGGGCATTTCGGTGCCGAAGGTGTGGGCGAGGGATGCTTCCCCGCGGAAGAGGCCGCGGGCCTGGTCGACCTCGCCGATCTCGACACCCGAACCGAGCGACGCGGTTCCGCTGTCCGGCAGAAGCTTTCCGAGCAGAAGCGCCAGCAATGTGGATTTCCCGGCCCCATTTGCACCGGTCAGCACGACGCGGTCGGCCCAGTCGACTTGGGTGGTGATCGGGCCGAGAATGAACTCGCCGCGGCTGACCTTCGCCTCCGCGAGGGTGGCGACCACCGAACCGCTGCGTGGCGCGGCGGCGATCGTCATGCGCAGCTCCCACTCTTTACGCGGCTCCTCGACCACCTCCAGCCGCTCGATCCGGCGCTGTGTCTGCCTGGCCTTGGCGGCCTGCTTCTCGGTGGATTCGGCGCGCATCTTTCGGCCGGCCTTGTCGGAGTCGACCTTGCCCTTGCGTCGAGCATTGCGCACGCCGTGTTCGAGCCAGTTGCGTTGCATCTGAGCCCGGGCCTCCAAATTCGCCTTGGTGTCGGCGAATTCCTCGTAGGCCTCGCGTGCGTGCCTGCGGGCGATCTCGCGTTCGGCGAGGAAAGCCTCGTAGCCGCCGTCGTAGACGTCGACACGTTGTTGCGGCAGGTCCAGTTCGACGATCCGGTTCACGGTGCGGGCCAGGAACTCTCGGTCGTGGCTGATCACCATCAGCGGGACACGCACGCCGGTGACGAACTGTTCGAGGCGGTGCAAGCCGTCCAGGTCCAGATCATTGGTCGGCTCGTCCAGCAGGAGAATGTCGAAGCGGGACAACAGCACCGACGCCAAACCGGCACGGGCGGCTTGACCGCCGGACAGGCCGGTCATCGGGGTGTCGAGGCCGTTGGGCAAGCTCTCTGTAAGGCCCAGTTCGTCCGCAACCTCCAGTGCCCGCTGATCCAGGTCGGCGCCACCGAGGGCGAGCCAGTGCTCGAGGGCAGGCGAGTACTCGTCATCGCCGCCGTCCGCGAGACGCTCCGCGGCCGCGTCCATGGTCTGCTGCGCGGTGGCCACGCCTGTTCTGCGGCCGAGGAATTCGAGCACAGTCTCGCCGGGGATGCGTTCGGGTTCCTGCGCGAGGTAGCCGATCGTCGCGTCCGGCGGGCTGAGCGTGATGCTGCCGTTCGACGCGCGCCGGTCCGCGAGCATACGCAGCAACGTGGACTTGCCCGCGCCGTTGACGCCGACCAGCCCGATCACGTCGCCCGGCGCGAGCGTCAGATCCAGGCCGCTGAACAGGGTGCGTTCGCCGTGCTCGGCGGACAGCCCGCGCGCATGCAGAGTGGTGCTCACCTGCACGAGTGTGCCGTGTGTCGGTGGACACCCTGAGCCCGGGCCCTGCGGAAATCAGGGTGCGTATCAGCAGCGGGACCGATGCCCGGCCGGGGGAATTCGCGGACAGTGGATGGTGTAGCGATCGAGACCGAGGAGATTTCCCATGACCGCACCCGTACGCCGTTTCACCCGCTCCACCAGCGATAAGTGGATTGCCGGGGTCTGCGGTGGCATCGCCGAATACTTCGGGTGGAACGCCAACATCGTCCGCCTGGTCTTCGTGCTGTCCTGCCTGCTGCCGGGCCCGCAGTTCCTGCTCTACCTGGTGCTGTGGTTGATCATCCCCAAGAAGTGAGTGGGGTGCGCGGTGCCGGTCGTCGATCTATTCGGCGGCCGGCACCGCTGTGTCCGGAGTCGGTACATACGTGCGGACTTGGTGCACGTGTCATACGCACTCGACGGCAACCGTTCGTGGATGACAGGATGTAGTCGTCCGCCATTCGGCAGGTGACACGAGTCCCGTTTCAGGAGGAGCCATGATCAGCTCGGGTGAATTCCCCGGCTTGGATCTGCCCGACATCGACGCATCCTCGTCCCTGGACGACCTCGGTGCGGTCGAACTCAACAGCCCCACCCAGGACATCAACGGCGACGGCATCCTCGACTCGATCACCACCACCGACGACGACGGCATGCACGTCTGGACCGATACAGATCTCGACGGGTATGCGGACCACGTCACTGTGGTGGAGGACGACGGGGATTACGCGGCATGGGAGTACCACCGGAATCCGGATGGGTCGGGGGAGTGGAAGAAGACGGATGAGGGGCGGTTGGGGGAGAAGTAAGGCGGTTCGCCTGCGCCTGGCTTCGCTCGTTCGAGCACAGTAGATTTCCCCGCGAGAGATCCGGCCGAAGTATGCCGAGATCCGATGGAACCGAACCGGGGGCGAGTGCGTCGAAACCTAGTAGACAGCACTCGACCCCGAGCATGGTTCGGGTCGTGAACGAGGAGCAGGGATGGAGGGGACTGGGCTATGACGACGGGGTCGACGGTCGGTGTCAAGACCGGTGAGCTGGGGAAGCTGGGGAACGATCTGCGAAGCTCGGCCGCCGCGGTCAAGGACCAGGTCAAGAAGGTCGCCACAATCGGCCCGGCGGAAGTCGGGAAGAATTATGAGCAGGAGGGTAAGGATATCCAGACCGGCCTCGAGGCGGTCAAGAAATGGCTGGAAGACTGGGCCGAAGCCGGGACCATCTCGGGTGACGCAATCGGTGCGTCGGTCGTGAATTATTCCAATGTGGATGCCGAGAATGCTACCGATACCACGAAGGCGGGGAGCTGATTCCGTTGGCATCTAACAATCCTTCCCGGGTGTCGGACGGCGACAGTATCGCGGGGATGTACGACATCGCTGCCAAGAGCCTGCAATACTTCGAGAAATTCGAACCGCTCTATAAAAGGGCCTTCGATGAGCTCCCGGCAGGCATCCCGGAGTATGGAAGAATCTGCCAAAGATTCGACGAGCAGCGCGATACGAATGAAGGCAAGATCCGCAGTGCTGCGGATGGGCTCAAGGAAGCGCTCGACGGCGCGCGGGAACAGCACACTGCTCAGTCCGGATATGTGCAGACACTTCCATCGGTCTGGGAGGGTGAGGCGGCGACGACGGCGTCGAGCATGCTCAGCGAGCAGCTCACGATGGCCCAGACTGATATAAATGCGGCTCAGAAGGTGTGGGAGGCGCTCGACAAGGCGCCTGAGGGGCTGCGTTCCATTGTCAAGGATAAGTCGAATTCCGTTCTCGATATCCTTGAGGATGGGCTTTATGTACTGATTGACGGGAAAACCCCAGAGGATGTGGATGCCATTGTCTCCGGGTCCGACATGGGCTGGTCGCAGGGTTGGACCGAAGGTGGGCTGTTCAACAAGCTGTTGAATATCTTTCCTGAATTTTCGGATAGCGTATTAGATCAGGGAATGGTTTGGAGTACCTCATTCTTCGGTGCGGGGACTCTGATTCCGGGAACTAGATTGCATGAACGACTGCAGAACCGCTGCATCGATTGGCTGAATGAAACTTTCTTCGATGAGTACCCGGCAAAGGTCCGCGCCTTTCTGACCGCGTGCGATACTGCCGACGCGGCTGTCAAGGTCATCTATGAAGCGATAAAAACTCCGTTCGGGGACCTCACCGAAAAACCGTATCCTTGCCCAAACGCGACGCCGAAAGCGAGCACGCCGAGTACGCCGAGTACCCCGAGTACGCCTAGCACCCCGAGTACTCCCAGCACCCCGAGTACGCCCTCTACCCCCAGTACACCGAGCACTCCCTCGACCGAAGAGGAAGAGGACGAGGAAGAGTCGGCAACCGACTCCCTTGTCAGCGGCCTGGCCGCGCTGGCCGACGTGGCGACTGAACTGTCCCCGCTGATCACGACTGTCGCTTCTGCGGTCGGTGATGGGCTGAGTTCGCTGGCCGGCGCGATCACCGAGGGCGTCGACGGCGCGTTGCAGCAGTTGCAGACAAGCGCATCGGGGCTGGTCGATGCTGACGGCGACGGCGTCCCCGATAACGACAAGGACGGGGACGGGAAGCCGGACGAAGACAAGGGGCTCGACCTCGCGGGTAAACAGGTCAAATTGGAGATGGGCCCGGATGGCCAGATGAAGATGGTGGTCACGGAGCCCGACGGCACGACCACCGACTACAAGGTCGAGCTCAATGAGCAGGGCATGCCGGTTGTTGTCGGCGAACAGAGCAAGGCCGACGGCGAGACGCCGGAAGGGGAACAGGGCGAGAACTCCGAGCAGGACCAGGGGCAGTCGGGAGGCGGCTCGATGCCGCGTGGAGTGCCCGGTGGCAAGCGCGAAGAGGATGGCGAGCACAAGTCGCAGAGCTATCCGCAGCCCGAGGTCGACGGCGTGGATCCCGGGTTTGTTCCCGAACCGGTCCAGATCCCGGCTCCGGATCCGGTGCCGCCTACCCAGCCCGTGCCGCCTGCCCAGCCCGTGCCGCCGCAGCCCTTCGACACCGGTGCCGAACTCTCGGAGGCAGGTCCCCTTTGAAGCACTCTCCCGGTGAAATGACTGATATTCGAGGAGAATCGGTGTGGTGAACTACGGGGAAGAAATTGAACGGGTGGTCGAAGAGAGCCGATGGCGATCGGCGAAGCTGCGAGAAGAGATAGCCGATATCAACCAGCGCACAGCGGAGAAAAGCCGTGCGCTGGCCGAGAGGTCTGCCGGCGAGATGCGCCAGTTCTGGGACGACCACCGGGAGGAATTCCACAAGGCGCAGGAGCAAGCCGACGCCGAAGCCGAGAAGGAACGCCTCGCCGCCGAGGAGCGGGAACGGCTCGAGGCCGAGGCTCGGGAGCAGCGGGATGCTATTGCGCGGTCGATGGCGGCGCGGCGGTCCAAGGATGTGGTTGCGCCGATCGACGAGGACGACGACGAGGAGTCGCAGTACTACCAGCGGAAAAGTTGGTTGGTCTAGCGAGCGTGGGTGCGTTCCATCGGAAGGCGCGATGACGAGTGGCGCATCAGCGAGGCGAAACCCGGGAGGGAGTCACGCGGGTGTGCCACTCGTGGTTGTGAGCTAGGCGACGCGTGACCGTAGGGCTGCCGGGCGTCGACGCGGGTTGGGCGATGGTGGCCCATGGGCCGTCCGCAAGGTGCAGCGAGCTCGAGGAGAGGTCCCCTGATCGGACCTACTTCCGCAGCAACGCCACCAGCTGCCCCAGCTTCGCCGGGCTCGGCTTGTCGACCGGCGCTTCGTCGGCGGTGGGGTCGATGAGGTGGGTGTGCGGGATGGACGCCTCTGGGTCGGCGAAGGCGGCGTAGGTTTTGTCACCCTGGACAGTCGCGAGCAGGTAGCCGGTGAGCAATGCCCGGGTGGCTCGGGTGGTTTTGTGCTCGTGCTTGCCCGCGCCGAGCAGCGTCATCAGACGCCGCCCTTCGGCAAGGCCGTCGGCGGAGGCCTTATCGATGGCGCGCAGCAGCATCGGCCCGCCCCAGGCCGCGGCCAAGGGGATGGCGTTGGAGTTGGTGGAGCGGAGGTCGGTGGCGCCGGCGAGGATCAGGGCGGACGTGTCGATGTCTGCGGCGATGGATTCGGCGGCGGGGGCCGTGGGGGCCGGGAAGAGGGC
>NZ_JAAGUY010000023.1:0-78561 GCF_010868145.1 Nocardia cyriacigeorgica
ACCCCGCCCTGCGCGCAGCCGTCGACCTGCTGGCCGCCGAGGTCGCCGAACCGCGCGCGGGCAGCGATGCCGCCATCCCCGCCATCCTCGACACCCTGCTGCTGTTCGTGCTGCGCGCCTGGTTCGACGAACAGGCTCGCGACCGAGCCGGCGGATGGGCAGGCGCGTTCACCGATCCGGCCGTCGCCGCCGCACTGCGCGCGATCCACGACGACCCCGCCAACGCGTGGACGGTTCCCGAACTCAGCGCGATCGCCGGCGTTTCCCGCGCCACCCTCGCCCGCCGCTTCACGGCCACCATCGGCGAACCCCCGCTGTCGTATCTCACCCGCTGGCGCCTGCTCACCGCCGCGCGTCTGCTCGGCGAGACCGACTCCGCGCTGGCCACGATTGCCGCCCGCGTCGGCTACACCTCCGAGTTCGCCTTCGCCAAGGCATTCAAACGGGAATACGGGGTACCGCCCGGGCAGTACCGGCGCGCGGCCGATACGCCGAGCACTGTCGCGGTCTGACGCGGCGGCCGGTCCACCATCGCCCACCTAGGTCACCGAACGGGTGGCCCGCACCGAGCCCGTCACGGATTGCGCAGGAACGCTGAGTGGTCAGGCGACAGTGGTCGCCGGTAGCGGACGCCGGCGGTTGTGCACGCCTCAGCTGAACGGCGTCTGCGGACGCTCCTGGAGTTCACCGTCGATATAGATGTCGACCTTCTCGTTGTAAAAGCAGGCCAGGCCCGCGATCTTCTGGCTCTCCGCGACCGGGGTGCGGTAGATCCACGCCAGGTCGGCGTGTTCGGTATCGCCGATGCGGATGTTCCAGTAGTCGGCATTGCCTTTGTACGGGCAGCTGCTGTGGGTGGCGGAGGGGTGCAGCAGATCCATCCGCACATCGGTGAGCGGCAGATAATACCGTGCGGGCAGGCCGGTTTCGAACAGAATGCGCGGGGCTTTCGAGTCGGCGACGGTGACGCCGTCGAGCTCCACCCGAACATTACGCGAGCTGTGCAGAATGTCGACTCGCGAGTACGGATCGCGCGGATGGACGTAGATGGGCTCGTCCTCCTCGAACCATTCGTCCATCGCATTCCAGTCCAGCCGCACCAGCTCGCTCAGCTCGGACGACTCCAGGTACCGCACCGCCGCGCCCGGCACGATGGCGCCGTCGACGACCAGGTCGTACCCGGTGCCCTCACCACGGTGGATGGATTCGCGGACACTGCCGTTGGGCTCGAGCTTCGCGCGCAGGTCGGCGACCGGGATGTAATAGGTGGGGTAGTAGGGGATCTCCCAGACCAAGGACGGCCGGGTGGTGTCGGCGACGAGCTTCCCCCCGAAATACACCCGCACCCGCTTGTGACACGGCTCGATCCTGACCTGTCCCCGCTGCGCTTCGGTCATACCTTCTGACGGTACCCCGACTCATCCGCCGCGGACGTCGGTCGCAGGTAGCGAACCATCGCTTCGTTCAGCAGCCGCAGTCGTCCTGATCGAGGTCCATTTCCACCACGACCTTCTTGATCCGCACCCGCTTCACATCGGGGTCGGGCAGTCCGATGCATTCGAGTAGGTCCTCGGCTACCCCGGTGCAGTCGCCGCTCGGTGGCTTGCCGTTCGGCACCTCGAGGATCACCGGATCTCGTTCGGGCTGGCGCACCACAACGCCGGGTGCTGGTGTGATGGCGGTGTCCCAGATGACCGGGACCCCATACGATCCGTCTCCGCGGTCCTCGGCCTTGCCGCGGATCTGCACACCCGGTATCGGCGAGATCTCGAAAATGTGGCCGCGTCCCGGGCCGATCGGGTTGCCGTACGGGTCGCGCGGGGTGATCACCAGCACCCCGTTGTCGTCGGTACCTTCGAACACGACGCCAGTAGTGCCCGGATCGATACCGGGCTCGACATGAATCGACCAGTGCGCCTCACGGCTTGCCCGGCATCGATCGCCGTAGGTCGCCACGGCCCGGAAGTGGTAAGTGCCCTCGGCCTTGGTGAGGGTCGGCAGCGGATTGTTGAAGATTCCGTCCGGCTCCATGGCTCCATCGCCGTGGGTACCGTCGTCGAAAAGGGGCACGGTGAAAGTCGAAGTCGCCACCGGTAGTGTGCCGCCGGCGGACTGCGCGATCGCCTGCAAGGTTGCGTGGAACGAGCCGACGGGATCGCTGGAGACCACAGGAGCGGACAGCTTCGCCTGGGTGGTCAGCTCGCCGAGAGCGACCCCGGGGGCGTCGATGGTCAACATGATCTGGGCGCCGTGCGGCGTGGTTCGGTCGCGATAGTGCAGCCCGACCATCGGATCCACCGTGTCGCCTGTGTATACCCGACCACGGCGTACCAGTGGCGTGAGCTTCGGACCGCCGGAGCAGACCACAAGGAAGAAATAGCGAACGTCGGTCGGCGGGGGCGGGAACTCCCCGCCGGTGGGCACTCGATCGACGACGCATTGCCAAGTCCCGTCGCGCTCCGACTCGTAGGGCAGTGGGATACGCCAGAACAACCAACTGCGGCCGCGGACCGGCTGGATTCGCCTGTCGCCGACCACCTTTCCCGAGGGTGTGGATACCCGGGCTCGCAGAGGTGCCGCCAGATCGTCCCAGCCGAGGATGACAGTGATCCGCTCCTCGCCGCAGACATCGAAACGGTGCGGTTCGGATTGTTTCTTGTCGGCGGGTAGCAGGAAGTCCGGATCTGTGAGCGCGCCACTCTCGAACATGTTGCCGAACGCCAGACCGAAGAACTTGCGCAAGGACAGGCCATCGAGGGCGCGGGTGAAGTGGCCGCCGTGGTCGTGTGCGAGCCGGTTGAGCAGGGCTGCGTCGATGTCGGCGTCGGAGCCGAAACCGATGGCGTTGATCTCGGTCGCACCGAGGTGCGGCTCGATCTCTTGGATTGTCGGGGCCGTGTTCTGCAGCCCGTCGGTGAGCAACAGAATCGCGTTGTCGGCCGGTCCGCCGGTCAGCGCGAGTTGGGCGGACCCCAACCCGGCACCGATACTCGTTGCCCCATTCGCGGTGATCGCACCGATCGTGCCGGTGGTGAAGGGGGGTGGTCCCACAAGAGCGGGTTTGGCCGTCGCCGTGGCCGCGGGTTGCGTGTCGATACTCGATGTCGACGAATACGTAGCCAGCCCCAATCGGTCCCCACCGTTTTCGCGTACCAGCTGCACGAACAAGGCCGCCGCGTCCTTCGCCTCGTCGAGTTTGCTACGCCCGACCGGTGGGGCGCTGCTCGACATGCTGCCCGACCTGTCGAGCACCACCATGACGTCCATCGGCGCCGGTGGCGGCGGTGGCGTGGAAAGGCCGGCGATCACGTTGGCTATCGGCGCGAAGGAGACACCGCATCCTGCGCCCGAGGCCAATGGGCCGCCGACTACCTGGCCGTTCACGTCGAAAAGGGATGAGCCGGAGCTGCCGCCGGCGAAATCGAAGCCGGAGATGGTGCCGCCATCGTGCACGCCCGCCTGAGTCTTCTTCGCAGCGCCGTTGGGGTGGTGCATGGTGAAGATCGTCTCGCCATTCATCAGCGTGGCGCTGCGCATCGGGAGCGGCGCGGGCAGGGCGCCGGGAGCAGCGTCAAGCCGCAGCACCACCCAGTCCGTCGAGACCGGTGGATTGGAGCCGGTCGGCGGGCTGCCGGAGGCGACCTCGCCGAGAACCTTGAAGAAACGAGTGCCATGGCCGGCGGGCCTGGTCCCGTCGCAGTTGGGGTGATAGTCGAAGGTCACCGAGGCGCTGCGCAGATCCTCGCGAGAGGGATCGGTCAGGCAATGCCGGGCCGTGAGGAACAGGTCGGCGCCGATCAGTGTCCCCGTGCAGCTCGAGACATGGCCGTCGTGTACTTCCACGATGATGCCGGTCGCGGCCTTGACCCGGTTCTTCACCGAATCCGGCACCGCGGGCGCCAGCGAGCACGCCGCGTTGCGCCATGCGAAGCCCGGATTGCACTCCAACCTGGTCTCATAGATCGGCTCTTGGTAGGGGCTGGTGTGCAGGAAGACGTCGGGATTGCTCTGGCTGCCGATCGATGTTCCAGGCGCCTGGCCAGGCGTGATCGACGGTTCACCGACGCCATAGTCGCGCAGTCTGGCGGTGCCGGTCCCGCCGACGATGCGGATCCGGATCGGCCCGGCGCCAGGGTCGGCCGGTCGGGTCCACAGGGTCGCTCCGGAGCCTGCGGAGAACACGTCTTGTCCATAGCCGAGGTCGACCGTCAGTTCGGCCCCGCCGGTCAGGTTGACGTTGTCGAAGTGGAGGATGACGAACCTCGCGGGGCCGACCGGCCCGGAAGCCGGGACCAGGTCGATACCGGATGCCTCGGTCAGGGTTCGTCCGTCGGCGACGACGCGTCCGAGATTGTGAGTCATGACGGCCTTCCATCCTTCGGGATCGAACTGGCCTACACCCCACCGATGGATGAGGCAGGCGCTCTGGCGGTGCGTCCCACATCGTCGAGCGTCTCTGACGTTACGAATCGCCGTGTCCAGCGTCATGCGTAGTCGACTACCCGAAATATCGAACGGGAGGTCGCGCTGGGATCAGGTGGGCGCGTACGAGTAGCCCATGCGCGCGACAGGTCGAGCAGGGCATAGCACAGGCCCCGCCGGGTGGGCGGGGCCTGTGGGTCGAACGGCCGAGGTCGTCAGTCGCCGACGGTAATCGCTTGCGCCTCTTCGACGCTGTGCGGTTCGGGATCGTGATCGTCGATATGAGCGAGGGCGGATCGTCCGCCGAGCAGGACGAGTACGGCGACCGCGGTGCAGGCGGCACCCACCCAGAACGGCAGTGCGGTGTTGTGCTCACCGAGCTTGCCCGCCAGCCATGGTGCCGCGGCACCGCCGGCGAAGCGGACGAAGCTGTAGGCGGCCGACGCGGTCGAACGTTCGACCGGCGCGGAGATCATCACGGCCTCGGTGATCAGGGTGTTGTTCACGCCAAGGAACAGACCGGCCAGAACCACACCGACGATCAGCACGGGCTTGTGCTCGGCGAACATGGCCATCACCGCGAGGTCGGCGGCGAACAGCGCCAGCGCGAGACCCATCATCGGCAGGGTGCCGAAGCGGCGTTGCAGCACGGGAGCGAAGTACACCGACGCCACGGCGAGCATCAGGCCCCAGCCGAAGAAGATGAAGCCGATCGCGTAGGTGCCCATGTCCAACGGGAACGGGGTGTAGGCGAGCAGGGTGAAAAAGCCGAAGTTGTAGAACAGCGCGGTCAGGCTCACCACGAGCAGGCCGCGGTGGCGCAGCGCCTTGAACGGCGCGGTGATCGAGGTCGGTTCGGCGGGCTTCGGCGTCTCGGGCAGCAGCACCACGAGGCAGATGAACGCGACGGCCATCAGCACGGAAACGCCGAAGAATGGTCCACGCCAGCTGATCCCGCCCAGCAGGCCGCCGACGAGCGGGCCGGTCGCGATGCCGATACCGAGCGCCGCCTCGTACAGGATGATGGCGCGCGCGACACCACCGCTGGCCGCGCCGACGATGGTCGCCAGTGCTGTCGCGATGAACAGGGCATTACCCAGCCCCCAGCCCGCACGGAAACCGACGATCTGTTCGACGCTGTTCGACATACCCGCCAGCGCCGCGAACACCACGATGATGGCCAAGCCGGCCAGCAGTGTCTTCTTCGCGCCGAACCGGCTCGACACCACACCCGTTATCAGCATTGCCACGCCGGTGACCAGCATGTAGCTGGTGAACAGCAGCGATACCTGCGACGGCGAGGCATCGAGCTGCTCACCGATCGGCTTGAGAATCGGGTCGACCAGACCGATGCCCATGAACGCGATGACGCTCGCGAAGGCGACGGCCCACACCGCCTTGGGTTGCTTGGTCTTCTCTGCTGCGGGCGCGGCGCTGTGCGTCCTGGTCGTTGTCATCTGTGCTCCTTTGTCATGAGCGGGGCCCTCCGTGGTGACGCTTCGCTGCCGCCTCCAGGCCTGACCGCTCATGACGGTGGGGTTCCCTCGGTGTCGTTTCGTGCCGGTGCGTGTCGTCGGTTGCTTTGAGCGCGTCCAGCAATTCGGTGAGTTCGGCCTCCAGCCGGATCAGTCGGTCGGTGTCGTAGCCGGGCAGTCGCGCGGCGAGCGCGGCGCCGAAGGCTCGGCGGGATTCGACCAGCCGCTCGCGTCCGGCCGGGGTGAGGGCGATGACAACGGCCCTGGCATCGTCCGGGTCTTTGTGCCGGGTGGCGTATCCGTCCGCGACCAACTTGCCGATCAGCGCCGTTGCCGCCGGTTGTGAACATCGATCGATGCGGGCGAATTCGCTGACCCGTAGTTCACCGTGCTCGTCGAGCACCGACAGTGCCCGCAGTTCCGCGCGCGGTGGGAGGTCATCACCACTGATCACCCCGGCCAGCCGAGTCAGCCGAGCGGCGTTGACCACGAGATCGACGACGATGTCCTCCGTGGACGTCACGTTGCTCTGCTGCACCCGAATATTATTACATAAGCTAACTATCTATTCGTGGTGAAATGAGTCACCGGAGTGGCGCGTTGGCCGTCGCGTGGGCCGAGCGGTGCCCGGCTGACCGCCGATCATGCGGTGCCGACTTCTCGGATCGCACCGACCCATCCCACTGCGCGGATGGGCGACCGTGACGTGGGCGGATCCCGCCGCGGCCGGTGCACACGTTGCGGACCCTGAAGATGTGACTGCCCGGCCGCGCATCACAGCGCGGCCGGGCAGGCGAGGTGAGCAGTCCGCTTACGCCGAGTGGGGAAGCGGTCGGTGGTGCGGCTTACCGAACAGCAGTGCGTCGCCGTGGGCCCGCTTGAAGTGCAGGTGGGCGTCGTGCTCCCAGGTGATGGCGATGCCGCCGTGCAACTGGATCATCTCGGCGGCCACCGTCGAGTAGGCCTCCGAGCAGTGGCGGCGGGCGACCCAGACGTCCTCGGCGGCCGACGGGCTGTCGGCGCCGACCGCGAACGTCGCGGCATAGGAGGTGGACTTGGCGGATTCGACCAGCACATACATATCGGCCATGCGGTGCTTGAGCGCCTGGAAGCTACCGATCGGCCTGCCGAACTGCACCCGAGACTTCGCGAATTCGACCGTCAGCTCCAGGCACTGTTCGGCGGCGCCGACCTGCTCGGCCGCCAGTGCAGCCCAGGCGATCTCGCGCAACCGGGTGATGATCGGCGTCGAGTCGCCGGTGCCGAGCCTGCGCCCGGTCACGTTCGTGAATGTGATCTCGCCGAGCTTGCGCGTCGGATCCATGGTGGCGGACGCGCGGCGCTCGATACCCGCCGCAGCCGGATCGACCTCGAACAGGCCGGACTCGGTGACGACAATCAACGTCGCGGCATGGTTGGCGTCGAGGACGTAGTGCGCCGTGCCGTTGAGGGTATCGCCCTCGGCACGGACGCCGAAGCTGTCCCAGCCGTCCGCGCCGGCCCAGCACACGGCAATCGTCCTTGCACCCTCGGCCACCTCGGGCAGTAACCGCTCGCAGGCCTCGGAATCCCCGGACAACAGCACCGCCTGCGCGCCGAGCACCGCCGACCCGAGCATCGGGACACCAGCCAGCGACCGGCCCAATTCCCCGACCACCAGCAGAGATTCGACCAGGCTTGCCCCGAACCCGCCGTACTCCTCGGGAATCGCCAATGCCGTGACCCCCACCTGCTCACACAGCGTCCGCCACAGTGCGGCGTCGTAACCGAGCTCGCTCTCCAGCGCCTCCCGGCCGACCGCGGGCCCACCGCTACGAGCGACGGCTCCGCGCACTGCGGCGACGAGTTCCTGCTGCTCCTCGGTGATCACGCAACATCTCCGTTCTTGCCTGCGGCGCGCAGCGCTGCGGCGATGCGCGCGCGGTGGAAGTCCGGTGTGCCCCACGCCGAACGGAGCGCGGTGACCTTGGTGAGCAGCAACGACAGGTCGTACTCGGCGGTGTAGCCGATGGCGCCGTGCACCTGGAGGCCGGTGCGTGCGGCAAGGTGGGCGGCATCACCGCAGGCAACCAGGGCCGCGGACACGTCGCGACTACGGTCTGGACCGCCTGCGGTCAGCGCCGCGCGGTGCAGCAGCGGCTCGGCCAGGTCGAGGGCGATGAGCACATCGGCGAGCTTCTGCTTCACGGCCTGGAACTCGCCGATCGGTCGGCCGAACTGTTTGCGCTGCTTGGCGTATTCGGTCGCCGCGTCGAGCAGGCCGCGGCCTGCGCCGAGCAGTTGCGCAGCGCAGGCCAGTGCACCGGCATCGAAACCGGCGGCGATGGCGTTCGCGGCCTGCTCGCCCTCGGCGATCACCTCGTCCGGTACGACAGTGAACAACCGCCGCGCCGGATCGACCGAACGCACCTGCTCACCGACTCGCGCGGTATGCAGACCGCTGCGGTCGGCCACCAGGATCACATCCGCGATATCGGCGTCAAGCGCGATCGCACCACGCGCCGGCGTGGCGAACGCGATGGTGCCGACGGTGGTTCCCGCCGCGATGCCGGGCAGCCATCGTGTGGCAGCGCTCGACTCGCCTTCGGCATCGGTAGCCCCGGCAAGCGCTTGCAGCACACCGGGAATCGCCGCCGCGGATTCCACCAGCGGTCCCGGCGCCGCCGAGCGTCCGAGCTCACCGAAGGCCACCACCAGGTCGATCGGTTCGGCACCGATACCGTCGTACTCCTCGGCGACGGCGAGTCCGAACACTCCCGCCTCGGCCAGCTGTTCGATCAGCGCGCGTCCGGCCGCGTGCTCACCCGCAGCCCAGGCGCGGACCGCGGCGGGTGGCTTACCGGCGTCGAGCAGCTTGCGCACACTGGCGGCGAAATCGACGTGTTCCGGGCTGAGTGCGAACCTCATCGGCCGCCTCCTCTCGGTAGGCCGAGGAGCCGCTCGGCGATGATGTTGCGTTGGATCTCGTTGGTACCGGCGTAGATCGGGCCCGACAGCGAGAACAGGTAGCCGTCGGTCCACGGTCCGGCCTGTTCGGCGGTGTCACCGAGCAGATCCAGCGCCGTTTCGTGCATGGCGATATCGAGTTCGGACCAGAACACCTTGGTGATCGAGGATTCCGCGCCGAGCTTGCCGCCCTCGTTCAGCCGGGTAACGGTGCCGAAGGTGTGCAGCCGATAGGCCTCGCTGCCGATCCAGGCGTCCACCACGGCATCGCGCGCGGCGGTGCCCGCGTCCTCGGTGCTCGACCACAGCTCGATCAGCCGTTGTGCGGTGGCGCTGAAGCGGCCGGGGCTGCGCAGCGACAGTCCGCGTTCATTGCTGGAGGTGCTCATGGCGACCCGCCAGCCCTCGTTGGGGGCGCCGATGACATCGGAGTCCGGGACGAACACCTCGTCGAGGAAGATCTCCGCGAAACCGGGCTCGCCGTCGAGCTGCGGAATCGGGCGCACGGTGACACCCTCGGCGTCCAGCCCGAACATCACGTAGGTGAGTCCGCGATGCCGTTCGGCTTCCGGGTCACTACGGAACAGGCCGAAGGCCCGGTCCGCGTAGGCCGCACGCGAACTCCACGTCTTCTGTCCGCTCAGCAGCCAGCCGCCGTCGGTGCGGCGCGCGGTGGAGCGGATACCGGCCAGGTCGCTGCCCGCTTCCGGCTCCGACCAGGCCTGCGCCCAGATGTCGTCGCCGCGGGCCATGCGCGGCATGATCCGCGCCAGCTGCTCGGGCGTGCCGTGCTCGAACAGGGTGGGCGCCAGCAGGAAGATGCCGTTCTGGCTCACCCTGCCGGGCGCGGCCGCCGCGTAGTACTCCTGCTCGAACAGCACCCATTCCAGCAGCGATGCGTCACGTCCACCGAACTCTTCCGGCCACGACACCACCGAGTACCTGGCCTCGGCGAGGGTGTGCTCCCACTCCCGATGCGCCTGGAACCCGGCCTTGGTGTCCATCGACGGCAACGGCTGGGCCGGCTTGTTCGCGGCCAGAAAATCGCGGACCTCCAACTGGAAGTCGCGGGTGGCCTTATCCAGATCCAGATCCACTTATTTCGCCCCGTTCTGCGTGGCGTCGGCCTGTGCCGAACTCGCCGTGGCCTTCATTGATTTGGCGTTCATACCGCCGAGGGAGTCCGCGCCGACCTCCGCGTTGTGGGCGTGCGCGAAATGGTGCAGGCCGAACACCGAGTCCATGCCCGCGCGCATCCCCATCAGATCCTCGGCCTGGTTGACAGCCTTCTTGGTCAGCGCGAGGCCGAACTGCGGCATGGTCGCGATCTTGTCGGCCAGTGCGAAGGTCTCGGTCTCCAGCTCCTCGCGCGGCACGACCCGGTTGACCATGCCCCATTCCTTGGCCTGCTCGGCACTGAACCGGTCACCGGTGAACAGGAACTCCTTCGCCGCCCGCGGACCGAGCACCCACGGATGCGCGAAGTACTCGACACCCGGAATCCCCATCCGGACCACGGGATCGGAGAAGAACGAGTCCTCGGAGGCGACGATGAGATCGCATACCCAGGCCAGCATGAGTCCACCCGCGATGCAGGCACCCTGCACCATGGCGATGGTCGGCTTGGGGATCTCGCGCCAACGACGGCACATCCCGAGGTACACCTCGGTCTCGCGCGCGAAGCGCTGATCGCCACCGACCCGGTCCACGTGATCCCACCACAGGGCGGCCTTGTTCGGGTAACGCACGTGATGGTCGCGGCCCGGCGTGCCGATATCGTGTCCGGCGCTGAAATGCTTGCCGTTGCCGGCCAGCACGATGACACCGACCTCCGGATCCTCCACGGCCCGCTCGAACGCGGCGTCGAGTGCGTAGGTCATCACCGAGTTCTGGGCGTTGCGGTAGTCCGGGCGGTTCATGGTGATGACAGCGACCGCGCCGCGGCGCTCATAGATCACCACATCCGGTTCGAACGGCACCGCTGCTTCTTCGGCAGGCATTTACGACTTCTCCTCACGTAGTTGACGTTTGAGCACCTTCCCGGCGGCGCTGTAGGGCAGCTGGTCGCGGAATTCGACGACGCGCGGCACCTTGAAATTGGCCAGCACGGTGGTGGCGTGGGCGATCACCTGCTCTTCGGTGAGCGCGGACCCGGGTTTGCGCACGACATAGGCCTTGCCGACCTCACCCATCCGGGTATCGGGCACCCCGATGACGGCCGATTCGGCGACGCCGTCGAGCCGGGCCAGTGCCTGCTCGATCTCGGCGGGATAGACGTTGAAGCCGCCGCTGATGTACATGTCCTTGAGCCGGTCGGTGATCTTCAGGTAGCCGCGCTCGTCGACGGTGCCGATATCGCCGGTGTGCAGCCAGCCGTCGGCGTCGATGGTCTCGGCGGTGGCCTTGGGATCATCGAGGTAACCGAGCATGACGTTGGGTCCGCGCAGCAGCACCTCACCGGTGGTGTCGATCCGCAGCTCGTAGCCGGCGATGGCGCGACCACAGGTGTTGGCGATGGTTTCGGCGTCGTCCTCGGCTCGGCACATGGTGCCGAAGCCTGCCGATTCCGACAGTCCGTACGCGGTGATCACCACATCGAAGGCGAGCTCCGAACGCATCCGTTCGATCAGTACCACCGGGACCGTCGCGGCGCCGGTGACCGCGACGCGCAGCGAACTCAGGTCGTACTGCTGCCTGTCGGGGAACTCGAGGATGGTCTGGTAGATCGTCGGCGGCCCCGGCAGCACGGTGATCTTCTCCTGGCCGATCATCCGCATCGTCTGCGGCACATCGAACACCACCTGCGGCACGATCGTCGCGCCGGTGACCAGGCAGGCGAGGATGCCCGCCTTATAGCCGAAGTTGTGGAAGAACGGGTTGACGATCAGGTAGCGGTCCGAGCTGTCGAGCGTCGAGCACTCGACCCACGCGCGCACCACCGACAGCGCCTGCCGCTGCGCGACCAGCGTCCCCTTGCTGCGTCCGGTGGTGCCCGAGGTGAACAGGATGTCGGCGACGTCGTCGGGGCTGACATCTTCCGCCCGCTCGCGCGCCTGCTCACGGGTCACCGGCTCGGCAACCCGCGGCAGCTCCGACCAGTCGATTACCCGGGGATCGGCCGAGGCCACCGATGACGACTCGACCGTCATCGGTGCCTCGACCGGGATGACCACGATGGTCGGGATATCGAGATCAGGCGCGGCGGCCAGCAGTTCGGTGAGCCGCTCGCGCCGTAGGAACGGCCCGGAGATGAACAACGCCTTGGCATGCACCCGGCGCAGCACGTCGGCCGCCTCGTCTGCGGTGTAGCGGGTGTTGAGCGGAACCAGCGCCGCGCCGCAGTAGTGCGCGGCCAATGCGGCGGTGATCCAGTGATGGGTGTTCGGCGCCCACATCGCGATCCGGTCGCCGCGCTCCACCCCACGTGCGATGAGCGCCCGAGCCACGTCTTGCACCGCTTCCAGCAACTGTGTCCAGTCCAGGCGTATGTCACCGTCGGCCACGGCCGGTGCGGTGCCGAAGGTGTACGCCGCATCGTGCAGCGCCATCGGGGTGGTCTGTGCAGGGGTTGTCACGGGTTGTCCTCACCGTCGGTGCGGTCAGTAAGACCAGAGTCTTACAAAGCAAGTGCTTGGTAGGTTATCCTACCGGCGTGGGTGCGATCCAGACCTCAGAATCCGACACCGGCCGCAACGGCGGGCCGACTTCGGCGATATCGGCTGCTACCGGCGACGATGCCGCCTTCCGCGCGGAGATCCGGGCATGGCTGACGGAGAACCTGAACGGCGAATACAAGCAGCTGCGTGGCCTCGGCGGTCCCGGCCGCGAGCACGAGGCGTTCGACGAACGGCTGGCCTGGGATCGCCATCTGGCGGCGTCCGGGTGGACCTGCCTTGGCTGGCCGAAGGAATACGGCGGGCGTGAGGCGACCGTCCGGCAGCAGATCATCTTCCACGAGGAGTACGCCAAGGCCGACGCGCCCGCGCGGGTCTCTCACGTCGGTGAGGAACTGCTCGGCCCGACCGTGCTCGCCTTCGGTACCGAGGCACAGAAGCAACGCTTCCTGCCCGGTATCCGGACCGTCAGCGAGCTGTGGTGCCAGGGCTATTCCGAACCCGGCGCAGGCTCCGACCTGGCCGCCGTCACCACCTCGGCGCGGCTGGACGGTGACGAATGGTCGATCAACGGCCAGAAGATCTGGACCTCGCTGGCGCACGTTGCCGACTGGTGCTTCGTGGTCGCGCGCACCGAGCCCGGCTCCAAGCGGCACAAAGGCCTGTCCTATCTGCTGGTTCCCATGAAGCAGCCGGGCGTCACCGTGCGCCCGATCAATCAGCTCACCGGCACCTCGGAATTCAACGAGGTCTTCTTCGACGACGCTCGCACCACCGCCGACCTGGTCGTCGGCGAGCCCGGTGACGGCTGGCGCATCGCCATGGGCACGCTGACCTTCGAACGCGGCATCTCCACCCTCGGCCAGCAGATCCGCTTCGAGCGCGAACTCGCCGGCGTCGAGGAAATGGCCCGCACGACCGGCGCCCTCGACGACCCGCTGATCGCCGACCAGATCGATCGCGCCTGGGTCGGGCTGCGGGTACTGCGCGCGCACGCCATGCGCACCATGGAAAACGCGGGTGCCGATGACGGCGGTGGCCAGGCCTCGGTCGCGAAACTGCTGTGGGCCAACTGGCATCGCGGGCTCGGCGAACTCGCCATGGCTGTCCGCGGAGCGGCGGGCCTGGTGGCCGCCGACGACGATCTCGACGAATGGCAGCGGTTGTACCTGTTCACCCGCGCCGACACCATCTACGGAGGTTCGAACGAAGTGCAGCGCAACATCATCTCCGAGCGCGTGCTCGGTCTGCCGCGGGAGGCTCGTCCGTCATGAGTGAAAGCGTTTCGTTGTCTGTCGCGCCCGCAGTGGTGGCCGGACATGGTCTGCTGACCGATCGGAAAGCGGTGGTCACCGCCGCAGCCGGTACCGGTATCGGCTCGGCGACGGCGCGGAGGCTGCTGTCGGAGGGCGCGGACGTCGTCGTCTCCGACTGGCATGAGCGCAGGCTGGGGGAGACCCGCGCCGAGCTGAGTGCCGAATTCCCCGACCGCAAGGTCGAGGCCATCGTCTGCGATGTGTGCAGCACCGAACAGGTCGACGAACTGGTGCGCGGCGCCGCCGCGGCGCTGGGCCGGGTCGACATCTTCGTCAACAATGCCGGCCTCGGCGGTGAGACCCCCGTGGTCGATATGACCGATGAGCAGTGGGACCGGGTGCTCGATGTGACCCTCAACGGCACCTTCCGCTGCACCCGCGCCGAACTCGCCTACTTCCGCGAGGCCGGCCACGGAGGTGTCGTGGTCAACAATGCCAGCGTGCTCGGCTGGCGCGCCCAGTACGGTCAGGCCCATTACGCCGCGGCCAAGGCGGGCGTCATGGCATTGACCAGGTGCAGTGCGGTCGAGGCCGCGGAGCTGGGTGTGCGGATCAATGCCGTCGCGCCGAGCATCGCTCGGCACGCCTTCCTGGACAAGGTCAGCTCCACCGAGCTGCTCGATCGGCTGTCCGAACGTGAGGCCTTCGGCCGGGCCGCCGAACCATGGGAGGTCGCGGCCACGATCGCCATGCTGGCCAGCGACTACACCACATACCTGACCGGCGAGATCGTCTCCATCAGCAGCCAGCGCGCTTGAGCAGCGGCGGTCCCGCCTCTCCGCGTTTCTTGGCCAGACTCAGGTGCTGGATCGGTAGCGCTGGCGAGTGTCGGTGGGGGTGTGGCCGGGTTAGCCCGTGCCCGGTGAGTTACCCGGACCGTGCGAAATCAGGCATTGCGTGGGAATGCTGGTGTGCTGGCCGAAAAGGGCGGGTCTTGCTCGGCCGGTTATGCGATGCTGGTTGGGGTCGGGATCGCACACCGGAGGGGCGATGGCTATGGGCCTTGACCGCCGATCTGCCCGAGAAAAGCCCACACGTGAGCAACTCGAACTCGAGTTGGTGCGTGACGTCGTGCTAGCCAGGCGTAGGCAGGAATCCCTGGTCCTGGCCGCATTGGCCTTCGGTGCGCAGCTGCTCGCCCACAAGCGCAAATCGACCGTGGCAGCGCGGGCGGGCCGCATTCTCGACTCCTACGCCGTCGACGAGAACGACATCGCCAGTGATCCCCGCGGTGCGCTGCGCGCCGATATGGCGCGGGAGCGGGCGCGTGCGCGTCGCATCGGGGTGGGCAGCGGTGGTGCGGGCGAGCGGCGCAGGACCGGGCAGATCGAACGGCTCTACGAGGTGCGCGCCGATCTGCTCGACGTGGTGCGCAGGTCACGCAAGTTCCGTTTCGACCGCGTCACCTTCTCCGATGAGATCGCTCAGGGTCTGTGCGCCGCCACCGACAAACTTGTCGTCGGCGCGGATATGGACACCTACCAGGCCTGGCAGCGTGGCATGGTGTTGAAACTGATCGAGGAGCCGACGCGGTACGGTCCGCCGCGGGTCATGGCGACCGTCGACGCCGGTCCCGGCCGCAAACCTCTGACGGTCGAATGGGACAGCTGTGAACGGCGATTGGCTCTGGTGATGCGCATGATGCGCGCCGGAATCTCGCCGATCGTCATCTGCGACCGGCTGCTGGCGGACTTGTCGATGTCGTCGCCGCTGCGGTACTCCGCGCGCTGAAAATCTCTACCCACTACCCCAAGCAAATGCTTGGTTGTATTATGGCCGGGTGACCGCACCAGACCCGTCCAAATCAGCCCGGCGCAACGAACTGCTCGGATTGGCGGCCAACCTGTTCGCAGAGCGGGGTCTGCGCGCCACCACCGTGCGCGATATCGCCGACGCGGCCGGAATCCTATCGGGCAGCCTGTACCACCATTTCGATTCCAAGGAATCGATGGTCGACGAAATCCTGCGCGGCTTCCTCGACGACCTGTTCGGCCGCTACCGAGAAATCGTCGAGTCCGGGCTGAGTTCCCGCGACACCCTCGAGGCGCTGGTACTGGCCTCATACGAATCGTTCGACCGCTCGCACGCCGCGGTCGCCATCTACCAGGCCGAGGCCAAACGCCTGCGCGGCGTCGAACGCTTCACCTACATCGACGAATACAACAAGGAGTTCCGCGCCCTCTGGCATCAGGTGCTCACCAACGGCGTCCGCGACGGCAGCTTCCGGGCCGAGCTCGATATCGAGCTTGCCTACCGGTTCCTGCGCGACACCGTCTGGGTCGCGGTGCGCTGGTACCAGCCGGGCGGTCCGGTCACCGTAGACAACCTGGCCAAGCAATATCTGACCATCGTGCTCGACGGGCTGACCGTGCCCGAGCACACCACGTAGGAGTCTGTTCATGTCAACACCTTCCGGTTCGCGCCGCCCCTACACCCCGCTGCGCGAGGCGTACGTGATCGACGCGGTGCGCACCCCCGTCGGCAAGCGCGGTGGTGCGCTGGCCGGCGTGCACCCGGCCGATCTCGGTGCCGCAGCCCTGCGTGGTCTGCTCGACCGCAACCCGATCGATCCCGGTGTGGTCGATGACGTCATCGTCGGCTGCGTCGACAACATCGGCCCGCAGGCAGGCAACATCGGCCGCACCGCCTGGCTGGTGGCCGGCTATCCGGAAGAAGTTCCCGGCGTCACGGTGGACCGGCAGTGCGGTTCCAGCCAGCAGGCCATCAACTTCGGCGCGCAGGCCATCATGAGCGGTACCGCCGAGGTGATCGTCGCCGGTGGTGTGCAGAACATGAGCGCCATCCCGATCTCGGCGGCCATGCTCGCGGGTAAGGAATACGGCTACGAATCGCCGTTCGTCGGAGCGCAGGGCTGGGATCACCGCTACGGCACCGGCGAGGTGTCGCAGTTCCACGGCGCGCAGCTGATCGCCGAGAAGTGGGGCATCAGCCGCGAGGACATGGAGCGCTGGGCGCTGCGCAGCCATGAGCGCGCCCGCCACGCGATCAAGGACGGCCGCTTCGATCGCGAGATCGTTCCGGTCGGCGATTTCTGGATCGATCAGGGCCCGCGCGAGACCAGCCTGGAGAAGATGGCCTCGCTGCCCGCGCTCGCCGAGGGCAGCCCGCTCACCGCGGCCGTCGCCTCGCAGATCTCCGACGGCGCCAGCGCGACCCTGCTCGCCTCCGAGTGGGCGGTGCAGGAGTACGGCCTCACCCCGCGTGCGCGCATCGTGCACGTCAGCGCCCGCGGCGCCGACCCGATCTTCATGCTCAGCGCGCCCATCCCGGCCACCAAGTGGGCGCTGGAGAAGGCCGGGCTGACCATCGACGATATCGATGTGGTCGAGATCAACGAGGCCTTCGCCCCTGTGGTGCTGGCTTGGCTGAAGGAGACCGGCGCGGATCCGGAGAAGGTGAACGTCAACGGCGGTGCCATCGCTCTCGGTCACCCGCTCGGCGCCACCGGCGCCAAGCTGTTCGCCACCCTGCTCAACGAGCTCGAGCGGATCAACGGCCGTTATGGCCTGCTCACCATCTGTGAGGGTGGCGGCACGGCCAACGTGACCATCATCGAGCGGATCTGACCGGCGCTCATACCGCCGCGGCCGCGAGTTCTGGATAGTCGGTGTAGCCGAGGTTGCTTCCGCCGTAGAAATAGGCGTCCCTGGTCTGGTTGATCGGTGCTCCGGAACGGAGGCGGTCCACCAGATCCGGGTTGGCGAGGAAGGATCGGCCCAGCGAGACCAGGTCCGCGCCGGCGGCGAGCAGCTCCTCGGCTCTGGCCTTGCCGCCATCGTCGGGCAGCGGTTCGCCCCAACCGAGGTACGGGTTGGCGATCAGTGTGCCCTGCCAGTGGGCGGCGATTTGCCCGAAGACGGGCGATGCCGGGTCGGCGAACACCACATGCAGGTAGGAAAGTCCCCGGCCGTTCAATGCCTCGACCAGCGCGGGATACAGCTCGGCGGTATCGCTTTCGGCGATTCCGTTGGCGGTGACCGCGGGTGCGATACGCACACCTACCCGCTCGGGGCCGATCGCGGCGGCGACGGCTTCGACGACTTCGACGGTGAACCGGATCCGGTTGTCGACCGACCCGCCGTAATCGTCGGTGCGCTGATTGGTGTTGTCGGACAGGAATTGATGCAGCAGAAAGCCGTTGGCGCTGTGCACTTCGACGCCGTCGAAGCCGGCCGCGACGGCGTTGCGAGCCGCCGCCGCGAAGTCGGCGACGGTCGCGTGAATTTCGTCGATTGTCATCTGACGGGGGACAACGGCATCCTTGGAGCCGTCGGCGGTGTATACCGTGCCGGGCAGCGGAATCGGCGACGGTGCAATCGGTGTCAGACCGGTGTTGTCCGGGTGCCCGATCCGGCCGCCGTGCTGCAATTGCAGATACATCCGCCCGCCCCGCGTACGCACGGCATCGGTGACCTGCCGCCAGCCCGCGATATGGCTGTCGGCGTAGATCGCCGGGATCCCGGCGAAGGTCTTGCCGACCAGGTTCGGCGTCGCGGCTTCGGCGACGATCAGTCCGGCACCGGCGCGCTGTGCGTAATAGGCGGCCATGAGTGCGTTCGGGGTGCCGTCGGCGTCGGCGCGCTGACGTGACATCGGGGCCATGATCAACCGATTCGGGAGCTGGAGCGTGCCCAGGGTGGCGGTGTCGAAAAGGTTGGTGGTTCGTGCTGCGTTCGTCATGCCGATACGGTAAAACTTCACATCAATGTGAGAATCAAGTCGGAATGTGAAAAGCGAGGTCGCGGATGCGAATCGGTGAACTGGCGAGGCGAACCGGTGTCAGTGAACGTTCGTTGCGCTACTACGAGGAGCAGGGTCTGCTGGTCTCCGGACGGACCCCGGGCGGCCACCGCGACTACCCAGGGATGGCGGTGGACCGGGTGATCCATGTTCAGGAGCTCTATGCCGCAGGGCTGTCCAGTAAGAAGATCGCCCAGATCCTGCCGTGTATGCGTGATGCCGATGGCCGAGCCAATGAACTCGCGACCCCGGACCTGGTCGCCGAACTCGAAATCGAGCGCGCCCGTATCGACCGCACCATCAACGATCTGCTGCGGTCTCGGGACGTACTCGATGATGTGATCGATAGGGCCGCCGAAGGTCTCGCCATCAGCACCGCGACTGCCGTCTGACCCGCGAGCGAGTTCGACCGAATCCGTTCAGGCGGATACGCTCGGCACGCGGACGGGCGCAGAGCCGCTAGCGAGCGATATCGCGCCGGCAATTCCGACCAGTGAGGCCGCGACCGCGGGGCGTACCGGAATCAGCGGCGCCGCACCGCGTTCGATGGACGCGCGAAATCCCTCCAGTACCGCGACGGTGCCCTCGGCCATCCGATCGATCGGTTCGCCGCTCACCTGGTAGTGGCGAGGTTCGCGAACCTCCTCCCGGGTCTGCCCGTCGGGCTGCGCCCAGCCTTCCGTGCGTACCCGTACCGACCAGGCGCTTTCGCCGGACGTGCGCATCGATTCGGCGAGCCCGTGGGCACCGCGCACCGATATCCAGCTCCAGTGGCTGTCGGTTTCGCCGGCGAGAAAGCCGTGGCGAGCCTGGGCAAGGGTGCCGTCGGAGAGGCGGATGACGAGCACCACGGCGGCCGGCCGGTCACGATCGGGGCCGACCGGGAAGGTGCTGACCTCGACCGGCCATGCGCCGGTGAGGTGCAGCAGCGGGGAAACGGTGTGCGTGCAATACGCGGTCGGCGCGATACGGCCACGCCAGTGCGCCGGGTCGCCGATGAGTCCGGCGGTGTCCTGCGGCGACAGGCTGTGCAGATAGTCGGCCTCGACCGAGACGACACCGCCGAGCTCGCCGGATTCCACCGACTCGCGCAACACTCGCGTATGCGGATGGAAGACATAGTTTTCGGCGAACGAGTAGGTCGCCGTCGACTGCTCGGCGGCGGCGATGAGTTTTCGCCCCTCCTCCTCGGAGCTGCAGGCTGCCGTTTCCGACAGCACATGTATCCCGCGGTCGAGGAACGCGATGGCCAACTCCGCATGCGCGTCGAAATCATTGGCGAGCACTACACCGTCCAGGTCCGCCACCAGCAGTTCGGCCCAATCCGCACTCGCCCGAGCCGAAGGGAATCGCTCGTGCGCGGCAGCCAGACGTTCGGAGTCACGGTCACAGATCGCGGTCACCTCCAACCCGATCCTCTCCGCCCACTCCGCCATGTACAGACCCCGCAGCAACCCCACAATTCCGATACGCATCCTTTCGGTATACGTGGGAAATCGGAGGCCTCGCAATCAGTTTTCGACACCACCTGCGGGAAGGTGCCCGGTCGAACGACGTCAGGCGGCCTCCCGTGAAGGGAGACCGCCTGACCGGTGACCGAGCAGACTCGGTTACTTCGACGCGCCGGGGATCGCCTGGGCGTCGTTGGTAAGCGCGGATATCTGGTCGATCCGCGCGACCGCATCGCGAATGATGCGGTCGATGAGTTCCTGACAGGTCGGCAGATCGTCGATGATGCCGGTGACCTGGCCTGCGGCGAGCACGCCCGCCTCGGTATTGCCCTCGACCAGACCCGCCTTCAGCAGCATCGGCGTGTTCGCGGCCATGATGACCTGCGACCAGGTGAGGTCCTTGGCCTTACGCATGGCCAGACCGTCGCGGACCATGGTGGACCACTTCATGCCGGTCATGCTCTTGAACTTGGCGGCATTGGCGACTGCGGCGGTCAGGCCGCGCCAGTTGCCCGAATGCTCCAGGCGCTGCACCAATTCGGTGTTCAGCACGCGGTGCGGCATGCCGTCGACCTTGAGCGAAACCACCGTGTCCTGGAGGTGGCGGTTCAGGTATTCCTGCTTCACCGCGTCGGGGACCTGGCTTTCCTGCGTCAGCAGGAATCGCGTACCCATCGCGATGCCCGCGGCGCCGTAGGCGAGTGCTGCGGCCAGGCCGCGGCCGTCGAAGAAACCACCTGCCGCGACCACGGGAATGTCGACCGCATCGAGCACGGACGGCAGGAGCAGCGTGGTGGCCACCGGACCGGTATGCCCGCCACCCTCGCCGCCCTGCACGATCACCGCATCCGCGCCCCAGGACGCCACCTTCACCGCATGCTTGGCCGCGCCGATCGACGGAACCACCACGACACCGGCGTCTTTCAGCTTCGCGATCAGATCCTGCTTTGGTGCAAGGGCGAAGGAAGCAACCTTGACCTTCTCCCGGATCAGCAGGTCGATGCGCTCACCTGCGTCGGACGCGTCGGCGCGGATGTTCACACCGAACGGCTTCGACGTATGCGATTTGGTTTTCGCGATGGCAGCTTCGAGTTCGTCGTAGGTCATGGTGGCCGAGGCCAGAATGCCGAGCCCGCCGGCCTCCGCGGTGGCCGCGACCAGCCGCGGGCCGGCGACCCAGCCCATACCGGTCTGCACGATCGGGTGCTCGATGCCGACCAGTTCGGTCAGCGGAGTCCGTAGCCGAGTCATGCCGTCACTTCCTTCTCGCGGAACCCCTTCGGGTCGAGAACGGTGCGAATGATCCGCAACTCTTCCTCGGTCGGCAGCCGGGTTTCGCCCGCCTCGCCCAGCTCGGCGATGTCGAACGAGGTGTTCTCGGCGACCTCGTCGGCGGTCACGCCGGGATGCAGCGACAGTGCGCGCATCGTGTGGCCGGGGCCGCCGAAGTCGAAGACGCCGAGGTTGCTCACCACGCGGTGCAGGTGATGGAACCGGTAGGCGGGATTCTCGGGATCGATCTTGTCGTAACCGATTCCGGAGACGACGTCGACGGTCTCGCAGAACACACGCTTGTTGTGCCGCGGCACGAAGTAGCTGGTCGCGTGGTTGATGGTGTTCCCCGGGGCGCCGCGCACGCCGAACATCTGGCGGGTCGGCTGCTGCAGCGGGCCGAAGGCCGACAGATTCTGATTGCCGTAGCGGTCCAGCTGATTCGCGCCCATGACGACGTGGCGGCGGCCGGAGGCGACCACATCGAACACCCTGGAGAACGGAATCCAGCCCTCGACGGGAGCCTTGCCGCCGATGGCCGGAACCTCGGCGAACAGCAGCGCCTCACCGTCGGAGAGCAGCAGATCCGGCTCGAAGGTCAGCCGCGCCAGCCGGGCGCCGATGGTGGTGACGGTGGACATCGGGCTGGCCATGATCTCGCCCGCGCCACGGAAGATCTCGGCCGCGGCGACGACACAGACCTCGGCACGTGTGATGGTTGCGGTGTCGCGCCCACCCGAGCCCCGGCCGCCGCCCCTCACGGAATCGCTCTGCGATGCTGTGGTCATTTCTGCTCCTCGGCGAAAGCGCGGACGGCGGCCTGGTATTCGTCCTCGGACACATCCAGGTAGCGCGCCGTGAACTCGGCCCACGATTCGGGCGTCTTGGCGGCCTCCACATAGTGGCGCTGGAACTTCTCATCGCGGCCGTAGCTGCCGGAGAAGGTGAAGTGCGCACCACCCGGCGCCTCGACCACACCGTCGACCATCATGCGGTTGAGGATGATCGACTGCTGCGGAACGGCCTTCACCAGTTCCTCGGTCTCGACCAGGCGGTCCACCGACAGATAGCGCCGCTCGGCCGACAGACAGTACAGGTCGTCGAAGTAGGGGTCGACGCCGGTGTAGGCGGCATTGCCGTGCTTATCGCCCAGATCCAGGTGCACGAACGCGGCATCCAGATTCAGGGCGGGCATGGCGATCAGGGTCTCGGTCTTGCCGTCGGTCGGGTACGGCGACTGAACCGTCTTCAGTTCGCCTTCCCAGAAATCCACCACTGCCGAACCCAAGCCTGCGCGGATGGGCAGGAACGGCAGACGGGCGGCGGCAGTCTGAAGGCCGCACTTGATCATGCCCTCGTCCATCTCGCGCACAGTGATCGCGCCCTCGGTCCGGGCCTTGGCGAACCACGGGTCGTAGAACGGAGCCGAGTCCAGCGACACGAATCCGTAGTACGCCTTGCGCACCTTGCCCGCCGAGCACAGCAGGCCCAGGTCGGGCCCGCCGTAGGTGACGACGGTCAGATCGGTGATGTCCGACCGCAGCAGTGCCCGGACCAGGGCCATCGGCTTGCGTCGCGAACCCCAGCCACCGAGGCCGATGGTCATTCCGCTCCGCAGTTCGCCGACGACCTCGTCGAGCGTCATTTGCTTGTCGCGCATGATTTCCTACTTCCCTTTCTTCTGCGCGGCCAGGTCGTCGTCGAAGCGCGCCCGGATCTCATCGGCCACACCGGCGAGGTTGAGCTCCATGGTGAAGCCCTGCTCATAGCGGTAGGAGCGATGCACGTCCTGCACGTCGATGCCGTTGAGTGCGCGTTTGGCGGCGCGGATGACGCGGCCGTCCTTGTTGGCGATGTTCTTGGCGACGTCCATGGCGGCGGCGTCGAGCTCGGCGCGCGGTACCACCTGGAGCACCGAGCCGTAGTGGTGCAGCTGCTGCGCGGTGAGGGTGCCCGCCGTGTAGAACATGGCCCGCATCAAGTGCTGGGGGATCAGCCGCGACAGGTGAGTGGCCGCCCCGAGCGCGCCGCGGTCGACCTCGGGCAGACCGAAGGTGGCGTCATCGGAGGCGACGACGATATCGGCATTGCCGACCAGGCCGATGCCGCCGCCGAGGCAGAAGCCGTTGACGGCGGCGATCACCGGGACCTGGCAGTCGTAGACGGCGGCGAACGCCTCGAAGCACCCGTGGTTGGCGCGAATCAGGGCGGTGTGCCCGGTGTCCTGATTCATCTCCTTGATATCCACGCCCGCGTTGAACCCGCGACCTTCTGCGCGCAGGACCACCACTTTGGTCTCCTGATCGCGGCCTGCCTCGCGCAGTGCGTCGGCGAGTGCGAACCAGCCGTCCGAGGGTATGGCGTTGACCGGCGGATAGTCGACCGTGATGACGGTGATGCCGGTTGATTCGGTGTGACGGTTGATCCCCATCGCAGTTCCCATCGTGAGCGAACCTTGGCTAAGCAAGCAATTGCTTGGTAGGTTAGCACGGTGGCACTCGAAATCGATCTGTCCGGACGCGTCGTTCTGGTAACCGGCGGTGTTCGCGGTGTGGGCGCCGGCGTGAGCCGGGCCCTGCTCGCCGCGGGCGCGACCGTGCTGGCCTGCGCACGCCGTCCTGGAGACGCCCCAGTGGAGTACGAGGGACGGCAGGCCGAATTCCTGCCCTGCGATGTCCGTGACGGCGATGCGGTGCGCGAGATGATCGACACCGTCGTCGCCAGGCACGGCCGCCTCGACCACCTGGTGAACAATGCGGGCGGCGCCCCGTTCGCCCTGGCCGCCGATGCCAGCAAGAACTTCCACGCCAAGATCGTCGAGCTGAATCTGCTCGCGCCGCTGCTCGTTTCCCAGATCGCCAATGCGGTGATGCAGGCGCAACCGGACGGCGGCTCCATCGTCAATATCTCCAGCGTCAGCGGCCACCGGGCCTCGCCGGGCACCGCCGCCTACGGTGCCGCCAAGGCCGGCGTCGACAGCCTCACCGCCTCGCTCGCTGTGGAGTGGGCGCCGAAGGTCCGGGTGAACTCGCTGGTGGTGGGCCCGGTGGAAACCGAACTCAGCCAGATGCACTATGGCGACGCCGATGGTGTGGCGGCGGTTGGCGCCACCATCCCGCTCGGTCGTCTGGCCCGCCCCGAAGACATCGGCCGCTGCGTGGCCTTCCTCGCGTCACCGCTGGCCGGCTACGTCAGTGGCGCGACCCTCGAGGTGCACGGCGGCGGTGAGCGCCCGGCCTTCCTTGACGCCGCTACCGCGAACGCGGCCACGCCGAATGGCGCGCCGAAGCCCTAGCCGATCAGACCTGGTCAGCGCCACCGGCCTATACCGGACCGGCCTGATCGCCCACAAACCGCTGCGAAGAGATTAGGAACACGATGGAAACCAGTGGGATCTGCGCCGGACGTACCGTGATCGTCACCGGCGCCGGCCGAGGCATCGGCCGCGCGCACGCGCTTGCGTTTGCCGCTGCGGGTGCGAAGGTGGTCGTCAACGACCTCGGCTCCGCGCTCAATGGCGCCGATACCGGCGAGACCCCGGCCGAACAGGTTGTCGCCGAGATCCGCGCGCTCGGCGGGGAGGCCGTCGCCAATGGTGACGACATCGCGGACTGGGAGGGCGCGCGCCGGCTCATCCGCCAGGCCGTCGACACCTTCGGCGGGCTGGATGTGCTGGTCAACAATGCCGGTTTCGTCCGCGATCGGATGCTGGTCAATCTGGCCGAGGACGAATGGGACGCCGTCGTTCGCGTGCACCTCAAGGGCCATTTTGCCACCATGCGTCACGCCATCGAATACTGGCGCGGTGAGTCCAAGGCTGGCCGCCCGGTCGATGCCCGCATCATCAACACCAGCTCCGGTGCCGGTCTGCAGGGCAGCGTCGGCCAGGGCAACTACGGCGCGGCCAAGGCAGGCATCGCCGGTCTCACCCTCACCGCGTCCGCGGAATTCGGCCGCTACGGCGTCACCGTCAACGCCATCGCCCCGGCCGCCCGCACCCGGATGACCGAAACCGTCTTCGCCGACGATATGGCCGCGCCCGAGGAGGGCTTCGACGCCATGGCCCCCGAGAACGTCTCCCCGCTGGTCGTCTGGCTCGGCAGCTCCGAGTCCGCCGGCGTGACCGGCCGCATGTTCGAGGTCGAAGGCGGAAAGGTCGCCGTCGCCGAGGGTTGGCGCCACGGCGTCCCCGTCGACCGCGGCGCCCGCTGGGATCCGGCCGAACTCGGTCCGGTCGTCGCCGACCTGCTCGCCAAGGCCAACCCGCCCGAGCCGGTCTACGGCGCGTAATCCAGCCGGAGCTGGACAGGCCCTGCGGCGGGGGACCGGCATTCCGGTCCGCCGCCGCAGGGCTGTTATGGCTGCCATCGGAAGATCCTGGGCGCCAACGTATTGCCGCCCGTAGTGATGGTCTCAGCGTGATGTCGCTCCCGGCGTATCGCTTCGTGCCCGGTGGTAGTGCCTCCGATGCCCGCCAGGTGGGGCGGGTGCAGTGTGCCGACGCGGCGGCCGTTCTGTGCCGGAGTCCGGAGCGTCTCGGCCGATGCTGTGACCGACTGCACACCGCGGGTTCGACCGGCGCGGAATCGACCTCGCCAGCAAACCGACCGTCAGGTCCCTCGTGCCCGGGTCCGCGCGGCGAGCCTCCGGCCTCGACGGACATGGTTTACGCCGTCCAGGCAATGGGAAGGGCCGGTCGACCGTCGCCCGTCTGCGGGCGGTACTCCTGCGCGGTCCGGAGCCCACGGTTTACTATGGGCAACCGTTGTTGAAGTCCGGGGTGTGCGTGTGGCCGGGCGAAGTTCTGCGCAGTCTCTATGAGGGGAAGGCCGTCGCATGGCCATTGGTCGCTTTACGCGTGTGCTCGCGGTAGCGGGGGCCGTCGGCTGCCTCGGGCTACTCGGCCCGGTAGCGGCAGAGGCCCAGCCGGGTGGTTCCGGGCAGGGCGGGGACAGCGCCCCGAATCCGGGCAACGGTGCCGTGCCGAACCCGGCGAACGCGGGCAACGGGCTGCTGCCGAACTCGGGCAGCGGCGCCGGCGCCAACCCGGAGGCGAACGCGGGCAACGCCCCTGGCGCGAACGCGGGGAATGGCGCCGCGCCGGATGCCGGCAACGGTGCGAACGCGACCAACGGAGCCGTCCCGGTCGATGACAAGGGCGAGGAATGGCAACCGCTGACCATCCCCGGTCGGCAATCGGTTGACGCGGGCATCGAACCGACAGACGTCGCCGGTCCAGGTACCGGCTCGGCCGGAGCTGGATCAGCCGCCGCGGGCTCCGCAGCTGCCGGCTCCGCCGCCGCGGGGTCGGCCGGACTCGGTGCTGGTCTCGCCGCCGGATCTTCCTCTCTCGGTACGATTCTCGGTTTCGGTTCGGTCGGGCTGGGTGCCGCGCTCGGCACTGGCTCGGCGGCAGTCGGATCCGCGGGCGTCGGTGCGCTCGGCACCGGCTCGGCGGCGGTGGGTTCAGCCGGAGTCGGAGCGCTCGCGACGGGTTCCGCGGCCCTTGGCACCGGTTCGGCAGCCCTCGGTACAGGTTCCGCCGCAGTCGGATCGGCGGGCGTCGGTGCGCTCGGCACCGGCTCGGCGGCGGTCGGTTCAGCCGGACTTGGCTCCGCGGGAATCGGTTCGGCCGCAACGGGTTCGGCAGCGGTGGGCTCGGCGGCCGTCGGCTCCGCGGCGGTCGGTTCGGCGTCTCCGCTGTTGTTGCTGCTGCTTCCCATCCCGCCGGTGCCTCCGGTACCCGCACTGCCGCCGCTTGCGATTCCGCCTGCTCCGGTGCCGGCGCCGCCGGTGATCGCGCCGGTGGCTCCGGCGATTCCGGCCGTGCCGGTCGTCGCACCTCCGGCCCCGGCCGCTCCCGCACCGCCCGCCGCAGCTCCGGCTCCCGCGTCACCGCCCGCGATGGCCGCGCCGTCGGACCCCGACGTGCGCAACACCAGCGCCGAGGACGGTCTGCCGGAGCCGAAGATGCTCACGGTGATCGGTGGTCTGATCGCGCTCACCCTGGCCGGAGCGGGTTCCGGTGCGGTCAGCTTCCAGAGTGCGTCGGCGGCGCAGGCGCGGATCGATGCCGCGCGCGCCGAATTCTTCGGAACGGGTGCGTGATCGGCGATGACACAGAGTAAGGCGCAGAGTGGTTCGCGGTCCTACCGCCGGGTTGCCGCGGCGGTGGACGCGGTGTGCGCGGTCGCGGCCGATTTCGACGCCACCACCCTCGATGAGGTGGTGCTCGCCATCGCCGCCGAACGCAAACGCATGATCGAGATCGCAGATGCCGACCTCGGCCCCGGTGTCTGCGGTCAGCGCCGCTTCTATCCGGACAAAGACGTGATCGTGCTGGCCACCGCGCTGCCGAGTCGCGAGCACACCCTCGCACATGAGCTGGGGCACATCGTGTTCGACCACGAGGGTGCGCCCGCACCGGAGGTGACGCTGGAAGCCAGCGACGATCTGATCGCCTACATGCTGAGCCAGCGCGCTCATCAGCAGATCGTCGACGACGGTGAGGACGAACAGGCCGAGTGGGAGGCCGAGACCTTCGCCGCGATGCTGATGACGCGGCTGCGCGTATTCAACAACCGGGGCGCGGGCGTCTCGGTCCTTCGATTCGATGAGGCTCTTGGATGACCTTCTGGTTGACGGCCATGCTGGTCTGGGTGGCAGCCGGTGCGCGGGTGGGGCGCGTGCTGGTCAAGCCCGCGACGACCGCCCGGGTTGCCATCGTGATCGCGGTGTCCGCGGTCGCGCTGGCCGCCACCGTTGCGATTCCCGATGTGGGACTTGCGGTCGACAACCTGCTACCGGACGGCCTGCGCTCCGGGATGCCCTCCGACGGTGTCGTTGTCGCGGCTTGGCTGCTGTTCACTACGGCCACTTCGGTGGTCGCCTCGGCCGCATGGCCGGTCGTATCGCGCCGTAACCTGCGCCAGATCGCGCTGGCGATCTACGCGGTCGGCGCCGTCGCAGCCGCGACGACGCTGGCGTGGACGCATGTTGTCGGCTGGGTGATCGCTGCGCTGGGTGGGCTGTTCATCGTCGTCACCGGTCTGCGCAATCTGGACTGGACCGCGCTCGGTCGCGGCATCGCGATCTATACCGCGGGCACTGCGCTGATGGTGGTGATGGCGGTGGTGGAGATCCGTCGCGCCGCCATCGATGCCCCACGTGCCGAACCCGGTGTGGCGGACTGGGGTTGGCCTGCGTGGCAGATCGCGAGCCTGTTGATCGCGTTCGGTGCGGTGTGGATCGTGATCGAGCTCTGGGTGCGTGCGCGGCTGCTGCTGCGGCGCATCGAGCTGCTGCATCGGGTGCTGGTGAAGCGTTTCCCGGAGGTCGTGGCACATGAGCAGGGCGGAACGTCCACGCAGTTGAAGGCTTCCGACCGGGTCGCGCAGATCATGGATGCGCTCTACCTGCAATCCGGTGGTGGTGTGGAGATCGTGTCGGCCGGCGATCCGCCGGCCTCGGTGACCCAGCGCGCCGATCGCGTCGCGCGGTGGGCGCGTCATCCGCTCGGCGATGTGGTGGTCGACGCTCGGTGGATCGCGCCGCCCGAGGGGGTGAGTCCGCGCGGTTGGGTCAATGCGATTGCGCAGGCCTTCGATACCGCCGCGCGCGAGCAGCAGAAGAGGAAGCCGGCAGCGGCCGAGGCGCAGCGCTGAACCCGGCGGGTCGATTCCGTCCTTCCGCTGCTCCGGCGCGGCTCACGCTCCGGGGCAGCGGTTTTCGGCCCACTACCGCACGCGTATTCGCTGTGGGGTGGCGCTGATCACACACCACAACACAGTGCGGCCCGTTGGGCCGCACTGTGTTGTGGTGTGCGAGAGTCTATTCGGTCCCGTCCGGAGGAACTTCGGGCAGACCTTCACTTGCCCGGAGTTTCTCCGCCATGGACGTCAGTAGATTCTGAGATTCTTCGGACAGATCGAATGCCCGGCTCGACAGCCGGCGTAGTCCGTAACCCTGCAGCTGCGACAGCAGTTCCAGATCATGGTCGATCTTGGCGGCGTAGATGTCGTTGAAGAAGTAGTCCGGCTTGACCTTGAAGAACTTCGCCAACGCGGCCACCGTCTCGTCCGACGGATTGGTCCGCTGCCCGGACCGCAACTGTGACAGGTACGGTTTGGAGATCGGATGCCCTGAGGCCGTCAGCGCAGCTGCGACCTCCGCGTTCGTGTGCGGCTTACGCCCCGGGGGATGCACGGTTTCGAACAGCTTGTTCAGCCGCGCCGCGAAATCAGCCATTGTGAGCCGCCCAATTCCCTTCGCTGTACTAACAGTCGTTATCTCGGATACGTATCATTGATATTAGCGGCTCAGTAACTGAAAACCTACGCCTGATTCCGAATTTCCTTGAAGCTTCCAGGTCGGTATCCAGTGCAGAGGCTCCGAGCGTGGCGTTTGCGGGTTCCACCAACGGCTCTTGTGGAGCCGTCCTGCCAGCAAGTTCTAGCCCGTCGCGGGGTTCTTCCCGGTCAGAGCGACGGTAGCCGCAAGTTAGCTGACACCTCATCTACTCATCTGTACCGAAGTTTGTGTGGCGTACGACACGTTTTGCCGCCCCCGAGATGAACGTTCAACTTACACCGGGGAATTGGTTGAAACGCCTACAACCGCTCGATGATCGTGCCTGTCGCGAGTGCGCCACCGGCACACATGAGCACCATTGCGATGCTGCGATCGGAGCGCTCCAGCTCGTGCAAAGCCGTTGTGATGAGGCGGGATCCGGTGGAGCCGACCGGATGGCCGAGCGCGATCGCGCCACCGTTGACGTTCACCCGGTCCATATCGGGCTTGTGTACCGACGCCCACGACAGCGGCACCGAGGCGAACGCCTCATTGATCTCGAACAGATCGATATCGCCGATGCTCATTCCGGAGCGCTCCAATAGGCGGGTGGTGGCCTGCACCGGGCCGTCGAGGTGGAATTCGGGTTCCGAACCGACCAGGCACTGGGTGACGATGCGCGCCCGCGGCGTCAAACCTTCGCGGCGCGCGGCCTTTTCGTCCATCAGCAGGACCGCGGCGGCGCCGTCGGAGATCTGCGAGGACGTACCGGCGGTGTGGATGCCACCCTCGAGCACCGGCTTCAGGCCGGCCAGGCTCTCGGTTGTGGTCTCCCGCAGGCCCTGGTCGCGGGTGACGTCCATCTTCTCGCCGGTGAGGTTGCCTTCCTTGTCGGCGACGGGAGCGGTCACGGTGAGCACCTCGCGGTCGAAGCGTCCCTCGGCCCAGGCCTGTGCGGCCAGCCGCTGCGAGCGCACGCCGAGTGCGTCCACGTCGTCACGGGTGATGCCGCGCCGCTTGGCGATTCGTTCGGCGGCCTCGAACTGGTTGGGCAGGTCGATATCCCACGACGCGGGCCTGCGCGGGCCCGCGTTCTCGCCGACGTTGGCGCCGAGCGGAACCCGGCTCATCGCCTCGACGCCACAAGCCATGCCGATCTCGATGGCATCGGTGGCGATGAGTCCGGCGATCAGATGGTTGGCCTGCTGGGCCGAGCCACACTGGGCGTCGATGGTGGTGCAGCCGACCTGCCAGGGGAGTCCCGCGTGCAGCCAGCCGACCCGGGTGACGTTGTTGGACTGCTCGCCGGCCTGAGTGACGCAGCCGCCGATGACCTGCTCGACGAGGGCGGGGTCAAGATGTGCGCGGTCGAGCAGGCCACGCTGGGCGACGCCGATGAGCTCGGACGCGTGCAGGCCGGACAGCCAGCCGCGGCGCTTGCCGATCGGGGTGCGGGCGGCTTCGACGATGACGGGTGTACCCATCTCCAACCTTTCCTCGTGGACAGAACTGGAACGTGTTCCTGACACTTGTCACAGGCGGATCTGTCCGGTTTCTTTCCTAGTTTTCCCGCCTGTGCTTCAATAATTGTAGAACGTGTTTCAGTTCCGTGGTCGAACGGATTCACTGGCCCGTGGGTTCGCGGTCGCGGTATCGCGAAGGAGGCAAGTGGTGGTAGCCCCTCGAACGGTTCGGCCCGATGTGCCGAACGGATTCGATGTCACCGATCCCGAAATCTATGCCCACCGTATTCCGGTCGAGGAGTTCGCCGAGCTACGCCGGGCCGCCCCGGTGTGGTGGAACCCGCAGCCACCGGAGGTCGGCGGGTTCCATGACGACGGGTTCTGGGTCGTCAGCAAGCACGCCGATGTCAAAGAGGTCTCGCGGCGCAGCGATGTGTTCTCCACCTACGAGAACACCGCGATTCCGCGATTCAACGATGACATCACCCGCGAGCAGATCGAGCTGCAGCGGTTCGTCCTGATCAACAAGGACGCTCCCGAGCACACCAAACTGCGCAAGATCATTTCTCGTGGCTTCACCCCGCGCGCGATCAATGGCTTGCGCGCCGAGCTCTCGGCACGCGCCGAGGCCATCGTGAAGGCGGCTGCCGAATCCGGTTCCGGCGACTTCGTCACCCAGATCGCGTGCGAACTTCCGTTGCAGGCCATCGCCGAACTCATCGGTGTCCCGCAGGAGGACCGCATGCGTGTCTTCCAGTGGTCGAACGATATGACCGGCTACGACGATCCCGATAACGACGCCGATCCGGTCGTGGCCTCGGCGGAAATTCTCGGCTACGCCTACCAGATGGCCGCTGAGCGCAAGAAGTGTCCGGCCGATGACATCGTGACCACGTTGATCGAGGCCGATATCGATGGCGACAAGCTCTCCGAGGAGGAGTTCGGATTCTTCGTCATCATGCTGGCGGTGGCGGGTAACGAGACCACTCGCAATGCCATCACCCACGGCATGATGGCGTTCCTGGAGCACCCCGACCAGTGGGAGCTGTTCAAGAAGGAACGCCCGGCCACCGCAGCCGATGAGATCATCCGCTGGGCCACTCCGGTGACCTCGTTCCAGCGCACCGCCCTGGAGGACGTCGAGCTGGGCGGTGTGCAGATCAAGAAGGGCCAGCGGGTGGTCATGCTGTACCGCTCGGCCAACTTCGATGAGGACGTTTTCGAGAATCCGGAGAAGTTCGACATCATGCGCGAGGACAATCAGCACCTGTCCTTCGGCGGCACCGGTGCGCATTTCTGTGTCGGGGCGAACCTGGCACGTCTCGAGGTCGATCTGATCTTCAATGCGATCGCCGATCACCTGCCCGATATCAGCAAGCTGGCCGATGCGAAGCGACTGCGGTCGGGTTGGCTCAACGGCATCAAGGAATTCCAGGTCGACTACAAGGCCTGTCCGGTCACCGGCCAGTCCGCCGACTGACAATCACTGTCCGTCGAACGAAACGACGATGCCCCTCGATCCGCGGATCGAGGGGCATCGTTGCGATTCGGCCAGGAGCGGCGCGGCAGCCGGCTCGGCCGACCGGTCGTTTCGGCTCAGCCGGCCTTTCGCGCCGTCGCCATGGCCCGATCGACCTCCCAGTACGCACGCAACGCGGCGATCTTGCCCGCCGCGTCGACCCGATAGGTGAACACGCCCTCGGCATCGATCACGTGTCCGCCGACCGTGCTGCGGATCAACCCGGTGAAGGCGACTTCCGAACCGCAGGCAAACGAATCGCCGAACAAGAACTCGATCGACTCGGTGGCCGCGATCGCCTTGTCCCAGAACGCCGAGATGGCGTCGCGACCACGGTGGCCGAGGCCCTCCGGATCGAATCCCGAGGGCCCGATCGGATCTTCGACGATGCCATCGGCCGCGAACAGATCCAGCCAGGCCTCTTTATCGCGGGCCCGAACGGCTGCCTGGGAGGCCATACCCGCGGCGCGCGCCGGGTGGTCGGTGATAGGGGAGGAGTCGACGGTCATAGCTGCCCTTCTGGTCGGCCTCAGATGATCGGATCGTCGATATTCGCCGCCGCGAACTTGCGCAGCGACTCCTGTTTGGCGGCCAGTTCGCCATCGAACCCGATGCCATCCATCACCCACGGGACCACGATCGCGTCGGTGACACCGGCGCCGGCCAGATCCTGATAACCGGATCGGCCGAACTTATCGATACAGACCGCCTGGATTTCGAACGGCTTATCGGCGCGGCCGTACTCCGCGCGCAACCGTCCAAGTGTGTCAATGGTTTCGCGGAGCTGGTCGAACTTCATCATGGCCGAGGTCCAGCCGTCGCCGACCCGCGCCGCCCGGCGCAGGGCCGCGTCGGTGTGGCCGCCGATGTAGAACGGCACCGGTTCGGTCGGTGCCGGGCTCATCTGCAACGGCTCGAAATCGAAGAACTCGCCGTGGTATTCGACCATCCCACCGGCAAGCACCAGTTTGATGACATCGATCATCTCGTCGACCCGGGCGCCGCGGCGCGCGAAGGGCACGCCGCACCACTCGAACTCCTCCGGCGCCCAACCGATACCGACGCCGAACCCGAATCGGTTTCCCGACAAATTCGCCACTGAGCCGACCTGGCGGGCCAGCAGCAGCGGATTGCGGGAGCCGAGCTTCAGAACATTCGTGTAGAAGCGCAGCCGAGTGGTCACCGCGGCCATGGCGGTCGCGGCTATCAGCGGATCGACCCATGGGGTGTCCGGGCCCCAGAAACGGCTGCCGTCGGGCGTATAGGGGTACTTCGCCGCCGCCGATTTCATGTAGAACAGCGAATCGGGCAGCGCGATCGAGGAGAAGCCGCATTCCTCCGCAGTGCGAGCCAGCTCGGGCAGTTGCTCGAGCGGGCTCAGTGCGATCCCGAGGGTGAATTTCATGCCGGACGCTCCGAGCCGACCACCCACATCGAGAAGTACTGCGACCCACCGCCGTAGGCGTGGCCAAGTGCCTTGCGGGCATTGTCCACCTGGCAGGCGCCTGCTCGGCCCATCACCTGCTTGGCGGCCTCGGCGAAACGGATCATGCCGGAGGCGCCGATCGGATTGGACGACAGCACGCCACCCGACGGATTCACCGGCAGTGTTCCGCCGATCTCGGTTTCACCCTTATCGGTGAGCTTCCAGCCGTCACCCGGCGCGGCGAAGCCCAGGTTCTCCAGCCACATCGGCTCGAACCAGGAGAACGGGACATAGATCTCGGCGGCGTCGATCTCGCTGAGCGGATCGGTGATGCCTGCCTGCTTCCACAGTGCGGCGGCGGCGTCGCGACCGGCTTGCGGATTGACCTGATCACGTCCGGCGAAGGTGGTCGGCTCGGTCCGCATCGCGGTGGCATGTACCCACGCGACCTTCCTACCCGCCGCTTCCACCGCCGCGGCCGACTTCTCGCCACCGATCACGACCGCGCACGCGCCGTCGGACGAGGGGCAGGTTTCGTCGAAGCGGATCGGATCCCACAGCATCTGCGAGGCCAGCACCGATTCCATGGTGATATCGGGCTGCTTCAGATGTGCGTACGGGTTCTTGGCGCCATTACGTCGGTCCTTGGCTGCCACCATCGCGCCGATATGACCCGGTGCATTGGAACGGCGTATGTAGGACCGAACATGAGGTGCGAAGTAGCCACCCGCGCCCGCGCCCACCGGCATGGTGAACGGCACCGGAATCGACAACGCCCACATGGCATTCGACTCCGACTGCTTCTCCCACGCCACCGCGAGCACCCGCTCGTGCACGCCACCCTGCACCAGGTTGGCGGCGACGACACCGGTCGAGCCACCCACCGAACCGGCGGTGTGCACGCGCAGCAGCGGTTTACCCGGCGCGCCGAGCGCATCGGCGAGATACAGCTCGGGCATCATCACGCCCTCGAACATGTCCGGCGCCTTGCCGATGACGATCGCGTCGATATCGGCCATGGTCAGGTCGGCGTCGGCCAGCGCGCGATCGATGGCTTCGCGGACCATGCCCGCCATCGAAACTTCGCTGCGTTTCGTCACGTGATGCGTTTGTCCGGTGCCGAGCACCGCAGCCGGGAAACTCATCGGCCAGCCTCCGAATCCAGAACGGTCACAAGGTTTTGTTGCAGCGCGGGTCCGCTGGTGGCGTGCGCCAGCGCGCGCTCGGCGGTGCCTGCCATGATTTCCTTCGCCGCGAAACCGATGCGCTCGAGCCCGGCCGCGAACATGGGGTTGCCTGCCAGCGCGCCACCGGAGGGATTGATCCGGGTGCGCTTGTCGAGACCGATCGCCTCGGCGAGGATCAACTCCTGATGGCTGAACGGAGCGTGCAGCTCGGCGATATCGAATGCGCTGGTGTCGCCGCCGGTCACCGCATGCGCGGCGGCCTGCGTCGACGGGGAGGCGGTCAGATCACGCCCGCCGAGGACCGAGGAGTCGATCCGGTGCGACATACCGGTGATCCAGGCCGGACGTTCGCACAGTTCGCGGGCCCGGTCACCCACCGCGAGCACGATCGCCGCCGCGCCGTCGGTAATGGGTGCGATGTCGTGCTCACGCAACGGATCGGCCACATAGGGTCCGGCAAGCAGCTCGTCGATGGCGGTTCCGTCGCTGCGATGTGCCCGCGAGACCGCGGCCATATCGCGCTCGCTCCAGCGGCCCGAATCCAAGCCTGCCCTGGCCTGCAAGCCCGCGATGGACAGCGAATCCGGCCACAGCGGCGTCACCAGATACGGATCCAGCTGCATCGACAGGATCTGGCGCAGCGTGCCGGCGGAGGACTTGCCGAAGCCGTAGACCAGCGCGGTACGGGCCTGGCCGGAACGCAGCTTCACCCACGCCTCGTACAGCGCCCAGGCCGCGTCCATCTCGACGTGCGATTCGTTGATCGGCGGAACCGCGCCGATCGTGTCGACCGCCGAAATGAACGAGAAGGCGCGTCCGGCAAGGTAATCGGAGGAGCCGGAGCACCAGAAGTCGATATCGGACTTGGTGATGCCGAGCTGGTCGTAGAGCTGCTGAAAGCACGGTTGCAGCATTTCCACGCCGTTGGTGGTGCCGAAGGTCTCCCGCACATGGGGCGCGTGCGCGAAGCCGACGACGGCGATGTCGGTGGCGTTATCGGTCGAACGCTCGGTGATGGTCACTCGGGAGCCCTCTCACAGGTGATGCTTGTAGGTTTCGTAATCGGCATCCGGCTCGCCGGAGGGCTCGAAGTGGTCGACGTTCTCCAGGCCGTAACCCCACTCCTCGCGCGGCTTCCACACCGCACGCACCCGCATACCCATCCGGACCTCGTCGGCCGCACACCCGAGCACCAGATGCAGCACCGGAATGTCGGCACCGTCGAGCAGGACGTAGGCGGCCACGTAGGGCGGCTTGATCCGCTGTCCGAGGAAGGGCACGTTGACGATGCAGAAGGTGGTGACTGTGCCGGTATCGGCCAGCTCGACCATGTCATCGGTCGGCTTGCCGGTGGTCGGATTGGCGCCGCGCGGCGGGAAGTAGACCTTGTCCTCGGCGTCGGTACGACCACCGATGAGTTTGCCTTCCTTGAGCCCACGCAGATACACCGTCTCCTGCGGCGAGGCCGTGTGCTTGTAGCTCATATCCACCGGCGTCACGAGCATGGTGACCGGATCAGCGTCCGAGGCCGGGGTTTGTCCGCCCGCGGTGGAGGTTTCGCCGGGCTCGAAGCAGGCGATGTCGTGAATGCTGCCGGTGGTTTCGGCGGCCCAGCGGGCGCGGACGCGCATCCCGGTGCTGATCTGGTCCGGGCTCGCGACATCCACCGCATGCAGCATTGCGGTGTCGGCGCCGTCCAGCTTGATCAGCGCGTAGGCGAATGGGCGATCGAAGGGCTGACCCGGCAGTGGATCACGGACCCAGGTCCAGGAGGCGACCGTGCCGACATCGGCGATATCGACGAAATCACTGAGCGGATCGGCGGTCACCGGATCGTATTCGGACGGCGGAACCAGCACTCGGCCGTCCGATCCGCGCACGCCGACGATGCGGCGATCGCGCAACTCGGTCAGGAACCTGCCGATGATCGGTCCCACCGAGCGGGTGTAGTCGAATTTCATTCGCAGCGGCGCGCTGAGTACGTCGCTCGGTTCCAATCCGGGCGGGCGATCCTGCGTGATTGCCGTGGGTGCAGTATTCCCAAGAGTCACGATATCGAGTAGAACAGGTTCTTATTCTGCTGGCAAGCAGTGGACCGGAAAGGGGACCGATATGCGGTTCGGATTGCAGCTCGGATACTGGGGTGCGGCGCCGCCGCAGCAGGTCGGTGAATTGGTTGTCGCCGCCGAGGAGGCCGGCTTCGACGCGGTGTTCGCGGCCGAGTCGTGGGGGTCTGATGCGTTCGGCCCACTGGCCTGGTGGGGGTCGTCGACCAGTCGGGTCCGGCTGGGTACCTCCGTCGCGCAGCTGTCGGCGCGCACCCCCGCGGCGACCGCGATGCACGCGCTGACGCTGGATCATCTCAGCGGCGGACGCGCCATCCTCGGGCTCGGTGTCTCCGGTCCGCAGGTGGTGGAGGGGTGGTACGGGCAGCCGTTCGCCAAGCCGTTGCAGCGCACCAGGGAGTACGTCGACATCATCCGCAAGGTGCTCGCGCGGGAGGCGCCGGTCGTCAGCGACGGGCCGCACTACACGCTGCCCTACACCGGCCCCGGTGCCACCGGTCTCGGCAAGCCACTCAAGCCGATCGTGCACCCGATACGTGCGGATCTGCCGATCTGGCTGGGTGCGGAGGGTCCGAAGAATGTCGCGCTGACCGCCGAGATCGCCGACGGCTGGCTGGCCATCTACTACGCACCCCGGCTCGCCGGGATGTACAACGAATGGCTCGACGAGGGGTTTGCCCGCGCCGGCGCTCGCCGGACCCGCGAGACCTTCGAGATCGCCGCCAGCGCCCAGGTGATCGTCACCGACGACCCGGCCGCCGAGATCGAACGGCTGCGCTGGGTGATGTCGCTCTACATCGGCGGCATGGGCGCACCCGAACTCAATTTCCACGCCCAGGTCTATCGGCGGATGGGCTATGAGCGCGAGGTGGAAGAGATCGGCAAGCTCTTCCAGGCCGGCCGCAAGGCCGAGGCCGCGGCCGTTGTCCCGGACGAGATGGTGCTCGATACCACGATCATCGGCAACGAGGACGAGGTGCGTAAGCAGATCGGCGTGTGGGAGGCAGCAGGTGTCACGATGATGCTCGTCTCGGTGAGCGATCTCGATCAACTGCGGCGTCTGACGCCACTGGTCGCCCCATAGAACATGTTGCAGAATTGCGGGCGGCCGCGGCCGCCCGCAATTATCTGGGACGGTGCTCAGTCGTCGATCTCCCACTCGGGTGGCAGGGTCCTATGCGCGCGTAGCGGTGACCGGAGCAGCATCACGATCGGAACGGTCATGACGGCCACACCGACCCACAGCGCCGTCTGCGCCGACCACACTCCGGCAAGAAACCCACCGGCGACGGTGCCGAGGGGTGTCGCGCCCTGTGTGACGACCGCCGCCGCGGCGGTGACGCGGCTCAGATACCGATTCGGGGTGACGCGTGTGCGCAGCCCTGCGACCGCCACCGAACGGCCGACCAGGGCCGATCCGAGAAGTATCTGCCCGATCGCGATCAGTACGATCGCCTGATCGCGCAGCACCCCGGCCAGGGGCAGGAACAACATCGCGACCGGCGCCAGTCCCGAGAACAGCATCGTCATCCGGATTTCGCCGAACCGCCGCCGTAGCCAGGGGCATACCAACGACGCGATCAGGCCGGAGACCGCGCCGACGGCGGACAACGCCCCGAACAACCACGGTTCGATGGCAAGAGTGTCGAGCAAGAAATACGCCATTACCGCGATCATGATTCCGGCGCCGAGGTTGTTCACCGCTGTCTGACCGAGCAGCAGGCGCAGTAGAGGCTGGCGGAATACGATCCGGACGCCATCGATGATCTCGGCGCGGAAGTTGCGTTGAACCTGCTGTGGCGGTGGCGGTTCGACCGGATGGATGCGGCGGACCAAGACGGCAGACACCAGCTGACATGCCGCCGCGACGCCGTAGAGGACGGGTGCGGCGATGGATTGAGCGGCCGCGCCTGCCGCTGCGGGCGCGATGACGCTGATGGACGTGGACGACGTCGTCAGTCGCGCTTTGGCGTCGGAAACCCGCTTCTTGGGCAGGATCAGCGGTAGCACGCTCAGATGCGCGATCCCGAAGAACACCTCTGCGACACTCAGTATTACCGCGACCAGCATGAGCTGAACCACGGTGAGCGAACCGGCGAGATACGCGATGGGGATGCTCGCGAGCGCGAGCACATATGCCGTCTCGGCTGCCGACAACACAGTGCGTTTTGGCATGCGGTCGACCCACACACCCGCCGGAAGCCCGAACAGTAGATAGCCGATATTGGCGCACATCGCGATGAACGCCATCTGGACCGGGGATGCGCCCAGCAGGATCACTGCGGTGATCGGCAGCGCGAAGCCCGCGATCTCCCCTGACGCGTCGCGGAAACCATTCGCCAGCCAGAGGTTGCGAAAATCGGGGACCTTCAGGACCTCCGACCTGTCCTCGTCTGAGACGGTGGTCAAGCCGGCACCTCCGTCGCGATTGCCGCTCCCCTGTTGTCCGGGGAGGCAAGGTAGTCGGCCGAAAAGCACTGCGCTGCGATCCGCGCCTGCTCCGTCGCGTAGTTCTGGTCGAGGGCCAGGATTCGCCGGCAGCATTCGTCGATCGGGGCGCGTCGAACCCGGCCTACTCGGCCTGCGCCGTCGACGATGTGGGTCGAGTGCGGATCAATGCTGAACAGGGGAATGTCGCCGCTGAGGAGTTGACGGGCCTCCGACGCGATGATCTCTCGGCCGACGGTGGCGCGCGGATACCGGCCCAATTCCTCGACCAAGCGGTCGTGGATTTCGCTGGAGGACGCGGCGGACGGGGAAACGGCGACCAGTGCCGACAGTCGCGCGTATCCAGGGGTCGAGTACATGAGCGCTCGAGATCGCGACTCTCGGGGGCAGGACCGGAGTGCGTGTACCACGGCGTGTCTGTTCCGGCGAATATTGGCGTATCCGTGCGCCAAACCCGCGACGAACTCGTCGACGTACTCGCGGAGGCTCCGGAAATGGCGTCCGATCGGGGTCGGCTTGCTATCCAGCCGGGTGGTCATGCGAACGGTGAGCTGCCGGTCCGGACCCGACTCCCGCAGTGACGGGAAGTATCTGGATATGCCGGGAGTCGAGATCGCCATGAACCCGGCAGATACCTCCGTTTCGCTGGGGGTGGGATCCTGAAGTAGCAAGGTGGTCAGCAGGTTTCGTTCACGATCGAAGGGGCTCAGGGCCAGAACGGTCTCATCGTCGATGATGGCTACGGCATCATCGGTCGGCGCGATATTGCCGTAATGCAGATCGATGATCCCTGCGCAGTCGGCTGCGGCGGCGAAAATTCCCGCGTGATACCAGAACTCCTCGTCCGGAGCGGGGGAGGACGGTGCCGGGACCGCATCCTGGAGGTAGCCATCGAGAATCGGTGTATCGGGCGGAACGTGGATGGACTCCGAGATATCGGCCTCGCCGAACAGGGCCGTCAGCGTGGCGCGGCGCGAGACGCGGCCGGGCTTGTAGTACTGAAACGAACCGTTCCTGGAGACCTTGGTGGTCGTCCTGCCGTAACGGTGTGGATCACCGATTCCCGGTTCGATGCGGTCGGGCTCGGCGCCGCCGTCGGTCAGCGCCCGGTGCAGGCGCCCGGCTTCGTCGAGGCAGAGCGCGATCTGCGGAGCCACGATGCCGCGCCAGATGATGGGGTCGTCGAAAACACGACGAGCGAGTTCGGGGAGGAGTCGACCGGCATTGCCGGCGTTCACCGCTGTTCCAGTCTCTTTGGATACGACCGCGATCCGCAGAATCAGGTACCGCAACCATTCGTGCCGCATTCTCGTGAGATCGATGTATCCGGGAACCCGGTAGGACTCGTGAAGGTGGTCATCGAACACCTCGAGCACCATCAGGTCATAGTCGGAATACCGCATGAGAACCTCCCCATTTCTCGATTGGCCGATCCGTGACGCAGTGGCCGACGGTGAACGCCGGTTTCGATCGTAGTCACGGCTGTGCGCATCGCGAACGTTCTGACTGCCCGTCGCGGAGGCTTAGTGACTTACATCACATCAAGGGTTGTGAGGACTGCTTTGTCGAAAGCCCGAATCGCTCTTATCAGAGGGTGGAACGCGTTGTGAGCCTTTCATTTTGGATGTGGCTAGGAAGGATTGGCCAGCTAGGAGGCGGATCGCCCTGCGAACCGTGTCAAGGTTTGTGATCGCAGTGATCCGCATCGGCCCGCGTTCGTGCGGCGGCAGTGGGATGTGCGTAGAGCCGGCGTTTCGTGACCTCTCGGCCGAGAGGCCATATGTCACTGGTCGAGGCCGGAAAGTCTTGCTAACGTCCGAAGGGTGATCATTGATCACTCAGTCGAGAACTGAAGGGAGGGAAATCATGAGCACTTCGCTTGCTACCACGGTCGAGAAGTACATCACGGTCGAGGAATTCGACAAGATCTTCGAGGATCCGACCGCAGTGGTTCGGACCAACAACGCCGCCACGGCCGAGCCCGACTAACGGGCATTCGTTGCGGGCAGGCGATTCCATTGCCTGCCCGCAATGTTCTCGTGGGTCCGGGCTATGAGAAGGGTGAAAGTAGTGGGGGGAAACGTTACGGTGTACGCCGGTCCGACTCTGAACCGGGATGACGTGGCCGAATTCGATCGTGAGCACCACACAACGACTGTGCTGCGGTCGCCGATCAAGCACGGAGACCTGTTCGGTTCGGCACTCGGACCGGATGAGACCGTCGTCGTCATCGACGGTCTCTACCACCAGAACCCCGCGTTGCGGCACAAGGAATACCTGCACGCATTGCATGCCGGTGCGCGGGTGATCGGTGCGAGCAGCATCGGTGCGATCAGGGGCGCCGAACTGTCTCGCTTCGGAATGGAAGTCGTCGGAACGGTCGGTCAATGGTATGTGCACGGCGAGATCGATTCCGACGCCGAAGTCGCGGTTGCGCATCTCGACGATGAGCATGGGTGGCGGCCATTGAGCATTCCGATGGTGAATATCCGGTACGCCGCACAGCGCTGTGGTTTCGATTCGGCCGTTGTCGACCGGATCATCTCGATCGCCCGCGAGATTTTCTATGCCGAGCGCTCTGGCTCGGCGCTCGTCAATGCCATCGAGGCGCAACTCGGCTCGGCGGTCGCATCAGCTCTTCTGCCGGATAAGAAAATGCGTAGAGAACATGACGTCAAGAAACTCGACGCGCTCACCGCGCTTCGACACGCGCATTTCTCTGATACCGCATCAGATGGCCGCCGGTCGCAGCTGGCGACGGCGGATTGGCGAACTCCGTATTTCTATCAGTGGCAGAACGATACGATCGATTCGGGTCGGCTCGTCGCCAGGGTCGAATACCAGCAACTCTACTGTGCCGAATTTCCGGCCATCTGGCTGAGGTATCTGGATTACATTTCCGAGCACCCCTACGATTCGTCGCCGGGGCGATCTATGAGCGACCGATTTCGATCGATGGCATCCTCCGCAGCGCCCGATCGCCTACCCCAGGTATTCCTCCCTCGCTACGCACTCGCCGACGCGCAGACAGTGGCGATCCTGCTATCGGCGGAATCCGCGGCGGATGTGACCCGCGTACGTATGGCCAAGCATGCGGAATCGGAACGGAACATCCCTGGGTCCAGACAGCTCAAAGCGGACGTCGCGGACGAGCTACTGCGTGAGCTCTGGGGATCGGGTCTCGCCCTCGAGGACGAGTGCCGCCGCCGGGGGTTCGCCGGTGTGAAGTACGCACGGCGGGCACTGCGCCGCTTTATCTTCAGTCATCACGACATAATCCGGGGGACCACCGATGCGCACACCGATCGACGACCGTGAACTCGCGCCGAAGATTCGGCTGGACGGCACCGCGCGAACGCGCACCGCGGACCAGACCTGGCGCCGGATAGAACCGTATCTCCAGACGGCAGGTATCACCAGGGTCGCCGACGTGACCGACCTGGATTACGTCCGGATCCCGGTGGCGATGGCGGTCCGGCCCCTGTCGGAATCGTTGTCGGTGTCGCAGGGCAAAGGTGCCAGCCGCCCCCTGGCGAAGATATCCGCGGCGATGGAATCACTCGAAACCTGGCACGCCGAGAATATCGACCTACCCACGATGCGTGAACCGCACGGCCGGCGCGATCTGGGATACGGCGTGACATCGGAATTCGGCAGTCACCTCTGCCGTCCGCTGCTGGTGGACGAGGTAATCGAGTACTACCCGGCGACGACCATGATCTCCCGCGAGCCGACCGCCGTTCCGCGCGGTCTCGTCGATATCAGCTTCGCGCGGTGCGATTTCCGCATGAATCCGTTCCGGGAGACGAGTTCGGGGCTTGCGTCGGGCAACAGTGCCGACGAAGCGGCACTACACGGGCTCTACGAGATCTTCGAACGTGACAGTAGCGCCGGCCTCGGCACGGCCGGGGATCGGATTCCGATCGACCTGCTGTCGGTGCGGGACACGCACTGCGCGTTTCTGATCGAGCGCATGCTGGAGGCCGGGTGGGAGGTCACACTCGATGCTGTTCCCTCCCGTTTCGGTGTGCCGACGTTCATCGCGAGCGTCTTCTCCCACGAATTTCCGGTCGAATGCGCCGGGGCGGGTACGCATGGCGACAGCGGCATCGCGATGAGCCGTGCCCTCAGTGAGGCTGCACAGACCCGGCTTACCGGAATATCGGGTACTCGCGACGACCTGCCGGTGGTACCGGTGTGGGAGCACCTCGGTGCCGGTCCGCGACGGTCGACGGCGAGCGAGCCGAGGTCGGTACAGGAAGCCACCGCGGAGTACGGGTTTCGTGCGATCGATGGCGACACGATCACCGACGACCTCGCCGAAGCAGCGCATCGCGCGTTGTCGGTCACCGGGTTCGAGCCGGTGCTTCTCGATCTGACCGATTCGGGGATGCGCGCGGACCTCTCGGTGATCAAGGTGCTACTGCCAGGTGCGGCAGCGGACCGCCGCGGCGGGATCCCCGGGCCGACGCAGGCGCGTCGAGCCGATTGAATGGCCATGATCAGTGCGGTGCAGGCCGCTTTCATCGTATCGTTGCCGCTCAACACGTTCGCGGTCACGAAGTATCTGATGCTCGGCCGCCGGGCACTGAGCTGGAATTTCTCGCCGGTGTTCGGTATCGCGTTGCCGCGTCGGTTGGTGCTGATCGGAAACGTCGCTGCTCCGCCGGGCGTGAGCGTGGCATTGGTGGCGCTGAGTGAGCGCGACTTCCTCCGCAACGTCGTCGTCATCGGTCTGCTCGGGTTCTGGCTGCTGTGTAAGAACCTACGGGTCTCGAATCACTCGTTTCTGGCCGTCGTCACGATCGTGATGCTGTCGCTGAGCTCGGATCGGGCGTCGGCCGCCGCCACGACCGCGGCGGTACTCGCGGCGATGTACGCAGCCGCCGGTATCGCGAAGCTGAACCGCGGCTACCTTCGCGGCGAACGCAGCCTCGGTCGGCGTGTTGTCGAGTTGAACCTGAACAACAATTCCGACCTGCTCGCTCGTACACCAGCGGGCCTTCGTCGGTTGATGAACCTCGCGGCCATGGTGGTGGTGCCAGGAGCGGAGATCATTCTCGCCGTAGCGATGATCGTCGGCGCCCCGCTGCTGTGGTGTCTGTTGGTGGGCTTGCTGCTGCACTTCGCGTTCGGGATCAGCGGCAACTTCGAATTCTCGATGGTCGCCGTGGCCGTCTGGTTGGCGTTGGTCGTGCTTTCGCAACCGGTTTCGCTCGGGCAGGTCGTCGATCGAGTCGTGTCGGCCGGTCCCGGAACCGTCGTCTACCTCGCCATGCTGGTGGCTGCGACCGGAGCTTGGCAGTGCACCTGGCACTACTTGAACCGGCGGTCCGGGCTGATCAACGAATTGTTCGCCGCGTTGTTCTTCGGTGTGCTTTCCTTGGCGTCGCTGGTCACGGTCGATTCCGCGGTCACAGTGGCTGTTGGGGTCGTCCCGCTGCTGCTGACGCTCATGTCAACGGTGGGTGCCGTCGTGCTCGGTGCCCGCCTGGAGTTCGCTTTCGCGATGTTGTCCAATCTCCGCCCCTACGGGACGGACTGGATCTATCTCGTTCCACGTCCGCTCATCGAACCCCGGTACTACTTCCTGCGGCTGCCGCAACAGATCCCGGTGTCCTTGCTGAGCCACGTGCCGCCGGTTTTTCTCAAAGCAGCGACATCCGGCGAGATGGCCGTGCACCGTTCGACAGCTACCTGGCTGGCGCGGGCATTCCGTGATCACGGAGCGACATTGGTAGCCTGCCGCGCGCTCGCGGATCCGCGCCTCGGCCGGATGATGCCGATGGTGGCGGAAGACATCTCCGGCTGGACCGACCTGTCCTCGGACCGGGCGTGTTGTCTGCTGTTTCCTCCGTTGATCCCGGCTGTTCTGTCGGATCCCGTCGTCGGCTGATCTGTCGGATCCCGTCGTCGGCCGGGTCGAGTTGCGGCCGGCATGTCAGGTCGTCCCGTGCGCCCGCCACCACCGAGTCGTGGCGATCTCGAATTCCTCCCAGAAGATCTCGTTGGACTCCTCGCCGTGTCCGAGGCCGTTGCGTAGCACCGCCCAATCCAGTCGATCCGATTCGCGCGCAGAGGTGAGGATCGGGCGAAGATGCTCGACAATGTGGGCGACATCGCCATCGTTGGCGCGAATAGCGGCCCGGAAATAGTCGTTTCGGAACTCCTCCTCGAACAGCGTGCAGACCCGCCGGGGCAGCTGGCGTCGTGGCGGGTGCTGCCCGGTCCGCTCGCAGTATGGATCCGATGCCAGTTCAGCGGGTAGTGACGAGCGGTAGTTGCCCCACCAGGAAAGATCCGGGGGGTAATTTTGTGGTGCATAGGCGAACGCCATGGAAGGCATCGATTCCGAAGATGCTCGCCACGCATAGCGGATGGCAGCGTAGCCGCCGGCAGACCACCCGTTCCAGACGATGGCAGCGAGATCGTTTCGCCGGGCGATGCCGACCGCCAGCCGGAGCAGATCATCCGACATCGGCTCGGCCTGGAGGAACCAGCCGATACGGGATTCCGGGTGCATTCGTAACACCGGGTCGGAGACGAAGACTGTGATCGCGCCCAGCTGCGCCGACGAGGTGAAGCGGCCGTAGATCGGGGGCTGATATTTGGGCCGTGTCACCATGCCGTGGAAATTGACCAGTAGATACGGCTTGCGGCACACGGGTGGATAAGCGATCGCGTAGTCCGCTGTGCGCGGACACTCCGAGCGCGGCGTCGCCTCGGACAGAATGCCGCGCTCGATGCGCGCGTATCCGCGCTGGACATCGTCGTGACTCAGGTCGGATGGCACAACGTGACTGCCGTACTCGGCCATGATCCCCCCATGAAATCATCTGCCCCGAACGGGACTCCGGGCATCGCCAGCATATCCCTCGCCTACGCGGCGGAGCAGGTCTCGGCCGTCGGATCCGAAAGGGTCGACGACGACCCTTGTCGATATATAGAACGCGTTCTAAATTCGATGGCGTGACGCAGGAGTCGGCTGAAGTTCTCGGATTGTGGAATATCGCCGCGGCCCAGCCGCGGCGGATCGCGCTGATCGCACCATCGGGACGGATGGTGAGCTTCCGGGAACTGGCCACTCTGGCGGACCGGTACGCGGGTGGCCTGCGGGCGCTGGGACTACGGCCCGGTGCCACGGTGGCGAGCATGCTGCCCAACGGTGTCGAGGCGGTTGCGATGTATTTCGCGGCGTTTCAGACCGGGCTGTATCTGGTGGCGGTGGATTGGCATCTGACCGTGCCAGAGATCGCGCACGTACTCCTCGACAGTGCGGCCGAAGCGTTCGTCGCCGGGCAGCGGTTCGGCGAATCCGCCCGGCTCGCCGCCGACGCCGCGGGATTGCCTGGCGCGGTGCGGTTTTCCGACGGCGATATCGAGGGGTTCAAATCGCTGGCGTGGCTCGGTGCTGCGGGTATCCGGCGGCCGCTCACCGGAGCCGATCCGGAAGTGGTCGCACCGCATTCGACCGGATTCTTCGGCCTGTTCGGGCTCGCGCCGCACGGCGAACATGTGCACCTGTGTGGATCGGCGCTATCGGGTCCCGAGGCGCTCGACTTCCTCACCGTCTCGATCCAGCTCGGCCATCGCGCGGTGCTGATGGATGGGTGGGATCCCGCGGAAGCCTTGCGTCTGATCGAACGGCACCGGGTCACACACAGTTTCGTGACACCGGCGCAGTTCGACCGTCTACTCGCGCTGCCCGAAGCGATCCGGTACCGGTACGACCTGTCGTCCCTGCGCCGGATCGTGCACGGACCCGCGCCGTGCCCCTCGGCCACCGAGCAGCGCATGCTCGACTGGTTGGGCCCCGTGCTCACCGACTATCGACGCGCCACCGAGGTCGCCACGGCGACCGGCGACCCGGACCGTGACCGCCACTCGGACCTGATTCCCGGCTGACCGGTACTCAGGCGGCTTCGCGCAGCTCCGGCTTCAAGCCGAACAGCGGGAACAGCTTGTCGGTGTCGAGGAAGAAGTTGAGTCCGGAGATCTCGCCGTCGGTGAACTCGAGGACGGTGATCGACCACGGCACCCACACGCCGGGCTCGCCGCTCGGCTTGTAGTGGCCGAATGCGGGCAGGCCATTGGCGCCTTCGAGCCGGACCAGGCGCGAATCCCGGCAGGCCGAGCCGTGGCCGAGCATGAACTCCGCGACATTGGCAGGCCCGGACACCCAGAACTCGAGCGGCGGCATGGACAGCGCCACATCGGTTTTCAACAACGTGGTGAGGGTGTCCATATCGTAGGACTCGAACGCCTTCACGAAATCGTCGATCAGTTTGCGCTGATCGTCGTCGGTATCGTCGTAGGTGTCCGTGACCGCGGGCTGAACCTTGGACATGGTGGCGCGGGCGCGCTGCAGGGCACTGTTCACCGAGGCCGGCGACATGGTGAGGGCCTCAGCCGTCTCGCTGGCGGAGAAACGCAGCACCTCACGCATGATCAGGATGGCGCGCTGGGTGGCCGGCAGATGCTGACAGGCCGCAACGAAAGCCAGCCGCAGTGTGTCCTTGGCGCTGGCGTGCTCCGCCGGATCGGCGCCGAAGGCCAAGGCGTTGGGTATGGGCTCGACCCAGACGTAATCCGGCTGCGGCGCGGTGAGTGGTGAATCCGGGCTCGACGGACCGGACATATCCATCGGCCGCGCCCGCCGCTGCGGACCGTCGAGCATGTCCAGGCAGACGTTGGTGGTGATCCGGTACAGCCATGACCGCAGGCTCGCCCGGCCCTCGAACCCGTCGTAGGCCTTCCAGGCGCGGGTGAAGGTCTCCTGCACCGCGTCTTCGGCCTCGAACGAGGATCCGAGCATGCGGTAGGCGTAGGCACACAACTCTCGGCGGTGTACCTCGAAAGAATCCATGACTTCGGCGGTGGCTGTGCCCGACGTCTCGCTCATGGATGTCACTGTGGCACAAGCCACCGACAACAAACAGACGTCGACGTGGTCGTTTGCCGACGGAAACACCACCTCAGTCACACGCATCTCACCAGTACCGTCAGTAACGGGTATCGACTCTCTGAACCCGATTCGGCGACAGCGATGAGTTTCCGAAACGGCCCCCGTCTCTATGGGTGAAGCGAGCAAACAACGACCGAGAGGCCGAAACAATGAGCAGCAAGATGATCTTCGTGAATCTCCCCGTGACCGACCTGGCGCGGTCCAAGAGCTTCTACGAGGCGCTCGGCTGGAAGGTCAACCAGGACTTCACCGATGAGAACGCCTCCTGCATCGTGATCGACGACAATATCTGCCTGATGCTGCTGACCAGGGAGTACTTCGCCACCTTCAGCACGCGCCCGATCGCCGACACCGCGGCGACCGCGGCCGCCGGCTACGCCCTCTCACTCGGCAGCGCGCAGGAAGTGGACCAGCTCACCGACGCGGCGGTGGCCGCGGGTGGTCGTGAAGAGATCAACGAGGACAAGCGCGCCCAGGAGGCCCAGGTCGGTATGCACGGGCGTACCTTCCTCGACCCCGACGGCCACCAGTGGGAGCCCTTCTGGATGGATTACCCGGGCGCCAACTGACCCCGGACAGCACACGTCCCCGGCGCGTCGAGCCCGCCGGGGACATTGTGGTGTGGGAAGCGTTCAGTTACCGCTGAAGGTCGGCTTGCGCTTCTCGGCGAAGGCCTTCGGGCCTTCCTTGGCGTCGGCCGACTTGAACACCGCCATGCCGAGCTCGGCGTCGATCTTGAAGGCGTCTTCCTCGGGCAGGCATTCGGTCTCGCGGATGGTGCGCAGGATGGCCTGCACCGCCAGTGGGCCGTTGGCCGCGATCTTCTCTGCCAGCTCCAGCGCCTTGTCCAGTGCGGTGCCGTCGGGCACCACATGGCCGATCAGACCGATCTCCTTGGCCTCGGCGGCCGTGACATGCCTGCCGGTGAGCAGGATGTCGGCGGCGACGGTGTAGGGAATCTGGCGCACCAGCCGCACGGCCGAACCGCCGAGCGGGAACAGACCCCAACGCGCCTCGGACACACCGAACTTCGCGCTCTCACCCGCGACCCGGATATCGGTGCCCTGCAGGATCTCGGTGCCGCCGGCGATGGCAGGACCCTCGATGGCCGCGATCAACGGCTTGGTGAGCCTGCGGCCCTTGAGCAGTGCCTCGATTTTGGACAGATCCCAGCCGCCGCCGGAGAACGAGTCACCGGGGTGCTGCGAGGTCATGGCCTTCAGATCCGCACCGGCACAGAAGGCGCCGCCCGCACCGGTCAGGATCGCGACCCGGATCTCGGGATCGTTGTCCACCTGATCCCAGGCATCGCGCATGATCGCCATCATCTCGCCCGACAGCGCATTGCGGGCCTCGGGGCGGTTCATGGTGACGATGAGAACGTGGTCGCGCTTCTCGACGAGGCAGTGCGGCATCGCGGAAATCTCCTGGCTCGAGGACGTGGTGTAAAAAGCACCCTTGTCAGGAACAGTAACACGTTCTATTTTTAGGTCTGTGAGCTACAACATAGCGGACCTCATCGAGCACACCATCGACCTCATGCCCGATCGCGTCGCACTGGTCGACGACGTTCGTGAGGTCACCTATGCCCAGTTGGAGGAGCGGACCAACAAGCTAGCCCACTACCTGCAGGAACAGGGTGTCCAGCCGGGCGATAAAGTGGGCATCTACTCGCGCAACACCATCGAGGCCGTCGAGGCGATGGTCGCGGTGTTCAAGGCGCGCGCGGTGATGGTCAACGTCAACTTCCGTTACGTCGAGAACGAGTTGCAATACATCTTCGATAATTCGGACATGGTCGCGTTGATCCACGAGCGCCGCTACACCGACAAGGTGACCGCCGTACGGCCGAATGCGCCGAAGTTGAAGACCGTGATCGTGGTCGACGACGATACCGCCGGACAGGTGCCCACCGCAGTGGATTCGGCCGAATACGAGACCGCCCTCGCCGGCTCCTCGGGCGAGCGTGACTTCGGTGAACGTTCCCCCGACGACACCTTCATGATTTACACCGGCGGCACCACCGGCATGCCAAAGGGTGTGATGTGGCGCCAGGAGGACTGGTGGCGGGTGCTCGGCGGTGGCATCAACTTCGGTACCGGCGAGAAGGTCGAGGACGAATGGCAGCAGGCCAAGGCGGGCGCGAGTGGTGCGCCGCTGGTGCGCTACCCGATCCCGCCGATGATCCACGGTGGTTCGCAGGCTGCGACGTTCCACGGGCTGTTCGACGGCGGTAAGACCGTCATGCTGCCGGAGTTCAACGGACACAGCGTGTGGCAGGCGATCGATCGCCACGGCGTGAACATGATCTTTATCACCGGCGACGCGATGGCCCGTCCGATGCTGGACGCGCTGCGCGAAGGCAACCCGGAAACCGGTGCGGCCTACCAGCATTCGAACCTGTGGGCGATGGCCAGCAGTGCCGCGTTGTTCTCGCCGACGCTCAAGGACCAGTACCTGGAACTGCTACAGACCACCGTTATCACCGACTCGATCGGCTCCTCGGAGACCGGGTTCGGCGGCCTGTCGATCGCAGCCAAGGGGGCGACGCATACCGGTGGTCCGCGGGTGAAGATCGACGCGTCCACCGAGGTGCTCGACGACGACGGCAATCCGGTCGTGCCGGGCTCGGGCCAGGTCGGCATGATCGCCCGCAAGGGTCACATCCCGCTCGGCTACTACGGCGACCCGGTCAAGACGGCTGCGACGTTCAAGGAGTTCAACGGGGTCCGCTACTCGATCCCGGGTGACTATGCCCGCGTAGAGGAGGACGGGACCGTCACCATGCTCGGCCGCGGTTCGGTGAGCATCAACAGCGGTGGCGAGAAGATCTACCCGGAAGAGGTCGAGGGCGCACTCAAGACCCACCCGGAGATCTTCGATGCCTTGGTCGTTGGTGTCCCTGATGAGCGCTGGGGTCAGCGGGTCGCCGCGGTCGTCCAGTGTCGCGGCGACAAGCGCCCGACCCTCGAAGAGCTGCGCCCGGTCCTGACCAAGGAAGTCTCGTCCTACAAGATGCCCCGTAGCCTCTGGTTCGTCGAGGAGATCAAGCGTTCCCCGGCCGGCAAGCCCGACTACCGCTGGGCCAAGGCGCAGACGGAAGATCGCCCCGCCGACGAACACGCCGACGCGAGCGGCAAGTAGCCACACCACCGATCAGGGCCGCCGCGAACTCCGCGGCGGCCCTGATCGGCGTGTCCGTGCACGTCACTCACTGACAGAACGAGAACGGCCCGCCGGAGGTCCGGCGGGCCGATCTCGTTTCGGGCGGCTCAGGCGGAGTCGGCCAGGTGCTGTGCGAGGGGGAGTAGGTGGTCAGGCGTGGGGCCGAGGGCGAATTCGTTGTGTTTGGCGGCGGTGAAGTAGTTCTGCACGATGTGGTCGCGGTCGATGCCGACGCCACCGTGGACGTGGACGACGGTGTGCGCCACACGGTGGCCTGCTTCGGCGGCCCAGAACTTGGCAGTGTGCACCGCCGGTGCCGCGGGCAGGTCTTCCGATAGCTGCCAAGCGGCTTGGGTGACGGTCAAGCGCAAACCGCCGACATCGATGTAGGCGTCGGCCAAGCGCTGGGCCACGGCCTGGAAGCTGCCGATGGCCTTACCGAATTGTTCGCGTTCGCGGGCGTACTCGGCCACCAGTTCCAGCGCGCGTTCCAGGGTGCCGAGCTGCTGGGCACTGACCCCGAGCCAGGCCCGCAGCAACAGCCAATCCAGGATCTCGGCACCGGTTTCGACGGTGCCGAGCAGTTCGGCGGGCGTCTCGGTGAGCTCGACGGCGTATTCCGCGCTGCGGTCGACCACCTGCTGAGCAGTCACCTGTACCGAGGGATGCGACGGGTCGACCAGGAACACCGCGGTCCGCCCGGACGCGACGGCGGGCACCAGGATCCGATGCGCGCGGTCGGCGACCGGGACGGTGGTCTTGACGCCCGTGACGTGCCAGCCGTCGGAGGTCTCGGTGGCGGTGGTGTCCGGTTTCCCGGTATCCCAATTGCGTTCCTCGGTCAGCGCGGCACTGAGGATCACCTCGCCCGCGCCGGCCTGCCGAGCGAGTTCCTGCTGGTCGGTACTGCCGTAGCGGGCGAGTGCGCCCGCGCCGAGCACGATCGAGGACAGATATGGCACGGCCGCCACGTACCGGCCGAGTTCGCGCAGAATCGAGGTCTGCTCGAGCACGCCGAAATCGCTGCCGCCGACCGATTCCGGAAGCGCCGCCGCGAGCACACCGGTGTCGCCGAGCGACTGCCACAGCGGTTCGTCGAAGCGCACCGCGGCGGTATCGAGTTCGCGCAGACGGTCGTCGGTGACCAGCTTGGCGCATACCTCGCCGGTCAGCCGGGACAGATCGCCCTGGGCCTCGGTAGGGGTGAAATCCATGGTGAATACCTACTTTCGAAGTCCGGTGTCAGCGGGCGGCGGCGGGTTGCTTCAGCGCGGTCATCGCGATGATGTCGCGCTGGACCTCGTTGGTGCCGCCACCGAAGGTGAGGATCAGCGCGGCCCGGTGCATCCGCTCGAGCCGGCCGCGCAGCACCGATCCGGGGGAGTCCTGGCGCAGATAGGCCTGCGGTCCGAGGACCTCCATCAGCAGGCGGTAGGCCTCGGTGGCCAGTTCGGTGCCGTACACCTTGCACGCCGAGGCGTCCCACGGTCGGGGCGCGGCGTCGCCGCCCGCATCGGCACGGCTGGCGATCTCCCAGTTCAGCAGCTTCAGATACTCGACCTTGGCATGGACGCGGGCCAGGTTCAGTCGCACCCATTCACGATCGATCACCCGTGATCCGTCCGAGGAGGTGGTCTCCCTGGCCCATTCGACGGTCTGGCTCAGCGCGAGGGCCAGCGGCGCGGACGAGGTGAGTGCGACGCGCTCGTGGTTGAGCTGGTTGGTGACCAGCGGCCAGCCGCCGTTCTCTTTACCGACCAGCGAGGTCGCTGGTACGCGTACGTCCTGGTAGTAGGTGGCGCTGGTATCCGGACCGGCCATGGTGTGCACCGGGGTGTAGGAGAAGCCTTCGGCGTCGGTCGGCACGATCAGCATGCTGATGCCTTTGTGCTTCTTCGCCGTCGGATCGGTGCGGCAGGCCAGCCAGATGTAATCGGCATAGGCGATGAGGCTGGTCCACATCTTCTGGCCGTTGATGACGTAGTCGTCGCCGTCGCGGACCGCGGTGGTGCGCAGGGAGGCCAGGTCGGTGCCTGCGCCCGGTTCGGAGTAGCCAATGGCGAAGTGCAGCTCACCCGCGGCGATCTTGGGTAGGAAGAACTTCTTCTGCTCGTCGCTGCCGTAGTGCATGATCGTCGGCGCGACGGAGTTGATGGTCAGGAACGGCACCGGCGCACCCGCGATGGCGGCCTCGTCGGTGAAGATCAGCTGATCGAGCATCGGGCGGTCCTGGCCGCCGAACTCCTTTGGCCAGCCGAGGGCCAGCCATCCGTCGCGACCCATCTCCTGCACGACCTCGCGGTACACGTTGCCCTGCCCGTATTCGCCGGTCTGCGCGCTGAGCGCGACTCGACGTTCGGGGGTGATCAGCTTGGCGAAGTAGTCGCGCAGCTCCGCTCGTAGCTCTTGCTGCTGCGGCGTGTAGGCGATACGCATGGGCGTTACCTCGGCCTTCATTCATCGAATATGGACACGCGGATATGAAACCGGCGTTCCGATCATTGCATATCGACTGAAACATGTTCCAGTATTGATAGTGGATCCACTCGATGTCGGCCCGCGTGGCCGCATCGGCTTGTTACTCTTCGGCGAGAGCCGCGGTGAAGGAGTTCTGATGAAGGTCAGTGTTGATCTCGACCAGTGTGAAGCGAACGGAATCTGTGTCGGAATCGCCCCCGACGTGTTCGAACTCGACGATGAAGACGTGCTGCACATCGCCGAGGGTGAAGTGCCCGCCGATCGCGTCGCCGAGGTGGAGGATGCGGTCGCGCAATGCCCGAAAGCGGCGTTGAAATTGTTGTGACCGACTCTTGCCGTGAACTGGAACACGTTCTAAAGTCGGCCCCGTGAGTGAGCGAAGCGAGCGAACCGACAACACAGCGTCTCCGGGAACGGCCGGGCCGAGCGCCAGCGAGGCCCGGTCGTGAGTGATAACGATGTGAGCCTTGCCGGACGTGTTGCGATCGTGACCGGGGCGGGTGCCGGCCTCGGTCGCGCCGAGGCGCTGGCCCTCGCCGGTGCCGGCGCCTCGGTCGTCGTCAACGACTTGTCCGAGTCGGAAGCCGTGGCCAAGACCATGGCCGACATTCGCGCGCTCGGTGCAAAGGCGGAGTTCGTCGCGGGCAGCATCGCCGAACGGGCGACCGCCGACGAGCTGATCCGGGCCGCCACCGAGGCGTTCGGCGGGCTGGACATCGTGGTCAACAATGCGGGCATCACCCGCGACCGCATGCTGTTCAATATGTCCGACGAGGACTGGGACGCGGTGATCGCCGTCCATCTGCGCGGGCATTTCCTGCTGTGCCGCAATGCGGGCGCGTATTGGCGGGCCAAATCCAAGGAGGCCGGCGGGCCGGTGTACGGCCGCATCGTCAACACCTCCTCCGAGGCGGGTTTGCTCGGACCGGAGGGGCAGGCGAACTACGGCGCGGCCAAGGCGGGTATTACCGCGTTGACGCTGTCATCCGCGCGTGGTCTGTCTCGCTACGGCGTGCGGGCGAACGCGATCTGTCCGCGTGCTCGCACGGCGATGACGGAATCGGTGTTCAGTGAGGCACCTGAAGGGGTGGTCGATCCACTCTCGCCCGACCATGTCGCGCGGCTGGTGGCCTACTTGTCCTCGCCCGCGTCCGAAACGGTCAACGGTCAGGTGTTCGTGGTGTATGGGCCGATGGTCGCGCTGATGGCGGCGCCGGTGGTCGAGCAGCGCTTCGACGCGCCGGGGGAGCAGTGGTCGACCGGCGATCTGGCCGCCACGCTGGGCGGGTACTTCGCCGAGCGGCCCGAAGGTCGTACGTTCTCTGCAACATCTCTGCACGAACTGGGCTGACCGCCTGATCGCTATCCGGTCAGTTCGTATGCCTTCTGAACGAGCGTCCAAGAGTTGATCAGTCGTCCAGTAGTTGGTAGACATGAGGATCGTATGTGCCAAGGCTCACAACCGTGATGCTCAACACGTATGAAACAGGTTTCAATCCGAGTCCTCGGATTTGGATGAAATAGCACTTCAAATGGGGCCAAAAACCCTCGCGGAATCTAGTGAACATGTTCTACTTGTCCGGGGCGGAGTCGCAGCAACGCGCCCGCCAGCTGGATAGGTAGTCAGGCAAGGAGGATCGGCGATGAACGAAGTCCTTGCCGTGCCACTAAGGGCTGTCGGCGGGTTCTTCGAGCTCACCGCGGACGTGGTGCGCGCGAGTGTGCGCCGGCCGTTTCAGCTGCGTGAATTCATCGATCAGTCGTGGTTCGTCGCCCGCGTATCCATCGTTCCGACGGTGCTGGTCGCTATCCCGTTCACAGTGCTGGTGAGCTTTACGCTCAACATTCTGCTGCGCGAGATCGGCGCCGCCGACCTTTCCGGCGCAGGTGCCGCATTCGGCTCGGTCACGCAGGTCGGACCCATGGTCACCGTGCTCATCGTGGCCGGAGCCGGCGCTACCGCTATCTGCGCGGACCTCGGCGCTCGCACGATCCGCGAGGAGATAGACGCGATGCGGGTCCTCGGAATCGACCCCATCCAGCGACTGGTCGTGCCGCGGGTACTCGCGTCGATGTTCGTCGCGGCCCTGCTGAACGGCCTGGTCAGCACGATCGGAATTCTCGGCGGCTTCTTTTTCTCGGTGTTCCTGCAAGACGTCAATCCGGGTGCATTCGTCAACGGCATCACGTTGCTGACGCACTTCCCGGAATTGGTCATATCCGAGGTGAAGGCGACCCTGTTCGGTCTGGCCGCCGGCCTGGTCGCATGCTATTTGGGGCTGAATGTCAAGGGAGGGCCCAAGAGTGTCGGAGACGCCGTCAATCAGACTGTTGTCTTCTCGTTCATCGTGCTGTTCGTGTTGAACGTCGTCGTGACCGCCGTTGGCCTCAAGTTCGCGATGCGGTGAGAATATGGCATTCGTAATCGCATCCCGATTCCCGCGGATGACCAATCGCGCCCGCCGGGCAGTGGCAGCGTTCGATTCCATTGGCAACCATGCGGTGTTCTACCTGCGGTCGGTGGCGTCAGTACCTCGCGCACTGATTCACTACCGCACCGAAACCATCCGGCTCATCGCCGAAATATCCATGGGGACCGGAGCTCTGGCGGTCATCGGCGGCACCGTCGCGATCGTCGGGTTCCTGACCTTCGGTGCGGGTAGCGTCATCGCCATCCAGGGCTACAGTTCGCTGGGCAATATCGGTGTCGAAGCTCTTACCGGCTTCTTTGCTGCATTTATCAACGTCCGAATCGCGGCCCCGGTGATTTCGGGTATCGGGCTGGCGGCGACGCTTGGGGCCGGTACGACAGCCCAGCTCGGCGCCATGCGGGTATCGGAGGAAATCGACGCATTGGAGGTCATGGCGATCCGTCCGGTGCCATTCCTCGTCGGCACCCGCATCCTCGCGGGCATGCTCGCCATCGTTCCGTTGTATTCACTCGCGGTCGTCGCTTCGTTCTTGGCGAGTCGCTTTTCGACAGTGGTCGTCTACGGACAGTCGGCGGGCGTGTACGACCACTACTTCGAAACGTTCCTGATTCCCAGTGACATCCTCTGGTCGTTCGCGCAGGCGATCTTCATGGCCGTAGCGGTCATGGCGATACACACCTACTACGGGTTCCACGCCGCCGGCGGACCGGTCGGCGTCGGCGTCGCAGTCGGTAATGCGGTACGGGCCTCGCTGGTCGCGGTGGTCATGGTGACGTTGTTGACGTCGCTGGCGATATACGGCACCTCCGGCAACTTCCATCTCTCCGGGTAGGGCAGCGAAAATGGCGGGTACGCACGATCGAGATGCCGCCGGAGCCCCCATGGGCGCCGGCCCGGTTTCGAAAGAACGACGGAAAGACACTTTGGAGAAGCCGTGGGTTATCCGGCTCGCCGGTATCGGTATGGTGCTGGGCCTGGTGTCAGTGGTTGCCGTCTGTCTGGTGATGTTCATGGGCGGTTTCGAGAACACCGTCAAGGTCTCCGTCGACACCGCTCGCTCGGGGCTGGTACTCGATCCCGATGCCAAGGTCCGAATGCGCGGTATCCAGATCGGCACGGTAGCCGGAATCGAGAACACCCCCAACGGTGCACGGCTGGAGTTGGCGATCGATCCGGACCAGCTGGAGTTGGTGCCGTCGGATGCTGTCGTTGATATTCGGTCCACCACGGTGTTCGGCGCGAAGTATGTCAACTTCGTCGCACCGCCGAATGCTTCGACGGAGCCGATGCAGCCGGGTGCGGTTGTGCAGGCGACCTCGGTGACCGTCGAATTCAACACGCTGTTCCAGCATCTCAATGAGGTTCTGGGCAAAATCGATCCGACAAAGCTCAATGCCACATTGACCGCGATCGGCTCGGCCCTCGACGGCCGCGGGGACAAGCTGGGACAGCTGCTCGTCGACAGCGAGGCATACCTGCGGGATATCAACCCGATCCTGCCTGCACTTCAAGAAGACCTGCAGAAGACGGCCGTTGTCAGCGGGCTGTACGCCGACACCGTCCCGAACCTGTTGCGTACCACCGATAACGCCGTGGTCACCAGCGCGACGATCGTGGACAGCGAACAGAACATCGACGCGTTGCTGGCCAACCTCATCGGACTCGCGAACACCGCGACCCCACTCTTGAACGACACCGAGGGCCCGATCGTCGAAGCGCTCAGGCTCCTGGAACCCACCACGGCTGTGCTCAATGAGTACCGTTCGGGGCTGTACTGCACCATCGTCGGCCTCGGCTCGAACATGCATATCGTCAATGACATCTTCGGCGGCCGCTATCCGGCCGTCACGATGAACGCGGGTGTCATGCCCGGCGGCGAACCGTACAAATACCCGGAGGACCTGCCGAAGGTGAACGCGACCGGGGGCCCGCACTGTGAAGGAATCTTGGATCGCGTACCCGGTGTCAACGCCAACTACCTCGTGACCGACACCTCCCAGGGCCACGTGTGGCAGCCACCGACCCAGCCACATGTGAACGCCACTGTCTTCGAGTTGCTGTTCGCCGGAATGCCGGGGGTGCGTAAATGAGATTCAAACCACGTGCTGTCACGGTCAAGCTCGGGTTGTTCGCCCTGGTGATGGTGCTGATCCTCGGCATGCTCGGGGTGGTCTTCAGCCAGATGCGATTCGCCAGGGAGAACGGGTACCACGCGGTGTTCACCAGTTCCTCCGGCATTCTTCCGGGGGCACAGGTTCGCATCGCGGGCGTTCCGGTCGGCTCAGTGAGCCAGGTATCGGTCGGCGACGACAATCTGGCGCACATCGAATTCGACGTCGATCGCAAATACCGGCTGTACAAGAGCACCGAGGCCACCGTCCGGTACGAAAACCTCGTCGGCGACCGTTATCTCGAACTGCTCGAAGGTCCCGGTAGTGCGGAGGTGCTCGCCGCCGGCGGCACCATCCCCGTGGAACAGACCAAGCCCGCACTGGATCTCGATCTATTGCTCGGTGGTTTCAAACCCCTTCTGCGTGGTTTGAATCCGGCGCAGGTCAACGACCTCACCGGGGCGTTGCTGAAGATCTTCCAGGGTCAGGGCGGCACATTGGTGTCGCTGCTGAACAGTTCGGGTTCGTTCACCAAGACGCTTGCCGATCGTGATGCCCTGATCGGTAGCGTGATCGAGAACTTGAAGACCGTCCTGTCCACCATCGACGAGCGCGACGAGCAATTCGCTACCACCCTCGACGAACTGCAGCGTCTGATCAGTGGACTGGCCGCGGACAAGGATCCGATCGGTGACGCCATTCCGAGGCTGGCAGGAGCCACCGGCGATCTCACCGAACTGCTGCAAACGGCGCGGCCCGATTTGAAGAACACTATTACCGAGCTGGGCCGGACCGCGCAGAACCTGAACGACAACTCTGGTGAGCTGCAGTGGATTTTCGAGAACCTGCCCGAGACCTACAAGAAGCTGGTCCGCATCGGCGCATATGGTTCATTCCTGAACATCTACGTATGTGCCGCGGACATCATGGTCGACGGGCCTGACGGCAAACCGATGCTCCTCAAGCCGCCAGGAGCCCAGACGACCGGAAGGTGCGCCAAGTGAACGGGCGACGCTCACCGCTGATCAATTACGGCATCGTTGGGATCGTGCTGGCGGTCGCCATCGCGCTGTCCACACTGCAGTTCGATCGGTTGCCCTTCGTCCGTTCGGGGGCGACGTACACGGCCTATTTCGCTGATGCCGGTGGTCTGGTGACCGGTGATCATGTCCAGGTCGCGGGTGTGCGCTCCGGCCAGGTCGAGGAGATCAGCCTCGACGGCGACAAGGTGCTCGTCCGTTTCTCGATGAGCGAGTCGATTCCGTTGGGCGAGATGACCACCGCCGCCATCGAAACCAACACCCTGCTTGGCAGGAAGGCGCTCGCGGTGACGCCGACCGGCGACGGAAGGCTACGCGCGAGCAGTCCGATTCCCCTGGAGCGAACTCGCTCGCCGTATTCACTCAACGACGCGCTCGGTGACCTCGCAACCACCGTCCAGGGTTTGGACATGGAGCAGGTCAACGCGACGCTGGACACGCTGTCGACGGCATTCGCCGACACACCGGCACCGCTGCGGGCGGCGCTCGACGGCATCACCGCGCTGTCGCGCAGCATCAATACCCGAGATCAGGCACTGGTCGATCTGCTCGGGAAGGCGCAGAACGTGACCAAGGTGCTCTCGGACCGAGCCACCCAGATCAGCGCGCTGGTAGTGGATGGCAACGCACTGCTCGGCGAACTGGATGCCCGCCGCGGCGCGCTCAGCCAGCTCATCGTCTACATCGACGGGCTCGCCAAGCAATTGACCGGCGTCGTCAACGACAATGAGGCCCAGCTCAAACCCACGCTGGACCAGCTGAATTCCGTACTGACGCTGCTGCAGGACAATCGGCAGAACCTGTCCGATGCTCTCGACGCGCTGGGTCCGTATGCGGGTGCCCTCGGCGAGCAGGTCGGCAGCGGCCCGTACTTCCAGGCATACATCTCGAACTTCACCAGCAAGGGACTGCAATTGCTGATCGATGCGATGGTGTGGCCGCAGCATCTGCCCGAGAGCCTCAAGTCCTTCCTCGATCCGCTGCCGTCTATCGAGCCGGCGATTACGGAGCCGCCGCGATGAATGCGCTTCGCAAAGTCACTCAATTGCCTCGTTGGACGCGAATGGTCGCGCTGGCCGCGGTACTCGCGATCGTGCTCGGTATCGGCTGGTACGTGTTCGACAATTTCGGAAAGACCCAGATCACGGCGCAGTTCCCGTCGACCAGCGGCTTGTACGCCGGTGACGATGTGCGGGTGCTCGGCGTCAAGGTCGGACGGATCGACTCGGTGGAACCGGGTAAGGATCACGTCACCGTGAAGATGACAGTCGATCGTGGGGTCGATCTGCCCGCCGACGCGGCAGCGGTGATCATTTCGCCGTCTCTGGTGACCGCGCGCTTCGTTCAGTTGGCGCCCGCGTACACCGGCGGGCCGAAGCTGTCCGATGGCGACTCCATTCCGATCGAGCGGACCGCAGTTCCGGTCGAGTGGGATGACATCAAGACAGAGTTGTCCAACCTGGCGACAGCGCTCGGCCCCGTCGGTGAGGACGAGCAAGGGTCGTTCGGGCGATTTGTGGATACCGCCGCCGAAAACCTCGACGGCAACGGTGAGGCTTTCCGCGCCACTCTGCACGAGCTGTCAGGCGCGATCAGCACGCTGTCCGACGGTCGGACCGATCTGTTCTCGACCATCCGCAATCTGCAGATGTTCGTGGACGTGCTGTCCAAGAGCAACGATCAGATCGTGCAGTTCGGCGGCCGGTTGGCCTCGGTGTCATCGGTGCTGGCCGGGGTTTCGGAGGAGTTGGGCGCCGGCCTCGACAGTCTGGATGTCGCGGTCCAGGACGTCCAGCGGTTCATCGAATCACGCGGTGGTGCGCTCACCGAGAGTGTGCAGCGGTTGAGCGATGTCACCCAGTTGCTTGTGGACAAGCGCCCCGAGCTGGAATCACTGCTGCACCAGGGGCCGACCGCGCTGGTGAACTTCTATCAGCTGTACAAGCCCGCCCAAGGCTCGCTGACCGGCTTCCCGGTGTTGACCAATATGGCTGATCCGATCAGCTTCATCTGCGGCTCCATCCGAGGGGCGGCGACCAACGATTCGGATAAGAGCGCGGATCTGTGCGCGCAGATGCTCGGACCGACATTGCAGAAGCTGGCAATGAACTATCCGCCGTTGATGCTCAACCCGGCGACCGGTGCCGGTGCGTATCCCGAGCAGTTGGTGTACAGCACACCGGAACTCGCGGCCCGTGCGGGAGCTCAGGTGAGTGTTCCGAAGTCGCTGGCCGACATGGTTGTCCCAGGGGGCAGATGATGTTGTCGACAGGACGTAAGCGTATCGGCGGCGTGATGGTCGCTGTCTGCGTCGCGATCGGGGTGAGCGGCTGCGAATGGAGCGGCTTGAACTCACTGCCGATGCCCGGCGCGGTCGGTACCGGAGCGGATTCGTGGCAGGTCGATATTCAGATGCCGAATGTGACCACCCTGACTCGCAATTCGCCGGTCCGTGTCAACGATGTGATCGTGGGAACGGTCACCGATATCCAGGTGGAGGACTGGCACGCGCTGGTCACGGTGAGCCTGGAAAAGGATGTGCAACTGCCGGCCAACGCGACTGCCAAGATCGGGCAGACCAGTCTGCTCGGGAGTAACCACATCGAGTTGGCCGCGCCGACCGATGTGCAAGGGCAGGGCAGGCTGCGCGATGGTGACACCATTCCGCTCGAGCGGGCGGGTGCCTTCCCGACCACAGAGGAGACTCTGTCCGCGCTGTCGGTGGTGCTCAACGGTGGTGGTCTCAGCCAGATCGAGAACATCACCACCGAGCTCAATAAGGCACTCGTTGGTCGCACCGATGAGATCCGCGATCTGCTGCCGCAACTGAATCAGCTCATCGGCACACTCGACACCCAGACCGGCGACATCATCGCGGCAATGAGCGAATTGGACCGGCTCTCCGGAATTCTCGCCGGGCAGAAGGACATGCTCGCTTCGGCGATCGAAGATATTCATCCGGCGCTGACCGTGCTCGCCGACCGACGAGAGAGCATCACCGGCACACTCACCGCGCTCGGTGGCCTCAGCGACGTGGTGAGCCGCATCGTGCAAAACGGCGGCGACGATCTGAAGGCCAACCTGGCCAACCTCTGGCCGACGCTGCAGGAACTGGCGAACACCGGACAGAATCTCAGCGCGTCGCTGAGCATGCTGCTCACCTTCCCGTTCCCGATGCACGCCCTCGACGGTGCGGTCCGAGGCGACTACCTCAATGTGAAGGTCGTTTACGACCTGACTTCCGAGCGGTTGACCAAGAACTTCCTCACGGGAACGCCGGTCGGGCCGCGCTACACCGGCGTTGAGGGCGCGCTCGGCCAAGTGGGCGGGACCGCGGGACCGCCGGTCGATCCGAGAACCGCGCCGCTGCAGCCGAGGCCGCAAGGGCCGCCGCCCAGTATCCCGGGGTTGCCACCGATTCCAGGGCTTCCCGCGATTCCCGGTATCACCGTGCCGGAGGGGAGTGGACGATGAAACTCACGCGGTTCGTCAAGGTCCAGCTCGCCATCTTCTCCGTGCTGACGATTATCGGCCTCGGAGTGATGGGCGGGGCATATGTGAAGTTGCCTGCCATGGTCGGCATAGGCCGTTATGACGTGACGGTCGAGCTGGCCGCGACGGGCGGGTTGTACGAGACTGCCAACGTCGCCTATCGCGGTACCAATGTCGGCAAGGTGACGGCGGTCCGGCTCACCCCTGAAGGGGTGGCAGCCGACCTGTCGATCGACAGTGACTACAAGATCCCGGCCGACGTAGAAGCGTGGGTACGCAGCGTTTCCGCGGTCGGGGAGCAGTATGTGGACCTCGTTCCCGGCGAGGAAACCGACGGCGCCGAGCTTTATGACGGATCCGTCATTCCGGTCGAGAGCACGAAACTGCCGCAAGATGTCGGCGCCATGCTCGACCAGGCCGACCGGCTGTTGGAGAGTGTGGCCGATACCGAGTTGCGACTGGTCATCGACGAAGCGTTCAAGGCTTTCGATGGCGCGGGGCCGGACCTGCAGCGGTTCATCGACTCGGCCGCCCTGCTGGTCCAAGAGGCGAAGGACAACGCGGAGCCCACCAAGGATCTGATCGCGAAGATCGGGCCATTGCTGGATACCCAAATCGAATCCGATGAGGCTATCCGTTCGTGGACACGGGATTTGGCCACCCTGACCGATCAGCTGCGCGAACATGATCCATCGCTGCGCAGCGTCATCGACAAGACTCCCGCCGCTGCCTCTCGTGCCTCCGATCTCTTGCGCGATGTCACCCCGACGTTGCCATTGCTCACCCGGAATCTCGTGAGCGTCGGCCAGGTCGGCTACACCTACAACGCAGGTCTCGAACAGCTGTTGGTGGTTTTCCCGCCGTTGATCTCGGGTCTGTTGACGGCAGCGACGGGTGGCCCGCTCGAGTACGGCGTTATGGTGGATTTCATGGTCGGACTCAACGGCCCGATCGGGTGTACCACCGGCTTCCTGCCGCCTGACCAGCGTCGGTCGGCTGCCGAACTCGATGCACCGGATACCCCGCCGAACTTGTACTGCAAGGGCCCGCAGAACGCGCCCTATGCAGTGCGTGGCATTCGCAACATGCCCTGTGTGGAGGTTCCGGGCAAACGAGCCCCGTCGCCCGAGCTGTGCCGCGACCCCCAGGGTTACGTGCCTCTCGGCGACAACCCGCCGTTCGGCCCGCCGAACCCGGTCACCCCGTCGGGCGAGCCCGCCGCCGGTGGCGGCGACGGTGTCGCACCGGCCAGCGCCCCTGGCGGAACCCGCCCGGCCTCGGTGGAGACCCGGACGTACGATCCGAAGACGGGTACGTTCGTCGGTTCGGATGGTCGTACGTATCGGTCAGCACATATCGGCTCGGACGGTTCCGGAGTCGTCCCGGCGAGCTTGACAGCGATGTTCCAGGAGCAGATGCGATGAGTGACACCAACGGAGTGCGCAGCCGCGCCCGACGGCGCGCGGTGCGCTCGGAAGGGCCGCCACCGGACGAGGTCGGCGTTGACGTTCGGGTCGACCACACCACGGTGTCGCCCGCGCAGCAGCCTGCGGAAGAGAAGGCGCCGACCACGGAGCCCGCTGAATCGCCGCGCGATCCGGCGGTTGACGAGAGCGCCGTCGATCCGGCTGACGCTGGGGAGGTCGTCGCCGAATCGGCGGAGACCAGCACCGAGACGGCTGCGGATGCGGACACCGAAACTGGTGCGCAGACGCCGGTGAAAGCATCCGACTCGGCGGAGGCGGGTGCCCGCTGGCAGCGAGTTGTGGCCGTGGCCGCTGTTGTGCTGGCCGTCGCCATGCTGGCAGGTAGCGCGTACATCATGAATCTGCGCGGCGATATCGCTGATCAGCAGACACGGCGCGCCGACTATGTCCAGACGGCGAAGCAAGCCCTGCTGAACATTACGAGTATCAGCGCCGAGACCGCCGAGGCCGATATCAACAGGGTGTTGGAGGTGTCCGCGGGTGATCTCGCCACCGAGTACGAGCAGCGGAAAGCCGACTATGCCGGGATTGTGAAGAAGGCAGAGGTCCGGGCCAAGGGCAAGGTGATCGACGCTGCTATCGAGAGCTCTGACGATCATTCCGCCATCGTGCTCGTTGCCGTCGAGCAGACGCTGACCAACGGCGGCGCGGACGGCCAGCAGCAGCGTCAGTACCGCTTCCGTGTGACGGTCTCCGATACCGACAAGGGGCTGGCAGCGACACGAATGGAGATGGTCGTATGACAGCGAAGTTGCGCGATCGGTTGTTTCTGGTCGGGGCAGGTGTCCTGCTCGTCGCGAGTCTGGCCATCGGTTCCTGGATGGGCTACGGATATTGGCAGGACAGCCAGGCCGAACAGGCCCGCGAAGATTCGGTAGCCGTCGCTCGCCGCGCAGTCGAAGGGATGTTCGGCTACAACTTCAAAACGATCGATACCGACATGGCCAAGGTCAGCGAGGACATGTCCGATGACTTCAAACAAGACTGGAACAAGGTGACCGAGACCGTCCTCGTGCCCGGCGCGAAGGAGCAGGAACTCGTCGTCAAGGCCACCATTGTCGGCTCCGGCGTGATCAAGACCGAGGCGGACGAGGCCGAGGTCATGATCTTCATCAACCAGCAGACGACCGGCAAGGACCCCGCCGCGGGAACGTACGACGCCAGCCGACTGCGTGTGAAACTGGAGCGCCCGGACGATCGCTGGTTGGTTTCCGACGTCGATCCGATCTGATCTGCTCGACGCTCAACGAGATCTCGAGCCGCTGGCGGCCCTCAGTATTGGAAGCGTGCCTGTTGCACGATCACGGTGTCGTCAACGACCACGTACACGAGCCGGTGTTCATGGTTGATGCGCCGCGACCAGGCATTGTCGGCGAGGTACTTGAGCCGTTCAGGTTTGCCGGTCCCGGCAAACGGATCGCGGGTGATGTCCCGGATCAGTTCGTTGATCCGTTTCACCACCCGGCGGTCGGTCATCGTCCAATGCGTGTAGTCGTCCCAGCCTTCCTCTGTGAACGCGACCTTCACTCGACGAGGGTCTGTTCGGTGTACTCGCCGCGTCGGGTTGCTTCCAGGCTGCGCAGCAGCCGCGCAGCGTTGGCCGGGCTGGAGAGCAGGTAGGCGGTCTCCACCATGGCGTCGTAGTCCGCCTTCGACAGCAGCACGGCGTTGCCCTTTTTGGACACGATCTCGATGGCAGTGTGGTCAGCGTTGACCTGCTCGATCAACGGGAATAGGGCCTTGCGTGCGTCAGTGGCAGTGAGTGCGCTGGTCATGGAACCTATGGTACCAGAGTGGTACGTAATACGGTACCACTCACTATTGGTGGTGTGACCGTGCAGTCGGAGCCTCAGCCGGCTCAGATCTTCACATTGGCCCAACGGGCGAAAATCGCCAAGGCATCGGTGCTGGGCGGGTGTGGCCGAGGACGCGGACGGTTTCGTGGACCTTGGCAAGGGCACGAGCCCTGACAGACAGAACGAGCGCGACGTTATGTCGCGCCCGTTGGCGTGGAGCCCCCTGTCAGGATTGAACTGACGACCTTCGCTTTACAAGAGCGGTGCTCTACCACTGAGCTAAGGAGGCGGAAAGCGGAGTCATCATAACCGGGAGTGCGCACCGCGTGACACCGGGTTTACGGTGCCATGCGGTACGCAGTCCAGTCGAGGATGTCCCGGCGCAGTATCGGCCGTGGTCAGGACTGGGCGCCCTGACGGGCCGCATCGTCGGCGGCCATGGCGTCGCGCAGGCTCTTGGGACGCATATCGGTCCAGTTCTTCTCGACGTACTCGACGCAAGCGGCGCGGCTGTCTTCGCCGAACACCACTCGCCATCCGGCCGGGACCTCCGCGAAGGCCGGCCACAGGGAGTGCTGTTCCTCGTCGTTGACCAGAACGAAGAAGCGGCCGTCTTCGTCGTCGAAGGGATTGGTGCTCATTTCACCTCACTGGATACTGGCGCTGTGTACGGGATCGCTGCTGGGTCGACCGCCGCCGGGTTACGCGAACCGCGGGCGTCGGAAACCCCGAGCGTTGTGTCGACCCTAGCAAGGGATACGTTACGGCCGGGCGGTAACCTCGACGGTCCGTTCAGGCGGTGTCCAATCAGCCTGACCCGGGTGCCCTGCGTGGTTACGCTCCGCTTCCGCCTCCGGGCCTGACCGGGTCAGGCGGCGAAGAAATCCAGCAGGATCTTGTTCACCGCTTCCGGCCGCTCCAGGTAACCGTAGTGCCCGGCGTCGGGAATCTCCTGGTAGCGGGCGCCGGGGATCGCGTCGGCGACCTCGCGTGACAGGTACGGCGGGATCATCCGGTCATCGGCGAAGCCGACCGCAAGGCAGGGCACCGTGATGGCGCGGTAGGCCTGCACCCGATCGAAATCGTGATCCATTCGCCGCTGGGCGCGGATACCGGGGGTGACCGGGCCGCCGGTGAACTCGAACAGATCCAGCCAGTCCCGTGCGGCATTGGGGTCGGCCATGGTGGCAGGCGACAGGTTCATCACCGCGGTCACCGCTGCCTCGTATTTGGGCGGCAGGGAGACGGCGCTCGCGTCGAGGTCGTGTTCGCCCAGCGACAGCGTCTTCTGGAACTGGTCGAGGCGCCCGTGCCCGGCGAGGAACACGGCCTTGCGCACCAGTTCGGGGCGGGCCAGCGCCAGCTCCTGGGCCACGCGCGCGCCCATCGAGGTGCCGACGACGAGGGCCGGGCCCTCGTCGAGCAGTTCGATCAGGCCCGCCGTGTCGGCGACCAATTGGTCGATGGTCATGCCGTCGACGGCCTCGTAGGTCGGCGCGATACCGCGGTTGTCGAAGGTGCACACCCGGTAGCCCGCGGCGACGAGAGCAGGCACCTGGTGCAGCTCCCAGACTCGTCCGGGACTGCCCGTGCCCATGATCATGACGACAAGCGGACCGGCGCCCTTCGTGTCCGTGCCCTTGGCTCGGTCGCCCTTGACCTGGTAGTTGAGTGAAATTCCGTTCACCGTGGCCAGTGGCATCCGCATACCCTTTCGTAAGGTTGGTACTGCGCTGCCCACGGTATCGGTACCGCGAGCACCGGTACACCGGGTGGGTTCCGGCACCGGGCAGGTCCGGGCCGCGCGCCAGATACCATTGACTATTCGCACGTACGAGCGCAATTTGCCGGGAGGACTGAAGATGGCCGCGAAGAGCAGCGCGAACGGAATCGCCGACGAGGATCTGGAGCCACTAGCCGACGAAACCGCTCGTCAGGCCCAGCGCGTCGTCGCCGCCTACGCGGCGGACGCCGACGAATGCCGGATGCTGCTGTCGATGCTCGGCATCGGCCCCGGCGCCAGGGGCGAATAAGAGCCCTATCCGGATCGACGGCCGCCAACGGCGACGTCCGGCGATCCACCCACAACTGAACCGGGAACAGCGAAGCGCAGCGCGGCGTGAGCGACGGCCCGAAGGCGGCAGCCGACGAATACCGGGCAGCCGCGAACGCCGGCCCTCAGACAAGGATGCGTGAGTGGACCAGATGACCGACCAGCCGTCCGACGACAACGACTCCGACTACGCCGAATCGTATCCGTCCGGGTCGCTCGTTTCCGCGCCAAACGACTCCGGCCCGCTAGACACCGAGGTGGCCGAACCCGAACCGGTCGAGGCGCTGCCGATCGGCGCCGCAGGCGGCAACTCCGGGTTCGTCGTGGTCGCCAACCGGCTCCCGGTCGACCTGGAGAAACTCCCCGACGGCAGCACGCGCTGGAAGCGCAGCCCCGGTGGACTGGTCACCGCGCTGGAGCCGGTTCTGCGTAGCAACAAGGGCGCGTGGGTCGGTTGGGCCGGTGTCCCCGATGTCGATGTCGATCCGATCATCGAGGACGGTCTCGAACTGCATCCGGTGCCGTTGACGGCGCAGGAGGTCGAGGACTACTACGAGGGCTTTTCCAACGGCACCCTGTGGCCGCTCTACCACGATGTCATCGTGCGCCCGGTCTACGACCGCAAATGGTGGGCGGCCTACGTCCAGGTGAACCGCCGCTTCGCCGAGGCTACCGCGAAGGTCGCCGCCGAGGGCGCGACGGTGTGGGTGCAGGATTATCAGCTTCAACTGGTGCCGAAGATGCTTCGCATGCTGCGCCCCGATCTGACCATCGGATTCTTCCTGCACATCCCGTTCCCGCCGGTGGAACTGTTCATGCAGATGCCGTGGCGCACCGAGATCATCGAGGGTTTGCTCGGCGCCGATCTGATCGGTTTCCATCTGCCGGGCGGTGCGCAGAACTTCTTGTACCTGGCCCGCAGGCTGGCCGGTCAACCCACCTCGCGCGGCACCGTCGGTGTGCGGTCGAAGCTGGGCGTGGTGCAGGTGGGGTTCCGCAATGTGCGGGTCGGTGCCTTCCCGATCTCCATCGCCTCCGCCGAACTCGACGAACATTCGCGTCGCCGTTCGGTGCGCGAACGTGCCGCCAAGATCCGCGCCGAACTCGGCAACCCGAAGAACATCCTGCTCGGCGTCGACCGGCTCGACTACACCAAGGGCATCGATATCCGGCTCAATGCGCTGGAAGAACTGCTGCTCGAGGGCCGGATCGATCCGGCGGACACGGTCATGGTGCAGCTGGCCACGCCCAGCCGCGAGCGGGTGCAGAGCTACATCAAGATGCGTGGCGATATCGAACGTCAGGTCGGCCGGATCAACGGCGAGTTCGCCAGGGTCGGCTACCCGGTCGTGCACTATCTGCACCGCCCCATCCCGCGCGAGGAACTGATCGCGTTCTTCGTGGCCGCCGACGCCATGCTGGTGACGCCACTGCGCGACGGGATGAACCTGGTGGCCAAGGAGTACGTGGCCTGCCACAGCGGTCTGAACGGTTCGCTGGTGCTGAGCGAATTCACCGGCGCGGCAGCGGAATTGCGGCAGTCCTACCTGTGTAATCCGCACGACCTGGATTCGGTGAAGGACGCAATCGCTTCGGCGCTGACCGACGACCGCGATACCAAGCGGCGGCGGATGCGATCGCTGCGCAGGCAGGTCCTCACCCACGATGTGGATCGCTGGGCGCGGGCATTCCTCGATGCCCTCGCCCACGACCAGGTCGCCGGTAGTGCCCTGCTCTCCGACGAGGACATGTACTCCGAACCTCACCGCTGACCCGCGCGTTCACAGCAACCACACAGCGAGTCCGCAGCCGAAACCCAGCGGCTGGGGCGACGATGGAACGATGACCGGTACGCCGCAACAGGCACCCGAGGCGCGGGTGCTGGTGGTCGACGACGAGCCGATGATCGTCGAGCTGCTCGCTGTCAGCCTGCGCTTCCAGGGCTTCGAGGTCGCCACCGCCGCCGACGGCGCACAGGCACTTGACCTGGCACGCACCTTCCGGCCGCAGGCGCTCATCGTCGACGTGATGATGCCGGGCATGGACGGGTTCGGCCTGCTGCGCCGCCTGCGCGCCGACGGCATCGACGCCCCGGTGCTGTTCCTCACCGCCCGCGACGACGTGCACGACAAAGTGACCGGCCTGACTCTCGGCGCCGACGACTACGTCACCAAACCGTTCAGCCTCGAAGAGGTGGTGGCACGGCTGCGGGTTGTCCTGCGCCGTGCGGGCCAGACGACGCCATCGCCCGAACGCACCCGACTGCGATTCGCCGATATCGAACTCGACGATGACACCCACGAGGTGTGGAAGGCCGGTGAGCCGGTGTCGTTGTCACCCACCGAATTCACGCTGCTGCGGTATTTCCTGGTGAACGCGGGCACGGTACTCAGCAAGCCGCGGATCCTGGATCATGTGTGGCGCTACGACTTCGGTGGCGAGGTCGGTGTGGTGGAAACCTACGTCTCGTATCTGCGCAAGAAGGTCGACACCGGTGAGCAGCGGCTCATTCACACGTTGCGCGGCGTGGGTTATGTTCTGCGCGAACCCGATAGCGGTCGACGGTGAAACATCGGATTGCGGCCAGGGCGGCGGCAGTTCCCCTGCGAGTGACCCTCGTGCTCGCGCTGGTGGTGCTCGCTGCGGCGGGCCTGCTCGCCTCCGGAGTCGCCGTGACCTCCTCTTTGCGCACGGTCCTGGTCGACCGCCTGGACCGGCAGCTCTACGAGGCCACCCACACCTGGGCCAACCCCAGCAGACCCGCACTGCCGCGGCCACCGGACCCTGCCGATATCGAGCAGCCGCCGAGGCTCTTCTACGCACGCCTGTCGGATTCGTCCGGACGGGTAGTACACATCAACGACAACAACGCCGGCGCACCCGACGTGCCCGCCGACCCCGGCTCCCAGCCGTTCACCACCGGTTCCGTCGACGGCGGATCGTCGAACTGGCGGGTGCTCTACACCGAGCGGCCACAAGGCACCAGCTTGGTCGCATTGCGGATGGACGAGACCGAGGCCATCATCGAACGGCTCATCGTGCTGGAGCTGGTGATCGGGGCACTGGTGCTGGCGGCGCTGGCGGTGGCCGCGTACTTCGTCATCCGGCGCAGTCTGCGGCGACTGGTCGAAGTCGAGGAGATAGCCGCCGAAATCGCGGCGGGCGACCTGCATCGGCGAGTCCCGGTGCACGGCACCAACACCGAGGTCGACAGCCTGGCCGCCTCGCTCAACGCGATGCTCACTCAGATCCAGACCGGCTTCGCCGCGACCGAGGCCTCCGAGGAAGCCGCCCGGCGTTCGGAAGCCAACATGCGCCGCTTCGTGGCCGATGCCAGCCATGAACTGCGTACCCCGCTCACCACCATCCGTGGTTTCGCCGAGCTCTACCGGCAGGGCGCCGCCACCGACGCCGGCCTGTTCATGGAACGCATCGAAAGCGAAGCCAACCGGATGAGCGTGCTCGTCGGCGACCTGCTCATGTTGGCCCGTCTCGACGCCCAGCGCCCGCTCGAACGGGAGCCGGTCGATCTGCTCGCTCTGTCCAGCGACGCCGTGCACAGCGCGCGAGCCGTGGCCGCCGGCCGCGATCCGGAGTCTCCGGCGCGTCGCATCACTCTCGCGGCGCAGCCGGGAACCGGTACCTACGAGGTCCCCGGCGACGATGCCAGGCTGCGCCAGGTGCTGGCCAACTTGCTGAACAACGCACTCGTGCACACCCCGCCCGACGCCGCGATCACCGTCGCCCTCACCCCGATGGACGACGAGGTCCTGCTCGAGGTCACCGACACCGGTCAAGGCCTGCCGCCCGAAGAAGCCGCCCGGATCTTCGAACGCTTCTACCGCACCGACACCTCACGCAGCCGCGACAGCGGCGGGACCGGGCTGGGGCTATCGATTGTGCAGGCGCTCGTCGGCGCGCACGGGGGGAGTGTGGACGTGCGCAGCGATGTCGGGGCAGGGACTACGTTCACAGTCCGGTTGCCGCGCGGGACCTGACCGTCCGATCCCGCCTTACGAGCTCGGTTCCGGGTGATCCGTCGGTGTATGGATGATGTCGAAATAGACCGACTTGTCCTCGGCATCGGGATACACCCGGTAGGTGAATTCCGTATCGATCAACGTGACGATGTCGACGTCGCGGCGGAATTGTTCTTCTCCCGCATCATTTCTGACGACGAGGGTCCGGGTCTTTCCGTCCGGTGAGACCGACCAATCGCCCTGCATCTTCGGTGAATCGTCGAGGTTGTACATGGTGAAGGTGCCGTCCGGCTTGAAATAGGCGAAGCCGACGTAATTGCTGACGTTGGGGTCGGTCAGGGGCAGGTATGCGCCCGTGGCGTTCGCTGCGGAAGTGGTCTCCCACGGCGTGGAGGCCAGTACGGCAGATGGTGTACCCGGCGTCACCACCATTGTGGTCGTGGTGGCTGCGACCGATGTCGTCGTCGCAACCGAGCTGTCGTAGGAGCTGTCGTCGCCGCAGGCGCCGATCAGACCGACCGCCGCGATGGCCAGAAGAACAGGCGCAACCTTTTTCATCGGTACCTTCTCACGTGTCAGCGGAGCTTTCACACGAACCTGGCAGGAGCCACGGTAATCGACCGATCGGCGTCTATGGCCCCTACCAGGGCGTGTTGTGTATTCGGACCTGCGCCCGGCGCATGCCGGTGATACCGGCTTGCGACACCCCGCGGACTCGATGATCTGGTCCGTTCACCTCTTCGTGGCCACGTAGTAGCTGTTGAGCGGGTCCGCGTCCTCATGGTGGATCTCGACGTCGGTGAAGCCGGCGTCGGCCAACATCGACAGGGCCTTCTGCTCGCCCCAGACCGTGCCGAGGCCGTCGCCGTCGAGGCCGAGTGAGACGGTCATGCAGTGCATGGTCGAGACGGTGTACAGGAAGGGACCGAAGGGCAGGTCCGAATTGTCCTCGAGGTGGCTCGACGCCTGGATGTCGACCATGAGGAAGACGCCGTCATCCCGAAGCGCCGCTGCGATATTCTCCAGCACGGTGGCCGGATGGGCCTGGTCGTGGATGGCGTCGAAGACGGTGATCGCGTCGTAGGCGTCGGTGGCGCCGAGGTCGGTCACATCGCGCACCACGAAGGTCGCATTGGTCAAGCCCAACTGCGTGGCCTCGGCTCGTGCCGCGTCGATCGCTTCGACCGAGAAGTCGTATCCGGTGAAACGGCTGGCCGGAAAGGCCTTCGCCAGCAGGTTGATCGCGTGGCCGCGACCGCAGCCGATATCGGCGACATCGATACCGTCACGCAGCCGCTCGGCCAGACCCGGCACCATCGGCAGGATGCTGTCGATCAGGGCGGCGTCGAGCGTGCCCGCACTGAACTCGGCCATGAACTGGTGGAACCGCGGATAGTTGTCGTAGGAAAGGCCGCCGCCGATCCGGAAGCATTCGGCGATAGCGGGTTCGACCTCGCCCAGCATCGAGATGACCTGCATGAAACGCGCGAGATTGTTCGGCCCCGCCGCGCGGGTCAGCACCGCGGCATGTGCGGCAGGCAGCCGGTAAGTCTGTGCGGCCGCGTCGAATTCGACGATCCTGGACACGGTCATCGCGCCGAGCCATTCCCGCACATACCGCTCGTTCAGTCCGGTGGTGGTGGCGAGCTCCGCACATGTCACCGGGTTCGGCAGCGTGGCCATGACGTCGAACAGTCCGGTCTGATGTCCGATGCTGGTCATCATCGCGGTACACGCGTCGTTGAGTACGCCAACCATCGTGGCGGCGAATTCTTCGACGGCGGCCTCGGTCGGTGCCGGATGGACAGTGGTCATGATGCGCTCCTCTTCGACTCGCCGCAGAATCCGCGGCCGGAATGCCGTCGCCATCGAGTGCGGCAGCGTGAGGAATTACGGGGAGCGCGTGCGCATCGGTTCATCGCCGAGCGGAGTCGGTTCGCGCATCGGGTAGGGGAGCAGCGGTGTGGGGAGCGAACTGGAGCTCCCCACACGGAATGCTCAGTCCGGGACGTTGGCGCTGTGGCCGAGGTCGCGCAGGGCCTGCTTGATCTTGGCCTGGGCCTCGTCGAGGGATTCGGGGGAGGGGTTGGGGTCGGCGCCGGAGATGTCGAAGTTGCCCATCGTGAAGGCGGGGAAAACGTGCACGTGCAGGTGCGGCACCTCGAGGCCCGCGATCAGCAGTCCGGCGCGTGGCGCGTCCCAGGCGGCGCGCACGGCCTTGCCGATGGTCTGGGCGACACCGGTGAGCCGGGCGAAGGTCTCGGGGTCGAGGTCCTGCCACTGGTCGATTTCCTTACGCGGAACCACAAGGGTGTGGCCCTGGGTGACCGGCGCGATGGTGAGGAAACCGACGAATTCGTCGTCCTCCCATACGAATCGACCGGGGAGCTGACCAGCGATGATCGCACTGAAAACAGAAGCCATGATCGCAGGTTACGCGCACGGGTGGCGGCCGCGGGTCCGCGGCGAGCACCACCACCTACACGGCGACGAAATGCGACAGCATCCCCTGCACCTCGTAGATGTCCACCTGCCGGTTGAACTTCTTCTGCAACGGCGTGGAGCTGCCTGCGATCCAGATGGCGAGCTCGGCATCGAGGTCGAAGGTGCCCGCGGTCTCCACCGAGAAATGGGTGATCGAGCGGTACGGGATGCTGTGGTAGCTGACCTTGCGGCCCGACATGCCCTGCTTGTCGACAAGGATCAGCCTGCGGTTGGTGAACAAGATGGCATCGCGGATGAGTAGGTAGGCGGCATAGATCTGCTCGCCGTTGCCGAGGAGTTTGGCGTATTCCTGCTGGGCCTGGCCGGGATCGATCCGCCCGGCGTTGCCCATGATTCCGTCCATCAGCCCCATGGCCCGCACATCCTCCGTGTGCTCGGGTGAGGGAGCGACCCCCACTTCGGTTGTCTCCAACCATCATCCATGGCATCGCCGCGCCCAGTCGGCGCAACGGACGCGACCTGCGCCGTCCAGGGTGAACGGGCGTTCGCGCGCGAGGGCACCGGGTGCCGCGAGCCGCCAACCTGACACGCGGAGCGGGACCGATACACCTATAAGCTGTCTGCCGTGCGCGTACTCGTCATCGGTTCCGGAGCCCGTGAACATGCCCTCGTCCTCGCCCTGCGTCGCGATCCCGCGGTGCAGGCCGTGGTGGCCGCACCGGGTAATGCGGGCATCGCCCAGCACGCGCAGATCCGTCCGGTCGACCCAAGCTCCGCCGAGGCCGTGGTCGCGCTGGCCACCGAGCTGGCCGCCGATCTGGTCGTGATCGGCCCCGAGGTGCCGCTGGTGCTCGGTGTCGCCGACGCGGTGCGGGCCGCGGGCATCGCCTGCTTCGGCCCGTCCGCCGCTGCCGCTCGGATCGAAGGATCGAAGGCGTTCGCCAAGGATGTGATGGCCGCCGCGGGTGTGCGGACCGCGCACAGCGAGGTCGTCGACACTCCGGCCGAGCTGGATGCCGCACTGGACCGCTTCGGGCCCACCTGGGTGGTCAAGGACGACGGTCTGGCTGCCGGCAAGGGCGTTGTGGTGACGGCCGACCGGTCCGCCGCCCGCGATCACGGCGCCGAACTGCTGGAACAGGGTCATCCGGTCTTGCTCGAGTCCTTCCTGGACGGCCCGGAGGTCTCCCTGTTCTGCCTGGTCGACGGCGAGACCGTGGTGCCGCTGCTGCCCGCGCAGGACCACAAGCGCGTCGGCGATGGCGATACCGGCCCCAACACCGGCGGCATGGGCGCCTACACCCCGCTGCCCTGGCTGCCCGAGGAGACCGCACGCGCGATCGTCACCGATGTGGTGGAGCCGGTCGCCGCGGAGCTGGTGCGCCGCGGCAGCGGCTTCTCCGGGCTGCTCTACGCCGGGCTGGCGATCGGCGCCGAAGGACCGGCCGTGGTCGAGTTCAACTGCCGTTTCGGTGACCCGGAAACCCAGGCGGTGCTGGCCCTGCTCGACAGCCCGCTGGGCGAACTGCTCTACGCGACCGCCACCGGCACCCTGTCGCAGGTGCAGCCGCCGCGCTGGAAAGACGGCTCTGCGATCACCGTGGTGGTTGCCGCCGAGAACTATCCCGGCCGTCCCCGACTCGGCGATGTCATCACCGGTGCGGGTGACGGCTCGGCCGACGACGCGGCCACGGTGTTGCACGCCGGTACCGCGCAGCGTGAGGACGGTGCACTGGTCTCCGCCGGTGGTCGCGTGCTCAGCGTCGTCGGCACCGGTAGCGACCTGGCCGCCGCCCGCACCGCCGCGTACGAGCGGATCGCCGGCATCAAGCTGCCGGGCAGCCACTACCGGACCGATATCGGCCTGGCCGCCGTCGAGGATCGCATCAGCGTGTAGTCGGGGTTCAGCTGTAGGTGAGACCGTGCAGTGCCAGCCAGCGCTGTGGGTCGACGTGCTGCCCACCGACGATGACCTCGAAGTGCAGGTGGGGGCCAGTGGAGTCGCCGCGGTTACCCATACGGGCGATCTGCATGCCTGCGGGGACGCGTTCGCCGACGGAGACGAAGAAGTCGTACATGTGGCCGTAGACGGAGATGCTGCCGTCGTCGTGGCGGATGCGGACCCACAGACCGAAACCCTGCGCCGGGCCCGCGTCGATGACGATGCCGTTGGCGACCGCGTAGATCGGGGTGCCGATCGGTCCCGCCACGTCGATGCCGTTGTGGAAAGTGCCCCAGCGCGACCCGAACCCGGAGGTGAACGCGCCGATCGCGGGCAGGACGAAGCCGCCGGCGCCAGGCGCGATACCACCGGGCAATACGGTGCCCGGCGGTAGCGTGACGGCGGGTGGTGGCGCACTGCCCATCCACGGCTGCCGTTCACCCGCCGCTGCTGCCGCCGCCTCGTTCCTCGCCCGCTCGAGTGTTGCTCTGGCCGCAGCCGCGACCACCGCCTGCTCACGCAGACGTTCGCCGTGGTCGACGGCGTCCAGATAGCGCCGCACCGAGGGCGTGGTCGTCTGCATCTGCCAGGGGTAGGCCACCGCGATCCGCTGCACCTGTCCCGGTGCGGGCCCGCGGTCGGTGACCATGCCGAGGAAGGTGGAGTCCGCCGCGGCGAACAGCGCGACGACGGTGACCCCGCCGATCAGCACCCGGTGTTTGCGCAGGGTGGCGCGCACCTCGTCGCCCGTCGGGCGCTTCGCCAGCAGCTCCCGCATGTCGTCGCGGGACGGCCGCTGCCGCGTCAGCTGCCGGATCTGCTCGACACGGGGCCCGATGAGGGCTCGCAGCCCCGGCCGCTTTCCCGCATCTCGCGTCCGCCAGTCCGGTGCGAGCACGACCCCGCCCACCATGGGCACGTCTTTCAAACGCTCGGCCGCGCGGGTGTCGGGTGTCAGGCCGGAGTGCGGTTCTGTGGGCTCGATGACGGTGGTCGCGACGGCCCGCCGGTTTCGGCGCGGCCAGGGAAACCGGAATGCGCGGCCGCGGGCGGCGGGCGCAGGGTCGGCGTCGACAGCGCCCTGCGCGGACTCCGTGTGGCGCTCCTCGTCGAGCCCGGTGCCGTCGGCCGGGCGGCCGTCGGTGGCGGGCTCTTCGACGGAATCCTGGTCGAGTGTCGACCTAGGGGTCTTCTCGAGCATTAGGAGCGACCATATCGCCCGAAGGCGGTGAGCGTGTGCTCTACCGTCTGTCGGGTGTTCACAGAATCTCGGCGGTCGACCATCCCACCTTTTTACGTGATGGATGTCTGGAAAGCCGCAGCGGAACGAGCCAGGACGCACGGCGATGTGCTGGTGCTGGCGGCCGGGCAGCCGTCCACGCCCGCGCCGGCGCCGGTATTGCGTGCGACCAAGGTTGCGATCGACGCCGAATTGCTCGGCTACACCGAGACTTTCGGAATCCTGCCGTTGCGTGCGGCGATCGCCGCACACCACAGCGACACCTACGGCTATCCCGTCG
>NZ_JAAGUY010000023.1:78571-90254 GCF_010868145.1 Nocardia cyriacigeorgica
CGCCCGCGCCGGCGCCGGTATTGCGTGCGACCAAGGTTGCGATCGCCGCACACCACAGCGACACCTACGGCTATCCCGTCGACCCCGACGACGTGGTGGTGACGACCGGCTCCTCCGGCGCATTCACCCTCATCTTCCTTGCCGCCTTCGACCCCGGCGACACCGTGGTGGTGGCCCGCCCCGGCTACCCGGCCTACCGCAACACCCTGACCGCACTCGGTTGCCGGGTGGTCGAGCTCGACTGCGGCGCCGAAACCCGCTTCCAACCCACCGTCGCCATGCTCGACGCCCTGCCGGAACCGCCGAAGGGCTTGGTCGTGGCCAGTCCGGCCAATCCGACCGGCACCATGATCGACCCCGATGAGCTCGCCGCCGTCGCCCGCTGGTGCGACGCCAACGGCACCCTGCTGATCTCCGACGAGATCTACCACGGCATCACCTACGGCGGGGAGCGCACCGCATCGGCCTGGGAGACCTCGCGCGAGGCCGTGGTGATCGGCTCGGTGTCGAAGTATTTCTCGATGACCGGCTGGCGGCTCGGCTGGATGCTCGCCCCGACCGGGATGCGCCCCGCGCTGCAACGTCTGGCCTCGAATATGACGGTCTGCCCGCCTGCCATCTCGCAATACGCGGCGCTGCACGCATTCGGCGCGGAGTCCAAAGCCGAGCTCGACGGCCATGTCCGCCGCTACGCCACGAACCGGAAACTGCTGCTGGACGGCCTCGCCGAACTGGGCGTCACCGATCTGGCACCGGCCGACGGCGCTTTCTACGCCTACGCCGATATCGCCCACCTCACCAGCGATTCCCGTGCCTGGTGCGCCGAGGTGCTCGAGCACACCGGTGTCGCGCTGGCACCCGGACTCGATTTCGATACCGTCGCCGGGAACCACACGGTGCGCTTCTCCTTCGCGGGGGCGACCGCCGACATCGAAGCCGCGCTATCGCGTCTCGATCGCTTCCTGCGCCGCTGAGCACTAACCAGGCGGTCGAACATAGTGTCAGGCAACAACTTTGCACAGTACGACCCCATCGCCGCGCGGATGCGGTAAAAACATCGGTGGCTGCTAATTCCTTCCGATTCCGCACGGATGAACTGATGATGACTGGCACGATGGCACGGTGATAACCGCGACGACCCCGAAAGGCGAACGGCGTCGCCAAGCTCTGGTAGCGGCTGCTGCCGAGCTCCTACTCGAAGGTGGGTTCGATGCGGTAAGGCACCGCTCTGTCGCGACACGGGCCGAGTTACCGCTGGCGTCAACGACGTACTACTTCGAATCGCTGGAGGATCTGATCGCTCGCGCGGTCGAGTTCAGCGGCAATGCGGAGCTGGACGCGATGCGCCGCCGGATCGGCGAGGTGAGCCACCGCCGCCGCGGCGCCGAAGCCACCGTCGAGCTGGTCCTGGACCTGCTGATCGGTACCGACGGCCAGGACGAGGACGCGCGCGGACAATTGATCGCCCGCTACGAGCGCACGGTCGCTTCGGCCCGCCACCCCGAGCTACGCGAGGTGCAACAGCGACTACGTGCGCAACTCGATGATCTGCTGGCCGACGTATTGCGCCGCTCGGATCGGGTGGTTCGGCAGGAGCAGCTGCGCAGACTGGTCGCCGTGGTCGACGGTGCGGTGGTCGCGGCATTGTCCGAACGCGACCCGCAGCCGCGGCGGATGGCCCGCGGCGCACTGCTGGAAGTGATCGACATCGTCGCTCCCGCGACGCCGCAGCAGGTCGACAGGTTCCGAGCACTAGACTGACCGGACGTGAGCCTCGTCCCGAACGTCCTAGCCACCCGATACGCCAGCCCCGAGCTGGTGCATCTGTGGTCCCCCGAGAACAAGATCGTGCTCGAGCGGCGGCTGTGGCTGGAGGTGCTGCGGGCGCAGGCCGAGCTCGGCATCGACGTGCCCGACGGCGTTGTCGCCGACTACGAGCGCGTCATCGACCAGGTGAACCTGGCCTCCATCGCCGAACGCGAGCGTGTCACCCGCCACGATGTGAAGGCCAGGATCGAGGAGTTCAACGCCCTCGCCGGCCATGAGCACGTGCACAAGGGCATGACCAGCCGCGACCTCACCGAGAACGTCGAACAGCTGCAGATCCGGCTCTCGCTCGAGCATGTGCACGCCCACGGCGTCGCGATCGCCGCCCGGTTGGCCGAACGCGCCGCCGAATACCAGGTCCTGGTGATGGCGGGCCGTTCGCACAATGTCGCAGCCCAGGCCACCACCCTCGGCAAACGTTTCGCCTCCGCCGCCGACGAGCTGCTCATCGCGCTGGCCCGGTTGCGCGAACTGATCGACCGCTACCCGCTGCGCGGAATCAAGGGCCCGATGGGCACCGCCCAGGACATGCTCGACCTGCTCGGCGGCGATTCCGCCAAGCTGGCCACCCTGGAACAGCAGGTGGCGCGCCATCTCGGCTTCGCCAATGTGCTGACCAGTGTCGGCCAGGTGTACCCGCGCTCGCTGGACCACGATGTGCTGTCGGCGCTGGTGCAGGTGGGTGCGGGGCCGTCGTCGTTCGCGCACACCATCCGGCTGATGGCGGGCCACGAGCTGGTCACCGAGGGCTTCCAGCCCGGGCAGGTGGGCTCCTCGGCCATGCCGCACAAGATGAACACCCGTTCCTGCGAGCGCGTCAACGGCCTGCAGGTGGTGCTGCGCGGATACGCGTCGATGTCCGCCGAACTGGCGGGCGCACAGTGGAACGAGGGCGATGTGTTCTGCTCGGTCGTGCGCCGCGTCGCGCTGCCGGACGCCTTCTTCGCCATCGACGGCATGATGGAAACCTTCCTGACGGTGCTGGCCGAGTTCGGCGCCTATCCGGCCGTCATCTCCCGCGAACTGGACCGCTATCTGCCGTTCCTCGCCACCACCCGCATCCTGATGGCGGCCGTGCGCACCGGTGTAGGCCGCGAGACCGCGCACGAGGTCATCAAGGAGCACGCTGTGGCCGTCGCGCTGGCGATGCGTGAGCAGGGACGTGAGCCCGATCTGCTCGACCGCCTGGCCGCCGACTCGCGGCTGCCGTTGGACCGGGATGCGCTCGACGCCGCGCTGGCCGATAAGTCGGCGTTCATCGGCGCCGCCGGCGCGCAGGTCGGTGACGTGGTGGCGCAGGTGGACAAGCTGGTCGCCGCGTACCCCGAGGCCGCTCGCTACACGCCATCGCCGATTCTCTGATTCTCTGAGATCGGATAGATATCGCTCGAGCGGTTGGTGCGGGATGCCCTGTGTGGGTGCCGCGCCGATGGGCGCCGTTTCGGCTGAGGGCGGCCGCGGTGGATTTCGGAGCCGGATCGCAGCGATAGTGAGCGGGTGAATCCGTACACGATCTTCGCCGACATCATCGCCGGCAGGGAACCGGCCAGCCGCGTCTACGAGGACGACGACGTCCTCGCGTTCATGGATATCCGGCCGCTCACACCCGGGCATCTGCTGGTGGTGCCCAAGGTCGCCGCGCGCAGCTTGGCAGAACTCGATCCAAAGATCGGCGGCAAGCTGTTCCAGGTCGCGCAGAAGCTCGCCGCCGCGCTGCGGACGAGCGAGGTGGGGTGCGAGGGGGTGAACTTCTTCATGGCCGATGGGGTTACCGCAGGTCAAGAGGTGTTTCATGTCCATCTGCACGTCATCCCGCGCACGGTCGGCGACGGTTTCGGGCTGAAGGCGAGGCCCACGACTCCGCATCGGGCGGATCTGGATTACCTCGCGGGGTCCATCCGGGGTGCGTTGAACCGCTGACCCCGCACGTCATGTGACAGACGTGAAAGCGGTTACGTACCGGGCAGTTTGCTGCCGAAACGCCGAATCTTCAAATGACCGCCGACAACTCGCGCCTGGGTTAGGTTAGAGGGCCATTGTCATGCGCTGATGCAGGAGGGGAAGTGCGTAGAGCAAGAATTGCTGCCGTGGTGCTGGCGTTCGCGGCAGCACTGATCGGCCCGGCGGTGGTGTCGCCCACGCCGGCGTCGGCGGCCCGCCTGGTCCGCGTCGACGAGCTGAGCCCCACCCGATCGGCGATATTCGTCGAATCCACCGCAATGGGCCGCACCATCCAGGTGCAGGTGCTGCACCCCGCCGGCGGCGGATCGCGGGCCTCGTACTACCTGCTCGACGGGCTCGACCCCGGTGTCGGCCAGAGCACCTGGACCAATGCCACCGACGCCGAACGCTTCTTCTCCGGCCGCAATGTGAACGTTGTGCTCCCGATCGGCGGCCAGGCCAGCTACTACACCGACTGGATTCACGACGACCCCCGCTTCGGCCGGTACAAATGGGAGACCTTCCTGACCCAGGAACTGCCGCCGATCATCGACGCACAGTTCAACGGCAACGGGGTCAACGGCATCGGCGGTCTGTCCATGGGCGGCAATGCGGCCTACATCCTGGCGGCCCGCCATCCCGCGCTGTATCGCGCCGTCGCCGGGTACAGCGCCTGCCCCGACACCGCGATGGCGCAGGGTGCGGTGATGTTCTCGGTCGCCAATCGCGGCGGCAACCCGCTCAACATGTGGGGCCCGCCGGGCAGCCCCGCCTGGGCCGCGCACGATCCCTCGTTGATGCTGGAGCGGTTGCGCGGCAAGACCCTCTACCTGTCCACCGGCACCGGTATCCCCGGCCCACACGAGGCCGAGATCAAGCCGCAGCTGGCGGAGAACATCTTCCTCGGCGGTCCGGTCGAGCTCGGCGTCAACCTGTGCACCGTCGCCTTCGAGCAGCGGTTGCGCGCCGCGGGCATTCCGGCCCGGATCGACTACAGCCCCGTCGGCACTCATTCCTGGTCGTACTGGCAGGACACACTGCACGCCTCCTGGTCGACCATCGGACCTGCGCTGGGCGCCTGATCCCGGCTCGGCGCCGGGCCGCGGCCGAATCCGGGCGGGCGGTGCACCGGCAGCCCCGGCTACGGTGGTGCGCATGGCTCTCGACAGTGGTAGCGGATCGACAACCGACGACCAGACGGTGACGGCGCCGATCGCCAAGACGGTGCCCCTCGAGCGGGTGCACCACGATGATGTCTTCGTCGACGAATACGAGTGGCTGCGGGACAAGGAAAGCCCCGAGGTCATCGCCTACCTGGAGGCGGAGAACGCCTACACCGAGTCACGGACCGCTCACCTGCGCCCGCTGCGGGACAAGATCTTCGACGAGATCAAGGCGAGGACGCTGGAGACCGACCTGTCGGTGCCCACCCGCGTCGGCGACTACTGGTACTACTCGCGCAGCTTCGAGGGCAAACAGTACGGCGTGCACTGCCGCTGCCCGATCGATGCCGATGCCACGGGCATCGACGCGTGGACCCCGCCGCAGCTCGACGTCGACACCGAGATCCAGGGCGAGCAGGTCCTGCTGGACAGCAATGCCCTCGCCGAAGGCCACGACTTCTTCGCCCTCGGCGCGTTCTCGCTCAGCTACGACGGCAACCTGCTCGCCTACTCGGTCGACACCGCGGGTGACGAACGCTACACCCTGCGCATCAAGGATCTGCGTACCGGCGAGCTGCTCGGCGACGAGATCCCGCGCACCGCGCCGGGCGCCACCTGGTCGCTGGACGGGACGCACGTCTTCTATCAGACCGTCGACGAATCCTGGCGTCCCGATACCGTCTGGCGCCACCGCCTCGGCACCGGGACCGACGCGGATGTGAACGTCTTCCATGAGCCGGACGAGCGGTACTGGGTGAGTGTCGGAGCGACCCGCTCCGAGAAGTACCTGATGATCTGGGTCGGATCCAAGATCACCACCGAAGGCTGGGTGCTGGAGTCCGATAACCCGGAGGGTGAATTCCGGGTGCTGTTGCCGCGACGCGAAGGTGTCGAGTACGCCGCCGAGCATGCTGTGGTGGCGGGCCAGGACCGGTTCCTGATCCTGCACAACGACGTCATCGCCGAAGGTCGGCCCGGCGCGGGCACGAAGGCGGAGAACTTCGTCCTCGCCGAGGCCCCGGTGGCCGATCCGGCGGAGATGACCGTGCTCATCGACCACCGCGACGATGTGCGGCTGGAGGACGTCGACGCCTTCGCCGGGCATCTGGTGCTCAGCTACCGGCGCGAGGCGCTGACCCGCGTCGCGGTTTGGCCGCTCGGCCCGGCCGGCTATGGCGAACTGCGCGAACTCGACTTCGGGCTGGAACTGTTCGCCGCCGGTGTCGGAGCCAGCCCGGAATGGACGCAGCCGACGCTGCGTCTGGGCGTCACCTCCTTCATCACGCCGATGCAGGTGTTCGACTACGTGCCAGCTACCGGTGACCTGCTGCTGCGCAAAGAGCAGCCGGTGCTCGGCGGATACGACCCCAACGACTATGAGCAGCACCGGGACTGGGCTGTCGCCGAGGACGGCACCCGCATCCCGATCTCGGTGATCAAGCGCAAGGATCTCGACATCACCGCGCCGAAGCCGCTGCTGCTCTACGGGTACGGGTCCTACGAGGCCAGCATGGACCCGTCGTTCTCGGTGTCGCGGCTGTCGCTGCTGGATCGGGGCATGGTGTTCGCGGTCGCGCATGTGCGTGGCGGCGGTGAGATGGGCAGGCTCTGGTACGAGAACGGTAAGACGCTCACCAAGAAGAACACCTTCACCGATTTCGTGGCCTGTGCCCGTCAACTGATCGACAACGGCACCACCGCCGCAGATCGCATGATCGCCGACGGCGGCAGCGCGGGCGGTCTGCTGGTGGGTGCGGTGGCGAACCTGGCGCCGGAGCTGTTCGCAGGGATCCTCGCAAATGTGCCATTCGTCGACCCGTTGACCTCGATCCTCGACCCGTCCTTGCCGCTGACGGTCATCGAATGGGACGAATGGGGCAATCCGCTGGCGGACAAAGACGTGTACGACTACATGAAGTCCTATTCGCCCTATGAGAATGTCGAAGCCAAGGACTACCCGGCCATTCTGGCGATCACCAGCATCAACGACACTCGTGTGCTCTATGTGGAGCCGGCCAAATGGGTGGCCAAGCTGCGTGCCACCAAAACCGGCGATTCCCCCCTGCTGCTCAAGACCGAGATGAGCGCCGGGCACGGCGGCGTCAGCGGTCGCTATGAGAAGTGGAAGGAAGTGGCGTTCGAGTACGCATGGGTGCTCGACACCGTTGGATTGGCCGAATGACCAGGTAGGGAGTTCGTCAGGCGGTCATCCGGACAGCACGTCGAATACATCTGCGGCTGGCACCGTAGGTTCATGAACGCTGAGCTGATCGTGTCGGTTTCCGGTATCCGGGACACCACCCGGGACGCGGCGATCGAGTTCGCCGCGGAAATGGATCGGCGTGACGTGCGGCTGTCGCTGCTGGTGGCGCCCCGGTTGAAGGGGAAATACCGGCTGGTGAACGACCCGGCCACGCAGTCATGGCTGCGCGGCAGACGGGCCGAGGGCGATGCCATCGTCCTGCACGGCTACGACCAGGCCGCCACCAAGCGCAGGCGCGCGGAATTCGCGACCCTGCCCAAGCATGAGGCGTTGCTGCGGCTGACCGCCGCCGACCGGGTGCTCGAGCAGGTCGGGCTGCGTACCCGGTTGTTCGCCGCACCCCGGTGGGATGCGTCGGCGGGTGCGCTCGCGGCCCTGCCGCAGACGGGTTTCCGGCTCGCGCTAGGCCTGACCACCATGCTCGACCTGGAACGCGATATCGCGCAGAAATCCAGGGTGTACGGGATCGGTGAGGGTTTCCGCGCCGAACCGTGGTGGTGTCGCGCGCTGGTCATGGGCGCGGCCCGCACCGCGCGCCGCGGTGGTGTGCTGCGCCTGGCCGTTTCAGGTGCTCAGCTGGGGCGTTCCGGTCCGCGGCAGGCCATGCTCGACGCCGTCGACCTCGCCCTCTATCACGGTGCGGTCAGCGACGTGTATCGCTGGGAACCGTTCACCGCGGCGCGGGCGGCATGAGGCGCCGCCGCCCCGGTTCGGCGATCGAGGGGCGGCGGCGTCTACCTGTGTGGGGCGCGTGGTCACGATTTGGGTGATGGTTGCGCGTCAATAGCCCGAATTCACGCGATGGCCTCACGGTTTCATGCCACAGTGGTCACGGCGGCGTGATGTCGGCCGCTTCTGGATTGCTGGATCGGGCAGGACCGAGCAGGCAGGAGGGAGCGATGACCGCGACCACCAAGAGCGACACCGCCACCAAGTACATCTCCTGGGTGACCTTGGCGCTGATGACCACCAGTTCGGTGGCCAGTTTGCGGTCGGCGCCCACGATGGCCGTCTACGGCCTGGCGTGCGTATTCCTCTATCTCGTTCCCGCGCTGCTGTTCCTGCTACCGACCTCGCTGGTGGCGGCGGAACTGGCGTCGGGCTGGCAGGGCGGGGTGTACCGGTGGGTCGGTGAGGGCCTGTCGAAACCGCTCGGGTTCCTGGCCGTGTGGTGCCAGTTCGCCATGACGATCTTCTATTACCCGAGCCTATTGGCCTACGTGGCAAGCACTTTCGCCTACATCATCAATCCTGCGCTTGCGGCGAACGGTGTGTATGTCGCGATCGTCATCATCACCGTCTACTGGGCGGGCGTGTATATCTCCTCGCAGGGAACCAAAACGGTGGCGGGGCTGTCGAGTATGGGGCTGGTGATCGGAACATTGATCCCCGGCACCGTCCTGGTGCTGTTGGGGATGGTATTCCTGGCGCAGGGCAACCCGTCCGCCGCGCCGATGGACGGCGATCATCTGCTCCCCGCTTGGGCCGGGTTGGCCAGCCTGGTGCTGATCGTGAACAATTTCCTCAGCTATGCGGGCATGGAGATGAACGCGGTGCACGTGTCCAGCCTGCGCAATCCCGGTCGGGAGTTCCCCAAGGCGATGTTCATGGCCGCGGGTCTGGTCCTGCTGATATTCATCCTGCCCGCCCTGGCGATCAGCTGGGTGGTGCCCGCCGCGAACCTGAGCCTGACCGCCGGTGTGATGCAGGCCTTCGACGGATTCTTCGGGCATTTCGGAATCGACTTCCTGACACCGATCGTCGGTATCGCGCTGGTCGCTGCCGCGTTGGGTGGCATGCTCACCTGGCTCGCCGGCCCGTCGAAGGGGCTGCTGCTGATCGGGCGTTCCGAGGGCTACCTACCGCCGGTCCTGACCAAGACGAATGCCCATGGCGTGCAACAGAACATGCTCGTCGCGCAGGGTGTGTTCACCACGCTGATCGCGCTGCTCTACGCATTCATTCCGAATGTTTCCAGCGCCTACTGGATTCTGTCGGTCATCACCACGCAGGTGTATCTGATCATGTATGTGCTGATGTTCGCGGCGGCGGTCCGGTTGCGCCGCAACCAACCCGATCATCCGCGCGGATATCGGGCGCCCGTGCTGGTCGGGTTGTGCGGGCTGGGCGCGGCGTCCTCGGTGGCGGCGTTCGTCATCGGGTTCGTGCCACCCTCACAGTTCGGTGGCGGTAACACCCTCGTCTATGTGCTGGTCGTCGGTGGTGGGCTCGGCATCGTCGGTCTGCTGATTCCGTATCTGTTCTATCGATTCCGGCGGGAGAGCTGGAAGATCGCGGCGCCGGAGGTGACGGCATGAGCGGGTCAGCGCCCGGAGGCGGCAGCTTGCGTCACCACGGAGGGCGCCCCGGTCATGCCAGAAGGGACACAGCATGACGACGGGCGACGCACCCGATCGCAAGCGGCGCATCATCTACGTCACCGCGATCGTGCTGCTGTGCACGTTCGCACTCTTCGGTCTCGCGCAGTTCGACCGCATCCGTGACGACCATCAGGCCGATGTGCTGGCCGGGCAACTACATGACCAGCTGGTAGCCGCGGGCCTACCCGCGCCCGACCCGCAAGTCATCGCGAACTCGCTGGGCCGCGACGGCGGGATCGTGTGCCAGGACCCGTCCTCGGCGCTCATCAAAGCTCGATATCAGCAGTCGATCACCACCGGGTCGGGCGGTCCGGGCGAGCGGCCGGTGATCGGTTCGAGCGATATGGTGCGCGCGGTGGAGTTGGTGATCGCCACCTATTGCCCGGAGCGGCTCGATGACTATCTGAATCAGGTGGGGAACATGAAGTTCGACGATACGACGAAGTGAAGGTGCCATGACCGCCGACGACACACGCATAACCGACCTGCGCAAACGGGTCGCCGAGCAGATGCCGCAGGCGCGGGCCGACCTCGCGCAGTTGGTCGCGCTGAAATCGGTGGCCGACCCGCGCCAGTTCCCGCCCGAGGAATGCGAACGCACGGCGCATTGGGTAGCGGACGCGTTCGCCGCGGTCGGGCTCACCCGGGTCGGACTCCACGAAACGCCCGACGGCAGTAAGGCCGTCATCGCCTCCCGGCCCGCTCCGCCGGGCGCACCGACGGTGCTGCTGTACTGCCATTACGACGTGCAACCGCCGCTCGACGACGCCGCCTGGCGGACCCCGGTGTGGGAACTCACCGAGAAGGACGGCCGCTGGTTCGGGCGCGGCGCGGCCGACTGCAAGGGCAATATCGTCATGCACCTGACGGCGCTGCGGGCGCTGGGGACCGACCTGCCGGTGGGCGTCACGCTGGTCGCCGAGGGGTCGGAGGAACAGGGAACCGGCGGTCTGGAGCGTTTCGTCGAGGCGAATCCGGATCTGCTGCGGGCCGACGCCATCCTGGTGTGCGACAGCGGGAACTTCGCGGTGGGCGTGCCGACGTTCACCGAAACATTGCGCGGCAACGTCAATGTGGTGATAACCGTGGAAACCCTTGCGGGGCCGGTGCATTCGGGCATGTTCGGTGGTCCCGCCCCCGATGCGCTCGCGGCGATGATCAAGCTGTTGGATTCGCTGCGCGACGAACACGGCAACACCACCGTCGACGGTCTCGCCAATAACGAAACCTGGTCCGGTGTGCAGTATCCCGAGGATCAGTTCCGCACTGATGCCGGCCTGCTCTCCGGTGTCGGTTTGCTCGGCGACGGTACCGTCGCCGACATGCTGTGGGCCCGCCCGGCACTCACCGTTCTCGGCATCGACGCCCCCAAGGTCGTCGGTTCGTCGGCCGCGGTGCAGCCGATTGCCCGTGCCCGCCTCAACCTGCGTATTCCGCCCGGCACCGACCCTGACAAGGCTCACGAGGCCTTGGTCGCGCACCTGAAATCCCATACGCCGTGGCAGGCGAAACTCGGTATCGAGCTCGAATCCACGGGCGCGCCGTTTCGCTCCGGCCGCGGCGGACCCGCCCGCGCCGCCATGGAATCGGCCCTCGCCACTGCCTACGGCCGCCCCGCCACCACCCAGGGCCAGGGCGGATCGATTCCCCTCTGCAACGTCTTCGCCGACACTTACCCCGACGCCGAGATCATGCTGCTCGGCGTGGAAGAACCCCAGTGCCTCATCCACGCCCCCAACGAAAGCGTCGACCCCACCGAGATCGAACACCTCGCCCTCGCCGAGGCGCTGTTCCTCTCGTCATATACCCGGTAAGCCGGTCGGGTCCGGACGTGTGACCGGATTGCGGTCCGATCGGTTCACAGGTCGGCGGAATCCTCCGGTTGGACGACGCGGAATTCGGTATCGGGCGGGCCCATTTCGGCGAGGCGGCCGAAGTAGATGCCTTGGGCTTCGGGGGCGATGATGCCGAAGTGGATGGGGATGGCGGTGCGGGGGGCTACCGCGCGGAGGTAGTCGACGGCTTCGCTGATGCGCATCCATGGGGCGACGGCGGACGCCACGCCGTCATCCACCCCGACATCCCCGTCATCGACAACACCGTCTTCC
>NZ_JAAGUY010000024.1 GCF_010868145.1 Nocardia cyriacigeorgica
AGCGGATGTATCGCACCGGTGACCTGGTGGCGTGGAACGCGGCCGGTGAGCTGGAGTATTTGGGCCGCACTGACTTCCAGGTGAAGTTGCGTGGTCTGCGCATCGAACTCGGCGAGATCGAAGCCGCGCTGACCGGGCTCGACGAGATCGCCCAGTCGGTCGTGGTGGTCCGCTCCGATGACCGCCTCGGCGATCAGCTGGTCGGCTACCTGGTGGCCACGGCCGGGCAGAGCATCGATATCGAAGGCGTGCGCACGCAGCTCGGTGGCGAACTGCCCGCGTACATGGTGCCGACGGCGTTCGTCGTGCTGGAGGAGTTCCCGCTCAATGCCTCCGGCAAGCTCGACCGTAAGGCGCTGCCCGCGCCGGTGTTCGAGGCCAAGGCCTTCCGCGCACCGTCCACCCCGATCGAGGAGATCGTCGCCGGTACCTTCGCCGACGTGCTCGGCGTGGCCAGGATCGGCCTCGACGACGACTTCTTCACTCTCGGCGGCAACTCGCTGCTGGCCACCCAGGTCACCGCACGACTCGGTGCGGCCCTCGACACCCAGCTGGCCGTGCGTGACCTGTTCGAGGCGTCCACAGTGGCGGCGCTGGCCGGTCGAGTCGAGCGCAACGCCGGTTCCGGGCGGGCCCGGCCCGAGCTGACGGCAGGGGAGCGGCCGGAGCGGATTCCGCTCTCGCCCGCGCAGCAGCGGTACTGGTTCCTCAACCAGTTCGACACCGCCACCTCCGCGGTGGACAACATTCCGCTGGCGGTCCGGCTGTCGGGTCGCCTGGATGTCGGTGCGCTCGAACATGCCATCGGCGACGTCTTCACCCGTCACGAGGTGCTGCGCACGATCTACCCGCGCTCGGCCGACGGCCCGCACCAGGTGATCGGTTCCGTCGAGCGGTCCGCGCCGCATCTGACGGTGATCGCGGTGCCCGAATCCGAGCTGGTCGCCAAGGTCATCGAATTCGCCATGACCACCTTCGACGTCACCGTCGAGGTGCCGTTGGCGGTGGCGTTGTTCCGCATCGTCGCCGATGACACCGGCGCCGCGACCGACGATCACGTGCTGGCCTTCACCGTGCACCACGTCGCGGCCGACGGCTCGTCCATGGGCCCGCTGGCCCGCGACGTGATGGCCGCCTATGTGGCCAGGGCCAACGGTGACGCCCCGCAGTGGGCGCCGCTGCCGGTGCAGTACGCCGATTACGCGCTGTGGCAGCGTGCGGTACTCGGCGACGAGGACGATCCGGAATCCTTGGCCGCCAAGCAGGTCGGCTACTGGAAGTCCGCACTCGCCGACCTGCCGGATCAGCTGGAACTGCCCGCCGACCGGCCGCGCCCGCCCGCGCAGTCGTTCCACGGCAAAGCCATCCGGTTCGAGATCGATCCGCAGCGCCACGCCCGCCTGCACGAACTGGCCCGCGCCAACAACGCCTCGCTGTTCATGGTGGTGCACGCGGCGCTCGCGGTACTGCTGTCGCGCCTGTCGGGCACCGATGACATCGCCGTCGGCACCCCGATCGCCGGACGTGGTGAACGCGAACTCGACGACCTGATCGGCATGTTCGTCAACACCCTGGTCTTCCGCACGTCGGTGACGCCCGGCGACCGGTTCGCCGACCTGCTCGCCGATGTCAAGGAACGCGACCTCGAGGCGTTCGCCAACGCCGACGTGCCGTTCGAGCGTCTGGTCGAGGTACTCAACCCGGTCCGCTCGACCGCGCGCAACCCGCTGTTCCAGGTAGGCCTGTCGTTCCAGAACCTGGCCGAGACCACCTTCCAACTGCCCGGTTTGTCGGTGAGCGCGGTCAACTTCGATTCGCAGCTGGCCAAGACCGACCTGCACGTCACCCTGTACGACCGCTACGCCGACGATGGCACCCCGGCCGAAATCATCACCGAATTCGGTTACGCCATCGACCTGTTCGACGAGGCGACGGTTCAGGGCTTCGCCGACCGGTTCCTGCGGGTGCTGGATGCGGTGGTCGAGGACGCGACCGTCCCGGTGGGCGAGATTGATCTGCTGGCTCCGGCGGAGACCGAGCGCATCCTCACCGAGTGGAACGACACGGCGCATTCGGTCGACGCGTCGGCCACGCTGGTGTCGCTGCTCGACGCGACCGTGGCCGCGACGCCCGACGCTGTGGCGTTGGTCGCCGACGAGCCGTCGGCGACTCGCGAGGCCCACCCGTCGCCCGACCGCCACCCCTCATCGACTCGCTTCGTGAGGCTGTCGTATGCCGAGCTGGACGAGCGGGTCAACCGTCTGGCCCGCTACCTGATCGGGCGCGGTGTCGGACCGGAGGACCGGGTGGCGCTGGCCATCCGCCGCAGCGCCGACCTGGTGATCGCCATGTACGCCGTCGCCAAGGCCGGTGCGGCCTACGTGCCGATCGACCCCGATCAGCCGGCCGAGCGCACCGACTACATCCTCACCACCGCGGCACCGGTCTGCGTGCTGACCACCGCGCGCGACGATTTCCATGCCGTGGCCGATGTCGTCCAGATCGACGAGCTCGACCTGTCCGGCGTCGCCGCCGGTCCGGTGGCCGCCGACGAGCGGCGCGGTGAGCTGACGCCGACCAACACCGCCTACGTCATCTTCACCTCGGGTTCGACCGGCCAACCCAAGGGTGTGGCCGTGCCGCATCGGGCGATCGTCAACCAGTTGCTGTGGGAGACGGCCGAATTCGCGCTCGGCGCCGACGATGCCGTGCTGTTGAAGACGGCCGCGACCTTCGACCTGTCGGTGTGGGAGTTCTGGACGGCCGCCGTCTGCGGTGGACGTCTGGTGATCGCCACCGCCGACGGCCATCGCGATCCGTCGTATCTCAACGAGCTGATGCGCGATACGGCCGTCACCACGCTGCACGTGGTGCCGTCGATGCTGGACGCGCTGCTGACGGAGGCCGGTGGGCAGCTGCCCGCATCGCTGCGCCGAGTGCTGGCCATCGGTGAAGCGTTGCCCGCCGCGACCGCACAGCGGTTCCTCGCAGGCAGCGACACCGAACTGTTCAACCTCTACGGCCCGACCGAGGCGGCGGTGTCGATCACCAGCCACCGCGTCACCGTGGCCGACCAGCCGTCCGTGCCGATCGGTGCGCCGGAATGGAACAGCCGGGTATACGTCCTCGATGCGCGGCTGCGGCCGGTGCCGGTCGGTGTGTCCGGTGAGCTGTACCTGGCCGGTACGCAGCTGGCCCGCGGCTACTTCGGCCGCGCCGACCTGACCGCTGACCGGTTCGTTGCCGATCCCTTCGGCAGCGGCGAGCGTATGTACCGCACCGGTGACCTCGTGGCCTGGAACGGCGACGGGGAACTGGAATACCGGGGCCGCACCGACTTCCAGGTGAAGATCCGCGGCTTCCGGATCGAGCTCGGCGAGATCGAAGCCGCGCTGCTGCGGCAGTCGAGCGTGAGCGCCGCCGCGGTACTCGCGCACACCGACCCCAATATCGGTGACCGGCTCGTCGCGTACGTGGTGCCCACCGACGGCGCGATCGAGCAGCGTGCGTTGACGGCGGCGCTGGCGGCGGAACTCCCGTCGTACATGGTGCCCTCGGTGGTCGTCGAACTCGACGCGCTGCCGCTGAACGCCAACGGCAAGCTGGACCGTAAGGCGTTGCCGGAGCCCACCTTCGAGAAGGCGGTGTTCCGGGCGCCGGTCACGCCGATCGAGCAGATCGTGGCGAACGTGTTCGCCGATGTGCTCCGGGTCGCCGATCGTCCGGACTCCGAGACCAAGCGACTCGGCCTCGACGACGACTTCTTCGCCTGGGGCGGTAACTCGCTGCTGGCCACCCAGGTGGCGGCCAGGCTCGGCGAGGCGCTCGACACCCGGGTGCCGGTGCGCCTGTTGTTCGAGGCGTCCACCGTCGCCGCACTCGCGGTACGGGTGGAGCAGCACGCCGAGGCGGGCGGGCGCAAGGCGCTCACCGCGGGCCAACGGCCGCAGGAGATTCCGCTGTCGCTGGCCCAGCAGCGGATGTGGTTCCTCAACCGCTTCGACACCTCGTCGGCCGCCTACAACGTGCCCATCGCGGTCCGGTTGACCGGCGACCTGGATGTGGCAGCGCTGCGTGCGGCGATCGCGGACCTGGTCACCAGGCACGAGATCCTGCGCACGGTCTACCCGCAGCACGAGGACGGCCCGGTGCAGGTGATCCTGCCCCCGGCGCGGGCGATTCCGCGCCTGGATGTGCGGGTGGTCGCGCCGGACGAGATCGAAGCCGCCGTGGTGGCGCTGACCTCGACCATCTTCGACGTCACCACCGAGGTGCCGATGAAGCTGGCGCTGTTCCAGATCGCGAACGAGACCGGTTCGGCGGACAACGAGTACGTGCTCGCGATGGTCGTGCACCACATCTCCGGCGACGGCTCCTCGGTCGGCCCGCTGACCAGGGATCTGATGACCGCCTACGCGGCCCGCTCGGGCGGCGAGGCGCCGGGCTGGGCGCCGCTGGCGGTGCAGTACGCCGACTACAGCGTCTGGCAGCGTGAGCTGCTCGGTGATGAGAACGACCCGCGCTCGCTGGCCGCCAAGCAGGTCGCCTACTGGGCCGACGCGCTGGCCGATCTGCCCGACCAGCTGGATCTGCCGTCGGACCGTCCGCGTCCGGCCGTGCAGACCTTCGCCGGAGGCAAGGTCGAACTGCATATCGACGCCGACACCCACCGCGCACTGATCGAACTGGCGCGGGCCGAGGGCGCGACGCTGTTCATGGTCGTGCACACCGCGCTCGCGGTGCTCCTGTCGCGGCTGTCGGGTACCGACGACATCGCCATCGGTACCCCGATGGCCGGTCGCGGCGAGGCCGTGCTGGACGACCTGATCGGCATGTTCGTCAATACGCTGGTGTTCCGCACTCGCGTGGAGCCCGGTGAACCGTTCACCGAACTGCTCACCCGCCAGCGCGACACCGACATCCAGGCGTTCGCCAACGCCGATGTGCCGTTCGAGCGCCTGGTCGAGGTGCTCAACCCGGTGCGTTCGACCGCGCGGCATCCGCTGTTCCAGGTGGGTCTGTCCTTCCAGAACCTGGCGCAGGCGAGCCTGGAACTGCCGGGGCTCGCGGTATCGGGTCTCGATATCGACACCCAGCTCTCCCAGTTCGACCTGCACCTGATCGCGACCGACCGTTACGGCGATGCGGGTGAGCCCACGGGCATCACCGGCTTCTTCACCTACGCGACCGATCTGTTCGATCACGGCACGGTGCAGGGCTTCGTCGGCCGGTTCGCCCGGTTGCTCGGCGAGATCGTCGCCGCGCCGCGCACCGCTGTCGGCGATATCGAACTGCTCGACAGCACCGAGCGGACCCGGCTGCTGGCCGGCCGCAACGCCACCGACCATCACGTCGACGCCGCGGCCACGCTGGTCTCGCTGCTCGACGCCACAGTCGCAGCGCTACCGAAGTCGGTCGCGCTGGTCACCGACGACGGCACCCAGCTGACCTACGGTGAACTCGATGCCCGCGTGAACCGCCTTGCCCGGCACCTGATCTCGCTCGGGGTCGGCCCCGAGGCGCGGGTGGCGCTGGCGCTGCGGCGTTCGGTGGATCTGGTGGTCGCAATGTACGCGGTGACCAAATCCGGTGGTGCCTATGTGCCGCTGGATCCGGATCAGCCCGCCGAGCGGACCGGCTACATCCTGGAGACGGCCGCGCCGGTGTGCGTGCTGACCAACGACGACGCCGAATTCGATTCGGATGCGGCGCCGGTCATCTCGCTGGACGAGCTGGATCTGTCCGCAGTGAGCGACGCACCGGTCACCGACACCGACCGGGTGGCGCCGCTGCTGCCGCAGCACACCGCCTACGTCATCTTCACCTCCGGTTCGACCGGTCGCCCGAAGGGTGTCTCGGTGCCGCATGCGGCGATCGCGAACCAGTTGCGGTACAAGATCGCCGAATTCGCGCTGGACGCGGCCGACGCGGTGCTGCTGAAGACCGCGGCGACGTTCGACCTGTCGGTGTGGGAGTTCTGGTCGGCGGCGGTCTGTGGTGGCCGGTTGGTCATCGCCTCGCCCGACGGCCATCGCGACCCCGCGTATCTGAACGAGCTGATGGCGCGCGAATGGGTGACCACTCTGCACGTGGTGCCGTCCATGCTCGATGCGCTGTTGACCGGTGAGTTGCCGGATTCGCTGTGGCGCGTGCTTGCCATCGGTGAGGCACTGCCGGGCACCCTGGCCCAGCGGTTCCGCGCCGAGCATCCGCGCATCGAACTGTTCAACCTGTACGGCCCGACCGAGGCCGCGGTCTCGATCACCACCCATCGGGTCGGCGCGGCCGACATCACCTCGGTGCCGATCGGTGTGCCGCAGTGGAACAGCCAGGTCTACGTGCTCGACGCACGTCTGAACCCGGTGCCCGACGGCGTCGCGGGTGAGCTGTACCTGGCGGGCGCGCAGCTGGCGCGTGGCTACTTCGGCCGGGCGGACCTGTCCGCGGATCGGTTCGTGGCCAACCCGTTCGGGACCGGCGAGCGCATGTACCGCACCGGTGACCTCGTGGCCTGGAACGGTGCAGGCGAGCTGGAGTACCGGGGCCGCACCGACTTCCAGGTGAAGATCCGTGGTTTCCGGATCGAGCTCGGCGAGATCGAGTCGGCGCTGCTGGCGATGCCGGAGATCGCGCAGACCGCGGTGCTGGCGAAGTCGGATGCGCGCACGGGTGATCGTCTGGTGGCGTACCTGGTGCCGTCCGCCGGTACCGCCGCGCGCGTGGACGAAGCCGGGATGGAGCGGCAGAATGCCGCTCTCGATGTGGCGCGGGTGAAGTCGGCGCTGTCGGCTGCCCTGCCGTCGTACATGGTGCCGTCGGCGTTCGTGGTGCTGGATGCGCTGCCGCTGAACGTGAACGGCAAGCTCGACCGCAAGGCCCTGCCGGAGCCGGAGTTCGAGGTGCAGGAGTTCCGCGCACCGTCGACTCCGATCGAAGAGATCGTGGCGAATGTGTTCGCCGAGGTCCTCGGGGCCGAGCGGGTCGGTGCCGACGACGACTTCTTCGCGCTCGGCGGTAACTCGCTGCTTGCCACCCAAGTCGCCGCCCGGCTCGGTGCGGCGCTGGACGCTCGCGTGCCGGTGCGTGCGTTGTTCGAGGCCTCGACCGTCGCCGGTCTCGCGGTGAAGGTCGAACAGCATGCCGGTGCCGGTGGGCGGCGCGCGCTGGTCGCGGGTCCGCGTCCGGAGCAGGTGCCGTTGTCGCTGGCGCAGCAGCGGATGTGGTTCCTCAACCAGTTCGACACCGCCTCGGCCGTCAACAACATCCCGGTCGCGGTGCGGCTGACCGGTGACCTCGATATCGCCGCGCTGCAACTGGCCGTCGCCGACGTCGTCGGCAGGCACGAGACCCTGCGCACCGTCTACCCCGAGCAGGGTGGCGCCGCGCATCAGGTGATCCTGCCCGCCGATCAGGCGGTGCCGGATCTGACGCCGGTCACCGTCGGTGCCGAGGAACTGCGCGAACGGATCGTCGAGGTCATCTCCGCCGGCTTCGACGTCACGGTGGAAGTGCCGTTGCGCGCTGAGCTGTTCCAGGTCGATGCGGGCGAGTATGTGCTGGTGTTCGTTGCGCACCACATCAGTTCCGACGGCTGGTCCATGGGACCGCTCACCCGCGACGTCATGGTGGCCTACGCCTCCCGCGCGGGCGGCGTCGAGCCGGGCTGGGCGCCACTGCCGGTGCAGTACGCGGACTTCAGCGTCTGGCAGCGCGAGGTGCTCGGCTCGGAAGCGGATCCGGAGAGCCTGATCAGCAAGCAGGCCGACTACTGGCGCGCCGCGCTGGCCGGTCTGCCCGACGAGCTGAACCTGCCCGCCGACCGCACCCGGCCGACGACCCAGTCGTTCGCCGGTGGCCGCGTGGTGTTCCCGATCGAGGCCGACCTGCACCGCAGGCTCACCGAGGTCGCCCGCGCACAGAACGCGACGATGTTCATGGTCGTGCACACGGCGCTCGCGGTGTTCCTGGCGCGGATGTCGGGTACCGACGACATCGCCATCGGCACCCCGATCGCAGGCCGTGGCGAAGCCGAACTCGATGACGTCATCGGCATGTTCGTCAATACGCTGGTGCTGCGCTCGCATGTGCGCGGTGAACTCACCTTCGGTGATCTGCTCGCCGCGACCAAGGACGCCGATCTCCAGGCCTTCGCCCATGCGGACCTGCCGTTCGAGCGGCTGGTGGAACTGCTCAATCCGGAGCGTTCGACGGCGCGGCACCCGCTGTTCCAGGTGGCGCTGTCGTTCGAGAACCTGCCGGAGAACAGCTTCGAACTGCCCGGACTGCACGTCGGCGCCGTCGATTTCGACGTCGACACCGCCAAGTTCGATCTGTCGCTGACCATCCGCGAAGCAACGGGCGACGATGGCGCTGGCATGTACGCCGAATTCTCCTTCGCGCGTGATCTGTTCGACGAGCCAACCGTCGCGGTGTTCGCGCAGCGCTTCACCAGGCTGCTCGAGGCGATCACCATCGCACCACAGCAGCCGGTGGGTGACCTGCCGCTCCTCGACGATGCCGAATACCAGCTGCTGACACACGTGCACGGCGAAGACGTGATGGCCACCGGTCTGCTGCCGGATCTGCTCAACCGGGGCGTCACCCTGAACCCGGATCAGATCGCGGTGCGCTACCAGGGCCGCTCCATCACCTACCGGGAACTCGACGAGTACTCCTCGCGGCTCGCGCGGGTGCTCATCGATCGCGGGGTCGGGCCGGAGCGCATCGTCGCGTTGTCGTTCCCGCGCTCCTACGAGATGGTTGCCGCGTTCTGGGCAGTGGCCAAGGCCGGCGGCGCGCATGTGCCGATCGACCCGACGTATCCGGAAGACCGGATGCGCCACATGGTCAACGACTCCGGAGCCGTTCTCGGCCTTACCTCCGACGAGTACCTGGACCGGCTGCCGCGCGAGGTGGAATGGCTGCGCCTGGACGATCCGGCCACCGTCGACCTGATCGCTGCGCAGGCGGCTGATCCGGTCACCGACGCCGACCGGATCAGCCCACTGGCCATGCGCCATCCGTCCTACGTCATCTACACCTCCGGCTCGACCGGTCTGCCCAAGGGCGTCATGGTCACCCACGCCGGTATCGGTGGGTTGGCCGATGTGGCAACGGATCTGTACCACCTGGAATCGCATCACCGGTTCCTGCACATCTGCTCGCCGAGCTTCGACCCGTCGGTGCTGGAGTGGGTGTGTGCGGGCTACACCGGCGCGACGCTGGTCATCGTGCCGTCCACCATCATCGGTGGCCCGGACCTGGCCGAGCTGCTGCGCACCGAACGCGTGACCCACACGATCATCACGCCCGCGGTGCTCGGCACGGTCGATCCCGAGGGCATGGAAGCGCTCGAGGTCGCCTCCGTCGGTGGTGACGTCACCACCGAGGAACTGCTGGCCAAGTGGGAGCCGGGCCGTAAGTACTTCAATGCCTATGGTCCGACCGAGACGACCATCATCTCCTCCTACGCGCGCCTGAATCCGGGTCGCCACATCACCATCGGCCGCCCGGTGCACGGTATGACCGCGCTGGTGCTCGACGCGCGGATGAACCCGGTGCCGCCGGGTGTCGCGGGTGAGCTGTACCTGGCCGGTGGCGCGCTGGCGCGCGGCTACCACAACCGGCCCGACCTCACCGCGGACCGGTTCGTCGCCAACCCGTGGAGCACAGAGGGCGCGCGCATGTACCGGACCGGTGACGTGGTGCGCTGGTACGCCGAACCCGAGCAGCGTGCGGGCAATGCCGCAGTCGGTGTCATCGACTGGGAGCTGGACTATGTCGGTCGCTCGGACTTCCAGGTGAAGATCCGCGGCTTCCGTGTCGAGCTCGGCGAGATCGATACCGCGCTCGCCAAGCATCCCGACGTCGAATTCGCGATCACCCTCGGCCGCGAGACCGACGCAGGCGCGACGATCCTGGTGTCGTACGTGCTTGCCGTGCCTGGTCACCAGATCGACACCGAGCGGCTCACCGAGTTCGTCTCGCGCGGCCTGCCACCGCATATGGTGCCGAGCGCGATCGTGGTGCTGGACGAGATCCCGCTGACCCCCGTCGGCAAGCTCGACCGCAAGGCCCTGCCGGAACCGCAGCTCGCGCCGCGCGAATTCCGGGCACCGGTCACCGAGATCGAGGCGATCATCGCCGAGGTGTTCGCCGAGGTGCTCGGCGTCGACCAGATCGGTGTGGATGATTCGTTCTTCGCCCTCGGCGGCGACAGCATCCTGTCGATCCAGCTGGTGTCGCGGGCAAAGGCGCGCGGTGTGGTGTTCACTCCGCGTGATGTGTTCGAGCGGCGGAGTGTGGCCTCGCTGGCCGAGGTCGCCACGCTCGGCGCGGCGCCCGGCCAGATCCGCCTGGAAGAACTGCCCGGTGGTGGTGTCGGCGAGATCCCGCTGACGCCGATCATGGCGCAGATCCTCGCGGGCGGCTCGTCCTACGACCGGTTCTCGCAGTCCATGGCATTGCGGCTGCCCGAGGGCATCGACCGCGACACCCTGGTCGCCACCATCACGGCGGTCTTCGATCACCACGATGTGCTGCGTTCACGGTTGCGTCGCGACGGGCAGTCGTGGACGTTCGAGGCCCTGGAACGTGGTGCGGTCGACATCGACGCGCTGGTGCATCGGGTCGAGGCGTCGGCGGACATCACCGAAGCCGAGCTGACCGAGCTGGCGACCGCCGAATTCGATGCCGCCCTCGGGCGACTCGATCCGGCCGAGGCCGCCATGGCGCAGTTCGTCTGGTTCGCCTTCGACGGCGATCGGCGCGACGTGCTGCTCATCGTCGCCCACCACTTCGTGGTCGACGGTGTGTCCTGGCGCATCCTGATTCCGGACTTCGCGGTAGCGTGGTCGCAGCTCGCCGCCGGTCAGTCGGTGACGCTGCCCACCAACGGCACGTCGATGCGTCGCTGGGCGCACAGCCTGGTCGATGCCGCAGCCGACGCCGAGCGCGTCGGGGAGCTGCCGTTCTGGCAGCAGGTCGCGGCCACACCCGATCCGCAGCTGGGGACGCGGGCGTTCGATCCGGAGGTCGACACCTTCGCCACGGTCGAGCGGGTCGAGGTGACGTTGTCGGCCGAGGTCACCGACGCCGTACTCACCGCGGTGCCCAGCCTGTACCGGGGCGGTGTGAATGACGGTCTGCTGTCGGCGCTGGCCATGGCGGTCGCGCGGTGGCGCGGTGACGAACACGGTTCGGCGCTGATCAAGCTCGAGGGCCACGGTCGTGAGGAAGAGGTCGTGCCGGGTGCGGATCTGTCGCGCACGGTCGGCTGGTTCACCGCGGCCTACCCGGTGCGGCTCGAGCTCGGCGGTGCCGATCTCGATGACGCCTTCGCCGGCGGCGCCGCGCTCGGCGCGATTGTGAAGTCGGTCAAGGAACAGCTGCTCGGCGTGCCGGACAAGGGCCTCGGCTACGGCATGCTGCGTTACCTGAACGACGAGACCGGCGCACAGCTCGACGGTGGTTCGACCGGCCAGATCAGCTTCAACTACCTGGGTCGGATGTCGGCCGGTGAGATCCCCGAGGAACTCACCGAACTCGGCTGGGTGCCGGTGGCCGATCTCGGACAGCTCGATGTCGAGATGGATCGGGATATGCCCGCCAACGCGGTGCTCGATATCAACGCCATCGTCACCGACGGTGCGGACGGACCAGAACTGGGGGCATCGTTCGCGTTCCCGTCCGGGCTGCTGAGCCAGGAGCGGGTGCGCGAGTTCGCCGACCTCTGGGTCGCCGCACTCGAAGCACTGGCCGCGCACGCCCGACGTCCGGAAGCCGGTGGTTTCACACCGTCGGATATGGCACTGGTGCGCGTCGGCCAGACCGACCTCGAGCAATGGGAGCGCGAGTTCCCGGCGCTGTCGGAGGTGTGGCCGCTGTCGCCATTGCAGTCGGGTCTGCTGTTCCACGCGCTGATGACGCAGGCCACCGTCGACGTCTACACCATGCAGGCCGTGGTGGATCTCGGTGGCAGCCTGGACGTTTCCCGTCTGCGGGCGGCGGCGCAGGGCATCATCGACCGCTATCCGAACCTGCGGACCGCCTTCGTCACCGACTCGTCGGGGCAGGCGGTGCAGGTGGTGCTCGATCGGGTCGAGGCGCCCTGGACCGAGGTGGATCTGCGGGAGCTGCCAGAGGCCGAGCGCCTCGGTGAGCTGCAACGCCGGATCGCGGCCGATCAGGCCACGCACTTCGATATGTCGGTGCCGCCGCTGATGCGGTTCACCCTGTTCCGCACCGGCGAGACGCAGTGGCATCTGGCGATCACCACCCACCACATCCTGCTCGACGGCTGGTCCATGCCGCTGCTCATGCGGGACCTGCTGGTGCTGTACGCGGTCCGCGCCGATCAGACCGCGCTACCGCGGGTGGCCTCCTACCGCAACTTCCTCGGCTGGCTGGCCGGACGCGACCGCGAGGAATCGCTGCGGGCCTGGGCGCGGGCGCTCGACGGTGTCGGCGAACCGACCCAGCTGGCACCGCAGCCGCGTGGCGCCGAGCAGTACGAGATCGGCAAGCTGATCACCCAGATCGACGCCGACCGCACCCGCAAGCTCACCAAGCATGCCGCCGAACTCGGCGTCACGGTGAACACGCTGGTGCAGGCCGCATGGGGCATCCTGCTCGGCAGGCTCACCGGCCGCGGCGACGTGGTGTTCGGTGCGACCGTGTCGGGCCGGCCCGCGGAGCTGCCCGGCGTGGAGTCGATGGTTGGTCTGTTCATCAACACGCTGCCTGTGCGGGTGCGGATCGATGATCGGCAGAGCGTCGGCGAGCTGCTGGAGGGCCTGCAGCATGAGCAGGCCGATCTGCTCGACCACCACTATGTCGGGTTGACCGATATCCAGCGGGTGGCCGGACCGGCTTCGCAGTTCGACACGCTGCTGGTGTTCGAGTCGTATCCGATGGACAAGGAAGCCATTTCGGCGGCCAGTTCCATCGACGGCATGTCGGTGACCGGTGTCGGCGTCAACGACGCCACGCACTACCCGCTGACACTGCTGGTGACGGCCGAATCGACGATCGAACTGACGCTGAAGTATCTGAGCAGCCGGTTCACCGCCGACGAGGTCGAGGTGCTCTCGACCAGGTTGCAGCGTGTGCTCGACACGCTGGTCGGTGATCCGGCCAAGCCGGTCGGCGATATCGACATCCTCGATGCCGGTGAACGGGCACGCCTGCTCGCCGACTCGGGGATCGCGACCGCGACCGCGACACCGGAGCCGGTCGGCCGCGTCGGCGCCCGGACCATCGCCAAGGTGCTCGCCGAGGTGGTCGAGGAAGATCCGCAGGCGCCCGCACTGCTCGCCGGTGCCGAGGAAATCGCCTTCCAGGTGCTGGACCGCCGGTCCTCGCAGCTGGCGCGGCTGCTCATCGCACGCGAGGTCGGCCCGGGTGACGTCGTCGCCGTGACGGTGCCGCGTTCGGTGGATTCGGTGGTGGCGGCCTGGGCCGTTCAGAAGGCAGGCGCCGCCCTGCTCTTCGCCGCGGGCCTGAACTCCGACGAGATCACCACCGCTGGAGCCGCTTTCGTCATCGGTGCGCACACCAGCGGCCTGTCCGGCATCGACCCCTCGGATTCCGAGATCGCCGCCGAACTCGCCGCCGCACCGGGCCACCCGGTCTCCTACGCCGACCGGGCCCGCCCGCTCGGCGAAGACCATCCGGCCCTCGTCTTCCTCGCCGACGGCACCCCGAACGTCCTGACCCACACCCAGGCCCTCGACCGTGCCGAACACCTGCGCGAGGTGAACGAGATCGACTACGAATCGGCCACGTTCACCACGGCCGGTGCGGGACGAGCCGCTGCGGACGAGTTCCTCACCTCCGCTACGGCAGGCGCCCTCTCGGTCCTCCCGACCGGCGCGGACCCCGCGGACGACATCGCCGACGGTGAAGTCACCCACTGGTTCGCCGCCGCGGGTGACGCAGTCGACGGTGCCGGCGAGGCGCGGGTGGTGAGCGAAGGTTAGAACGCCACGAGCCGGTGCGAGGCAATGATCTTGCCTCGCACCGGCTCGCCCATTCGGGTCGTGGCTCCTCAAGCGAGGGCGTGCTCCTCGGCGAAGACCTTGCGGCAGACCGGCGCGCAGAAGACGTGGGTCTCGCCCTCGTGGGTGAGGGTGAAGGGGGCGGTGGCTATTTCGAGGGTCATACCGCAGGTCGGGTCGACGGCGTAGCCCTCGGGGATGTCGCGGGTGTCGTCTTCGGGGCGGTAGTCGGCGGTCATCAGTCTGGTGAGTTCGGCGGCGTCGGTGGCTCGGCCGAAGGTGCCGAGGCTGTGTTCACGGACGCCGAGGATCTGCACGACGCAATGCGGGGCGCCGAGCAGTCGTTGCGGATCGCCCTCGAACTCGGCGATGGTGTGGGTGATCAGGGGGATGATTCCCTGGCCGAAGTCCGGTCCGACCCAGGAACCGGGCACAGTGACGCGGACCAGATAACGCGGTGCGTCGGCCGGGCTCGGGCCGCCGGTGGCCCAGGTGGCTGGGTGGTGCACGAGCACGTGGGTGAACTCGCGAGCTCGGTCCATGACCGCCTCCGGTGCGGATTCCTCGGTGGTGAGGGTACGCAGCAGAAGCTGGGCCAGAGCGTTGCCGCGTTCACCGGCGAGCGCGGGATCGGAGACGAAGATATCGATGGTCATCATGAGCGGGACTCCTTCGTTGGCAGGAGGGTGGTGGTGACGATCAGGACGAAGACCAGGACGGCGCAGGCCACGCGGGCGATGTGGAAGTTCTCCCAACGGGTCAGCATGTCGGCGTAGTCGGCGGGTGGACCGGAAACCGCCCACTCCTTGATGTCCTGGTTGATGGGCACATTGCCGAGTCGGGTGATGGCGAATACCGCGACCGAGATGATCGTCGCGGTGGCAGCTATCCAGCGTTCTGCCGCACGGGTCCGCACGGACAGCACCAGGCAACTGACAAAGGTGGATGCCATGAGTGCTTGCATGACAACGCTGTTGGCGGACATCAGTGCGGTGTGGAAGGTGAGCCGCACATCGGTCGGGACCTCGCGGAAGGCGTAGAGCACATTGGCTCCGCCGTAGAGGAAGGCGCCGCCGAGCAGGCCGCTGGCCAGCAGTGCGGCCGCGCGGGCGAGGCGGGGACGGGCGATCGTCATCGGTACACCTCGACGCTGTCGGCGAGGGCGAGCAGTTCGTCGACCGACCACTGGTCGTCGGCGTGCTCTCCATGTTTGCTCGCCACCACCCGGCCGTCGGGCGTGATGAGGAAGTCCGCGGGCAGGCCGAGACGGCCGCCTTCAGGGTTTTTCGGTGGTGCGATATGCCCGGGTCGCCGCGAGGAACGCACTTCGCGCGCGACAGCGCGGACGATGGTGGGCCAGGCGCGGGGATCGAGCAGGGCGCGGGGTGTCGATTCCACCCCGAACTCGCGGTAGAGGCGGCGCTCGGGGTCGGCTATCACAGCCAGTGGCAGGTCGGCCGCGTACGTGCGCAATTCTTCTGCGCTGGAATGGAACACGACTATTTCGCGGATGTTCGCCGCGACTATATCGTCGAGCCTGGTGACGATCGAACGAAGATGCAGACTGCACACCGGACAGCCGGCGAACCGCCGGAACTGCAGATGGATGAGGCAGTCCGGATCGGGGATCGGCACAGGAGCGCCGGTGATGGTGACCAGATCGCGCCTGGTCACCGTGGTTGGAAGCGGCATTGAATCTCCTTTAAGTGTACAAGGTACGCCTACCTCCAGTATGCGCGTATCGCGTACGCTGTCAATCCATGCCGCGTCCTCGTTCGCTGACCACCGACGACCTGTCCGGCGCCGCGCTCACTGTGATCGATCGCGACGGCCTCGACGCGCTCACCATGCGCGCCGTCGCCAAGGAACTCGGCATGGCGACCATGGCGCTGTACCGCTACGTCGCCGACCGCACGGCGCTCGAGGTCCTCGTGGTCCAACGCATCTTCGCCACCATCGACCTCACCGTCCCGCCGGACCTGAACTGGCGCGACCGCGTCCGCCTACTCCTCAACCGCACCCGACTGGCCTCGGCCGAACACCCCGCAGCGGTGCCGCTGATCCTGCGCCACCGCCAGTCCGCCCCCGGCTCCCTCGGCCTGATCGAAGCGATGCTCTCAGCCCTTACCGCCAGCGGCCTGACCGGCGTCGACCGCGTCATCGCCCAACGCACCCTCATCGGCTACCTGCTCGGTTTCCTCCAAAACGAGCACTACGCCGCCCTCTCCGGACCGGGCACCGCGATCATGGCCGCCTTGCCATCCGAGGAGTTCCCGTTCCTCGCGCAGACAGCCGACGACGCGCGCGCCGTCCCGCCCGAAGAGGAATTCAGCGCGGGTTTGGATGTCATTCTCGACGGTCTCGCCAATCGAGCTGCACCAGAACGCGATTCGTAACCAGTTCCTGCTCCCCGCGCGGTGTCGGCTGTCCGGCACCGCCCACTGGAGACCGCTACCCGAACCGAGTTGAACCGATCAGTCGACCGCAGCGCTCAGCCGGGCGGTGAGTTCGCGGACGCGGGTGATGAGTTCGGGGGGTTCGTGGATGCGGATCGGGAGGTCGAAGAGGGACAGGTAGATGGCTAGTTCGTCGAGGGAGTTGGAACCGGTGCGTAGCGTGCAGGATTCGCTGTCGATCGGTTCGATGACGCCGATGGTCGGGGGGATTCGGTCGGTGGCGATGTCGGCGGAGACGGCGATCGATACGCGGGCCGCGTAACGGTAGGGGGCCACCGCTATGTTGCTGGCGACGTAGCCGGCGAGGTCGATGTCGGGGGCCTCGCGCGGGGTGAAGCGCGGGCCGGTGGGGGTGCGGGGGCGCAAGCGGTCAACTCGGAAGGTGCGCCAGTCGGCGCGGTCGGCGTCCCAGGCGATGAGGTACCAGCGGCGCCCGGTATGCGCCAGTCGGTGCGGTTCGGTGATGCGCAATGTTGTTGTGCCGTCATGACTGTGGTAGTCGAAGCGAAGGCGGTGCTTATCGCGGATGGCGCCGGCGATGGCGGTGAGGATCTCGGGGTCGACCGTCGGGCCGCCTGCGCCGACACTGACCGTCGCCGCGAGCAGCGTGCGCACCCGGTGACGCAACCGGGAGGGCAGCATCTGCTCCAGTTTCGTCAGTGCGCGCAGGGAGCTGTCCTCGATTCCAGCGATGGTGCCGCCGGCGGCGGTGCGCAAGCCGATGGCGACCGCGACGGCCTCGTCGTCGTCGAGCAGCAGTGGCGGCAGGTGCGTGCCCGCGCCGAGCCGGTACCCGGCGACCCCGCGTGCCGCATCGACCGGGTACCCGAGGTTGCGCAGCTTGTCGATATCGCGGCGCACGGTGCGGACGTCGATGCCGAGTTCGGCGGCCAGGTCGGTGCCGGTCCATTCCCGATGCATCTGCAACAGCGACAGCAGACGCAGCAGTCGCGCCGATGTTTCCCACATACTTTTCAGTCTGCCGCAGACTTAGGACCGAATCTGCCCTAACCGGTTCCTACTCTGATTCTCATGAGTGCAGCGATCACCCCCTTCCGGATCGACATCCCGCAGAACGACCTCGACGACCTGCACCGCAGGCTCGACGCGACCCGCTGGCCCGCACCCCTGCCCGGCGACGATTGGGACACCGGCGTCCCCACCGGCTGGCTGCGGGAGATGGTCGCCTACTGGCGCGACGGCTACGACTGGCGCGCCGCCGAACGCAGACTCAACGAATTCCCGCAGTTCACCACCGAGATCGACGGGCAGCTGGTCCACTTCGTGCACGTCCGCTCGCCCGAACCAACCGCTTTTCCGCTGATCCTGACCCACGGCTGGCCGGGATCCATCGTCGAATTCCTCGACATGATCGGCCCGCTGACAGATCCGCGCGCCCACGGCGCCGACCCGGCAGACGCGTTTCATGTGGTCATTCCTTCGCTGCCCGGGTTCGGGTTCTCCGGCCCGGTCGCCGATTCCGGTTGGACGGTCGAGCGGATCGCGGTTGCCTGGGCGGAGCTGATGGCGCGGTTGGGCTATGAGCGGTACGGGGCGCAGGGTGGCGATTTCGGCGGTGCGGTGAGCCCGGAACTGGGTCGCGTGGCACCGGAACGGGTGGCGGGCGTACACGTCAACGGCGGTGTGGGCGATTACCTTCCGCTGCCCTTGCCGGAAGAGGAGCTGGCGACGTTGACCGAACTGGAACGCGATCGGGTGCGTCGCACCGAGGCGTTCATGCAGAAGGAGTTCGGCTACATCTCGATCCAGTCGACCCGCCCGCAAACCCTTGCCTATGGGCTGGTCGACTCACCGGTGGCCCAATTGGCCTGGATCATGGACAAATTCCGCGAATGGACCCATCCGCGCGCGGTGGACCCGGACAAGATCCTCGACCGGGACCGGCTGCTGACCAACGTGATGCTGTACTGGCTCACCGGGACGGCGGGGACCGCGGCCTACGTCGGGTATGCGCAGGACGCACCGTGGGGTGCGGAGAAGCAGAACTCTGGTGTGCCCACCGGGGTGATCGTGTTCGCCCACGATGTGGCCATTCGTAAGTACGCGGGAACGGCCGACACCATCACGCGCTGGATCGATGTCGACCGTGGCGGTCATTTCGCGGCCCTCGAGGAGCCGGTGCTACTCGCCTCGGATATGCGCGAATTCTTCCGCGATCTGCGCTGAGGAGCGCGCTCAGGACTTGCTCTTGGCCGGAACCCATTCCAGCCCCCACCCATAGGCCTCGTCGACCGCCTTGTTCACCCAGCGGGGCGGTTCGGCGGGTGGCGGGATGAACCGTCCTTCGCGGCGGACCACCAACTCGCCGCCGACGTTCTCGATCACAGCCAGCACGATTGCGCGGGAGTTGTCGGTGCAGCCGTCGACTTCCATGTCGATGGGTGGCGAGCCGACGGGAAAGAGGGTTGCGGTTGCGCGGACACCGCGCAGGTCGGGTGCGCCCTCGTAGATGTTCGCGTAGACGAGTAGGCGGCGGAACTCGGTGACGTGGTCGAGGTTGATGTCGAGGTTTTCGCCGGTCGCTTCGTCGCCGGTGCGATCGTCTTTGTCGAGCCGGACGTAGGGCGGGCTGTCGAGCGAGCCGAAGCTGCCGACCGCGTGCACGAGGCCCTTGCTCCCGTTGGCCAGTTCCCAGAGGCAGCACAGATCGAGGTCGACGGTCTGGCCGCGTCCGCCGAGCAAGCCGCGGTTGCCGCCGCTCGACCAGTTCAGGTTCACTCGCATGGTGCCGCCGGTGGCACCGCGTTTGGTGAGTGAGACCGAGGGCGAGTCCTTGGTCAGCGACATCGTGGTCATGGTGATCGCGGCGGGCGCCGGCTCAGGTGCGGGCTGCGGCGATACCGGAGCCGGGTCCTCGTCGACCGAGATACCGAAGTCGGTGGCCAGCCCGGAGAGTCCGGTGTCGTATCCCTGCCCGACCGCACGGAATTTCCACCCGCCCTGCCTGCGGTACAGCTCGCCGAGCACGAAGGCGGTTTCGGTGCTCGCGCCGGTGCTGTCGAAGTGGGCGATCTCGGTGCCGCCCGCGGGATCGACCAGTCGCACGTACAGGCCACGGAACTGGCCGAAGGTGCCGCCGTCGGCGGAGGCGGCGATGACGATGCTGTCGATCTGGGGTTCGACCCGATCCAGCTGCACCTCGAGCACGTCCAGCACCGTGGTGCCCTGCTGTTTGCCCTCGTGACGGACCGCGGCCGATGGGTGGGTGGGTTGGTTGTAGAAAACGAAGTCGTTGTCGGACCGGACCTTGCCACCTGCGAGCAGCAGCGCCGAAGCGTCCGCGTCGGGGACGCCTGGCCCGGATCGCCATCCCAATTCGACGCGAACCGCGGCCAGTGGAACAGCGACGTTGGCGCCCTTCATCATCGACACGACTGCCAACGTATCCGAGGTGCGCGGACGCGGCTACTCACGAACCAGCGCGGTGCGGTCAGTGGGTGGGCGGCGCGATCTTCCAATGCTGATGCAGCGCGCCCGCGATCTCCGGCAGAACCATGACCGGAATCTTCTTGCGGCGCAGCATGTCCCGGATCTGATCGACCTGTTCGCGTTTGCGCATGTCGTAGGCGCTCGACACCGGGCCGCTCACCGGAGGCATCGACAGCAGCACCAGTTCACCGTGCTGCTCGTCGCCGCCGGCCAGGTCGAGTGCGAGCGACCAGCGGGCGCGTTCGTCGAGGGTGAACCGGCCCGCCACCACCCGGTCCCAGTCGATGCTGGTCTCGGCCCACGGGGTGCGCCGGTAGATCGCACCCTCGGTGAGCACGACAGCATCGCGGGTGAAGAGCGCGACGAGCACTGCCACTCCGGCGACGGCTCCGGCGAGCAGTCCGGTGAACACTCTGTTCACGCCGAACATGGCGATGACCCCGAGGCACAGCGCGACCGTCACGGCGATGCCGAGCACGCCGTAACTCATTGCGCGCTTGGTGGGCACCACGCCCGCGTGCACCAGGGTCATCTCGTCTCCGTCCGCCACCGCAACTCGCTGGTCAGGACCATACTGCCGCGAGGTGAACGAGATCACCAGTCGATCGCGCCTCAGGCCTGCAACGCGACAGCCGCCTCCGCGGTGTAGACCAGGAACGTCAGGCTCTGCTGGAAGTAGAGCTGCACCGACTCGGCGTCGTGGCCGAGATAGCCGATGGACAGATCCTGGCCGATCTGCAGATCGAAGTCGCCGCCGCGGGTGGTGAGCACGAACGCACCGTCGATGGCGGGCGCCCAGATGATCTCGCCCTCGGGGATGAGGCGCTCGATATGGGTGCGGATGGGGTGGCCGTGGTCGGAGGTCTCGCTGACGGCGGTGTACAGGTCGGCGCTCAGCAGCACCGAGTAGGGACCGTCGACGCCGGCCAACCGCAACTCGCTCAGCGCCTGGGCGACCGCCTCGGGCACCAGCCGCGGATCGCTTGGGACCGCGACCGGCGTGTTCGACGCGGCGGCCCTGATACCGGTGATGTTGGCGGCCGGATAGCCCTCGAAGATGGCGCGGTCCTCGGCCCAGGCGATGCGCTTGGCTGCGTCCTTGACCGGGTCCAGATCGGCGTCCTGCGCGCCGCGCTCGACATTGTCGAGTTCCTCGCGGGATAGCGTGAACGGCACCCGCAGCTCCACCAGCGGCGCGACCAGCCGCTGCCGGGCCTGCACGCCGTCGTCGGGGGCGGAGATCGGCGCGGTCCGTCCCAGTCCGACGGCGGAGTAGTCGGTGCCGTGCGGTCCGGACAGGTCGACCACGCGGCGTCCCGCGATATGCCGCTTGAACGTGCGGGTGGCCTCCTCTTCGATCGCCGACCATGCCTCGGAGGTGATCGGAGCGAGTTCACGATGCAGGTTGTTCATGGGCTAGCTGCTCCTTTTCAACGTGCCGATACCGAGAGAGCCGTGTGCGGCAGGTGCGGCGGGGGTGTCGTCGTCTGCCGATGACACGTCGGGTGGGTCGGGCAGATCATCGAGGAAGTCCTGTGCGGGGACGAAGAACAAGCCGCCGGTGACGGCGGTGGAGAAATCCAGGATCCGGTCGTAGTCGGCCTCGTCGGAACCGAGGAACATGCGGGTCAGCATCTCCTCGGTCACGCTCGGCGTGGCCGCGTAACCGACGAAATAGGTGCCCATCTCGTCCTCACGGATGCTGCCGAAGGGCATATTGGCGCGCAGGATCTGTCGTTCGGTGCCGTCGGGGTCGACGATGGTGTTCACCGCGACGTGGGAGTTCGCGGGTTTGACGTCATCGGGGAGTTCGAAATCGTCGAGTTTGGTGCGTCCGATCACGCGTTCCTGTTCCTCGACCGAGGTTGCCGCCCATTCGCCCATCTTGTGCAGGTATTTCTGCACGATGACGTAGCTGCCGCAGGTGAAGTCGGGGTCCTCGTCGCCGATCAGCGCCACCCGCCCGGCGGGCGATTCGGCGAGTGCGCCCTCGGGGTTCTCGGTGCCGTCGACGAATCCGAGCAAGTCGCGCTGTTCGAAGTACCGGAAGCCGGTGGTCTCGTCCACGACGGTGGCGGCGCCGGCGAGGCGATTGCCGATCGCCATCGCCAGCTCGAAGCAGGCGTCGTGCACCTCGGCCTTGATGTGGAACAGCAGGTCGCCCGGTGTGGCGGGAGCCTGATGGCGTGGCCCGGCAAAGCCGGGGAATGCGTGCAGTTCGGCGGGGCGCGGCCCGGCGAACAACCGATCCCATGCCGTGGAGCCGATCCCCGCAACGCAGGTGAGTCCCGCCCCTGGGAGCCGGAATCCGACCGAACGACGCAGTCCGGCGAGGTCGGCGAGCAGGTCGCGCACCGCCGCTTCGCCACCCTCGTCGATGGTGGCGACGAGGAAGATCGCGGACGGTGTGAGCGGTTCGAGGATCGGCTGCGGCTCACCCATGATCGCCAAGCCTAATAGCTGGGAGCGTGCTGGCCACACCGAATCGGCTATGGCGTGTTAAGGCTCACCCGGATCATGGGTCGTGCGTTGCTGTTTCGTAAGCCTCACCTACATCGCGTCGCGCCTGGCTATTTCGCGACGGTCAGCAGGAAAGCGACATCGTCGACGGCCTTGACGCTGTGCCGTGCTTTGGGCACGACGAGCAGATCGCCCGACGACCCCTTCCATTCGTTGGCACCGCTGATCAGAGTCAGGGTGCCGCTGAGCACCAGCAAGGTGGCATCGCCGAAATTATCGTGTTCGGCCAGGCTCTGGCCCGCGCTGAGACCGACGACGGTTTGGCGCAGGGTTTGCGCGTGGCCGCCGTAGATCGTTTGCGAGCTACGGCCGCTCGTGGCGGTGGCTGCCAGCTTGAGTTGCTGGCGGGCGACCGCGGTCAGCGATTTCTTGTCCATGGACTGCCTTTCGCAGATCACACCCGGAACAGGGCTGGTGTTCGGGGTCGATACCGCTGAGTATGCCCGACCCGCCACCGCCGCTCGGGTGTTTTGCGAGCTTGCCCGCTCTGAGCCGGGCGATGCGACGCGGTATTCAGCCGCGTCGGGTGAACCGGCGGATCCGGTAGCGCGGTCCGGCACTCGACTGCTGCCATGGCGTGTCGGCCTCGGCGTGCCATTGCGGGCCGATGGCCGGTGCGTACGCGTCGCCGGTGATGTCGGCGTCGATCTCGGTGACGAGCAGTTCGGTAGCGTAATCGAGTGCGGCGCGGTAGATTTCGCCGCCGCCGATGACCCAGACGTCATCGGGTGCTGCCAGTTCGAGTGCCTCCGGCAGCGAGGCGCTGCGTTCGGCGCCGTCGGCGGCCCAATCCGGTTGGCGGGTCACGACGATATTGCGGCGCCCGGTCAGCGGGCGGAACCGCGGTGGCAGCGAGTCCCAGGTGCGCCTGCCCATCACCACCGGATGGTCCATGGTGACGGCCTTGAAATTGGCCATGTCCTCGGGCACCCGCCACGGAATCCGGTTGTCGACGCCGATGACGCCGTCGAGGGTCTGCGCCCAGATGAGACCGATGACGCGCGTGGAACTCACACGGCCACCGGGGCCTTGATCGCCGGGTGATGCTGGTAGTCGACGACCTCGACATCGTCGTAGGCGTAATCGAACAGTGACGGTGCCCGGCGCAGCCGCAGGGTGGGGAACGGGTACGGCTCGCGGGTCAGCTGTTCGGAGACCTGCTCGACGTGATTGTCATAGATATGGCAGTCACCGCCGGTCCAGATGAAATCTCCGGGCTCGAGCCCGGCCTGCTGGGCCACCATCTGGGTCAGCAGCGCGTAGCTGGCGATATTGAACGGAACGCCGAGGAACAGGTCGGCACTGCGCTGATACAGCTGGCACGACAGTTTGCCGTCGGCGACGTAGAACTGGAAGAACGCGTGGCACGGTGCCAGCGCCATCTTGTCCAGCTCGGCCACATTCCAGGCCGAGACGATCATGCGCCGCGAATCCGGGTCCTCGCGCAGGGTCCGCAGCACCTGGGAGATCTGGTCGATATGGCTGCCGTCCGGGGTGGGCCAGGACCGCCATTGGACGCCGTAGACGGGGCCGAGCTCGCCGTCCGGCGCCGCCCATTCATCCCAGATGGTGACCCCGTGCTCACGCAGCCAGCCGACATTGGAATCACCGCGCAGGAACCACAGCAACTCGTAGACGATCGACTTGAGATGCACCCGCTTGGTGGTGATCAGCGGAAACCCGGCCGACAGGTCGTAGCGCAGCTGATGGCCGAAGACGCTGCGGGTGCCGGTGCCGGTGCGATCGGCTTTCTTCGTGCCGGTGGTGAGCACCTGACGGAGCAACTCTTCGTACTGGGTGTCTGGGGTGGTGGCCACGACCTCGAGCATAGTTCGGGGACCCGGCCCGTCCGACTCGGCGGGCCGGGCCAATAGGCTCGCCGCATGCGGAAGCTGTACGTGATCGGCATCGGCGCCGGCGACCCGGACCAGGTGACGGTGCAGGCCATCAAGGCCATGCGCGAGGCCGAGGTGTTCTTTGTGATCGGCAAAGGGGCCGAGAAACAGGAGCTCGTCGACGTCCGCACGACCATTCTCGCCGAGCATATGGATCGTCCGTACCGGATCGTGGAGATCGCCGACCCGCCGCGTGAACGCAACCCGATGGATGGTTCGGATTACCGCGAGGTGGTCGCCGACTGGCACGAACGCCGCTCGCTGCTACTGGAAAAGGAGTTCGCGCGGGTCGACGGCGTCGGCGCGATTCTGGTGTGGGGCGACCCGTCGCTCTACGACAGCACCCTGCGCATGGTCGAACGCGTCCTCGCGCGCGGCACCATCGGCTTCGACTACACCGTGATCCCCGGCGTGACCAGTGTGCAGGCGCTGGCTGCCTGCCACAGGACGGTGCTGCACCGCATCGGTGAACCGGTGCACATCACCACCGGCCGCCGGCTGCGTGAGGAGGGGCTCGACGCCGGATCGACGGTCGTCATGCTCGACGGCGAGTGTGCGTTCACCAGCGTGCCCGGCGCGACCCGGATCTGGTGGGGCGCCTACCTCGGGATGCCCGACGAAGTACTCATCGAGGGGCTGGTCGCCGAGGTCGGCGACCGGATCCGCGAGCGCAGGGACCAGTTGCGTGCGGAGAAGGGCTGGATCATGGACACCTATCTGCTGCGCGCACCCGACTGAACCGCCGCGCGAATCAGCCGGATCGACGGGCCCGGGTCCGTACAGTGGGCCTATGACCGAACAGGACATCCTGGGGCGCATCAAGGAATTGGTCGAGCAGGAGCACAAGCTGCGGTCGCAGGCGACGCGGGGCGAGCTGGATCCGAAATCGGAACGGCAGCGGCTGGCCGAACTCGAGGTGATGCTCGATCAGTGCTGGGATCTGCTCCGCCATCGCAGGGCCCGCATCGACGCGGGTGAATCACCGGATAATACGCAGGTCAGCTCGGCACGACAGGTCGAGGGCTACCTCCAGTAGCGCCCAGTGGACACCACCGAGTTCGACGTCATCGTCATCGGCGGCGGCCCGGCGGGGGAGAACGTCGCCTCCTACGCCGTCGCGGGAAGTGAGCGGACTGCCGCGATCGTCGAGCGTGAGCTCGTCGGCGGCGAATGCTCGTATTGGGCCTGTATTCCCAGCAAGGCACTGCTGCGCCCCTGGCATGTGCTCGGCGGTGCGCGTGCGATGCCCGGCGTGCGCGCCGACGGACTCGACGTGGCCGCGGTGCTGCGCAGGCGCGACGAATTCGTGCACAACCATGACGATTCGTCCCAGGCCGACTGGGCACACGACACCGGCATCGAAGTGGTGCGCGGTGCGGGTCGTCTGGCCGGTGAACGTGCGGTCGAAGTCGGTGGACGTACGCTGCGCGCCCGGCATGCCGTCGTGATCGCTACCGGGACGACGGCGAACATCCCCGATGTGCCGGGTCTGCGCGCGGCCCTGCCGTGGATCTCGCGCGATGTCACCAACCTGGCCGAGGTGCCGCGCCGGGTGCTGATCGTCGGCGGCGGTGTCGTTGCGTGTGAGGCCGCGACCTGGTTGGCGGCGCTCGGCTCGGTGGTCACCATGGTGGTGCGTGGCGGCTCGCTGCTCGGGCGCGTCGAGCCGTTCGCCCGCGACCGGATCGCCGAGGCACTGACCGGGCGTGGCGTCCGGATCCGGTTCGGCGCCGAGCCGGTGCGCGTGGCGCGACCCGACGCGCGCGACACCGGCGCAGGCCGGGTCCACGGCGGGCCGGTGACGGTGACCGTGCGCGACGGCAGCGACGAATCCGAGCTCGAAGCCGACGAGATCGTCGTGGCGGCCGGACGCAGACCCGCCACCGAGGAACTCGGGCTGGAGTCGGTCGGATTGGCGCCCGGCTATGTCGAGGTCGACGATCAGCTGACCGTCCCCGGCATGCCGTGGCTGTACGCCGTCGGTGATGTGAACCATCGCATCGCCCTCACCCATATGGGCAAATACCAGGCCCGGATCTGCGGTGACGTGATCGCCGCCCGCGCCGAGAGCAGGCCGCTGACCGGCCCGCGCTACGCCGCCACCGCCGACCACGCGCAGGTCCCGCAGGTCGTCTACACCGATCCGGAGCTGGCATCGGTCGGCCTCACCGAAGAGGCCGCCCGCGAGGCTGGGCATGCGGTCGACACCGTCGAACTCGATATCGCCGTCGCGGGATCCGCGCTGGCCCGTGACGATTTCGCGGGCCGGGCCAAGCTGGTGATCGACACCGCACCGGGCACGCTGCTCGGCGCGACCTTCGTCGGCCCCGAGATCGGTGAGCAATTGCACGCCGCGACGATCGCGGTGGTCGGGCAGGTACCGCTGGACACGCTGTGGCATGCGGTGCCGGCGTTTCCGGCGGTCAGCGAATTCTGGTTGCGGCTACTGGAGGCGTGGCGGGCCTGACGCGCGGTCACGCGGTCAGGTCAGGGGTAGGGCGGCGATCGGATCGGTGGTCGGGCCCGGTGAACCGCCGTCGGGTTCGACGGTGACCGCGAGCTGATCGGAAGCGGCGAACTCGGCGACGTACGGTGCATCGGGCGTCGGTAGACCGGTCAGCACCCCGGCGGACCGGGGAACTCCCTCCTGACCGATCAGCCAGAGCTGGTGCGCGTACCCGTCCGGTGGCGGGGGCACCGCGTCGAAGGTGACCGCGACCGCGCCCAGCTCGTCCGAGATGTACGCGACCAGGGTGCCGCCGGTGCTGACCGGGCTGGTCGCGGTGCGGGCGTCGGGCTGTTGCAGCACTTGGTCTGCGGTGACCATCCGTGCGGGCGATTCCTCGGTGCGCTGGCCGAATACGGCTGCGCCGATGGCGACCACGATGGCTACGGCGGCAGTTGCGGTGGCCCACCGCAGCAGCGTGCGCCTGCGGGCGCGGGCTGCGGCGAGTTCGTCGGCCGGCGCGGCGGCGGTGTTGCCGGTCTGGTCGGGGATATCGCTGGTGTCGGAGGGTTGACCGCTGTCGGCGACGTCGACGGAGTTGTCGGCGATGTTCAGACGGGCGTTGCCGGTGCCGGGTGTGTCCGCGGGGCGGTCGGGATCGGCGGGGTTCGTCGGGTCGTCGCCGTTGTCGGGTTCGCCGTCGCCCGACGCGTCGGGCGAGGAGCCGGCGTCGTCGGCGAGGGGGCCATCTGGTTCATCCCGATCGCCTGGCACCTCGATCGCGTCGAGGATCCGTCCTTCCAGCGCGGCCGGTGGTGTCTGTGCATCCAGGGCCGATAGTGCGCCCATCGCTTCTCGCACGTCCCGCACGATCTGGTCGAAGGTCCGCCGGGTTTCCGGGTCGCAGGTGGCGAGGCGTTGTTCGATGCTGTCGCGTTCGGCCTCGGTAACGGCGTCGAGGGCGTACGCATGCGCCAGGTCGAGCAGGTCGTGATCGTCGGGATGGTCGGGTGGGGGCGCGTCAGTCATCGCGAGCAACTCCGGTCAGGCAGTCCTGGAGGCGCTTCAACCCGTCCCGGATGCGGCTTTTCACAGTGGGTAACGGAGAGTGGAGGTGGTCGGCGACCTCCCGGTAGGTCCGGCCACTGTAATAGGCGAGAGCAACCGCTTCGCGCTGCGTGACGGTCAGCGTGTCGAGGCAATCACGGACATCCTGTTCTTCCAGCCGCTGCCCGACGGTTTCGGCGACGATGTCGTGATCGCGTCCGAGGTGGGTGTGGCCGTAGACGGCGTCGCGTCCGGCGGCGGAACTCTCGCTGCGCACGCGGTCCACGGCACGGCGATGGGTGATCATCATCAGCCAGCCGATCGGGCTCGACAGCGCCGGGTCGTACCGCTCGGCCGTCGACCACACCTGCAAGTACACCTCCTGGGTGGTCTCCTCGGCGGCGGTCGGGCTGCGCAACACCCGAAGGGCGAGCCCGAACACGCGGGGGCTGGTTTCGCGATAGAACCTGGTGAAGGCCTCTCGGTCGCCTGCTGCGGTCGATTTCAGCAGACCGTCGAGCTGGCGCCTGGCGTCACCGTTACCGTTGCGGGCCGGGCACGCACCCTGCTCGGCAGCCGTGTCCGGCGCGACGCGGCCGATGAACGGCATCGGACCCGGCTCGCTCGTCATCGCGGCCTCCTCGACCGCCCGGCAGGTTCGCCGCAGCTGTCCGGCCGGATCGGCCGCAAGTCCGGTGTGTGGCCTGAGCCACGCTGGTGGCCTCGTCGGAGCACGGGTTTCAGTGTTGCGCAAAGGCGTCATCCCGGTGGCCGAATCGAGGCACCCCATGGTGAATTTCGGTTTACTTCTGTTGGCAGATTGCCAGTTGTCGTTACCATCGGTAAATGGTCGCGTCGACAGATGTCTCGACCGCGGACGGCGTTGTCCGTGGTCACCGTGGCCGCCGGGTGATCCGCTGGCGGTCCGTTCCCTATGCGGCTGCGCCGGTGGGCGCACTGCGCTTCCGTGCGCCGGAGCCGGTCGAACCCTGGACCGGAGTCCGTCCGGCGACGGAGTTCGCCTACGCCGCGATGCAGCATCGGACCGGCGCCCAGATCGGGGCGCGGCGGTATCAGCCGACCAGCGAGGACGCGCTGACGCTCAATGTGACCGCACCGGTCTCGGTAGGTAGCAGCCCGTTGCCAGTGATGGTCTTCATCCACGGCGGCGGGTACATGTTCGGTACCTCGGCCCTGAGTCTCTACTCCGGTGCGCGGCTGGCCGTCGGCGGGGACGTCATCGTCGTCTCGCTGAACTATCGACTCGGTGCCTTCGGATACGCCGATTTCGGCGAGTTCGGCACCGACGAGCGGCCGTTCGATTCGAATCTGGGCTTGCGCGACCAGATCGCGGCCCTGGAATGGGTGCGCACCAATATCGCGGCGTTCGGCGGCGATCCCGGCAATGTGACCATCTTCGGCGAATCGGCCGGTGCTCACGCGGTGCTCAGTCTGCTCGCCACGCCCTCCGCTGCCGGGCTGTTCCATCAGGCCATCGCCCAGAGCGCGCCCGCCGACTGGGCATTGTCCGCCGAGGATGCGCGGCTGATCGCCCGCCGCTGTGTAGACGCACTCGGCGCGACACCGGACAATGCCGGGCAGGTGCTGTCGGAGGCGGCGGCCATCGATATCCACCGGGCGTTCGGGCGGGCGATGCGGAATTCGCTGCGGGAACGGCCCGGTTTCTTTGCGGCTGCACCCGTCGTCGACGGGACGTTGCTGCCGCAAGCGCCGATCGATGCGATCGCCGACGGCAACGCCCATCGCGTGCCGCTCATCATCGGCACCTGCAACAACGAAGGCACGTTGTTCGCGAAGTTCGCCGACTACGCGTTGCCGACCACCTCGGATCGGCTGCGCACCGCCGTCGGTGATCCGTCTGCCGAAGCACGCGTGCGGGCGGCCTACCCCGGCTACCCGGACTCGACTGCGGCCATCCGCGCCGGTGGCGATTTCGTGTTCTGGCGCCCATCGGTCGCGGTGATGGCCGGGCACAGCAGGTACGCGCCCACCTACGCCTACCGCTACGATTTCGCACCCCGCGCCCTGCGGCTCGCAGGTATCGGCGCCACGCACGCGACCGACCTGATGCCGGTCTTCGGCATCGCCGACAGCCCGTTCGGCCGGGCGCTCACCGCGGCGGGTGGTCGTCGCGGCCTGGTGTCGGTGACCAGGCAGTTCCAGGACAACTGGCTACGTTTCGCGCATACCGGCGCACCGCTACCGTCGTGGCCCGCCTATACCGAGGATCGTCGCAGCACGTTGATCATCGATGCGCCGAGCCGGGTCGAACACGACCCTCAGCGCGCGAAGCGGCTGGCGTGGGAGGGCATTCGGATGCCGAAGCTGGTGCACTAGGGGCGGATCGCTCGCGAATATCGGGGTGCCGGAAGGGCCTGGCGGCGTCGGCGACTCACGCCGGATGCACGACTGCGACCCTCACACGTTGCTCATTTGAGCAGCCGGGACATGCGCCGGTCGGCGAGGATCTTGCCCCCGGTCTGACAGGTCGGGCAGTACTGGAACGAACGTTCGGCGAAGGAGACCTCACGGACGGTGTCGCCGCATACCGGGCACGGCAGGCCGGTGCGTGCGTGCACCCGCATCCCCGAACGCTTTTCGCCTTTGAGCCGGGCGGCGTCCTGTCCGACGGAGCGTTGCACGGCATCGAGCAGCACCGTCCGCATAGCCTCGTACAGCTGCGACACCTTGTCTTCGGGCAGGGATTTCGCGGTGGCGAACGGCGAGATGCGGGCGGTGTGCAGGATTTCGTCGGAGTAGGCGTTGCCGATGCCCGCCAGCAGCGACTGCTCGACCAGTGTGGTCTTGATGCGCTGTGTGGTGCCAGCGAGTATCTCCGCGAACTGGGTCTCGGTGATGTCGAGTGCGTCCGGGCCGAGCCGGGCAATGCCGGGGACGTGCTCGGGATCGTCGACGATGTAGACCGCGAGCCGCTTCTTGGTACCTGCCTCGGTGAGGTCGAAGGCGGGGGTGGCGCCCTCCGGGGTGAAGAAATGCACCCGCAATGCCAGCGGCCCCTTGCCCGGTTTCGGTGGTGTCGCGCTCGGATTGTCGGTCCAGCGCAGCCAGCCGCCGCGGGAGAGGTGGGTGATCAGCCACAGTCCGCCGCAGTCCATGCCGAGGAACTTGCCCCACCGGCCCGCGCCGGTCACGTCGCGCCCGGAGAGATCGGTGACCGGCGGATCGAAGGTCTTGACCGCACTCAACGCCGCCACATCGACACGCCCTACCACCGCGCCGACCGCGTGTTCCCGGAGGAACTGCGCCAACGCCTCCACTTCCGGTAGTTCGGGCACGCGACCAAGGCTACCTGCGACCACCGACAGAATCGGGCTGTCGCCGCAGGCCCACCTCTAGTGGCGACGCAGTCCCGCGATGACGAGCCCGACCATCCGCCGTGCGTTGTAGCGCGGGTTGTTATCCGCGCCGATGCACAGATTGCCGACCCCGCGCATCAGTTCGTACGCGTCGGTGCCGGAGATGATCTCGTCTGCCTCGGCCGCGGCGTCGAGTAGCTGGGCGCACACGGGAACCAGGCGGTCGAGGAAATAGGCGTGCAGCGTGTCGAAGGCCGAGTCGTCGGACTGCAACGCTTCGGCGAGACCGTGTTTGGTGATCAGGAAGTCGACGAACAGGTTGATCCATCGCCCCAGTGCCGCATGCGGTGAGTCGCTGCTCGCCAGCAACGCCGGGCCTGCCTCGGCACACGCCTCGACCTGATGCCGGTAGACCGCGACGATCAGATCGGCGCGGGTCGGGAAATGCCGGTAGATCGTGCCGACGCCGACCCCCGCCCGCGCGGCGATATCGCGCACTGGAACGTCGACGCCCGATGCGACGAACGCGGCGGCGGCCGCATCCAGCAGGGTCTGCTCGTTGCGCCGGGCGTCGGCTCGTTTGCGTGGGCTGCCGGACCCGCTGTCACTCACTGCTTGGCCTTTGCTCGAGGGTTGGCAAACGGAACAACGTTCCGTATGTTGGTTATCGGAACGTTGTTCCGCTTGTTCAGGATGTCAGAACGGGCTGGTGGACACCACTTCACGCGCCGCGAACGGGCGCGGCTCTCGAGGAGAAACACGTATGCAGTACCGCACTCTGGGCCGCACCGGTGTCCAGGTCAGCGCGCTCGCACTCGGTGCGATGAACTTTGGCGCCACCGGCCGCACCGTCCAGGACGAGGTCACCGCGATGGTTGACGCGGCCCTGGACGCCGGGATAAACCTCATAGACACCGCGGATTGGTACGGCCGCGGAGAGTCCGAAGAAATGGTCGGCACGGCTATCGCCGGTCGCCGTGATGACATCGTGCTGGCTACGAAGGCGGCTATGCCGATGGATGACGAGCGCAACCATCGCGGAAGTTCGCGCCGGTGGCTGGTTACCGCGCTGGACAACAGCCTGCGCCGGCTGGGGGTCGACCATGTCGACCTCTACCAGATCCACCGATGGGACCCGAGTGCCAGTGACGAGGAGACGCTGTCGGCGCTGACCGATCTACAGCGCGCCGGGAAGATCCGCTACTTCGGTTCCTCGACGTTCCCCGCGTACCGCATCGTGCAAGCGCAGTGGGCCGCTCGGGAAAACCGTCTGAGCCGCTACGTCACCGAGCAGCCGAGCTACTCGATTCTGCAGCGCGGCATCGAAGCTCACGTCCTGCCGGTGGCCGAACAGTACGGGCTCGGCGTGCTGGTGTGGAGCCCGCTGGCTTCGGGGTGGCTGTCGGGTGCGATCCGGGCGGACCGGGAAATCGCCACCAGCCGTTCGTCATTCATGCCGGAACGCTTCGACCGCACCGTCCCGGCCAACCGGGCCAAAATGGACGCTGTCGAACAGTTGGCCGAGGTTGCCGACCAGGCCGGTCTGACCATGATCCAGCTCGCGCTCGGATTCGTCACCGCGCACCCGGCCGTGACCAGCGCGTTGATCGGTCCGCGCACGATGGACCATCTGCGCTCGCAGCTCGCGGCCGCCGACACCCTGCTGCCCGGCGACGTGCTCGACGCGATTGATGCCATCGTCGCTCCTGGCGTCGACCTCGCCGCGCACGAGAAGCACGATGCTCCGCCCGCCCTGCTCGACGCGAACCTGCGGCGTCGCTGAACCGCTCCGGTAGATCCTGTTGCCTCGGCGAAGCTCAAGCCGAGCCCGGGTGTCGGTTCTCGACTACCGCAACGCCGATGCGAGGCATTCGGCGGCGATCGGTACCGCGGTGGTGAAGTCGGCGTCCAGCAGTGCCGAGTAGCCGAGCGCCACCCCGAAGGCGCGTTGCGGTCCGATGTGATGGCGCGACAGGCCGTCCAGTGCGACACGACGGCGGCGGGCCGCGGCGACGGCGTGGTGCTCGGCGTCGACGGTCGGCAGCGGGACCACGAGATGTGAACCGGCGTCGTCGCCACGGATGGTCAGCCCGCGGCGGCGTAGTTGGTCCACGACGAAGGCGCGTCGCGTGGGCATGATCCGGCGGAGCCTGCGCAGGTGCCGGGCGAGGTCGCCGTATGCAGCCAGCTCGGCGAGAACCAGCTGTCCGGCGGGGCTCGGTGAGCTGCCGATCTGTGCCCGGTACGCCAGCACCGCATCGGCGATCTCGGGCGCGGCGACCAACCAGCCCGCACCGAGGGTGGGGGACAGGATCTTGCTCGTCGTGCCGAGGTGGACGACGACGTCGGGCGCCATGGCCGCCAACAAGGGCAAGGGGGCGGTGTCATAACGCAGTTCACCGTCGTAGTCATCCTCGATGAGCAGCACATCATTGGCCCGTGCGTAGTCGACCAGCCGGACACGGCGAGCTGCTGTCATCCGTTCGCCCAGCGGGAACTGGTGCGCCGGAGTGCAATACACGGCCTTGATGCCACCCGGCAACGCGTCGAGCCGCAGGCCCTCGTCGTCCACCGGCGCCGGCACCACCTGGACGCCTGCCGCGCGGAAGGCTCCGACCGCCCGCTGATACCCCGGATCCTCCATGGCGACACTGTCACCGGGACGCAATACAGCACAGGCGATCTCGTTCACCGCCGCACTGGTTCCCGAGGTCGCCAGGATCGCAGTGCCGCCGCCAGCGCTGAGCCCGCGATGGCGTAGCAGATGTTCGGTAACAGCCGCCAGGTACTGCGGCTCGCCGCGGCGATCTTTGCGCACCGCGGGGTCACGGTCCGCGGCGGCTCGCCAGGCGCGCCGCCACGCGGGCCGGTCGATGGCGGGCACGCAGGGTGCGCCGGGGCCGAGATCGAGCAGTGCCGTCGGCTCGGTGGGCGGGGTGGCGGCGGTGGCACCCTGGTGCCCGGGTAGGGGCGCTGCGGTCAGGTAAGTTCCCGACCCGCGTCGGCCGTCGAGCCAACCCTCGGCGTGCAACTGATCGTAGGCGGCGGCGACCACCGTGCGGCTGACGGCGAGCTGCTCGGCCAGTGACCGCGAGGACGGCAATCTGTCACCGCCGCGCAGCGCACCGGACGTCGCGGCACGGCGCAGCCCGTCGGCGAGCTGCACCGACAGCGGTGTGGCGCTCGCACGGTCCAGGTCGAGCAGTTCGGCGATAACCTCGGACACCGAAAGTGGCCTTTCATTCTCTATCAAAATTGGCTATTCAATGATGCCATTGCTTCCGGCAGGGTGAAACACATGACCGAACAAGCCCTGCTCCGGCCTCCGCTCTCACCGACCCCGCGCAGCACCCCCACGCGGCTGAAGGATCGCGCCAGGACCGACCGCGCCGATCTGGATGCGGTCCTCGATGCGGGACTCATCTGCCACCTCGGTGTCCTGCTCGGTGGCAACCCCGTGGTGCTTCCTACGGCGTACGGCCGCGACGGAAACCTGCTCTACCTGCATGGGTCCACCGGCGCAGGCAACATGCGGGCGGCGTTGGCGCAGGATGTGTCGGTGGCGGTCACCCTGGTCGACGGTGTGGTCTATGCCCGGTCCGCCATGCATTTCTCGATGAACTATCGGTCGGCTGTGGTGCTCGGTCGCGCCGTCGAGATCACCGATCCGCAGCAGCGGCTGCACGGACTCCGGGTGATCGTCGAGCACGCGGCGCCGGGCTCCTGGGATCGGGTCCGGCCGCCGAACAAGAAAGAACTGGCCGCGACCGTTGTCCTCGCGCTCGAGCTCACCGAGGCATCGGTGAAGATGCGCGCTGGTGGACCGAGCGACGATGCCGACGACATTAGAGCGGGCGGTGTGTGGGCAGGTGTGTTGCCGACGCGTCAGGTGTGGGATCCGCCGGTGTCCGCGCCGGACCTCGATGGCGGAGTTGCGGTGCCGTCCTCGGTATCCCAGCGGTGCGCCGCCCGCCAGTCGGGTTGACCGAAGGCGAGCTCGGACAGCGCGGCGGTGACCTCCGCGGGCGAGGCAGGTGCGACACCGTGTGCGCTCACCGCTGCGATCTGTTCGTGTTCGGCGGAATCCGACATGGCACCAGGTTAATTCGCCGCGTCCGGCTTCCGCTGTTGTCGTACCAGTTCCAGCCGCCGGGTGACACTGGTCGTCAGCACGGTGATCAGGGTGCCGAGCACCACCAGATCGAACACGATCTGCACCATGCTCGCGATGCGCGCGGCCTGGCCGACCGCATGGATATCACCGTAGCCGACCGTGGCCAGCGTCGACACCGTGTAATACAGGGCGTCGGTGCGGGTGTCGATGCCATAGAACTGATTCGTGCCGCGGTCGTCGAGGATGTAGTAGAACAGCGCGAAGAAGACCACGACGACCGACACCACCAACAGCAGCCCGTCGACCCGGCGGGTGGTGTCCTCCATGGCGGCGATGTACTGCGTGATCCGCCGGTAGCCGAGCCAGGCGAGACCGACGACTCCCGCGACGAACGCGATCAGGGTGAGGATCCGGGCGGGCCAGGTGGTGGCGAAATCCGAGCCGATCGGAACGCAGTAGTAGAGCAGCAGCGCGCACACCACCGTGCCGATATTGCGCAGGGCGTGCGCGCGCCGGGAGGTTTGTGGGATCGCCGTCATCGGTCCATGATCGACCGGTCCGGCGCGGCGCGCGGTGATACGCGCCGGATCGATGAACGTCTGGCCGGTCAGCCCAGGTAATACCGGGTGTCTCGGCCGTACAGCACCAGGTCGGCCCGGTGTGCGGTGGTCGCGACGAGTTCGGCGTTGGCCATATCGCTGTCGTGCACCTTGACCGCAGCGGCTGCTTCGTCTCGTCCGCCGCGCAGGTGACGGCTCAGCAGTCGGTCGATGAGGATGTTCCGGTCGGTGGTCAGGTACCAGCACTCGTCCAGCAAGAGTCGCACCGCCGACCACGGCCCGTGCTCGACGAGTAAATAGTTGCCCTCGGCGATGACGATCCGCTGATGGGTGACGACGATGCCGCCGGGTGTGGGCTCGTCGGTGACGCGGTCGAACGTCGGCCAGGGCACCGGTTCACCGATCGGGGTGTGCCGCAACCGGTTCAGGCCTGCGACGAATCCGGTGACGTCGAAGGTATCGGGTTCGCCCTTGCCCGTGAGTCGTCCGGCGGCCCGAAGTTGTGCGTTGGGCAGATGGTAGCCGTCCATCGGGGCGAGCTCGGCGACCGCGGAGCCGGCGGCGACGTTGATGGCATCGCGCAACGTCGCCGACAGCGTCGACTTCCCGGTGCCGGGTGGGCCCGCGATGCCGAGCAGGTGTCGGCCCGCGCGCCCGTCGGCCCGGGTTCGTACGCGCTCGGCGAGCGCGGCCACGGTCGTTTCCGGATCAGCCGCCACCGGCGTGACGGTACGCGCGTGTGTGTCAGACGAACGCCCGCTCGATGATGGAGGTGGTGTCGACACCGGTCGGCAGGGTGCCGAAGGCGATACCCCAGTCGTCGCCGAGCCTGGTCGCGCAGAAGGCGTCCGCGACGGCGGAATGGCCGTGCCGTACCAGCTGCGCGCCCTGCAGAACCAGCGCCATCAGCTCGATGACGCGGCGGGCGCGGTATTCGATATCGCTGAGGTCGGACAGTTCCTTACCGACCCGGTCGATGGCGTCGTCGAGCCGCGGGTTCGCTCCGCGGGCCAGGTTCACCTCGTTGAAGTAGGCCTCCACCGTCTCCGGTTGACGGCCCATGGCGCGCAACGCGTCCAGCGCCGCGACATTGCCCGAACCCTCCCAGATCGACATCAGCGGCGCCTCCCGGTACAGCCGCGGCATCCCGGACTCTTCGGCATAACCATTGCCGCCGAAACATTCCAGTGCCTCCGCCGCGTGCGACGGCGCGCGCTTGCACACCCAGTACTTGGTGACGGCCAGGGCGATCCTGCGCAGCGCGGCCTCGGCGGGATCGCTGCTCGCGCGGTCGGTGGCGCCGGCAAGGCGCATCATGACCGTGGTCGCCGCCTCGGATTCGATGACCAGATCGGCCAGCACGTTCGCCATCGCGGGTTGGTCGATCAGCTTGGCGCCGAATACTTCCCGATGACGGGCATGATGCACCGCGAAGACGGCGCCGACCCGCATACCGGTGGCCGAACCGATCACGCAGTCCAGCCTGGTCATGTTCACCATCTCGATGATGGTCTTGACACCCGCACCCTCGGCGCCGACCAGCCATCCGGTGGCGTTCTCGTATTCGATCTCCGAGGAGGCGTTGGACTTGTTGCCCAGCTTGTCTTTGAGCCGCTGGATCCGGATGGGATTACGGGTGCCGTCGGGCAGTACCCGCGGCAGCAGGAAACACGACAGCCCGCTGGGCGCCTGCGCCAGGGTGAGGAACATATCCGACATGGGCGCCGAGGTGAACCACTTGTGCCCGACGATCCGGTAGGAGCCGTCCGGCTGCGGGGTGGCGGTGGTGGTGTTCGCCCGCACATCGGAGCCGCCCTGCTTCTCCGTCATCGACATGCCTGCGATCAGGCCAGCCTTCGTCGACGGCTCCCGCAGACCGAAATCGTAGGTGCGCGAACCGAGCAGCGGCTCGTATTTCGCGGCGAGCTCCGGGTTGTTGCGCAGCGCGGGGACAACGGCGTAGGTCATCGAGATCGGGCACATATGCCCGGCCTCGGCGGCGCCCCACGTGTAGAACTTGGCCGCGCGCGCGGTGTGCGCGCCCGGTCGATCGTCGAGCCAGGGCGCGCCGTGCAGGCCATGTGACACCGCCACGTCCATCAGGTCATGCCAGTGCGGATGGAACTCGACCTCATCGATGCGGTGACCGTAGCGATCGTGGGTGTGCAGCACCGGTGGGTATTCGTTGGCCAGCCTGCCCCACTCCTGGGCGCGTGCACTGCCCGCCAGCGCGCCGAGTTCGCGGACCTCGGCCTCGGCCCAGCCCGCACCTTCCCGGTGCAGCCCTTCGAGCAGGGCCGGGTTACGGGAGACGTCGAACGGGACGATCGGCGGAACCTGGTTGAAGACTTCATGCGTCTGCATCGTGTGCTCCTGGGTGCGTGACCGCGGGGAACGGCATGGTCGCCATGCCGTCGGCGCTCACCGGATCGGGGGTGAGTGGATGGGTGCCGGGTGCCGGACCGGCCTTGGGCGATTCGGAGAGGGATGCGGTGGTCGTGATGGGTGCCGACGGCCAGCTGGTATCCGGGCGCGGCCCGCGGCGCACTCCGAGGGCGCGCAGCGCGAACGACACCAGTTCCGGGACGACGGATTCGGTGTGCGGCGCATGGGCGAGCGGCCCGACAAGTACCTCACCGATCGCGCCGACCATGGCTGCGGAGCTGATCCGCGCGTCCTGTGCGGGCAGCTCGCCACGGGCGACGCCGTCGGCCACCGCCGCCTCGAAGGTCTCGGCGAAGGCGCGCCGGAATCGCAGACGTTCGGCGTCGATCGCCGCGTCGACGGGTTCGGCGAGCAGGACGTAGGCGAGCTTCGGATTCTTCAGCGCGCGCACGGCGAAGGTCTCGACGGCCGCGCTGACCCGTTGTGCGGCGTCGCCGCCGGAACCCGCCGCCGCGACGGCCTCGACCTCGCGGGTGACCACCTTGCGGAAGACACCGGTGACCAGATCGGCCTTGCCCTCGAAGTGCTTGTACACCGTTCCGGTGGCTACACCGGCCTCGGCCGCCACCGCCGCCATGGACAGGCCGGCGAAACCGTCTCTGGACAGCACCCTGGTCGCGGCCTGCACGATCAGTGCCGCCTGCGCGTCGAGCCGGGCCTGGACGGCCGGGGTTCTGCGGTACACCACGCAAGAAGTGAAGCATGAATTCACTTCTTCACACAAGGGGTGTCAGGCCGTATGGTCGGTGAGATGAGTGTCAGAGTCGAACACGCCGGCCCGGTCACCACGGTGATCCTGCACCGGCCAGAGGCACGCAATGCCGTCGACGGACCGACCGCGCGGACACTGGCCGACGCGTTCCGTGCCTTCGACGCCGACCCCGACGCTTCCGTCGCAGTGCTGTGGGGTGAGGGTGGCACCTTCTGCGCGGGCGCGGATCTCAAATCGATGGGTGGGGAGAACTCCAACCAGGTCACCGAGGACGGTGACGGACCCATGGGCCCCACCCGAATGCGATTGTCCAAACCCGTGATCGCCGCCGTCTCCGGGTACGCCGTGGCGGGTGGGCTGGAGCTGGCGCTGTGGTGCGATCTGCGGATCGCCGAGCAGGACAGCACCTTCGGGGTGTTCTGTCGCCGCTGGGGAGTGCCGCTGATCGACGGCGGCACCGTGCGCCTGCCCAGGATCGTCGGTGCGGGCCGCGCCATGGACATGGTGCTCACCGGCCGCCCGGTGAGCGCACCGGAGGCGTTGCAGATGGGGCTGGTCAGCCGCGTGGTGCCCACCGGCGACGCGCGCAGGGTCGCGGAGGAGGTCGCGGGCCAGCTCGCCGCGCTACCGCAGACCTGCCTGCGGTCGGACCGGCTGTCTTTGCTGGAGCAGGACGGCCTCGACGAAGAGGCGGCGTTGCGCAACGAATTCCGGCACGGCATGGGTGCGCTCATGGATGGTGCTCTCGACGGCGCTGCCCGTTTCGCCGCAGGTGCGGGACGGCATGGAGAGTTTCGATGAACCGATGAGCTCGGGCGGGGCCGCCCCTGCGCGGCTCACCGTCATCGACGAGATCTTCCTGCGCACCCACCGCGGGCTCGGCACGCCCATCGCCCTGCAAGGCGTGTGGCGCACCGCCGACCGGGTCGAGGCCGCGATGCTGGAGGATCTGCACGCGCGGCTGCGCCACGGACCACTCGGCCGCCGCGTGGTCAGGGCACGCGTACCGGGAGCGCGTCGGTTGTGGCAGCCAACGACCCGGGCGTATCCGCTCGACCCCGGCCGCGAGATGGCATCGACCGAACTGCTCGACTGGGCCGACACCCTCGGCGCCGATCTCGATCCGGAGTACGGCCCCGGGTGGCGGCTGTCCGCGGCACCGGTCGACGACGGCGGCACCGTCATCGTCCTGACCTGCTCCCACGTCCTCGCCGACGCGCGAGGGCTACTCATCGCCGTGGATACCGCCCTGCGTGGGCTGGCGATCGAATCCGTGCCATCAGCAGGGCCGGGCTCCGAGTGGGCAGACGCGGGGCGGCAGCTCGCGACGGTGTTGGGCGGGACTGCAGCGGCCATCGGCACCGGGCTGGCTCGAGTGCTTTCCCGGACCGCAACGCGGGCTTCGCCCAGGCGAGCCGAATCGATGACCGACGCGGCGGCACCGGATCGCGCACGGCGCGGACCTACCGTCCGACCCGGCGTGCCTGACGAAGTGATGCCGACCGTTGGTGTGGTCCTTCGAATCCCCGCCGAAAACTGGGACCGCGCGGCCGCCGGATCCGATGGCACCCCCAATAGCCTGTTCGTGTGGTTCGTCGCGAATGTGCTGTGGGCGAGCGGTTTCCCCAGCTCGGTGATCGAGGCCGCGCTGCCGGTCGATACGAGGGACGAGCCCCGCGTCGACAACGATCTGGCGATGACCTCGATCGCCGTCACCCCGTCGGACTCGCCGGCCGATATCCGCGCGAAATCCCGTGCGGCATATGAGCGCCGGATGACCAGCCCCGCGGGGCTACCCGAACAGACCCTGCAACTGGTCTCGGACCGGCTGGCCTATGCGATGTCGCGTGGCGCAGGCGAACGCGACATCCTCTGCTCCAATATCGGCGCCCTGCCGCCGAGCCTGCACACCTTCGGCCCGCACGACTGCACCGGAATCGCCGCCCGCGCCATCCATCCCGGCCTGACCTTTGCCCGCCGTCCGCGCACGCGTCTGTCCGGCTACCTGTCCCGCACGTCCGATACCTACACGCTGGCGCTGGTCGGCCTCGATCCGACACTCATCCCGAGTTCGGGGGTGTTGCGCACGTTCGCCGAGGACATGGCTCGTTCGCTCGAGCTACCGATCGGCGGCTGGTAGTCGCCACGGGATGAGTCGCGGGACGTCGACTCGCGGCCCTCATCGAATGCCCGGCCCCGCGCCTGGCTGGGCACCCCCCGGAAAACCCATCGCTCGACACCGTCTCGCACTGCTAGCGTGTGCGCCGTGATGTCCCCGGAGGCCTCCAGACGTTAGCGACCTGGCCGATCTGTCAGGTGGCGTTGTGGTGTACCGATGCGCGGTGACGACTGATCGTCACCGGTTTCGCATGCGCCGACGACGCCGCGCCGCATTCGCGGCCGAGATCCGGCCCGGCTTCTGGTCCCGCGCGTAGTGCGCGAATTCCTGCCTCGTCGTCGAGCCATCCCGGCCGACGGCGCATCCGGTCATCACACCTCACGGAGTCCTCTCGTGCCGATAGTCGTATTCGTCCTGGCCACAGCAGTATTCGCCCAGGGCACCTCGGAATTCATGTTGTCGGGTCTACTGGAACCCATGGCCGTCGATCTCGGCGTGCCGATCGGCTCGGCCGGCTTGCTGACCTCGCTGTTCGCGGTGGGGATGATCATCGGCGCACCGGTGATGGCGGCAACCGCGAGCCGCTGGCCGGCGCGGTACTCGCTCGCCGGGTTCCTGGCAGTGTTCCTCGCCGCGCATCTCGTCGGTGCCCTCACCACGACCTTCGGTCTGTTGCTCGCGACACGCGTGGTGGCTGCGGTCGCGAATGCCGGCTTCCTAGCCGTCGCGCTCGCCGGGCTGCCTGCGTTTGTGGGCGCGGATCGGGTCGGCCGAGCGACCTCGATCATCCTGTCCGGTGTCACCCTCGCGTGTGTCGCGGGTGTGCCTGCGGGCGCGATACTCGGACGAGCGCTGGGCTGGCAGTCGGCATTCTGGGCGGTGGTGCTGGTCGGAGTACCCGCACTCGCCGCGACATGGCTGCTGGTACCCGCCGGTGATCGCCGCGACGAGCCGAGCGGCGGTCACCGGCCATTGCGCGGTGAGCTCAGTGCCGTAGGGGCCCCGGGAGTGCGGGTTGCCATGGTGGTCGGTGCCCTGGTGAACGCGGCTACGTTCGCAGGCTTCACCTACCTCGCCGTCGTGGTGACCGAGGTCGGCGGTGTGGGGGAGGCGTGGGTGCCGGTGGTGCTGGCGTTGTTCGGTATCGGATCGTTCGCCGGGGTGAGCGGTGCGGGTCGATTCGCCGACCGGCAGACCTCACTCGTGGTCGCGGCGGGTGTCGTCGTGCTGCCGATCGTCTGGGGCGCCACCGCGCTGACCGTGTCCCTGCTGCCTGTCCTGCTGATCATGGCGGTGATCGCCGGTGCGACGTCCTTCGCGGTCGGATCCACCGTGATCGGCCGCATCGTGCGTGCCGCGGCGCCTACCGCGCCCAGGCTCAGCGGAGCGTTCGCGACCACCGCCTTCAATACCGGGGCCGCCGCGGGGCCCGCAGCCGCCGGTGTCGTCATCGGTATCAGTGGATCGGTCTCCTCGGCGTTGTGGACGAGTGCGGCGCTGGCCGCTCTGGCAACGGTTGTTACCGCAGCCGGGCGTACGAAGGCACCCGCGCCTACCGCGAAGGAACCGGTGGCTGAGACGTCGACACACTGAGCTGGGCCGGTCCCGTCAGCGGTGGTCGCGGTACCAGTGGATCAGCGCATCGGTCGACGAATCGCCCTGCGGCGCCGGGTCCTCGGACGAGGTGAGCAGCGGAGCCAACGCCAGCGCCTGCTGCTTGCCCAGCTCGACGCCCCACTGATCGAAGCTGTCGATGCCCCAGATGGTGCCTTCGACGAAGACCTGATGCTCGTACAGCGCGATCAGCTGCCCGAGCACCGACGGGGTCAATTGCGGCGCGAGGATGGTGGTGCTCGGCCGGTTGCCGGGCATCACCTTGTGCGGGACGAGCTTCGGGTCGGTGCCGTCCGCGGCGACCTCCTCCGCGGTCTTGCCGAAGGCCAGCACCTTGGTCTGCGCGAACAGGTTGCTCATCAGGATGTCGTGCATGCTGCCGGTGCCGTCGCGGGTCGGCAGATCATCAGTGGGGCGGGCGAAGCCGATGAAGTCGGCCGGGATGAGCCGAGTGCCCTGGTGCAGCAGCTGGTAGAAGGCGTGCTGGCCATTGGTACCCGGCTCACCCCAGAAGATCTCGCCGGTCGAGGTGGTGACCGGAGTGCCATCGGCGCGAACCGATTTGCCGTTGGATTCCATGGTCAGCTGTTGCAGATAGGCGGGGAAGCGGGCCAAATCGTTCGAATACGGCAGCACCGCACGCGATTCCGCGCCGAAGAAGTTCGCGTACCAGACCCCGATCAGGCCGAGCAGCACCGGCGCGTTCTGTTCCAGCGGTGTGGTGGCGAAATGCCGGTCGATACTGTGCATGCCGGCCAAGAATTCGGCGAAGCGTTGCTTGCCGATGGTGATCATCACCGACAGGCCGATCGCCGAATCGACCGAATAGCGTCCGCCCACCCAATCCCAGAAACCGAACATATTGGCGGGGTCGATACCGAACTCGGCGACCCGCTCGGCATGGGTCGACACGGCGACGAAATGCTTGGCCACCGCATCCTCGCCGAGCGCCGCGACCACCCAGCGACGGGCAGCGGTCGCGTTGGTGAGGGTCTCCAGGGTCGAAAACGTCTTGGACGCCACGACGAACAGGGTGGTCGCCGGATCGAGCCCGGCCAGCTTCGAGACCAGATCGGCCGGGTCCACGTTCGAGACGAAACGCGCACCGATGGTCGTGTCGGCGGTCTCACCGATCGCGTAATGGCGCAGTGCCTGATGCACCATCACCGGACCGAGGTCCGAGCCGCCGATGCCGATGTTCACCACGGTCGCGATGCGCTCACCGGTGGCGCCGCGCCACCGTCCGGACCGCACCTCATCGGCGAAGGCACCCATTCGCGCCAGCACCCGATGCACCTCGGTGCCCGCGTCGGCGTCGTCGAGAACCAGCGATTCGCCCGCGGGCAGGCGCAGGGCGATATGCCCGACGGCCCGGTCTTCGGACGTATTGATGTGCTCGCCGCGATACATCCGGTCGCGACGCTGCTCCACGCCCGCTTCCCGCGCCAATTCGACCAGCAGCTGCAGGGTTTCCCGGTTGACCCGGTGCTTGCTGTAGTCGATGTGCAGATCACCCGCCGTCACCGTCAGCTCACGACCGCGTGCGGGATCCTCGGCGAAGAATTCCCGTAGCGTCCGGCCGGAAACAGCGCTGTGGTGGTCGTGCAGTTTCCGCCAGGCCGCCGATGCGGTGATGTCGCTGCTCACGTCCGCCGAGCGTAGTAGCCCCCTCGCGCGCATGCACGCGAACGGTGCCGAACACGGTGCGCCGTGAACAGATCAGGCGCAAGGCAGTGGCGGCGGCCTGACAGGCACTGCCGGACATCGTCCGTCATCGGCCGCGCTGAACGCGGGGGTACGCCTAGCCTTGGCTCATGGTCTCCGAACGCGAAGTACTCGAATCCGTACCCACGCAACTGTGGATCGGCGCAGGAGCCGATGCCACCGGCGGTGCGACGTTCCCGGTGTACAACCCGGCCGATGGTCAGGTCCTCACACACGTCGCAGACGCCGCCCCCGAGGACGCGATGCGCGCGCTGGACGCCGCCGTCGCGGCACAGGCCGACTGGGCCGCCACTCCCGCTCGCGAACGTGGCGAGATCCTGCGGGCGGTCTTCGAACAGCTCACCGCGCGTGCCGAGGAGTTCGCGCTGCTGATGACGCTGGAGATGGGCAAGGCACTGCCCGAAAGCCGCAACGAAGTGCGTTACGGCGCCGAATTCTTCCGATGGTTCAGCGAGGAAGCGGTGCGCGTGCACGGCCGCTACCTGCACGCACCGTCGGGCACCGGGCGGATCATGGTGCACAAACAGCCCGTCGGGCCGTGTCTGGCGATCACGCCGTGGAACTTTCCGCTGGCCATGGGCACCCGCAAGATCGGTCCTGCACTGGCCGCCGGCTGCACCATGATCGTCAAGCCTGCCTCCGAGACGCCGCTGACGATGCTGCTGCTGGCCACACTGTGCAGCGAGGCCGGATTGCCCGACGGCGTGCTCTCGGTGATCACCACCAAGCGTTCCGGGGCTGTCACCGGACCACTGCTGCAGGATCCCCGGTTGCGCAAGCTGACCTTCACCGGTTCCACCGAGGTCGGCCGCACCCTGGTCGAACAGTCGGCGCACGGTTTGCTGCGCACGTCGATGGAACTGGGCGGCAATGCGCCGTTCGTGGTGTTCGACGACGCGGACGTCGATGCCGCCGTGCAGGGCGCCATGCTGGCGAAGCTGCGCAACGGCGGCGAGGCGTGCACCGCGGCCAACCGTTTCCACGTCCAGCGCGGCGTCGTGGCGGAATTCACCACCAAACTGATCGAGGCGATGTCCGCATCGGTGACCCTCGGTCCTGGCATCGATCCGGATACCACCCTCGGCCCGCTGATCAACGAGAACCAGCTGAATACCGTTCGTGACCTGGTCGATGACGCTGTCGGCGCGGGCGCGACCGTCCGGCTCGGCGGTAAGGCGCCGGAGGGGCCCGGCTGGTTCTATCCGGCCACGATCCTGACCGATATTCCGTCGGGGGCCAGGATCCTGCGCGAGGAGGTGTTCGGACCGGTCGCGCCGATCGTCACTTTCGACACCGAGGACGAGGGCCTGGCCGCGGCGAACGACACCGAGTTCGGCCTGGTCAGCTACGTGTACACACGGGATCTGGACCGGGCGCTGCGGGTGGCGGAGGGCCTGGAGAGCGGGATGGTCGGCATCAACCGTGGCGTGATCTCCGATCCCGCGGCACCGTTCGGCGGGGTCAAAGCGTCCGGTTTCGGCCGTGAGGGCGGCACCGAAGGCATCGAGGAGTATCTGTCCACCAAGTACATCGCATTGACCTGAGTCGATCGCAACGAACGAGACGACCGCCCCGGGGTGTGAACACCCGGGGCGGTCATGGGGGAAGCGACGACCTCGCGATCGCCGCGCAGTTCGGGACGCCCGTGCGTCCTGCCGCGGTGGCGCCGGACGGGGCGAGGGGGAGTTAGTGGCCGAGGCGGCCGCGACCGAGCCGCAGCAACAGCATCGCGAGGGTGTGGCCTTCCTGGCCAAGTTCGCTGAATCGCTCCAGCACCTTCATCTCACGACTGTGCACAAGGCGCGGCCCGCCGGACGCCATACGGGTTCGGCCGATGATCCGCGAGATCTCGGTCCTGCGCTTGATCGCGGCGAGGATCTCGGCATCGAGCCGGTCGATCTCCTTGCGGAGTTTTTCGATCTCCGCCTCGGTATGAGGCAGAGCCGAATCGGACCCGGTCGTCGTGGCAGGGGTGCTCATCATTCATCTCCTCGTGTCAGAACGTGGATCGGTCGACGCGGGCAGCGTGTTACCGATCAGTTCTTTCACCGTGAAACAGACCTGGTGGGCATTGCATTGTCCCCCCAGCATTGTCTCCCCAGTGGGGGCGCTCAGGTGCAAAGTCCGCGATCCCGATATTCGGGGGACATCCGATAGAGATGTCTTGCAGGAGCCCTGACCATGTGGCCAGTCTGCCACGGGTCTATAGCTATGCAAAACGGTTACGTTTGTGAATCTGCTGAGAACGCGTTCACAGCTTCGTGGCCGCGCCGACCTGCGGCTGTTCACCCGTCGTTGTCTCGGTGAGTACCGAGACGTCAACTGGTCTGCCCAGGAGTTCAACTCTGTCGGTGCGCGCCGGTAGCGTGGACAGACGATGGACAGCACCTTGGCTCCCGAGACGCATGGCGGTCATCGGCCCGAACCCGAACCGCGTTCCGGCAACTCACCGCAGGCCCAGCACGCGCCGCAGGCTCAGGAATCGCCGCAGGCGCCGGATACCGCGGCCGGTGGTCGCGCGGCGGCGCAGGGTGGCCTACGGGCCAAGCAACAACGGCTCACCGCCGAACAGCAGCAGCGCCGCACCGAGGCGGGCCACCGCCGGGCCGAGGCCGAGCAGCGGAAGAGCGAGGAGACCGAGCGTCTGATCGACGGGCTCAATCCGCAGCAGCGTGCGGCCGTGGTGCACACCGGCGCCCCGCTGTTGATCGTCGCGGGCGCCGGTTCCGGCAAGACGGCCGTGCTGACCAGGAGAATCGCCTATCTGCTCGCCGCGCGCGGCGCCACACCGGGCCAGATCCTGGCCATCACCTTCACCAACAAGGCCGCCGCGGAAATGCGTGAGCGGGTCATCGGCCTCGTCGGTCCACGGGCGAACAACATGTGGGTGTCGACGTTCCACTCCAGTTGTGTGCGGATTCTGCGCATGCAGTCGGCGTTGCTGCCGGGGTTGAACTCGAACTTCTCGATCTACGACGCCGATGATTCGCGCAGGCTGCTCACGATGATCAGCCGCGATCAGGAGATCGACACCAAGAAATACTCCGCGCGCCTGCTGGCCACCGCCATCTCGAATCTGAAGAACGAGCTCATCAGCCCGGAGCAGGCCACCGCCGACGCCGAATCCGATGACGCCGAACTGCCCGGCCTCGTCGCGCGGGTCTACACCGAATACCAGCGCAGACTGCGCGCGGCGAATGCCCTGGACTTCGACGACCTGATCGGTGAAACGGTCGCACTGCTGCAGAGCCACCCGCAGGTCGCGGAGTACTACCGCAGGCGGTTCCGGCACGTCCTGGTCGACGAATACCAGGACACCAACCACGCCCAGTACATCCTGGTCCGCGAGCTGGTCGGGCATCACGCGAGCCGTCCGGCCGCCGATACGGCGGGTGCCGATGACGCAGCCGCCGGCGCCGCAGCGGCGGCCGGGTCCGACGACGACTGGGCCGAACCGGACGAGCACCGGGTACCGCCGAGCGAACTGTGCGTCGTCGGTGACGCCGACCAGTCCATCTACGCCTTCCGCGGTGCCACGATCCGCAATATCGAGGAGTTCGAGCGCGACTTCCCCGATGCCGAGACCATCCTGCTGGAACAGAACTACCGCTCCACCCAGCACATCCTGTCCGCCGCGAACGCGGTGATCGCCCGCAACGAGGGCAGGCGCGAGAAGCGGCTGTGGACCGATTCCGGTGAGGGTGATCTGATCACCGGCTACGTCGCCGACAACGAACATGACGAGGCCTCGTTCGTGGCCCGCGAGATCGACCGCCTGGTCGATGCGGGCGAGGCCACCTACGGCGATGTGGCGGTCTTCTACCGCACCAACAACAACTCGAGGGCACTGGAAGAAATCTTCATCCGAATGGGCCTGCCCTACAAGGTAGTCGGTGGGGTGCGCTTCTACGAGCGCAAGGAAGTCCGCGATGTCGTCGCCTACCTGCGCGTACTGGAAAACCCGGACGATGCGGTGAGCCTGCGCCGGATCCTCAACACCCCGCGCCGCGGCATCGGCGACCGCGCCGAAGCCTGCGTCGCCGTACATGCCGAGCAGCGGGATATCGGTTTCGCCGCCGCACTGCGCGATGCCGCCGACGGGAATGTCGCACTGTTGAACACCCGGGCCCAGCGCGCGATTTCGGGCTTTCTGGAGTTGCTGGAGGAGATCAGGGCGGCCGGTGCGCGGCCGGACGCCGATTTCCCCGATGTCGGCAATGTGGTCGAGGCGGTGCTCGATCGCACCGGCTACCGCGCCGAATTGGAAGCCTCCGATGATCCGCAGGACGGCGCCCGGTTGGACAATCTGAACGAGCTGGTCAGCGTCGCGCGGGAATTCAGCTCCGAGGCCAACAACAACGCCGAGGCCGCCCGCGCGGAAGGCATGCTGCCCGAAGCTGCCGACGGTGAACCCGAACCCGGCTCGCTTGCCGCGTTCCTGGAGCGGGTATCGCTGGTCGCCGATACCGATCAGATCCCGGATGAGGGTGCGGGCGTGGTCACCATGATGACCCTGCATACGGCGAAGGGCCTCGAATTTCCGGTCGTGTTCGTCACCGGCTGGGAGGACGGCCAGTTCCCGCATATGCGCGCGCTCGGCGATCCGGCCGAGCTGGCCGAGGAACGTCGCCTCGCCTACGTCGGCATCACCAGAGCCAGGCGCAGGCTGTACCTGAGCCGTGCGGTGGTGCGTTCGGGTTGGGGCCAGCCGGTATCCAATCCGGAGTCACGGTTCCTGCAGGAGATCCCCGGCCATCTGATCGACTGGAAACGGTTGGAGCCCAAGAGCTCGGGTGGATCGCGCACCGGCCGTCGTCGCGGTGACGAGGACTTCGAACGCGACTGGACCGAGGGATGGTCGGAGCCGCGTCCCGGTGTGCGCGAACGCCGTCCGGCGCCCCGTGCCGGCGGCGTCAAACGCAACAATGTCGATCTCGTGCTCGCGGTGGGCGACCGAGTCAGCGACGACAAATACGGCCTCGGCCGTGTCGTCGCCGCCGACGGTGTCGGCCCGCTGGCCACGGTCACCATCGATTTCGGTACCGCGGGCAAGATCCGCCTCATTCCACAGTTCAGCCGCACCCTGGTGAAGCTCTGAGAGCCGGTTCGCGCAGGTCCACACGTCGATGCCTCGAGCGTTGATGTCGGCGCGGCAAAAGCGCGCCTACAGGTCAGCGCCTGACTCGGTGGTGCCTGCTCAGCTCGGCAGCAGGTCGGTCAAGGCGTCGTCGAGGGTGGGGTAGCGGAACCGGAAGCTCGCATCGTGCAGCACTGCTGACGTGGCGTGTCGCCCGGTCAGCCCGAGCGCCGGGTCCGAGCGCAGGACAACGGCTCCCAGCGCCAGCAGCGGTTTCGGGGTCGGCGGGGCAGGCGGTCGGCGCAGGTGCCTGCGCAGGGTTGTCATCAGATCGCGGTTGCGGACCGGGAAATCGGTGGCGGCCACCAGGATGCCGTCGGGCAGTTCGATGCCGGGTTCGAGGCCGAGTGCGGCACGCACGATCGCGAGCCAGTCTTCGATGTGGATCCAGCTGAACCACTGTGTGCCATCGCCGATCCGGCCGCCGAGCCCTGCGCGGGTCAGCTGACACAGCCGTTTCAAGGCTGGAGCCTGTGGATCGAGCACGATGGACGTACGCAGGATGGTCTGGTGGGTTGCCTCGGCACCGTTGAAGGCCTCTTCCCAGGCGACCGCGACGCCGGTCATCTGTGGAAGTGCGGCGGCGCCGACCGGCAGCGGAGTCGTTTCGGTGCACCGGGTTTCGCCCGCGTCGGACCAGATGGCGGTGGTACTCGCCTGGATCCAGTAGTCGACCCGCGTATCGAGTGCGGAGGCGGCGGTGACCAGCGCGCGAGTCGGTTCGACCCGACTGCGCCGCAGTTCGTCGATATTCTCGGCGGTTGGCCTGACGTCGACGAGTTTGCCCGCCAGGTTGACGACCGCCGTCGGCCCGGGGTTACACAATGCACCGGCCCAGTCGCCGACCGTGCGGCCATCCCATTCCCGTTGCGGGAACGGCAGTTCCGGGTCGTGGCGGCGGGTGAGGATGACGACTCGCTGTCCGCGGCACACCAGGTCGGCCGCGATGTGTCGGCCGAGGGCGCCGGAGCCGCCTGCGATGACCGCGGTCAGGGCGTTCTCGGCGGGGGTGATTCCGGCTAGTGTCGCCAGCCTGGCGAAGCACACCCTGGCATCGGTTTCCACCAGGGTGCCGATGACGGCGCGGACCGCGGAGGCGGACGGCCCGATGAAGGTGAGCCGTTGTGTGAGTTCGGTACCGCCGTCGGCCGGGGTGAGTGTCCAGGTGAGATACATCCGCCCCATCGGGGTGTCCTGCTCCAGGGTCAGCTCGTGTTCGGGCGTGACCGTGGTGAGGACGAATGGGTCGGCGGTGCGTTGGTGTACCGGGCCGAGCAGGCGTCCGCGCGGGACGATGTCGCCGGTGGCGCCGGCGGCGACCGGGCCGTGCATGACGACGGAGGTGACCGCGGGGTTCCATTCGGGCAACCGCTGTGGGTCGCCGAGCACCCGCCAGATCTCGGCGGCGGGAAGTGCCAGGACTTGGGTGTACGTCGTTGTACGAGCCATGGCCTGACGCTATGTGGCGTGGGCGTGCTGGGGAAGCGTGCGCTTCGTCACCGGGTGGCGTGTCCGCCACGAATCGGCCTGTGCGCCAATGGCGATGGCGATTCGTGTCGTCTTCGTGCGGTGCTGCGGGGTCAGTCGCGCATCTGGCCGAGGCTGATGCCGCGGGTGGCGAGCCAGGGGAGCGGGTCGACCTTGTCGGAGCCGTTGAGCCAGACCTCGAAATGGACGTGCGGGCCGGTGGAGAAGCCGCGGTTACCCATGGTGGCGATCTGGTCGCCCGCCATCACCCGCTCGCCCTGCGACACGGTGGCCGTGTCGATATGGCCGTAGATGGTGACGGTGCCGTCGTCGTGCAGTAGCCGCACCCACATGCCGAAGCCCGCGGCGGGGCCGGCCTCGATGACTGTGCCGTCGGCGACGGCGTAGATGGGGGTGCCGATCGGGCCTGCGACATCGATGCCGAGGTGCTGAACGCCCCAGCGGGCGCCGAATCCGGAGGTGAAGTTACCCGCGGCGAACCGGGCGAACAGGGGCCGCAGCTTGGCGGCTTCCTGCGCGGCCAGGTCTTCGGCGAACTTCTGGCCCTTTTCCAGGATGTCGGTGAACTGGCTCAGATCCACGGGCGCACCGACAGTGAGTACCTGCGGTGAATCGGGCGAGGCGGCCACGGTATTCGGGTCGGCCGAGTTGATCGGCGAGTGCGAGGCGATTTCGTAGATCTGGTCGGCCTCGTAGTCGGCGGCCATCGTCTGTTCTTCGGGCGACGCGAAGGCGCACTGACCTGCGGCGACGAAGGCGCCTGCGGCGACAGCGGCGACCGCGGCACGGCCCTTGAGAGCCGAGGGCGGGGCGGGTAGTCGATGGGCGCCGCCGCTGCGGGTGCGGCTTTCGCGAGCGGGGACGACTTTCGGCGTGGCCGGAGCTTCGGCGTCGTCGTCGGCCTCGTCGGTCTCGCGCCAGGTCTCGCCGCCGCCGCTCCATGCGCCACCGTCGGACCAGGTTTCGCCCTCGGTCCAGCTCTGTTCGGACCAGTCCTGCGACCAGTTGTTGTCACCGTCGGACCAGGCTTCGCCTTCCGACCATGAGGCATTGTCGTTCCACGCGTTATCGGCTGCCCAGGAGTTCTGCGCGACGCCGCCGCTGTGTTCGGTCGCGTGTGTACCGGCGGGGGGGTGGAAGCCGTATCCGTGGTGTCCGCTGCCTGCGACCGCGCCCGAGGGCTCGTCGTCGTGGCGGTATCGGTGACCCGACCGGCTGCGACTGCTGGGGTCGAGGGTCGTGCGGTGGTTCATCGGCGAGCCCGCATCACGGTGCGGAACGATCTCGCGCTCGTGCCATGCCCGATCGGGGGCGGCATCGAAGGGTCGACCATGGAACGGCTCTCCACCTGCGGAGTGCTGTGGTGCGTCAAGCTTGCCGTCCTCCTCATCACCTGGAACAACGGAGTCGTGACCGGGTTGTGACATCGACCGCATCGACGGTAACGAAACGATTGCAGGGTTCGCAAGCGATGTGCACCTTCCGATGGGACATGTGAGATGGATCACGATAACAGCTCGATTCAACTCACGCGTTTCTGGGCACCGGAGTGAGGTTGCCTGGTCGTGACGGGTCCGTGATCGGTCGTGATCGTACTTCGGTGCCGCTCTCCGGTGACCCGTCAACAAGCTACTCGCCAGTAGCCTTGGCCAGCGGTTTTACCTGTCCCGGGCGTGGATCCGTGACCTGCGCCACTTAGGATGTACGTGGCCGATTGGCCCTCCATGTGACTGATTAGAGTCCGACCCGACCCGCTTCCGACGTCGGGCCGCCAACTAAAGACGTTGTCATCACAACGCAGACGAGACGGTGAATACATGGATCTCTTCGAATATCAGGCGAAGGAGCTCTTCGTTAAGCACGGAGTGCCTTCGTCCGAGGGCCGCGTCACGGACACGGCCGAGGACGCCCGCGCCATCGCGGCGGAAATCGGCAAGCCGGTGATGATCAAGGCCCAGGTCAAGGCCGGTGGCCGCGGTAAGGCCGGTGGCGTCAAGTACGCCGCCACCCCGGAGGACGCGCTCACCCACGCGCAGAACATCATCGGCCTGGACATCAAGGGCCACATCACCAAGAAGATCCTGGTTGCCGAGGCCAAGGACATCGCGGAGGAGTACTACATCTCCTTCCTTCTCGACCGCTCCAACCGCACCTACCTGGCCATGTGTTCGGTCGAGGGCGGCATGGAGATCGAAGAGGTCGCCGCGACCAAGCCGGAGCGCCTCGCCAAGGTTCCCGTCGACGCCGTCAAGGGTGTCGACCTCGCGTTCGCGCGTTCCATCGCCGAGCAGGGCCACCTGCCCGCCGACGTGCTCGACGCCGCCGCGGTCACCATTCAGAAGCTGTGGGAGGTGTTCGTCAAGGAGGACGCCACCCTGGTCGAGGTCAACCCGCTGGTGCGCACCCCGCAGGACGAGATCCTCGCTCTGGACGGCAAGGTCACCCTGGACGAGAACGCCGAGTTCCGTCAGCCCGGCCACGAGGAGTTCGCGGACAAGGACGCGACCGACCCGCTGGAGCTGAAGGCCAAGGAGAACGACCTCAACTACGTCAAGCTCGACGGTGAGGTCGGCATCATCGGCAACGGCGCGGGTCTGGTCATGTCGACCCTCGACGTCGTCGCCTACGCGGGCGAGAACCACGGTGGGGTCAAGCCCGCCAACTTCCTCGACATCGGTGGCGGCGCCTCGGCCGAGGTGATGGCGGCCGGGCTCGACGTCATCCTGGGCGACGCGCAGGTCAAGAGCGTGTTCGTGAACGTCTTCGGTGGCATCACGGCCTGCGACGCTGTCGCCAACGGCATCGTGAAGGCGCTGGAGATCCTCGGCTCCGAGGCGAACAAGCCGCTGGTCGTCCGTCTCGACGGCAACAAGGTCGACGAGGGTCGCCAGATCCTGGTCGACGCCGCGCATCCGCTGATCACGCTTGCGCAGACAATGGACGAAGGCGCCGACAAGGCCGCCGAACTGGCAGCGGCCAAGTAAGGAAACCGGAAATGTCTATCTTCCTGAACAAGGACTCGAAGGTCATCGTCCAGGGCATCACCGGCGGCGAGGGCACCAAGCACACCGCCCTGATGCTCAAGGCCGGCACCCAGGTCGTCGGCGGTGTGAACGCGCGTAAGGCGGGCACCACCGTCTCGCACACCGACAAGGACGGCAACGCGGTCGAGCTGCCGGTGTTCGGCACCGTCGCGGAGGCCATGAAGGAGACCGGCGCGGACGTCTCCATCGCGTTCGTCCCGCCGAAGTTCTCCAAGGACGCCATCATCGAGGCCATCGACGCGGAGATCCCGCTGCTCGTGGTCATCACCGAGGGCATCCCGGTGCAGGACACCGCCTACGCCTGGGCCTACAACGTGGACAAGGGCAACAAGACCCGGATCATCGGCCCGAACTGCCCAGGCATCATCACCCCCGGTGAGTCGCTCGTCGGCATCACTCCGGCCAACATCACGGGTAAGGGCCCGGTCGGCCTGGTCTCCAAGTCCGGCACGCTGACCTACCAGATGATGTACGAGCTGCGCGATTTCGGCTTCTCCACCGCCATCGGCATCGGCGGAGACCCGGTCATCGGCACCACCCACATCGACGCCATCGAGGCGTTCGAGAAGGACCCGGAGACCAAGCTGATCGTCATGATCGGCGAGATCGGCGGCGACGCCGAGGAGCGGGCCGCGGCCTACATCAAGGAGAACGTCACCAAGCCGGTGGTCGGCTACGTCGCGGGCTTCACCGCCCCGGAGGGCAAGACCATGGGCCACGCCGGTGCGATCGTCTCCGGCTCGGCGGGCACCGCCCAGGCGAAGAAGGACGCGCTGGAGGCCGCGGGTGTGAAGGTCGGCAAGACGCCGTCCGAGACCGCCGCGCTGGCGCGTGAGATCCTGGAGAAGGCAAGCGTCACTGCCTGATTCGGTCAGGGCCCACCGGCGGTAACGAAGCGCCCCCTGTGCAGGCCCTCGAATCGAGCGAATGCATTTCGGATCGATTCGGAAATATCGTGAAGGCCGCTCCCGGTGAATTCACCGGGAGCGGCCTTCGTCGTTATCCACAGGCGCCGATTCTCTCCACAGGTGAATCGCTCGGTGATGACCTGCGCGCCCGAGTGCAGTAGCGTCAGGAGGGAATCAGTCGTGAACACACATGTATGACTCGACCTAGGAGACGACGACATGTCATACCCGACCGGGGGCTCCGGGTACAACGCACCCGCGCCGACGCCCTCCGCATCCGCCAACCCCGGCCAGTCGCCGGCAGGTGGAGGTACCGAATCAGGTGCCGACGCCAAGGGGCTGCCGTTCTTTCTGACGATCGGCGTGGCTGCGCTGGGTGTGATCAGCTTCCTGCTCGGCTTCCTGCCCTTCATGGGCCCGGACATCGAAGGTCTCGGCAGTGATGCCGAGTCGCAGAACGCCTTCGTCTCCGGTGTGACCGGTCTGCTCGCGCTGGCGCTGCTCGGTGGTGTGTTCGCCGGTCTGTCGCTGCTGCCGAAGCAGAACTGGACCGGAGCGGCGGCCGCGGTGTCGGTCACCGCGTTCATCGGTGTGCTGTTCCAGTCGTTCAGCTTCCCCGAGATGACCAAGGCCGAATTCGGTGTCTGGGTCCTGCTGTTCTTCGTGTTCGTCCAGGCGGCCATCGCGGTTGCGGTCGTGCTGTTCGAGGCGGGCATCATCAAGCTTCCCGAGCCGCGTCCGGCGGCCCCGCAGGCCGGCTACGGCCAGCAGCAGGCGGGATACGGCCAGCAGCAGGCCGGTTTCGGTCAGCAGCAGGCGGGTTACGGCCAGCAGCAGTTCGGCCAGAGCCAGCCGGGCCAGGGCGGTTTCGGTGGCGGTCAGTACCCGTCGCAGCCGTCCTACAGCCAGCCGGGCCAGCAGCCGTCCTACGGCCAGGGCCAGGCGGGCCAACAGTACGGCCAGCAGCAGCCGTCCTACGGCCAGCAGCCGGGTTACGGTGCGGGCCAGCAGCAGTCGCCGTACGCCGGTGGCCAGCAGCAGTCGCCTGCCGAGGGTGCCACCCAGCAGTTCGGTGGCCAGCAGTACGGCCAGCAGCCCTACGGCCAGCAGGCGCAGCCGGGTCAGCAGAACCAGCCGTTCGGTGGTGAGCAGAACGCCGATCCGGCCGCCGACCCCACCAGGGCGTTCCGTCCTTCGGACGACAACAAGTAATCCGGCGACTACACGGTTGTCATCGGTGCTCTCCCGGCGCCCGGCGCGCCTGACCCGCTCGCGCCGGGAGAGCTGCCAACCTGAATCTTCATGAGCTCCCCGCGGAATTCGCTTGTCCGACGGACCGCCCCGGTCCGTTCCGAGCCGGAATCACCGGCAGACGAGCCGGGGTTTTTGTCGCTCACTCCCGAACGCGCCCGGGTGCTGCTGCTCGTCGCCGCCCGTCCTGCCGCCTTCGGCCTTGCGGCCATCGTCATCGCCATGCTCGCCACGCTGCTGGCCTCCGGCAGCGGTCTGTCCGGTATCTCCGGCGCTATCGCGGGCAGCTGGCTCGCCGTACATCAGATCCCGCTCGTCATCGGCACCACCACAATCGGTGTGCTGCCGCTGCTGCCCACTCTGTTGATGATGTGGGCTTCCGGGCGCGAATGTGCCCGCGCGGTCGAACCCGAGCCGTCCCGAGCCGATCTGGCCTGGATCGTTGCCGCAGCGGCAGGCGGACCGCTACTGGTCACCGCCGTGTGCTCGGCCGTCGCCGAGGACGCATCCGGTGTGCTGGCCCTGCAGCCGCCGAATCCGCTGGCGGCCTTCGCCTGGGTGGGGGGACTCCACCTCGTGGCAGCCGGCAGCGGTATCGCCGCCGGGCTCTGGCCCGCCTCGGCCGACCGGCTGCCGTACTGGTTGATCGCCGCAGGCTACGTCGCCGCGCACACCGTGCTGCGGCTGCTCGGGTGCGCGGCCGCGGTCACGGTCATCTCCTTCCTCGCGCACTGGTCCCGGATCGGTGACACCTACTCCGGAGCGGGCAATGCCGGCGGGGTCATCGGGCTGACGGTTTTGTCGCTGCTGTACCTGCCGAACGTGGTGATCGGCGCGGTTGCCGTGCTAGTCGGCGCTGGCGTCGAATTCGGTGACGCCTCGGTTGGCGTGTTCTCGGTGGTCGGCGGCCCGGTGCCGGCGGTGCCCGTGCTGGCGGCGCTGCCCACCGGCCCCGCCGCGGTCTGGTGGCCGGTGCTACTGCTGATCCCCGCGGTTGTCGGCGTGATCGGCGGTCTCGATACCGCACGTGTCTCCTACGACCGCATCCTGGCCCCGTGGTCGACACTCGCAGGTGCGGCGCTGGCGACGGTGGTGCTGGTGCTGCTCGGTGCCGTTTCCGGCGGCGCACTCGGCACCTTCGGACGAATCGGCCCGGACCTGCCGATCTTCGCCGCCGTCACGGTCGCATGGTTGGCGATCGCGGGGTATGTCGGTCTGATGTTCGGCCGCCTGTTCATCACGCCGGTCGGAACCCCGATTCCGGCCTTCGGCTACGACGATCATGACGACTACGACGATCATGACGACTACGACGATCATGACGACTACGACTACGACGAATATGGCGACTACGAATACGACAACGAATATGACGACTACGACGATGACGAATTCGGCGACTACGACGACGGCCCGGAACTGATGGTCGAACTCGACGCCGAAGTCATCGACGAGCAGCCCGCCCTCGATCGCCGCAGCGAGCGGCCTGCCGATCCGCCCGAGGAGATCGTCGACGCCGAGGTGGTCGAGGCGGACCTGCCGGAAAGTAGCCGAACCGACGATCGTTAGGCTCTACGGCGGGTGGCAACGATCCGGCCACCGTCCGACCCGACTTCCAGGAGTAGAGCGCTGACCTCCCCGGCCCCATCCGAAACGGCCCCGGCCACCGTCGTCGTGCTCGCCTCGGGCACCGGATCGCTGCTGCGCGCACTCGTCGAGGCCACCCAGGCCGCCGGCTATCCGGCGCGGATTCGAGCCGTCGGTGTGGACCGGACCTGCGCGGCCACCGACCACGCCGATGCCGCGGGTATTCCGCATTTCCGAATCGCGCTCAACGACTTCCCGGATCGCGCCGCCTGGGACGTCGCCCTCACCGACGCGGTGGCGGCCTACGAACCCGATCTGGTGGTCTCCGCCGGTTTCATGAAGCTGCTCGGTCCGGAGTTCCTGAAAAGGTTCGGCGGCCGCATCATCAACACCCATCCCGCCCTGCTGCCCGCCTTCCCCGGCGCGCACGGGGTCCGTGACGCGCTCGCCTACGGCGTCCGGGTCACCGGATCGACGGTGCACCTGGTGGACGAGGGCATCGATACCGGCCCGATCCTCGCGCAGGCGGCGGTGGAGGTGCTGCCAGGTGACGACGAGGCCACCCTGCACGAGCGCATCAAGGTTGTCGAGCGACGGTTGCTGGCGGAGGTTGTCGCCGCCGTCGCCACCCGAGGCATTGTCTCCGACGGACGAAAGGCAGTAATTCCAGATGAGCGAGTTTCCCGGTGAGTGAATCCAGCGACCGTAAGCCGATCAGCCGGGCGCTGGTGAGCGTCTACGACAAGACCGGGCTCATCGAGCTTGCCACCGGTCTGCACGAGGCCGGGATCGAGCTGGTCTCGACCGGGTCGACCGCGGCCCGCATCGCCGACGCGGGAGTTCCGGTCACCAAGGTCGAAGATCTCACCGGCTTCCCGGAGACGTTGGACGGCCGGGTCAAGACCCTGCATCCGCGGGTGCACGCGGGCATCCTTGCCGACACCCGCAAGAGCGAGCATGTCGATCAGCTGGTCGAACTCGGCGTCGAGGCCTTCCAGTTGGTAGTGGTGAACCTCTACCCGTTCACCGAAACCGTGGCGAGTGGTGCGGCTCCCGACGAATGTGTCGAGCAGATCGACATCGGCGGACCGTCCATGGTGCGGGCCGCGGCCAAGAACCATCCTTCGGTTGGCGTGGTTGTCGACAGCGGTGACTACGAGCAGGTCCTGTCCGCGGTACGCGCCGGTGGTTTCACCCTCGCCGAGCGGACCGCGCTGGCGGCGAAGGCTTTCCAGCACACCGCGAACTACGACGTCGCGGTGGCGAGCTGGATGACCAGCGTGCTCGCCCCTGGCGCCGAGCGTTTCCCGTCCTGGGTCGGTGGCAGCTGGGAGCGCGCGGCGGTGCTGCGCTACGGCGAGAACCCGCATCAGGAGGCCGCGCTCTACACCGCCAACGACGGCGCTGCCGGCCTGGCGCAGGCGCGGCAGTTGCACGGCAAGGATATGTCGTACAACAACTACGTCGACGCCGATGCCGCATGGCGGGCGGCCTACGACCACACCGAACCCGCGGTGGCGATCATCAAGCACGCCAACCCCTGCGGCATCGCGCTGGGCGCGGACATCGCCGAGGCGCACCGCAAGGCGCATGCCTGCGATCCGGTCAGCGCCTACGGTGGCGTGATCGCGGCCAACCGTGAGGTCACCGTGGAGATGGCCCAGCAGGTCGCGGAGATCTTCACCGAGGTGATCGTCGCGCCGTCCTATGCCGACGGTGCGGTAGAGGTGTTGCAGCGCAAGAAGAACGTGCGCATCCTTGTTGCCGAGCCGCCGCGTCGTGCCGGTGTCGAGCTGCGCCCGATCAGTGGCGGGGCGCTGCTGCAGCAGCGCGACATCCTCGACGCGGCCGGTGACGATCCGGCGAATTGGACCCTTGCGGCCGGTGATCCGGCGGATGCGCAGACCCTCGCCGATCTCGCGTTCGCCTGGCGGGCCTGCCGCGCGGTGAAGTCGAACGCCATCCTGCTCGCCCATGACGGTGCCTCGGTCGGCGTCGGTATGGGTCAGGTCAACCGGGTCGATGCGGTCGCGCTCGCGGTGCAGCGGGCCGGAGATCGGGCCAAGGGCTCGGTCGCTGCCTCGGACGCCTTCTTCCCGTTCCCGGACGGACCGGAAACGCTCATCCAGGCCGGTATCCGGGCGATCGTGCATCCGGGTGGCTCGGTCCGTGACCAGGAGACCATCGACGTCGCGCGCGCGGCGGGTGTCACCGTCTACCTGACGGGTTCGCGGCACTTCGCGCACTGAGCGTCAACGATCGGCTCACGACGCCGCGTCGGGCTTCTGCTCGGCGCGGCGTCGGCCGTTCGGAGGGCATCGTGGCGTCGGTCCCTACACCGCGCTGCGCACTTCCCGATCGCCGACCGGTGCGTTCAGCGGCAACTCCAGCGTCCCGAAGACGGCGATCATGATGCACATCTTGCCGACGGAGTCTGCCCTTGTGCCCGAGCGCAATTCGATGGTGACGGCCGAATCCGTTTCGGTGACTGTGGCATCCACGCCGTAACACTCCGGCGAACCGGTTTCGAAGCTGATCGCGATCCGGTTGCCGGGCAGGGTGGTCCAGGAGCTGAACGGTATCGGGTGGGCGCCGACGATGGTGGGGTCGGCGGTGAACGGCTCGCCGGTCGCCGCCATCGGATCCTCGGTCGGCGCGCTCGGCGCGGATGTGCTCACCGTGCTCGTAACGTCTTGCGCGGCACCGTCATCGGAGTCGCCGCAGCCTACGAGCGAGAGTCCGGTGACGATGAGGGCGAGCAGGGTGGCGCAGCCACGATGCAGGGACATGGGCACACCTTAACTCAGGTGTTCGCGCGGTCGGAACGATCCACGCGTGCGCGTGCGCGATAGTCGCGCAACCATGACACGCCAAGACGACGCGCCGGTCAGCGACCGATTCGGTGCCGAGGGAAAGCCCACAGTGAACTTTCCGCGAACCACGCGCGTAAACGCCTTCGGGATCTGCCGGTCGGCTGTAGATTCTGCTGCGGTGCGCGCCATGGGCTTTCGGCCGCATCGTTTGTCGGATGCTCTGCACAGTTGATCTCGAAAGGAACATCGTGGGCGACACGTTGCGCGTTGGCGAACAACTCGGACTCGGCCAGGCGCTGGAGAACGGTGCGTACACCCTCACTCTCCAGGAGGATGGCAACCTCGTCCTGAGGGAGCCGGGAAATGAGTTGTGGGCCAGTGGCACTCACGGTCAGGGCGTCGACCGCGCCATCCTGCAGGAGGATGGCAACTTCGTGCTGTACAAGGGCGAGACCGGCGTGTGGTCGACCAAGACCCACGGCAATTCGGTCGATCGAGTGACGCTGCAGGCCGACCGTAACTTCGTGGTCTACGGCACAGACGGGGTCGGTCTGTGGTCGACCCGCACCCACACCGACACTCCGATCGTCGTCGACGAGGCGCCGGCTGCGCCTGCCGTCGACGAGGTGCCGCCCCCGCCGCCCGCGCCCCGCACCCACACCGTCGAGCCCGGTGACACCCTGTGGGCCGTGGCCGAGCGCTTCTACGGTGACGGCAACCGCTTCCACGAGATCGCCGCCGCCAGCGGTCTCGACAACCCCGACGCCATCAACGTCGGTCAGGTGCTCACCATCCCGTAGGTCGAGCACGGCGTAGCCGGAGATACGACAAGGCCCCCGAGAGATATCGGGGGCCTTGGTCGTTGCGGAGCGTCGGTGCCGTGAGGATCGCGGTGCCGCGAGCTGGTGGACGCGGCGGCGCGGGTCAGCGGCTGGTGAACGGGAGCAGCGCCATCTCCCGTGCGTTCTTGACTGCCACCGCCACCTGGCGCTGTTGCTGCGGGGTGAGGCCGGTGACGCGACGGCTGCGGATCTTGCCTCGATCGGAGATGAACGTCCGCAGCAGGTTGATGTCCTTGTAGTCGACGGTTTCGATACCGGCGGCGATCAGCGGATTCTTCTTGGGTTTGCGGGCCTGTTCGGCGCGGGCCTTCTTCGACGGTGCTCGCTTGACTGCCATATGTCGGGTTCCTTACTCACGCGATCGGTGGTTCTACCAGCTCGATTTGTGCACACCGGGCAACTCTCCCCGATGGGCCAGCTCGCGTACTCGTACCCGAGAGAGCCCGAACTTCCGGAGATGTCCGCGCGGTCGTCCGTCTGCGGCGTCCCGATTGCGCAATCGTACCGGACTGGCATCGCGGGGTAGGCGCTGTAGCGCTGAATGCGCGGCGGTCCGGTCGGTGTCCGCGGTGGCCGGATTGCGGATGAGTTCCTTCAGTTCGGCGCGGCGGGCGGCGTAGCGGGCGACGATCATCTTGCGTTGTTCGTTGCGCGCGATCTTGGACTTCTTTGCCATCAGCGTTCCTCTCGGAAGTCCACGTGCCTGCGCACGACGGGATCGTATTTGCGCAGCACCATCCGGTCGGGGTCGTTGCGCCGGTTCTTGCGGGTGACGTAGGTGTAGCCGGTTCCGGCGGTGGACTTCAGCTTGATCACCGGGCGGATGTCGGTCGATTTCGATGCCATCGTGGTACCTCGCTCAGATCTTGTCGCCGCGAGCGCGAATGCGAGCCACCACGGCTTCGATCCCGTCGCGGTCGATGGTCTTGATGCCCTTGGTCGAGACGGTCAGCGTGATGCGGCGGTCTTCGCTGGGCAGGTAGTAGGTCTTGCGCTGGATATTGGGGTTCCAGCGCCGGTTGGTCCGCTTATGTGAATGCGAGACGGACTTGCCGAAACCGGGCCGGCGACCGGTGACCTGGCAATGGGCCGACATGGCAGGCTCCCTTCTAATGGGTGATGACAATCATTTTCGACAACGACTGTTCGGCACTGTACCGTGTGGCGAGCTGTTAATGAAAACCGTTACCGAAAGGGGTTGCTGTGGCTTCCGATCGCAGAACACCGGTCGTGGTGGTGGCCGGGTCCTCGGGACGCGCCACCGAAGGGGTCGACCAGGTGGCGAGTGCGCTCGGCACGGCCACCGGCACCGTCGTGGTCCGGCACGATCTGGCCGAACTGCGCGAGGGCATCGTCCGCCGGACGGTGCGCGACGGTGTGCGGGAAACCAGCGAGGTGCTGGAGCTCGCGCACGGGTGTGTGTCCTGCACGCTGCGCGCGGACCTGCTTCCGCTGCTGTGCACCCTGGCCGCCCGTGATTCGGTGACACGCATCGTGCTCGCGCTCGATCCGGCGTTCGAAGCAGAAGCGGTATGCCAAGCCATCGACGATGTGGTCGTCGCCGGTGTGGTCGGGCGGGTGGACGGTCCTGCGAGTCGCGATGTGCAGATCGAGGCCGTGCTGACCTGCGTGGATGCCCGGACCTGGCTGTCGGAGGCCACCGGCGACGAGACACTGGCCGAATGCGGCATCGCCACAGCTGACGATGACCGCACTATCGCGCAGGTGGCGGTCGGCCAGGTGGATTTCGCCGATGCGCTGATCGTGACCGCCGCCGATGCGGTCGACGCGCTCGACCGGGAGCGGCTCACCGCGGTCCTCGGGCGGTTGGTGCCGCAGGCGCCGATGCAATGGTGCGGCGATACGGCGGCGATCGGCCGGGCCGAGGTGGATGCCCTGCTCGCGCGGATCCCGCAGCACTCGCGTCGCGGGCGGGTCTTCGACGCGCATGAGCCACTGCTGCGCGGGCAGCCGCCGCTGGGCACCGAGCAGGGCGTGACGCTGGTCGAGTTCGCCGCGGGCAGGCCGTTCCATCCCGGCCGGCTGCACGACGCGCTGGATGTGCTGTTCGACGGCGTGGTGACCGCACGCGGCCGACTATGGCTGGCCACCCAGCCCGACGACGTGGTGTGGCTGGAGTCGGCAGGCGGTGGGCTGCGGGTCGGCAGCGCGGGTCGCTGGCTGGCCGCGATGACACCCGAGGAACTCGACGAGGCCGACCCGACCCGCCGGGCGATGGCCGCGCTCCGCTGGGACGACCGCTTCGGCGACCGTGACATCTCGCTGGTGATCCTGGTGCACGACGCCGATCCCGCCGATATCCGTCACGCGCTGCACTGGGCGATGGTCGACGACGACGAACTGCGGTTGGTCGAACGAGCGCCGGAGCGCGTGGCGCAGTGGGACGACCCGTTCGGCGAATGGCATGCCGATCCGTGCGAATCCACCGAGCAGAGCGGCCTGCCGATCGCGGGCGAGCAGCGCACAGGCGAATGAACCGAGACAAGGAGAACCGATGAAAACAGGGATTCATCCGGACTACCACCCGGTGGTGGTCGAGGACTCGAGTACGGGCAAGCAGTTTCTGACCAGGTCCACCGCGACCAGCGCGCGGACCGTGACCTGGGCCGACGGCCAGACCTACCCATTACTGATGGTCGATGTCACCGCGGATTCACATCCGTTCTGGACCGGCGCCCATCGGGTGCTCGATACCCAGGGCCGGGTAGAAAAGTTCGAGCGCAAGTACGGAAGGCGGGCGCGCGGCGCGCAGTCCCAGCCCGGACGAGGGGAGGACTGACATGGCGGTGCCGAAGCGCAAGATGTCGCGGTCGAACACCCGCAGCCGTCGCGCGAATTGGAAAGCGACACCACCTGACCTTGTGCCGGTCAGCGTCGGTGGTGTCGTGCATCGGGTTCCGCGCCGGCTTGTCCAGGCAGTGCGGCGCGGGCTGATCGACCCGGAACGGATCCGCTGATTCGCACGCGCTGAGCCGGGCGGGGCAGCACTCGCGCAGCCCTGCCCGGCTCATGTCACCGCAGGGACTAGCCCGCCTTCTCCGACAGTTCGACGAGGGCGGCGGCGAGCTGGAAGTACTTGTTGTTGCCGAGATCGGCGATGGACTTGATCTTCAGAGCGTCCAGCAACTGCTTGTCGTGGGCATCGGTGAGGCCCGCGAGTGCCGACGGTGGGGCGGCGAGGATCTCCGCGAGGGACTTGTTCTCGTACTCCTTGTCGAGCACTTTGTCGAGCACAACGTTGACGGCCATACGAATCTCCTTCGGACGAACCTGCATGTGCAATGCGCACGATATCGCGGCAGGTAGCGTCTCGGGGGCTGAACATCGGAGGAAATCAGCGATCGGCGCGCTGCCTTCTCCCGGAGATTCACTCGGTGTGCACTCTCGGCCGTTCCGCCACGGTGGCAATCGGGTGGTTATCCTTGTCGCCGGGGCGACTTGGCGATACGCTTGACCGGCCGATTGCGAGCAGATTGCCAACTCTCGAAGTTCGTACTGAGAGTTGGTTTTTGGCCTGATTAAAAGTCCAGCCGCACTGATGATTTCGTGATTGCCCGTCGGTACCCTCGATCAGGAGGGCGGGTTCTCCCGATTCAGGGAGAACCCGCTCATCGCCAAGAATCCCGGCCTTCGCCGAAAGAAACTCACTCGCAGCGCATCTCACGCCTCGCCCCCATGCGTTCAGCCCGGTGGACAACGCTGCCCGGCGAACCATGGCATCCGGCAGAACGGGCCCGTCATGACGGCGGGCCGGCTCATCCGCCGCTCTTCGCCTCCATCCGGCTCCTGTCGACACTTTCCGCCGCACCCGAATCGGGCCCGGCGCAACCGGACACACCGGGCAGTGCCGAGATCGCTGCCCCGATCCGAGTGAGCACCTCACCGATCAACGTCACCGGCAGTGACAGCAGCCATGACAGCGACGGACCGGCCAGCTGTTCCACCCGCACGACCAGGTCGGCGACGGTGGCTTCCAAGTCGCTGACTTCCGTTCGCAATTCCCCTATCTGCGCCCGCAACTCACGCAACAACGCTTCCTGCTCGGCAGTCATCGAATCCCCCCGCCCTGATCAGCGCGCCGGCTCGAGCACCGGACGCGGAGCCGGATCGACCGCGGCCAGCTCACGCCGATCCGGTGCCACCAGCACGGCAGTGATCGGCAGCGCCAGCGCCAGCGAACCGAGCACGAACATCGGGAACACGAAGTCGAACAACTGCATCCCGGCGGGAGATTCGGCGGCGTCATCGACGGTGAAGCCGAGCGCCGCGACACCGGTGTAGTACACACCGGCAACTCCGACCGAGAACAGCACGATCGTGCCCACCCGCGCCGCGAGGAGCTGCATCGACTGGAACACCCACAGGCATGCGGTCGCGACGATCACCGCGATGACCGCGGCCACCACCACCAGCCACACCGACAGATCGACCGAGCCTTGCACATCCGCCGAGGCCAGCTCCAGGTACAGCATCAACCCGGCACCGAGACCCATCACGACACCGCCGGAGAGCAACCGCGGCAGACGCAGTTCGCGACCGGCGATCACCAGCCCGGCGAACACCGCGATGACGACCACGGCGACCGAAACACCCAGCGTGGCCGCGTCGTAGCGCAGCACCGTCCCCGGCATGGCCACCCCGAGCAGGAGCACCGCCGTCGCCAGCCAGATGCCGACCCCGCCGATCGAGATCGCGCCCGCGGCCAGCCACACCGGCCGGAACCGAGCCGAACGCCTGCCGTGCACCACACAGGCCAGGCCGACCAGCGCGCCGAGCGCCGACACCCCGAACGAGAGTCCGATGAGCCAGTAACCCATCGCGAACCACTCCATCTCGGCGGTCCCGTCGGCCGCGAGCAGCCCTGTTGCCGAAGCCAGTGTGTCAGCCATGCCGGGCGGCCCCTTCCAATTCCATGGCCTGCAGCTCGGAGATCGCGTACTCGGTCACCGCCGCCAGCGCCTGGCGCACCTCGACGGCATTGCGCGCGTCGATATCCACGATCGGCACACCGGGACGCACCGACAGTGCCTCACGCAGTTCCGCGATCGGGAAACGTGGCGCGTCGGGGAATCGGTTGACCGCGATGAGGAACGGCAGATTACGTGCCTCGAAGAAGTCGACCGCCGCGAAACTGTCCTCCAGCCTGCGGGTATCGATGAGCACCACCGCGCCGATGGCACCGCGGATCAGGTCGTCCCACATGAACCAGAAACGCCGCTGGCCTGGCGTGCCGAACAGATACAGCACCAGGTTGCCCGGCAGGATGATCCGGCCGAAATCCATGGCGACCGTGGTCGTCTCCTTCTCCGGGGTATCGGCGAGATCGTCGATACCGTCGGAGAAGCGGGTGACCATCGCCTCGGTGCGCAGCGGAACGATCTCCGATACCGCACCGACGAAAGTGGTCTTGCCCGCACCGAATCCACCAGCGACGACAATCTTGGTCGACGCTGTGCGGTTGTCGGTGTCCTCGGGCGCGGAGCCCCGATCCGGTCTCCTATAGGGCACGGAGTCCACGCAAAGTCCTCTCCATCAGGGAACGGCGTTCGTCATAGCTCGCCTGTTCGGTCAGAGTCGAATGCACTCGCAGGTTCCCGTCCACGACGAGATCGCCGATAACGACCCGGACCATACCGAGCGGACGATCCAGGTGTGCGGCGATTTCGGCAACTGAGAGCAGGTGCGCACCGAGTCTCAGGATCTCGATGCGGATATCACCGGACGGCCAATCACCGCGCGGGGTATAGGAGATGGTCTCGATGACCGCTTCCAGCGGGAGGTCGACCGCGGGCTCGGTGCGCCCCGACGTCAGGGCATACGGTCTGACGCGAGTGGTTGGCCGGTTGTACGGCCCGGAGCCGAATGTGGACATCGAACACTCAGACTGCTGTGCGGGCGGTGGCCGAAACCACCGAGCCCACTCGATCGACCAGCAACGCCATTTCGTAGCCGATGCGGCCGATATCGTGCGACTTGTTCGCCAGCACCGCTAGGTGCGAGCCGTTGCCGACGCTCATCACCAGCAGGTAGCCGCGTTGCATCTCCACGATCGACTGCATCACTTTGCCGCCGTCGAAAAGCTGTGCGGCGCCCGCGGACAGACTCGCCAGGCCGGCCGTCACCGCGGCCAGCTGTTCGGCGCGGTCCGCCGGCAGGGCCGGGCTGGTGGCCTGCAAAAGGCCGTCCGCCGACACCAGGACCGCGTGCGAGACTCCGGGTACGTCCCGGGTGAACCGGGCTACCAGCCAATTCAGGTTCTCGTCTGTGGTGCTGTTCGGGTTCGGGTTGGTCATGCAAGCCCTCCGTCGTTGTGCTGCGCGTCGGCCCGCCCGCTGCGGACTCCACTGAGATGCCTGGTCAGGTTGTTCCGGATCTCCTCCGGGTCGCGAGCGCCCGCTTCTTCGGCCGGGGCCAGGCCACCCGGCACCAATTGTGCGCCCGGCCTGCGGATCGGCAGGCCGCCGACCGTTCGGGCGCTGGTGGTCGGCTTGCTGGCGTCCTCGGCCGCCATCCAGCCTGCATCCGCGGGGGAGGACCAGGTGCTGCTCGATGGCTGTGCCGTCGCGGGCTCGACCAGCCACTCCGACACCATGCGCTGATAGATCGGGGTCGGCGAATCACCGCCGACGGGTTGCAGCCGGGTCGATGTCGAGGTCGCCGCTGCGGATTCGGCGGTGACGGTGACGGTCTCGGGTGCCTGCGGCGCGGGGACCGGCTGCGGTGCCCGGTCCGGCTGCGGCGCCGGAGGAGCCTCGGGAACTTGTGGCTCGTCGCGGGCGGCGCCCGGGCGCCGGATCGGCAGACCGGAACCGGCGGTCGTGGTCCGCGGTTCCGGCTCGGCCTGCGGAGTCACGATCGGGTGTTCGGCGGTCTCCGCCCACAATCCGGTCGGTTCTTCGTCGGGTTCGGCGGTGACGATCCGATTCGGGCCGGTGTCGGCGTCGCCCGGATGGGGTTCGGGGGTCGGCGGGCCGAACGGCGTGGCGTCGGAGCGCTCCTCGGCGTCTGTGCGGCCGTTGGTGGACTCCGAACCGGACTCCGGACGAGCGCTCGCGGGCACCGAGATCGAGGGCTGCTCCGGCGGCTCGGCGACCCGCATGGACGGGCGACGTTGCGGCAGCCCGGAACTGGTCGTACCCCAGGTCGACATCGGGGGCACGGGTACGGATTCGGCAGGCGCCTGCGGCGGCGCTTCCGGCAGATTCGGCACCGACACCAGGGCCCGCTGCGGTGGAGCGCCGGGCGGCAGCGCGGCGAACGGGTCGGTCGCGGGCTTGCCGCCGGGCACCCCGTCCTCGTCCATCGCCGGTGCGACGAGAGCGCCCGGCAGATGCACGCTCGCGGTGATGCCTGGCTGCTGCGCCATCGTGGAGGTCCGGCGCAGGCTGACGGTGATGGTGTGCCGTTTGGCGAGCCGGCCGACAACGAACAGACCCATTCGCCGGGCGGTTTCGATGGTGACCTCACCGCCGGAGGCGAGGCGTTCGTTGGTGGCCTGCAGGTCCTCGGCCGACATGCCGAGGCCGCGGTCGGTGATCTCGATCAAGTAGCCGCCGTCGACCGCACGCGAAACGGTGACCGCGACCGGCGTGGTCGGCGGGGAGTAACGCAGCGCATTGTCGATCAGCTCGGCGAGCAGGTGCTCGATATCGACCGCGGGCTCACCGGCGACGATGCCATCGGGCACCGTGCCGATCTCGACCCGCTGGTAGTCCTCGACCTGGGAGACCGCGCTCCACAGCATGTCCGACAGCGGCACCGGCTGCAGCTGGCCACGGCGCAGCGCGGTACCGGCGAGCACGAGCAGGTTGTCGCCGTTACGGCGCATGCGGGTGGCGAGGTGGTCGAGGCGGAACAGGCTCTGCAGGCGTTCGCTGTTCTCCTCGTCGTGTTCGAGGGTCTCGATCAGCGCAAGCTGCTGTTCCACGAGGGACTGGCTGCGCCGCGACAGCGTCTCGAACATGTTGCCGATCTGCACCCGCAGACGGGCCTGCTCGGCGGCGAGATTCAGCGCCTGTTCGTGCATTTCGTCGACGGCTCGGGCCAGCTGGCCGATCTCGTCGGTGGTGTGCACCGCGACCGGGGTGATCTTCGGGGTGGTACCACCGGCACGCACCACCGAAAGCTCGTCGGGCAGCTTGACGTGCGCGACCTCGAGTGCGTCACGACGCAGCCTGCGCACCGGGACGACCAGGGTGCGCGCGACCGCGAGGGCCAGCGCCAGGCCGGCGAGCAGGACCGCGATCACGATGGTGGTTTCCCGCAGCGCGCTGTTCTGCGCTTCGGTGGTGCGGTCGAGCAGGGCGGCGTCGATGACGTCGGTCAGCTGTGCGGTGGTCGCGTCGTAGGTGTCGGCACTGATCTGTAGCGAGTCCAGTACGGCCGGGTTGCTCGCCGGGTCGGCGGTGTTCTGGCTGAAGGTGGCCAGCCTGGTCTGCACCGCGTCAAGCAGCGGACGCATATTGCCTGCCAGCTCCGGCAGGATCTGACCGTACTGGTAGATCATGGTCAGCTCGGCGCCCGCGGAGGTGAGCACCCTGGCCCGCATGCTCGGGTTGCGCGCCGCGTCCGGCGAGCTGATCAGCATGCGCTGTTCGGTGAGCACGCGGCGGGCGGTCTGAATCGTGGTCAGCTGGAGAAAGTATCGCTGGATGACGAGGTCTTCCACCGAGGGCGACAGCGCCAGCGCGTTACTGATGCGCATGCCGATCTCGTCGGCCTGATCACCGACCATGGCGGGCGAGCCACTGCGCAGGCTGTTGCGCATGGTGGTGCCGATGGCCACGGCCGAGGACAGCTCGGCGGTCACCTTGCTGCTGACACCGGTGTCCTGCAGCGCGGTTTCCATATCAGCCAGCGCCTGATCGAAGCGGGTCAGCGCGGCATCGGTGCGCGGGTCGGCGGTGTTGCCCCAGCTCGAGGTCGCGGTCACAGCCAGATGTTCGGTGGCGGTACCGAACTTGACGATGGGCCGGATGATGATGGCCTGTTCAGTGGCCGCATCCAGTTGGTCCATGGTCTGGAGCTCGTTGTTGATCCGCAGCACCGCGAACACGGTGGCGAGTACCACCGGCAGCACGAGCACGATGCCGACCTTGCGGGTAACCGACCAGTTGGGCAGGCTGAATTGCCAGGGTCGCGGTGCAGCTTCCATCCGCTTGTGTCGCCTCCGCATCACGAGTGACCCCGGCCGCGCGTGGCTGTTCTGGATTCGATTCGACCCGCGCCAGAACCAACCTGAGGTCTTCTTTTTACCGCAGGAAACATACCCCGCAGCGACAGCATCGGCAATCTGACGTTCCCTGCGTTAAACCTCGAATATGGCTGTGGAGAACAAGTTTCGCGTATGAATCATTACGCACGGGCCCGTTCGGCCGGCAATCGGTTGAATCCCCAGGTCACGATCATTTATCGGGTCACGGGCAAACGTTTCGGCCGAGGATTTGGCCCGGTGCGGCGTGTCACGGGAGCCCTCTCAGTCGGCTCTCAGTCGATGCGGTCAAACTGGTGACATGCGCATTCTGGTAGTCGACGACGATCGCGCCGTCCGGGAATCGCTGCGGCGGTCGCTGACCTTCAACGGCTACACCGTCGACCTCGCGGTCGATGGTGTCGACGCACTGGACAAAGTGACCGCACAGCGACCGGACGCGCTCGTGCTCGATGTGATGATGCCGCGCCTGGACGGGCTGGAAGTGTGCCGCCGCTTGCGCAGCACCGGTGACGATCTGCCGATTCTGGTTTTGACCGCGCGGGATTCGGTTTCCGAACGAGTAGCGGGTCTCGACGCCGGCGCCGACGACTATTTGCCGAAACCATTCGCACTCGAGGAATTGCTCGCACGGCTGCGCGCACTGTTGCGCCGCCGGACCAGCGACGCGGGTGAGGCGTCGGAAACGATGCGCTTCGCTGATCTGTCGCTCGATCCCGTCACCCGCGAGGTGTTGCGCGGATCGCGGTCGATCAGCCTGACCCGCACCGAGTTCTCGCTGCTGGAAATGTTGATGGCCAATCCGCGCCGCGTGCTGACCCGCGGCCGGATTCTGGAGGAGGTGTGGGGCTACGACTTCCCCACCTCCGGCAACGCGCTCGAGGTGTATATCGGCTACCTGCGGCGTAAAACCGAGGCCGACGGCGAGCCACGCCTGATCCACACTGTCCGCGGTGTCGGCTACGTACTGCGGGAGACACCGCCGTAGGCGGGCGAGGACATGGCACGGACAACTTCCAAACGACAGGCGAAATCCGGCGCGAACGAGACCGTCGCCCCACTCGGCTCATCGCGTCGCGGTGCGGACGAGCCCGCGCCGATGCGCCCGCCCACCCCGCTGACCAGGACGGTGTCGCTGCGTTGGCGGGTGACGCTGCTCGCGGCCTCGGTGGTGGCGATCGCGGTTGCGGTCACCTCGATCGCGGCCTACGCGATGGTGGCGCGCGCCCTCTACGGTGACGTTGACGCACAGCTGCGCGCCAGGGCCGCGACCATGATCAACGGCGATATCGACAGCATGGCGTTCCAGTCGCTCGGTGTGGCGACGCTGTTCTCCAACAACATCGGCGTCGGTCTGATCTACCCCTTCTCGGTGTCCTCGCCCCCGAGCACGCCGGAAGGTGAGCGCACCCTCGACAGTCTCCCGGTCTACATACCGCCACAGCCGACCAAACCACCCATCGGCACCGAGGAGATCGCGGTCGCCAAGGGCGAACACACCTCGTCGCTGCGCACCTACAACAACCAGCGCGTGCTGGCTCGACGCATGGATTCGGGTGTGACGCTGGTGATCTCCCAACGGCTGGAACCGACCCGTGAGGTGCTCGACCGGCTGGCCTGGCTGCTGTTCGTTGTCGGTGGTTGCGGCGTGCTGCTGGCCGCGGCGGCAGGCACCGCGGTCGGCCGCACCGGGTTGCGGCCCATCGCCCGGCTCACCGCGGCTACCGAGCGGGTGGCCCGCACCGACGACCTGACCCCGATTCCGGTCACCGGTGACGACGAGCTGGCCCGGCTCACCGAGAGTTTCAACACGATGCTGCGCGCGCTCGCCGAATCGCGTGATCGGCAGCGGCGGCTGGTCGCCGACGCCGGCCACGAGCTGCGCACCCCGCTGACCTCGCTGCGCACCAATATGGAACTGCTGATCGCCGCGGGCAGGCCGGGCGCCCCGCGGATTCCGGACGAGGACATGGCCGAGCTGCGCATGGATGTGGTCGCCCAGATCGAGGAGCTGTCCACGCTGGTCGGCGACCTGGTCGACCTGGCACGGGAGGACGCGCCGGAAACCGTCTACGAACGGGTCGATCTCGGCGAGGTCGCCGAGCGGGCGCTCGAGCGCGCGCGCCGTCGCCGCGGCTCGATCGAGTTCGTCGCCGCACTGCGGCCGTGGTTCGTCTACGGGCACGAGGCCGGGTTGGAGCGGGCGATCCTCAACGTTCTCGATAATGCGGCGAAATGGAGCCCGGCAGGCGCGCAGGTGCGGGTCAGTATGGCCGAGGTGGGTCGTGGGCTGCTGGAACTGTCGGTCGACGATGCCGGCCCCGGCATTCCTCCGGCCGAACGTGAGCTGGTGTTCGAACGCTTCTACCGGACTACCGCCTCGCGTTCCATGCCGGGATCGGGGCTCGGACTGGCAATCGTGAAACAGGTCGTGACAAAACACGGCGGCACGATCACGATCGATACCTCCGAGCGTGGTGGCGCGCTGATCCGCATCGTGCTGCCCGGTGAGGCAGGTGCGCCCGTCGCCACCGCCGAGGACGAGCCGGATCCCTAGATCACAATCCGCAGAAAACTGAAAGCACGGTCTCAGTCCGCTCTCAGCAGTCGGCGCCACGCTGGACAGCACGACGTGAGAAAGAAACGAGTAACCATGACCGAGGATTTCACCGATCGACCGTACGGGCCTGAGCCCGGGTCCGTACCGCCGCCGGGTTACCACTCGGCACCCTCCCCGCAGGGCCATCCGTACGGCATCCAGCCACTTCAGGCACCAGGGCCGCAGCCCAAGCGCCCGGTCCGCACCGGCCTTGTCGCGGGTGCGGTGGCGCTGGCGCTGGTCAGTGGCGGTGTCGGTGGTGCGGTCGGCGCATTGGTCGCGGGCAACGACGACGGCGGCGCGGCCGTCACCAACGCGCTCGACGCACCCAAACCGAATATCGACAACGCCTCCAACGCGCCCGCGGGCTCCACCCAGGCCGTGGCACAGGAAGTGCTGCCGAGCGTGGTGATGATCAAGGTCGCCAGCAATCGCGCACAGGGCGAGGGCTCGGGAGTCGTTCTGTCGTCAGACGGGCTGATCCTGACCAACAACCACGTCGCGGCGGGCGGCGGGCCCGGCGCCAAGATGGAGGTGACCTTCGCCGACGGCAGCACCGCACCGGCCACCATGGTCGGTGCCGATCCCGTCTCCGATCTCGCCGTCATCAAGGTCGAAGGCAAGACCGGCCTGACCCCGATCGAACTCGGCAGCTCGGCCGGCTTGCGGGTCGGCCAACCTGTCATCGCGATCGGCTCGCCGCTCGGATTGGCAGGCACCGTCACCACCGGCATCGTCTCGGCGATGAACCGTCCGGTCTCCACCTCCGGCGACGCGGGCGCCGATCCGTCGACTCCCAATCCGGTCATCGACGCCATCCAGACCGACGCCGCGATCAATCCGGGCAACTCCGGTGGCGCGCTCGTGGACGCCAACGGCAAGCTGATCGGCATCAATACCGCCATCGCCACGCTCGGCGGCTCCGAACTCGGCGGCCAGCAGACCGGCTCGATCGGGCTCGGGTTCGCCATACCGGTCGATCAGGCGCGCCGGGTTGCCGAAGAGTTGATCAAGACCGGCCATGCCACCTACCCCCAGATCGGCATCAAGGTCCCGCGCAACGACACGGTGCGCGGAGCGCGGGTGCTCGAGGCGACTCCCGACGGTCCCGCCGCCAAGGCTGGGATTCCCGGGGGTGTCGTCATCACCAAGATGGGCGATCGCACCATCGATTCCGGCGACGCATTGGTCGCCGCCGTCCGTTCCAGCCGACCAGGAGACAAGGTGAGCGTGACATATACCGATGAACAGGGCGGAAACGCCAAGACCGTCGAGGTGACCCTCGACGCGGTGTCCACCGGGGGAGCTCGGTGATGCAGGTGCTGCACGGGGGTTGGGAACCGATGCTCGGCGATGGCGCTACGGTGAGCACCATGGACATCGATGGTTCCGTGGCAGGACGCGCACTGGTCGTGGTCGTCGACGACCGCACGGCTCACGGGGGTGTGGATTCGCTGGGCCCGCTGGTCACCGAATTGCTCACCGAAGCGGGCTTTCTCGTCGACGCGTCGGTGACGGTGCAGGCCGATGAGGTGGAGATCCGCAATGCGCTCAACACAGCGGTGATCGGTGGCGTCGACCTGGTCATCTCGGTTGGCGGCACCGGAATGTCGCCGCGTGATGTCACCCCGGAGGCCACCTCGCAGGTGCTCGACCGCGAGCTGCCCGGTATCAGTGAGGCGCTGCGTTCCTCCGGTCGTGTGGCCGGTTCGCTGGATGCGGGTCTCTCACGCGGCTTGGCAGGCATCTCCGGCAGTACCCTCGTGGTGAATGCCCGGTACTCGTGCGGCCATCCGCGACGGCATGGCGACGCTCGGTCCGCTCGCCAGCCGGGCGATCGGCGAACTGTCCGGATTGGATGAATGAGTTCCACCAACGATCGATCCGATGTCCCCCGTCCGGTCCGCCGGCCGGGGGACGCGGCGCGTCTGGCGCGCATCTTCGGTGACGTACTTCCCGAGACGACGAGTGATGAGCGCGGCAATGACCGTGACACGCCGTCGAGTGCCGACGACTGGCTGCGGTCCCAGGTTCCGCCGCACCACGGTTGACTTCTTCGTGTCGCCAGCTACCTCGCTGGTGCGTCTCGGTGCGACCTTTCTACTGCCCGGCTACGTAATTACTGACGCGTAGCTTTCTGGGGCGTTCGAGCATCGAGCTTTTAAGTGTCAAGGCTTCGTAATGGAATACGTTCCTGTCCCGTAATCGACACCGGCGCGCACGCGCCTTGTGGTCCTTTTCGGCTACTTTGCCGGAACCCGCAACCTGCATTTATGCACGTCAAGCGATATAAGCATTTTGCATCTGTGATGCAGATCACTAGAGTTTTGACGAATGCTTTCGTTGTCCGTTCCGTTACCGACGGTTAATCTCGCCTCGGACCATCACGACCTGCTGCGTAGTCCAGTGGCCTGCGCGAATGGGCAGACCTCGCGCAGCAAGGTGTGGTTCGGCAGCAGTTGAGCTGTGCGTTGGAATAACGGCGAGTTACACAACGGCAACAAATGAGCGACACACTGAGCCGGGCCTGTGAGGTCCGATGTCCAGCCTCGACGGTCGAGGCTGGTCTGTTCTAGAAAAATTGATGAGGGGAAGTATGAGCGAGAACCGCACCAACGGTTTGCGCCGCGGAGCCCGTGCTGCGGGCGTCGGCGCCGCAGCCGCCGTGGCCCTGGGTCTGCTTTCGACCGGGGCCGCGAACGCGGATACCTTCGTGCCGTTGCCGGACGGCGAGAAGGTTGGTCCGGGTGTGACCATCAAGCGCACCCATGAGCATGCGTTGATTTCGCCGTCCATGGCGGCCAATGGCGCAGGTCGTGTTGTCTGGGTTTCGGGCACCGCGAGCGCGGACGTCACCGTCACGCCCGAGGGCGAGGTGGGTCCGAACAACGGTCCGACCGGCGCAGATGGCACCAACAACTCCTCCACCCACGGAGCCTCGCAGCTGAACACGGGTTACCTCGTCGGCTGCCAGGTCAGCGTCGGCGATGAGGCCGTCACGGCCGGTCTCGCGGGCAGCGTCGACCTCGAGGGCGCCTCGGTCGGTGGCGCGGTGGGTCTGGAGCTGGGTCCGGGCGAGGTCAAGTTCGTCCAGATCGAGTACAAGGACATTCTGAAGCCGGGCAATTACTCGGTGGAGTACCAGGACGTCGAGATGGAGATCCAGGGCTGCGCGGGTTACGCGCAGGCGCGGGCGTACACGGTCGTCGAGATCATCGGTGACCACTACTCGAAGACAACCCTTTACGGGCAGCCGTTCAGCATCGGCTGACGTCGAATTCGACCGTACAAACCTCTCGCCTCGAGCGAACTCGACCCTCGAAGGGTACAAACATGATCAACCGTAAGATCGTGGCGCGGGCGGCCGGTATCGGTGCCGCCGCGACCGTGGCCATGGGCCTGTTCTCCACCGGTGCGGCCAACGCCGACACCTTCGTGCCGCTGCCCGGCGGCGAAATCGTCAAGACGCTGTCCGACGGCACCGTGGTAACGGTCCGCCTGGTCGGCGAGTCGGCCAACATCAACCCGTCCCTCGGCTCCACCCCGGTGCACCGCAACGCATGGGTCTCGGCCAGCGCGCAGGTCGAGCTGTCCGGCTCGGGCGCCGTCGGCGGCAAGATCTACCCGGGTTACGTCGTCGGCTGCCAGGTGAACATCGGCGGCGGTGGTGTCGAAGGTGGCGCCGCGGCCGGCGGAACCTGGGAAGGCGAACCGACCGGCGGTGTCGAGAGCGGCGGCGAGCTGTCGCTCGGCCCCGGCCAGGCGAAGTCCTTCTACGTCCTCGACCTCGAAGAGGCCGACGACTTCGGCAGCGAGTCGCACCAGACCCGCAACAGGTTCAAGGGCAGCAGCGGCAGCGTCACCTGGGCCGATGAGACCATCGGTCTGAGCGGCTGCGCCGGCTACGCGCAGGCGCGCGCGTTCGTGAAGGTCAAGGTCGAGACCGACAACGTCATGTCGGTCGTGACCCTATGGGGTCAGCCGTTCAGCCTGGGCTGATCGGCGCCTGCTCGGGTATTCCCAGGGCTGAGCAAACGTAGCCGGCATCTCGAACGCGGGTCTGTCACAATCGTGACAGACCCGCGTTCTGCTGTTTCAGGCCCGCGACCGGCGAAATCGCCCTTGTCGCGGCGGATTCGGCCGATCTGCGTAACCTCTCGGCTACCTTCATCTCATCTTGCTGCCATGTAGCGGATGGCAGGCCGTCCCTGACTGTTCACTCCCTGTGCCGATTCGGGTTCATCTCGCGGTCAGGGCCCTCTTAGAGGCTCTTCTGAGCCTGTTGTAGGCCAACCTCGTGCGAACGGGGTTGTCGCTGAATCCTGATGAGGGGAAGTATGAGCAAGAACCGCACCAACGTCACGCGCGCGATGGGCGTCGGCGCCGTCGCCGCCGTGGCCATGGGACTGTTCTCGGCCGGCGCCGCCAACGCGGACGCCTTCGTGCCGCTGCCGGACGGTGAGAAGATCGGACCCGGCGTCACCATCAAGCGCACCCACGAGAGCGCGCTGGTCTCGCCGTCGTTGGCGGCCAACGGTGCCGGTCGCACCGTGTGGGTTTCGGGTGTCGCGAGCGCGGACGTCACCGTCACCCCCGAAGGTGAGGTGGGTCCGAACAATGGTCCGACCGGTGCTCCGGGTACCAACAACTCCTCCACCCACGGCACGTCGCAGCTGAACACCGGCTACATCGTGGGTTGCCAGGTCAGCATCGGCGACGAGGCCATCTCCGCCGGCGTCTCCGGCAGTGTCGACCTCGACGGTGCCTCCGTCGGCGGCTCGGTGGGACTCGAGCTCGGCCCGGGCGAGGTCAAGTTCGTCCAGATCGAGTACAAGGACATCACCAAGCCGGGTGTCTACTCCGTCGAGTACCAGGACGTCGAGATGGAGATCCAGGGCTGCGCCGGTTACGCACAGGCCCGCGCCTACACCGTGGTCGAGATCATCGGCGACCACTACTCGAAGACCACCCTCTACGGGCAGCCGTTCAGCATCGGCTGATTCCGGGTCGACCCGGCCGGGGTCGACTCGGCCGGAACGAGCCGATGTGCGTCGAATCCGCCAATCAATCTCTCGCTGAAGCGAATCAACCCCAGAGGGGCATTACACAATGATCAACCGTAAGAGCATCGTGCGTGCGGCTGGTGCGGGTGCCGCCGCGGCCGTCGCGATGGGCCTGTTCTCCACCGGTGCCGCCAATGCCGACACCTTCGTGCCGCTGCCCGGCGGTGAAATCGTCCGCACCCTGTCCGACGGCACCGTGGTGACCGTCCGCCTCGCGGGCGAGTCGGCCAACATCAACCCGTCCATGGGCTCCACCCCGGTGCACCGCAACGCGTGGGTCTCGGCCAGCGCGCAGGTCGAGCTGTCCGGCTCGAAGGCCAAGGGCGGCAAGATCTACCCCGGCTACGTCGTGGGCTGCCAGGTGAACATCGGTGGCGGCGGCGTCGAGGGTGGCGTCTCCGGTGAGGGCACCTGGGACGGCGAGTCCTTCGGTGTCGGCGCCGAGAGCGGCGGCGAGCTGTCGCTCGGCCCCGGCCAGGCGAAGTCCTTCTACGTGCTCGACATCGAAGAGGCCGACGACTTCGGCAACGAGGCACACGAGAAGCGCAACAAGTTCAAGGGCAAGAGCGGCAGCGTGACCTGGGCCGACCAGACCATTGGTCTGAGCGGCTGCGCCGGCTACGCGCAGGCCCGTGCGTTCGTGAAGGTCAAGGTCGAGACCGAGAACGTGAACTCCGTGGTGACCCTGTGGGGTCAGCCTTTCAGCATCGGCTGATTTCTCGGCACCGACGCGAATGGGCCTGTCGCACTTGGCGACAGGCCCATTCGTCGTTTCAGCCTGGATCAGTATTCGTGGCGGCTGCCGCTGGTCTTCTGGCCCTCGGCCAGCAGATCCCGGATCTGGATGAGCAGGTCGGTGTCGCTGAGCACCTCCTCATCCTCCTCCTCGTCCTTGGTAAAGCGCTTCTTCAGCTGCGAGGCCGGCATGACCAGCACGAAGTACAGGACCGCGGCGATCATCAGGAAGTTGATGCACGCGGTGATGATCGGTCCGACTTCGACGAACGTCGAGGGGTTGTCGGCTACCAACCGGAAACCGAGCCCCAATTCGTTGGGGCTACCGAAAACCGCGAGCAGCGGATTGATGATCCCATTGGTGAACGAGGTGACGATCGCGACGAACGCCGTACCCATGACGACAGCTACTGCCAGGTCGACGACGTTTCCGCGAAGTATGAAATCCTTGAACCCCTTGAGCAAAGCCCTGTCTCCTTCGATGCGCGAACCGACGTCCGCAGCTTCCTGTCGGTCTTGACGGATGCTAATTGAGGTTGATGGCTAACGCCTGGCGAACCGATGCCATATGGCCCACAAGTGATCGATATCAATGGAATACGACGGTCAGGGCCGTGCTCAGCGAGGCCGCCGCGACGGTTGCCGCATGGTCGGCGGCCATGGCGACCAGGACGACCCGATCCGCGGATCGGGTCGGTGTCGCGCCCGGTGTGCCGGATATCAGTATCACGGCGGCGTCGGTGGCCAAGGTCCGCGCGGGACGGGAGGTGGCACGATCGGATTCCTCGGCGGCGATGACGTCGACGCGATCGCCTGCGCGCAGGATATCGGCGACAGCGGTATCGGCCAGGCGGATGGGGACGATCCTGGCGTCCGGGGCACCACCGGCGACTGCGGCAAGTCGCGGGCCGATCACCCGGAGGTCGGTGAGGATTTCACCGCCGCGCATGGCGCCGGTCAGTGTCGCGCCGATCAGCGGGGCAGGATCGCGAATCGCACCGGCAGGTAGCGCCCCGGATTCCCGGTCGACAACGCGCAGGTCACTCGATTCGAGGAGATGGCCGGGCGGAAGATCGTGGGCCGTGACGACGACGCTCATATGGTCGGCGTCGGGGTCCCCGCGGAGGAACAAGATGATCGCCGCCGCGGTGAGTGCACCGGCCAGCAGCCGCCGGGCAAGCAGGCCGTCGGCCCACGGCGGCCGATTCCAGAGCGCTTCCCGCAAGGTCTCACCGCGGCCGAGCGAGGTATCGCGCACGCGGGGCGGTCGGAGCCGGTGACGGGCGGCCAACGATCGGATCATGCGCCGAGGGTATGGCGAATCTCACCGGCTCGGACCGGGCAAACGATGAGTTGTGGACAACTCGCGGGCTGTGGATAACCTGCGGTCGGATCAGCTGGCGGCCGCGGTGCTCGTCGAGGCCGCAGGGGCGGCCGAGGAGCTCGAATCGGAGCCGGTCGAGGATGAGCCGCTATCGGACTTGGCCGGCTCGCTTGCGGTGGAGGCGCCACCACGGCTGTCGGTGCGGTAGAACCCGCTGCCCTTGAACACGATGCCCACGGAGTTGAACAGCTTGCGCAGCTTGCCCGAGCACTCCGAGCAGACGCTCAGCGCCTCGTCGGCGAAGGACTGAACGATATCGAAGCGGTTATCACACTGGGTGCACGCGTATGAATAAGTTGGCACAGGATCCTCCGCAGGGTTCGTCGATCTAGCACTCTACAGCCGACAGTGCCAACGTCGCCAATCGGGAATTCATTCCCAGGTCACCCGCACTGCGAGTGCGATCAGTCGGCGGCCAGCCGCCGCAGCCCGCCGCGCGGAGTCAGCGCCCAGCCCATCCGCAGATCGTGCGGCTCCTCCGGCAGCCATTGCACCAGCTCGACGTCCCGGACGACGGCCACAAGCCGTGCTGCCGGGTCGGCGGCGGCCAGGGTCCGGTCGTAGTAGCCCGCGCCGCGACCCAACCGCACACCGCGCAGGTCCACCGCCAACGCCGGGACGAGAATCACACCCGCACGGCTCACCGCTGTGACGCCCAACGTCGGCCCGCTCGGTTCGAGCAGGCCGAAGCGGGCCGGGCGCAGACTCCCGGCGCCGGTGTACTCGGCCCAATCCAGCGGCCCGGGCGGCCCCGTTACCGGCAGCAATACTCGGGCTCCCGCCGCCAGTAGCGCCTCGAGCATTGCCTGTGAGCCCGGCTCACCGCGCACCGGAACGTACGCGCAGACCCATTCGGAGGTATCGATTTGCCCGACCGTCGCTGCCAGCGCCGATGCCTCCGCGGCCCGGTCGGCGTCGGGCAACGCGGACCGCTGCGCGAGAATCTCCGACCGCCAGGCATGTTTGTCGCGCTCACCGGGCATGTTCACGGTGATCACCATAGGCTCATGCGGGTGCGATGCCGCCGCGAAGCAGGCTTGACGACGTAATAGATGGATAAGGTGTGCATATGACAGCGAAGGCAGGCGAGCCCGGCACGACGACGGGCGCGGCGATGGAGTCGTGCTTCCGGACAGCGGTCGTGCCGGCGGCGGGGCTCGGGACCCGATTCCTGCCCGCGACCAAGACGGTGCCCAAGGAGTTGCTGCCGGTGGTCGACACCCCCGGTATCGAGCTGGTCGCCGCCGAGGCGGCCGACTCCGGCGCGGACCGGCTGGTCATCGTGACCTCGCCCGGTAAGGACGGTGTCGTCGCGCATTTCGTCGAGGATCTGGTGCTGGAGAGCACGCTCGCCGAGCGCGGCAAGTTCCATCTGCTGGAGAAGGTGCGCAAGGCGCCGGGCCTGCTGGATGTCACCTCGGTCGTGCAGGAGGAGCCGCTCGGGCTCGGTCATGCGATCGCGCAGGCCGAAACCGCCCTGGACGCCGACGAGGACGCCATCGCGGTGCTGCTGCCCGACGATCTGGTGCTGCCCTGCGGGGTGCTCGACGTGATGAGCCGGGTGCGGCGCGAACGCGGCGGTTCGGTGTTGTGCGCGATCGACGTGCCCAAAGACCAGGTGAGCGCCTACGGGGTATTCGACGTCGACCCGGTTCCCGGCGTCGCCGACCCGGATGTGTTGCGCGTCAACGGGATGGTGGAGAAGCCCGACCTGGGCGATGCGCCGTCGACCTACGCCGCGGCCGGTCGATACCTGCTCGACCGGGCGATCTTCGACGCATTGCGCCGCATCGAGCCGGGTGCGGGTGGCGAACTGCAGGTGACCGACGCGATCGCGCTGCTGATCGCCGAGGGTCATCCGGTCCATGTCGTGGTTCACCGTGGGTCGCGCCACGATCTGGGCAACCCGGGCGGCTATCTTCGTGCTGCGGTGGATTTCGCGCTGGAGCGGGAGGAATACGGTCCGGCACTGCGTGAATGGCTGCAACATCGGCTGGGCCCCGACTGGGATCCGCAGGTGAGCACGTAGGAAGAGATCGCCCGATGGGCGAGGGAGATCGGGAAGGGCTGGATGCGCTCGGTTGAAGATCAGCAGATCAAGGTGACCGCGGCGGCGGTCGCGCCCCGGCCGGTCCGGGTCGCGATCTCCGAGGCGCAGGGCCTGCTGTGCGCCGAGGATGTGGTCACCGAACGGCCGCTGCCAGGCTTCGATCAGGCCGCCATCGACGGCTATGCGGTGCGCAGCGTCGACGTCGCCTCGGCGGGGGCCGAAATCCGTGACGAAGAAGGCGAACTGGTCGATCTGACGCTGCCCGTGGTCGGCGAGGTCGTCGCCGGATCACGTCAGCCGATCCGGTTGCAGCCGCGGCAGACGGTGCGTGTCGATACCGGCGCCCCGCTGCCGACCCTGGCCGATGCGGTGTTGCCGATCGATTTCACCGACGGTGGCCGTGCGCGGATCAAGGTCTACGAGCCGGTGCGCTCCGGGGATTACGTCCGTCGCATCGGCGACGACGTGCAGCCCGGCGATGTCGCGGTGCGCGCAGGCACCATCATCGGTGCGGCGCAGGTCGGTCTGCTCGCCGCCGTCGGTCAGGACAAGGTGCTGGTCCATCCGCGGCCACGGCTGTCGGTCATCTCGGTGGGCGCCGAACTGATCGATATCGACCGAACCCCCGGCCCCGGCCAGGTTTACGACGTGAATTCCTATGCACTGGCCGCCGCTGCGCGCGATGCCGGCGCCGACGTCAACCGGGTCGGCATCGTCGACGCCGACCCGCGCCGCCTGCGCGATGTGGTCGAAGGTCAGCTGGTGCGTTCGGAAGTCGTGGTGATCGCGGGTGCTGTCGGTGGTTGGGCCTCCGAGCAGGTGCGTGAGGCGCTGGAGGGACTCGGTGAACTGGAGATCGCCAGGGTCGCTATGCATCCCGGGTCCGTGCAGGGATTCGGGCGGCTGGGTCGCGACGAGGTGCCGACGTTCCTGCTGCCGTCCAATCCAGTCGGCGCGCTGGTGGTGTTCGAGGTGATGGTGCGGCCGCTGATCCGGATCGCGCTCGGGCGGCGGCAGCCGATGCGGCGGATCGTGCACGCCCGCACGATCACTCCGATCCAGTCCATGGCGGGCCGCAGGGGCTACCTGCGTGCGCAGCTGATGCGCGATGAAGCCACCGGCGAATACCTGGTGCAGCCGCTCGGCTCGGGTGCGGGCGCGTCTTCGCACCTGCTGGCGACGCTGGCGGAGGCGAACAGCCTCATCGTCGTCGATCCCGACGACACCGAGATCAGGACCGGCGATGAGGTCCAGGTCGCCTTCCTCGCGCAGCGCGGCTGAACGTGGAGACCATGAACGTCTTCCGGGCCACCCAGCATCCCGGGTGGCCGGCACATCTGGGCCCGGTGCGTGTCGCGGCAGGGCAGGTGGCGTTACGTCCAGTCCGGCTGCGTGACGCGGCCGCGTGGAGCCGGATCCGGTTGCGGGACCAAGAGCATCTCGAGCCGTGGGAGCCGACCGGCCGTGGCGCCTGGGAAGCGCGCAACCATGCCTCCAACTGGCCCTCGCTGTGGTCGAGCTTGAAGGCCGAAGCTCGGCGCGGCGCGATGATTCCACTGGTCATCGAGGTGAACGGGGTGTTCAGCGGGCAACTGACCGTCGGCAATATAGTGCGCGGCGCGTTGCGGTCGGCGTGGATCGGCTACTGGGTGGCCAAGGATCTCGGCGGTCAGGGCGTGGCGACCGCAGCGCTGGCGCTCGGCCTCGATCATTGCTTCGGGCCGGTCGGCCTGCATCGCGTCGAGGCGACGGTGCGGCCGGAGAATCTGGCCAGCCAGGCGGTGCTGCGCAACGTCGGGTTCCGTGAGGAAGGGCTGTTACGCCGTTATCTGGACGTCGACGGCGCGTGGCGCGATCATCTACTGGTCGGCCTGACCGTGGAAGAGGTGGCCGGGACGGTTGTGGACCGGCTGGCACGGGAAGGCCGGTTGACTCTGCTGTGAGAGCGGGCCCGACGACGGGCCGCGATGGTGGAAATGTGACGGGTGTGGCGGATGTGCACGGCGCGCCTGCCGGATCATGCTCGTACCCGGAATTAACCTACGGACGTCGGTGGTGCGCCCTGCGCCATCGGCAGGGAGCCTGCGACCCGACCGGCGACCATGCCGCAGCGCCTGTGCGGCAGCCGGACTGTCACCGCGACGGGGCGCGGGGCGTGGGTCGGAACCAGATCAGGCGGGGACGGAGGTGCTGACGGCGATGCCGAATTCGATCTTGTGGATCGGCCTGGTCGTACTCTGGGTCTTCGTCCTGTTCCCGATACTCGCCGACCGGCATCCCCGGATCCGGCAGACCACCGACACGGCACTCGCCACCCGGGTGCTGCATCGCGGAGGTTCCAAGCGGCGCACCAAGTCCGGGCCCGCCGCCGGGCATGAGAGCGACCCCGATTGGCAGCCGAGACGAGTGCAGAGAAAGCGTCCCCACAGCGATGATGCGGAGGATCGGATGACGACTTCGGCCGACGAGCCCGTCACCGAGGCTGACGAGGAACAGAACACGCCGGGAGACGTCACAGAGACCGGCGGTACCAAGACCGCGACGGCGACCCGCCGCGCGGTGGCTGAGACCGAGCTCGATGACCTGGATGCGGCCGAGGCCGCGGACACCGACGGCGACACGGAATCCGATGTGCCCGGCGACGCGGAGGCCGAGCATTCCGACCGTGAGACCCGCGACGACCATGATGCCCGCGACGACCGCGACGGCTACGACGACCATGACGCCTACGACGACCGCGACGCCGAGGACTCCGAGCACGATCCCGTTGCCGCCCGGATACCGCCGGCGCGTTCGGCACTGCCCGCCGTAGCCGAGTCGGACCGCGACACCGGCACCGAGCACACCGACTTCATCCCCACCAGGCGCGGTCGCGGCGGCTTCGATCCGGAAGCCGACGCCATCGCCCGTGCCGCGCGCTACACCTTCCGCCAGCGTGCGGTGCTCGGCCTGCTGCTCGGCGCCATCCTGTGCGGTGCCCTGGCTCTGGCGATCGCGCCCATCTTCTGGTGGGGTTGCGGGCTGGCCGGGGCCGTCCTCGTCACCTACCTGGCATACCTGCGCAAGCAGGTCCGCATGGAAGAAGACATCCGCCGCCGCCGCAGCGCCCGCCTCTCCCGCGCCCAGCAGCGCCCCGAACAGGAGCATGAGGAGCCGGCGGCGCCGGCCCCGCGCCGCGGCATGGACCGCGACACCGCCCGCGCCCTGCGCCGCCGCTCCGATCTGCTCGAGACCGACGACGAAGACCCGGCCTTCGAGCACCTCGAAGCCTTCGACGCCACCGCGGCCCGCGCCGTCCGCAACCGCGCCGCCGGCGGTGACATGCGCCGCGCCGCCGGCCAATAACCCCAGGTGGCGGGCCCGATTCGGAATCGGTGCCCGCCTCCTGCTACAGTGTCACAGCGCGGTTCCCGCCAGAACCGCACGGGGCTATAGCGCAGTTGGTAGCGCGTCTCGTTCGCATCGAGAAGGTCAGGGGTTCGATTCCCCTTAGCTCCACCAAACGCGGCGCATGCTCCTGGAGAGCA